>CAZMKE010000007.1:0-154383 GCA_964566945.1 uncultured Verrucomicrobiota bacterium | reverse complement strand
GTCCGGCCAAACCTTGCGGGCCAGGGCTGCCTTCCATTGAAACAACCGCTGGCCAAAGACCGCCAGATTTTGGGCCGTAAAGTTGATGGGCCGTCGTATCAATGTAGAAATCGCCGTCGCTTCCCGCGCTGCCGTCCGGAGGTATGAGTCCGCTCAGAATTCCCGGCCCCCTGTCTCCCTTTGCCCCGTCAACACCCGGAGCCCCTGAGAATCCAGCAGGTCCCATTGGGCCTTGGGGACCTTGCGGGCCTGGCAATCCCTGAGGCCCCACAGCGCCAGAAGCCCCCGGGTCGCCCTTGGGACCCACCAGCGTCACACCGGCTGGCCAAGCTCCTCCAGCTTTCGGGCCATAAACTTTATTGGCCGACGTATCCAGGTAGAAATCGCCGTCGCCTCCCACTCCGCCGTCCGGAGCGTTGGAACCGCTCAAGATTCCGGCGCCCTTTTCACCCTTAAGACCTGGCACACCCTGAGGGCCTTGAGGTCCCGCGGCGCCAGGAATCCCCTGCAGTCCCTGAACTCCTGGATCTCCCTTATCCCCTTTAGGTCCAACAAGCGAGACCCCGGCCGGCCAGACGCCCCGCGCCTTGGGTCCGTAGACGGCGTTCGCCGTCGTGTTAATGTAAAAATCGCCGTCTACACCCGTTCCGGCGGCGGGTGCCGTGGCCCCACTGAGCAGCTTGCCCCCCAGAGTGACATCGACGGATACGGTTCCAAACGGGCCGCCCACAAAAGACAGGACATAAGTTCCGGGAGGAGGAAGAGCAGCCAGCGCAATGGTAATTTGCTGCGTTCGAACATCAAACACATACGGCCTGCCGATCCCGTCGAACCGGGCATTGAACTTGCCGTAAAAACTCTCCACGGCCACATTCAGAGTTGTTCCGTTGATAATCACATCCCTCACAGCCTGTCCAAAACCGGAGCGAGGAAATATTGCGGCGGCTAGGAGAGCGTAGACCGCCGGAAGCGCAAAGCAGCGTTTCGCCAGCGGGCTCACTGTCCCCTCGTATGATTGCCCCGGTGGCGCACAAAGCAGCTCTGGATAAATATTTTTCATAGTTTCATACAATTTGGAGAGGATTCCCTCCTCGATCTTGCGGGATTCCGCCGTTCCATTCGGCGGCGCTGCTGATTACCACAGGAAAAGTTCCGAAAGGTTACGCGACATTTGACCCGGTGCTGTGACCACCGGGCCGACGTGTCTTGCCGGTTACAACCTGCTGTTACTCCCTGACGTTCTGAAAAGGCGCTTTTACCATCAATCCGGCCCTCGGCTCTACGTTTACGGCGCCGTTCTCAGTCTGTTTCTTCAGAGATCGGGGAGAATTCACCGGTTGACTTGGTCTTCGCTCGCAGTGCAGCCAAGCAGGCCTGCCCACGAAGTCGGAGGCAGCCGAGCTATGGAAGGAAACCGCGTGAAAATTACATGGGCATTTCGTGCCTCCGGCCGAACGGATGCCCGCCGGCAACTTCACGCCAACCAACGGCCAAGAGTCGTCAGATCACGCCGTGCGGCTTCCCCCGCAGCCCCACTCAGGAGCATCAGGGTGCGCCGCTGATGACCGATAAAAGGTGACGCAATTCGGCCTCAACTTCAGCAGGATCATTTACGGTTTTTCCGATTTCAGCCTGAAGCAGTTCGCCATACCGCCGACGCAGGCGGTGAATGGCGACCTTCACAGCACTTTCCCTCATCCCAAGCCGATCGCCGGCCTCCGCGTAGGATATTCCTGCCGGCTGGCCGGAGAGGAACGCCTTTAACTCATCGAAGAGTCCTAGCTTATTCGACGCCGCAAACTCCGCGCGAAGGCGAGCCAGAACCTGCTCAAGCACCGCCAAGGCCCAGCGTTGCTCAAACAGCACCTCTGGAGTGACCCGGTCGACCGGTTCGAACTGATAGCGTCCTTCGGGATCTTGCTCGTCGAGGGAAAGCACTCGTTTGCCTCCCCCCCTTTTTGCGGTTTGCGCCCGATCCCATTCGTTCGCCAGGAAGTTTTTCACGCTGGTCAATAGGAACGCACGAAAGCGACCGCCTTCGGGTGACACGTCGGCGATGTAGTTTTTGGCAAGCAAACGCTCAAAGAACGCCTGAGTGAGGTCCTCGGTTTCCGTGGGACTGTAGCCCCGCCGACGGATAAACGCGTAGAGCGGATACCAGTAGGAGCGGCAGAGTTCCGCCAAGGCTTCATCGGCTCGGGGCGAGCCCAGTTTTCCCGCCTCGACCACGGCGCTCCAGTGCGTGGTGCAGAAGGCGGGGTTGGCCGGATATTTATCAAAGTCTGGCATGCGTTAGTTTCCCAAAGCGCTGATCAGGCAGCGCACTTCATCGTCGACGTCCTGCTCATCCCGGATCGACTCGCGAACCTCGGCGCGGAGCAGTTCGCCGAAACGCTTGCGCATCCGATGAACCGCGACTTTGACCGCTCCCTCGCTCAAACCAAAGGCCGCGCCAATTTCGGCATACGATTGCGCCAGCTTCTCGCCGGACAGGGCAGGTTTGAGGGCGTCGAAGAGCTCCGGCTTCTCGGAACTCACGAACTCATTCCTCAGCCGGGCCAGCACCAATTCGACCACCGACAGAGCCCAGCGCTTTTCGAAAAGTTTGTCGGGCGTGGCATTGTCCGCCGGTTCAGCCAAATACCGTTCGTCCGCCGTTTCATCGAGGGAGACAATCTGCCGGCCGCCGCCTCGCTTGAAGCGATTGGCCGCCTGCCATTCGTTAATCAGGAAGTTCTTGAGCGAGGCGAGCAGAAAAGACCGAAACCGGGCAACTCCGGGGCTCAAGCCGTTCAGCGATCTCCGCTCGATGATTTGCGCGAAAAAGGACTGAGTCAGGTCTGCCGCATCCGCATGGGCGCGACCCGACCGGCGGACATACGCGTAAAGGGGATACCAATAGCGATGGCAGAGCTGCTCCAAGGCGCGACCGGCGACGACTGAATCGTCCGAGCCCGCTTTCAACACCACGCTCCAGAGCGTGGTGCAAAACGCCCCTTCGCCTCGAGGCCCAGAGTTCTGGTTGTCCCCTGCCACGATTTTTCTCCTATCTTGCCGACAGTTTTTTCAAGCTCATTTTTACAATACCAGCGCCTTATAACAATACTGAACCAGACCATTCTGAACGCTGCGCAGCCGCCACCGCACCCCGCCCCGCGCCCTCCTGGCTGCAGCTAAGGTCCTCGCCCTACCGCTCCCTGGGAACTGCCGCCTCCCAACGCGCTCTTCAGCCCTGCCCGATGGATGCGCGAGGAGAGAGTGGTCGGCGGCAAGCCGAGCAAGGCGGCGGCCCCGTCCGGTCCGTAGATCTTCCCTCCGGTTTTGCCCAGCGCCTCCAGGATCAACTCGCGCTCCAATTGTTTCACCTCCTGCAGTGAAGCAGCGGCGGCCGGAACGGCGCGCTCCGACTTTCTCGGTGTCCGGCCGGAACCAACGGCTCGCGACAATGCCAGGCGCAGTTGGCCGTCCCGCCGCCCGAGAATTGCGGCTCGTTCGATCACATTTTGCAGTTCGCGGACATTCCCCGGCCAATCGTAGCTTTGAAGCTCCTGGATCTCGGACGCCGTCAGCCTCAGCAGGTTGGCGCCCAGCTTCCTGCCCGACTCCCGCAAAAAGTGCTCAGCCAGGATCGGGATGTCCTCCAAACGCTCGCGCAACGGAGGCGCCTCCATGGGGAAAACGCTCAGCCGATAGTAAAGGTCCTCGCGGAAGCGTCCCGCTTTGACCTCCCCATGGAGATCCCGATTGGTGGCGGCAATAATTCGCACGTCCACCGAACGGGTCCGATCTTCGCCCAGCTTCTCGAACTGCCCCTCCTGCAACACCCGCAGCAGTTTGCTTTGGAGTTCCAACGGCACTTCGCCGATCTCATCCAGGAACAAGGAACCGCCGTGCGCCAGCTCGAAACGGCCGACGCGATCCTTGATCGCTCCGGTAAAGGCTCCGCGCACATGCCCGAAGAACTCACTCTCAAACAGATCCCGAGGCACCGACGCGCAGTTCACGCGAACCAATGGCCCGGTCTTGCGCGGGCTGCGCTCGTGAATGGCGTGGGCTATCAGTTCCTTGCCCGTTCCTGATTCACCCAGGATCAGCACGCTGGCGCCCGTCGGCGCCACCATCTCGATCTGCGCCAGCACTTTCTTGAGGGCCGGACTTTCGCCCAGAATCGATCCGTAGTGGCCTCGCAATTCCTCCTGCAAGTATTCGTTCTCGAACTCGAGGGTTTTTCTCTCCTTGATGCACGCCATCAAACCGATCGTTCCCACAATCTCCCCGCGTCCGTTGCGATAGGGCAGAGCCCGCACCGAAACCCAATGCCGCTCGCCCCCCTTGCGGATATGCTCGTATTCGTAGGATTCCTCTTTGCCGGCCAGCCGGTCTTTCAATCGACGCCGCATTAGCGGCCATTCCTCGCGCGGCAGCAACAGTTCATAACTCACCGCGCCCACCAACTCCGCTCGGGAATACCCAGTCAGGCACTCGATGCGGGAATTTGCGTAGAGAATCCGGCTATCCCGGTCCGTGATGATCACGCCTTCTCCGAGACTCTCGAGGAACGAGCGGTAAAACTCCTCCCGTTCCTGCAGGCGACGATTCAAATCCTGGGTGCGAGCGAGCAAGGCCGCCGGATCTCCCATTTCCGCGAGCGCGTTCATCGCACCAAACCTAGCCCGAGCTCTCGCCCTTATCCACTCATTTGCGTTTCATTTACACTGCATTTGCGTTGTCACCGCATTTGCGTTCCATGGAAACGTTTTTCAGCAAAACCGCCAAAAGTCACAACCACCTGAAGTCAAAGCACTAGCAATCCCCCCTCCCCGAGCCGGAAATCTGGCACGAAACCAGCATAACGAGGCGTCAGGACAGAAAAACAAAAAGAAGAGGAAATATGAGCAGGCAACGATTGGCAGGAAAAGTGGCAGTGGTAACCGGGGCTTCCAAAGGAATTGGCGCGGCGATCGCCAAGCAACTCGCCTCGGAAGGCGCGGCCGTGGTGATAAATTTCGCCACGAGCCGAGCCGCCGCGGACGGAGTCGCCCGCGAAATCCTGCAGGCGGGTGGACGCGCGGCCGCGGTGCAGGCGGACGTCTCAAAATCCGCGGATATCGCCCGGCTCTTCGCCGAAACCAAAGACGCGTTTGGGCATTTGGACGTGCTCGTGAACAACGCCGGAGTTTACGAGTTCGCTCCTTTGGAGAATGTAACGGAGGAACATTTCCACAGGCAGTTTAACCTGAACGTCCTGGGGCTCTTGCTAACCACCCGGGGAGCCGTCGGCTATTTCGGCCCCGAGGGAGGGAGCGTGATCAATATCAGTTCCGCGGCCAGCACCCTGACGCCGCCGAACACATCGGTCTACAGCGCCACCAAAGCGGCCGTCGATGCGATCACCCGCACGTTGGCCAAGGAACTTGGGCCGCGGCGCATCCGAGTCAACGCGATCAACCCAGGAATGATCATCACCGAAGGAGTACAGGCCGCCGGATTGCACGAAAGCGCATTTCGTAAACAGCTGGAATCTCAGACTCCTCTGGGACGCATCGGCGAGGTGGGAGATATCGCCCCGGCCGCAGCCTTTCTGGCCTCGGCCGACTCCAGTTGGATCACAGGGGAAACTTTCGTAATCGCCGGGGGACTGCGCTAAGCCACTCCACTGCAACATCATGCTCGAGAAAGCGTATGAAAAATATCCTTACCGTGACCTCATCAACTTTCGACGAAATCGTTCTGAACGCTCCGCAACCTGTGCTGGTCGACTTCTGGGCTGATTGGTGCGGGCCATGCAAAATGCTGAGTCCTGTTCTGGACGAAATCGCAGCACAAAACGCGGGGAAGGTCGCGGTCGCGAAAGTGAACGTCGACGAGAATCCAGATCTGGCTGCCCGATGCCAGATTCAGAGCATCCCGACGCTTCTGTACTTTTCGGCCGGCGAACTCCGAGACCGGACTGCCGGCGTGCTCAGTCGCAAAGCAATAGACTCCAGGCTCGCTGCACTGCTTGAACCGCCGCCAGCAGCTCAAACCTGACGTCAACAAACCAGAGAAAAGAAACATCACCACCATTACCACCATGACTTCGAAACCTGTTTCCAACGAACTCCTGCTTCAGCAACTGCGCTGGCGGTACGCGACCAAACAATTTGATCCGAACCGCCGGATCTCTGACGCAGATTGGCGCACGTTGGAGGAGTCCCTTATTTTGACACCATCCTCGTTCGGTCTCCAACCCTGGCGTTTCGTCGTCGTGACCGACCCGGCGACCAAGGAGAGGCTGGTGCCCGCTTCGTGGGATCAGCGGCAGGTGGCGGACGCCTCCCATGTGGTGGTATTCGCAATCAAGAGTGATATCGGAGCGTCCGAGGTGGATCACTATCTGGACCGCGTCGCACACGTGCGCGGAGTCCCAGCCCAGTCCCTTCATGGCTTCCGCCACGTTCTGCTCGACTTTCTCAGCCAGCCCGCTGACAGGTTCAACGTGAATTTCTGGGCGACCCGCCAGGCCTACATTGCTTTGGGAAATTTCACGACCAGCGCGGCCCTCCTCGGAATTGACACCTGCCCGATGGAGGAGATCAGTCCCGCGGATTACGATGACATTCTCGGGCTCAGGCCAAAAGGCTTCCAAACGGTCGTGGTCGCCGCAGCCGGTTACCGGGCCGCCACCGATAAATATGCCTCCCTGCCCAAGGTCCGCTTTGCCCCGGGAGAAATCATCACCCGGGTGGGATAATCGAATCCGCTTCTGGTCCGCCATCATGGCTGATTTGACCGACAAACGACAGCCTCCCTGGAGGCCCACGCGACAATTACGCCCGCATCAGGATACTCCTGATACGCCTCTGAACTTATAAAAGCCTGGATTTTCGCGGAAAAAATCTAGACAAACTAGTTAGGCTGTAGAACTATCCCCGTTCAGGGAGTTTTGTCGTTCCGCCTGCCATCGGAGCCTGTTTGTCATGTCGTCTGAAGTCACGAATCGAAAAGGGTTGTTTCGATCCTTACTGCACAACAAATGGTCCTACAGCGTTGGCGGCCGCGTCATGAGATACCTCCGGCTGGCGGAGGCCCGGCGGCTTTCGTGCCTGTTTAAATCCTGCGGGACGAACCTCGATATTTACTCTCCGGTTTACATTAACGCGCCGGAAAACATGCGGGTCGGCCATCGCGTTTCCGTGGCGCCGTTCGTGCACATTTGGGCTGACGGGGGAATTTCGATTGGCAACCGAGTCATGATCGGGTCGCACTCGGCCATCACCACCCTCACGCACGACTACCGCGCGGAGCGCATGCAGGAAACGGTGATCCGTCGAACAATCGTGATTGAGGACGATGTTTGGATTGGCACTCATTCGGTGATCATGCCCGGCGTCACCATTGGTCGCGGAGCGGTGATCGGGGCGGGTTCCGTCGTTACCAAAGATGTCGCACCTATGTCGATCATTGTTGGGGTTCCCGGCGAGCTGCTGAAGATGCGTCCAACCGCACCGATCATTCATCCTGCCGAGTCGTTTGTGGCGGGTCTGGCGGCTGCCTAACCGCCGCCGTCCAGTTTCCTTTCCGTCCCATTTTCACCCGTATAAGGGCGCTTGCCATTTCTGTGCCTCCCGACTGTCTCCCCGCACAAAAGAGGGAGATGCCATGCCTGGTCTGGCCAGAAAATCGAGAGATCACGGGCGCGCCACCTTTAAACGTCAGGCGCCGCCTTACAGGCGATTAAGCCTTGATGAATGCCGCATTAAAACCATCGCCGATCCCATGCGATTCCGACAAAAAGGAGGCCGAAGGTCCGCGAGAAAGTTCAGTTTACGGTCAGGAGATTAACTAAAATGGCATCGAATGCAGTTGCTCGACAAGGCTTGCTCCGAAATCTATTCCATAGTCCGTTCTCGTACGGAATCGGGGAGCGAATCATGCGTTACCTGCGTCTGGCCGAGACGCGGCAACTGGCTCAACGATTTAAATTCTGCGGCGAGAAGGTGGATATTTATTCACCGGTGTACATCAGCGCTCCCGAAAAGCTGCACGTGGGCGACCGGGTTTCGATGGCCCCGTTTGTTCATATTTGGGCTGACGGCGGACTGTATATCGGCAATCGAGTCATGATCGGCTCCCATGCCGCCGTCACCAGCCTCACGCATGACTACAAAGCAATTCGCATGCAGGACACCGTTGTACGCCGCCCGATCATCATCGAAGACGACGTCTGGGTTGGCACCCACGCCGTGATCATGCCGGGCGTAACCATCGGCCAGGGCGCGGTCATCGGCGCCGGAGCGGTGGTGACCAAGGATGTGGAACCCATGTCGGTCATTGTCGGAGTGCCAGGCGAACTGTTGAAGATGCGCCCTCAGGATGAGATTGTCCGTGACAGGCCGCATCTCTCCAGAACGGCTGCGACCTAACGAGCAGACGGAGCAACGCCCCTCTCTCTTGATGCGCTTGGACCCTTCACATCCCACAAGAGCTGCCGAGTCCCAAAAAAAGACCCAGAGCGAGGGGATCCCGCCCTGGGTGAAAGATACGATCGAAGCGAAATCGCTTAGCGCTTCGCTGAGCGGCGACGATACGCAAGCATCGAGGTCGCGCCGATGCCGAACAACACCGCGGTTGAGCCGCCATCCGGCACCACCGAAGGATGGTTGTAGCCGCCGTAGTTGCTGCTTTCGTTGTTCAGGAGGATCTGGGCTGATTCACCCGGCTTCAAATCCACCGGACCGCTGTTGCTGAAGAACTGAGCTGGCCCGTAGATCCCGCCGAACGCAGTACCGCTCAGGGTGATCACCCCGATGAACTCGTCCGCATTGTTGTTCTGGAAAGTCAAAACGCCGGTGTCAGGATTCGCGAAAATGAAATTTCCGGCCTGAGTGCCAGGCTGGCCAAAATCATAGTGCGTGGTAATTCCAAAACCACCGACCGTCGCGTGCCCGTCGGCTTGGCTAACTTCGAAAGCGTCACCGGTGTCGCCGCCGAACGGATCACCGCCCTGCAGGACGTAAGAGTCGCTCAGAACTGGCGAACCGCTCTGCCCGCTGGGAGGGGCGTTGACGTCACGGAAAACTCCCGAATGAATGTCTCCATCATAAATGGAGCCGCTGACGGGGTTCGCTCCGAGATTCCCGGAGAACTGGAACAATGCGCCGAGGGTTTGCTCGGCGGCCGATGTGTTGGATGTTGTCAGAACAACTCCCAAGGGCAATAACGCTGCTGCTAATACTTTGATTTTCATTTTTTATGTTGGGCAGACCGATTGGTTGTCCCGGCAAAAAAGCAGGAAGAAAGCCAACTGTTAAAACTCAAACGAAATCAAAGCATAAGTAATTGATCATTAGTCACTTTAAATAAACACACCATTCCTTTTACAATCACCAATTAACCCCGAAGAACGTCGGATTTCCTGACAATTATCAACGCCGTCCCTTCTTCACCAGCAAGGGCTTAACCCTACTCGTAGATTATTAAAACCGTCGCAAAGGCGGCTTTTCTCCACCAACAGATGCGATGAATGAAGAAGTCCCGCTTGCGTGCAAGAGACAGTCATTCCTGGAGCGTTGATCGCAGACGACGCTTGGATCGGGGCTCACGCCGAGAGATTATGGCCGGAGCCCCCATCGGCCGCGGCGCGAAGATCGGCGCGAGCTCGGTCGTCACGAAGGACGTCGCTCCGTTGTCCATCATCGCAGGAATGCCCGGAGCGCTGCTGAAGGGCGCCCAATCGAAAACGATGATCGAACCGAATTCACTGCGGACCTGACGACTGCGGATAAACCGCAGTTTCACGGTCGCCAGAACGCGCCGGCGACGGTTGGACATTCGGCAACTCCCGAGGATCTGTTTTCCTTGCGTGGCTGCGAGTTCGGTCCATTATCAATCGCATCCATATGAACGAGAACCGAAAACCCTTCTCTCCCATCACTCGTCGGACATTTCTGAGAAACGGAGCCATTCTGACTGCTGGAGTGGCTACACTCACCGCGCGAGGCCGCGCGGAAACCAACACGAACAGCAAATTGCGAATTTTCCAGATTGGCGTCGGCGGAATTGCCGGCTTGGAACGCCAGCAATTGCGGGACTACGAGGCCTGTGAATTTGTCGGGTTCTGCGATGTGGATCGCCGGGAGTTGGACAAGATCGGCAACGATTTTCCGAAAGCGTTCCGCGTCGAGGATTACCGCGAAGCGTTTGCCAATCGGGCGGACCAATTCGACGCGGTGATCGTGGAAACCCCCGATTTCCATCATTGCCCGATGGTGGTCACGGGACTGAAGCACAAAAAGCATGTCTACAGCCAAAAGCCGCTCGTGCAGCAACTGGACGAACTCCGGGTCGTGAAGGAAGCCCTGGCAGCCCGACCCGATTCTGTCACCCAATTGGGGAATCAGCGCTCGATGATCCCCGGCCGCATGAAGGCCGTGGAGATCCTGAGGAAAAACCAACTGGGCAAGCCAGTCGAAGCGCACGTCTGGACCGGTGGAGTGGAGCGCGGCTATTATTTCGCGGACGCCTGGGAGAAGTATCCTTACGCCAAGCCAGTGCCCGACTATCTGAACTGGGATCTCTGGCGCGGGCCGATCGACCACGAAATGCCTTACAGTGATGACATCGCGCCCCGGCGCTGGCGCACATTCTGGGAAACGGGCGGCGGCCAACTGGCGGACTGGGGCTGCCACTTGCTCGACCTGATTTACTTCGCCTACGACCTGCCTTCGCCGGAAGCGGTGCAAACCCACACGCTGAAACCGCCGGCGGATGCTCATTCTTCCCATAACATGAGCACGCTGACCTATCCAGGCGGCGGCAAGTTCGCCCGGGAAAAATTCGTCGTGCATTATAACGACAGCGGCTTGATGCCGTCGTTCGCTGCGCTCGGCCTGCCTCCCGTGAAGTTCGATGCCAATCACACCATGGTCGTTTGCACCGAAGGAACGCTGGTGCTGCAGGCGGATGGCAAAATTACCATCTTCCGCGACGGGAAAATCGCGGAGCATGAACCGATGCCAGAAATCGAACGCCGCAATCACTGGAAGGATTGGGTGGACGATTGCCTCGGGGCGAAGAAACCGCTTTGGACGCCTTTGACGATTGGCGTGCGCATCACCGAACCGGCGCTGCTCGCGGTGAAAGCGACTCGCTTCCCCGGCCAGGAGCTGCGCTGGGATGCCGCCAACTACCGCTTCACCAACCACGACGAAGCGAACAAGACGATCCTGTCGCGCAATTACCGCCAGGGTTTCGCTCCGCCCAGCCTCGCCTAAAAGACAGGACTCTCCTTTGTGAAGGACCGCAGGCCGCCAGGCCGGCGGTCCTTTTGCTTTCGAGAGAACCCAGCTACTCCGTGACCACGATCACGGGTTTGCCAAAGCCGCCCGCAGGCAACTGGCGCATCACCTCCGCCAAGGAAGTGTAACGGCCGAAGTTCAGGTAATCCGGCTGATCCTTTTCGTCTTGGGGAACGCCTCGCAGGGTGATCCGGCCCGGCGGATTCTCTGCGAGGGCAGCATACAGGGCCACGTTCGCGGCATTGCGTCCGGCCGCAAAAATCTGCAAGGGAAGATTACCTGCATCCGCGCAGGCGCGAAGCATTTCGACACCGCGCTGGATATCAAAAACACGCATGCTGTCCAGAGTTCCGCCGACCAGCATATAACGCCGGCGAACCTGGACCGCTTTTTTCGCATTCGCGCTCCCCTCGCC
Source organism: uncultured Verrucomicrobiota bacterium (assembly GCA_964566945.1). Classification (GTDB taxonomy): domain Bacteria; phylum Verrucomicrobiota; class Verrucomicrobiia; order Limisphaerales; family SXQI01; genus DASVNK01. The sequence goes on along the minus strand of CAZMKE010000007.1, from coordinate 142,689 downwards.
GCGCACGATGAGGAAGCCCGGCATGGAATCGGAATCATCCCGCACAATCGGGCGAAGCCAATCCAGCGAGGCGTAATTGGCGGGACTGCCCGTCAAAAAGCCAATATTGATCCCCAGCTCCTCCCGAAAAATCTGGGCCAGGCCTGGAAGATCCTCCTCCCCCAGCACCACCAACCGGAGATCGGTCGTTTCGTCCCCGGGATAGTAGAACAGGCGAAGGCGGACTTTCGGTTCGGAATAAAACTCTGCCAGCCGCAACTCATGACCGTTGCTGTTCCATTGCCGTTCACCCGTCGGCTGCACCGGCGGCGGCGAAGCGGGCCAGGCTCCAAACGATTTCGTCCGCAGTGTCGACCGCAGCCGCGCGGGGTCCCGCTCGGGAACGCGGGGGACGAAAGTCTCGTAAATCCGGGTGTTGCGTTCGTCGTCCGGAATCTTATCGAACACTTTCAACTCCTGGGGCGTGAAGAATTTTCGCGCCGCCATCTCGATCGGCGGGCTCTCATGCTTTAAAAACCGGTTGAACCAGCGAAAGACAGGCACTTGCAAGTCCTGGGTGTCTTCGTGAGGTCCTTCGGTGATCAACACGCCCAGATTCGTGGAAGCGCCGTAAAATTCGTAAATGCGGCGGGCTTGGGCGTGAGTGCGCATCACGCCATCCAGCGGGAAGATGGAATCCTTGTCAGAATTGCAGATGAGCAACGGGCGTGGCGCGGCCAGGGCCGCGATCAGCGGATAGTCCCAGCGCGCCGTGTTCACAAAGAACATGCAATCGCAGTGCCCCTCCACCACGCCATCCGCCACCTGATTTTGCAAGTCGGTGATGCCCGCCACCGGCGCCGCCACTTTGATGCGATCATCGAGCGCGGTGATCCACCAACTATAAGCCCCCCCCCCAGACCGGCCCGTCACGCCAAACCGGGTCTTGTCGACTTCAGGGCGGGTCTCGAGATAATCCAGCGCGCGAAGGCAATTCCAGGCCTCGACGCCCGCCGGCGTATAACCGCGCGAATTCCACCACCACATCCCTTCCCGATAGGTGCCGTGATGGAGCCCTTCGATCTCACCGAGTTGGAGCGTGTCGATCACGAGGCAGGCGTAGCCGTTCCGGGCGAACCACGCCCCGTGATGCTGGTAAGCTGCTTTGTTTCCATAACTCACTCCGTGCTCCTTCACCAGGGAATGCCCGCACACGTAGAGTATCGTCGGGAGCGGGCCGGCGGCCTGCCGGGGAAGGTAAAAATTGGCAGTGACATAGAGGCCCGGCAGCGACTGGAAGTGCAGTTTCTCGACCACAAAATCCTCGCGTTCCACTTTCCCGGTGATGACCGGGTGCAGATCCCCTTTTTCGGGCAGAGGGGAAAGGCCAAGATTTTCGAACAATTGAGCTCGGAAGGCCGGTTTGAGGGCCTCCCATTGTTCCCGGGACTCGATCTCGCGAAGAGGAACGGCGGCCATCTGCCGGACCTTGCCCTCAAAATACTGCTGAAGCTCGCTGTCTTCCAAAGGCGCCGCGCTCGCCGAGACCGCAGCCAGAAAACCCCACATCCACAGGAACAAACGGATCATGAGCTGAGGCTAGCAACAACGAGAGCCTCTGCCCATCCCCATATCGGAGCCTCTCAAGGGAACTGGACGCCATTCCCAAGAGCGGAAAGATTTACAGGCTGCGTGCGAAACCCAGCCCGAATAAAAGTTCTGTTCATCTGCAGCCGGAACCGGCGGCGCAGTTTGACGGCGGAAGAAATCTTCAAAGGCAGCCCGGAGTTCGAGGTTCGATCCGGTGGCACTCAACCGAGCGCCCGCATCCCCATCACCGAGGGAATGCTGCGCTGGGCCGATGTGATCTTCGTCATGGAAAAATCCCACCTGCAACGCCTGAACGAGCGGCACAGCCAGATCCTGCGGGAGAAGCTTCTGGCCGTCCTGCATATCCCGGATGACTACGAGTTTATGCAGGAGGAACTCACCCTGGAACTGGAAGCAAAAGTCACGCCCGTCCTGCAGCAGCTTCTACGCGGCGGGGAAAGAGATTGATGAGGCTGTCGTTCGCGGCCATCTTAAACCCTCTGCATGTTCCCGATCCGAAAAGCGAGATTGCTGCCCTTGTTCGCCCTGCTCTTCGGCGTTGGACTTCGCGCCGCGGACTATCTGACAGAGATAAAACCGTTGCTCCGGGAGCGCTGTTATTCATGCCATGGCGGGCTCAAGCAAAAGAAAAACCTGCGCCTGGATACGGCCGCCGCCATTCTGAAAGGAGGCGCCAGCGGTCCGGCAATCGAACGAGGACAGCCCGGCGCCAGCTTGATCCTTAAACGGATTGCCTCTCCGGAAAGCGATGAACGGATGCCTCCCGAGCACGAGGGAGAACGATTCAACGAGGCGCAAATAGAACTCCTCCGGGACTGGATCGCCGCGGGCGCGCCCACGCCCCAGGATGAAAAAGGCGACGCGGATCCGAGGGATCACTGGGCGTTTCGCCCCTGCGTCCGGCCCACCGCTCCGCGCGCGGACTCGGAGTGGGCCCGGAACCCGATCGACTCTTTTATCGCTCGGGGATATGCGGAGCACGGCCTGACACCGCAAAGCGAAGCGCCCCGGGAGGTTCTGCTCCGGCGGCTCTATTTCGATCTCGTCGGCGTGCCTCCGACCGCCGAAGAACTTCGGCAGGCACAACGGGATTCGGCGAACGGTTGGTATGAAGCGATCGTGGAGCGCCTGCTGAATGATCCCCGTTACGGAGAACGCTGGGCGCGGCATTGGATGGACGTGTGGCGCTATAGCGACTGGTACGGACTGGGCGACCAACTGCGCAATAGCCAACCCCACATCTGGCACTGGCGCGATTGGATAATTGAGTCGCTGAACGCCGATCTGCCTTATGACGAAATGATCCGGCTGATGCTCGCGGCGGATGAGCTTCATCCCAACGAGCCGGACAAACTCCGGGCCACGGGCTATCTGGCGCGCAATTATTTCCTCTTCAATCGCAACCAATGGCTGGAAGAGACCGTCGAGCACGTGAGCAAAGGATTTCTCGGGCTGACCATGAATTGCGCCAAATGCCACGACCACAAATACGATCCGATCCGCCAAAGTGAATTCTACCAACTGCGCGCCTTCTTTGAGCCCTACCACGTCCGCCTCGATCTGGCTCCAAGCGAGCCAGATCTCGCGAAAGATGGAATCCCCCGGGCATTCGATGCGTTGCTCGAGACGCCCACCTATCGTTTCGTCCGCGGGCAAGAGAACCAGCCCGATAAGAAGACCGAGATCCTGGCGAAGCCGCCTGATTTCCTGGCGTTCCGGCAGCCCCAGGTTCGGCCGGTCCCCTTGCCGGTCGAAGCGTATCGACCCGAGCGCCGCGCTTGGGTTCTCCCGACCTATTTGGCAGCAGCCCAGCGGAGCGTGCGAAACGCGGAGGCCGCCTTGCCAAGATCCAGAGACGCCTTCGTCCAGGCGCTCCGCCGGGAACTGGCGCTCGTCGAAGCGGACAACCTCGCGGTGAGCAAGTCCCAGCGCGATGAGGCGAGCCGCGCCGTCAACGAAACCCGCGCGTCCTTGGCGGTTTCGGAAGCCGCCCTCGAGTTCGCCCGGGCCGAACTGGCGAGCGTCGAGCGCCGCGGAGAAGCGATGCGGAAGTCGTGGACGGGAGATCCAGGGACAAACGAACTCACAACAGCGATCAAAGCGGAGCGCGCGGCCACCGTCGCCAAAGCGCGCCTGGGCTTGGCTGAAGCGGAAGATCGGCTCAATAAATCCTCCGAGGATAAGAAAGAATCCGCGAACAAAGATCTCAAAACGGCACGCGAAGCCTTCGAGAAGGCGAGGCAGGCGAACGAAGCCCCCATTAAGCCGGAGGACAGGTACACCCAGCTGTCGGGCGCACGCTGGACACCCACCCGCTTCCTGAACAGCACGGCCGACGATCCTGCCGTCCCATTTCCCCCGCAAAGCAGCGGTCGCCGCACCGCGCTGGCCGAGTGGATTACCGATCCGCGCAACCCGCTAACCGCCCGGGTGGCCGTCAACCATATCTGGACCCGCCATTTCGGGACGCCGCTGGCCTCCCCCACCTTCGATCTCGGCCGCAAGGCACCGCCTCCGGCAAATCCCGAGTTGATCGACTGGCTGGCGGCGGAACTCATGGAAAGCGGATGGAGCATGAAGCACCTGCACCGCCTGATCGTTACCTCCGCCGCTTACCGTGTCTCGTCGTCCCTGGCCGGCTCTGGCGACAACGCCGCCAAAGATCCGGACAATGTTTATCTCTGGCGTCGCAATCCCATCCGGCTCGAAGCGGAGGCGGTGCGGGATTCAATGCTGGCGCTGGCGGGCGCTCTCGATCGAACGATGCGAGGTCCGTCCATCCCGCCCGACCAGCAGGAGGCCTCCCGGCGACGCAGCCTCTACTTCTTTCATTCGAACAATGATCGTAACCTGTTTCTCGCCACGTTCGATGCCGCCGGAGTCAAAGAGTGTTATCGGCGAGAGCAGAGCATCGTGCCGCAACAAGCACTGGCCATGACGAATTCCAAGCTCGCCTTCGATTGCGCTGAGTCGATCGCCGCGCGCTTTGCCAGTAACTCCAGCGACGAGCAGTTCATCCGGGACGCCATGCTCGAACTCCTGAGCATTGACGCAGGCCCGGCCGAAGTGGCGGCGTGTCGCAAAGCCCTGGACATCTGGCGCCAGGAAAAGCCCGGGAACACTGCCCCCACCCCGCGCGCCCAGCTGGTCTGGTCGCTTCTCAACCATAATGATTTTGTCACGCTGCGATGAAACCCACTCCACTCCATCCGAACTCGATCGCGCGGCTGCAAAACCGCCGAATGTTCCTGTCCGACCTTGGGATGGGGTTCACCGGCCTCGCGCTGGGCGCCATGCTTCAGCGGGAGGCTGCCGCCAGCGAGAGTGCCTGGTCTCCGCCGAGCGGCTTCCCTCATTTCGCTCCGAAGGCGAAAAGCGTTATTTGGCTCTTCATGAATGGCGGCGTCAGCCATCTGGAAAGCTTCGATCCGAAGCCAATGGTGAGCCGCTACGCCGGCAAAACCATTGCAGAAACGCCCTTCGCCGATGTTCAGAACCCGAAAAAACTCGCCGTGGAACGTTTGATCGTGCCGGACGCCAACGGCAACCAGCGCAACACCCTCTACCCGCTGCAGGTGGGCTTTAAGAAAAAGGGCCAAAGCGGCATCGAAGTCAGCGATTGGTTTCCGCACATCGGCCGAAACATCGATCGCCTCGCCCTGGTGCGATCGCTGTGGACGACCGACAGCAATCACGGCGCGCAAACCCAGTTCCATACCGGCCGGAACATGCTGGACGGCGAGTTCCCGACGCTGGGCGCGTGGGTGCATTACGGCCTGGGCTCGCTAAACGACAATCTCCCCCAGTTCATCTCGATCGGCGCGCGCGAAGTCTGGAATCGTCGCGATGGCTTTTACCTTGGCCCTTCCCATGACGCCGTGCCCCTGCGGATCGATCCGAAAAACCCCTTGGATTTCGGCCAACCGGAGCGCGCCCTGGCCAGCGACGCGCAAAACACGGGGCGAAACCTCATCCGGGACCTCAACGCCTTGCGGGGCGTCGAATATCCCCATGACCCGATCCTGGCGGCGCGCATCGCCTCTTACGAACTCGCCTTCCGCATGCAGGCATCCGTTCCGGAAGTGCTGGATTACTCGCAAGAACCCGGCCACATCAAGAAGCTCTACGGCCTCGACTTGCCGCACTGCCGTGATTTCGCCGCTCAAATGCTCGCCGCGAGGCGCCTGGTGGAGCGCGGAGTGCGGTTTATCCAAGTCCAGCATGGCGGGGTTGGGGCCGGGGCCTGGGATGCGCACAGCGGACTCAAAGGCAATCATTCGAGCCTGGCGCTAGCGGTCGATCAACCGATCGGCGCGCTGCTGGAGGATCTCGATCAGCGCGGCCTGCTGGATGAAACCCTCGTCGTGTTCGCCACCGAATTCGGCCGCACCCCCGGATCACAGAATTCCGACGGCCGGGACCATCACATCTTCGGCTTTAGCGTCTGGATGGCAGGCGGCGGGCTCAAACGCGGCGTGGTGCACGGCGCCACCGACGAGATCGGTTTTCACGCCGCTGAAAACCGGCATTACGTCACGGATATTCACGCCACCATCCTGCAGCAATTGGGCCTCGACTCGAGGAAGCTCGAAATCCCGGGCCGAAAGCGCCTGGAGATCGACCACGGAACTCCGATTCACGAAATCATTGCCTGAGCACAGGCGTCGGTCGGAGAACCACGGCGCCCTCCCGGGGCAGCTTGCGCGAAGCGCCGATTTCCCGCCACCATGCCCCACCTTATGCCGTCCAACGAGACCGAAGCGAGAGCCCCACTTTCCGGTCGAATTCTTTCCGTGGATAGCCTCCGCGCTTTCGTGATGTTCGCGATGATCTTCGTCAACGATCTCGCGGGGGCGCCGGAAAGGATCGTGCCGGCATGGATGCGGCATTTTCATGGCGTGAGCGGCATGACTTTCGTGGATCTGGTTTTCCCGGGATTTCTATTCATCGTCGGCCTGTCCCTGCCTCTGGCTCTGGCCCGCCGGCTAAAAAAGCAATCGATCCCGCAAGTTCTCCTTCATATCGCACTCCGCACCGGAGCCCTGCTGCTCATCGGCATCATGATGGTCAATGACGAAGCGCCCGACGCTCGCGAACTGGGCTGGTCACCGGCCCTCTGGGCCACGCTATTCTACCTCGCGGCCATCCTAGCTTTCTCCACCTTCGAACCAGACGGAACCAAGGAGGCGTCCAGGCCAAAAGGCTGGCGGTTTGTCCGAATCGCGGGATTTCTCCTGTTGGCATTTCTGGCCGTGTCGTTTCGAGGCGCCAAGGGGCAGCGAATCGTCACATTCAGCCCTTTTTCCATTCATACGGAGTGGTACGGCATCCTCGGCCTCATCGGCTGGGCCTACCTGGTAGGATCGTTGATCTTTCTCGCTTTTCGGGCAAATCGCACGGCACTGCTGGGTTGCATGACCCTGCTGCTGTGCCTTTATCCGGCCGACCGAAATGGGGCTTTCAAGGGATTCTGGCTGGCCAGCTACGTGGGCATCGGGGGAACCCTCGGGTCCCAAGCCTCAATTACGGTTGCCGGCATGCTGCTCGGAACAATCCTTCAGTCCGCCGACCTGAGCACCCTTTCCTCCCGCCTCCGCTTCACACTCCTTTTTATTCTTGGCTGCGCCGCCGCAGCCCTCCTGGTGCATGGCCTCTACGGGATTTATAAAAACAGCGCCACCCCTTCGTGGTGTCTCTGGTCCTGCGCGATTACAGCCAGCCTTTGGATGCTCTTCCACTTGGGGTGTGATCGGCCACAGCCGCCTCCAATCGCCCGCTGGCTCGCCTTCACCGGAAGCAACGTGCTCCTGGCCTATCTGCTGTCCGAAATGCTGCCTTCCCTCTTGGAACTGATCGGGCTCGGAACAAGCTACGATCGCATCGGGCAAATCAATCTGGCCGCTGCGATTGCGCGATCCCTAAGCTGCGCAGGGGGTCTCATGGCCGTGGCCACAGCGCTCAACCGGCGAGGTTTTCGGTTGAGAATTTGAGCCCCGCCGCGACCGATCGAGGGCCAGACTAAATGCCCATGTTGGCCAGAATAGAGCTGATGCGATTCACCAGGCCGGTGACCTGCGGGTGAGAAGCTTCGAACGCGGTTAGCGCGGTCTCAAGCCGGCTAATCGCCCCTCGAGCATCCTCTTCGAGCGCGGGAGGCAACGCGGGCAGGGAGTTTGGCGGCAACGACCGGGCTTCCGATCGCAATTGAGTCAGAAGTTGGGCCAGCTCCGAACGTTGCGCCGCCGTCAATGCGTCCGCAGCCCGCAGGCGTTCTTCGATTCGCGAGATCGTCTCTTCTATCACCGAACGCAGTCTATATCCCCCCGCAGCCCGCTGTAAATGCTGACGTTGCAGCGCCAGCGGCGCCCGATGAAAAACCTGAGGATTCGGTCAGCGGCCGGGAAACAGGAATTCCGGGCTCTGCACATGTTTCACAAAAGCTTCCGCGCGTCCCAGGCCGCTTTCCAGGCCGCGCCACTCAGCCACCTTGTCCTGCAGCGGGTAGAATTTGTCAGGGCTCTGGCTGGCGTGGGCGTGACAGGCGCGCCGCTTCTTTTCCAGGACGGCGGCAATGCCGACATAGTGCGTGGGCGTAAACTGGAGGGTATCTTCCCCGTTGGAGACTTCGTAGTAATACAAGGCGAATTTGCGGCCGGATCGCAGCCAGGCATCGTAAACGAGCATCGACATGGCCCGATGGTCAGCGTGGTTATCAATCGGCCAATGAGTCAGGACCAGATCCGGCTTCTCCGCCTCCAGCATCTTGCGGAACTGCTCGCAATGAGGCCGATCAACCACCGCGTCACCATCGACCTGTCCAGCGAAGAGCGGCCGCGCCTGCAGAATCTCACAGGCGCTCCGGGCTTCCGCCACCCGGGTTCCGCGCGGCAGCCGGGCCACGCCCTGGGGTTCGCCCTCATTTAGATAGAGCAGCACCAACTCGGAGCCAGCTTCCGCCAGCCGCACCACCGTCCCGCCGCATCCGTACTCCGGATCGCCCGGATGCCCGCCAGTGACGATCACTTTGGAGCGTCTGGCCGGAGGCTCGGCCGCCGCCACTGACAATGCCGCAGCGCCCAGCACAAAAGCACTTGATCCCGACAGAAGTTTCCGGCGTGAGAGTGGCATGCCGTTTCAACGATTTGCCCCGGACTTTTGTGCCAGGAACGCGGCGGTGTCCCGCGCGGCGCGAGTCTCCACCCCGGGTTTCAGCAGGAAGCCGAGGTCACGAAACCAATCGATGAACCGGTCCTGCCATTTGCCAAACGGGATATTATTCCGATCCGTCAGGCCGCCCGTCATCCGACTGCCGTCCGGAAGCGGATCGCCCGGATGCCGTCCATTCCCGTAGATGTGCATCTCCACATTTGGGATGCCGGCTTGCAGCATGGCCGCCAGGTATTCATCCGCCCAGATCGCGTGCACCCGGTCGCCCGCGCCACCGCAAGTGATGAATGCAGGCGGCGTATTGGGCGGGATGGCCGGAGTCGCCTTGCGCGCGAACGGAGTGGGCCCCGGGTAGATCAATCCGATGAAATCGGGGCGCGAACTGATGCCCGTCAGAGGATCCGTGGCGGCATTGTTGGTTCGGTCGAATTCCGCAAAAAAGAGCGCGGCTGGCGCGGCCAATTCCGCGCCCGCGGAGAATCCGACAATCCCGATCCTGTTCGGATCAATATGCCAGTCCTGGGCATGCGCTCGAACCAGTCGAATCGCCTGCAGCGCATCATGGACCGCGTTGGTCTCGACGTTATAGCCGTCGTGGCGCAAGCGATTCCGCAGGATGACGGTGGTCACGCCGTAGTTGTAGAAAAACGGGACGAAATCGGCGCTCTCGGAGCCGACGTTCAGAGTATTGTGGCCGCCCCCGGCGGCGAGAATCACCGCCGCCCCGGTGTTGATCGAACCGTCCACCGGGTGAACTTCGATTGAAGGGTTGTGGATATTGACGATGCTATTGATCCGCCCGGGCACGGATTTGCTCAGATTATACTGCTCGGCCTCGCGCACGCGGTCCTGGTTCAGCAACGGCGATTCCGGCGGATAGAGCGGAACCACCACGCCTCCTGGCAGAATAGGCTGCGGCGCATAAGGCGCGTCGTTCGTCGCGGCGGGCTGGGGCAGGCCGAGCGGCGGCGGCAGATTGGCCAGAGCCGGGCGGGCAGCGCCAGCGTCACCGGAACCGGCGCCGCCAAAAGCGCCAGGCAATGCAGCCAGGAAGCCGCTGAGGATCAGCGCTTGGCAAAGGGAACCTCGCATCCCGCGATGTTGAGCGGTTTCACGACGAGGGCAAGCCCGATTGATCCGTCTTGATTTGAAACCGGAGTTCAGGATTACTACGGCCTCACCCATGAATCGCCGAGAATTCCTGAAATTGGGAAGCGCTGGCCTCGCGCTGGCACCACTTCAAAACTCTTTTCCCGCCGAGCTCGCTGACGCCAAAAAACGAGTTGGATTGATCGGAACCGGATGGTACGGCAAAGCCGACTTGCTCCGCCTCATCCAAGTAGCCCCCGTGGAGGTGGTCTCCCTATGCGACGTGGACCGGCAGATGCTGGCGGAAGCCGCGGACCTCGTAAGCCAGCGGCAGCTCTCACGAAAGAAACCGCGCACTTACCATGATTATCGGGAGATGCTGAAGGAGAAGGATCTCGACCTCGTGCTGATTGCCACCCCAGACCATTGGCACGCCTTGCCAATGATCGCAGCCTGTGAGTCCGGCGCGGATATTTACGTGCAAAAGCCGATCAGCATCGACATCGACGAGGGCAAAGCGATGGTCGCCGCCGCCCGCAAGCATAAGCGCGTGGTACAGGTCGGCACTCAAAGACGCAGCACGCCCCATCTGATCGAAGCCCGGGATCGCATCGTCCGCGAGGGCAAGCTCGGAAACGTGGCCTATGCGGAGATATACTGCTATTACCACATGCGCGCCTCCGAAAATCCACCGGACACCGCTCCGCCCGACTCCCTCGATTGGGAGATGTGGACGGGACCGGCGCCGATGCGGCCGTACAACAAAATCGCGCACCCGCGCGGCTGGAGGGCCTTCACGGAGTATGGGAACGGCATCGTGGGGGACATGTGCATTCACATGCTCGACATGGTGCGGTGGATGCTCGATCTGGGCTGGCCCACGCGCGTCGAATCGACCGGGGGAATCCTCGTCGACAAGAAGAGCAAGGCCAATATTTCCGATACGCAAACGGCCGCGTTCGACTTCGGCAATTTGAAGATTGTCTGGACGCACCGCACCTGGGGCGAAGCGCCCGACCCGAAATACCCGTGGGGCGCGACACTTTACGGCGACAAGGGAACGCTGAAGGCCAGTGTGATGAGCTACGACTTCACGCCGCTCAATGGCGGGCAGCCAATTCACAAGGACGTCAAGTTCGAGCTCGAGGAATACCCGGAGGATAAAACGGAAAAAGATCTGGAACGCCACGTCGCTCCGGCCATTCGCGGCCATATGAAAGACCTGCTGGCGAACATTCAGTCGCGCGGCCGGCCCGTGGCCGACATCGAGCAAGGGCACATCTCAACGGCGTCGTGCATCCTGGCGAACCTGTCAATGAAGCTCGGGCGCTCCCTGCAGTGGGACCCGCAAAAACAAATGATCGTGGGGGACGCCGAGGCCAACAAACTCCTGCGCCGCCCGTACCGGCATCCGTGGGTTCATCCCTCGGCAAACAAGGTCTAACGCCGTCCCGTCCGGGGGTCGGTGAGGAGCTTGGTTAGTCCCCGGCGTTTTGAGCGGCGGGGATCGGCTCGGCCTTAACACCGCGCAAGCGTGGGTCATTTCGCCACGAAAGAATGAAGAGCAAGCCGACCCCGGTGCAGATGGCGGTGTCGGCCACGTTGAACGCGGGAAAGCCGATTTCGCGGCCATCCCGCTGCTGAAGGTAAAAATAGAGAAAATCGATCACGTGCTTGCGGAATAGGCGATCGATGAGATTGCCGATGATGCCGCCAAAAATCAGGCCAAGGGAGACCTGGCCAATCCAGGCGCGCGTATCAAAGTGATGGCGATAGAGAAAAAGCACCAGCAGCGCCACCAGCGAAACGATCGCCAGCAATTCATTGTTTCCATGAAACATGCTCCAGGCCGCGCCAGTATTGCCCCAATGGACGAATTTGAAAAAACCGTCCACCACCACCTTCTCGTCGAATCCGTAACTCAGGGTCCGCAGGACCAGGAGCTTGGTGAACTGATCCAGAAGGACGATGGCGCCGGCGAGGAAGGCGATGCGCTTATTCGCGTCAAAGGTCATGCAACTCTCTCCACTCTAGGCGAGCAGGCTGGGGCAGTGCAAGAATTGGCCGCAATTCGCCAAAGGAGGACAAAAGCTGGCGCGGGACAAGCCTTGCTCTCGCGGACGAGACGTTACAAAGTTTCCACTGATGGATGTCGCCGCTTTAAGAAAAGAATACACGGCGGGCGGGCTGCGTCGCCGAGATCTGCAGCCGGACCCAATAGACCAGTTCAAGACTTGGTTTCAACAGGCGCTCTCCGCGGAAATCGTAGAGCCAAATGCCATGACTCTGGCGACCGTGGACGCCCTTGGCCAGCCTTCAGCGCGAACGGTCCTGCTCAAGGGTGTGGATGAGCGGGGATTCTCTTTCTACACAAACTACACCAGCCGCAAAGGCAGGGAACTGGACGCAAGCCCGAAAGCCGCCCTGACGTTCTTCTGGGGAGGGCTCGAACGGCAGGTTTGCATTCGCGGCACTTGCTCCAAACTTTCCCGCGAGGAATCAGAGATTTACTACAAGAGTCGCCCAATTGGCAGCCAGTTAGGCGCTTGGGTTTCAAGCCAATCCACGCCCATCCCGAACCGGGAATATCTGGAAAAGCGCCTTGAGGAGGTTTCAGCCCTTTATGGCCAAGCCCCTCCCCTCCCCCCTTATTGGGGCGGCTACGTGCTGGCCCCGGAGGCGGTCGACTTTTGGCAAGGGCGTCCCAGCCGGCTGCATGACCGGTTCCTCTACACTCGGGAAGGCGCGGGCTGGAAGATTGAGCGGCTATCGCCGTAAACTCAACCGGCTTGGGCTATCATCGTTTCGACCATCACCGCGGTGCCGTAGCACAAGACTTCGGTGATGCCCGGCCCAATCTCGGTGGCGTCGTACCGCACCCCGATCACCGCGTTCGCGCCCAACTGGCCGGCATGAGTGAGCATCAGGCGAAACGCCTCGTCCCGCGCCTGTTCACACAGGGAGGTGTAAAGCGAGATGTTCCCGCCAAAGATCTTTTGGATGCTCGCGCCAAAATCGCCAATGACCGACCGGGAGCGCACAATGATCCCCCGCACGACCCCCAGCGATCGGGTCACCCGGTAGCCGGGAATGTCAAAAGTGGTGGAAGTGAGAGGATGAGTCTGAATGCTCTGCGGCTCGGCCATAGGTTTTAAGAGTTCAGGTCGGAAATTACATCCGCTCTGTAGTCTCAATACCCAGGACCTGCAAGCCTTGTTTCAAAACCCGCCCGGTCAGGTCACAGAGCGCCAGCCGGTCCGCCTTTTCCTGGGGCTCGGCCTTTAGCACCGGGGAACTCTCGTAGAACCTGGCAAAATGTCCCGCCAGCTCGAACAGATAGTTGCAGAGATAATTGGGCCGGTAGTCATCGACCGACGCCTCCAGCACCAGGCCGAAATTCAGGAGGTGCTTGGCGAGCGCCATCTCGTCCGGCGTGCCCAATTGGAATGACGGCTCCACTTTCGCGGTGAGAGTCTCGGCGGCTTTGCGGAAGATGCTCCGCACGCGGGTGTAGGCGTACTGCAGGTAGGGAGCGGTGTTGCCAGTCAGCGCCAGCATCTTCTCCCAGCTGAACACGTAGTCGCTCTGGCGGTTCGGCAAAAGATCCGAGTATTTAATGGCCCCAATCCCGACAATGCGGGCGATTTCCTTGCGCTCAGCTTCCGGCAGTTCGGGATTCTTTTCGGTCACCACTGCCAGCGCTCGCTCCTCCGCCTCATCGAGCAGATCCGTCAGTTTGATATTCTCGCCCGTGCGCGTCTTGAAGGGTTTGTTGTCCGGCCCAAGGATCATGCCAAACCAGACGTGGCTCAACCGGACCTTAACCTCCGGCATCCAACGGCGGAAAATGGTGAAGAACTGCTTGAAGTGCAGCTGCTGGCGGGCGTCAGTGACATAGATGATCTCGTTCGGCTTCCAGGTCTGGATCCGATAATCCAAGGTGGCAAGATCGGTCGTGGCGTAGTTGGCTCCGCCGTCGCTCTTCTGAATGATCGCCGGTTGCTCCTTGAGTTCCGGAATGCCTTCAAAGAAAACGACAATGGCCCCTTCACTCTCCTGGGCCACCCCTAAATCGCGCAGTCGCTGGACAACCCCCTTCAAGGCGGGATTGTAATGGCTCTCGCCCAAAATGAAGTCGAAGTTAACTCCCAGGCGGCGATAGACTTTCTCGAACTCCCGCAGGGACAGCTCGATCATTTTTTCCCAAATGGCGCGATTCTCGGCGTCGCCGCCCTGCAACTTCACCAACTCCTTGCGCGCAAGAGCGGCCACATCTTCGCTCTGTTCGAATTCAGCATTGACCTTCTTATAGAGCCGCTCCATTTCGGCCAGCGGATCGCGCGCCAACGCCGCTTCATCCAGCTCGCGTTTCCAGCCCACGATCAATTTGCCAAACTGAGTGCCCCAATCGCCAATATGGTTGTCGGTCACTACTTTGTGGCCCAGCAGGCGCAGAATGCGGCTGATTGCGTCCCCCAGAATGGTCGAGCGGATATGCCCGACGTGCATCGGCTTGGCCACGTTGGGAGAGCTGAAATCGACGATGATGTTCCGGGGTGTAGACGCGACTTGATAGAACAAGTGTTCACCTGCGGCGGCAGTCTTCAGCAAACCCGCGATCGCCGGGCGTTTTGCCCGGAAATTCAGGAATCCGGCGCCGGCAATCTCCACCGGCTCAGTCAGGTCTCCGAGGTCGAGCTTGGCCACCACCTCCTGGGCCAATTGGCGGGGATTGCTCTTGCGCTGCTTGGCCAGGGCCATGAGCGAGTTGCTCTGGTAATCGCCAAACTTCGGCTCTGGACACGGCCGGACTTGCACCGTAGCCAGATCGGCGTCCGGCAATACTTGTGAAACCGCCGCGCGCAACCGCTCTTCTATTTTCCTGTAAAGCACTCGTCCGGGACTTTAATCGGAGGGGATGTCGACACAAGTTTTTGGTTAATCGGTTGCAAAAATGCCCGGGAGCGCCCATTTCTGTGGAGTGAAAATCGCCATTGCCTCCGACCATGCCGGTTACGCGTACAAGGAGCAGATCAAGGATCATCTCCAGAAACTGGGGCATGCCGTTACGGACTTCGGGACGCACAGTGCGGAACCGGTTGATTATCCGACATTTATCCACCCGGCCGCTGAGGCCGTGGCACAAAAGAGCTGTGACCGGGCGATCGTGCTGGGCGGATCGGGCAACGGCGAAGCCATCGTCGCAAATAAAGTCCCGGGAATACGTTGCGCCCTGTGCTGGAGCGAGGATACGGCCCGCTGGGGGCGCCTGCACAACGACGCCAACGCCTTGGCCATCGGCGAGAGGACCATCCCTATCGATTTGGCACTCCGCGTGGTCGATTTGTGGCTGGAAACCCCTTTCGAGGGAGGCCGTCATTTGCGCAGGGTGCGAGCGATCGAACCGGCTGCCCAGTAAAAGCAGCTGCAGCCTGCCCTTAGGATCCGTCGCCCGCCGTGGCGGTGGCCCTCTCTTGCTCAAAATCGGCCAGTTGACAACAGAGAGACTTTGATTATCGTGACCGGCTCTGAATCAGGGACACTGAAAGTATGCCGAATACAAAATCAGCCGAGCGCCGGATGCGCAATAGTGAGCGCAAGCACTCGCAGAATAAATCCGTTAAATCGCGTCTGAAATCGCTCGAGAAGAACTTCCTCGCCTCGCTCAAAGCCGGCAAGAAAGAAGATGCCAACCACGCTTTCCGCGCTGTCGCTTCCGGTTTCGACAAAGCCGCCAAGACCGGCGTGATCCACAGCTCGACCGCCAGCCGGAAGAAGTCCCGCTTGGGTACGCAGTTGGCCGGGCTGAAGTAAGCTCCGGTTTTCTTTTTTTTTGACGAAGTGTCCGGCGCAATGCCGGCACTTCTTCAGTTGGGCCCTTCGGTCCGATACTCCCCAATCGTCTTCCAAGCGCGTTCGCCGCTGGTCGGAGGACTGCAGAGAATGGCTTCCACCCATCGCCAGATCTCGGCATGGACCTGCTCCACGCTCTGAGTGGCATCGATCGTCCGCACCCGGGCGCCTGAACTCGCAGCGATCATGTCATAACCCCTTTCCACCCGCTCAAAAAAAGCCCGATCTTCCTGCTCAAGTCGATCCAAGCCCTCCCCGGTGGCAGACGTCCGGATGGCACGCCGCGCTTCACTGACTTCCAGAGGCACCCGGAGCAGCAACGTGAGGTCAGGCCGGGTGTCCCCCACGGCGAAATCGATGATCCGTTGGGTCTTTTCGTAATCCAGGTCGCGCCCAAAAACCTGATAGGCGATGGTCGAATCAAAAAACCGATCGCAGAGGACGATCTTCTCGGAAGCGAGCGCCGGACGGATGACTTCCCGCACCAATTGGGCGCGGCTGGCATTCATCAGCAACAGCTCCGTCTCAGGCACCATGGCATGGCCCGCGTCGCTGTGCTTGAGGGTGTGGCGGATTTCTTCTCCAATGCGTGTGCCACCCGGCTCGCGCAGGGTCAGGACCACCCGTTTTAACTCCGTGAGACGGTTGGCGAGAAGCTGAATCTGCGTGGACTTGCCGCTGCCTTCAGTCCCCTCGAACGTCACGAACAAGCCGGCCATGATGCAGTCAGTTTTTGGCAGAGGACACGGGCGTCGTCCCGACGGAAACCGCCGCCGTCGCCGTCGAGGCTTTGGGGAAATGGGCGTCCAAAAACTCTGCCAGTGACTGGACCTGCTCTTCGTCCAATGGTCCACCCTGGGCTTTGGCGAACGCCGGCATCAATGACCCCGGCTTCCCGTTGGTGATCCACTGAGCCCAGTAGGCGCTGCCCGTTGCATTCTTCAAAGCGCGCAGGTCCGGCACCATGGTCGCGCGATGAGGGGCGTCGTGACAAACGCCGCAAGCCGCGGCGTACAGTTGCTCGCCCTTTTTGCCAGCGGCGGGCTTGGCATGGCATGTGGCACAGTCCCCGCGAAACACGGCCTGGCGGTCTGCCATGGCGACTTGCATATTGCGGGTGCGCGCGTCAGGGCCTCCCGTGACGACTTGCGGGTTGTTCGGGATGGTGATCTTCAGATTCAGAAGCTTCTGCCCGCCGGAAGTATCCACGCTCACATATTTGGACAGAACGCCAAATTTGTTCCGGAGATCCACCGTAAGATCGATGTTGCCCCCTTCACCCGGAGCCAGCGTCCAGGGAGTCGGAGGCAGCTTGGCCACGGTGCAACCGCAGGAAGGACGCACCCAATTAATGATCACATTTGTTTTCGCGACGTTGGTCACGGCAAAAGTAAAGTTTGCCGCCGTCTCGCCCGGCTTGGCGGTGAACTCCTTGTTCAACGAATCCCAGGAGAGGACATCATCCCCGACCGTCGCCGGTTGATAGGTCTTGGCAATCCCAGGGGAAATGTTCTGGGGACGTGAAACCGTGATCGGGCGGCGAATTGCCGGACTGGGCGGGGGAGGCTGCACCGAGATCGGCAACTCCGACGGCAGCGGGGGCAATTCTTCAGCGGCGTGAAGAGCAGTCGCGAGGCACGAAGCCACCAGAAAGGAGCGCACGATGGTCAGCATAAGCAGCAGTCGTACGCTATACCAGGGCCCAAACCGCGGCAAACCGATAATTCGATTGCCGCGGCCGACGAAACGAAACGAAACCGAACAACAAGAGCGCCTTAAGCGCCCATTCCATCTTCGAACGAACCCGCCGCCACCGGGAAACAGAGATTGTCGCGCACGAAAGCGATGCCATTGGCGCTGGTCGCATCCAGATCGCGATAAGCGCTCTCAGCTTCGACCACCAGCGGCGCGCTCTTCGCGCCCATCACCTGGCAGTACCGCTGTGGGTATCCGACGTTGATCAGCATCTCCACATAGCGGGTCATGTTCAGATCCCCGGAGCCGATGTCGCAGAACTGCATCGCGCGGTTCGGCCAATTGCCATCCATGAAACGGAGCGGGACGTCCGGACGGATGACGAAATTCTTCACGTGGCAGGCATAGATGCGCTCGCCGACCTTGCGGAAGCGGGTTTCCCAGGACTCGCCTTCCCAACAGTGCGAGGGGTCCGCGTTGACCGCCAGAACCTTGTCGCCGTCGCACGCCTTCACGAGCATGTTGAAGTCGTCCGCACACATGGCAGCGGTGCCTGGATGAATCTCGTGAGCGAGATAGATTCCGAGCGAACGGGCGCGATCACGGAGTTTGGCCGTCTTCTTTACGAACCGCTCCTGTCCCTCTTTCAATAAGTCATAATTGCCGCCCGCCCAAAAGCCCCAGGGATAACCGGAGGCCATTTCCCAGCCGAAAGCAACGCCCCAGAACATCGGCACGATCTTGATCCCGAGTTCCGCGCAAAGATCCAAAAGTTTGAACAGATAGGATTCCGCCCATTTTTCGATCTCATTCTCGCTTTTCTTGGCGACATCCGCCGGCAGGAAGGGACGGATGGTCGGGCTGCCGGTCCAAGCGGTGGTGTGAACCCAAAACGGGCAATGCGCGCTGACACCGTCCAGTGTCATGCCGCGATCGGCAAAGAGCTGCTTGATATCCTTGGCTTTTTGAAAGCCTTTGTCGCCTTGAAGCATGTAGTTGGAAGGCTGGGCGCCGCTGGCTCCGGAACGCTTGGCGTAATCAAGGAAATCCGGAAGACTTTTCGCGCCATGCTGCGCGCCTTCAATGCTCGGATGGTAACAGTTTTGGGCCATAGATTTGGCCGTAAGTGGAAACGAAAAGAGCGGCGCGAGTCAATGGGAAACGTTCGAACCAACGGCAAACTGAACCGGCTCAGACCAATGACTCCATCGGCCGGAATTATCCTTCACGCGGCAACGGACCCGGTAGGTCGCCCCGGACTGCAGCGCGCCAGCGGGCATCGTGAGCGGCTCGTTCCATTGGCGCAATTCGCCGCTCTGCCAGACCGTTGATATTTCGTAATGCCCCGCCCGTTTAGGCTGATCTGCCCGGCCAGGGCCATCCACCTGGCCGGCGCGCCATTCCAGCGCGGCCAAGCGCTGATCCGCCGCGACTTTGGCTTTAAAGGCCAAACGGTCCGCCGGGTAGCCCGCCGGCCCCGCGTATTCGGCCGACGGCGCGGCCGGGACCGCTGGATCGGCCAGAAGAACGCGATCGATATAATCGGCGCGATGCGCCACATATTCCTTCATTTGTGCGACCATTCCCGCGAAGTCGTGAGTCGCCGCGCTTTGATAGAACAAGCCTTTGCCCGACTTGCTCGGCATCACATAACGCGAGGCCATGATCGGGTGGTAATCCCACTTCATCCGATCCGCGTCGACGATTGAAGGCGCTCCCGGCCGGTGGATCAGCGCTGCGCACTCGTCGATCAGACGCCCGGTTTCAGACGGGTTGAACAGGAGGTCCCGCACCTCCCGCAATCGGTTCTGATACTCAAGCCGGAGGGCCGGCAGGCTCACGACCGCATGGAGAAACGGGTCGCGCCCGCCGCCGTACATGTGATCGCCCCAAGTGAGATCAATGTCCCAGGGTATGGCCTGCCACTTGCCGGTTTGCGGGTTGAAGTAGAAGTCGTAGTTCTTGCCATCGCTGACATCATAGTGATGGATCGCCTCAATGATGGATCGATAACTGTAATAGCGAGGCAGATCGACATTCTTGCGCCACCACGCCTCCGCACTCCCACCACGTCGAATCCCCTGGAGGAACGGCTGCAGGTCCGATCCATCCGTCGGCTGGCCTTGGCCCTGGTGGCTGCGCTGTCCCTGCCCGAACATCATTTTGTAGACGTTGCCATCGGGCAACCCGTGCTCCCGGAGAAAATCGTCATCTTCGTTTTCAATCGCCAGATAGAGCCCCCAAAAGTCGCCGTGGTATTGATCAGCGGGCGCCTCTTCCTTCTCGGCCACAATCCGCAATGAAACCCAATGCGTGCGAGGAGCCTCCACCCCGGCCAGGTTGAACAATCGGAAGCCCACCGCCTCGTACATCCCCTGCTCGCCTCGCCGCCCATAGTCCCCCTGCTGAATGACGGAACGGAGGTTCAACTTGCCCCACTTGGCATGATAACGAGTCCCGTAATCGTCCCTCGCCTCCAGATGGTGGCCTTTATTGAAATTAAACTTCCACATATTCTTGCCCATCGAATAGCGCCAGACACCGCCGCGGGCGCGGAACGGGACGTGATCATAGACCTGCCCATCCGCCACCACAGTTCCGGTGTAACGATACTCCTTGTCGAAACTCTGCTGGTACCAAGTCGCGCTCTCGACCTCCTTCAACCGGGCGATGAGAAAATAGCTTTGAATCTGGGACATAACCTGTGAAGTAAACTCGGTTGCGCCCCGCTTGCGGGGGTCCCAACTGGAGGGATCAATCGCCGCTTTCCACCCCGGCACGCCGTCGTAGACGAAGTAAGCATAGTTGGGCTGGGCATCCTCCTTGCCGGGCAGATCAAGAGCTTTCCCGCCGGCTCGCGCGTGAATGCGATAACGAACCAGCGCGCGATGGGTCTGCACAGCCGAGGGAATCTCAGCGCTCCACTCTTCTGCGCCGGCAGCCTTTTTCATCGGAGCCTGAACCCAGCCCGAGCGATAGGCCGCGTCTTTCAAACTGATGTAGTTCCCGGGCAGCACCACCTGGTATTCCACAACGGCCGAGTCGAGAGGCCCGGCGCGCGACAAGCGAACCGCAACTTTTTCCCCAGCTCGAGGCGCACGCGGGGAATGCTCAACCCGCGGACCAACCGTTTCGCCGCCAAACAGTTGCAAAACAAAAAGCCCCAGCGCGACGACAATCCCAAAGCGAGCTGACATCATACGTGATCCCTCTTAAAGACCGCCCAATCGAAAGTTTGTTTCAATTTTGGACGCCATTCCGAGGAGTTTAGTTCAGCGGCCTCCAATTTCTACCGCTGCGCGGGACGGAGAGCGGGGTCATCCAGATCGAGCCGGTAGAGAACCTGGTTGTAGTTATAGCGGCCGCTCACCTGGGGATGATCCGCAAATTCCGCCGTATAGGTTCCCTCAAAAAGCAGGACTGGCGAGTCCGGCGCCGTGAATTCGGGATGCAGCCGGGGATTGTAGAAGGTGTAGTTCTCGTGACTCAGGATCTTCACCGCCGTTCCCCAGGGACCCAAGGGCGAAACAGCCTCCGCATACCAAAGCTCGCCAAAAGCTGACGGCTTTCCAAAGGTTTCCATGAAAACCGTGATCCAGTGTTTTCGATACTCGTTCCAGCAGATATGACCGCTGTGCGGTTTGACTGTCAGCCCGTCCGGTGAAGTCATGCTGGGCTGAGGCTCCAGCGCCTCCCATTTGGCCGGATCCTGCCAGGCTTCAAAGCTCCGCGGGCAACGAACGGCCGGCAGCGGGTTCCCAAACAACACCCATTCACGGCCGCTCGGATCGCGCCAGACCGCGGGGTGCCCCTGCGGAACCAAAGGGGGTTTGGGATGGTCCTCCGACTTGATCCAGACCGATCGCAGTTTGTCGAAGCGGCGCGCGGAATCGTTCCATGCGCAGAGGCCAAATTCGTACAGTTCGAGCGGAGGTTTGACCTTCATGTAGGTCGCGACCAGCCGGTCGCGGGCTTGGCTGTCAGGCAGCGCTAGGTAACCGGTCAACCAGGTCGGCCCTTCACCCGGCATCCGAGCGACTCCGCGGGGACGCCCGTGATCATCGGCGAAATAATCGAACTGCAGCCGAACTGGCGGTTCGAAAGAGCTGAGCGGCCGCACGGCCGTGGTTGCCGAGCTGGAGTCAAAAATTCCGAGGGGATAATGGGGAAGAGTGGTATCGCCCCACGCCCAGAACATCTTCCCGGCATAGACCGCGTTCTGCACGCTATCGCACCCGAAAACGCCGCTCTCCCTCCAGTCCAGTTCAATGCCCAACTTCTGACTTTCGGCAAAAATGCCCGCTCCGGTGATCCGCCCCAAGCGCTTGGCGACCGCGGTGCGATTGACCAGCACCTGGAGCGTCTGGCCCGGTCTCGGAGTCAACCGAACGCCCCGCATTCCAAAACCGTCCTTGGGGACCTCGTAGCCGGGTGAATGCACGTCAAACCACACCTCGCGCTCCATCAGTTCCGGACTGTCGCAGGCGATCAGGCCGTTGTTGTCCGAAATGAAACGCATTTGGTGGGTCGTCCGCAATTCCACAAGCGGCACGGGCCAGCCGCTGCCCCTCTCCTTTACCTCGATCCGGCAGGGCTCAAGGGCGAAAATTGAACGCGCCAGGAGAGCGGTGAAGATCAGTCGAGAAGGCAACATCCTTTCTGCATAACCGAAATGGCCCGGCCAGTCAGCCCCGGTGATGCGCCTCCCGGAAAGAGGGGTCTTGCAGTTGTTCGAATTTCATTGGACTTTTCCCAAGCTGGCTCGCCGTCCGACCAGGATGGCTCTGCCGCCAATAGGAGGTTGTCTGGAGGAAGCCGAGCAAACTGCCGTTCGCCCCCGCCCGAAGATTCATCGCCTGCCCGGGCTGTTGATCGGCGCGGGGCTCGCGGTGGCGGCCTTGCTGCTCCGGTGGGGGCTGGATCCGTGGCTGCGCGAATCTCAACGACTTCTCACGCTCTACGGGGCGGTGGCTCTCAGTGTCTGGGTTGCGGGATGGCCGGCCGCCACCGTCACAAGCGTTCTGGGATACCTTCTCCTGAATTACGCGTTCACGCCCGCCGGAGGAGTGCCCGTCGACGACCCGGCGGCGATTGCCAGCGCTCTCGGAAGCTGGTTCTCCTGCTTTCTCATCATCTGGTTTGCGGAGCAGAACCGCCGCGCCCGGCAGCTCGCCAGCGAGCGAAAGCAGCAAATGGAAGAACATCTGCGCCGCCACGAACGCCTGGCCGCGATCGTCGAGTCTTCCAGCGATGCCATCGTCAGCATCGACCTCGATTGGAAAATCACTTCCTGGAACCGCGGTGCAGAGCTCCTCTACGGCTAGTCCGCGGCCGAAGTCGAAAATCAATCAATCGACATCATCATCCCCCCGGAACGGGGTTTGGAGGAGAAGCGCATTCTCCAACAGATTCGCCAGGGCGTGCTTCTGGAGCATTATGAAACCGTGCGCCGCCGCAAGGACGGCTCGCTGGTTCAGATTGCCCTGACGATTTCGCCCATTCGCGACAGTTCGGGCCGCATTATCGGCGCGTCCAAAAGCGGGCGCGACATCAGCCGGCGAAAAGAGGCCGAGTGGGCTCTGCAACGGAGCGAAACCAAGCTTCGCACCGCCCTGGACGCCGGCAAACTTGGAGCCTGGGATTGGGATATCGCGCACAATCGAGTCACCTGGACCGACCGTCTCTATGAATTCCACGGGCTTCCGCCAGGTTCGTTCGCCGGAACGGTCGAAGCCTTCTCCGCGCTGCTGCATCCCGATGATCGCGAGCGCGTGGCCACGGCGCTGGATAAATCGCTCCTGGGAAAGGCCCCTTATCAGGTGGAATTCCGAACGATCCGCCCGGACGGAGAAGTCCGGTGGCTGGTGACCGCCGCCCAGCTGATCCGCAACGAACGGGGCGAGCCCGAGCGGATGGTGGGAGTGACCCAGGATGTGACAGAGCGGGTGCAAGCGCAGCTGGCGCTGCAACAAAGCGAGGCTTGGTTCCGCCGTTTGGCGGACACCATGCCCCAACTTGTCTGGACGGCCGACCCGACAGGCCGAGTGGACTATTACAATCAGAGAATCCGCTCCTACGCCGGCGCGACCCAGGATGGCAACGGCAACTGGCATTGGGAGCCGATCATCCACCCGGACGACCTCGCCACCACCACCGCCACCTGGGAACGCGCGGTCAAAACATCGAGCTCGTACACCCGGACCCACCGCACGCGCATGGCGGACGGGAGCTACCGCTGGCACCTCAGCCGAGCCCTGCCGGTGCGCAATGCCAATGGAACCGTGGCGAAATGGTTTGGCACTGCCACCGATATTGACGACCAGAAACGAACCGAGGAGCAGCTCGAAGCGGTGGTGGCGCAGCGGACTCTCAAATTGCGGGAAACCGTCGCTGAACTGGAAGCCTTCTCCTACAGCATCGCGCATGACTTGCGCGCGCCCCTGCGCTCCATGAGCGGTTACGCAGCGATTCTCCTGAGCGACCACGGAGCCCGGCTGGATGCGGAAGCGCGGGATTTCCTGCAGCGGATCGAGGCGTCTGCCGAACGTCTCGACCGCCTGATTCAAGACGTGCTTAATTACAGCAAAGTCGTGCGCGGCGACATGGATCTCGAGCGCGTCGATTTCGGCGCGCTGGCGGAAGAAATCATCCTCTCCTACCCCCATTTGCGGGAGCCCGACGCGGCCATTCTCCTGGCGCACCCCCTGCCCGCGGTGCTGGGAAATCCGGCGGCGCTCACCCAGGTCATCTCCAATCTGCTCGGGAACGCGGTCAAGTTTGTCCCGCCCGGCGCCAAGCCGGAGGTGCGCGTCCGGAGCGAGCCGGCCCCGAACGGCTTCATCCGCTTTTGGTTTGAGGACAACGGAATCGGCATCGACCCCGAATCGCTGGATCGCATCTTCCAAATGTTCCAGCAGCTGAACTCCGCCGATCAATATGAAGGCACTGGCATCGGACTCTCGATTGTCCGCAAAGCCGCGGAGAAAATGGGGGGACGCGTGGGCGTGGAATCCACTCCCGGCCAGGGCAGCCGCTTTTGGGTGGAACTGAAGGCCGCGCAGAACCCGGTTCCCTCAGCGGGCTAAACAGCCCGGGCTGGATTCCCGTTGGGCCCCGGGCGAACGATCTCGACGGTGCAGTGCGCCCGCGTGGCGATGGCGGAGGCCAGCGTTCCAAGATAAAGGCGGTCGCCATGCTGCAGGCCGCGCGCGCCAAGGAAAATGCAATCCGCTCCCCCCGAGGCCGCGTGATGCAATAGCAGCGATTTCGGATCTCCTTCGAGCAGTTCCGTGCTCGCCTGAAAACGACGTTTGCGAAAGCGCTCCGCCCGCTCCTCCAGCATCTCGCTGACCGAAGATTCTCCAAACCCCACGAACTCGGGCGGGAACAGCCCGGCCTCCGTCAGGAGGGTGGTCCGAAGTTTTTGGTCAAGGACCGTTATAAGATGAAACCGCGCGTCGGCGGGCCACTTGCGCGCCAGCGCTTCCGCGATCGCCGCCTCGGAGTCGGACGAACCGTCCACCGCGATGAAGATCCGGATGCTGTGATCCGCCGGGCGGTGGTGGGACTTGAAAATCCGAACCGAGCAGCGCGCTTCGGCGGCCACCTTGTAGGAAACGCTGCCCAGGAAGAACCGTTCAAGCTGGGATCGTCCGTGCGATCCGATCACGATCAAATCCGCCGCCCATCTTCGCGCTTCAGCCAGGATGCCCCAGGCGGGCGAGTCCGCATACGAACTATGCTCGACGTTCCATCCGGGAAACAGGGAACGCAGGCGTTCCGCTCCACGAATCGAGGTCTCGCGCGCCGCGGCCACCAGTTCGAGCGCATGTTTGCGCGCCGCTCCGTGCGCCCCAGCCCGATCCGGAAAGCCGGCCGCCGCCGATCCCTCTGGGGGGAGCCAAACATCCGCGATGCTCAGAACGTTCGCATCGCAGCGTTCCGGAAAGCCGCCCCGAACCATATCGAGCAAAGCGGCCTGGGAACCCACGGAGTCGTCAAAAGCGATCAGAATCCTTTTCATAAGAGTGCAGCTGAGTCCGCATTCTTAGCGTGGACTCCCGAAGCTGGCATCACCTTACCGAAGTTGGTGAAAGAATCCCGTTTATTGTCGCGAAAGGACCACCAGGCAACGCGCCCCGAAAAGCCGGGGAACAAGCGAGAGCCGGCGATCCAGCGCCCGCATCCAGCCGTAACAGGCTTCCGGGTAGAGGGACGGCCTGCTCAAGCCGCCGGAAAGGAGATAGGCAAATCCAGCGCTCACGCGCGCTTCCCGCGGAACCAGTCCTTCCGGCAGCCAGCCCCGCGCTCCGAAGAAGAGCCGGGTCGCATTGCCCTGGGCAGCGTAATACGCCTGTCGATCCGGGGGCGCCGGATCAAGGTCGATCGCATCCCGCCAAGCCACCGGTTCATGATGAAAACACCCGTAAGCCAGGGCGCTGACCAGGGAAATGTAAGGTTCAAAAAGCACCACCCGGCCTCCCGCGGACAACACGCGAACCGCCTCCCGCAAAAATGCCCGGGGGCGGACGAGATGATGGAACACGTCAAGCAGAACCAGGTTTGAAACCGTGCCATCCCCAAACGGAAGCCGGTACGCGTCGCAGACCAGGTCCAGCCAGGGATTGGGAAAAAGATCGCTGCAAATCGCCTCGGGAACCCGCGCCTTGAGTTCACCGCTGCCCGAACCGATCTCAACGGTGGGGCCCGGCAGCGACCGGTTCAGCCGCGGGATGATCTCGTCGTAGAAATCCCCGTAAATCCGGCGGATGAGCGGTTTGCCCGCTCGGGAATCTTTATTGCGCTCAATCTCGATCTGATGCTGTTCGAGCGGCTTCAAAGGAACTTGAGGCGCGTGGCGGCAAAGCCAACCATCCGGAACAACAGGGCGCCGTGGCTCCAGCGGCTGATATTGGTCTCTCCGTAGGTCCGAGCCTGGTAGCGAATCGGCAAATCGACGATCTTCAAATTCAGCCGGGCCGCGCCGAAAAGGAGGTCAAAATCGCCGAACGGGTCGAACTCGCCGAAATACGCCCGGTTGCGGGCAATTTCATGATAATCCCAACGGAAAAGCACTTTGGTCCCGCACAGAGTATCCTTCACCGGCTGCCCGAGCAGCCAGCTGAAGGCCAGGCCGAAAAACTTGTTAGCGACCATATTGAGGAACTGCATCGCTTCCTCCTGCATCGGGTAGACCAGCCGCACCCCGTTCACGAATTCCCCCTGGCCGGACCGCAGCGCTTCGTAAAATTTCGGCAGTTGCTCCGGCGGCATCGTCAAGTCGGCGTCCAGGATCATCAGGATATCTCCGGTCGCCACTTGGAAAGCTTCCCGCACCGCGCCGGCTTTTCCCTTGCTCTTCTGCTTGAGAATCTTGATCCGCCACTCTGGATATTTCTCTGCAACCCGGTCGATCTCCTCCCAGGTCTTATCCTTCGAGTGCCCTTCCACAAAGATAATCTCCGTGCCCGAGCCCAGCTTGGGCATGCGCTGCACAGCCGCTTCGATGTTCCCTTCCTCATTCCGCGCTGGAATCACCACCGAGCAGGAGAACTGCTTTTCCGGACGCACCTGGGTGAGGCGGGCAACCTGAAAGATCGTCAGACAGCACGAGCTGAGCAGCGGCGCGGCCAGCCGATTTAAGATCGTCTCGAAAAAGGTGATGCCCACCGGACTCAGAATCTTGGTCTCCTGGCGGATCATCTCCCAGCCGGATAGGCGAAGCAGGTTCTGCATGTCCGCCGCCGAAAGCCAGTTTTGCGGAGGCGTGGGAGCCTTCAGCTCCAGCATCTCCGCCAGCGCCAGGATCGGCCGCCAGAGCATGTTGAAGAAATTGATGACCAATCGGGTGCGCTCGTGGGCAAACGCTCGCAAATGCTCGAGCAGGAGTTGGACGTCCGCCACGTCGTTCACCAAGTCCGAAAGAATGATGTAATCAAATTTCTCGCCGGCTGGAAGAGCCTGGCCCTCCCCCAGGCGAAAGTGAAGATGCGGATGCCGTTCCCTGGCAATCTCCACCGCTTCCGCGCTAAAATCGACGCCGACGCCGTAACTGGGCTGCACCGCCGCCAGAAGGTCCCCCACCCCGCAGCCGATTTCCAGTACGCGCGAACCGGCCGGAATGAAGAACGCGTAATAGCGCTTCAGAAGAACGTGGTAAAAGCGCTTTTGCTCCGCGGGCCGAAACCGAGCGCGGCCGTCATAAAATGCTCTGCGGTCGAACATCTCTCACTCTCTGCAATCTACACCCGCCCGGTGAAAAACACACCGCGCCGTGCCGATGCACGCACTCTACCTATCGCGAGAAATGCGCGCGCTCTTAAGCTCAAAGAGCTTCAGGAGTGGTTAAAGGCCTTGCCGATTCCTCTATTTTGGCAGCCACTTCTCCCAGTTCTTGGAGAATTCGTCGACATTTTCCCGGGTCACGCGCACCAATTCACTCACATCTTTCGCACTCGGGGGATTCTTCTTGAGGTGGACCTTATTGATCAAGTGCTCGACCGAGCGATGCCCCCACTCATAAACCTGTTGAGCCAGCAGGATTTGCACATGGCCGCTCTTGAGATATTGCAGTTCGGCGGGCAAAGCGTCCACCGAGACGCACTTGACCGTTCCCGGGGTCCATTTCAAAGCGTTATCGGTAAACAAAGGCCACCCCCCAATCATCGCCCAACCTGTGATATCCGGATTGGATTGCATGACCTGCTCAACTTTGGCCGCCGCATCCTGCGGAGTCTCCTTGTGGTAGTAGGTATCCCGGATTTTGATCCCCGGATACTTCGCCGCGGCGCTTTTCACGCCCTGCACCCGCTTTTGGAGATTCGGCGCGTTCTGGTTGCCCGCCAGAATGGCCACCACTCCCTTGCCTCCCATGGCTTTGGCCAATTCTTCCATCACCTGCTCGCCGCATTTGATGTCGTCCACGGCGTAGCTGACGAACCGCTTGCTGGCCGGTGCATCCGAATCGAACGTGGCGACCGGCACTCCATTCTTGACCGCGGAGTTAATCGCATCGGTGAGCTTGTTGGCATCCGAGCAACTCACGGCAATCCCGCTGGCGCCGCTCAGCACCAGTTGTTCGATCGCTTCCGCCTGCTTTTGAGCGTCTTCCTCGTTGGGCGTCCGCCAATCGATTTTGATGTTGATGTTGTACTTCTGGCCAAGTTCGCGGGCGGCCTGCTCGGCCCCCACGCGCGCTGCCTGGAAAACCGGGTTTCCCTGGGACTTCGCCACCAGGCCGATAACGTAGCTTTTCCGGGACTGAGCAAATGCTCCACTGAAAGCAAGCAAAGCCAGGGAACTAATCGCCGCAAACGATTTTAACTTCATAGGAATGGCTGTAAATTTAGGAACACCCCGCCCGCACCGCAAGCTCGCAGAGGACTGGCCTCTCGATGGCTCGCAGCGCTCTTGCGCCTCTGTCGGCGGATCCGGGCAAAACCGGATTTATTTTCCCACCCAGGTCACGCGGTAAATCCGATTCCCCGTATCATCGCTCACGAGAATCGAGCCATCCGGCGCTTGCACGCAATCCACCGGACGGCCGACGACCACCGACCCGCCGGCAAGCAGGTTCAGAATCTTCTGTTCACCGTAGGGATGGCCGTTCTCGAAAAGGATGCGCGAGAGGCAATATCCCGTTTTCCGGGTCGCGTTCCAGGAACCGTGCATCGCGATGAACGCGTCGCCTTTCGCGTCAGGAATCTGGTCGCCGGAATAAAAAATCATGCCGTTGGCCGCGCAGTGCGCGGCCATGGTCCACTCGGGGATGATCGCTTTGGAAGCCAGCTGCGCCATATTGGTGCGCTCGAGGAAATTGATGTTCGGGATGTTTTTACCCACAAAGAACGGATGGCCATAAAAACCGCCCTCCACCAATTTGTTTAATTCCGCGGGTGGGTTGTGGTCGGTGATCGGCTGGCCGAACTTCTTATCCTTCCCTTCCACCAGGCTGCCGAAATCATCGATGTCATGGTCCGCGCCCCAGATCTCTTCGGTGCCGGGCCGAATTGCGAACTTCTCGGTGTTTCGCAGGCCGGTCGCAAAAAGCTTCTTGTCACTTCCGTCGAGCGCAAAGGTCCAGATCTTCTTGCGGTCACCCACATCCACCGGTTCATCCGTCGCGTTGGTTTGGTCGCCAACCGAGGTGTAAATGCGATTGTTGTGGATCAGCAACGCCCGCCAGCGATGTCCGCCACCGGTGATCGGCAGTTGGTCTTCACCGATGACCTTCACCTCCTCATCCGCTTTGCCGTCGCCGTTCGTGTCTCGGCATTTGTAGATCCCAGTCGTTTCGGCGAACCAGAGCCACCCATCATGCCATTGCATGGCCTGGGGGATCACTTTCGGATCATGGCCGGAGACGAAGGTCGTGATCGTCTTGTAGATGCCATTGGCGTCCTTGTCCCGGCAAGCCTTGATCTGGCCTTCCCGCGGAACACTGACGTACAGGGTTCCATCCGGACCGAAAGCCATAAAGCGGGGCGCCTTAATCGTGTCGTCCGCAATGCTGACTTTAAAGCCGGGACGGACCCAGACGCCCGTGGGAACATTCTGAGCCAGAAGAGTGTCCGCCTGCAAAAGCGCGGCTCCACCGAGAACAAGTGCTAAAAATGGCTGCTTCATAGTGATGGAGGTGAGGATTACCGGAAGGGGAGTTGAATGTCCAAAGCAAAGAGCCTGCAACGCGGTTTTAACGCTCGATGGACGCCCCTCGCCCAACAGACCGGCTCTTACTTGGCATCCAACGCATGGATTGCGTTGAGCAATCGCTGCTCGATGTATTTCTGATGCTCCATCGAGTCGACTTTCTGCTTGTCCCAGGTGGTGATGTAAAACGTATCAACCGCCGCCCCCTTCTCCGTGAGAATCTTCGCCAGGGAAATGTCGATGCCAAGGTCGGCCAGCGTCCGGGAAATGTAGTAGAGAAGCCCCACCCGATCTTCCGTCTCAACGTCGAGAATGGTAAAATTTCCCGAAGTCTCGTTATCAAAACCGATGACGGTCGGCATCCTTTCCCCCTCCACCGCCTGATAAATCCGATTCACCTTTTGCTTGGCAATCAAGGCGGGGAAGTCGACCTGCCCCAGAGACAGTGCCTGAATCAGGATCTTTTCAAACGCGTCCTTCTCCTCCTTCTTGGCCAGTGCGCCCCCTTTGGCGTCGTTGACGAAAAAGGTGTCGAGAATGATCCCGTCCGTTCGCGTAAAAATCTGGGCGGACAAAATATTCAAGCCCGCGGCGGCCAGAGATCCGGCAATTTTGGAGAAGAGGCCGGCACGATCCCAAGTGCAAATGTGGACGGAGGTGTAGCCGCGGTCCGGCTCGTTATGCCATAGCAGAATCGGCTCCAGGGCTTTCTCCTCCTCCACCAACTGCAAATGCATGAAGCGATGCGCCAGCGTCAGGTCGGAAACAATCTGCCGGGCGGAGTGCAGTTCAAAATAGCGGCCGGGCAGATTGCGAAAATGGGCGTCAATCTCATCCCGGCTGAACGTCGCTGGCAGCATTCCCCCCACCTCATCCCGCAGCAACTCCACCTGTTTGTTCTGGGCAGTGCTGAAATCTTTGCCGCCCGTCAGCAGATCGTTGGTTTTTGAGAACAGGGTCCAAAGGAGCGAATCCTTGAAGCTGTTCCATAATTGGTCGCTCGTCCCGCGCGAATCGGCGTAGGTCAGCAACGTCAGCATCATCACATTCTCCCGCGTCTGCATTTGCGTGGCAAAACTGCGGATCACCTGCGGATCCTCCAGATCTCGACGTTGCGAGATCTGGGCCATCAGAAGGTGGTTTTCCACCAACAGACGGAGCGCGTGGACGGTCGATCCATCCAACCCCAAACGCTCTCCGACCGTGAGCGAGATTTTCGAGCCGACATCCGAGTGATCACCCGTGTGGAACGCCTTCCCCGCATCATGCAGGAGCAACGCCAGATAAAGCAGGAAAGGGCGCTCAATCTGCTGAAAGAGCTGGCTGTAGTGATTCACCGCCGGATCTTTTGCCTCCCAAACCTCATCCAGCTTGGCGAGGCACATAAGCGTGTGCTCATCCGCCGTGTACTGGTGATAAAACTCATGCTGCACCAGGCAGGTCAACCTCCCGAATTCCGGGATGTACTTGCCTAAAAGCCCAACCTCGTGCATCGAGCGCAAGACCGGAAACACGTTCCCGCGCTGATTCAGAACTTCGAGAAAGGTCTGGTGAACATGCTCGTCTTCCAGGAACTCCCGATTCACCAGCGACAGCTGGTTCCGAATGCTCTGGGCCAGATCCGGATGCAACCGCAGGCCCCGCTGCTGCATGTAGAGAAACAGGCGCATCAACCGCCGGGGCTGTTCTTTGAAGCTGCGGGTGGTCTCGGAAATCTGCCCGTCCACAATCACGAAGCCATCCACGATTTGCTGTGTGACCCGCCGTTTGCCCAGGCGAAACATGTCCTTCAGCGAAGGAATCCGGCTTGAACTCGGCAGCAGCGCCAGGCGATCCTCCAGCGTGCGGGTGATCAGATAGATATTCCGCATGTGGGTGTAGACATCCCTCATGAACACTTCCAACCGCTTGCTGGGGCTGCGATCCGTGTAGCCAAGATTGTGGGCCACGGTCGGCTGAACGTTCTTGGCCAGCGCGTCGACCGCCCGCTTCGCGGTGTAGTGCAGATCGTTCCGCACCCACAAAAGGAAATCGTAAGCCGCATCCAACTCCTTGCGCTCCTCCGCGGTGATGAGGCTATTCTTTTCCAGTTCCGCCAGGGAACGCGTGCGATACTTGAAAAATGCCATCCAGAGCAGGTTCTGGTAATCCCTCAAGCCGCCGCACCCGTTCTTGATGTTCGGCTCCTGCAAAAATGGCGTATTGCCGAACTTGGTCCGGCGCACCGCCTGATCCTCGATGCGCGCCTTAATATAGGCATCCTCGTAGCCTCGCACGCACTTCGCGACGACCACCGCCTCCATCCGGTCAAACAGGGCCTGATCCCCCATGACCAACCGGGCTTCGATCAACGAGGTCTTGCTCTGCATGTCGGTGTTCGCCACTTTGACGCAGTCCTCCACCGTGCGCACGGAATGCCCAACTTTCATTCCCAAATCCCAGAGCGTGTAGAGCAGCACGTCCGTGAGAGCGGCCAGTTCCGGCTTGATCTTGCCGCCCGGACTGAGCTCGGTGCCATGCAGGAACATGATGTCGATATCGCTGAAAGGATTGAGCTGCCCGCGGCCATAACCGCCGATGGCGATCAGGGAGAAGGTTGGGACTTTCGCCCCTTCCGCTCGCAATTTCTCCAGCGCCGGCTCCAGAATGCTGCGCAAAAGCGCGTCCAGCATCATCGCCCGGCCGTGGCAAACCTCCCGTCCACTGCTTCCGGACCGGTGCAACGCCTGCAATCGCTGGTTCTCCGTTTTCAGGAAGGTTTTGTAGCGCGCCAAAGCATCCGCCGGCTCCCGTTTCTCGGGAACCACCGCTCGCGCATTCGCATCCCCTTCAATCTTCTCGGCCAGATTCGCCATTGCGGGCCAGAACCTACGCGCGTTTGTCCGGAAGATCACGCACGAATCCATCGCCCCCGGAACTCTTTCTTTGCGCCCTTTCGTTATCGCCAATCCACGAAGCGCGGCTCAAGAATAGGCCGATGAACCCCTTGCATTCCAAAATGTTGACCCGCTGTCACTTGCTGCTCGGCCTGCCGCTGGCGCTCGTCCTCGGCCAGATCAGGGCAGCCGAGCCCGATTCAAGCGCCCTTCCTGCCGATTGAACGCCAAGTGGAACATCACTACGCCACCAACCAGGGCGTCCGGATCCATTACGCGGCCGCAGGCCACGGCCCCCTCATCGTCATGATTCATGGATTTCCCGATTGCTGGCTGACCTGGCGGCGGCGAGTTCGTCAATCGAACCTTGAAAGCGTGGCTCGGACGCCGACGGACGGGCGACCGCTCGCTACCGCGAACGGCGCAGGCTGGGCGAGCTGATCGCTGGATGCTCATGATCCTGCTCATCATGCCCGTGGGCGTGGACATGCTTCTGCTCTTCCCGTGCCCGCGCGGCCTGGGATAGGAATTTGCGCCCTCCCACCTCAGTCAAAGCCTTCTCCAACTGCGCCGCCAGCCCATCGCCGACATAATGGGCAATCCGCTCGTTTTGCTTCAGGCGGGCGCGAATGCCCTCGACGCTGGCTTTCGCCTCAGCCGGCGTTTTGTCCACGAGCGTTCGCGCTGAAGCCAGCAATTCCTGGAAATACTCCTGCTGATTCTCCAAAATCGCGCCGTTACCAGCCGGACCGTGCCCGGGATACACTTTGAGCGGCTTCAGCTTTTTCGCTTCCTCCAGGGTCTTGACCCATTCGGTGATGCTGCCATCCCCCACGTAATTGTAGGGCCCGTTCACGCAGGCATCGCCCGTGAAAAGAATCCGCTCGTTGGGCAGCCAGGCGAACCCATCGCCCCGAGTGTGCGCCACGCCGAAATGATGGAGCTCGACCCGATGTTTGCCGTCATCAAAATACATCTCCTTCGGAAAAAGGACCGAGGGATATTTCAACTTCGATTCCTGCACATCCTTGCGGCTCTTCGCCTGGTCGTTCCAACGCTCCGGCTCGTACTTGCGCATTTCCTCCACCACGCCGGTGTGGGCGACCGGCGTGGCCCCCTGCGCCACCCAGATCTGGTTGCCGTAGGCATGATCCCCGTGGTGATGAGTATCAAAGGCAAATCGCACCGGCTTTTGGGTGATTTCTTTGATCTTCGGAATGATCTCCTTCGCCCCGGACGGAAAATTCGCGTCGATCACCAGCACGTAATCCTCGAAAACCACCCAGCCATTGTTGCAATGCCCTTTCCCCAGGTCGCCCTCGTGAAAGTAGACATCCGCAGCCGCGGTCTCGACCTTGTTCACTTCGCCGTGAAGAGCGTGGAGGCAGAGAAAACCGCCCGCCAGGAGGATGGGGAATTTCATGACCGCATCCTTAAAGAAGCCGTGACGAAGGTCAAGGGCGGCGACAAGCTCTCCTAACATGCCCTGGCGCCGGCTCCCCCCAAGACTCCGGCCTCCCAGCCTTGCGCCCCCTCGGGAAACCTTTACCTTTGCCGCCGCCATTTAATGACCGAGCCAAAGTCGTATCTCAAAGACCTGGACTACTCCGTGGTGCAACAATGCATGCACTGCGGCCTTTGCCTCCCCACCTGTCCCACTTACGATGCGACCAAGCTGGAACGCAACAGTCCGCGCGGCCGCATCGCGCTGATGCGCGCGATCGCGGATGACCGGCTGGAGCCAACGCGCGCTTTCGCCGAGGAAATGTACTTCTGTCTGGGGTGCCTTGCCTGCATGACCGCGTGCCCGGCCGGGGTGAACTACGCCGAGCTTTTCGAACATGCGCGAGCTGAAGCCGAACGCTCTAATGTCCTTTCGAATCCGCGCCGCAACCTCATTCGAGGATTCACCCTGCAATGGTTGTTCATGGATCTGCGCCGCCTCCGTTTTGTCGGATGGTTCATGCGGTTTTATCAGAATATCGGGCTCCAGTCGCTCGTGCGAAAAAGCGGCGTCTTGAAACTTTTCCCGCAGCGGCTGCAGGAGCTGGAAGCGATGACCCCCCGGATCCAGCCCAAATTCTCCGCGGAGCTGATCCAGGCAGTCACCCCAGCCTCGCCCGCCAAAAAGCATCGCGTCGGCATGCTGACCGGCTGCGCCCAGGACTTGATCTTCAGTGACGTCAATCTGGACACCGTCGAGGTGCTCGCCCGGAATGGCTGTGAAGTCATCACGCCAGCCCAGCAGAATTGCTGCGGATCGCTCCACGCCCACAATGGCGAATGGGAATTGGCCAAAGCGCTGGCCCGGCGCAACATCGACCAATTTCCCCCGGACCAGTTCGACGCGATCATCACCAATGCCGCCGGTTGCGGCTCGCATCTCAAGCATTACGCGAAACTCCTGGCAGACGATCCAGAGTATTTGCCCCGCGCGAAGGAATGGGATCGCAAGCTCAAGGATATCCACGAATGGCTGGCCTTTATCGGCGTTCAAGGGCCGAAGAAAGCGGCCGGACAAACGATCACTTACCACGAAGCCTGCCACCTCTGCCACGGTCAAAAGATCACCGCGCAGCCGCGCCAGGTCCTGAAATCGATCCCGGGCCTTAGCCTGGTCGAATTGCCGGAGAGCACCTGGTGCTGCGGCAGCGCCGGTATCTATAACCTGATCCAGCCGAAAATGGCCAACGAGCTCCTTGATCGAAAGCTGGAGAAGATCCAGTCCACCGGAGCCAACACGGTGGCCACGGCGAACCCTGGTTGCATGCTTCAAGTGCTCAATGGAGCGCGCAAGAAGGGATTGCCGCTCCGCGTGGTTCATCCGGTCACGCTGCTGGCCGAAGCCTACCGCCAGGAAACCCGTTAACGGATCGCTCAGGCCACCGCCAGTTGCGGTTTGCGACGGAGATAGTGCTGCGCCAGGCCGATTTGGGATGGTCGGAGCCCCTCCGCTTCGATCGCGCGCAGAATCAACTCCTCCGTCATGATGTAACGGTCCCGCTTGTAGAGGAGGTAGTCGTCCCGAAGTTCCGACGGCGTGAGGTTAATCGTTACGAGATTGGCCCCGGTCCGCAAGCCTCGCCGATAGCCAGACCCCGGCTCCGCCAGGTTTAACGCGCTCACTGCGGGAATCACCCAATCCGGCTTGAGCAACCGCAGGAACGCCATGCTATTGAGCGTAAGATCAACGCCCGCGCTCCGCGCGCCGGACAGCGGCGTTTCATCCCCGGGAATGAACGGGCTGACGCTGCAGCCATCCAGCGGCAAATCGGTGGCGAAGCGAAGATTGTGGAGCATCTGTTCCAAAGTCTGCCCCGGCAGGCCGGCGATAAATCCCGAACTGACGAACCAGCCGCTCGCGTTCAGATAGCGCAAATTGTCCGTTCGTTCCGTTAAAGTGCCCGGGGCCTGGACCTCTGAATAGGTGGCCGGATCAGCCGTTTCAAACTTCAGAATGTAGATGCTGGCCCCCGCGGTTTTAAGCGCATCGTAAAGCTCATGTTTGAGCGACCCGACGCAAACACTGATCCCCAAGTTCGTCTCGCGGCGCAGCACGCGCACCAGCGGCAAAACCACCTCGCGCACCGCCACCGGATCTTCCCCGGCCTGGATATTGAGGTCGGTAATGCTCTCCGGGCGGCACTCGATGATCATCTCGGCGATCCGAGCGGGATTTGCGCGAAAGCGGTCCAGCGCCCGGTTGTCCCGGCGCATCCCGCAGTAGACACAATTCTGCCGGCAATAATTTGACACCTCCACCACCCCCCGGACAAACACCTGCCCGCCGAAATGCTCACGGGCAGCCGAAAAGGCCCGCTCATGCAACTCAGCCTGGGGGTGGCCAGCCAGTTCCAGATCCGAAGGGCGGGGAAACCCAGCTTGCTCTTCAGTAGACATTCTCTTGGGGTGTCGGAAAGGGGCCGTTCATTAATATCACCGTCGTATCCTGTTCGGGAAATTTCTCTGAAATCGCCCCCAAGGTCAATTCTCCCTCCTGCGGTCATCCCGGAGCCCTCCTCCGATTAAAGATTGGCTCGCCGCCACGCGAATCCTCGCGCAAGATCTCGCCGATCCCGAATCGCCTTATGCCAAGAACGCCGCTTCTCCTCGGGCTGGCCGTCCTCGCCCTGCACGCGTCGGAATTTCCCACGCCTTACAACTCTGAACCCGGCGGGGTGCATCCGATCCCTGCCGCGGAAGCCGTTGTTCAAATTCAGCTTCCGCCCGGTTTCAAAGCGTCCGTTTTCGCCGCTGAACCCGACGTCCAAAACCCCATCGCCATGGCTTGGGATGCCCGCGGACGCTTGTGGGTGGCGGAAAACTACACCTACGCCGAAGCCAGCCGGAAATTCGACCTGAGCTTGCGCGACCGGATTCTCATTTTCGAAGACAAAGACGGAGATGGCCATTTCGATTCACGCACCGTGTTCACCGACGAACTGCAAATGCTGACCAGCATCGAAGTGGGCGGCGGTGGGGTCTGGGTCATGTGCCCGCCGCAACTCCTGTTCTATCCTGACCGAAACCATGACGGGAAACCCGATGGACCTCCGGAAGTGGCGCTCGATGGCTTTACCGTCGCCATGGAATCGCACCACACCTTTGCGAATGGGCTTCGCCTCGGCCCGGACGGCTGGCTCTACGGCCGCTGCGGCGCGTCTACTCCCGGGCAACTCGGCCGTCCAGGGACGCCGGCCGCGCAACGAATCCCGTTAAGCGGAACCATCTGGCGCTATCATCCCCAGCGGAAAGTGGTCGAAGCGATCAGCTCCGGAACCACCAATCCCTGGGGGCACGACTGGAACGAACACGGCGAATTATTTTTCATCAACACGGTCAACGGTCATTTGTGGCACGATTTTGCCGGCGCCCATTTTCTGCGCCCGCATACGTTCGATCCCAATCCACATGTTTACACCCTGCTCGAACAGCACGCGGACCACTGGCATTTCGACACCGCCGCGGGCTGGCAAAAGTCGCGCGAAGGCGCGGCCAACAACCTGGGCGGAGGGCACGCCCACGTCGGCCTGATGATTTATCAGGGCGACAACTGGCCGCCCGAATATCGCGGACATCTGTTCACCCTCAATTTGCACGGCCGCCGGGCGAATCAGGAGATTCTTGAGCGCTCCGGCAGCGGTTACGTCGGGCGGCACGGCTCTGATTTTTTCGTAGCGGGCGATCCGTGGTTTCGTGGCATGGACCTGAGTTCCGGCCCGGACGGCGGCGTTTACGTCCTGGATTGGAGCGATACCGGCGAATGCCATGAATCTTCCGGGGTGCACCGCACCAGCGGCCGCATTTACAAAATCACTTATGGCGAACCGAAGCGCCCTGACATTGGCGACGTTTCCCAACTCACCCCTGCCGCTCTGGCGCAACTGCACAAACACCCCAACGAATGGTTTTCCCGGCAGGCTCGATTGGAACTCGCCTGGCGCGCTGCCCAGAAAAGCGATATCGGCCCCGCCGTGGAGGGCTTGCGCGAGATCTACGGCCAGACGGAGGATGTCGTCCTCAAGCTCCGGGCTCTCTGGACTCTTCAGGCGATGGGCGCGCTGACCGGCGACTTCCTCCGCGCGCAACTCGGCGATCCCAACGAACACATTCGCGCCTGGGCGTTGCGGCTCTTGACGGATGATTGGCCTCTGGATACGACCCTCAGCCAGCGTCCGGTCGACGCCGAGACCGATCGGCGCGCCAGTTCTCAACTGGCCGAGTCGTCGTCCCTGCTTCCGATTCTGGAGCGTCTGGCAGAAACGGATTCCTCCGGGCTGATCCGGCTGGTTCTGGCCTCAACTCTGCAGCGCCTGCCCGTCTCAGACCGGCCTCGATTGGCCCGCCCCCTCCTCGCGCACGCCGAGGACGCGGGCGATCACAACCTTCCGCTCTTGATCTGGTATGGTTTGATTCCGCTCGGTGAAACTGATCCAAAGGCGCTCGCCGGGCTGGCCGAAAACTGCGCGCTCCCTCTCACGCTCAAACTGATGGCCCGGCGGATCTCCGAGGAGGTGGATCAAAAACCGGAAGCCATCGACCGCCTCTTGAATATGGCCCTCAGCCATCCCGCGGACTTTCAGAAAGCTCTCCTCGCCGGAATGACCGAAGCGCTGACCGGCTGGCGCAAAGCTCGCCGGCCAGCCCACTGGGATGCCTTCGCGGCGCTTGTTTCAAAATCAGCGGATGCCGCCATGCGTGATCAGGCGCGGGACCTCGCCGTCGTATTCGGCGATGGCCGGGCGCTGGCGGAAGTCAAACGGGTGGCGCTGGACAAAACGGCGCCGCTCAACTCGCGCAAAGTGGCGCTGCAAACCCTGGTCGATAACGGGACACCCGATCTGCGGGCGGTCTGCGAACAACTCCTCCCCGAACAATTCATCAACGCCACGGCCGCGCGCGGTCTCGCTCAGATGAATGATCCCGTCGTTGGGATCAAACTCGTCAGCGCTTACCGCCAGTTCCACGGTTCCGAGCGGCCCCAGCTTCTTTCCGTCCTGGTTTCCCGTCCTTCGTTCGCTTCCGCCCTCCTCGATGCCGTGGCGGAGAAGCGCATTCCGCGCGAGGACCTAACTGTCTTTCACGCCCGCCAGATTCGCAGCCTGGGAAATGCTGAGCTCAACGCACAGCTGGCGCGAGTCTGGGGAGAACTGCGCGAAACCTCGCAGGATAAACAGGCTGCGATCGCCGCTTGGAAGGCAAAACTCGCCAATCAGTCGAAGGCCGACTTGGGCCAGGGCCGGCTGGTTTTCAACACCGCCTGCGCCGCCTGCCACACTCTCTACGGCGAAGGAGGCAAAGTCGGGCCCGATCTCACCGGCTCCGGCCGGGAGAATCTCGATTACCTCCTCGAAAACATCATCGACCCGAGCGCCATCGTCCCCGCGGAATTCAAGATGTCGATCGTCGACCTCAAAGATGGCCGCTCGTTGAACGCGATTGTCGTCGCCAAGTCAGAACGCACTCTCACCGTTAAAACAATGACCGAGACTCTGGTTCTGGAACGGGGCCTGATCGAATCCATTCGAGAGTCCGCTCTTTCCCTGATGCCGGAAGGCCTGATCGACTCGCTCAAACCCGAGCAAACGCGCAATCTGATTGCCTATCTCAGGCACTCCACCCAAGTTCCCCTGCCCGCTCAACCATGACTCCCCCTGATATGTCCCGTCTCGCTTTGCTCATCCTTCTCACCCTGGCGGCCTCAATCAAACCGGGCCACGCAGCTGATCCGAGAGGTTTTCCCGCTTACGAATCCCTCGCCCACGGCCCTCAGCAAAACCACTTGCTGCCGGGACAATCCGGATTCGTCTTCAGCATGTATGGCGCGCCGGAAGATCTGGATAAAATCCAGCAACTGGTCTCGGTCATGCGCGACCAGCAGCTTGGCAACGGGTTCGATCCCGGACCCGGACCGCACTCGCGCGCCAAACCGACGCTCGATTATCTGGCCAAGGTGGGCTGGCCAATCGTTTTCTACTCCGGCGGCGAGATGCAGATCAAAGGCGGCCGTTCGGTCTTTGGCCGCGAACATGAGCAGACCCTCGCTGCGTTGGATCAGGCCGGAGTGTTCACCGCCTGCCAGTTGGGTGAATGGGGCTACTTCTTTCACAATCTCGCCCCGCGCGAATCCTGGTGGCGGGATGTTTACGGCCAGGAGTTTGATCAGTTCAAATATCTCATGAAACCCGCCGGGTTGGCCGGTTACGATCGCCAACCGCAAAACCGGCAGGAGTGTTACACGGTGATGCGCGACTATTTCCTCAGTCGCAGCCGCGATCTCCTTGGCCGGGTCATCAGTGTCACCGGCCATTCCCACTACGAGGCCTATGCCGCTGAGTGGGGCGCGCGCTGCGTCGGGCTGGAGGTGGCGGAAAACATCGCCTTCACCCAATCAAAATTTGCTTTTGCCCGGGGCGCAGCGCGGCAATGGCAGAAGCCCTGGTCCGTACAGGTCAGCCCCTGGTTTTCTGGATCGTGCACCACCAGCGGCCCTTTGCGGCAGGAGGGCGGCGGAGCTCGTGGGCTGGATGCCGGCCACTCGCTCAGTCTTTATGAACGCCTGTGGCTGCACGGCTGGTTCGCTGGAGCCGCCATGGTCACTCCGGAGAACAGCATCGCCATCTTTTTCGAAAAGGCCGAGACCCCCTGGACCGTGACGGAGCATGGACGGAAGGCTTCCGAAGTTTTTCGCTTTGTAAACTCACACGACCGTGGCGTGCCTTATACTCCGGTGGCCATCGTCCTGGACCACTACGCTGGTTACAACGCCTACATGGACAAGCCCTGGGGCATTCTTCCTCCAACGGCAGCCGATCGCGAGGTGCGAGACCTTTTCGACTTTCAGCTCTTTCCCGGGAGCGATCACATCCACCGTCGGCCCAACCCCGCCAACCCGGAGGAGAGCTACCTCCGTCCCACGCCCTTCGGGGAGATGTTCGACGTTTTGCTCACCAGCGTGCCGCCGGAACTGCTCCCGGCTTACCCGGCCATTCTGCTGGCCGGCGAAATTAATTTCGACGACGCCTTCTTGAGCGAACTGGAGAAAGCGCTGCGCCGCGGCAGCAAGGTGCTGCTCTCTCCGCGGCACCAACTGGCCTTAGGCCGGCAGTTCGACCGCCTGAAACGCCAGGGAGAAGTCGAGGTGCTCGAACCCTGGGCCAATCCCGAAACCGGCCGGGCCGCCGCGATCTCCCAGGCAAAACTCGCCGAACTGCAGCAAACGCTCCTCCCCGTTGAAGTCGCCGGAGATCCCGTCGAATATCAGGTGAATCGACTCCCACATGGCTGGGTGGTGGAATTAATCAACAACCATGGCGTGGCCAAGAAGCCTGCCGAACCAGCCCTCACCGATCCCACAGCCATCGCCCGCGTCCGGGTCCGGCCGCGTCGGCCAGTGACCGCGATTAAAGAATGGCGCTCGGAACGGGCTCTGACGCCCGGAGCGGATTTGACCATCGAAATTGGTCCGGGCCAAACCCGGTTTGTCGAGTTCCTCGAGGCCGGCCGCTAAAACCCGGCTCGCGGCATTCCGAGGCGCTGGACCGCCTCCTCCCATTGCGGGTCATAGACGCGGCAGCCTAGCGCGGCTGCGATCGCTCGCACGCGCTCGACCGTGATCCCGCACTTTGTGCAATAGACTTGCACCAGTGATACCAACCCGCCGCCCTTAAACATCGGCACTGCTTCGAACCGGCTGTCGTAATGCTCCCAGTCGAGCGAAAGCCCCACATCGCGCACTTCCGGAAATTCCTTGCGGAACGCCGACCGCACTTCGTGAAACGGCATGCATTCCAGCCCTCGATAACTCGCGCCATCATCGAGCACTTCCACGAGATTTCGGGCGTTGATGCGTGCAGCAGGATGCTCCCTCCAGAAAAACAGAATGTAGCTCATTCGAGATTCTCGCTTGCGTGCCCCGCCACCGCAGTCGCGTGGCATCACGCGTCCTACTTCACCCGAACCGCGCACCCATTACTATGCGTAAATTGCGAAAGTCTCACCCGCCCGCAAGAATGGCCTCAAACTGCAAAAGCGTGGCGGAGGTTCTCCAGGCTTTGCCGGGCGATCACTTCCGGCCCTTCGTCAAATTTGAACACTTCCACCGACACGTATCCTTGGTAGCCCACTTCCCGCAACGCCGCGGCAATCGGACGAAAATCAACATCCCCAAATCCCGGCCCCTTGAGGTTGCGATCATTCGCATGGAAATAACCGAAGTGCGGCCATGATTCCCGGATGATCTGGGGAATCGGTTTCGCCTCCGAACACATCGCCTTCACATCCAGGATGATTTTAAAATGCGGAGTGTGGAGTTGCTGCACAAACTCAATCGCCTGGGCGGCCGTGTTGATAAAATTGGTTTCGCTTGGCGCCAGCGGCTCGAAACAAATCGTCACGCCCCGCTGCTCCGCGCGCATCACGGCTTCCCGGAATACCGCAGTCGCCCAGTCCCAACCCTCCGCGAAGGAAACGCCCGGTTCCAGGTTGCGCTGCTTCGGCGAACCGACCACGATCGTTTCCCCTCCGAGATCTCCGCAAAAATCGACCAGGTCGCAAAAATACCGGGCGGTGCGGTCCCGCACCTCTTTATCTGGATGCGTCAGGTGCAACCCCTCTGTTTGCACCAGCACCCAATGGATGCCGGAAATCCGAATGCCGGCCCGCGCTGCCAGCCCTTTGATTTCCGCCCGCCGCTCCTTCGAGACAGCCGTCACGGCTTTGGCGATGGTGAACGGCGCGATCTCCACCGCGTCATACCCCGTCTGACCAATAAAACGGAAGCTCTCCTCCAGCGTCCAGCCGTCGAAAATCTCGTTGCAGATGGCGAATTTCACCGAGCGGGTTTAGCAGGCGCCGTCTCAGGCTCCAAGCCGTTTGTAATGATAAATCGCGAATTCCGGATTGTCCTGAACGGTTTCCACCCGCTCAAACTGCGTTTCAAACTGAGGCAGGAACACATCCCCTGCCACCTCGCGCTTCACCAAGGTCAGATAAATGTCCGAACAACGTGGGAGCCCGATATCAAAAAGTTGCGCACCCCCGATTAAAAAGTAATCCCGCTCATCCTGCCCGGGGTTTAATTCGTCCAGACTCTGGATCGTTCGCGCGCCCGCCAGGGGCTGGCGCGTGCGCGTCAGCACAATATTCTCCCGGTTCGGCAGCGCTCTGCCCAAAGAGTCCCACGTCTTTCGCCCCATGATAATCACCTGCCCCGTCGTCAGCTTTTTGAACCAGCGCAAATCGTCCGGGAGATGCCACGGCAGGCGGTTATCCTTGCCGATCACCCGGTTTAACGACATGGCCACGATGGCTTTGAACGCCTTGGACATGAACTGATCACAAAACACAAACGCCCAAATGACAAAGGAAATCTCTCCGCCATCCTTCGTTTCGGCGACTACGCTCCGTGCGTTAGGAAATGACAGATAAGCCCCGCTTCCAGAACGGTGCTGCCATCCCGGAGTCGTGCTGCCACTCGAATATGTCCGTCAACCCGCGAACCGCGGGCCGACGACGGCCGAAATGGCGTAAAAAATCTGGAACAAAGCCCAGATTCGCCTGAGGCACTTGGCTTTTTATGCGCTGCATCTCGCATTACCCCATGGTCAGTAGTTTCTGATCGTTACGAGAAAGGAAGGAAATGTTTACGCAATCAATCTCTCTTCGTCGGAGGCTTTTCAGGCTGGGCCCAGCCGCTCAGCCCTGGCTTCGTTCGGTTCTGTCCTCCGCATCCCTGGCTCTCACTCTCCTCGTCGCCTCAACACAGGCCGCCGATAACCCGGGCGCGGAGGCGTCGTCCCCAATCCGCCGCGCCGCGCCCGAAAATGACGCCTCGCCGTCTCTGAGTTCGGGGACGACCTCGCCCCGTTCCGAAAAGGAACTCGCCCGGGAGATTTTCGCCACCATGCTTAAAGCCCCGGGAGTAAAGCCCGGCAACCGCCCGGTGCATGCCCGCGGTCTAGTCTGCGAAGGAATCTTCGCGGCCTCGGGCGAGGGGGCGGAGCTTTCGAGAGCCGCACAGTTTCAGAAATCCTCCCGCCCCATAGCCATAACTGTCCGATTCTCCGACGGCGCCACCGATCCATTCGTTCCCGATAACTCCCCCGGAGCCGGTCCGCGCGGCATGGCGATTCGCTTCCA
The DNA here is from genome assembly GCA_964566945.1 of uncultured Verrucomicrobiota bacterium. Lineage (GTDB taxonomy): Bacteria > Verrucomicrobiota > Verrucomicrobiia > Limisphaerales > SXQI01 > DASVNK01. Next base: position 98,131 of record CAZMKE010000007.1, on the reverse strand, counting down.
CCTGCCCCACGGAGGGGAAGCCGATATCGTCGCCATGTCGCATAACGGATTCGTGGTCGGGACCGGCGCCGAGTTCCTCGATTTGCAAAAGGCCATCGTCGCAACCGATCGCACCCAGCCGCACCCCTGGCCGATCGAATCATTCCTCGGCTCTCACCCTCGGGCGCTGCGTTTTGTCCAGGAAAACGCCATCATTCCGGCAAGCTTTGCCACCGAATCGTTCTTCTCCAACGATTCTTTCGTCTTCGTAAATTCCGCCGGAAGCCGCCAGACCGGCCGTTATAAGATCCTGCCTGTGAATGGGGCCGAGCACCTGGGCCCAAGTGAAGCAGAAAGCCGGAAGCCGGATTTCCTGGTCGAGGATCTCAAAACGCGCCTCCGGACTTCGCCCGTAGAGTTCAGAATCGTGGCGCAACTGCCGAACCCCGGCGACCGGACAGACGACCCTTCCCTGGTTTGGCCGGAAGACAGAAGAACGATCGAGTTGGGCACAGTGCGGCTGACCACTGTCGTCCACGACAACGAAAGGGCCGAGCAGGCGCTGGCATTCGATCCTACCAACCTCACCGACGGAATCGAGTTGTCCGACGATCCGCTTCCAGCCCTCCGCTCCCGCGTCTACGCCCTTTCCGTCAAGAATCGCCAATCCCAGCACTCAGGCGCTGCGACTGCCCAACCTTGAATGGCTCTTATCGTTCATGGCGAAGCATCGGGAGTGGCTCGCCCCGTCTCAAAGCGGCATCGCCCGAAACTCGGCTGAGTCCGAGAAAGTCGTGGCCGAATGCACGCGGTCAGTTTGGAGTCGCCAAAAAGCGCAGGATTCGATTGACATGGGAACCGCGCCTTTGCCCATGCTCAGGGCGTGCCGTTAATCACCTATTTCCGCGCGCTGCTGCTCATCTACACCGTGCTGGTGTTCGGAGAGATCGCGAGCGGCCCGCTCACTCTCGATTCGCTGCCCGAACCGGTCCGCAGTTTCGCCAGAGAACAGTGGGACCAGGAACTCCCCGGTGACCAGGCCGAACCGATCGCGTTCGTATCGCTTTGCGCGTTGAGCCTGATGCTCCTTTCACTCGTCGGGCTTTCCGTGCTTTGGCGTCCCGCCCGCTTGCTCTACACGCTTTACCTGTTGTTCGTCGCCATCGGCGTTGTCCTCTCCGGCACGGTCGTGCAATCCGAGCTGACCAGCGTTCTTTCGTTCATGAACACGATCATCTCCGGATTGATCCTCGGGATGATTTATTTCTCGCCACTGCGGGAGCATTTCGAACCGAAAGAAGCGCCCCCGGAACCCATCTCGTGACGATGCGCCCGGGCAGCACTCGCTCGCAAAAAAGCGAGAGAAAAAACTCAGAAAAATCAGCGCGAAAAGCTTGAGGTTCCTGCACAAAGTGGCGATACTTTAAACAGCTCGGCAAGGTCTGAGCGGTGCTCTTTCAAAACTGATTTCAGGTTTTAAACCCTGCCATGTTCGTGCTTAGAAACAAAGTCCTTTGACCGTAAATAACATGCAAAAGGAACATTAGCCATCGGTGATCAACGACAGGCCTTCACTGGAAGTCGACGAAGCCCGGCCGTTCCGCTGTTTCTACAGTCAGTTCAAAGGAACTGTCATACACGGCATTACGGCGGGGTTTTTTCTTTTTTCCCGGGCCGATCTCGGCGCCCCGGCTCTGATCCCAGCTCTCCGCGCTTTATTTTTCCCGCTTCTACTTGCGAATGCGCCGTCCGGTTTTAGACTCCGCGCCGCCCGATGATTAATCTGAGTTCCCTGAATCCGCAGCAACGGCTCGCCGTCGAGACGATCAATGGCCCGGTGTTGATTCTCGCCGGGGCCGGCACGGGCAAAACGCGGGTGATCACCTTCCGCATCGCGCACATGGTCTCGCGCAAGGTGAACCCGGGCAACATCCTGGCCGTGACGTTCACCAACAAGGCGGCCCGCGAAATGCAGGAGCGCGTGCGGGAACTGGTGCCGTCACGCAAATCCGCGGACGGGGAGAAACCCGAGCGCCCCACCATCTGCACGTTCCATTCCCTGTGCGTGCGCATTCTGCGCCAGCACATCGAAAAGCTCGGCTACAAGCGCAACTTCGTCATCTACAGCGAGAGCGATCAGGTGGGCGCCATGAAAAAGGTGCTGAGCAATATCTCCGCGAAGGGCGAAAAGGTCGAACCGCGGGCGATCCTGAGCATTCTGAGCCGCTTCAAAAACGGGGGAGCTGACGCCGCGAAACTGGCCGATCCAAACGCGGTGTTTGTGGCGCAGCACGTGCGGGAACGCTACCAACAAGCTCTCCACGCCTGCAACGCCGTCGATTTCGATGACCTGATCCTGCTGACGCTGCGCCTTTTCAAGGAGCATCCGGATGCGCTCGAAGCCTGTCGGGACAAATATCGCTACGTGATGGTGGACGAGTACCAGGACACGAACGGCGCGCAATTTGAGCTCGTCCACGCCCTCACCCGGAACCATCGCAACTTCTGCGTCGTGGGTGACGATGATCAAAGCATCTACGGCTGGCGGGGGGCGGAGATTGCCAACCTGCTCGACCTCGAGAAGCACTACCCGGAGGTCAAAGTCGTCAAGCTGGAACAGAACTACCGGTCCACCAACACCATTCTGAACGCCGCCAACGCCGTGATCAAAAACAACCTGCGGCGGCGTGGAAAGAAGCTTTGGTCGGACAAAGGCCAGGGCGACCGGATCACTCTGCACGCCTTCGAAAATGACGAGGAAGAAGCCCGGACTGTGGTGGAGGACATCGAATTCCGCCGGATGGCCCAGCGCATTCCCTGGCAGGAACAGGCGATTCTGTTCCGCACGAACCTGCAGGCTCGCCCGATCGAAACGGCCCTGCGCAAAGCCGGCGTCCGTTACCACCTGATCGGCGGACAAAGTTATTTCGACCGCCGGGAGGTGAAGGATGTTCTCGCCTACCTGAAAGTGTTCCTGAACCCGAATGATGAGATCAGCCTGCTGCGCATTGCGAACGTGCCGCCGCGCGGCTTGACGGACACCACCATGGAACGCCTGCTCGGAGCGAGCCAGGAACGGAAATGCTCCGTTTACGCGGTCATGGGAAATCCGGTCGTCCAGAGCATTTTTCAAAGCCGCACCCGGCAGGCGATCGAGGAATTCATCGCCCTGCTCGGCCGGCACCGCCAGCCGCTCGTGGTGAACCCCCAACTCAATCTCACGGAGTGGGCCCAGAACATCCTCACCGAAATCGGCTATTTCGATGAACTGCGGCGCGGCGAGAAGGATCCCGAAACCGCGGAGAACCGGATCGAAAACGTGAAGGAACTTCTCGCCGGCCTTGGAGAAGCGGGTGAACCGCAAATGCCCGCTCTGGAAAAAATCGAAACTTTCCTGGATGACCTGACTCTCGACAGTGAACGCGCCGAAGAAAAAGAGCGGACCGGCGACGCCGTGACATTAATCACGATGCACAGCTGCAAAGGGCTTGAGTATCCCCACGTCTACGTCGTCGGCCTCGAAGACGGTTTGCTGCCTCACACCCGGTCCAAAGTGGAAGGCACGATCGACGAAGAACGCCGCCTGTTTTACGTCGCCATCACTCGCGCCATGAAAACGCTCACGATCAGCCATTGTGAGACGCGTAAGAAATATGGCGAGGCTGTCCCATGCCACCCTTCGCCATTTCTCAAGGAGCTCCCGGAAGAACTCGTCGAACACGGTGACGTGAAAGCGAAACAACCGGTGGCAGTCGATACGGGGAAGAACCTTTTTGCCAGCCTCCGCGCAGCAATCGGCTGAGCCGGCCCACGCGCCCGCTCACCTTGGCAAGAAATTGGTCACGGGATATTCAATTACTGGTAAAACACTTACCACAGCGCCTCCCCCTTAGTTCAGAAGCAGCTCTCACACAGGCACCTAGGCCGCTGGCATGCTCATTGCTCTCGACCTCTTCATAAGCAATTAAGCGAATGAAATCTTTCTTTCGGATACGGGCCGCGTGGAGCCAGAATCAGGCTCTCGCGGCCCTGCTTTTCCTTCCTCTCGCCGCAGGCTGCAAACACGACGCGACCGCTCCCGGGGAAAAGCCCTCAGCTCAGGTCCAGGGCGAAACGATCACCCTTCCTCCGAGCTCGCCTCAACTGACCTCCGTCTCGGCTGAGCGGGTCGGAGCGATTGAATCCTCCACCATGCGCTTTAACGGCCGCCTGGTTTGGGACGAAGATTCAACCGTCCGCACGTTTGCTCCGTTCAGCGGACGGATTGAAAAGATATTCGTCAAACCCGGCCAAGCCATTGCGGCGGGCACTCCTCTGGCCGAGATCATTTCCCCGGAGTACGGTCAGGCGCAATCGGAAGCGCAGAAGGCCTTGCAAGACTATATGCAGGCCGAGCGCAACCTGGAGCGGCTCAAGCAACTCTTTGAACATGGCGCCGCCCCCAAAAAGGACCTGGATTCGGCTGAATCGGATTTTGCTCGCGCCACCTCCGAACGCCAGCGCACCACCGCCCGCCTGGCTTTTTACGGCGGCGATTCCCAGAAGCTCGATCAGGCCTACCAATTGCGCAGTCCGATTGCCGGCGTGGTGGTCGAGAGGAATTTCAGCGCCGGACAGGAAGTGCGCGCTGATCAAATGATGTCGAACGTGCCTCAACTCGCCGTGCCGATCTTCGTGGTGAGCAATCCGGAATCACTCTGGGTGATGCTGGATGTGAACGAGGAATCGCTGCCCCTTGTGCACCCGGGCCAGGAGATAACCATCAAGTGCAGGGCCTATGGAGACAAGACCTTCCAGGGCCACATCGATTGGGTGGGCGACACGCTCGATGCGACCACCCGCACCGTGAAGGTGCGCGGCGTCGTCGCGAATCCGGACCGCCTCCTGAAATCGGAAATGTATGTCGAGGCGAACGTGCCGCAGCGCCACGCGTCCGCCCTGCACATTGCGGCCAAGGCTGTTTTCCTGAAGGACGACAAGCATTACGTTTTCGTCGAACAAAGCCCGGGCAAGTTCCAACGCAAAGAGGTCCACATCGGCGATGAACAAGACGGACAGGTGCTGGTTCTGGACGGGTTGGAAAAAGGCCAGTCCGTGGTCACGGATGGCTCGCTCCTCCTGCAACAGATCGCCGAATCCGGCGGCCGCTCCTGACCCTTCATCCATCGGGTTGACGCATTGTCCGCGGACTTGACGCGGCCCGGAAGTTCCTTGCCCAAAAGTTTTCCATGTTTGCCAAACTAACATTTTACGCGCTCCGACATCGCCCAATCGTCCTGGCGATCACGGTCCTCTTCACGCTGGCGGGCATCAACGCGTTCCGCAACCTGCCGGTCGAGGCTTACCCGGACGTCACCAACGTCTCCCTGCAGATCATCACGCTCTTCCCCGGCCACGCCGCCGAGGAAGTCGAACGCCTGGTGACAATCCCGATTGAAAACGAGATGAACGGCATACCCAAGCGGACCGCCATCCGCTCGATCTCGCTATTCGGCCTTTCCCAGGTGACCATTACCTTCGAGGACAACGCCGAAGTCGAGTTCGTCCGCAATCAAGCCGTTCAGCGCCTGGCCGCGGTGGACCTCCCGAACGGCGCCCAAGCCCGCCTCTCCCCCAATGCCACGCCCGTCGGAGAAATCTTCCGCTACACGCTCAAGGCCCCTGAGGGCTATCCGGATGTCGAACTGAAAGCGCTCCAGGACTGGGTGGTGGAACGCCAATTCCGCACCGTTCCAGGCATCGTCGACGTGGTCGGCTTCGGCGGCCCGACCAAGCAATACCAGGTGCTCATCGACCCGGCCAAGCTCCGCTCTTACGGCATCACTCTGGCTCAGGTTTACGATGCGCTTTCCAAGGGAAACCAAAACGCTGGCGGCTCCTACATCGAGCACGGCCCCGAGCTTTACATCGTGCGCGGCATTGGCTTCATCCAAAATATCGGCGACATCAAGACCATCACCGTTGACACGCGCAAGGGCACGCCCATTCGCATCGCGGACCTCGGCGACGTCCAGGTGGGCCATCAACTCCGCCTCGGACGCGTCGGCAAAATCATTCCGGGCCAGCCCGACCAGGACGACGTGGTGATGGGCATTGTCGTCATGCGCCGCGGCGAGAATGCCCTTGAGGTGCTCAAGCGGGTCCGGGCGAAAGTCGCCGAGATCAATCAAAACTATCTGCCGGACGGGGTGAAGCTGGTGGCCCACTATGATCGGACTGACCTGACCGAGCGGACGCTGCACACCGCTGGCAAGAACATGGTGGAGGGCATCAGCCTCGTCCTCCTCGTTCTCATCCTTTTCCTGGGTCTCGGAAATTTCCGCTCCGCCTTGATTGTCGCCGCCGTCGTGCCGCTGTCTCTCCTGGGCGCCTTCTTCCTGCTGGATGTGGAAGGCATCCCGGCCAATCTCATCGCGCTCGGCGCGATCGACTTCGGCATCATCGTCGATTCGGCCGTGATCATCGTGGAGGACGTGCTTCACAAATTGGAGCAGGACCGCAAACGGATCTCCCGCCTGCACGAGGTGATCATCGAGGCGATCCAACAGATGGGACGCCCCATTCTCTTCTCAAAGATCATTCTGCTCACCGCCTTCATCCCACTTTATATGCTGCAGAGCGTGGAAGGCCGGATCTTCCGCCCGATGGCTCTGACCCTGACCTTTGCGCTGCTCACCGGAACCATCCTGTCACTGACGCTCATCCCAGTGCTCGCCAGCTTCGCGCTGCGCAAAAAGTTCGCGACGGAAGATTCCTGGCTGGTCCATCAGCTCTACCGCTGGTACCGCCCCGCCCTTGAGCGAGCCCTGAAAATGCGCGTCCTGCTGCTGGGCGTGGCCGCCGTCATTCTCGTGGCTGCGGGCGTCGTTCTCAGCCGTATCGGCACGGAATTCCTCCCAAAACTGGACGAAGGCTCCCTCTGGGTCCGCGGCTTCATGCCCCAAACTATTTCCCCTTCCGACGCGGACCGCCTGGCTGTCCGCACTCGGGCGGGTCTCGCCTCGTTCCCCGAAGTGAAGTCCGTGGTCACGCAATTGGGACGCCCGGATGACGGCACCGACGTCAACGGCTGGGATATCGTGGAATGTGCGGTGGAACTGCGCGATCGCTCGGAATGGACGACCGCCAAAACCCGCGAAGGCTTGGTGGAAGCGATGGATCGGAAGCTGTCCGAAATCCCCGGCATGCCCTTCCAGTTCAGCCAGTACATCGAAGACAACGTGAACGAGGCGGTGTCCGGCGTGAAAGCGGAATTGAGCATCAAAATTTTCGGCAATGACCCGAATCAACTGCAGGCCATCGCCAACCAGACCGTCAATATCCTCGAGGGAATTCACGGCGCCGCCGACGTCGGAACGGAGAAGCTGATTGGCCAGCCGCAGGTGCAAATCACCATTGATCGCGCGGCCATCGCCCGCTATGGCCTCTCGGTCTCGGATGTCGAGCAGATCGTCGAGACCGCGCTCGGCGGTTCCGCCGCCACCCGCGTGCTCGAAGGCGAGCGGACCTTCGACCTTGTCGTTAAGCTCTCTCCCAAGAGCACCTCGGACCTCGACGCGATCCGGCGCATCCCCGTTTTCGGCTCCAGCGGCGAGCGCCTGACCTTGGGCGACGTGACCACCGTGGCCGTTCGTGCCGGTTTCGCCCGGGTTTTCCGCGAGGAAAACGCCCGGCGGACCGTGGTCAAGTTCTCGGTCCGCGGGCGGGACCTGGGATCGCTGATCGCCGAAGCCAAGCAGAAAATTGGCGCGGAGGTCAAACTGCCGACCGGCTACCGCATGGTCTGGTCCGGCGCTTTCGAAAATCAACAGCGCGCCGTGGCGCGCCTCAAGGTGATTGTGCCAATCACGCTCATCGCCATCTTCTTCCTCCTTTTCACCGCGTTTGATTCCGGCTGGCTTGCCAGCTTGATCCTGCTGGTCGTGCCTTTTGCGGCAGTGGGCGGTTTGTTCGCCCTGCCCGTCGCCGGGCTCAATCTATCCGTGTCGGCGCTGGTCGGCTTTATGGCCCTCTTCGGCATCGCGATGCTCAACGGCGTGATCCTCGTCGAGCGCATTCGCGAACTCCGCGGTCGGGGACAAAGCCGCGACGAAGCGGTCCGGAATGGCGCCATTTCCCGCGCGCGTCCGGTGGTTATGACCGCGCTCATGGCGGCGTTGGGCCTGCTGCCCATGGCACTGTCCCGCGCGGTCGGCGCCGAAACCTCCCGCCCTTTCGCCGTTGTCATCATTGGCGGGCTGATTACCGCCACGCTCGTCACGCTTTTTGTCCTCCCGATTCTTTATCCCTTCTTTGATCGCGGAGGCGAACATCCCGCCGACCCCCAGCCCAGCCCGGCCCACTAGGCCGTCCTCCCGGAGAACCGATGGATACACCGCCCAACTCCCGCCAGGAAGCCGTGAAGCAGTGCACCAGCCTCGGCGCCGCCATCGTCCTGGTCAGTTTCCTCCTCATGTATTTCTCGCCCACCTGGCCCGTAGCCCTCTCCGTTTTGGGCCTCTGCGCCATGGGCGTGGGCATGACGTTCCTGCTCTGCCGCACCACCAGCCAGCGCTGAGCGGCGCCCTTAATTGACGTCGGCTCGGCCCTTCTCACGGAAAGAGCGAAAGAGCCCTCTCGGCGCTTGACGGACGCCTGCGGAAGTCTTGTCATACCCGCGAAGTATGTCGAAGATACCTTCAGAACTGCGCTACGCGAAAACTCACGAATGGGTTCGGATCGCCGGAGAATATGCCACCGTGGGCATCACGGATCACGCTCAGCATGAGCTCACGGACATCGTTTTCGTCGAGCTTCCCCCGAAAAACCGCCAGCTGAAAGCCGGTGAATCCTGCGCCGTCGTGGAATCCGTCAAAACCGCGAGCGATATCTACTCGCCGGTCAGCGGCCAGGTCACTGAAGTGAACGAGGCGATCGTCGCGAACCCGGCTCTGGTTAATACCGATCCCTACGGCGAGGGGTGGTTCTACAAGGTCAAACTCTCCAATGCCCAGGAAGCCGGCGCACTGCTCGCGGCCGATGCCTACGGCAAACAGATCGGCGGTTGATCGCCCGCGCCCCGCCAGCGCCCGGAGCGTCTCAGCGCGCCCTATGCGATACAGACTTTTCCCGCGGTGGCTTTGCGCCGCCGCCTGCCTTCTCGCCTCGCCGAAAGCTCCCGCGGATGGCTTTACTTTCCTGGAGCCGCCCCAGCCTCCCAGGGCGTTCCAGGTCATGGTCCATCGCGGCGAGGCCGCGCAGGCGCCCGAAAACTCCCGGCCCGCCCTGCTCCGCTGCATCGAAGATGGCTTCGAATGGGCCGAGGTGGACGTCCGACTCACGAGCGATAGACGTCATGTCCTGTCTCACGCCGATCAAATTTCCGACGGGCAGAGCGCGCCACTGAAAATCGCCGAGCATTCCCTGGCCGAACTCAAAGCCGTTGATATCGGCGCTCCGTTTGCTGTGAAATACGACGGCGAACATTTATTGACTCTCGAAGAATGCTTCGCGCTCGCCAAAGGAAAGCTGAATCTCTATCTCGACTGCAAAGCGGCCGATCCAGTCCAGCTCGCCCGGGAGATTGCGGCCGCCGGCATGGAGCATCAGACCGTCGTTTACGATTCTCTCGCCAATCTTCACCGGGTCGAAGGCGCCGCCCCGGGACGGATTGCCTTGATGGCGAAGTGGCATCCGGCGGACGGCCTGGAATCCTGGGTCCGATCCAATCACCTGGCTGCGGTCGAAATGAATGCGGAAGAAGTGACCGCATCCGCCGTGCGCTCCTTCCACGATCTCTCCGTCAAAGTTCAGGTCAAAGTTCTTGATTCGTGGGACCGGGTGGAGTTTTGGGACAAAGCCATCGCCGCCAAGGCCGATTGGCTGCAAACCGATTTGCCGGAAGAACTCATTGCCCATGCTCTGCAGGAACGGATCCAGCCTCATCCCGTGCTTTTTTCGCTCCACCGCGGCGCCAAGCGCTATGCTCCGGAAAACACCGTTCCCGCTTTTGCGAAGGCCATTCGCCTCGGAGCGGACTTCGTCGAGTTCGACGTCCGAACCACCAGTGATGGGAAATACTATCTCCTGCACGACAGCAAACTGGACGGCAAAACGAACGGCAAAGGCCCAATCTCGAGCACCCCTTCCAGCGTGATCGACACGCTGAGCGCCGGGGTCAAATTTGGCCGTCCTTTCGCCAATGTCCGGATGCCGACGCTCGATGAATTCCTCACGGCCGTTGAGGGAAAAGTGAATCTCTATTTCGACGCCAAAGCGATTCCGCCCGAAGCGCTCGCCGAAGCCGTGGACCGCCATCATATGGCCGAACGGACCGTTGTCTATCAATCCGCCCCTTATCTGGCCCGCCTTAGAGCGATCGATCCCCGCATCCGCACGCTGGCGCCTCTCGGGTCAGCCAGCGAGCTCCCGGCCCTGGCCGAAAAGCTGAAGCCTTACGCGGTTGATGCGGATTGGGATATCCTCTCCCGGGAATTGATCGCTCGCTGCCACAGTTTGGGCGTCCTTGTTTATTCCGACGCGCTCGGCCGACATGAGCGGGTGGAGGATTATCTGCAGGCCATGGATTGGGGCATCGACCTGATCCAGACCGATCACCCCATGAAACTATGGCGCGCCTTGGAGCTTCGCTCCGCCGCCCTGGCGCGCAAGTAGCGGGGGATCTTTCTTGTCCATCACGGTTTGCGGAATGGTGGCCGTAAAGGTCGAGCCCTTCCCGAACTCGCTGCGCGCCGTCAATGTTCCCCCCATCATCTCGCAGAACCGTTTGCTGATGACGAGCCCCAGGCCGGTGCCTCCATATTTTTGATGAATGCCCGCTTCCGCCTGGGTGAACGCTTGAAAGAGCCGGCCAGCCTGCTCTGGGGTCATCCCGATCCCCGTGTCCTGCACCGCGAAGGAAATCGCCGGAGCACCGTTTAGGTTCGTTCGGGCCGTTTTCAGAGCCACCACGCCCTCCTCCGTAAACTTGGCGGCATTGCTCAGCAGGTTGAACAGCACCTGCCGCACTTTCATCGGATCGGCCCGCAGAGTGCCAATATCCGCTGGCAGCTCCACTTCAAACCGGTTCCGTTGTTTCGCCACGAGCGGAGCCGCAATCCCTCGAATCTCGTTTACCATCTCCTTCACGCCGAACTCTTCGACGTTCAGCGCCATCTTCCCAGCCTCGATCTTCGACAGGTCAAGAATGTCGTTCACCAGCATCAACTGATGCTGGGCCGCGCCGGTAATTTTCTGCAGGTCCGGCAAGTATTGCTTTTGGTCGTCCTCCTCGACCACCTCCGCCAGCAGCTCCGAATAGCCGATGATGGCGTTGAGCGGCGTGCGCAACTCGTGGCTCATATTCGCCAGGAACTGCGACTTGGCCTTGTTCGCCGTCAGCGCCACATCCCTGGCTACCGTCAGTTCGACATTCTTTTTTTCAATCTCAATCTTCGCGGTGCGCACCTCGGCAAAAATCTGCGAGAACGCGCGCGCCAGGTAGATCGATCCGCAAATCACAAATCCGGCGGCGCCCACATTCGGGAAATAGAGGATGTACCGGGCAAACGTGTCGGTGGAAATGCCTCCCGTAAACAAAGCGCCATACAGGGCAATCCGGACAATGCCGGCGAGCACCAGCATGAGGAAACCCGCGCCGATCAGCCAGGCGCCATCCTTGCGCCGCCAGACGCTCAGCAGGACCACGCGCAACATCTCCAAGACGACCACGAAGAACGCCACGTACCCGCCGCCCCAGGCCGCCAGTGGAACAAATGGGAGGGCCTTGCTCTGCACCCGGCCTTCCCAGTTCAGGGTCGAGAATGCCGCAATCTCCCTCCGCTCCAGGGCCAGACCGGCCAGGGCCACTCCGGCCACCGCCACGACCAGCCAGAAGGTCCACGGAAACCGGGCGTAGAACAACGAATTGAGAACCAGCAACCCGAGCGTCATGAATGCCAGCGTCGCGATCTGCGTCTCCGCGGCGCTCGCGCCGCCCACCGCGCCAAAATAAATCATTAACGCGCCCACCGCCGTGAATACCCCGTAATAGAGGTTGCTCAGTTTGGCGGGATGGAGGACGAACAGAAAAACATGGATCAAGGCAAATGGAATGAGCAGTCCCGCGAACAACGCCGCGATCGCCAACTGCCGCTTCGTGTAGAGCGCTTCGAACTCCTTCGGAATAGGCAGCGTTTGCAGCGCGTTTTGCGCCAGGCCTCGCACCAGTTCATCCTTGTCGTGGCGCGCCCGCGCCAGCGCGCTGATCATCGCGACCGAGGATCGCTCGAACTTCTCCACAAACTGTGTCACAAACCGCCGCCTTTCCGCCACCGGCGACTCAAACAAAGTGAGAATCCGGCCTTCGGACTCCGCAATCAGCGGCATCAGATCCAGCAGCACCGCCATGTCGAAATGCTCCAGGCTTGCCGGATCGGCTTGCAGAACCCGATTCACGCCCGCCGCAAACACATTTGTGTTCTCACGCGTGCTCGACCGAGCCGGCAGATCCACCCGCATCACCTTTTGGCCCCCGACTGGAATCTCGACGTTCTTTTTTTCCAGATGGGCGTTGATCTGGGAGAACCGCAGGTCAAAGCTCTCCGTCGCGGGCAAGACCACCTTGAAGAAACCGTCCTCCGAAAACGAAGCATGCACGTTGGTCCCGTGCCACGCCTCCAGGATTACCGCCTTCGCCGGACGCCCGTCCGACGCACGGACCTCCGCCTCCAGAAAAACCTGAGCCCCGGCTTCCTTCGGAACCTCTTCAGCCTCCGTTCCAGCCCGGCCTTTAAACTCGCCGTTCCAATGATGCGGGCCAGCATCGCGCGCCGTCCCATCATCAAAATTCCACAAACCAGCCAGGTTGGGTTCATCGCCCCGCAAACGCTCGTGCATCGCCGCCCGGATCTCGTCTTGCGAGCGCGCCCGGTCCCAAAGCCGAATCTCATCCATGGCCCCCTTCACCGTCGATAGCGGATCGCGCTCCGTCACCCGTTCGCCGAATCGGAACAGGGCTTGCGGCAGTGTCCGCTCAAAACCGCCACTGTAGGAATTGGATCCCAGCAGCCATCCGTTCAGGTACAATCTCATGCCAGCCGGTCCCAGAGTCCCGGCGAAATGATTCCATTGGTTCGTGCGAATTAAGGGCCGCGTCGCGATTTGATGGTAGGTCTTGGCATTTTCGGCCAAGACAAACCAGCAACCGCCCCCGGTCATCACCGCCAGGCTCACGTCCCGCTCCGGCGTGCCGTAATCGAAGCCCCGCTTGTTCGGCTCCGACACATCGTCGAATCTCGCCCAAAACTCAATGGTCGCCTCCTTCAGGCTGCTCAAAACGCCGGGAGGCAGTTCCACAAAAGCTCCCGCTCCGTGCAAGGACAGCACCCGATTTGGCTCCGCGCCGAACGCCGGGAACAAGAAAAGGAACGACAAGAGGAGCGCGCCGCCAAACTCTCTCAATCGTTGAAATTTCAAGCGCACTCTCTGGAAATTTCCCCGAGCGTCTCGCACTTGCCGGCAAAAGAAAACTCTGAAAATTCCAACCGGGGAACGAATCCGAATTAATCCCGTTCCAAGGTGAAAAGGCTGGCGGGCGCTTTCCTGATCAGCTCGACGTGGGTGTCGAGGAACGCGGCATTGGCCCGGAACTTCCCGACCTTCGGCCCCGCCACGCCCCGATCGTAACCGGAGCTCCGTTCGTTGCCCCCGCTATGCCGGTAGCAGACATTGGCCGTGGCCATGTTATCCGCGTAGAGGCACGCGTCCCACCCGTCCGTGTCCGCGTAGATCAGGGTGCCGCTCGGATCCTGCGCCTGCCGCGCGCCGATCCCCGTTGAACCGCAGTTAATGAAGCAATTCTGCGCGTAGGCGAGAAAGCCCCAGAATCCTCCCTCCCGCAATCCGGCGCGAGCCGCTTCGCCGGACTGAGGTTTCTGCAAACTGGACGGGCAGATAAAAACCCCTTCGCCCGAGACGGCTTCGCTCCTCCCCAAGTACGGCTGCAGTTGGCGGTACCAGATCGTCGTGCCGGTCGGCAGCCAGCCAACGGGATAAGCCTGGTTGTCCTCCTCAAACATCATCGCCGCCAGGGCAAGCTGCCGGGTATTGCTCTGGCATTTGGCGGCCTTCCCTTTGTCGCGGGATCGGGCCAGTCCAGGGAAAAGCAGGCTGGCCAGTATGGCAATGATCGCTACAACCACCAGCAACTCGATCAGAGTGAATGCGTTTGAATTGCGCCTCGGCGATGCAATGAGAGGGCTCATGCTCCGCACAGGCTACGGCGGTTGTGCCGGCCAGATCGAGCTAAAAAACCCTCGCGGGCAGCGGGCGAAGCGTGACGGGAAATAAGGAACCTGATCGGCTCCGGCCCCGCTCTCTTACACTTTCGGAGAACTGTGCTGCACGAAATAAGCGGCGGCCTGCGACCTGCGGCTCATCTCGAGTTTGTCCAAGATGTTGCTGAAATAGTTCTTCACCGTCTTGTCGCTCAAGCCCATCGCCACCCCGATTTCCTTGTTGGTCCGGCCTTCCGCAACGAGCGCCAGCACGCGCCGCTCCTGGGCGGAAAGCAATGAGAGCTTGTTGCCCGACGGGTTTTGAGCCATCGACTGGATCTTGCCGAAGACCCGGCCCGTAATTGCCGGATCGAGCACCGATTGGCCGGCCGCGACTTTCTGGATCGCCGCCACGAGGGCGTCGCGATTGACTTCTTTGAGCAGATAACCATCCGCCCCGGCCGATATGGCCTCCACGATCACGTTATCGTCCGCAAACGAGGTCAGGACCAGCACGCGCACATGATGCTCCAGCTTTTGGATCTCCCGGCAAACATCAAAACCATTGCCATCCCCCAACCGCACGTCCAGCAATACCACGTCTGGCAACAACCGCTTGACCTCCTCAATGGCCGCGGCCGCGGTGCCCGCCTCGCCCACCACTTCGATCGTGGGCACACTGCCCAGCAAGGTGCGAAGCCCTATTCGCACGACTTCATGGTCATCTACGATTAATACTCGCACGCGATTCATTTGATTGAGAAATGCGTCTTTTGCCGCGGAATGTCCAGCAGTACCCGCGTGCCAAGACCTTCTTCTGAATAAACTCGAAAAATGGCCCCAAGCCCTTCAGCCCGTTTGGCCATATTTCTGAGTCCAAAGCCTTTGCCTTCCCCTGAGTTCACCACAAATCCTTTGCCGTCATCCTCGATGCTGAAACGAATGTTATCCTTCTGGATTTCCAAACCGAACGTCGTGGTTTGGGCTTCGCCATGTCGAATGCTGTTACTCAGCGCTTCCCGCGCAATATACACCAGTTCCGTCGCCTGGGCCGCTGTTAATAGGCTCACGGCCTCTTCTTGGATATCCAGGCGGATCCGGCTCGATTCCTGGCCGCCAAGGGCAAAAGCCAGTGACTTCAGCGCCGTGCGCAGCTCTCGCGGTTGAATCGCGTTCGCCTCCAAGCCGAGGATCACGTTCCTCAACTCGCCGATGACTCCGTTGATTTCCCGGAGCGTTGACTTCAATCGCCCCTCGATTTTGGCGTCCGAACTCACCGCCTGAGCACAGTCTTCGATATTCAAGCCGATCGCATAAATGGTCTGAATGATTCGATCGTGCAGATCACGCCCGAGCCGCTCGCGCGCTTCGTTCAACCGCCGCAGCTCACGCTCGACCTCCGCCAACCGCTGGCCGCCCGCGCGCTCGCCCGCCGCGAAGCGCAGCGAAGAACGACGGAATCGCACCGCCATTGCTGCCGCGGTGAGCAGCGCCCCCACCGTGCACGCCACAAGCACGTTCAGGTGCCAAACGCCAGACGACACCAGCGGAAGCGCCAAAACCGTCAAGTTGGCGCCAGAATTTAACCAAACGACCGGACCACTTTGGTTTCGCAACTCCTTGGGCGGAGTGCTCCAAGCCCCGGTGATGCGCACCCGAGATCCTGCGCGGACGTTCAGCGGCGTGTGCGGAGGGAGCAATCCAGTGATGACATTATTGCCGGCTTCCAGATCGATCAACGTTAGTCCTGATTCCGAACTGTTAACGCGTGAAACCTCCCCTTCGACGCTGACATACAGCCCCGAGGCCGGTTTCGCGCGGAGATCCTTGATGCCAAGGATCGTCGGCTCGGGCGCCTTTGCCGTTCCGACCTTTTCGATCACGGTGCCGGAAAGCCGCGGAACCAGGCTCGGGTCTCGCACAAATCCAGCCGCTTTCACCAAATCACCGGGATGCAAAACCCGCGCGGGTTGCCCCCGGAAACTCGCGCGAATCGCCCCGGTGTCGTCCTCAAGAAATACCGCCTCCCCAGGCCACGCGACAGTCACAGTGCCTTGCACTTGAATCCGCCGATCCATCCCGCCGTCCCGGGAAAACCACGGAAGCGCGCCGACCTTCCTTAAAGGAGTTTCAAAGGGCGGCTTTCCAGCCGAGACGACCTTGAGAAGGGTTGAACTGGGCAAAAACAGGCCAAAGGAAGTGAGTCGGTCATCTTGATAAAATGTCCCGCCTACCCCCTCGACTCGCACCAAGGCATCCACCAGATTCGTCGCCACCGGTTTTTGATCGAAAACCATGACCGTGGCCGAGGACCCGCCCGCCCAAAGCTCCAGGACGCAGACACCGTCACTGTAATTAGCATTTTCCACCACCCCTTCCATCTGCAGCCACTGAGCGTCGAACCGGCCGGAATTCAACTGCTCGATTCCTATCGTTTTCGGCACAGGCAGCTTGCGTTCGGGCGTCTTGCGCAATCGAGCGCCCTGAACAATCGGAGAGAATCTTCCGCTGCCCGTCACCCCTTCGATCTCAACAACATCTCCAAAGGTGAACTCCTCGGACCAAGTGGCCGGTAGAATGTAAATGCCGGCCGTTTCATCCTGCACGAAAGCGAGCTGGCTGCTCGGTAGAAAAAACGTGATCACCCCACGCAACTGAACGGAATAACCTCGCTGCGCTTCCGCCGCAGGCAGATCAATGATTTCGGCCGCGGTCCTGAACACTCGATTCGTATCTGCCCCTCGAGAGTTGGTGGCGCACAGCACGGCCAAAATCCAGACGATAGACAAAAGCGTGGTTCTCCGCATTCGCTTGAGCGGGAAATTTAAACTGACGATAGCAACCGTGATCTGCCTCAAGATACTCCGCAACCCTTGTGCGGGAAAGAAGAGTTATCGGCCAGTTTCCGCTCCCAGCAAAGCGATAGAGCTATTTATCTCTATCACATAGGGTCTTTCCTTGCAAAAAACCATGGACAAAAAGAAGCGCTTCCGCTATCAAACTCACCGCGTAAATGACGGAAGATTGGTGGATTTTTTCAAAAAAAGCCCTGCAGAGCGGGGATTGGAAGCGGGCTCTTCGTCGCCTTCTGCAATGCGACCCGGTGTCCATGAGGCAGTTGGAGTACATGAAGTTGCTCTCCTGCTGTTACATTCAGGCGAATTGTTGGAAAGAAGTGGCCAACATCAGCGCCAGCGCCGCCCAGCGCTTTCCCTTTGAGGTGATCTTCTGGGAATGCTGGGCATGGTCGGAATACATGCAGGGCGAAACCGCTTCCGCCATCCGCATTCTCGAGCCGATGACGGGCCGGTTCCACGAGCGAGAAAACCTCGTTTACATGCTCGCGTGCTTCCACGCCTCCCTTCAACAAGTGCCTGATGCTCAACGCTATCTAGCTCGCGCAGAGCAACTGAGCAGTGATCCGGCCGCCTTCGCCCTGAAAGCCTCCCGGCAAAAGGAATTCGTCGGTCTGCGGAAACTGGACGAAATCGCCTTCGCGGGCTAGCCGGGAGCCTGCGGTTCGACTTTCACGCCAACCGAGCGACGACGGGAACCGCGCCTTCGATGCTGACAGATCGCCTCGACTCCTGTAGCAGTCTTCCTCAACACTCATGAGAAAACTGCGTTGGGGGATCTTGGGCGCCGCAAACATCGCGCGCAAAAACTGGCAAGCCATCTATAACTCCGGCAATGGCGTCGTCACCTCCGTGGCCAGCCGGGACCTCAGCCGGGCGCAACAGTTCATCGCCGATTGCCAGATCGACGCTCCGATGGCCGCTCCCGCCCGGGCCGTTGACCATTACGACGCAATCCTGCGGGACCCCGACATTGACGCCGTTTACATTCCCCTGCCTACGGGGATTCGCAAGGAATGGGTCATCCGGGCAGCGGAAGCTGGCAAGCATGTGCTTTGCGAAAAGCCCTGTGCAAACTGCGCCTCCGACCTCCAGGCCATGATCGACGCTTGCCAGCGGCATAAAGTTCAGTTCATGGACGGCGTTATGTTCATGCACAGCCAGCGCCTTCCAAAGCTGCGCGCTGCCATCGACCATGACATCGGCCAGCTCAAGCGCATCACTTCGGCCTTCAGCTTTGTCGGGAGCGAAGAATTCTTCGCCAACAATATTCGCACCAGCACCGCTCTCGAACCGTTCGGATGCCTCGGCGACCTCGGCTGGTACTGCATCCGCCTCGCTCTTTGGGTGCTCAACGCGCAAATGCCGCAAAGCGTCACCGGCCGCATCCTCCGCTCCGCCGGAGACAAGCCGGAAGGCGTTGCCACCGAGTTCTCCGGCGAACTGTTCTTTGCCGGCGGAATCAGTTCCACCTTCTACTGCTCTTTCCTGACCGAGACGGAGCAATGGGCTCATATCAGCGGCAACAAAGGTCTCATCCGCCTAAGCGACTTTGTCCTGCCTTATTTTGGGAACGAAGTCCGATTCGAACTTTCCCGGCCGGTATTCGCCGTGCGTGGATGTGATTTCCACATGGAACCTCACGCGCGCGACATCGTCATTGCCGAATACAGCAACAGCCACGCCACCTCCCAGGAAACAAATCTCTTCCGCAATTTCGGCGACATCGCTCTTTCCGGAAAACTGGATCCGCACTGGCCCGACATCGCTCTAAAAACGCAGCGAGTGATGGAGGCTTGCCTGAAATCAGCGCGTGCCGGCAGCGCTCCACAGTCTCTGTGAGTTCTTTGTCCCGGGGCGCGGCCGAAACGCAAAATCGTTCGCGCTTTGGTGGCGCGCCGGGAGGGGCTAGATGATTCCTTCGATCACATCCGCCCCCTGCACGCCCACCAATTTCTGATCCAGCCCGCCGTAGAAAAAGCTCAAGCGGCCCGGATCCAGCCCCATCAAGTGCAAGATGGTCGCGTGCAGGTCGCGAATATGGTGGCGATTGACCACGGCCTCATGGCCCAACTCGTCCGTCTCCCCGTAGGCCGTGCCGCCCTTCACTCCGCCGCCAGCCAGAAAATAGGTAAACCCTTTCGGATTGTGGTCGCGCCCCCCTTTGTCTCCCTGCCCGACGGGCTGCCGGCCGAATTCGCCGCCCCATACAATCAGCGTCTCGTCGAGCAGGCCGCGCTGTTCCAGATCGGTCAGCAACGCGGAGATCGGCCGGTCGATTTCCGGGCAGTGAATCTGCAGATTTTCTTCCACGCCATTGTGCGCATCCCAGTTTTGCTGCTGATGGCCGCCGCCATGATAAATCTGGACAAACCGGACGCCACGTTCCACCAACCGGCGCGCGATCAGGCACTGCCGGCCGAACGGAGCCGGTCCAAGTGCCAGCGGATGGTCCGGCTTGGGTTCGTTCAGTCCGTACATCTCGATCGTGGCGGGAGTTTCCTGGGAGAGATCGAGCGCCTCCGGCGCGGTCGATTGCAGTTGAAACGCCAGTTCGTAACTGGCAATCCGGGCCTGCAATTCGGAATAGCCCGGGTGCCGCGCCAAATGCTCAAGGTTCAGGGCATTCGCGGTGTTAATCAGGTCCCGCTGCATCTCCGGCGTTGACCCCGGTGGCGGTTCGAGATTCAGGATCGGCTGGCCGCTCGCCCGAAAAACCGTCCCCTGATGTTCTGCCGGCATGAAACCGCTCGACCAATTCGCCGCCCCGCTGATCGGGCCACCCCGCGGGTCCAGCATCACCACGTAACCGGGCAGATTCTGGTTCGCCGTCCCCAGTCCGTAATGCAGCCACGAACCAAGGGAGGGATAGCCCTGAATGATTCGGCCGGTGTTCATCTGGATCATCGCGGAGCCGTGCGCGAACGAATCCGCGTAGAGCGACCGGACAATCGCCAGCTTATCCATGTGCCTCGCGATATGAGGCAAGGCATCAGAACACCACAAGCCGGATTCCCCATATTGCGCCCAAGTTCGCTTGCTGGCCAGCAGGGTCCCGGGCTTCACGTCATGCCGGCGCAATTCGATATTTACGGTTTTCCCATCCCTCTTCTGCAATTCCGGCTTGTAATCGAAGAGGTCCATCTGGGAAGGCCCGCCGTACATGAACAGAAAAATGCACGACTTCACTTTGCTGCGGCGAGCCGGCAACCGAGGCAGCGGGCCGGCCTGCGCCACGCGATTGAAAAAGCCATCCTCTTGCAGCAGAGCGGATAGAGCCACTCCGGCAAATCCAGCGCCGGTCTGCCACAAGAACTCCCGGCGCGTGCCGGCACAGACTGACTTCCGGAATTTCATGTTCAATCGACGTAAACGAGCTCGTTCAAGTTCAACAGGACCAGACAGAACGCCTCAAAAGCCCGCTGCTCGGACTTGACGGTCTCCGCCCGCACCGCGGATTCGCCCCCCCCCATTCGCGTGCGCCAGCGCACGTTTTCGACCGTCAACGGACCGCCCCAGGTTCTCACTCCGAAGGCTCCGCCCCCGGCGATCCGGCGAGGGTCTGTGACCGCCAGAATTGGCTGCTCCTTCCCCGGCAGGAAAACTTCCGCGCGAACGCCAGCCTCCAAATCGGCCAAAGCCACCTTCACCTCCAGCGCTTTCCCGATGGGCAATTCCGCGGCCGCCTCCGCAAGGATCTCGCTCTTCTCCTCCTGCCGGCGCCACTGCACGCGCTTGCTCCGCGGAGCAAAGACCAACTCGTAACCGCGCGCGGCTTCCTTGTCCTCCCGCGCTCGAAAAAGCAGACTCGCAAATTCGGTGGAGGAAGCGAGAATCACGTTTGCCTCAAAAGTTCCATTTGTAAAACTTCCACCCTGCCACAAGGCGAACGGCGCCTGATCCCGTTGCGCCACTCGAATCCCTTCGTAAGGCGGAGCCCAAACCCCGCGGTAATAGCTCCAATCTTTCTGTGGCCCTCTTAGAAATTGGTTCGCGGCCAGCTTCCCGAAATACTCTGTCGAAAGCGCGTTGGGCACATCCAGCGCGAATGAGTTGCGTCCCGCCAGTGCGTCAAAAGCCTGCTTGTTCCTCGACAAAAAGGCCTCAGCCCGCCCCAGCTCCGTTTTCGACGGTTCACGATTCAAGGCCATGGCATAAGCCCGCCGGACTCGCGCGATCGCGTTTCCCGGCTCCTCGCGCCAGATTCGAACCGCAAAGGCCGCCGCCTGCTGTTGCATGAAGTGGTCGTTCAAAAGCATCAACGCCTGGGGCGCAACCGTGGTGACCGGGCGCTCCGGCAGCGGTGAGGTCGTGTTGCTGTAGTCAAATGCCTCGAACAAAGGCACGCCCATCGTGCGTCGGACAAATGCGTAAACGCTCCTCCGGCACTGCTCCGACTCTGCCGAAACATCCCAATCCAAACCGGGTCGCGACTGGCCCGCGAGCACCTCACCCGCCAGATGCGGAAAAAAACCTCGTCCCGCCATTTGCGAATCCAGCCTTCCAGAAACGGCCAGCACGCTGTCCCGGAGAGCTTCGGCTTCGAGGCGCCGCATATTCTGCCGCCAGAGGAGCCGGTTCCCTGGGTCCGCCGCCAGGGCTCGCTCATTATCCGCCCGCGAACTCTGCCGATACGTCGCGCTCAGCATTATCCGTTTGTGGAGCTTTTTCAGCGACCAGCCTTGATCCACAAAATCCGCTGCCAGCCAGTCCAGCAACTCCGGGTGTGACGGCGGCGATCCGGCGCGGCCGAAATCACTGGTGGTTTTGACCAGCCCTTCGCCAAAGTGATGCTGCCAGACCCGATTAACGATCACTCGAGCGGTCAACGGATTCTGCCCGCTGGCGATCCAATCCCCCAAAACTCGCCGGCGGCCGCTCGTCACCGCGTCAGCCGGCGCCTCCGGCAGCTTCGGCGCATCCATCGTCAAACATCGCGGAAAAGCGGGTGAAACCTCGCGTCCCGGGCTGGCCGCATTCCCGCGCGCCAGGACGTGCGTGGCGGGACACTCCCGCCCGTTCTCCCGTACGGCCAGCGTGTATTCGTACGGCACTTCGTCCCGCACCGCCTTGATCCGGGCGTCGAGTTCTTTTTGGCGCCTTTCGTCGCGCGCGGCTGCCCGCTCCTCTTCCAGCGTCTTCAATCGCGCGGCTCGCCACGCCCGCCAATGCCGCACCTCGTCCGGTCCCGCCAGGGGCGCAAACCCCGGCGAGTCGACCCCGGGCGCACCACTATCGAATGGCCTGACTCCTCGGAAAAACGCCAGCAGTGAGTAGTAGTCCGACTGCGGGATGGGATCGAACTTATGATCGTGACACCGGGCGCAGCCAAGGGTCAGTCCGAGAAACGCCGCACCGGTGGTCGAAACGACATCATCCAGCGCGTCGAAATCCGCCATCCGTTTATCGTCCGGCTCGTCATCGTACACGCCCAATCGCTGGAACGCCGTCGCCACCACTGTTTCCGCCGTGCCGTCCGGCAGTTCGTCTCCAGCGATCTGCTCCAAGACAAACCGGTCATACGGCTTGTCCTGATTG
Source organism: uncultured Verrucomicrobiota bacterium (assembly GCA_964566945.1). Lineage (GTDB taxonomy): Bacteria > Verrucomicrobiota > Verrucomicrobiia > Limisphaerales > SXQI01 > DASVNK01. The sequence continues at coordinate 75,504 of CAZMKE010000007.1, read as the reverse complement.
AACGAGCGAATCACATAGTCCCGATAGCGCCAGGCCAGCAGCTTCTCGCCATCCCGCTCGTACCCGTTGCTCTGGGCAAACCGGACCACATCCAGCCAGTGCCGCCCCCATCGCTCTCCGTACTGCGGCGACGCCAGCAGGCGATCGATCACCCGCTCGAAAGCCCCGGGCGAGTCATCCTGCTCGAACGCCGCCGCCTCCTCAGGCCGGGGCGGCAGTCCGATCAAGTCGAAGCTCGCTCGGCGGATCAGTTCCCGCGCGGTGGCCGGAGGGTTTTGCGTCAATCCCGTCTCGGCCAGCCTGGTTTGCACGAAAGCGTCAATCGCGTCTCCGGCCAGCGGAACTTTCGGACGCCGCACCGCCTGAAATGACCAGTGCTGGCCGTCGGCGGGTTTTTCGCCCATCGACGACAGCACCGCGCCAGCGCAGAGCGCAGCAGCAGTCAGGATTCGGATGGCTCCCGCCATTCTCACAGATTCATGCTTTCGCCCTTAACCTATCCAAAATCCGTCGCCAGCGGAACAGCAAAGAACGCGAGGCCATCGCTCCGCTGAAGCAGATTCTCAGCCGGAAGAAAAACGGAGAAAGGCGGAATTGCCAAATCGCCGCTTTTTGGATGAACTAGCCTCAAACCATGAGCACTCCTGTCTCTCGCCGTACTTTTGTCAAATCCACCGCTTTCACTGCCGGACTGGCCATGGCCGGTGGATTCTCGCCGCGAGCCGCGGGAGCCAACGACCGCATCCGCATCGGAATCATCGGTTGCGGCGGCCAGGGCACCGGGCATGTCAACGACCTCGTCAATCGCAGCGCCAACGAGAACATCGAAGTGGTGGCCGTCAGCGATGTCTACCAACGCCGGCTGAACCGCGCGAAGGGCATCTCCAAAGGCGAGGGCTACCTCGATTACCGCCGGTTGATCGAAAGGAAGGATATCGACGCGGTGCTCATCGCCACCCCGGACCACTGGCATGGCAAGATCTCGATCGATGCGATGGAAAGCGGCAAGCATGTTTACTGCGAGAAACCCCTCACTCACACCGTCGAACAGGCGATCGCTGTGCGCAACGCGGTTCGCCGCTACGGCAGAATCCTCCAGGTTGGCCCGAACGCGACGGCGGAGGATGGCTATTGGCAGGCGAACAAAGCGGTCCAGAACGGTCGCATCGGCAAAGTCACCTGGGCGCACGGATCTTACAACCGCAATGCCCGCACTTGCCTTTTCAACGCTCACCAGAAGATCGACCCGACCGCCGGCCCGGACAAAACCGGGGATGACTACGTCGATTGGAACATGTGGCTCGGCCATGAATTCGGCCTGGCCCCGCAGATTCCCTGGACACCGGAACATTTTTTTCGATTCCGCAAATACTTTCCCTACAACGGCGGCGTCGCGACCGATCTGCTTTACCACAAGCTGGCCCCCTTGCTGATCGCCATCGCCGGAGCCAACGGCGAATACCCGTTGCGCGTCAACGCCAGCGGCGGCCTCTACATCGAGAAGGACGGCCGCGAGATCCCGGACACGTTCCTCATGACCGCTGACTACCCGAGCGAGTGGTCGCTGTTCCTCGTCAGCACCCTCACCAACGACGCCGGCATTCCCGACCGCATCTACGGCAAGCACGGGACCATGGAGCTGGGAGGTGAGCCGCTCTTGAAATTCAATGGCGAGTTCAAAGATGAATTCCGCGCGAAAAACGATGGCAAGGACGAGCTTCGGCTCCCGATCGAAAAGAAGCGCGACTTGAAGGGCAATTGGATCGACGTCATGCGAGGCAAAGACACCTTGCGCTGCAACGTTGAACTGGGCGCGGCCACCATGGTGGCCATCAAGATGGCGGTGGAATCCTATCGGCAGCGGAAAACATTCGCTTGGGACGCCCAGAATGAAAAGGTGGTGGCCGCGTGAGATTCCTCCTGCTCGCCCTGTTCACCTGTCTGAGCCTTGCCGCGGCGGACAACCAACTCACCAGTCAGGAGCGACGTGACGGCTGGCTGCTCCTCTTCGATGGCGAGCATCTGAATCAATGGATGTGCAGCAACAGCCAGCCCAGCCGCAAACCGCCGGAAGATGGGGCGATTAACCCGCACGGGGCCGGTCACTACATGCTCGTCCACACCCAAAAGTGGAGCAACTTCGTGCTCTCGCTCGATTTTAAAATCAGTCCCGGTTGCAACTCCGGCGTATTCATCCGCACCAGCAGCCTGACCCCGCGTCCCGGCCGTGACGTCGGCTACAACGGCCTAGAAGTCGCGATTGATGACACGAAACCGGCCGGTTACGTGGACACGGGCGCGCTCTACGACCTCTCCAAGCCCTCACGAAATGCCATGAAGCCCGTCGGCGAATGGAATCACCTGCAAGTCACGGCCAACGGAAGCCTGATCGATATCGAACTCAACGGGGAAAAGGTCAATCACGTCGACCTGTCAAAATTCACCGAGCCGAACAAGCGCCCAGACGGTACGGCTCACAAGTTCGACATCGTTTACAAGGATCACCCGCTCTCGGGCTACATCGGCCTGCAGGACCACGGATCGGACTGCTGGTTTAAGAACATCAAGCTTAAACCACTGCCATCCAAAAAATTGGGCGGGAATCAAAACGAAGAACCTTGAACCGAGGGCTGCCTGCGACGATCGCTCTCGCAGGCAGCCGCTATCGGAAAAAGGTGAGGCGAAAAAGAACTTACGCCTTGCGAGCGCTGCGCTTCTGGCGGCGCACCAAGGCGAATGCTCCGAGCGAAAGACCTGCAGCCAAAGCCGATGTGGCAGGCTCAGGCACCACTGTCAACTGGACGATGGGAGCGTTTGCACGGATGTCAGCAACGGTCGCCGTGGAACTCGTGGAGGCCATTGCGGCGTAGCCGTTTTGGTAGCCGGCAAAGCCGACAGTGTTCTGATTGGAGTCACTGTCGACTTCAGGCATGAACGTTGCACTCCCACTGCTTCGAATTTCAATGACCAGATCGCCTCCAGTGTAGGTAAACGGAGTGTCGAAAGTGATTACCGGTCCAAAATTGTTCGGGTTTGAACCAATCGGATAACCCGTCGTCGGAATAGAGAATGCGCCACTCCGGACAACCTGGGAGGAGGCAAAATTGTTCGCGAACGTAAAGCTCATCGGCCCGGGGGCGAGTGCGGCCTGCCCCAAGGTGATCGTGAAGTCGGTGAAGGGAGCGGGAGCGGCCGGTGAAGGGACGGCGACTCCGTGATCCATCCGGAAGGCAAGCCCGGTGATTTGCTGACCCGCAGTAAGGGTTCCCAGCTCACCTGCGCTAACGATCTCCTGAAACGTCGAATCCACCCAGGGGTAGCGAAACGGCGAGGCGAAGGTGCCACCGTCAGTGTTGGCGAAAGGGCTCGGAATCACCACCTGCCCAAAGGAAGACAGTGAAATTGGCAACAAAACAAGTCCGCAAAGGGCAGCGGGAGAACAACATCTAGAAAAATACAAACTCCTCATTGTGGACTGATAGTCGCAAGATGCCGACCAAAAGAGCAATAACAATCTTTTATGCGGCCCCGACAAATGCCACTTTGGGTGATTCGTTATTATTTCTTCTCTTTATGCTTTTCGTGGCACGCACCGCAGGATTTGGTCATGCTGCCGAACGCGCCTTTTGCAGATTCAAAGTCCTTAGCTTCAATAGCTTTCAGAAGATCACCACTCCCGTTTCGGAGGGTCTTCGACGCCGCGTCCGCCCACACGCCATCCGGGCACCGATCATCATCCATCAGAATGTAGCTGCTTTCGTTCAGGAGCGCGGCACTGGCCGCCAGAGACTGCCACGCCTCGCCACTGACCGGAGCACTCTCCAGCCCTTTCTTGAGCGCGTCGCACTGTGGCTTCATCACGCATTTCATCCATTGGGCGGTTTTCAACGCCCGGCTTTTGCCGCTCTTCACTTGAGCTTGCGTGAAACCTGCAAGGGCCATCGCCGCCGCCAGAACAATCAGACTGGAATATCGAGAGATTTTGCAACGCATGCGATCCTTAATCAGTTTGGGTTTGAGCGCCGAGGCTCTTCGAAAGCCCCGCTGCCCGTCTCCTTCTTTTCTGCCAAAAACAGACCGTATTTTGCCCTCTGAAATCGGCCTCAACTCCACGGTTTAATGATGGCCCGCATTGCGCTTATGGATGCAAATTGCATTCCCGTCCGGATCATAAACAAAGGCCATGCGGCAGACCGGTGTGGCGAAAGGCTCCATGTGAAACCGCACGCCGTGACTTCGCAAATGCGCCACGGCCGCATCAAAGTCGTCCACCTCCAACCCGACGCAGCAGCCCGAAGCCGTCGGTTTCCAATCAGGAGCGCCCGCGCCGATCGAAAGCGTTCCATTGGCGACATCGTATTCCGTCCACTGCATCCCGCCCGGCTCACCCACGCTGTAGGTCGCCTTCAAGCCGAGAACCCCCTCGTAAAACTTGCGCGCTCGCTCCATATCAATGACGGGATAACAACTGAAGGCAATCTCCTGAATCTTCATGCCCGCCATCATTTCTCCCTTTCGCCCTCCAGTCGAGGCCGGGTTGTCACTGAGCGGGCCGAGGTGACGGACCGGCTTCAAATTCAATGCCCAAATCTGATTTCACTGGAGTTGCCGGACGCTTTCCGTTAACTGTTCGGCCGTCGTGCAGTTCTCCATCATAACGCCCAGTTTCAGAGCCTCTTCATGGCTGAAACTTTGCATTCCTTCGGTGGCTGACCAGGGAGTCGAACTGGAACATATCGTGCAGGATTCGGTGTCCGACGACGGCACCCTCGAATGGCTGCCTCAGGACCCCCGCGTCAAGCCTTACATCGAAAAAGACCGCGGGATGTACGACGCGGTCAATCGCGGCCTGCGGAAGGCCAGGGGCGAGATTCTCGCCTACGTCAATTGCGACGAGCAATATCTCCCGGGGGCCTTGTCCGCAGTTTGGGATTTTTTCCAGAAGAACCCTCAGATTGAACTGGTCTTCGCCGACGCCATCATCACAAACCCCGATGGCAGCTTTAACTGCTTCCGCAAAACGCAACTCCCCTGGGCCGCGCACGCGCAGGTTTCATTCCTCTGCACCCTCACGTGCAGCATGTTCTTTCGACGTTCCGTGATCGACCAGCACAAGCTCTTTTTCAGCGACCACTACCGGGACCTCGGAGATGTCGACTGGGTTGTGCGCGCCATCCGCCAGCGCATCCCGATGAAGCACATGCGTCACTACACCTCCATCTTCGCGGAAACGGGGGATAACATGAACCTGAAGCCGAACGCGATGCGGGAGCGCAAAGTGGTGTTCGATCAGGCTCCGTTGTGGGCTCGCAAAGGAAAGCCGGTGCTCGAACGCGCCTATCAGGTCACCCGGTTGCTCCAGGGCGGTTACTTCCAAAAGCCGCTGAGTTATTCCATCTACACCCGGGAGAGTCCGGACAAACGGGCCACCTTCAACGTCGACAAGCCAACGCCGTTTTGGAACCGCGTGCCGCTTGCCCAACCGGCCTGAAGCGCCCCGAACGCGCTGATCGCGTGCGAGCCCTCAACTGGCGAAGATCTGGTCCATCTCCCCGGAGAGTTTCTTCAAGCCTGCGGGTGAACCGGCCCCGCCCTGTTCAGCGATGCCCCAGCCCTTGAAGCCCACATCATCCAAGGCCGCCATCACGGCTGGCCAATTGTTGGATCCCTTCAGAAAATCGACGTCGAACCCTTTCCAAAGCCCCTGATCCTGGGCTTTCTCCCGGCTGAATTCCTTGATGTGCAGAGTGGCGATTCGCGGGCCGAGAATTCGAATCCACTGCTCTGGCCACCCGTAGGTGATCACATTCCCCACGTCAAAATGCCAGCCCACCCAGGGGCTGTTGAACTCATCGATATAGCGGGCGGCCTCCAGCGGGCTGAGCAGGAAATTATTCCAGACGTTCTCAATGGCGATCTTGACCTTCAACTCCTCAGCCAGCGGCAGCGCCTTGCGGATTTGCTCCTGAGACCGTTTGTAACACTGCGCGTAACTCACCTCCTGGTTGACCACGCCCGGCACGAGCAGCACCGATCGGGAACCGTAAGCCTTCGCATCTTTCAACGTCTGGAGGAGCGCCTGCAAGCCCTCCTCCCGCACCGCCTCACTCGGATGACTGAGCGCCTTGTCCCAATGTTTGCTGCCGCAAACACTGGGAACCGCCAGGCCGGTGGCGTCGCGGGCCGCGATCACCTCGGCCTGGTTCATGTGGCTCATCGCCTCCGCACCATCGAATCCAGCCGCTTTGATCTGCTGAAACTTCTCGAGCACCGTCCCTTTCAGCCCGACGGTCGCAAACATGATGCCCTTCGGGATTTTGCGCTTTGGACGGTCGCTGGCCTCTTCGGCCCAAAGGCCGGGCGCGGCTGCGGCCGCCGCCAGGACAGCGCCTTGTTTCAGGAAGCTTCGGCGGGAACCAGGCTGGATCTTCATGAGCGTTTAAGCGAGCCGGTTTTGTCCCGGCATCGCCATCGGGGCCACGGGCAGATCCATGTTCCAATCCAGCTTTTCCGGCACCAAACGCTCTTCCGAATTGAGAGCCTGCTCCCAGCTGATCTGTTCTCCGGTATAGGCCGCCATCCGGCCCATGATCGCCACCATTGAACTGTGCGCCAGCCGAACCCCATTATTGATCGGAGTTCCTTTCCGAATCGACGCGAAAAGCTCGTTGTGCTCCACCTGGTACATGTCCGGACGCTCGCCGCTGTACCGCCAATTCATCTCGCCTTTCGTAAAGGGCATGCTGGCAAACCCCATTTCCCGCGCAAAACCCTTGGTGCCGTAGATGGTGGCCGAATTGTCGTTGAAACAGTTGGCCTGCTGGCGGCAGCCAATGAACCCGCGCGCCCCCTCGGGATACTCGTAGTTCACCTCGAAATGGTCGTAAATATTTCCGCCGTTCGCCTGGATCTGGCGTCCGCCGACCGCCACCGCCTTAAGCGGCGGCACATCCTTGTAGGCCCAGCACATCCAATCCACCGCGTGGACCGCCTGCTCCACCAGCGAATCGCCGCAGAGCCAGACGAAGTTATACCAGTTGCGCAACTGCCACTCGACATCGCCCATGCCCGCCGGACGGCTGCTGGCTACCGGCATCGGCTTCACCGGCCCGGTCCAGTACGTACCGTAGAATACCCGAACGTCGCCAATCGCTCCTTCGTGGATTTTTTCGAAAAGCGCCCGCTCCGCGAGGTTGTACCGCCAGCAGAAACCGGCCACCAGAGCCAGATTCTTCTTCTTTGCTTCTTCCACCGAAGCCAGCACCGACCGAATTCCGGGGGCATCCGTCGCGCACGGTTTCTCGCAGAAGATATGCTTTCCGGCCGCAACCGCCGCTTTCAGATGCAGCGGGCGGAACCCGGGCGGAGTCGCCAGAATGACCACGTCCACGCCGCTGTCGATCACCTTCTGATAAGCATCCAGGCCGACGAACCGGTTTGCGTCCTCGACCTTGAGCTTGGCCTTGGCCTCATCCTTGAATTCCTTGGTCAGCGCGTCATGGGAGCGATGCAATTGCGATTCGAAAACGTCCCCCATCGCCGTCAGGACCACATTCTTGTCAGCCTTCAGCGCCTGGCTCGCGGCGCCGGTGCCGCGGCCGCCGCACCCGATCAAGCCCACTTTGAGCGTATCGCTGCTTTGACCGAACGACTCCTGGAGCGAGATATAAGGCGCGGCCATTCCGGCAGCCACCGCGATTGAGGACTTCTTGAGAAAGGTGCGTCGCGAATCCGACGCCTGGTTATTTGGGTTCATGCGTTTTGCTGTGTTTGATCCTGATAGATTTCGCCGCGCCCGGCGTCAAGGAAAGAGGACGAACTTCTGTGATCGCGTCATTCCCCGCCCGTGGCACTCTCAGGCGCGGTTCCCGATGCGCCTCGTGAAAAATCTTCCGAGATGGTGACATAATTCCGGCTCTGTGCATTTCTTGGACGCCAGGTCGCACCAGTTTATTCCCGAAAATTATCCCTCCGCGGCGCTTTGCGGAAGCGGTTTTACTGAGCGGGAAGCGCCAAAAATGTCCCAGACCGAAATAAACAGGCTCGCGACCACTGGACCGATCACAAAGCCGTTGATGCCGAAAGCCGCAATTCCGCCCAGCGTGGATAAAAGCACCAGATAATCGGGCATTTTCGTGTCTTTGCCCACCAGCATCGGCCGCACGAGATTATCCACCAGGCTGATCACGAGCGTCCCAAATAACAACAGCACCACGCCGCGCGCGACTTCACCCGTGGCCAGCAGATAAATGGCCACTGGCGCCCAGATGACCGCTGAACCCACGGCAGGCACCAGGGACAGGATCGTCATCAACGCCCCCCAGAGCAACGCCGGTTTCATCCCGAGAATCCAGAAGATCAGCCCGCCCAGCGACCCTTGGAGCAGGGCAATCGCCATGTTCCCCTTGACCGTCGCACGAATCACCACGGTGAACCTCTCAAACAGAGCCCGCTGATCCTCCTTCGCCAACGGGATTGCTCCGCGAATCCTCCGGCAGATCACATCCCCGTCGCGCAGGAAAAAGAAAAGCAGATAGAGCATCACGAACAGGTTCAGGAAAAAGTTGAAGGTATTCTGTCCCAGGCGCACCGCCTGGACCGCAACTACCTTGCTGGTCTCCGACAACCCCGCGGAAAACCGTTCTTTGAACGCGCCCAGGCTCGAAAGGCCGAATCGATCCAGAAAATGACTCGCCCACGACGGCATGGAATCAAACACGCGCTGGGCGTAAGCACCAAGATTGAGTTCCCCCGCTTGAATCCGCTGGTAGACGATCGACGCCTCCGCCACCAGCGTGCCAATCACGAGGGTCAGCGGCAAAATGATGATGACCACAATCACCGCCAGCGTCGCCATCGCCGCCAGGCTTGACCGATCCCCCAGGCGCGCCCGAAACCGGCGAAACAGCGGTGAAAAAAGAACCGCCGCCACCACAGCCCACAAGACAGCGCCATGCAACGGCGCGATCATCCAGGCGAACGCGAGCGAGACGCCCGCCATCAGCCAAAGAAATGCCTTGCCCTCCAGGCTCGTGACTTCTTTGGCATTTCGAAGCTTCATCTCACTCCGTCCCCGCAGCCTCGCGCCTCCCGCGCTCCGCGTCGAGTCTGGAGTCAAGCCAGGGCGCCTCCCGCACGGCGCACGGCGCAGCGCCCGCCCCATCCTCGTTGACAGAACCTCGCCACAAGCTGAACATGAAAATCGAAGGGAAAATCTGCCCCGGGCGGGCTTCCCTCGCCCGCATGCGATTTGACGAGCCACTCGCAGCCCCTCATGCCGTCCCTGCAGAATCCGTCCTCACGGCGCTTGGGGTCAGCCCGAAGACTGGCCTCGCGGAAGCCGAAGCCTCCGCTCGCCTCGCGCGATTCGGGCCGAACGAGCTGCAAGCCAAACCTCCCATCCCTCTCTGGCAGCGGTTCGCCTCCCAGTTTAACGACATCCTGGTCATCCTGCTCCTCGCTGCCACCGCGATCTCGACCGGTCTCTGGCTCCTGGAACGCGACACGTCCGTGCCCAGCGAAGCGATCGCCATCCTGTCCATCGTCCTGCTGAACGCCCTCATGGGCTGCATTCAAGAATCGCGCGCCGAGTCCGCCGCCGCCGCTTTGCGGGCCATGACGCCATCGGACGCCACGGTCTTGCGGGAGGGACAGCGCAGCCGAATTCCCGCCCGCGGCCTCGTTCCCGGAGATATCCTCTGCCTCGAAGCGGGCGACGCAATTCCGGCGGATGCGCGCCTTCTCGAACAATCAGGCCTCCAGACCTCCGAAGCGGCCTTGACCGGCGAAAGTCTTCCCGCGGCGAAGTCGGTCGCTCCGATCGACGCGGGAGCTTCACTGGGCGACCGGAGCAATATGCTCTTCAGCGGGGCCACCGCGATCTCGGGAAGGTGCCGGGCGATCGTCACCGCCACAGGCATGCGGACGGAAATCGGCAAGATCGCCGAACTGCTGGAAAGCGTGCCGCCCGATGCGACTCCTCTGCAGAAGGAACTCAACCAGGTCGGCCGCAGGCTCGGCCAGGCCGTGGGCGTGATCGCCATTTTGATGATCGCCACCATCATGACCGTCCAGCGGGTTCACGGCCTCTCGGCCTTTCTGGATGTGCTGATCCTCGGCGTGGCGCTCGCGGTGGCGGCAGTCCCGGAAGGGCTGCCCGCCATCGTCACCGCGGTGCTTGCTCTTGGCGTCCAGCGCATGGCGAGGCGCCATGCCATCGTGCGCCGGCTGGCTGCCGTCGAGACGCTTGGCTCCACCAATGTCATCGCGTCAGACAAGACCGGCACCCTGACCAAAAACGAGATGACCGTCCGGACGGTCATCACCGCCAGCGGACGCGTTCAATTTGAGGGCGCGGGCTACGCTCCGACAGGGGAGGTTAGAGTTACCGGAGGCGGGCCGCTTTCCGGCCCTCTGCGCCTCGAATTGCACAAAGCCCTCACCGCGGCGGATCGCGCCAACAATTCCCTCCTCCGGGAATGCAACGGCAAATGGCAGGTCCAGGGGGACCCCACCGAAGGGGCGCTCATCGTGGCCGCGCGCAAAGCCGGCCTGGACGGGCCAGCCCTCGACGCCCGTTTCCCGCGATTGGCCGAAGTCCCATTTTCTTCGGAACGAAAGCTCATGAGCACCGTCCACGCCGACGGCGAACAACCGGAACGCCTGCAAGTTTTCTGCAAAGGCGCTCCGGATGTTCTCGCAGGACGCTGCTCCTATGAATGGGCCGGAAACGAGAAGCGACGACTGACCGACGAAGGGCGAGCGCAAATCCTCCGGCTGAACGAAAGCCTTGCCGCCGAAGCCCTCCGCACGCTGGCCGTCGCTGCACGAGAGCTCCCAGCCGGTTCGCTGCGCCCAGACGAAGTGGACGAAGAGCTCGAACAGGACCTCATCTTCCTCGGCTTGATCGGCATGATCGATCCGCCCCGGGATGAAGCGCGCGAAGCGGTGGCTCAAGCCCGGCGCGCCGGCATCCGCCTCATCATGATCACCGGAGATCATCCAAAAACGGCCGCAGTTATCGCCGCGGAACTCGGCCTTGCGCCAGACCAGCGGGCGCTGACCGGCCTGGAATTGGAGGCTATCTCGGATGAAGCGCTGGCCCGCGCCGTTGAAGAGACCTCCGTCTATGCCCGGGTGAATCCCAGCCACAAGCTGCACATCGTCAAAGCCCTCCAGAGCCGGGGAGCCATTGTGGCCATGACCGGCGACGGCGTGAACGACGCTCCCGCCCTGAAAATGGCCGACATCGGCGTCGCCATGGGCCTGGCCGGAACGGATGTGGCCAAGGAAGCGGCGGACGTGGTGTTAACCGACGACAACTTCGCCACGATCGTGGCCGCGGTGGAGGAGGGCCGCGCCATCTTCGATAACATCAGAAAATTTCTGCGCTATCTCCTTTCTTCGAACTTCGGCGAAGTCTTGACCATGTTCTTCGGGGTCCTCCTCGGCCGCCAACTGGGACTCGAAGCGAGGGGCGAGGAATTGAGGCTGCCTCTCCTGGCCACCCAGATTCTTTTTATCAACCTGGTCACGGACGGCGCTCCAGCTCTCGCGCTCGGCATCGACCCGCCCAACCCTGGCCTGATGAGCCTACCACCCCGCCCTCGCGCGGAAGGGGTGATCACCGCCCGAATGTGGCGGGGCATTCTCCTGGTTGGCCTGACCATGGCCATCGGCACGCTGCTCGTCCTCGACGCCTGCCTGCCCGGCGGCATGATCGAAGGCGCGGGCGATCTGCGTTACGCCCAAACCATGGCCTTCACCACGCTCGTGATGTTTCAGCTTTTTAACGTCTTCAACGCTCGTTCCGACGAACGAAGCGCGTTCCGCGGGCTCTTTCGCAACGCCTGGCTTTGGCTCGCGCTCGCCCTCTCGATCGGACTGCAAGCCGCGGTCGTTTATCTGCCCGCTCTCCAAAGCGCCTTCTCGACCACCCGACTGACTCTCCGAGACTGGGGCGTCTGCGCCGCTGTCGCTAGTTCTGTGCTCTGGGTGCGCGAGTTCAGCAAAATCCTCGCACGATGCAAAAGGCGGAATGACCCGCAACTCCGCCAAACTTCCGCCTCTACTTCCAGCGGCAAACCCAGCCTCGCGCGCCGACCTTGACGGTCTCACCGTCAACCACCGCCTCCACGGGATCGTCCCGAAAGTTCTCCACCACCCAACTGCCGTCGCTGAACGGGTAGAATCCCACGCGATTCGGCGCTGTGAAGCGACGGCCGCACGCTTTCAGCAATGGCTCCCGCCATCGCGCCAACTCCTCTTCTCCCAATGCCAATAATGATTTGGGATCATCCCCCACCGGCAGGATCGCCACATTCGGCGCCTTCACCTCCAGGCGTCTCGCGAGGCCATCGGTCATCAAGACCGGGCGGCCGGTCTTCACGAACGCACCGAGCTTTTGCGCGATGGCTGGATCGGACAAAGCATGCACCGAAAAGAAAGCCGCCGGAGCGTCCACCGGAAAAAGGTGAGTCGGCTGCAGAGGGATGCCGAGCATGCCCACAAAATCAAAGACTCGCGGCTCTTTCTCCGGATGGCTATTCGCCGGCTTGTAAGCGGCCACGCCGATCGGCTGGCGCTTTTGCACCTCGACCGCGGCCTGCTGCAGCTCTGGGATTTGACTGCGCAACGCCCTGACGTCTGCTGGCCCGGTGCTCCCCTGCAGTCCGCCGTAACAGAACAGAAGGCTCTCCTTCGCTCCCGCCAGCATGGTCTGGCGCGCCTGCTCGATATAGGTCTGTTCCGTGGTGCCCAGCCAGTCGTACCATCCTCCACCGCATTTTGCCCCGCCTATCCCGCCCAGCCAGCGCATGATGAAGTAGCCTTCGTATTGCGCGGTCCCGCCCCATTGCTTGTCACCATAGTCCCGCGTCTCCGTCCCCACCCAAATCCGGTCAAAATCCTCCGTCTCGCGCAAGACCTCGTAGCCCCGCTCGTGGAACCGGTCATACCACTGTGGATATTTGATGATGATCTTCACTCCGGGATTGATCGCCCGCGCCGCCGCCAGCACATTTTCCTCGGAAAGCCGGGCCATCAACTCGCAGCGATACGCCTCCCACGAATCCCCCGCCACCGGAAATTCCTTCGCGCCAACACGCACCGTCCGCGCTTTCCGGGCTGCTTCACACTCGTTGCAGGCGCAATCGGTGAACCAGAAATCATCGATCATGATTTCGTCAAACAACGCCGCTGTGTATTCGAAGATCTCTTTGATCCGCCGCTGCGTTGGAAAATCAGTGTAACAGGAGATCGGCCCCCATCCGCTCGATTTCTTACCCACCTGAGTGGTGGTCACGCAGCCCGAAACTCGAAAGCCCGCCGCCTCAAATTCTTTGCGCGCCCGTTGGAGCGCTTCCCGGTCGGCCTGGTACCCATCCCGAAAGCTTTCCACATACACTTTGGTGACTCCCGTGTCCCGGCACCAGCGCCTGGCTCTCTCCCGCCCGTCCGCGGTTGAAAGCTGGTCTCTCACATCCTGCGCCGTGAAAAGGGTGGAAAAGCGATGCGCCGCTGCCGTCTGGTGCGCGAGTTCCCAAAGGTCGGCGCCGCGCGCCGGCCCAGTCGCAAAAAGGAGGACGGCTCCCAGCAAGCTCAACAACCAGACGGTCCCGGCCGGATCACGAACGAGGGCTTGATTCTTCATAGGAAATTCATTGAGTCCAATAAGAGCGCCGGCTGGAACGCCTGTTGACGCCTGCCCTGCATATCAGAGTATTCTTAGCTCGTGCGCCTCACAAAGCTGGTTCTCGGTTGCGGATTCCTTCTCCTCTGTTGGCCCGCCGCCGGGGTGGAGATTCAGGAAATCACAGTCACCAATAATTTCCGCCTGCCCCCGGGCACAAACTCTCTCCGACTGGTGGTGCGGACCAGCCACGTGACCATCGAGGGCAAGGATGCCACCCTGCTCGGTTCCGGCAAGCCAGGGGACCTGCCCTCCCTCGAAAATGCCGGCGTCGGCGTCCTGATCGAAGGTGCGACCGATGTTACAATCAATGGCCTGCGGGTCTCCGGCTTCGCCACCGGCCTGGTCATTCGCGAGGCCAGCGCGGTGTCCGTCAGCGACTGCGATTTTTCCGACAACTACCACAATCCCGCCCACGGATGGGGCGAACTGCCGCCCCGCGGAGGCATCCGGTGCGAACGAGCCAGGCACTGCGTCATCCGTTCCACCCACGCCAACCGCGTCTGGGATGCGCTCCGGATGATTGATTCCGACGACAATCATGTTGAGGACAACGATTTCTCCCACTGTTCCAACACCGCCGTCAGCCTCTGGCATTCCTCCCGGAACCAATTCCTGCGGAATAACCTTTCTTACGGCATCCGCATCGATCGCGCCGCCGGAGAAGTGCATGCCCGCGATTCCACAGGCGTTCTGATTGAAACGGGCTCCAACGACAACTACTGGTTCCGCAACGACGTCACCTACGGAGGCGACGGCATTTTTATCCGGCCGCTCAACCGCTGGGTTTCGCGCGGAAATGTCTTCGTGGAGAATGACACCTCCCACGCCAATAATAACTGCGTTGAATCCTGGAGCCCCGGCAACACCTTTATCCGCAACAAGGCCAACTACGGCAGTTACGGCTTTTGGCTGGGCGGCAGTGATCAGGCAGTGCTGATTGGGAATGAAGCCGCCTACAACGGCCTGACCAATGGCAACCATAACGCGCCCGAACCCGGCTTCCGCCACGGCGGGATCGTGATCGTGGCTGGCTCGTCCAGCCACACGCTCATCGACGGAAACGATGTTCATGACAATAACGGCGGCGGGATCGTCTTTCGAGGCGACGTTGGCTCCCGCGGCGCCAAATGGCGCACCGAACATTGGGTGATTCAACGCAATCGCATCGCAAAAAATCGATTTGGCATTTGGGGCGCCTTCGGCGATGCCATCACCTTCGCCGGCAACGCGTTCATCGATAACGCCCAGGACCTGGCCCTGACCAACGTCTCCAATATTCTCAATCTGGCTCCGACGGCGGCTGGCCCAGCTCCGCTCGCCGAAATCGATGGCCCGACAGTGGCGACCGTCGGAGAACCGGTCCGATTTGACGCCTCCGCCAGCCGAGACCTCGCCGGGGAGCCCCTGAACTTCCACTGGTCCTTGAATGGCCAGGCGGCGACTTCGCCTGTCTTCGAAACAACGTTTGCCCGGCCCGGGTTTTATCGCCTGAGCCTGACTGTCGACAACGGCAAGCTGGCAGCCCTGGCGTGGCGCGATCTCACCATCGCTGCGCCAGTCGCTCAAGAAATCGGCACGGAAGGCCAGGCCTCAAAATGGGGTTTTGAACTCGAAGGCAATGACGGCTCCGGCCGCATCCGTTTTAGTGACGACCCGCAGGCGATCGTCGGCCGGACCTCCCTGCGATTTACGCCCAATCCCTATCCGGGCGCCTACGCGACCGCGATCTTCCCCGCTGCCCGCAACGCCCATTGGGATTTCTCCGCCAGGACGCGGGTTCGCTTTTGGATCAAAGTCGAGAATCCGAACCTGCCCGGCTTCCAAAACGCTGGCCCGGTTCTGCGCTTGCTGAGCGCCCATGGCCACTTGGAACTCAAGCCAGTCAAAGACGGCAACCTCCTCAACGACCCACCTTTCAGTGAAGCCCGCTGGCTCTGGATGCCCGTCGAGATTCCGCTCGCGGGCAGTGCGGACTGGGCTCGCCTTCAAGCCGGCCAGTTCGATCCCCAGAACATCGACGCTCTCAGCCTCTCCCTCGATTCCTGGGGTGGCGATCCCTTCAGCGTCTGGATCGACGGCCTCTCCGCCGAATAATGCCTCAGCTCTCCGCGCTGAATCGTCTAAATCAACAGACGGGTAAAATCCGTTGACGGGCGGTCCAGATCCTGCCGTAATCCCGTGGTCCCAAAGAGGTGTCCGGCAGTCGCTCGCAACTAACGCGCCAGCATGACTCCGCCCCGATTTTGGATTGGAGGTTACTACCAATGAATAAGATTACGGGTCTGGCCAAGACTCTGCTCATGGTCCTTTGCTGTTTGGGCAATCCGGCGGCTTCGAAGGCCGAAACCACTGATGTCGCTCTCAATGCGCTGCCAGCCGCCAATGCCCCTCTTTACGGAAACGCCAGCATTTACAAACTGATCGACGGCGACCGCCAATCAGTTTTCCACGGCAATACCGGTCTGCCCGACGGCTTCGCCTACACGTTGGACCTCGGGCAGGACTACCCGATCAGCGACATCAAAATCACCCCTCGCCAGGATGGCTGCTGCGCCGAACGTCTCAGCAATATCCGCGTCTCGATTCATGCCGGGACCGCCGCCGCCATGGGCGC
Source organism: uncultured Verrucomicrobiota bacterium (assembly GCA_964566945.1). Classification (GTDB taxonomy): domain Bacteria; phylum Verrucomicrobiota; class Verrucomicrobiia; order Limisphaerales; family SXQI01; genus DASVNK01. Next base: position 59,197 of record CAZMKE010000007.1, on the reverse strand, counting down.
GGAAGTTTGGGGAACGAATCTCTTTACCGACGGCTCCAACCCGGGATCTTCCGCGGGCGCGCTTGTGGACATCCCGTTGTCGTCGCCCCAAACAGGCCGCTGGGTTGAAGTCCGAGCCTTGTCCAGTCCCGTCCCTGATTACTCCCTGCAAATGACCGAACTGCAAGTCTTCGCGACAGTCCCCGCCGCTCAAGTGAATCGGGCGGTCGGCGCGATAGCGAGCGCGAACCAACCGGTCTACGCAGGCACCTCGGCGGTGAATCTCGTCGATGGCAATCGGGCTGACTTCGTTCATGGGGCGGCCTCCCTCACCAACGGCTTTGCATACACAATCAATCTTGGAGTGGAAGTGGACATGAACAAGATTGCCATTTTCGCCCGGCAGGACGGTTGTTGCGGAGAACGTCTCAGCAACTACCGCGTCTCCATCTTCAAAGATCAGGGCGGTTCGCCTGGCCAAAAAGTCTGGAGCGCGGATCTGCACACGGACGGTTCCAATATCGGAGCCGATCCCGGTGCGGCGGAAGTGCTGACGAAGGATCTCAACGCGAGCGGTGTTTTCAAAGGACAGTGGGTCCGGATTGAATCGTTGGATGACCCGGTCCCCGACTACGCACTCCAGATTGCGGAAGTGGAAGTATACGGCACTCCCGCCGCGGGCGTCTCGGTTTTGCTGACCCGGGACCTCCAGGACACGGCGGTCGGCGTCGGACAGTCTGTCACTCTCTCCGTGGCGGCAAACGCGATCAACGGCGACACCAACTTGTTCGCGTTTCAATGGCAGAAAAATGGCGCTAGTATTGCCGGGGCAACCAATTCCAGCTATACCACCGGCGCCATTCTCAATGCTGACGCCGGAAGCAAGTACCGGGTGGCAATTTCCTATCCTGGCGTGACCAATATTCTCAGCAAGGAAGCCGCCATCTCCGTAAACTTCGCTTATCACGCGGATGCCTACTCGACGCACGTTCTTTGGACCGGCGCGGGCTGGTCGATCGACAAACTTGTCGACGGCGACCGCGCCAATGTCTTCCATGGCGATGTGGACATCCCCACGGGATTTGCCTATCAAGTGCGCCTCGATGCGCCGGTCAAATTGAGCGAGATCCTGATTTACCCGCGTCAGGACGGCTGCTGTCCGGAACGGTTGACGAACTTTCGCGTCACTGTTTTTAACGATGACAACGGCAAGATGGGAACCAAAGCCTGGAGCACCGACCTCTTCACTGATGGCAGCAACCCGGGCTCTGGCAGTGGCCTTGTCGTCACCTTGACCGCCAACATGGACCCCACCGGCACATTCCAGGGACAGTGGATCGAGATCCTTTCGCTGGACGATCCCGTCCAAAACTATGCTCTGCAAATGACTGAATTGGAGGCCCACGGCACGCTCGTCCAGGATGTAACCAAACTGAGCATTGCCCAGTTTCCGGCCAATGTCCTGGGCGTTCCCGGCCGAAGCTCCAAGATCGCCGTTGTCCCGAACCTCTTCAACGGCGACCCCGCCAAGCTCACCTACCAATGGAAAAAGAACGGCACGATCGTCTCCGGCGCGACCAATGCCACTTACTCCACCGGGCCTCTCGCAGAAAGCGATGCCACTTCCCTTTACCGCGCGGTCGTTTCCTATCCCGGGGTGCCGGACGCCGAGACCGCCAATGCTGCGATCAAGTTCGACTATAACTATGCGCGAGGATCCGCCGCCTACAACAATCAGCCGCTCTGGCCCCCGGGCGGCTGGGACATTTCCATGCTGGTGGACGGCGACACCAACACGGTCTTTCACGGCAACAGTGGACTGAAGCCGGGATTCGCCTACACCATAAACCTCGGAGATGTTATCAACCTCGAGAAGATCAATATCTACCCTCGCCAGGATGGCTGCTGCCCCGAGCGTTTGTCCAACATCCGCATCTCAATTCATAACGATCAGGGCGGAACGATCGGCCTCAAAGTTTGGAGCGCCGATCTCTTCACGGACGGTTCAAATCCGGGCGCAGCCGCTGGGACTGTCGTTAATCTCACGTCGGATCTCGATCCAACCGGCGTCTTCAAAGGACAGTGGATTCAGATCGAGGCTCTCTCCGATCCCGTGCCGGATTATTCCCTGCAAATGACGGAACTTGAAGCGATTGGCAAGCTCGTCCCGCCACTGCGATTGACCCTTGCCCAAAGTCAGGCCGGGACCGCAATCACCTGGACCGACGGATTTCTCGAACAGGTGGCAAACCTGGGAGACGCCTGGACCGCGGTTCCCAATGCCTCCAGCCCCTACCCCATTCCAACCACGGCTCCCCATCGTTACTTTCGCCTGAAGAAGTAAGAAGCATCGGACGAACACGACATGCCGGCTTCGGTGCAGATCGCAGGGCCGGAAGTTTCCTTCGGGGAATTTTCGCGCCCTTCCCGTTCGGAGCCCGCCATGCCCTAGCCAGTTACCTGAAAATTCTTGAGCGCCTCTTCGTTCACCGTCAGGCCAAGGCCCGGCACACTTTCGTCGAGATCTATGCAGCCGTCTCGGGCTTCGGGTTCGCCTTTGAAAATGTACCAGAAGAGCTCATTGCCGACCTCGACATCGACGATCGGGAAATACTCAGCCATCGGCGAGTTCAGGCTGGCCATGACCACGTGATAATTGTGCATCTGGCCGGCGTGGGGAATGACCGGAACGGAATAAGCCTCAGCCATGGCGGCAATCTTCCGAGCCTGGGATATGCCGCCCACCCGGTTGGTGTCGAACTGGATGTAATCCAGAGCCCGCGCTTCCAGCAACTCGCGGAAGCCGTAAATCGTAAATTCATGTTCGCCTCCTGAGATCGGGACCCGGCCATAAGCCTTCAGTTCAGCGTAACCGTGGATGTCATCCGGGATGACCGGTTCCTCCAACCAGCGCAGATGGAACGGCTCCAACAACGGCAGCATTCGTTTCGCGTAGTCCAGAGTCCACCCCATGTAAGCGTCCGCCATGATGTCAATCCCGTCACCCACCGCCTCCCGAACGGTCCGGACAAGGGCTGCATTCCGCTGCATGCCCTCCGCGCCATCGATCGGCCCCCAGCCAAAGCGCAATTTCATCGCTTTGAACCCTTCGTTCTTATACTTGACCGCCTCGGCGGCGAGTTCGTCCAGCGGCGTGCTGTAAAGCCGGCTCGCATAGACTGGAATTCGCGGCTTGGTTCGGCCGCCGAGCAGCCGGTAGACCGGCTGCCGGGCCGATTTGCCCAGCAAATCCCAAAGGGCGATGTCCACCGCGCTGATTGCGACCATCGCGATGCCCTTCCGCCCAAACGCCATCGTCTTGCGATACATCCGCTGCCAGAGCAGTTCGATCTCCCACGGATCTTCGCCCATCAGCAGAGGCTTCAAATACAGGTCGATCACCTCTTTGGTAATCTGTGGCGAAAGCGCCGCATTCCCGACGCCCACCAAGCCGTCACTCGTAAAAATCTCCACGATCACCCACCCATGGAAAGTAAAGGTGCTCATCGAACTTGCGCCCGTCGGCAACAAGTCCATCGGGTTCGTGCAGAAATGTGGCGGCAGCGGAACGGTCTTGCCGCGCCATTGCACCAGGCGCGTGCGAACTTCGATAATCTTCATGGCTGAATTGGACGCAGGGATACTGCCCGAAGGCGCCGGCCCGTTTCAAGGACACTGCGCCGAATCCAACGCGAGCGCCCTCCCCCAAAACCGGCCCGGAACGCCAACTGTTGGTTAATCGAATCGGTACCACAGATTAAATTTTATTCAGAAACTTGCCCGCCGCCCTCGCATCCGGCAGAAAGTGGATCGTGACGAACCAAACATTGCTGGCTGCCGCCTTTCTGGCACTCGCGCTCGGTTGCGTTCACCCGCGAGAGTTTTCCGTCGCGACGGTTGGCCCCGCCCCCTCCTCGCATCTCAGCGGAGCAACTAATGGCACGCTCGTGGTCTATTCCGCCTGGCGTAAAACCGGCACCGACGACACCGATCATCCGGTTCACAGCAGTTACGATGTGCTGACGGAAAGCGGGCAAGCGGTTCAACACGTCCGGAACTACGTGACACCTATCCTCGATGAGCCCGCTTCAATTTCACTCGCGCCGGGTAAATACGTCGTCCGGGCGCGGGTGCAGCGCTACGGGTTTGTTTCGGTTCCGGTCGTTCTGGAACCTCACAAGACTACGGTGCTCTATATGGACGACACCACCAAGCCGGACTCTACAGGCCAAAAGCCGATCGACCCCGTCAAGCTGCCAGACGGGCGGGTGATCGGTTGGGCCAGCGCGGCAGCCAGATGATTTTTTCCGAGGCCAGCTTCTGGCCTCGACGCAAACGCAGGTGAGGTGGGGTACGGCAAGCGATCGTGTGTGGTCGTTCGCCAATGCGGGTTGGCCGGGTCTGTTTCCCGGCCAGCCCGCTGCACCGCTGCGAGAATAAAACAAGAGCCAGCCCCCCACTCAGGAAGCTGGCCTATCTTGCGGAGACGTTGAAAAACCGCTCTAAAACTTCCAATTCAAATCAGCCATGAAATGGCCGGCATCGCTCTTTTGCCCGGGCGCATTGATGATCAGCTCGTTGTTGTAATAGATGAAGGTGAAATTGACGAAATCCGTGAAAGAATAAGTTGCGATTACTTGATGCCCCTCGACGTTTGTCCCGCCGAACCAGCCATTCGCCCGGCCCGTGCCCGTCAGCTGGGGATTGCCCGTTCCGTAAAATCCGCCGTTGTCGTCATCCACCAGCGCGTCAAACCACGCGTCCGCTTCCAGGCGCTGGTAGCGGTAATTCAGCTCCCATGTTCCCTTCTTTCCAGCCTTGCCGAGGGTCAGCCCAAGCCGCCAGCCCTCGTTGTTGTTTGGAGCAGCGGGGTTGTCCATGATCTCGCCAGCCACCTTGATCGGGAATTGGCCCGGATAGAGCGGCGCGCTGGCGAATTTGTAAGTGGCCGAGGCGGAACCAATGATCGGATTGTAGTTGTATTGCAGGAAGCCGTTCGCGTCGCGGGTATTGCCCGCGTTGTAGAAAGGCTGGGCCTTGGCACTGAGCGCTTCACGGTCATCAATGACGAACGCCGCCAAGCCAATCGTGGTGTCGATCTGCTTCGTCCACTTCGATTCCAGCAATACCTGCGCGCCGTAAACATATGGGTCGTGGCTCCCGTTGATCGACGTCCCGGCCGGAAGCGTGCTCCCGGAAGGATTCCCCTGGTTCAGCTCATCAAGAACGAAAAACGCGCCAATCCCTTTCAGGGTATGCTTCTCATTCAGATTATACGTCGCCTGCAACGCCGCTCCTTCCGGATCGATGTCGTAATCGTAAACCATGTTGGAAAGCTGGAACGGGTTGTCCATCTTTCCAATCGTGCCAGTCAGCGTGAAAGTGTCGTTCTTGATCGCGGACCAGCGGGCATATGCGGCATCAATCCAGAGATACTTGCGAGTCTCGAGCGAGTTCAGGTCCTGATTGGCTGTCACTGGAGAACCGCCCACCAGCACGCCGCCCGGATTCGTTTGGGGATTGCCGGAAGAAACCCGGAACCCAACTTCGAAATTCTCGAGCATGTTCACCGTGGCGCCCAGGCGGAGGCGATAGCGAAAGCGATCCCGATCCGTGTAGAGTTCGTTGCTGGCGCTGTTCTGTTCGAAGCGGCCCCGGAAATCCCCATAGATCTTCATGCTCTTCACCCAATCTGGCATGCCAGCTCCGGCCACCCAATCTTTACGGGTCTCCTCTTTGCCCTCCTTGCTCAAGTCGTCGGCCTCCTTGGTGGTCAGGATGCCTTTTTGGACGAGCTTTTGGAGCAGCGCGTCGGATTCAGCACGCACGCCCTGAGAGAGGGCGCCGGCCGCCATGATGCCAGCCACAATAGTGTTGATCGCGGTGTATTTCATTTGTTTGCTGCGCGCATTTCATCCGCCGGACGTTACAGATAAGAGACCAGTTTGTTACGATTGGGTTACGCTTGTAACAACTATGGCGTTTGCGTGACAGCTCTTTTCGTCGGCTCTCCAGCGCTTCCCACCGCACGGCGCAATGCAAACTGGGCTTTGTTGAACTCGGCCACCGCGGTCAAATAATCCGACCGAGCACGCACCAGATCTTGTTGCGCCTGAATTTCTTCCAAAACAATCCCCACACCAAATTCTTTTCGATCGTGCGCCAGGCGCAGCGCGGCCGTGGCCGTTTCGAGGTTCTCCCGCGCCGCCGGAATCTGATCGCCAAACGACTGCGCCAGGGTTCTGGCCTCCACCACTTGCCGGGTCACTTCGTCCTTTGCCTTCTCGAGCCGGAGCGCCGCGGCGCGTTCCCGCGCTTTGCTCGCATCCACTCGTCCAGAATCGAACAGGCCCCCCGGACCAATCCGCCAGCCCAGTGTGGCGGTCACTTCCTGAGCCGACCCAAACTGATCTGGCAAGTGGTCTGGCGCGCCCCCCAGCCCTCCACCGAAATATTGAACTCCCAGCGACGGCGCCAGCGGCCCGTACAACGCTCCTTTTCGAACCTGCTCCGCAGCGCGCAGCGCGGCTTCGTTCTGGACCAGTTCAGGACGCGAGCGCAACGCTTGCTGCACCAGGGAGTCCAGCGAAGCATCGTCGGCAATCAGAGTGACCTGGCTCAAGCCGGCGTCCTCGCTCACGAGTTCAATCACGGGATCAAGATGCAGGGTCTGCGCCAGCTGGCTGGAAATCACGCGCGCCCGCTCCCGGGCCTGGCGGAGGGCAATCAGATAGCGCTCCATTTCCGATTGAACGCGCAGTTCATCGCCGCGAAAGGCGATGCCTGCTTCCACCGCCGAATGCAATTGCCCCCGGTACAGTCTGGCAACCCGGGCCGCCTCTTGCTGCACTTCCACCAGCGCGAGCGCCCTCACCAGATCGAAATACTTTTGCGCGGCGGCCAGCCCCGTCTCCTGCTGCTGCGCGGCCAGCGCCTGAGTGCTGGCGCGAACGTTTTGCCTCGCCGCCAGCAGGTTGTAGGCGGCTTCCCCCAGACTCACTTGCGCCGCAATCCTAGCCCCGGGCGCGTAGGACTCGAAATGACCATCCGAGAGCGTTCCCGAGGGAAAGGCCTGCCCCAAGCCATCGTACCGCCGAAACTGAATGCCTGGAGAAATCCACGGAAAAAACTGCTCCAGCCCGCTCCGATAGCCGGCGCGCGCTTCCGCCACGAACTGGCGGGCAATCTGCACGTCGAGGTTCTGCGCCTCGGCCAGCCGCAGCACCGTTGGGAGATCAATGACCACCCGATGGGTTGAGGCGGCGGCCACATTCGTTTCCGCAGCCCGGACCGCCGAACCGATCACACCGGCAGCGCCAAGGCTAATGAGAGCAAACGCCAGCAACTTGTTCATTGGGCCTCCAAAACCTTGACCGGCTGCCCATCGGCCAGCGGACCTTTCAGCGGCACGAGCACCGCCTGGCTCGCTGCGAGCCCGCTGACAATCTCCGTGCGCTCTCCGTCGGTGAAGCCGACTTTCACCGGGGTCTTTCGTGCCTTCGTCTGGTCCGCCAGCGTAAAAACAAAGCTGCCGGCTTTCTCCGTGACGATCGCCTCCGCTGGCGCCAGCAAGACGCCCGGCTTCGTCTCGATCCCGATCCGGGCGGTGGCATACATCCCGGGACGCAACTCCAGAGCCGGGTTTGCTAATTCCACTTCCGCGAGCATCGTGCGCGTTTGAGGATCGAGCGCATAAGCATAACGGGTGATCTGTCCCGGGAAGACCTTCCCGCGCAGCCCCTCGACCGTCACTTTCACCCCCTGCCCCTTTTGCACCAGGGCTGCTTCAGACTCTGGCACGGCCACCTGCACCCGCACCGTTTTGAAATCAACCAGGGTGATCAGCGCGGCGTTTTGCGGTGAACCACTCGTGGCCGCCGGAACAAATGCTCCCGGATCGACATAACGACGCGTGACGATTCCGGCAAACGGCGCGGAAATCTTGGTAAAAACCAGCAGGGTTTCGGCCCGCTCCAGATTCGCGCGCGCGACTTCCGCCCGGCTTCGCGCCGTGTCCACGCTCAACGGCACGACCAGATCCGGGGCCTTCTTCCGAGCATCCCCCACGCGCTGGTATTCCAAATTCGCCAGTTCCACCTCCGCTTTGTATTTGGCGGCATCCGATGCCAGCTCGGGAACTTCGATCTCCGCCAGCAGCATTCCCTCAGCGACTTCGTCCCCCTTGTCGACCGCCAGGATTTTCAAATAGCCGGTCACCTTGGCGTACAGAGTGGCTTCCCGGAGCGGCTTGATCTGCGCGGGCAAACTGATCGCTCGCGTCACCGCGCCCGTGGCGGCACGGATCGCCTTCACTTCCCGCGGCGCCGGCGCGCTGGTCGGAGTTCCGGTCGACGTCGCCGCCGGCCGGTCACACGCGCACCAGGCAAACGTGGAAACGATCATGCACCAACTTTTGAGACAAATGGCTTTTTTCATGGTTTAGCCCGCAGCTAAGGCAGATGACGCTTCCTCGGGCTCGAGGGAAGCCGACAGGGTCGACGCCCGGGCTCGCACAATCGCGAAAACCGACGGCAAAACGAACAGCGTGGCCAGGGTGGCGGCTGCCAATCCACCGACCACCGCCCGGCCGAGGGGAGCCGTTTGCTGGCCGCTCTCGCCCAGGCCCAACGCCATTGGCATCATCCCGGCGATCATCGCCGCGCTCGTCATCAAGATCGCTCGCACGCGACTGCGCGCGCCGGCCACCGCCGCAAATCGCGCGTCGCCGCATTCCCGCCTCGACTGCTCGGCAAACGTGGCCAGTAAAATCGCATTCGCCACCGCCACGCCGATCGCCATGATCGCCCCCATAAAGGACTGGATGTTGAGCGTAGTGCCGGTCACCCAAAGAGCGCCCACCACGCCAGCCAGCACCGCCGGCGTGGTCGATGCCACCACCAGCGCCAGGGCCGCCGATTGGAAATTCGCCATCAGAATCAGGAAAATGATGGCCACCGCCGCCAGCAGGCCGTCCCGCAAACCGTCGATCATTTGCTCCATCGGCACCACTTGCCCACGCAACGCCACGTTCACCCGGGCCGGAGGCGCGCCCAATTCCGCCAGCGCCGAGCGCACCCGTTGAGCCACCTGGCCGAGATCCGCCCCAGACATATTGGCGGTGACCGTCACCATGCGCTGCATGTTGTAGCGCTCGTACTGGCCCACTGTTGTCCCCTCCGTCACGGAAGCAATGCTCCGCAAAAGGATTGGCTCCCCGTCCCGGTAGGAAACCGGAATGTTCTGCGCCTCCTCCTTGGAACTCATGACCGATTGCGGCACCTGAACCTGGATCTGGTAAGCCACGCCCGTGTTCGGATCAGCCCAGTAATTCGGAACGACGAACCGGCTCGAAGAGGTCGCCACCACCAGCGACCGGGACACGTCCGCCATTTTCACTCCCATTAGGCCGGCTCGCTCCCGATTTACGTTTACCTCCAGGGTTGGATAGTCCAGCGCCTGGCCAAATTGCACGTCGCGCAGCGTGGAAATCGCCTGCAGTTTCTCCTTCACTTTCTCCGCAAATTCCCGATTGGCGGCCAGATTCGGCCCGCTCACCGCCACTTCGATCGGTGTCGCCGCGCCGAGGCTCATCACCCGGCTGACAATGTCGCTTGGCTCAAAGGAAATGCTCACCGCTGGCAATTGCTCCTGAAACCGCCGGCGGAGACGCTCTTTCAAAGCTTCCACGCCGCCCGGTCCAGTGTGTTTCAACTGCACCTGCAGCACGCCTTCCTCGGATCCTCCATTCCACAAATAGATCAGGTTGATCGGATAGCTCGGCGCGTGCACCCCCACAAAACCCAGGCTCATGGCCACGTTATCCGCTCCGGCTTCGCTCCGAATGATCTCGAGCACCTGCAGGGCAGCTTCTTCTGTCCGATCCACCTGTGATCCGGTCGGAGCGCGCAACCGCACCTGCAACTGCCCGGCGTCCACGCGTGGAAAAATCTCCCAGCCCAACCGGGGCGCCAGCAGTACGATCACCAGGCTGGCCACGGCGAGATACACAACAACAACGGCCCACTTCGCGCGCACTGCGCCCGCCAGCCATCGCCCATAGATCCGCTGCCACGCGGGAGCCTCTGCCTCGGCCGTGGTTTTCCCGCCCAATGAGTGGCCCCGGAGAAACCAGACCGAAAGAATCGGCGCCAGCGTCGTCGACAGCAAATAGGAAGCGATCATCGAAAAGCCCACCGCCAGCGAAAGCGGCAGGAACATCGCCCGCGCCACGCCCGTCATGAACAGGGTTGGGACAAACATCGCCAGAACGGACAGCATGGCCAGAAATCTCGGCCCCGTCGTCTCGATCGTGGCGTCATAAGCCGCTCGCCGGATGGTCTTCCCGCGAGTCAGATGCGTGTGGACGTTCTCGATGCAAACCGTGGCCTCATCCACCAGGATTCCAACCGCAAGCGCCAGCCCGCCCAGGGTCATGATGTTGATCGTCTGGCCGGAGACCCACAGGGCCAGGACTGCCGCCAGCAGCGAGAGCGGAATGTTGATGATCACGATGAACGCGCTGCGCCAATCGCGCAGGAACAGCAAGATCATCAGCCCGGTCAACCCGGCGCCCAGCGCGCCTTCGAGGGTCAAACCGGAGATCGCGCGCGTGACGTACGGAGATTGATCGAACTCGTAGCTGACTTTTACATCGGGCGGGAGAACGCTTTGGAACCGGGGCAGGTTCTCCTTCACGCGATTCACCACAGCCAGCGTCGACGCATCCGAACGTTTGGTCACCGGGATGTAAACTGTTCGGCGCCCATTGACCAAGGCATAGCACGTGACGATGTCAGATGCGTCCTGCACCGTGCCGACGTCCCGAAGAAAGACAGCCGGATAAACCCCCGTCCGAAGCGGGACGGTCTCAAGATCCTTGATATTCCGCACCACCGAGTTGAGCGGCACCATGGGATATTGGTTGCCAATCGGCGCATTACCGGACGGCGTGATGACATTCGCCGCGCTGATCGCGGCTACCACTTCATCGGGCGCCATGTTGTAGGCGCGCAGCCGGTCCGGCTTGAGATTTACCACGATGCTCCGCGCGCTTCCACCAAAAGGCGGCGGCGCCGAAACGCCCGGGAGCGTCGCAAACAGGGGGCGAACCAGGTTCAGGGCGGCATCCTGCATTTCCGCCACCGACCGTGTCTCGCTGGAAAAGACCAGATTGCCCACCGGCACGCTGCCCGCGTCGAACCGCGTAATGAACGGCGGCACTGTCCCCGGCGGCATGAACGCCCGGGCGCGATTCACGTAGGCCACGGTTTCCGACATTGCCTGGGACATGTCGGTGCCCGGATGGAACTGCAATTTGATGATCGCCGCCCCCTGAATCGACTTCGATTCCACATGCTCGATTCCGGTGATGTAGAGGAAGTGATACTCGTAGTAGTAGGTGAGAAAACCCTCCATCTGTGCCGGATCCATGCCACCATACGGCTGCGCGACGTAGATTGTGGGAATCCCCAAGGAGGGAAAAATGTCCTGAGGCATCTTTTTCAGCGCCAAGCGCGATGCCAGGACAAGAGCTATCAGCAGCACGACCATGGTCAGAGGTCGGCGCATCGCTGCAGCGGCCAGGTTCATTCCAAATCTCTGGACCCGATTGTTTCGCCACACTGGCCACCCCGCCAATGGCCGCTTCCTTAAGATTTCTTCAGGATGCCCAGGTCAAAACCTTCCCGAATTAAGGTTCACGGGCAGCGGGCAGAATGAATCGGAAGCAGCAGCCCCGCCCTGGCGTGCTGATCAGTTCAATCCGCCCTCCTTGCCGCTCCGTAAAGACTTTCGCAATGGCCAGCCCCAGGCCGGTTCCGCCCTCCTCTCGCGATCTGGATTGATCGAGGCGGAAGAATCTTTCAAAGACCTTCTCCTGAAATTCCGGCGCAATTCCCGGACCTTCGTCCGTGACGGCGATGCCGGCCTCCGACCCGGTGGCAAAGCACTCCAGCTGGATCGCGCTTTTGTGCGGACTGTAGCGGATGGCGTTATCGACAATGTTGGAAAAAGCCTGCGTCGCGAGCGTAGGCGCTCCCAGCGCGACGGTCCGCCGATTGGAGACTACTTCCAGACGCTGTCCCTTCTCCGCCGCCAGCACGGTGAACCGATCGCAAACATCCGCCGCCAGTCGGTTCAGGTCCATCTCCTCTGCGTCGATCGGACGAAAATCATTTTCAATCCGCGTCAACGCCAGCAACGATTCCGACAGATTTTGCAGTCGCTGAGCTTCCTCCAGCATGCTGCCGATGGTTTCGCGCAGGGCCATCGGATCGCTGCCCTCGCGCAAAGCCACCTCCCCCACTGCGCGCAACGCTGTCAGCGGCGTTCTCAGTTCGTGGGAAGCATCCGCGCTGAATCGGCGCAGCGATTCAAATGAACTCTCCAAGCGTGCCAGAGTTTCGTTGAACACCGCCGCCAACCCGCCCAGCTCGTCTTCCGGATGCGGATAGTTCAAGCGGCGGCTGAGAGATTCCGCGCTGATTTGGCGGGCTTGGCGGCTCAGATCCTTGACCGGCGCCAAAACCCGGCCCGCCATGACATACCCCCCCAACGCCGCCAAAAGGGCTGCCGCTGGCGCTCCCAATAAGAAAGTCGTCAGAACTTCGCGCAAGGTGCCCCGCAGATCCGAATCATCGCGAAAAACTCGCACCACTGCCGCTCGATCTCCAATTCGAGTGGACCGCGCCAGCGCGCGAGCTTCCCGGCCCTGAATCAGAGCGATCGTTTTATATTGATCCGAACCGGTCGGAGAGAGCGCTGGCGGTCGCTGATCCGTTGGCGCCAACGGCCAATGCTCAAGCATCTTCTCTTGATCGAGCCAGACATCAAAAGCGGTCGCCGCATAAGCCGGGCTGTCCGGCGTCCCCGGGCTTTGCGGCCGCCAGCGGACCCGGCCCCCGGGGTCGTTTTCCAGATGCGCCACCACTAGGTTCCAGTCCAGAGATAACTGGCGTTCGAGTTCCGCGTGCAGCCGATGCTCGATCAACCGATAACCAAACGGCGTGAGCGCTCCGAGGATCGCCGTCACCACCAAGGTGTGCCACACCGTGAGCCGCAACCGGAGCGAATGCTTGCTGAACCAGTCCACGCCTTACTCCTCCGCCTCGCGCAGGACCAACCCCACTCCCCGGATGGTGTGGATCAAGCGCAGCTTGTATCCTTCGTCGATCTTCTTGCGAAGATGGGCCAGGTGGACATCGATCACATTATCCAGCGGCGTGGCGCGATTCGGTTCCCGCCAGACTTCCTGGGCCAGCATCTGCCGGGTGACCGTTTGCCCCGCATGCCGCATCAGGCAGGCGAGCAGGTCGAATTCCCGCGGGGTCAAAATGATCTCCTTGCGGTCGCGCCAGACCCGCCGCGTGGCCAGGTCGATCGAGAGATCGGCCGCCTGCTTGCGTGGAGATTCCTCCGTCCGCCGGGAAAGCACCCGCACCCGCGCCAGCAACTCCGCAAAGGCGAAAGGCTTTACCAGATAATCGTCCGCCCCTCGATCCAGACCGTAAACCCGATCTTCAACCGTATCGCGCGCCGTCAGCAGCAGCACTGCCGGACGAGGTCCGCGCGCTCGAATCGACTCCAGCACCTGGATGCCATCGCGGCCCGGCAACATCCAATCGAGAATGATCAGATCGAACGCTTCCGAATTGATCTGCTGCCATCCTTCATCCCCGGTCCGGGCCAGCGACGTCTCAAATCCCTCCGCCCGCAGCCCCTGCCGAATCGCCTGGCCCGTCTTCAGATCATCTTCCACGATTAAGACTCTCACGGTGAACGGTGATTGAGAACGATACCGGCGATCGCACAGGCGCGCCGACCGGGTTACTGCGCTCGCGCCGACGAAATCTCGATCGATAGATGCGAGGCATTGGCCGGGGACACCTCGACCAAGGTTGCCGGGTAGGAGGCCAGATCAGGCAGAGTCGCCTGATAGTGCCGCGCCCCCGCCCAGTCCTTCCATTGTTTCACCTCGTCTTCGGCCAACTTCTCCCCTTTGTTCAGCTTGGCTTGTATCCGGTTCAACAACGGTTCCGCCCAAACGCTGTTCCATTTAGCCGCCATCTGGTAGACCACGGCATCGTAACTTCCCGGTTCGAGCCCTTCGGCGGAGCGGAACGCCCCTTTCTCGCCGCTGCGATTGAAGACATACGCCGTCCGGCTCGGCGAACGATTCGCCCGCTCGCGCGGAGTAAAAACCACGTAGCCAAGTTCCAGCGGCTGGCCGTTCACCTTGATCACGCCAGCCACCGGCAAGGCGGACTGATCCGACAGGAAACTCCGTCCTTTCATCCAGCTGTGGAACAGCCTCGGCCATTCGCCCAGGACCGGGTCAGATTGCGCCAGCCCGACCCCGTGCGGTCCGCCCGCGAAAAAATGCGCTTCACTCGAAGCTCCCTGCTGCAAAAGCTGGAGGTGAAACTCGCCCATCCGCCGGGCCGCGCCCCGGTCTTCCACCGTGCAGAACATGAAGGCTGGCGGCGCCTTCGCGATCTGGTCCAGGGTGGTCGCCGTCAAACTCCGCCAGGTTTCCAATCCAACCTGATCGGCAAAGAAACGATTGAACCCGTTGATTGGATCATTCGTCCCCCCGGGCGCGCCGTAAACCAGGGCCATAAAATCGAGGGCGCTGCCATAGTGTTGCACCGCATCGGCCGATGCCGGGTTCGGAGCCCACGGCTTGAGCGCAGCCTCGCCTGCCAGGTAAGCGCCCGCGGAAAAACCAACGATCCCCAGCCTCTGCACGCCAAATTCCGCAGCCCGGCTTCGCGCCACCTGCACCGCCCGGCGCACGTCATCCAATTCCTCGCGCATCGTGAATCGGGGAATCAGTCGATAGTGGACCACAAAAGCGGCCAGCCCTTGCCGGTTCAGCCATTTGGCCACCTGCGTCCCTTCGTGATCTTCACAACGAATCAAAAAGCTGCCGCCCGGGACAACCAGCACCCCGGCCGGAACCGCTTTGGCCTGATCCGGCAGGTAAACCGTCATTGATCCCTTGTCTTCCGCCGGCGCGGAGGCGGGCGAAGGCCACAAGTCGAGTTGGAGTTCGGCGGTGCGACCGACGACCGCCGAACAAAGGCCAAGGATGAGAAACAGGGATTTCATAAGGCCACTGTTTGACCTTCGGAGAAGTTCCTCAAGGGAAAAGAGAGCGGCGCACCGCTCCCGATTAATGCGCGGCCACTTTCAGCGCGGGCTGGGCGGCGCTCAGTCCGGCGATCGCCCGCGACGCACCGTTCACAGCGCTGTTCGGAAAAATGCCGAGGTAAAGCATTCCCGCGATGCACGCATACAGAGCCACGCGGATCGGCAGGCTGATCGGAATTGCCGAGTAGTCCGGCACGTTCCGGGACCAGTAAATCGCACGCACCACGCCGAGATAATAGTAGAAAGAGGTGACAATTCCGAACAGGGCGAAGCCCAGCAACACGCGGTAAAGCATCTCGGAAGCGCCATGCTCCACCACCGATTTCAGCAGTAGAAATTTCCCAAAGAAGCCGGCCAGGGGCGGGATTCCAGCCAGCGAAATCATGGCCAAAGCGAGCGTAGCCGCCAGAAGCGGCGATCGCTGATGCAATCCAGCAACCACGTTCAAATCCTCATCCTCGGATTGCCGGCTGACCACGGAAATGACGAAGAACGCCGCCATCACCGTAAACAAATAGCCAAGCAGATAATAAAGCACGGCATTTTGCCCGCTCGCGCTGACCGCGCTCACGCCCAGCAGGAGGTATCCGGCGTTGCCGATGCTGGAATAGCCGAGCAAGCGCTTCAGGTTGCGCTGTGGAAGCGCGCAAAGGTTCCCGTAAAGAATGGTGATAATCGTGACCACCACCAGCAATTGGCTCCAGTTCTGAGCAACCCACGGCACCGCGCCGAACAGGACGCGCAAAAGAAGAACGAAACCAGCGGCTTTGGATCCCACCGCCAGGAATGCCGTCACCGGCGCGGGCGCGCCTTGATAAACATCGGGAGCCCAGATCTGGAAAGGGAAAGCGGCGATTTTGAAGCCGAGCCCGACCAGCACCATGAACACGCCGAGGAGGAAAAGCTTCGATCCGCCCAGGTCCGTCTTCGCCAGGATCTCCGTAAAATTGGTGGACTGAGCCGTTCCGAAAATCAGGGCAATTCCGAACAATGTAAAGCCGGTCGAGAGAGCTCCCAGGATCAGGTATTTCACCCCGGCTTCCAGCGACCGGACGCGCGAGCGTTGATAGCTGGTGAGGATGTAGAACGTCACCGTGATCAGTTCGAGCGAAACGAACACCATCATGAAATCGTTCGCGGACGAGGCGAACAGCATGCCGCTGAGCGCGAACAAAATCAGGACGTAGAACTCCGTAATGCCCATCGGAATCCGATCCGCAAAATCGACCGCCATCACCAGGACGAAAATCGCCGCGAGAATGAAAAACCGCTTAAAGAACAAAGCCAGAGGATCGAGAACGTAGCTGTTGTTGAAGGCATATTGAGCCCCCTCCGGATGCCAAACCAGACTGCCCGCCAAGAGACAACCGAGCACTGCCGCCGCCGCGTAGCCAAGCTGGCGGCGCTTGTCGGCCGGCATCCAGAGATCGATCAACAAGAGGGCCAGGGCCGTTCCGATGACGATCAGCTCTAAAATCAGGAGATGCGAGTTCATTTCAGGTGCGCAACGGTTGTCGCAGTCGCAGTCGGGGCCAAGGCTGTGGCGGCAGGGGTGGCAGCGGTGCGCGTGGCCAATTCCACAAGGCGCTGGGCGCTGGGCCGGATCTTTTCGGTCAGGCTGCGCGGCCAAATCCCGAACAAAATCAAGGTCGCAAACAGCAAGGCAAAAGGCAACTTCCGCCACCATCCTTGCGCATCGGAAACCGACGCGAACTCTTCAGGAACCGGGCCGTGCAGAATTGACCGGACCGCGCGGAGCATGTAAATCGCCGCGATCACCAGTCCGCCCCAGACCGCAAACGAAACGATCGCCGGAAATTTCTGATACGCCCCGAAAAGGGTCATCGCTTCGCCAGCGAAATTCGCAAAGCCCGGCAGCCCGCATCCCGCCATCGCGGCCATGAGAAAAGCGGAACCGATAAATGGCATCTTTTGCAGGAATCCCCCCATCCGATCCATGTCGAGCGTGCCCGCTTCTTTGTAAAAGTAACCGGAGATGGCGAACGAAAGAGCCGCCAGCAAACCATGGGCCACCATGATCAGCACCGCGCCGGTCACGCCCACCAAACTCAGGCTGGCCAGGCCCAGAAAGATGAAGCCCATGTGCGCCACGCTTGAATTGCCGATCAGCAGGTTCAAATCCCGCTGCCGCATCGCCACGAAACCGTTGTAGATGATATTTCCCAGGCAGAGCAAAGTCAGAACATGGACCCAGGACTGCGCCGCTTGCGGCATGAGCGGAAGGGCAATCCGCAACAGTCCGTAAAGGCCGAACTTCTTCAGCACGCCCGCATGCAGCATCGCGGTGGCGGTCGGAGCCGCCCCATAGCCCAGCGGCGCCCAGGTGTGAAATGGCCAGAGCGAAACCAGGATGCCAAAGCCAAACAGGAGCAACGGAAAGATAAACTGCTGCGCGCCTGCCGCCATCGGAGCCTGCTGAAATTGCGCGGTCAATTGCTCAATGTCGAATGTGCGTGGATTCCCGTTCAGATAGAGCGCCGTCAATCCCAGCAAGGTCACCAAAGCGCCAAAGCTAAGATAAAGCGTGATGTTGAATGTCGCGTAATTCCGATTCTCGCCGCGCCCCCACACCCCGATCATGATGAACGTGGGGATGAGCGCGAGTTCGTGGAACGAGAAAAAGAAAAACAAATCCAGCGAGGCGAATGCGCCCAGAATGCCGCCAATCATCACCATCAGCAGAAGGTAAAACTCCTTCACCCGTTCCGTGATGGTGTAGGAGATGCAGGTGGCCGCGAACGCCACAATCGCACCCATCAGGATGATTCCAACATTAATGCCATCCACCCCCACCTTGTACTGAATGCCCAGAGCGTCCACCCACGACACCGCCTGTTTGAACTGATAACCGGCTACCGTCGAATCAAAGGACAAAAAGACGATTACCCCGCACAGCAACGTCAGGCCGCTGGCGACCAGCGCCATCATCCGGATCAGGAAGCGATACGACGCCGGTGTAAAGGCAATCGCGAGCGCCCCAAGAAGGGGAAACAGAATCGTTAAGGAAAGGGCGTTCGGCATGTTCAATGTCTAAAGAAGAAATAAAGCAGCACAGCCAGCCCCGCCACGAACAGGAAGGCGTAGGTCTGCAAGTTGCCGGTTTGCGCCAACCGCAAGCCCCGGCCGAAAAGCTCGGTCGTTCCCTGCACCCCTCGGATGACCAGGCCGCCCACAATCCAGCGGTCGATCACCGCCGCCAGACGGGCCAGGTTCTCGTGAGTCAGGTTGATCAACCAAGCGTAGAATTCATCGAAACAAAAACGGTTGCGCATCGCGCGCGAAACCCCGCGCAGATAAACCGGCAGCGGATCGGCGCCTTGGCCGAAGTAAAGGCCCCAGGCAGCGCAGAAACCAAACAGCACCGCCCCCAGGCCAAACAACGCCCCGAGCGGAGCATGGATGAACGGCGCCAGCAGAGCCGACAGGAAGCCCTCGTGCGCCTCAGAGGAACCGGAGATATAGCGGTCGATGCCCCAGAACCCGGCAATGAGGGTCGGAATCACCAGCACGATCAGTGGCAGGGTCATTACCGCCGGCGACTCATGCGCGTGACCCGCAGCTTCCGTCCGGGCCGGGCCATAAAAGACCACGAAGACCAGGCGGAACATGTAAAACGTGGTCAGCACCGCCACCAGGGCGGCGACGCCGAAAAGCACCGGGTTATGCTCGATCGCATTCGCCAGCACTTCGTCCTTGCTGTAAAAGCCGCTCAACGGCCACACACCCGCCAGAGCCAGCGTGCCGAAAAGGAAAGTCCAGAAAGTCTTGGGCAGCTTGTCCTTGAGCGCCCCCATCCGCCAGATGTCCTGTTCATGATGCATCGCGTGAATCACCGAGCCAGCGCCGAGAAACAAAAGCGCCTTAAAAAAGGCGTGCGTCGTCAGGTGGTACATCGCCGCCGTTGTGCCGCTGAGCCCCACCGACATCACCATGTAGCCCAGCTGCGAGAGGGTCGAGTAAGCCAGAATGCGCTTAATGTCGTTCTGCTGCACTGCGATCAGCGCGGCCAGCAACGCGGTCACTCCGCCAATCCAGGCAATAATGCCGAGCGGCGTGATGCCGTGCAGGAACGACAGCCATTCAGGCCACACCGGAGTGGCGCTGTAGATGAAGAACACCCGGCTCAGCATGTACACGCCCGCCGCCACCATCGTCGCGGCATGGATCAGCGCGCTTACCGGCGTCGGGCCTTCCATCGCGTCCGGAAGCCAGACATGCAGCGGGAATTGGGCGGATTTGCCCATCGCACCCATGAAAATCAGAACGCCCGCGAGCGCTCCCAGTGCGCCCAAGGCGCCGGGATTCGCCGTGAGGACCGTCTTCAATTCATCGAAGCGCACGCTGCCCAGGGTCGACCAGAGAATGATAATCCCCAGCAGAAAACCAAAATCGCCGATTCGGTTGGTCAAAAACGCTTTCTTGCACGCGTCGGCCGCCGAAGGCTTCTCGAACCAGTAGCCGATCAGCAGATAGCTCGAAACGCCAACCAATTCCCAGAAGATGAACATCTGGAAAAAATTCGTGGCAAACACAATGCCCAGCATCGAAAAGGTGAAGAGGCTGAGCGAGGCAAAGAAACGGCTGAACGCCGGATCGCCCTGCATGTAGCCGTACGAATAAATGTGGATCATCAGGCCCACGCCCGTGACCACCAGCAGCATCACCGCGCTCAAATGGTCCACGGTAAAGCCTAGTTCGACATTCAGATTGCCGACGGACAGCCATGGAATGGGCGGCACCGCGATCGCCGCTTCGTCCCCCAGGCGCGAGAACGCGATCAGCGAAAGCAAAAACGAGAGGGCAATGGCCCCGATCGAAATCTGGGCGGAGACGACGGGATTCTTCCGCGTGAACAACGCGATCAGCCCCGCCGCGATCAACGGCAGAAAAAAGATCCAACTGGCGATATGTTCCACCATAGCGTTTAGAGCTTCATTGAGGCCAGGTCTTCGACGTGCGCCGTCTGGTGCTTGCGGTAAAGCGCCACGATCAGCGCCAATCCCACCGCGACCTCCGCGGCGGCCACCGTAATGATGAAAAACACCATCACCTGCCCGTTCAGGTTGTTGTTGAAGCGCGACATCGAAACGAACGCCAGATTGGCCGCGTTCAACATCAGCTCCAGGCACATGTAAATGACCAGCACATTCCGGCGCACGATCACCCCGAGCAATCCCAGGGAGAACAACAGCGCGCTCACGGTCAGGTAGTGTTCCAGGCCGATATTCATCTTATTTGACCTCCTTCTTGCTCAGGAGGATGACTCCCAGCATCGCCACCAAAAGGAGCAGGGAAAGAATTTCAAACGGGAGCGCAAACTGTTGAAACAGCAAACGGCCGAGCGGCGCGGTGCCTCCCACCAGGGTGGGAGCAGCCAGCTTCGCGCCGGGGTTTGCCGTCCAGATGCTGTGCAGCACGACCGCCGCCACCGCGCCGACCGCCGCCAGGCTCAGCGCCGCCCGGATCGTCTTGATCCGCCGACGGACCTCTTCTTTCAGGTCCAGCAGCATGATCACGAACAGGAACAGGACCATCACCGCGCCCGCGTAGACCAGGATTTGCACCGCCGCGAGAAAGAACGCGTGCAGCAGAACAAACAAGCCGGCCAGCGCCGTCATGCACAACACCAGGCACATCGCCGAGGTGACCGGGTTGCGGTTGAGAATGACCAGCGCCCCGCATAGGAGCGTCAGGGCCGAGCAAACAAAAAAGGCGATGTCGTAGGCCGACATAAGCGTTAAGGCTTCACTCCCTGTTCTTTGGCCTCATCCGCCTTGCGCTTCCACTTGCGGATTTGGTCGTCGTGCGTCCCGCCGAGTTCCAGGAGTTTCTCCTTGTTATAGAGCAAATCCCCGCGGGCAAACGCCGTGAGCGAGTAATCGTCCTTCAGGAAGATCGCTTCCTCCGGGCAAACTTCCTGGCAAAAGCCGCAGAAGATGCAGCGGATCATGTTGATTTCGAATTCCCGCGGCCCCTTCTCCACGTTGCCCGAGTCGGGCAGGCCCGACGGACCGGGAGGCGTGATCCGAATCGCTTTCGGAGGGCAGACAAATTCACACAACTGGCAGGAGACGCATTTCGTCCGGCCTTCCTGATCCTTGACGAGATATGGAGCCCCCCGGTAGTTCGGCGGCACCGTCCACTTCTGTTCGGGATACTGCATCGTCACCTTCTTACTGAAGAAGTGACGGATGGTGACTTTAAGCCCCCCCATGATGGCGGGGAGGTAAAGCCGCTCCCAGAAACTCAAATCTCGACGTTTAACAACCATGGTAATCAGGCGCGAGCCCAAAGGACCAACGCGTAAAACAGAATATTCGCCAGCGCAAACGGCACAAAACGCCGCCACCCCAAATCCATTAACTGGTCGTAGCGGAAGCGCGGAAGCATCCACCGCACCCAGATGAAAAAGCAAAACAAAGCGGTCACCTTCCCGAGAAACACGGCAATGTGGAACACGCCCGCTCCAATCGAACTCGCCGGGGTGCTGAAGAAAGGCAGGGTCCACCCTCCGAAAAAGAGAACCACCATCATCGCAGCCGAGGCGATCATGTTCGCGTATTCGCCCATGAAAAAGAGGGCGAATTTCATCGAGCCGTACTCCGTGTTGTAGCCCGCCACCAGTTCTGTTTCCGATTCCGGAAGGTCAAAGGGCAGGCGATTGGTCTCCGCAAAAGCCGAGACCAGGAAAATCACAAAGCAAAACGGCGCGTAAAAAATCAGCCAGCCATGCTCCGCCTGCCACTCGATCACTTTGCTCAGGTTCAAATCCCCCACCAATAGAAAAACCGGAATGACCGACATGCCCATGGCGATTTCGTAGGAAATCATCTGCGCGCTCGACCGAATGCCCCCGAGGAACGGGTATTTCGAATTCGAGGCGTAACCGGCGAGCACAATCCCGTAGACGCCAAGCGAGACAATGGCAAAGGTATAGAGCACGCCCACGTTCAAGTCGGCAATCACCATCTTCTGGGAGCCTAGGTTCGAGCCGAATGGAATCACCGCAATGGTCAAAAACGCCGGGATCATCGTGATCGCCGGAGCGAGCCAGAAATAAGCCTTCCGGACGTGAGCAGGAGTGAAGTCCTCCTTGAGGAACGCCTTCACGCCGTCCGCCAGCGGCTGCCAGATGCCAAACGGGCCAACGCGGTTCGGGCCGATCCGGTCCTGAATGAACGCGGAGATGCGGCGCTCGGCCAGCACGCCGTAGGCGAACATGGTCATCACCGTGGCAAAAGCCATCAAGATCTTGATGGCGCTGAACAGTAAAAATTCCTGTGTTGGCGTAAAGTGCATGGCGGCTTAGATCGGAACGGACGCCCCCTGATCGCCCAAACCAGCCCAGGTCAATCCCGCAAAGGCCGGAACTTCCTTGGCCATCTGGTTGAAAAGTCCTTCAATGGAAACGAACCCGTTCTGTCCGGTCACATTGAAGACCAGCTCGTGCAGAAATTCCCATTCGGCTCGGGCGCTGCCCGGAGCCTCCACCGCCTTCATGAAACGCTGCACCCGTCCCTTCACATTGGTGAAACTGCCGCGTTTCTCCGCGTGGGCGGCGCCCGGCAGAAGATAGTGCGCGGCGCTCGCCGTCGCGCTCGGAAAGAGATCCGACACCACCAGCATTTCCAACTTGCCCAGCAGGTCCGCGCCGATGCCATGCTGGGTGACATCTTCCCCGAACACAATTAACGACCGAACAGCGCCTTTGCGAATCGCCTCTGCGATCTTCGCCAGGTTCGATCCCAGTTCCCTGGCCCCAATTCCAATCAATTGCGAGCCCACCGTGTTGGGATTCCGATCCGCGCTCAGGAGGAGCTTGTCCCCTTCCCCGCGCCGGGGAACCGAATCGGTCAGCGCGCCAAATTTATCCGCCAGTTTCTTCAGCAGATAGAGTTCCTCGTTGGTCTGCCGCGCGGACGCGACGATGGCCACGGACCCTTTCGGAGCGGCCGCCAGCTTCTGGCTGATCTCGCGAATCGTCGCGGCCCAACTGCCGATGGCCTGGGCGCCCCCTGCCTGGCGGACGCGGACGTCACGCAACCGATCCTCCCGGCCGATCCACTTGTAATTCAGGCGGCCAAAATCACACATCCACGAGGAGTTCACCCCGTTGTTTTCGCGCGGCTCATACCGGTGGATTTTTTCCTCGCGCGAACCGATCACGATGTTGCAGCCGGTCCCGCAGCTGGTGCAGAGGCTCTTGGTTTCCTTCAGGAACCACACCCGCATCTTGAAGCGAAAATCTTTCGATGTCAGCGCGCCCACCGGACAAATGTCCACCGTGTTCAAGGTGTAATTGTTATCGAACGGCTTGCCGGGATAGTGGGTGAGCGTGTTGTAGCTGCCGCGATTTACGAACCCGAGCGCATCGTCCCCGACCACATCCCGGGTGAACCGGACGCACCGGGAGCAGAGGATGCAGCGTTCATCATCCAGCACAATCCGCGGCCCCAGGTCGACCTGCTTCGGCTTGTGCACCTTTTTTTCGACAAACCGGCTTTGCGACTGGCCGTAATCCACCGAGTATTCCTGGAGCTTGCATTCCCCGGCCTGATCGCAGATCGGGCAATCCAGCGGATGGTTGATCAGCAGGAATTCCAGCACGGCCTTCCGCATGTCCGTCACACCCGCCGTGTTCGTATAGATCTCCATCCCCGGCGAAATCGGGGTGGCGCAGGCAATGGCCGGACGCGGCGATTTCGCGATCTTCACGGTCCCGTCGGGATTCAAGATCGGCTTCCGATCCGGCCCCATCGCGGGAGTGCCAAACTCCACCAGGCACATGCGGCAGTTGCCCGCCACCGGCAGCTTCGGATGATAGCAGTAATGCGGCACCTCCACCTTCACGGCATGGCACGCCTGAATCATGGTGGTCGGCGCCGGTTTGCCCGTGAGCGGATCGGGCATGGTCTTCGGAACAGACACACTCTGCCCGTCGATCTTCACCGTGATCATTTCGACCGGCGGCGTCTGCGGCTTCGTTTCTGGCGCGGCTGTAGACATTGCGGTTAAATCAGGAGTGGTGAGTTGCGGCCAGCTTCAAATCCGCCGTGGGGCCAGCCCCCGTCATCGCGGCGGGCTTCTGGCGCGCTTCGTCCGCGGCCCCCTTGGCCTCGAACTCGTCCTTGAATTTGCGAACGAAACTCTGGACCGGCCACGAACAGGCTTCCCCAAAAGCGCAAATGGTGCGTCCTCCGGGAATATTGTCCGCGATGCGCAGGAGATAATCCGCATCTGACTTGCGCCCCTGGCCATGCGTCAGGCGGGTCAGCGCTTTGCTCATCCAGAGCGAGCCTTCGCGGCACGGCGTGCATTGCCCGCAGCTTTCGTGCGCGTAAAACTCCGAGAGATTCGCCAGGGCTTCGACGATGTCCGTCGAGTCATCCAGCACGATGATCGCGCCCGATCCGGACATGCTGCCCGCGGCCATCAGTGAGTCAAAATCGTAAGGCAGATCGAGCAAGTCGACTTCCTGCTCCACATCTTTGCCATCCGGCCCCTTCCTCTTCAGCTTGAACTTCTCGCCGGCTTTAAAGACCTTGGCCGAAGAACCGCCCGGAATCACCGCCTTGAGCTTCCGCCCTTCCCGCAAGCCGCCCGCGAAATGGTTAATCATTTCCCCGATCGTGGCTTTCCCCACTTCGATCTCATAATACCCAGGCTTCTGCACATGCCCGCTGATGCTCACAATGCGGGTTCCGGTATTATTCGGGGTGCCCAGCCTGGCGTATTCCGCCGCCCCCATCGTCACGATGTGCTTCACCGCGCAGAGCGTCTCCACATTGTTGACGATTGTCGGAGACATGTACAGGCCCAGGATCGCCGGAAAGTAGGGGGGCTTGATGCGTGGATACGGCCGCTTGCCCTCCAGCGATTCAATCAACCCGGTCTCCTCGCCGCAAATGTAAGCGCCGGCCCCGCGATGAACGTGAATCTCCAGATCGTACCCGCTGCCTAAAATGTTCTTCCCCAGGAAATTCCTGGCGCGCGCCTCGGCAAGGGCGCGATTCAGGATGCGGGCGCCTTCCGGGAACTCGCCGCGAATGTAGATGTAAGCGAGATGAACGTCGTTGGCGAAGCAGGAGATGATCATCCCTTCGATCATCTGGTGCGGATCCTTATGGAGAATCTGCCGATCCTTGAAGGTTCCCGGCTCGGACTCGTCCGCGTTGCAAATCAGGTAGATCGGCTTCCCACTCTTGCGATCCACAAAAGACCACTTCAGGCCGCAGGAGAAACCAGCGCCGCCCCGGCCGCGCAACCCCGAAGCTTTGACTTCTTCGCGAATCTGCTCCTGGGGCGACTGGGTTTTCCCGTCCGCCAGGCTTTTCGGGGCCAGCGCCATCGCCTTGCGCAAGGCTTCATAGCCGCCATGGCGCACGTAGCAATCCAGGTCATTCGTATAACCCGGCTGATCGATATTCTTTAAAATGAGCCGATACTCTTGCGGCATATTTTTCTTCTCACGCAGGCCTCTGCCCGCCTCTTCAAAATCGCTCTCCGCTTCTTGACTCCGCGGACAAAAACCCTATCTTACCTGCCCGCTTCACTGCCCGATGGTGTAACGGTAGCACAGCAGACTCTGGATCTGTTTGTCATGGTTCAAATCCATGTCGGGCAGCCAAACTCTCCACCGAAGCATCTCCCGCTCTTAACCGCACTTGGCGAGAATCTCCTCCGCTTTCGTGTTTGAAACCCCCTCGTAAAACGCTTCGTTGCACATCATCACCGGCGCCGTTCCGCAACTCGCCAGGCACTCCACGAACTCTACCGTGAACTTCCCATCTTTCGTCGTCTGCGCGCCGTGGCCATGGCTGTCCAACCCCAGCTTGTCGCACAAATGCTGGTGAAGCTTGTAGGAACCGCCCAGAGCGCAACTCAAGGTCCGGCAAACTTTTAAATGAAACTTCCCCGCCGGTTGCTGGCGAAACATCGGGTAAAACGTCACCAGCTCGAACACATTGATCGGCTGGAGGCCCAGCTTGGCCGCGGTCCACTCGATCGCTTCTTGCGACAAATATCCGAAATGCTCCTGCAACGCGTGCAGCAGCATGAGCGAAGCGCTCCGCTTCACCGGGTAATGCGTGATGATCTCATCGATCTCCGCTTCCAGTTTTGCGGGCACCACGAACGGCGCGCCGCCCGCGGCGGCTCCCGAAGCTTGCGCTGGCGCTTGAGCGTTCATCGATCACACTCTCCCATCACGAAATCCAACGATCCCAGAATCGCCACGGTGTCGCTCATCATGTGCCCGGGCAGCAAACGCTCCAGGATGCTCAAATTCACAAACGACGGAGCCCGGATCTTCAACCGATGCGGCGTGCCCCCTCCCCGGCTGTTGATGTAAAAGCCCAACTCCCCTTTCGGGTTTTCTGCCCCGAAATAAATCTCACCCGCGGGAGCATTCACCCCTTGAGTGACCAGGATGAACTGATGGATCAGTTCTTCCATTGAAGTGAGCACTTTATCTTTCGCCGGCAGCACCACTTTGCCATCCGCCACGTTCACCGGCCCGCCCGGCAGTTTATCCAGGCATTGCTGGACGATCCGCACGCTCTGCCGCATTTCTTCCATGCGCACCAGATAGCGGTCGTAACAATCCCCCACCGATCCGATCGGCACTTCGAATTCCAGCTGATCGTAAACCAGGTACGGATGGGTCTTCCGCAGATCGTGCTCCACTCCGCTGCCGCGCAGATTCGGCCCGGTCAGCCCGTAATCAATCGCATCCTCCCGCGAGATTATCCCCAGCCCTTTGGTGCGATCGACGAAAATCCGGTTGCGCGTCAGCAATTGCTCCGATTCGTCGAAGTTGATCACCACTTCCTTCAAAAATTGGCGGCATTGCTCCGCCCAGCCAGGCGGCAAATCGCGGCTCAATCCCCCGATCCGGGTATAGCTCGTGGTGAACCGGGCTCCGGTCAGTGATTCGCAAAGATTATAAATCTTTTCACGCTCGGTAAAGGTGTGGAGAAACACCGTCAACGCCCCGACATCCATCGCGAAGGCCCCGAGGCCAAGCAAATGCGCCGAGATGCGCGCCAGCTCGCAGCAAATCACCCGGATGAACTGGCACCGCGGGGGCAGCTGTTTGTCAATGCCGAGCAGCTTCTCCACCGCCAGGGCATAAGCCACGTTATTCGCCAGCGGGGCGAGATAATCGAGCCGGTCCGTGTAGGGAATGAATTGCTGATAGGTCATGTTTTCAGCAATTTTCTCGTCACCCCGATGCAGATAGCCGACATCGGGATCCGCCTTCGTGATGATCTCGCCATCCAGTTCCAGAAGCAGGCGCAGCACCCCATGGGTCGCCGGATGCGACGGCCCCATGTTCAGCACCATTTTATCGCCGTGGATATCCTCCACCTCGTCTGGAGCCGGTTTCATCGGCATATCCGGCTCGGCCACTGGCTTCCTCTCCAGAATGCGAGATGCCGGATCGCGGAACTCAATTTCCTGGACGTGCACGCTCATCGCTTCTCTCCCATCGCCGCCGGGTTCTGGTCGTCCGCGCGCTGCAAATCGCGCCGTCGCTCCAGCCGGGAAATTGTTTTCAATTCATCCGCGTCCGGCACGCGCACTCGCGGCTCCCGGGCCATTGCATCCTTGCCGCCCGGAGCCGTGACAAACGGACCGCCCTCGAGCGGTGCGGGCTGCGTAAAGGCTCGTTCCACCACCTCCGACGACTTGCCGGCCAGGGGGAAATCCTTGCGCAGCGGGAAATACGGATAGCCTTCCCACATGAGAATCCGACGCAAATCGGGATGGCCGCTGAAGCGAATCCCCATCATGTCGTAAATCTCCCTCTCGTGCCAATTGGCGGTTTTCCAGACACCGCTCACCGTCGGCAACTCGGATTTCTCCTCGCTGACGGACGTCTTGATCCGGAGATGTTGCAAATGACCGTAACCGTAGAGTTCGTAGACAACCGTGAACCGGGGATCCTCGCCGTAATTGTCGATGCTGGTGATGTCAACCAGGTAGTCGAAGGCCAATTCCTTTTTCGCAAAAGCGCAAACCGTCGCGATCTGCTCGGCGTCGCCGAGGGTCAGAGTGATTTCACCGCGAAAATCGGCGGGAGCCGATAGCAGTTCTCCAAATTTTTCGCGCAGTTTTAAAGCTAACTCTGTCGGTGACATCAATGCCGCCTACTCGATTCGGGTGATCCGGGATTTTACGCCGCCCTCTTGTGGGTGAGGTGCAACGGTTCGCGCGCAACTTTGGATTGCAGGCGCATCAAACCATCCAACAAAGCTTCCGGCCGCGGCGGACAACCGGCGACATAAACGTCAACCGGAATGATCCGGTCCACTCCCTGGAGGACCGCGTAGCTTCGGTACATCCCTCCAGTTGAGGCACATGCACCCATGGCGATTACCCATTTGGGCTCGCTCATCTGCTCGTAGATGCGCCGCACTGCCAGGGCCATCTTGTAGGTTACCGTCCCCGCCACGATCATCACGTCGGATTGACGGGGCGAGAACCGCATCACCTCAGCCCCAAAACGGGAAATGTCGTAGCGGCTGGCTCCCGCCGCCATCAGTTCGATCGCACAACAGGCCAGCCCCATCGGCATTGGCCAGAGTGAATTCTTCCGGAACCAGTTCAATGCAGCGTCCACCCGGGTAACGATTACGTCACCTTCGACCTTGGAATTGTATCCGACTTCGGCAATCTGTTGCATATTGGTGGAGACGTCCCCCGCCTCGGCGGACGCAAAGTAAACCCGGCCTTCGTTAGCTCGCAAGCCAATTTGTGAAATTTTTCACAAGCTCAAAAAATAAGGCAAATCCCCTTTATTTTCCTAAAAAATGGCCAAGCCGCCGCTACGGTCCCCGGCTACCAAAGAAAGCTTTCCTGCGTCGCCACCACCTCCCCGTTCTGCACCAGGCTCGCCCGCCAGGCCACCACCTCCCCCACTTCCTCCCGGGCTGCCGGATTCAAGTCAACCCGGCCCCAACTCGAGAACCAACCGGTTTTCTTCGCTGGCGCTTCGAATACATAATGCTTGCCCATCTGCGATTTGCTGCCGCGAATGTCCAACCGCAATAAAAGCGGGCCTTCCAGTCCCTTCGCTTTATATTGAATCTCAAACCGCAGGGCCGAGATCTCGCTCGGATTCTGCCGTAGTTTGAATTGATACGCATCGCGCTCGAACAAGCTCGGGCTCAAGGCGCTTCGCCCCTGCTTGTCCAGCAACTGCGGCAGAACCTTGATGATGCGTGCTTCTCCCGCAAACGCCGTGCTGAATATCATCAAAAACGCGCAAAAAATTGCTCGCGGCAACATCGTTCCAGTATGCAACCCGCCTTTCCCGCGACCAAGCCTTTTCCTTCCTCCCGGGCCATCCTGACGCGCGTCTCCGGTTTAGACCCTTGACTATCAGTCAGAAACACCCGAAATAGCTCCTCCGGAAGATCCCTGACAGCAGTCGGCCCAAATGCCCCTAGTCGCAACTACGCACACGGCACAACTATTGCTCAGCTCGAAAAGCCAACCTAAGCTAGCATGAAGATAATAACGGGCGTCTGCGCGCCAATTTTCTGTGTCTTCGGGCTGCTCGCCTCACACACGCGGGCCGCCGACAGCGATACCTCGATCGATCTGTCCATCACCAATAACACCAAGCAACTCGATCTGCCGAAAATCTCCGGCGTCGATCAGTTCAAAGTCCTGCGGTCCCCAAACATCAACCAGCCTTTCACCCCCAGTTCGTCGGGCAAGATTTCGGGCTACAAGTGGCTCGATCCCGGCACGAGCAATCGGGAGTTTTTCACGCTGCAAATGCAGCCGAAAGATCCAACCGATGTGCTCACCGCGACCGTGCTGAATCGCCTCGCCTACGGACAGACGCCCGATGAATTGGATCGCGTCCGGCAGATGGGGCCCGACGCCTATATTCAGGAACAGCTGGCGCCCGAGACGATCAGCGAGAGCCTGGCGATTGATCAGGTGAACACCAGCAGCGATTGGCAGCGCGTGACCGTCACCGGCACAGCCAGCTCCTCGACTCTCTATATCTACATGAGCGGCCCGGGCGACTGCTACATCGACGATATCCAAATCGTGAAAGGGTCTGTCCCCGATACAGGCGTCAATGCCGTCAAAAATGGTGATTTCGAGACCGGGCTGACGGGTTGGACCGTTTCCACGAACCTGCAAAACTCCGCGGTTGTCACGGACACAAAACATGGCGGCAGCGCCGCTCTGCATGTCGTTTCGACTCAAGCCGGATCAAGCCAGGCCAGTTCCATTTATCGAACCGACCTCGGCCTCGCCGCCAACCAGACTTACACCCTCAGCTACTGGTACAAACCCGGAGCCTCTTTGACGAGCAGCCTCGTGGTGCGCCTCTCCGGCAGTGGCATTGTCAGCTCCCCCGGAACGCTCGCCACCCGGCTCGCTTTGGGCGTGGGACAACTCCGAGATTTGACCGCGTGGCATGTCCTCCACGCCGTCCAATCAAGAAAGCAGCTGCTCGAGGTCCTGCTCCAATTCCTCGACAACCACTTCGTCACGCAACAATCCAAATCCGTCGATTACCTCGATCGCTACTACGACGGCAATCAGACCGACGAAATGGCCACCAGCCTCGAATACCAGGAACTGCAGCGCTGGCGCCTCGCCCTGCAAAACCCTCAGTGCACTTTTTACGATCTGCTGAAGATCAGCGCTGAAAGCCCGGCCATGATCATTTACCTCGACACTATCAACAGCCGCGGCGACGGCTCCAGCATCGCCAATGAGAATTACGCCCGCGAGTTGATGGAATTGTTCACCTTCGGCGTCGACAACGGCTACGACCAGAACGACATCACCGTGATGTCCAGAGCCTGGACCGGCTGGACGATGCGCCTGGTCGATCCCACGAATCTCTTCAACCCGTTTGCACAGCAAACAACCAAGCATATCCCGGGCGCCACCAACCAAGCAGATGGCTCTTACACGATTGCGAACCTGGATGGCGTCTGGAGCTTCGCCTACGAACCTGCTCACCACAATAACAGCGAGAAGATCATTTTCCCCGGCAAAACAGTGCCCCCTCGTTTCGGCCCCCCCTACGCCGGACGAAACTACGAGTTAAAGCTCTCGCCCGCCGGGCTTGGGAACGACTGGATTTACACGACCCAGACCGGCACCGCCTCCAGTTCCACCCTCTATATTTACATGGCGGGCACGGGCGACTGCTACATCGACGACATCTCGATCGTGCCCGGCAGGGTCGCTGGCGCCGGCGCGAACGCGGTCAAAAACGGCGGATTTGAATCCGGGCTCACCGGTTGGACCGTTTCTCCAAACTTGAGCGGCTCCAAAGTGAGCACGACCGTGACGCATTCGGGCAGCGGCGCGCTTCACCTCGTCTCCAGCGCGGAGGGATCCTCGCAATCAACCTCGATTTACCGGGCGGACCTGGGTCTGACCTCAGGCCAAGCCTACACACTCGGCTACTGGTTCAAACCGGGAACCAACATGAGCGGCTCATTAATCGTTCGCCTGTCCGGAAGCGGCATCACGAGCACTCCTGGCGGTGGAACCAATTCGATTCAGGAAGGCTACACCGTGATCAACCATCTCGCGAACCAGCCGTTCACCCAGGAGTTCATCAGCGTGAAACTCTGTCGGCTGTTGGTGCACGAAGATTTCGCCCACGGCTATGATTTCACCGATCCGAATCTCTCCCCCGAAGGCCAACTGGTGCGCGCCTGCATGCAGGCCTGGGAGAACAGCCAGCCCAAAGGCCAGATTCGCAAAGTGCTCCAGGTGATTTTCGACTCGGACCTTTTCCGCGGCCAATCGGCCTCCATGCAAAAGGTCAAAACGCCGTTTGAATTTACCGTCAGCGCGGTGCGGGCCTTGCGCGCCGATGTGGGCGGCGCCTGGACCGCCGATACCGATGGCTACTCGATGAGCGCCCCCATGAATCGCATGGGCCGCATGCAGCTTTTCAATCGCGATACTCCCGATGGCTACCCCGAAGCGGGCGCGCCCTGGATCAGCGCCGGAACGCTCACGGAACGGCTCCGGTTCGTCCAATCCCTCCTTATTCCGACCGGCCAAAGCGGCAAGGACGACGCGGGCGCTCCGAACAAAGCCGACCCGGTGAAATTGCTGAAGGCAAAGATCCCGCAGGCTTCATGGAAAGATCCGGACGCCGTCGCCAGCTACTTTGTCGGCATTCTCTTCCCGGGCGAGGGAAAAGCCAATCTTGATGAATACAAGACCCAGGCTGTCACCTACCTGAACACAGCAGATGACGGCGTCACCAGTTCGCCGTTCTCGGCGCTCACTGACACTTCGAGCACCTACGATCTCCGCGTGCGCGGCCTGGTGGCGATGCTCATGACCTTCCAACGCTTTCAGGAACAATAAGAATAACCGCCTATGAAATCCTTTAATATTCTGACCCGCCGTGATTTCTTGAGTTACGCCTCCAAAGCAGGGGTGGCCGCCGCGCTGGCTTCGCTGGTGGACATTCCTCTCGTGGCCAAGCGCG
Organism: uncultured Verrucomicrobiota bacterium; assembly: GCA_964566945.1. Classification (GTDB taxonomy): domain Bacteria; phylum Verrucomicrobiota; class Verrucomicrobiia; order Limisphaerales; family SXQI01; genus DASVNK01. Next base: position 26,550 of record CAZMKE010000007.1, on the reverse strand, counting down.
CCCTCGCAGCCGATGCCACGCTGGGCCGCAACGGCAAGAAACTCCTCTTCATTTTCCTCCGCGGCGCGAATGACGGCTTGAATTCCGTTGTTCCCGTCGAAGATCCCTCTTACTACACCAGCCGGCCGACCACGGGCATCGGCATTCCGAAAGACTCCCAAACGGATTATACCGTCCTCGGCCCGGCCGATAACCCGGTCAATACCTCCCCGACGGCCGCCACCTTCAGCTACCCTTACGCCATTCGGCTCGGGAACGGCTTCGCCGGGCTCCACCCCTCGCTCAAGTTCCTCGCCCCGGTCTATAACGCCGGTGATCTGGCGCTCGCGCATCGCGTTGCCTATCCCAAGCAATCCAGATCGCACTTCGACTCGCAGAACTATTGGGAGAACGGCAACCCGAACAACAATTCGTCCAAAGACGGCATTTTCTATCGCACCATTATCGAGTCGGGCCTCGCCAACAGCAGCCCCCTCACCGGCGTTTCGTTCCAGAATTCGCTCCCGCTCATCCTGCGCGGGTCAAACGCCGCCATGACCAACCTCACGGACCCCAGCCGCTACAGCCTGCTCGGAGTCCCGAACACCACGGCTGGCAACGACAAGGCGGACCTCTCCATTCGCGCCGGCAACTCCTTCGCGTTCCCCTGGAAGAAAGACCGCGACCTGCTCGAACTGCAGTACAAAAACATGGTCGACACCATGAACGTGTTCGCGAGCATCGACTTCAGCGGCACATACACGGACGACGTCAACACCGACGGCGACACCGCCCCCTACAACCTTTTCCCCACATCCAATGCGCAAAACGGCGGTTATGCCCTTCATGGCAACGACGCCAACAAATATGTGGTCCCTCCCGGAGGTTACGGTTTCCTCGCGGACCTGAAGGCCGCCGCGCTCGTGCTCAACAAGACCGACGCCATCATTGCCGGCACTGAGATTGGCGGGTTCGACACGCACAGCAACCAAGGCGGCGTCACCGGCCAGCACGCCAACCTGCAGCGCCAGATCGGCTGGGCGATGTACGCCTTGAAGAAGTATTTCACCAAATACGCGGACAAGACCAAGTGGGAGGACGTCGTCGTCATCACGCTGTCGGAATTCGGCCGCACCACCGTGCAAAATTCGAACGTCGGCACCGATCACGCGGAGGCAAACGTCATGTTCCTCGCGGGCGGCGCGGTCAAAGGCTTCAACAAAGGCAACACCACCGGCGTTTTCGGGGCCAGCCCCAGCGACAAAATCCCGTGGGTTCCCGGAGGCAACGGTTCGATGTTCGGCGCCAGCGGCCGCTATCTCAAGCGCGCCATCGATTACCGCTCCGTCCTCGGCAAATTGATTCGCGATCATCTCGGGGCCAGCCAGGATCAATTGAACCGCATCATTCCCGGTTACGCCAAGCCGACCGAATTCCTGAAGAGCGGAGGACTTTCCACCGTGGACGCTACGCAAATCATGGGAGAAATCCCGATCGTGTAAGGCAGCTTGCTGCTTTCAACACGGACGGGCTCATTCCCTCGCGGGAGTGAGCCCGTGCGCTTTTCTCCGGCTGTTCATTTTCTCCTGGTTCGCTATAAGAGAGGCATGCGCACTTGCCTCCTGCTCCTCCTCGGCTTGCTTTGCGGCGTGGCCGCTCCCGCGCAAACCAATCGCCTCGCCTCGCCGGAAATCCACGACGACAAGACCGTCACCTTGCGCCTGTTCGCCCCCAAAGCCGCCTCGGCCGAATTTTATGGCGACTGGATGCCGCTGAACACCACCGAGCGGATGATCAAGGCGACCAACGGAATCTGGTCTCTCACCGTCGGCCCCCTCCCGCCGGGCATCTATATCTACACCTTCACGGTCGATGGCATGACGATCGCCGATCCGGTGAATCCCAAAATAAAACTGCGGGCGCGAACCTCCGCCAGCCTCCTCGAAATCCCGGGAGATTCCCCGGAAATCTGGGAACACCGCGACATCCCGCACGGGACGGTCGAGATCCTTTATCACTCCGCGCAGAGCCTGGACGGCGTCCCGCGCCAGCTTTGGGTCTACAAGCCGCCCGGTTACGATCAGACTCCCCGCAAGAAGTATCCGGTGCTTTACCTGCTCCATGGCAGCAACGACACGCCGGCTGGGTGGACCATGGCCGGCCGGGCCAACTACATCATGGATGCTCTCCTCGCCGAACACGCTGCGCGCGAGATGCTCATCGTCATGCCGTTCGGTCACGCGGCGCCCTTCGATGCGCCTCGCGAGCTGCAACAAAAAAATTCCGCGCTGTTCGAGGATTACCTTCTCCGGGATGCAGCGCCTCTCATCGAAAGCCGCTATCGCGTCCTGCGCGGCCGCGAAAACCGCGCCATCGTCGGGCTTTCCATGGGCGGCGGCCAGGCCCTCCAAATCGGGCTCAGCCACCTCGATCAGTTCTCCGCGGTCGGAGCCTTCAGCTCCGCGGTTCCGCGAGATTTTGAGACCCGCTTTGCTTCCCTGCTGCAATCACCCGCCGAGACCAATAAAAAGTTGAAACTCCTTTGGATCGGCTGCGGCCGGGACGACGCCGCTTTCAAAGCCTCGGAAGATCTCTCGCATCTGCTCGAGTCGCACCAGATTCGGCACACCTGGATGCCCAGCGAGGGCGCTCACACCTACACCGTCTGGCGCCAGTATTTTACCGAGGTTGCTCCCCTGCTCTTCCGCTGAAACTATTGGAAGAGCTGAGGCGCGAATTCGATCAGGTAATCCCGCCAGTTCAGCCACGTGTGCGCTCCGCCTGTCTCTTTGTAGACCGGCTCAAAGCCATGCTTCTTCAGCATCTCCACGGTCGCCTCGGAGGTTTTGATCACGCGGTCGTCTTTGCCCGTGGCAAACCAGAGCACTTTCAATCCGCTCTTTAATTCCGCGTTATCCAGCGTCTCCTTGTGGCGTTCCTCCCAGGAAGGCTCATTCGCCGCCGCCGGACGGCCCCCGCCCGCAATGCCGAACACCCCCGAGCTGAAAACCCCCAGATAGCCAAACTGGTCCAAGTGTGAAAACCCAATGTTCAACGTCTGCCCTCCTCCCATCGAAAGCCCCGCCATCGCGCGGTGGTTCCGCTCGGTCCGCACGCGGTAACGCTTCTCCACCTGCGGCACGATGTCTTCCATAAAATCGCGCTCAAAATCACTCCCCGCGCGCGCCCCTCCGGCGGAACCAGTGTGACCCGCTGGCATCACCACGATCATCTTCTTTGCTTTCTGCGCGGCGATTAGATTATCCATGATGAATCCCGCCCGCCCGATCGAGCTCCAGGAATGATCGGAGTCGGACGCGCCGTGCAGCAGATAGAACACCGGATAGCTCTCCGTGCTGGTTTCGTATCCCGGCGGCGTATAAACATGCATTCGCCGGAAACGCTTCAGGCTCGTCGAGTAGTAAGTAACCTCGCTCACCGCCCCGCGCGGCACATCCTTGGTGTCCATGAACTCCTGCCCCGGCACGTAAGCCAGACTCCAGACGTTCTCGTTCGATTCGCTGACGGCCGGGTTGCGCGGGTCCATGACGCTGAGGCCGTCGACGTTGAAGTTATACCGGTAGGCGCCGGGGGGCAGCGGGCCCACGGTCACTTCCCACACTCCGTTCGTCCCCTTCGTCATCGTGGTCTCATTCGGCCCGAGCCCTTGGATATCGCCCGGCCCCAGCTTCACCGACTCAGCCTTGGGCGCGAGGATCCGAAAAGTGATCTTGCGATCCGCCGCCATTTCGGGCGACACCACCCGCGGACCTTGGGGAAAACGGGCCGCCGCATTGGTGTTGGTGGCCTGGCCCAAAACAGTTCCAGAATACGAGACGCAAAACGCGAGGAGCGCGATGACATGGGAGGCTTTCATAGTCGTAAGCTCGCTGATGATTAGCCGAGTTTAACTGATTCCCCCTGAAAAACGCGCACATTTTGCGCGAGCCGATTCAAGATATTGAACACCAAAGCCTTCCGCGCACTCAACTCCGCCCATGCTTGCACTCAGAGCACGGTCAGTGTTCAGTCCCGGAGTTGCGCCAACCTTTTCAGAACCTTTTCCCTCACGAATTGCACGGGTTCCGATCCCTGCTGCGGTGGAAGTTCCGCGAGCGGGCGCCCATCCCGGGTCCCTACATTCCCCCCCAAGTGAGCCAACCGGACGGCCGCTGGCGGGAGCTTCGTCACAGCGTCACCTGGATCGGGCATTCTTCGTTCCTGCTCCGCCTCGACGGCCTGACTCTTTTGCTTGATCCCGTCTTTTCTGACTATTGCGCGCCCCTCCCGCTCCCGCGTTTGAAACGCCGCGCGCCGCCCGGACTTTGCCTTGAGGCCATCGCCCAAATCGACGCCGTCGTTATCAGCCACAACCATTACGACCACCTCGATTGGCCCACGCTGCGCCTCCTCCCGGTCGATACGCTCTGCATCGTTCCGCGGAATCTTGGCGGCTGGTTCGCCGCCCGCGGCCTGCGAAATGTGATCGAACTGGACTGGTGGCAGCAGGCCGACGCCGCCGGGTTGCGCATCACCAGCGTCCCGGCCCAACACTTTTCGTCCCGCACCCCCTGGGACCGCGACCAGACTCTCTGGTGCGGCTGGGTGCTGCAATCGGCGGAACGGACCGTCTACTTCGCCGGCGATACCGGATACTCTCCGGCTTTCCGGGAAATCGGAGCCCGGCACGGCCCGATCGATCTCTCTCTGATTCCGATCGGCGCCTATGAACCCCGCTGGTTCATGCAACCCGTTCACGTGGCACCGGAAGAAGCGGTGCAGATCCATCTCGACGTGCAGTCGAAAAACTCCATCGCCTGCCATTGGGGAACGTTTTGCCTCACCGACGAGCCGATGGATGAACCGCCCCAACGGCTCAATGCAGCCCTCGCCCGAGCCGGCATCCCCCGGCATCAATTCCGCACCCTGAAAATCGGCGAGACCGCGCCCTTCTAAGGCGCTTCTAATCAGGGGCAACTTTGGCCGCCCCGACCGCCAATGCCCGGTCGGGAGCATTTTTCACGGGCTCCCGTCCAATTCCTCATGAAAAGAGTTCTGGTCTGGTTCGCTTCTGCTTTGCTAACCCTCGGCGCCTCACTTTCCTCCTTCGCCATCGGCCTGATCATAATCGACGATCAAGCGGCCAATGAATCGCCGCGCGTCGAGCCCGGCAGCCGCCCCGCCCCCGGGGTGCCGCGCCCCATTCATCGCTTCACTCCGCTGGAAGTTCGATCCGTGCGGATCACCGGTTCAATCAAAGGCCAGGTGGCCCACACACGCATCGAAGAAGAGTTCTACAATTCCAGCCCGCGCCGGCTCGAAGGAACCTTCCTCCTGCCCCTGCCCAAGGGAGCGCATCTCGAGAAATTCCTCCTCGAAATCAATGGCCGGATGACCGAAGCGGAATTGCTCGGAGCCGACAAAGCCCGGGGCATTTACGAAGAGATCGTCCGCAAAGCCAAAGATCCCGCCTTGCTCGAGTATATCGGCCGCGATCTGCTCAAAGTGCGCATCTTTCCGATCGAGCCTAACAGCGCCAAAAAGATCGAACTCTCCTATGACCAGGTCCTGCCGAGCGATTCTGGACTGGTGGATTACCGCCTCCCCTTGAATGCCGCCCAGTATTCGGCCGGAGCAATCGGCAAACTTGAGGTCAGCCTCAGCCTGGACTCCGCCACCGACCTCAAAACGATCTACTCCCCTTCCCACGCGATCGACGTGGCCCGCAAAAGCGACAAAGCCGCGACCATCACTTTCCAGGAGGCCAACGCCAGGCCGGATCGGGATTTTCAACTCTTCTACTCCGCCCAGCCGAACGAACTCGGCCTCAGCTTCCTCTCCTATAAGAAGGAAAACGAAGACGGCTATTTCATGCTCCTGCTCTCCCCCGGCGTCGACCAGACTCGCCAAAAAGTCCTGCCCAAGGACGTCGTTTTCGTCCTCGACACTTCCGGCTCCATGGCCGGCAAAAAACTGGCCCAGGCCAAGAAAGCTCTCGCCTTCTGCATCAACGCGCTCAACTCCGATGATCGCTTCGAAATCATTCGCTTCTCCAGCGAGACCGAGTCCCTCTTCAAGAAACTCACCCCGGTCTCCGACGACACCCGCCGCGAGGCCGAAACCTTTGTTGAAAACCTCAAAACCCTGGGCGGCACCGCCATTAACGATGCCCTCCGCCAGGCCTTGGCCGTTCGCCCAACCGACGGCGCCCGCCCCTTCCAGGTGGTCTTTCTCACTGACGGGCTTCCAACCGTGGGCGAAACCTCCGAGAACGGCATCCTGCGGACCGTCACGGACAAAAACCAAGCCTCGACCCGCATTTTCTGTTTCGGGATCGGGACCGACGTGAACACTCATCTGCTCGACCGGATCGCCGAGGAAACCGCTGCCGTGGCCCAGTACGTTCTGCCGGACGAGGACCTCGAGGTCAAAGTCTCCAGCTTCTTCTCCAAGATCAGCGACCCTGTCCTCGCAGGCGTGAATCTCGATTTCGGGAAGATCCGCATCCATAAAATGCACCCGGGCAAACTGCCGGACCTTTATCAGGGCCAACAGCTCATGGTGCTCGGCCGCTATTCCGGGAGCGGCTCGACCAAAGCCCGTCTGACCGGCAAAGCGGGAGAGCGCCAGCTCACCTTCGATTACCCGCTCAATTTCCCGGCCGCCGGCGAAGGGCACCCTTTCATTCCCCGGCTCTGGGCCAGTCGTCGCGTCGGCTATCTGCTGGATGAAACCCGCCTCCACGGCGAAAACGCCGAACTGAAAGACGAGATCACTCAACTCGCCCGCGAATACGGTATCGTCACTCCCTACACCTCATTCCTCGTCCAGGAAGATCAGCCTCTGGCTGCCGCGGCCAGCGCACCGGCCAGCCCTGTCGATGCCCTTCCATTTTACCACCGAAACCCCGGCTTGATGAACCGCTACACCCCATCCGAACGCCTGAGCGAAGAAAGCCTCCAGCGCGCGAAAAACCTCTACGCCCCAGAGGCCCGCTCCGGTGACACCGCCGTAGCCGTCTCCCGCCTCGGAGGCGCACTCAAGAGCGCCACAACCGAACAGCAAGTCGCCACGGCAGGCCGCGAGCTCAAGCGCTACGCCGCCACCGGCCAGCTTCTGGCTGCTCCCACGGAGCCCTCTCGCAACGAACTGCCCACCCGCATCGTCGCTGACCGCACCTTCCAACTCCAAAACGGCATCTGGACCGACACCGCCCTCTCCAAACTGAAAGATCAGGCCGGAACCCAAAGAATCCGCTTCGACACCCCGGAATACTGGGCCTTCGCCGCCGCCCATCCTGACCTCCGCGAAATCCTCGCCCTCGGAACCAGCGTGAAATTCATCCATCAAGGCCAGGCCTACGAAATCACCTCAGCCACACCCTAAACAACCGGGCTAAATGGACTGATACCGTGATGAAGCGAAGCAACTACCGCCTTCGGGGGTTTCCGTGCGGCAACTTTCCTCGCCGTCGCCCCGTTTCAATAGATGTTGGCATTGCCATCGGAGGCCAGTTGTGGATTGAGAAAGTAGAAGGAATCGTTGGCTGGAACGAGCGAAACCGTCGCTTGCGTTCGCTACGGAGTCGGGGGAACAAACTTCGGGTCAATCCGCTGGATGGCTTCCAGCATGGCATCGTAGGCGGGGCGATTCTGATGAAACGGACCGACCAAAAGCATTTTTACATCCTGGGCGGAAAGGTGGGTCGGTTCAGGCTGCAGAAAGCCGTGGCCTTTCCAATACGCCTCCACTCCCGGCTTCAAGTCCCGCATGGCAATGGCATACTCGCTCGGTTTGAGACTGGCTTCCATCGCGTCAAAGAAGGGTTGCAACTCTTCAAATCGATAAAATGTCCGTGGCCGGAAATCATCCAACGACTCCAGGGCGGCGGCGGCGGACTCAAAGACGCGAGCGTCGAAATCCTGGTGCAGGGCGGCGAGAGATTGGACCGCCGATGCCTTCTCCTCGCCATGCGCATTCCAATACACCGCCCCCAGTTGGCTGAGGCGTTCGCAAATCTCGGGAATCACCGCGGGGCGGTCCGCCAGGGCGGCGAGCAGTTCCTTCGCGGACAATTCATTTCGATCCATCCGCTTGAGGAAATCCTGCCGGTTTTCCCTGCTGTCGCTTTGTGGCGGAGCCAGAACCGGATCATCGGGCGCCAGTCGCAGCAACACCTGCCGGGCAGTCACCCGTCCAGCCGTCTCGGGATCATGCTGCAACCGTTCGACCATCTCAGTGCGGATTTCCGGTGACATTTGCCCGAGCCTCCAGGCATCCGCGAGGCCTTGCAGGCGTTCGTTGAGGTCAGCAGATCGCATTTTGGCTGTCACTTTTTCCACGACTTCCGCGCTCAGCGGCGGGGGCGGTTCGGGGGCTTCCGCCAGGATCTTCTCGGCGGTTTCGCTCACTTCATCGTTGGGATCGTCCAAGAGCGCCGAGACCGCTTCGCGATTTTCTGCGATTCGAGCCGGCTCCGCGTGCACGGCCACCGTGAGCAGATAGCCCCATGCCTTCTTGAATTCAGGGCGTTGGTGCAAAAGGCTCGCCAACTCTTCCACCTTGGGGCCTCCAGGCCCCAGGCTGCGAATCAACCGATTGGCCGCCAGCATCGCCTGGTCGGGATCTTTAAAGTCCGGATTCTTCAAGAGCGCCAAGAGTTCCGGTCCGATTTCGCGCATTAACTCCAGCCCAAAATGTCCCGTGGCTTCGATCGCCATGGAGACCGTGTCGGCATTGGCGGAAACCAGCGCTTCCCGCAAAATGGGTAACGTCTCGTGCTCGTAGCCCACCAGCAGCTCCGAGCTTTCCTGGAGCAAGCGGAGCTTTTCATCCCGTCCCAGACTGGCGTCAAACAGCGCCGACCGCAGCAGACTCAAACCTCGCGTTAACGCCGAGTCTACCGGCGCGCCCGGCACCCGGGCCATTCGTCCAAACGGCAGACGGGCGTGCGGCCGGTTCGACGCGCTCAAGCCCGCGCCGGAGGCCCGCGCCAAGGAGGCCGCTGTCCCGCCTTGATGCTGGTGCAAATACAGCCACCGGCCCCCGCTCGTGGTCGCGAGCAGCGCCAACGCGGCGGCGGTTATCTTCCGGAGTGAACCCGAGAGCACTGGCCCGGCGATCGTTGCCACAGGGAGTTGTTGGACGGCCGCGCGAATCGAGTTCGCCAGACCCGCCGGCGCCTGCGGGGACGGTTGGGCTGCCAGCACTGTCCCCAAAGCCGCGGCGCTTGAGGCCAGCCCGCGTTTCGCCAGCCGGGCTCGCAATTTTTCCAAAGCCCGCGACGACCGCATGCGCGCGGCGTCCTCGCTCACCCCTAATTCACGTCCGATCGCCGGAAACGGACGCTGCTCCAAATAGCGGAGCACCACCGCGTTCCGATCTTCGTCACTCAGCTCCTGCAGCGCATCGTCCAGGACAGGCTGCAATTGCTCCCAATTGATCTCCGCGGAAGGATTCAAGCCGGCATTCGTCATGAGAGTTTGTTCGTGGGTTTGGCGTCGTTGGCGGCGGCGAAGCTGATTGTTCGCCTGTTGGACCGTGGTCGTGTAAAGCCAGCCGGCCAGCGCCGGGTGGCTGAGAAGGCTCGAAGCCTGTCGCGCCAGCGCCACAAAAACCGCCTGAGCCACATCTTCCGCCTCGGAGCGATCACCCCCGAGCCGGCGCAGCGCCGTCCCGAAGACCAACGGCAAATGCCGCTGGACTATCTCCGTAAAAGCGCTTTCCGCACCTTCCGTGACATAGCGTGCCAGAAGCGTCGTGTCACTCAGTTCGTGGAGATCAACATTCATCAACCTTAATATGGTCCGGTCGCACCCAAACCGAACAAAGGAAATGCCTGAAATTCAACGAAACCTCAAAGACAGCCTGAGCCCCCATTTAGGGAATGCGGAGATAAGCAAAGTGCGATCACCGTCATTGGAGTCTCCGGAAGCCTCACAAAAAACCAATGAATGTGATTCCAGCTCAGCTGGCAACGCTCACGAAGGGCGCTGAACTCAGCCAGCCACACGGCTCATCCGCCGGAGCTGGCGCGGACGGACGTTCACACTTTTCCGGGCTCTTGGTTTTCCGGTTGCGTGTCCCGTCCGCTTGTCGATACTGACGCGGGTGGATATGAGAAACGTCGCAGCCAGCGAAGCGGTATGAATTCAGACAAGAAGCCAGCGAAGAAAGCCCCGGCTTCCAGCATTCCCCCCAAATCAACAGTGAAGCAAGCGCCAGCCACCCGGGAAGGAAAAGCAAAAAGCAGCGCAGCAGGCCCGGCCCCAAAGACTTCAGCTCAAGCGCCAGCCGCAGCACCGACGTCAAAAGGACCGGCAGCCAGAACGGAGCCCGCGCAGCCCCGCCGCGGCGTCACCCCAGCGCCTGCCCCGGTGGAACCCGTTTCCGCTGCCCCCCAAACGAAGACCGAAACGCGCCCCAAACCGGCCGCCAGACTTTCCGAGCCTGCCGAGAAACCCAAAGCAGCCTCAGGTCGAACCCCTAGAAGCAGAAAAACCGTGCCTCCAGTTAATCCAACGCCCTCTCCTGCAGTTGCGCCGAGAACTCCCGAACCGGTTCAACCGACGCGCGTGAGCCCTTCCCAGCCAACCACGGCCGAGAAATCTCCCGCAGCCCTGTCGGCGAGCGCAAAGAGGTCAGCCGCTCCGGCGCCGGCCAAAAAGGCGGCCGATCGGCCCGCCCGGGCAGTGCCTCTGAACATCCCGCCGATCCTGCTCGAAGGAGATCTGCCGCCGACGCCGAAAGCCACCGGACCGGGCATGCGTTACGCCCTGGGCGCGCTGGCGCCGGTTGCGCCGCAACCCGCTGCTCCCAGCGAACTCCCGGAGGGCTACGGAACGCGCCGACTTTTCCTGGCCGCCCGTGACCCGCATTGGCTGTATGCCTCCTGGGACCTGACCCCGGAGCAACAGCGCGAACTCAACTTGAAGAGCCGCCACGGACACCTCGTGCTCCGGGTTTTTGCCCACGAAAGCCGCGAAACGGTCGTACCCGAAGTCCATGTGAATCCGGAATCGCGCACCTTCTTCGTCAATGTGCCGCATGCGGAAACGCGCTACCACGCCGAGTTGGGCCTCTACGCAAAAGGCGGAAAGTGGGAGACTGTGTCTGTCTCTTCCAGCACATTCACGCCCCCGGACGCCCCCGCCCGGGAAACCAGCGTCGAATTTGCCACCATCCCCGCGCAAATCTCTTTTGAAACGATCGTTGAAACCGTTCAGCATTTTGCCGCGGAGAATAAGCCGCTCCTCGAGGCGGTCATTGCCGCCCAGGAAGCGCAGCAATCGGAACCGCCGGCTCCAATAGCCGACCCCCTTCCAGCCAGCGCAACTCCCGCCGCCACTGCGCATGCGCCAGCGCCCGCAACCAGGGCCACCGCGGCCCCAGCGAATGCGGAACCGACCGCTCCGCGCGAACCTGAGCCTCCCGCTCCGACCTCCGCCCTAAAACCAGGCGACAGCCGTCCAAAAAATGGACGGCCCTCCCGGCCGCCAGCGAAACTGCCGGTGCGCGTCGAGCGGGCCGAGACCTGGACTCCCGAACGAACGCTGGCCCTGGCGAAACTGATCAGCATCGATAGTTATCGCCGGGTCTGGATGGGCTCGATCGAGATTACCGAACTGGTCCGCCGCCAGCTCGAAGAGGAGATTTCATCCATCGCGGCCGCGGAACGCGCCCGCGCGGCGGCCCCGGAACTTCCGGCAGCGAACGAAGCGTTCGGCATCTCCAGTGCCCTCGGCGGGCCAGAGGCCGGCATCCGCCGCGACCGAAAGTTCTGGTTCAAGGTCAACGCCGAATTGATCCTTTACGGCGCGACCGAACCGGATGCGCGCGTCACGATCGCGGGCCGCACCGTGCGGCTCCGCCCGGACGGCACTTTCAGCTTCCGCTTCGCCCTCCCGGATGGCCGCTACAACCTGCCGGCCGCGGCGACGTCGGCCGATCAGGTCGAAACTCGGGAGGCCATTCTCGAGTTCAGCCGGTCCACCGAGTATCACGGGCAGATCGAGCAGCACCCCCAGGATCCCGGCTTGCGAACGCCCCGGCCGGAGAACCTGTAACGACGAGCAAACAGCAGGAATGGACGGCTATCTGGCAATCGTTCTCCACGCGCACCTTCCCTTTGTGCGCCATCCGGAACATCCCCGTTTTCTGGAGGAAAACTGGCTTTTCGAGGCCATCACCGAAACCTACCTCCCGCTCCTGGAGGTTATGGAGGGCTGGCTAGGGGACAAGATGGAGACCCGCCTCACGCTCACGCTGACGCCGACCCTTTGCTCGATGTTGCTGGACCCGCTGCTCCAGGAACGCTACCGGAAATATCTCGAGAGCCTCATCGAGCTGGCCGAGAAGGAAACCCACCGGACCTTTTGGGAGAAAAAGCTCCACCCGCTGGCGGACATGTATTTCGGGAAATTCCAGCGCACTCTGGATGCCTGGAACCGCTGCGGCGGGGACTTGGTCGCCGCCTTTCGAAAGTTTCAGGAGCTGGGCAAGCTCGAGATCATTACCTGCGCGGCCACACACGCCCTGTTGCCGCTGCTCGAAAGCCATCCGCCTTCAATTCGCGCGCAGGTTCTGACCGCGCGCGATCACTATCGCTCCTGCTTCGGGGTCGACCCTCGCGGCATCTGGCTGCCCGAATGCGCCTATGTGGCCGGAGTGGAGGAAGTGCTGAAGGAGGCGAACATCCGCTGGTTCATCACCGAAACTCACGGCGTGCTTTACGCCCGGCCCCGGCCGCGCTACGGCACTTTCGGCCCGATCTTCACCGCCAACGGAGTGGCTGCTTTCGGCCGCGATTTCGAATCGGCCAAACAGGTCTGGAGCCGGAACGAGGGCTATCCGGGCGACCCGCACTACCGCGATTTCTATCGGGACATCGCCTACGATCTCGACCTGGATTACCTCCTCCCCTATCTGCCCGCCCCGCCGCAGCGAAGCTTCACCGGCATCAAGTATTACCGCATCACCGGCCCGGGCGAAAAAGAGGTCTACGATCCCTCCGCCGCCCGCGAAATGGCTGCGGCGCACGCCCAGCACTTTCTGGAGTCCCGCGTCGCACAAATCCGCGAGGCCGCCGCGGCCATGGATCGGCCGCCGTTCGTCCTGGCCCCGTACGACGCCGAGCTATTCGGCCACTGGTGGTATGAGGGCCCGCAGTTTCTCGATTTTTTCTTCCGCAAAGCCATTTTCGACCAAAGCGCGGTGCGATTGAGCACGCCGGGCGAGTACCTGCTCCAGCACCCCACGCATCAAATCGCCCGGCCGAGTTCCTCGTCGTGGGGCGAGGAAGGCTATTGGAAAGTCTGGCTGAACGACGCCAACGCCTGGATCTACCCCCACCTGGATGTCGCCCAGCAGCGCATGACCGCTCTGGCCCAGCGTTTTCCTGCCGCGGAGGGCCTGCAAGAGCGAGCGTTGAAACAGGCCGGACGCGAACTGCTTTTGGCCCAAGCCAGCGACTGGCCGTTCATCATGCGCACCGGGACCAGCCCGGAATATGCGAAACGCCGCGTGACCGACCACCTGCTGCGCTTCATCGCCCTGCACGAGCAGCTCACCAGCACCTCGATCGACGAGGCATGGCTGACCGCCGTCGAGCAAACCGACAACATCTTCCCGGACGTGAACTACCATTACTGGGCTTGAGCCACGAGCCCAGGCGCTTCCCGTCCGCCCTTGACCCGGCCATTTTCACGACCCAGATTGCGTCGGCCGATGATAACGCGTTTGTTCATCCTGCTGGCGTCGATCTGCCTTTCGTTCGCGGCGGAACCGCAGCGGAATGTCGTGGTGCTGGGCGACAGCATCGCCGCCGGCTACGGGCTCGATCCGGACGAGGCTTTCCCCGCCCTCCTCCAACAGAAGGTGAGCCGGGCCGGACTCCCTTGCCAGGTGATCAATGCCGGAGTCAGCGGCGATACCACCGCGGGCGGGCTCCGGCGCATCTCGTGGCTGCTGCGCCAGCCGATCGACGTGCTGTTGATTGAATTGGGCGGCAATGACGGCCTGCGCGGGATCACCCCGGACGAAACCGAGAAGAATCTCCAGGCCATCATTGACAAGGTGAAGGCCAAATATCCCGCCGCCCGGATTGTGATCGCGGGCATGCAAATGCCGCCCAACATGGGCAAAGAGTATACCGAGAGATTTCAGGCGGTGTTTCCGGCCGTCGCCAAAAGAAACGGCGCCGGTCTCGTTCCCTTCCTACTCGAAGGCGTGGGAGGGAAAACCGACCTGAATCAGGCGGATCGGATCCACCCCACAGCGGAGGGCCACAAAATCGTGGCCGAAACCGTCTGGAAAACCCTGGAGCCGATTCTGGGGAACGGCATGAAAAAGGCCGGCTGAATCCGCAGTCGGCCAGCTACGAACGGGCTACTTCCTTTTTCGCCAGCTTCTTGATGAGCACTTTCGAATTCCGTCCGCTGGCGTCGTACTTCTCACGGCGGCTCGCCGGCAGATCGTCCGGAGTGCCTTCAGAAAAGCCCCCTTTGGATTGGAAATAAGTAAACGCCTGGGTGGAGAGCGTGATCAATTCGCTCAAGCCCAGTTCCGCGGCGCGGTTCTCCACAAATTGAATGAGCTTCCGGCCGATCCCCTGATTTTCATGAGAGGGCCGGACATAAAGGGCGGCGAGTTCGCCCTTGTTCTGTTCGGGATACAGATGCAGGGCCACGCACGCCACCGGGTTCTTGTCGATTTCGAAGATGTAGTAGTCGGCGATCTGCTTCTCAATCATCGCGCGCGTCCGCCTGACCAACTCCGAATTCTGGACCGCGGTCTTGGTGAGAAGCAGGATCTGCCGCACATCTTTTTTCAGCGCGCGCCGAATCTGCTGGTACTCGTTGGCGTAAATCAGGGTCCCCACCCCCTCGTTCGAAAAAACTTCCGTGAGGAGGCTCTCGTCGATGCGCCCGTTGATGATATGCACCCTCTGCACGCCCGCTTTGCACGCCGCACAGGCGTGCACCGCCTTTGAAGTCATCTCCGGATCGAACGCGCCCTTGTTCGCGGCCAGAATCGTTTCCAGATCCGCGACGAGCATCTGGCGAATGAACTGGCCATCCTTCAGCAATCCGTCCTGGGTGGTGATGTAAATCAACTTCGTGGCTTTCAGGGCCTCGGCCAGGGCCACGGCCACGCTGTCGGAATTCACCCGGAAAGTGCGGCCATCGCCATCAAAGCCCAGCGGGGCAACCACCGGAATGATCGATTGGGACAGGAGGATCTGCAGCAAATCGGTGTCGATCCGTTCGATCTTGCCGGTAAAAAGATGATCCACCCCTTGCAGGATGCCCATGGGATGCGCGGTGATCGCGTTCGTGGTGACCGCCCGCAAATCCACCGCCGCCAGCCCTTCCAAAATCTCGTGGGTCAGTCGATTGGCCGCGGTCAAAGCGAGCTGCAAGGTCGGGTCGTCCGTAATCCCGGACCCGGTCGTATCGGAAGGGGTGATCCCCTGCTGCGTCGCCAACAGCTTGATCTGCGCCCCGGCCCCATGCACCAGCACCACGCGGATATTGAGCGAACGGAGGACCGCGATATCGGTGAGGATATTGGCAAAATTGCCCTCCGTGATGATCGCGCCATCCACCGCCAGCACGAAGACCTTGTCCCGAAAGCGCGGGATGTACTGGAGAATCGCTCTTAAATCTGTGGGTTTCACGGGAACAGCTCTACTTTGGGACCGACTGCTTCAAAGCCTCCAGGCAACGCTGGTTTTCCGCGGGTGTTCCGACCGTGATGCGGATCCATTCCGGCAATTTGTATCCGCCCATCGGGCGCGTGATCACGCCCAGCCGCTGCATTTGTTCAAACACCTTCTGGCCATTGCCGACGTTCACCAGCAGGAAATTTGCCGCGGAGGGCACAAATTCCAGTTTGAGCGCGGCCAATTCGCGCGCGTAAAATTTCAGGCCTTCGGTGTTATTTCGCCGGGTCCGTTCCAGGTGCTCCTCGTCGTCGAGCGCGGCGAGCGCCCCGGCCTGGATCAGGGAGTTGATATTGAACGGCTGGCGCACCTTCTCCATTGCGGCGATCAGGCGCGGGTGGCCGATGCCGTAGCCAAGCCGCAAACCGGCCAGCCCATAAATCTTGGAGAAGGTCCGCATCAAAAGAAGGTTGGGCTTGCTTCCGCTACGAATCAACGGCACGAGGTCGGCCGCATCCTCCAGAAAATCGACGTAGGCCTCATCCATCACCAGCAGCACCGAGTCCGGGACCTCGCGCACGAGCGCCTCAATGTCTTCTTTCGGCGCGAGCGTGCCGGTGGGATTATTCGGATTGGCCACGAACATCACGCGGGTGTCCGGCGTCACCGCCTTGAGCATCCCCTTCAAGTCGTGCCCCAGCCGGCAGGCCGGCACGCTGACCAGCTTTGCCCCGAAGAGATGCGACATGATCGGATAAACCGCGAAGCAATATTCGGAAACCACCACCTCAACCCCGGGCCGCATCAAAGCGTGGCTGACAAATTCGATGATCTCGTTGGAACCGTTCCCCAGAATCAGGTTCTCCACCCCGACCTTGAGCTTTTCCGCCAGCTTGCGCTTCAGGTAAAAGGCGTTCCCGTCCGGGTACAAGTGCAGGTGGTCCAGCATCGAGCGCATCGCCGCCACGGCCTTCGGCGAGGGCCCGAGAGGGTTCTCGTTGGAGGCGAGCTTGATGACGCTTTCCACGGGCAGGTTGTATTCGCGCGCGACCTCTTCGATCGGGCGGCCGGGTTGGTAAACTGGCAGGCTGGCCAGGAAGGGATTAAGCGAATCGAGGACAGAACTCATTTGATCGAGTTAAGAATCTTTTTCACGTCGACATTCTCGGCGATCAGGTCGCGAATCAGTTGGATCTTCTCCACGTCCGTCGGCCGGGTTTTGACAATCACATCGTGCACTTTGGAAGCCGCCTGATAACTCCCTTCCTTCGTGAGCAAGACCGGAAAGGGCATGTCCCGGATCACTTTCAGCACGTTCGGGTTCGGCTTGAGATCTCCGGTCAGGACGATGCCCGCGAGGCCTTCCTTGCCTTTGCCCACCTGGGTCGTAGCTGCCGCCAGAATGATATCCTCGCGGTCGCCCGGGGTGATGATGAGCACGCCCGGCTTGAAAAAGCTCATGGTATTGTGCACGCCCATGGCCCCGACCACCACGTCCTCAATCAGGCTGTGCACCGCGGGCGCATTATTGAGCGGGTCCGCGTTCAACTCCTCGCGAATCAAATCGAGCGTCGGATTCGAGAGCAACCGGCGGTGCGGGATCACACCCAGCAACTCCAGCCCTTTGCGCTTCAATCCCCGGCGGGCGAAATCGGTGACGTAATCCACCTTGTCCTGGACCACTTTGTTCAGGATCACCCCGATGATCTCCACCCCTTCCCGCTCGAAAAGCGCCTGATTCAACGACACCTCGTCGATCGGCTTGCCGATGCCGCCCTGCGTGACAATCACCACCTTCGCGTTCAGGAGCTTGGCTACCCGGGCGTTGGAAAGATCGAACACCGATCCCACGCCGGCGTGCCCGGACCCTTCGCACAACACGAAGTCCTTCTCCCAGGCCACGCGATCGAACGCTTTCTGGATCTTGCGCACAAGGGTGTCGTAATTCGAGGCCTCCAGATAGCGCCGAGTGAAATCGGGCTCGATCGGGATCGGGCTCATCTCGACCAGCGGGCAGTTGAGCTTGTAGACCTGGTCCATCAGGACCGTGTCTTCATCGATCTTCTGCTCCGCGATCTCGACCAGGCGTTGCCCCACCGGCTTGATGTAACCGACCCGGGGGTAGTACTTCTGCAACGCGGCCAGCAGGCCGAGGGAGGTGGTGGTCTTCCCGTCGTTCTGCCGCGTGGCGGCGATGAAAACTCGCGGCGTTTCCGTGTTCATATCAAGCCATCGCCCGGCAGCTTGTACTGGTTCTCTCCGTAAAGAAGCTTATAGGCGGTGGCCTGCACGCCAATGATGGCCGCCACCCCCATGATGTCATGCGCGTTGGATCCGCGCGACAGGTCGGCCGCGGGCCGGTCCAGGCCCAGCAAGATCTGGCCGTAGGCATTCGCCCGCGCCACATGCTGGATCAGCTTGCTGCCAATATTGCCGGAATTCAGGTCGGGAA
Source organism: uncultured Verrucomicrobiota bacterium (assembly GCA_964566945.1). GTDB lineage: Bacteria > Verrucomicrobiota > Verrucomicrobiia > Limisphaerales > SXQI01 > DASVNK01. Next base: position 8,458 of record CAZMKE010000007.1, on the reverse strand, counting down.
AGATGAGCACGTTCGCCTGCCCGGCCACTTTGCTTTCAGGCAATTTGCGGGCGGCGATCTCCGGGATGAGCGCGGCGTCCACCTGCAGTTCGCCGTCAAAATCCGCATCGAGCATTTTCTGCTCGGCTTTGCGCCGGGCGAGCGCCGTGGCTGCCTGGACCTTGCCAATGGACGGATGGGTTGCGCTCCCCTTGGTGGAGTAGGAGAGGAGAGCCACGCGGGGGCGAACGTTCAGCAATTGGCGCAACAGTTCGGCGGTCGAAACAGCAATATCGGAAAGCTGTTCGACGTTCGGCTCGGGAATAACGCCGCAATCCGCCATGAACATGACGCCCTTCTCGCCAAACCGGGAATCCTCCACTTCCAGGATCATGCAACTCGAAGCGGTGGTGGTTTGCGGGGCCACTTTGATGATCTGGAAGAGCGGCCGCAGCACGCCGCCGGTGACCTCATTGGATCCGGAGACCATGCCGTCCGCCTGGTGCATCGCCACCATCATGGCGCCGAAGTAGTTCGGCTTGATCATGGTCTCGCGGGCCTCCCGCTCTTTGATGCCCTTGAAACGGCGCAGCAATTCGTAGCGTTTGGCAAAATTTTCCAGCTCTTCACTCTCGGCCGGATTGATGATGCGAATGCCTTCCAGCGAGACGTTCAGCTTCTCCGCCGCGAGCTTCACCTGGGTGCGATCCCCGAGCAAAATCGGCACGCCACAGCGCAACGAATAAAACTGGCGCGCCGCCTGTAAAACCCGCGGCTCGGTTCCTTCCGGGAACACGATCCGCTTCGGATGGCGCTGCAGCTTATCTATGACACTGCCAATGAAACGCATGGCAGTTGTCTAACTGAGCACCGGGTAAACTGCAAATACCCATTTCGGGTGCTTCCTCGATCCCTGCATCAGGCTTTTCCCCCGCCTGGGGCCGGTCCGAAGCTGCCTTGTCAACCGCGCCCGGGGGAGTAGTGTTCGATAGCGAACGAAAATCGTTCGCGTCATCGCGAGTTGTTTATGAAAACGCGTTTTTCGTTGCCGGTGCTTGGCCTCGCCGTCGTCCTTTCCGCTTCAGCCGCTGAGGTGAAATCCGAACCGGCCACCACCACCACGGCCACGACCGCGGTCCAGCCCCCCGCTCCCGCCAAGAATTGGACCGTGATCACTTCGAGCGCCCAGGAATTGGTGAAAATGAAAGACGCCGGACTCGAGGGCAACGTCATCAAGGCTTACGTGGAGTCGATGCGCGTGCCTTTCAAAGCCACGGCGGATGACATCCTTTACCTGCACGAGCACCAGGTTTCCGACGAGGTCATCTGCGACTGGATCAAGAAAGGCGGGCAACTCACACAATGGGCGGCGCAACAGCCGGCCCGCAGCCCGGACCTGGTGGCCAGTTCCGCTCCACCGGTCATTGCGCAACCGCTGGTCAGCACCCAACCGGCGGCGCCGACTGTTATTTACCAGGCGGCTCCCCAGGCAGCCGCCCCCACGGTGGTTTACCAGAGCCCGAGCTATGCCTACTGGGACAATTATTACTACAACCCGCCGGTTTATCTCGGCTTCTCCTGGGGTTGGGGACGCCCGTACTACGGGTGGGGAGGCTACTACCATGCACCTGTCCGGGTCGGATTCGGGGGCCACTACGGGGGACATTTCGGCGGCGGCTTTGGCGGCCACGCGGGCGGAGGAGTGCATGTCGGCGGCGGCTTCGGCGGCCACGGGGGTGGCGGGGGGCATGTCGGCGGCGGCTTCGGCGGTGGCGGTCACCATCGCTGAGCGGTTGGCCCCCACTGCCACACTGCCTGGTTAGCGGAAGCCGGTCATCCGGGCGCCTTCCGATTTTCCATCCAACTGGGCCCGCACGGAAACGATTCGGTTCTCGATAAATCGTTTGATCTGGTGCACGGGCGCATCCGGGCCTTCCGCCTGCCCGTCGCGCGGCCCGGGCAGCCACTCGCCGCTCACCGCCTGGTCAAACCGCTTCAGGCGAAAATCGGATTCCGCCGCGACCGCAGGGCGGATCACGCGAGCCAGGCTGTCAATCTTCGGGTAGAGCACATCCTTGCGAAAGGCAGTTTCCAGAGCGTGCTCCAGTTTCTGGCGGTAAACCGCCCGGAAGGCCTCGACCTTCATCACCCGGTTCAGGAAATGAAAATCGTAAGTCGACGGGCTCCAGATGCTGGCGGTCTCGCGCTGCTGGCAACTGCCGATGTGCCCGAAATCGCCCCAGGAATGATCCTGATCCCATGGGACAAAGCCAAACTTGTTCGAACGCGGATCGAGATACATGTAGTAATTCTGCCCGTTGACCAAAAATCCGTCGTAACTCGACAAGAGCACATGCCCGCCGACGAAGGCCGCGAATTCGTCCAGATCCAGAAAGTCGGGCAGCTTCCGGGCGAATTCAGCATCGGAGGCGTGGGTCACGAGCTTGGCAAAATCAATCACCCGCTGCTGCTGCTCGGGCGTGGCTTTCGTTTTCAGGTCGTAGATTTTCTCGTAAGCCGCCCAATCGTCGCCCAGATCTTGAAACAAGTCGTAGGTGACCGGCTTGAACACCGGCGCCTTGCGGGTGCCAAAGCGGTTCTTCGCAAAATCGCCGTCGATATTCTCGATCGCGACGAAAAGGCCGCGCGGTTCATCATGGCCCTGGCCGGTGTCGAGCGTGATATAGGCGTAAGCCGTTCTGGGCCCGATCGCACCGAGTTCGTGAAACAAATCCTCGGCCAGCACATCGTGGACGTAGGAATAATCGACGATGGTGTTCAAAAAGTTGAGCTCGTGAATCCCGGCCAGTTCCTGGCCTTTCTCGAACTTGCTGACATCCAGCTTCAGGGATTGCTTCGGGCCGTAGAGCGAGTTCAGGTAAGTGCCGTTGCCTCGATACCGAACCCCCACCTTCTCGAAGGGCTGCCCGGCGAAGTCCAGGCGCGCTTCCACCCAGTTAAACTGAAAGCCCAGCACCCCGGCCAGACCGCTCCGTTTGGCCTTCGGATTTCGCAAAATGATCCGCCCGTTCTGGAACATCTCCCGCACGGGCGGAACCCGCGTGGGCTCGATTCCCTTCCATTGGTCGGGAGCGAAAGTCAGCCGCACCGGCCAGATGTTGGTGCGCTGAAACAGTTCGTCGGAAGTGCGCGGCGGCCCGGACCGGAGCGCGGCACGATCCTCAGCGGCGGATGGCCAGGGCCGGGCGGGCACGAGGAGTTCCGGGTGATTCTTGAACGCCTGCCGTTGTCCCATCCGGATGAAAAACGCGGTGAGATACCCGTGGGTGGCGAGGTAAACAAAAACCGCAAAGCAAACGCCCAGCACACAGGCGACGCCGCCCACGGCCGCCAGGGTGCGCCTCACAAAAGCGCGCAGTCGAATCCAGCGCCAGGCTCGCACCGCCTGCTTGACCGGAGCGGAAGGTCCCGGTTGTTCCCGGCTCAGTTCCTCCCGCAACGCGGGGAGGTCCAGCGGAGCTTGCGCGGGTGAACCGGCCAGCAGCGCGAACACCGCGTCCGCCTTTTGTCCGCTTTTCTTCAGCGCCTTGTCCAGCTGGCGCAAGCCGGCGGCGCGGCGCTTGGCGGCCCGAGGCAAACGCAGCCGCAGGGCAGCGGCTGAAGCCTCCTCCGGCGCGCCAAAAAGATCGCGCAACACAATGATGTCCCTGCGCTTCGCAGGGAGCCGGTTGAGACGCAACAACAGCAACTGGGAGGGTTCGGCGCCGGAGCGCGGCAACCGGAGGCACCGCCGCTCGTGGCGGGCGGCGATGAGCGTCGTTTGCAGGAGCCAGACCGGCAGCAAGGTCCGCTTGCCAAGCTTGGGTCCGCGAACGGCGAGCGTTTGAAAAACCGCAAGCGTCACCCTTGGGGCGGCGCCCGGATCTTCCGGAACCAACGCGACCGCCATCGCGTGGACCCGCGAGGCAAGGTCCTGCACGATCGGGTCCAACCCGGATGCAGTCAGGTTCAGGCCGCGGCGCTTCAACTCCCGCACGGGGAGGACGCGAAAATCCAGCCCGCTGAGGAGCGGGACCGGCTCAGGAGAAAACCCAGGGTCTACAGGCATAATGCGCCCAGCCACCTTCAAGGCCCGGCCACGGGAGCGTTCCTCCACTGATCGGTCACCGCCCAAAGATTAACTGGTTTGATTGAACCCATGTAGGGTAGCAACCTCACGCTGCCGTCGACAAAGGCAAAGTTTGAGCCGCCCGAGGTGCTGCCCTGGGCCCGGTGCATGTTCTGGCTGACCTCTTCGCGGTCGTTCCCGTTCTTCTGCCCGAAATCCATATGCACATGGTAGGAGCCGGTCCGCTTCTCGCCGAAAATCACCGTATCGGACGGCAAGGGAACGGATGCTTGCTTCATCCCATGGTCGTAGCGATAGGTCATCACGCGGCGATAATCGTCATCCGACAGCTTGAACTGCCAGTAATCGTTCCAACCGTTGATCAGGTAGCTGCGCCATTCCAGGAACCGGTCGCTCGGGCATTTGAGCACTTTGAGATCCTTGTAATAAGGCTGGAGCGCGAAGATCCAGGAGTTCGTCAGACTGAGCCGCCGCGGATATTCATCGTCGTGGTCGCCCGCGTACATCGAGGCGGAAAGGCTGATCTGCCGGATGTTGTTCAGGCATTTGATGGCGTTCGCCTTTCGTTTCGCCTGGGCCAGCGAGGGCATGAGCATCGCCGCGAGCACGCCGATGATCCCCACCACGACCAGCATTTCAATCAGGGTAAAACCGCGATTCCGTTTCACAGGCATATATCAGAGTCGATCGGACCTGCGATCGCCCTCTCCATTAGACCAGACTCAACAGGTTACGTTTTTGTTTCAGAAAAGTGACGGTGGTGACCCTGGGCAAAGGCTTGCTTTTCGACCCAAATGGGGGAGGCTGCGTTTGAGCCATGAAGAGCATTATCCCCCTGGCATCCGCTTCCCCGGCAAAGCCGGCGCGCGGGGCGCAAGCCTTCACATTGATCGAGCTTCTGGTGGTGGTGGCAATCATCGCGATCCTCGCCTCCTTGCTGCTCCCGGCCCTTTCCGGCGGAAAAGTGGCCGTGAGGAAGAGCCTCTGCATCAACAATCAGCGCCAGATCTCGCTCTCCACCCAAATGTACGCGGACGACTGCAACGGGGCGTTCCCGAAAGCGGACGCGAACGACCACACCCTGTGGGTCAAACGGATGTTGGCGACCAAGAATTTCACCACGCTGAAGATCTTTGAAGATCCGGCCGAGCGGGAAGGCGGCAACGACTACACTCAGCTCCGCACCTTCCCGATCATCATTAATGGGAAACAGACCAACTTTATTGGCTCGTACGGCAGCAACGAACGGCTGACCGGGCCGAGCAGCATCGTCATGCCGACCTACCAGTCCGTGCTTGAACCGAGCGCCATATTCTATTTCGGGTGCTCGACCTATTTCATCGCGCCGGATTGGGACAGCGAACGCATTTACAATGCGGGCGGGCCTCACCCCATCGGCGTCACGGCCAATCCGCCGATCCGCAAGTACGCCCGACACGGCTCCGGCGGCGGCTCGAAGCCGGGAAGCGTCATCACGTACGTGGACGGGCACGCCAAGTTCGAAGACCAGACGTACATCCAGAAAAAGCTGCGCTGGCTTTGAGAAAGCCAGCCCGCAAGCTCGCGACGACGCTGGCGGGCCGTTTGGTTCGTTCGCTCCAAGCTTCGAAACGAAGAGAGCGACGCCCAAAACGTCAGCAAAGGCAGAGGGCGCGCGACCCATCGGAGGCCAAGGACGTCCCGACCGCGGGGAACGGAGGAGCGGGTTGCTCATGCCGCCAAAGGGGTCGCGAGGTCCGGCAAGTTGTTCAGCAAATTCCCGGTGGCGCCACAACAGCGCTTGTACTTTTTCCCACTACCGCAGGGGCACGGCCGATTGCGTTCGGGCTTGGCCTGGGCGCGAACGAAAGGACGCGGTGGCACGGGTTTCTGGGGATCGGACGGAACATTGTCCTGAGAGGCGGAGGGGGCGGGTGGCTCGGCGGGTTGATTGGAAGGGGGCGTCAAAGGCGGCGCAGCGGGTTTGACCCGGCGATCCGGAGCCGCAGAGGCGGAAGGGGTGGGAGACTTGGCGGATGGGTGGAGAACCTGCGCCGGTTGGGAGGGAGGCTTTGAATTCTGCGACGGAGGTTTTGGGGCGGCAGCCGGTGACCGGGAGGAAGAGAAAGTGGAATCTGGCGGGATATGCGGAATTACGGGCGTTTTGGGCGGAACAGGTCCCGCGGCCGCCGGGGAAGAGGGAAAGCCCAGGGATTCGATCAGAGTTCTGAGATGGGCCCGCTCGCCCTCCTGCCGCCGTTGCGCCTCGCGCGCTTCACAGAGGTCGGCGTCGAAGCCGGAAAGATCAGAGCTGAAGGCCTTTTCGGCGGCCGCCCTTGCGGGAGAACCTTCGGGACATTCCGCGGTTAGGACGAAATCGGCCTCGGGCTGGCGAGCGCAACTGGCGACGTAGGCTTTGTAGGAGGCCTGGGCTTCCTTGGGCTGGGTGGCGCGCCAGCGGGCATCCGCGAGGTAAAGGCGGTGCGCGGTCCGGAGCACCCGGAGATCGTTTTCGAGATCGGCCAGAGCCTTGCCGGCCATGACGTTTTCGAGAACGCGCGCCTGAATGGAACCGCAGATGGCACCGAAAAAGGCGGTGGAATCGCGCTCATGCCAGACCTGGGCGGCGGCGGCAGATTGAGCGAGGGCGACGCGGGAGCCGGAGAGATGCTGCGAGGTATAGAAGCGGCAGAGAGCGCTGCGCGAGGTGACGAGGCCGAGCCCGCCCTGATCCCGGGGCTGGCGGAGAAGGCCGACGATTTCCTCGTAGGAATGATCGGCGCAGAGTTTGAGGATGAAAGACTGGTCCTCGGGCGGGAGCGAGGCGAAACGGCTGCGAGAATTAATCATAATGCAGCACAGACTACGGGAGGGGGTATGCCAACGGTGAGGGGAGGGGGAAAGGGGGAAAGGGGGGGGGAGGGGGAGGAAGGCTAAAGGTTGAAGGCTCGGACCCGCAGGCAGCCACTTCCAGCGCCCAGACCTCTGAGCTCAACCGGGGGCGGAGCGAAGAACGATCGCTGACCGCCTTCCCGGTCAGCGCCACCCGCGTCCAGTTTCCCTTCGCGGCTCAAGCCGCCCAACTGACCCGCCGCATTCAAATGCCCGGCAAAGCTCCCAAAGAGCCCGAATGCGAGTTCCTCCTCACTTCACGTCCGCCGGAAGCCATGGACGCCACGCAATTGCTGGCCGCGGACCGGGACTACTGGAGCATCGAAAACGAGCTGCATCAACGGCTGGATGTCATCGCGGGCGAAGACCGCAGCCGCGTCCGGCACCGCACCGCCGCCTTCAACCTCGCGGTCCTCCGCCGAGCGGCCGTCAGCGTGGCCGTCCATTGGATCCAACGCTGCAAAAACCAGCGCCAAGCCTCCATGAGCGGCTTCTACGACTTCATGTCCTCCGACAACCACAAAAAGGCCTTCAAACTCGTAACCGCTTCCAATCCCTCTTGCTTACCACCCTCGTGATTCGGCCATACCTCCTCCCCGTGCACCTTCAAAATAGTTTGCCAAGAACGAAATAATAACTCAGAATTCCAGAAGCAATCTCGCATCAAATGCATCTCTCGCTCTTCGCAAAAAGTTGGCTCCTAACCGCCCCCGCCTTGTTGATCTTCATCAGCCATTCCTCGGATCTAAAGGCCGAGGATGGGATGAGAGGATCCATTTCGTGGGAGTTCAACACCGAGAGCACAATCGTCTGTCCTCCATCTGTTAGTAAAGATGGAAATATTTATGTCGCTTCGGAAGATAGCCTTTTGCACGCTTTGGATGCGGATGGACGGGAAAGGTGGACGTACCCAACCCGTAACGTCATTCGGAACCCTCCGGTTGTTGGCAACGATGGAACCGTCTACGTATCGGCTCTCGACGGACGATTGTTGGTATTAACGGCAGATGGAAGGGAGAAGTGGCATATCGAGAGTACCTATGATAACGAGGCCTACGCCGTAGCCCTAACGCGGGAAGGGACCATTTACGCGGATTTTCGAGGTCTAACGGCATTCAACTCGCTCGGCGAAAGATTGTGGGCACATAAGGAACTGGTTGGAATTCCATTGACCGGCGCAGATGGGATATTCTATATTATGGCCAAAAATCTCCTTGCACTGAACGCACGGCAGGAGGTGGAGTGGACCTACCGTGTTCCATTCGGCTGGGGATGGGCAAGTCCGACAGCGATAGGAGCCGACGGAACAGTCTACGGGACGATTACAGATGGCACGCATTACGCGCTGGAAGCGATTCGTTCTGATGGGACACAAAACTGGTATTTTTCGACGGACGAATGGCAGAGTGGAGCTGTGATCGGGATGGATGGAACGATCTATTTCGGAACGTCGAGTTTCGTTTAGAGCTCGTCTGAAAACTCCATTATACCGAGGAATCAGGCCAAACGGCGCAGTTG
>CAZMKE010000006.1:0-310010 GCA_964566945.1 uncultured Verrucomicrobiota bacterium | reverse complement strand
CTCCCCCAGCCCCCCTCCCTCTCTTTTGGGTCACATTTAATTTGATTCAATTCGTCCGCCGAAAACGCAGGAATTGAAGATGGACAACGCGCGCGACGCTTCGCTACTATCAACCCATTCCAAAAACCTGAATTACCTCGGTTAACGACACGTCGAACATTTTACCGTAAAATGAACAACTCTACTTCTCCGAAGGCCGGCTCGGTCACGCGCCGGGATTTTCTCCAAACCACGTCCATGGCCACGGGTGCTGCACTTCTCGGAGGCCTCTCCGTCGAGCGCGTCGCTCATGCCGCTGGCAGCGACACGCTCAAGCTCGCGCTCATCGGCTGCGGCGGACGCGGCTCGGGCGCGGCCTCGCAGGCTCTCTCCACCGAAGGCAGCGTGAAACTCATTGCCATGGCCGATGCGTTCAAAGACCGACTGGACGGCAGCCATAACGAAATCAAGAAGAAGCACGGAGAAAAAGTCGAAGTTCCCGAAGAAAACAAATTCGTCGGCCTCGACGCCTACAAGAAAGCGATCGCTCTCGCGGATGTGGTGGTCCTGGCCACGCCCCCAGGGTTCCGTCCGATCCATTTCGAGGAGGCGGTGAAGCAGGGCAAGCACATTTTCATGGAAAAGCCGGTCGCGGTCGATGGCTCGGGCGTCCGCCGCGTTCTCGCCGCCGCCGAAGAAGCCAAGAAAAAGAATTTGAAAGTTGGTGTCGGCCTGCAACGTCATCACCAGGCGGGCTACATCGAAACGATCAAACGCCTGCATGACGGCGCCATCGGCGACATCGTCGCCGCCCGCTGCTACTGGAACGACGGCGGCGTCTGGGTGAAGGAGCGGCTCCCCAACCAGACCGAAATGGAGTATCAGATGCGCAATTGGTACTACTTCGTGTGGCTGGGCGGCGATCATATTGTCGAACAGCACATCCACAATCTCGACGTCATTAACTGGGTGAAAAACGGCTACCCGGTCCGCTGCCACGGCCTGGGCGGACGCCAGGTGCGCACCGGCAAGCAATACGGCGAGATCTTCGACCATCACGCGGTCGAATTCGAATACGAGGATGGTTCCCGCTGCTACAGCCAATGCCGCCACATTCGCGGCTGCTGGAGCGCCGTTTCCGAACATGTGATCGGCACCAAGGGCAAGTGCGACGTGAACGCCTACAGCATTACCGGCCCGAATGCCTGGCGCATGCCCCGCGGCAATGCCAAGGACGCTTACCAGCAAGAGCACGACGACCTGTTCGACGCAATCCGCAACGACAAGCCGTACAACGAAGCGCACAACGGGGCGATGAGCAGCCTGACCGCCATCATGGGCCGCACCGCGACCTACACCGGCATCGTGGTGGAGCGCGACGCCGTGCTGAACTCGCAACACGCCCTCGTTCCAGACAAGTACGATTGGAACGGCACTCCCCCCACGCTCCCGGATGCCAACGGCTTCTACCCGGTGGCCGTCCCCGGATCAACCAGCCTGGTCTAGGACACTGAGGAGCTTCGAGCAGAATCTCGCAACCCGCGCGGCTCCCGCGCGGGTTTTTCTTGCCTCCAATGCGACAGCTTTATTGGAGCAAAAAATGCCAAGAAATGCGCGCATCTCCGCTGGTTTCCATCATTGACATTCCGGGAGTGCCACCTATCGTTTCAGGTAGAAGAGAAAAATTTTGTTCGGGTAGCGGTACGTTTCTTCAGCGGGGTTCCCCACCCCCACCTCCTTGGCGTCTGCTGCCCGAACGTTTTTTTAAAAACTGCGGTGAAAATATTTGACGGACTGACACTCGTTCAATACTTTCACGCACTCCTAGCGGGGGCGTAGCTCAACTGGTTAGAGCGCTGCCCTGTCACGGCAGAGGTTACGGGTTCGAGCCCCGCCGCTCCCGCCAGATTCCTTCCAAATTTCCCACCAACGGTGGTGTGAAAACCAACCGGGGAACTCATACCTCTGAACGGCGAGAGCGCCGTTTGGTGCTTTGGGAAGCCACGGGATTGATTCGGCCGCTTTCACTGCGGGCACAGACCGTAATGTGGTGCTCCGTTCACGAGGCTCGCTTGAGGTGGTTCTCCCCGCTCTTGCCTTCCCCATGTATGATTTGCGCATGAGCGATGTCACGCAGATCCTGGAGCGTGTAGAACAGGGCGATCCCAAAGCCACCGGCCAGTTGCTGCCGCTGGTGTATGCGGAATTGCGCAAGCTGGCGGCAGCAAAGATGGCTCAGGAAAAGCCGGGGCAAACCCTGCAGGCCACGGCTCTCGTGCACGAAGCCTGGCTGCGGTTGGCCGGGCCGGATGAACAGAACGCGTGGAACAGCCGGGGCCATTTCTTCGGCGCGGCGGCGGAGGCCATGCGGCGCATCCTCGTCGAATCGGCGCGGCGGAAGGCTCGGTTGCGCCACGGCGGCGAATTGGAACGGGCCGACGTCAATGAGATCGAAATCGCAGCGCCCCTGCCCGAGGAACGGTTGGTGCAGGTCAGCGAGGCGCTGGACGAATTGGATCGAGAAGCTCCCGAAGCGGCCCAGGTCGTCAAGCTCCGGTATTTCGCCGGCTTGACTCAGGTACAAGTGGCAGAGACGCTGGGAATCTCCCTGCGTACCGCCGAGCGGCACTGGACTTGGGCCAAGTCCTGGCTGTTCCAGCGGATCCGCGCTCAAAACCAGGCGGGGCCGCAGGCCTGAAGATTTCGAGGCGGGTTTCTCCGGCCCGTGTCGCACTGGAGATTAGATCATGACTTCACGCCTCAATCCCATGAGTCCAACGCAAGCCCAGGAGCAACGCCTGCTGGAAGCGGCGCTCGCCCTCGGCACGGAAGCGGAGCGCCGAGCCTTCCTCGCTGCCATTTCCGACCCGGCCGCGCGGCAGCGCCTGGAGGAACTGGTGGCCGCCAGCGCGGAGGCCGATTCGTTCTTCGGCGCTCCACCCATTCAAAACGCCAGCGTCGAATTCGTTGAACCCCCAGCGTCTGTGACTCCTCCCGTCGAAGCGCCCGCGCAAATGCTGGGGCGCTACAAGCTGCTGGAGAAAATCGGGGAGGGCGGCTTTGGCGAAGTCTGGATGGCCGAACAACGCGAACCGGTCAAACGCCGCGTCGCCCTCAAGATCATCAAGCTGGGCATGGACAGCCGCCAGATTGTTGCGCGCTTCGAGGCGGAGCGCCAGGCGCTGGCGATGATGGAGCACGCGAACATCGCCAGGATTTTCGACGCCGATGTGACCGAGACGGGCCGGCCGTACTTTGTGATGGAACTCGTCCGGGGAACTAAAATCACCGAGTACTGCGATCAGAACCAGCTGCCCACGCAGCAACGCCTCGAACTCTTCATCAAAGTCTGTCAGGCCATTCAGCACGCGCATCAGAAGGGCATCATCCACCGCGACATCAAGCCTTCGAACATTCTCGTGACGGTGAACGACGGGGTGCCCGTGCCCAAGGTGATTGACTTCGGCATTGCCAAGGCGATGCAGGGCGAATTGACAGACAAGACGGTGTTCACACAATTCCAACAGTTCATCGGCACTCCGGCGTACATCAGTCCCGAGCAGGCGGAGATGAGCAGCCTGGACATTGACACGCGGGCGGACATCTACAGCCTGGGCGTGCTGCTCTATGAATTGCTGGTCGGCCAGACGCCCTTCGATGCAAGGGAAATGATGCGAGGTGGCATTGATGCGCTGCGGAAGATCATCCGGGAAAAGGAACCGCTCCGCCCCTCGACCAAGCTGAACACGCTGCCCGGCGACGCCCGCACCACCGCGGGCAAACGCCGGCAGACCGACGCGGGCAAACTCGTACATCAACTCCAGGGCGACCTCGACTGGATCGTGCTCAAGTGCCTGGAGAAGGATCGGGCTCGGCGTTACGAAACCGCCAACGGACTGACGATGGATATCCAGCGCCACCTGACCCACGAGCCGGTGGTGGCCCGGCCGCCGAGCACCGCGTATAAAATTCAGAAGGCGTGGCAGCGGAACAAACTCGCCTTCTCCGCTGCCGCCGCCGTGGCATTCACACTGGTCGTGGGCATTGCGGCCAGCACCTGGCAGGCGGTGCGGGCGACGAAAGCCGAGAAAGCGGAGACGCAGCAGCGCATCGTGGCCCAAGAGGCGCAGACCGTCGCGCAGGCCAAACAATACGAAGCCGAAGCCCAACGCGCCATCGCCCGGCGGACGGCCTACAACGCCAGCCTCGGCTCGGTCCAGGCCGATTGGGAGAAGCGGAATTATGCCCGGGTCCGCGAGACGCTCGCGTCGCAGAAGGACTACCCCGAGCCTTCCTTCGAATGGTTCTACTGGCAGCGGATGGCCCACCTGGAGTTGTCTTCGTTCCCAACCTACGCGGGCGGGATCAAGACCTTCTCCTTGAGCCCGGATCGAACGAAAGCCGTGCTGGTCATGAAGGACAATTCCATCGAAGTCCGCTCCGTGCCGGCGGGGGAGAAACTCGTGACCTTCTTCGGACACGGCACCATGTCAGACATCAACTCTCCCACGGATACCGCGGACGCTGCGGCGTTTTCCCCGGATGGCCAATTCGTGGCCAGTTGTGGCGGCCTGTTCTTTGGAGGCATCATCAAGCTCTGGAACGCGCAGACCGGAGAAGAGATTCGCTCCTTCGGGGATTCCACCGGCGGTGGCGATCCAATCGACCCGGCCCTGCCCAAACAAACGGTCGGCAACCGACAGTACGCCATCGCCTTCTCCCCGGACGGTCGATGGCTCGCCACGGGCGGCGCCCACGGCAAGTTCGGAATCCAACTGTGGGACGTGGCGACCGGGAAGAAAATCCGCACCGTGGAAGTGCGGGAAACCGATCCGTGGATCGGACAGGTGGCTTTTACCAGTGACGGCAAGCGCCTCTTCTGTCACGCCGGCGGTCCAACCTCGGGCAACCCGTTGCTCCTGTATGACGTCGAGACGGGCGAGTTGCTGGATTCGATGGGTGGTAACAAAAAGCCACCGGGCGTCAAAGGCTTTGCCCTGTCGCCTGACTCTCGGCGATTGGCGGTCCAGCGCGACAAGCTCGTGGTTTTTGACCTCACCGCGGAAGGGTTCTCCAAGGTCCTTTTGGAAATCCCCGGCGGCTCCAACCCATCTGGTTCGTTGTCGTTTTCCCCGGATGGCAAACGGCTGGTGGTCGGAGACAGTGGCGATTCGATCGTTTACAACGCCTGGACCGGCGAACAGGAGCTGACTCTGCGCGGAGGAAGTTGGAGTGGAATATTCCTGGCTGACTCGCGGCGCGTGATTTCCGCGGACGGCCGCCGGGTCAAGATTTGGGATGCTTCCACCCACCGCGAGTTCGTCAAAGTGAGCACGGGCTATTTTCCTCGCGCCATCGCCCGGGATGGAAGCCGCCTGGTGGTCCATCTCCCCCTGGACGAACGGAGCGGCCTCAAGTCCTCCCGGGGAGAAGAGGACACGGGCGGCCTCGGAGTCGTGGATACGGCCACGGGCAAGTTGATCGCTTCGATGCGCGAGCATGAGCCCAGCAAAGTAGACGGCGCCGCTTTCTCCCCGGACAACAAGTGGGTTGTCTCGGGCGCCAGGGATGACACGTTTCGCATCTGGGACGCCCGGACCGGGACCGTGCTCAAGACGGTCGAAGCGCGGAGCGAACATATGTCAATCGGCTTCGGACCCAAGGGAGACATCGTGGTCAGCACGTTGGGACGACCCCACCAGGGGCGTGCCATTTGGAGCAGCACCAGTGGCGATTTGCTCTTGTCACCACGGAGCCCGATTCGGGCTTGGAACTGGGCCATGCCGCCAGAGGGTCATCTTCTGGCCACCGGCGACGAAAGTGGCCATGTGAGGATTTTGGACCTTGCCACGGGCGACGAACTCAGGCAGTGGCCGGCGCACGAGCGACAGCAATTCAGTGCGTTCATGGAGCACCTCAATGAGTGCATGGATTACTCGGCGGATGGCCGGCATCTGGTCACCGGAGCCCATGATGGATTGGTGAAGTTGTGGGATCCGGAAACCGGAAGGTTGAAGCGAACCATGACGGGACACTCGCGAAGTGTCATCGGGGTGCACTTTACGCCGGATCAACGGCGTTTGATCAGCCAGTCCACCGATGGCACCATCCGAATCTGGGATCCCGCCACCGGCAAGGAATTGCTCACGCTCACCGATCCGTTGTTTGAAGGCGTGTGGACATGGTTTGTGATCGTCGCACCGGACGGGCGGAAGTTGTTCGCCGCTCCTGGGCGCAGGAGAGAAATGATCATCTGGGAGGCGGCGACACCCGCGCAGGTGGCCGCCTGGCAGCGCGAGGACGAAGCCGACGCCGCGCTCTGGGCCACCGAACAGCCGAAAGTCGAAGCCCGCCGCCTCGCGCGCTTGAACGGCGGCGAGAAAAACTAGCGCGTTTTCAGAAAGGCCATAGCCATTTGGGAGGTGGGTTTTGTCGCGCTGCCCAAAGAAGAGGTGGAACTGGTCGCGCTGCGAACAGTAGCGCCGCGTGCGGCGCGACGAATCCCACGAGCGTCGTGCATCCTGCACCACACGGGCCGCCCGGTGGACGCGGGCGGAGTTGTCGCAGCGCGACAACTGCTACCCGATGACGGGATAAGCCCCGCGTCCCATCTCAAAGCGCCAGAGGACTGGCGCACTGCAAGACCTGACGGACTTCCCGCAGCTCCGTGCCTCGCGAAGCGTCTTGGAGTGCGGTGGCCCTCCACCGCTTTTCTCCCGACCGTAGTGAGGCTGAGGGCAAAGTTTCGCTCATCGTCCATTTAATACTCATTGTCAAAGCGCCAGAGGACTGGCGCACTCCAAGACCTGGCGGAATTCCCTCGTCTTCGTGCTGCCTCCTGTTCCATTCCCGCGCCATTCGTCACACCAAGTTTATTTTCACTTTCCGTGGCGGGTTTCTCGCGGGTGCGTCGCACTGGGTGATGGAGACCGGGAACCGGAAGCTCCCAGAAAAACAAATCAAACACAACCGCCTCCCGAATGACTCCGGGGGCAAGAATAGAAAGGTCCGTATGAAAACACTAAAAGCAATTGCCGTGACACTATTATCGGCTTGGGCTTTGACGCTCACCACCAGCCAAGCCGCTAACGCCAGCAATGGTGCCTTGCCTCCGAAGGCACACCCGCTCGGTCACAGCATGGGCGATTGGCTTAAATATCTGGGCGGGGGTGTCATCGAACAGCATGGCAAGAAGGGAGAGCCCGGAATCAGGACCGACGAAACCATCACCTCCACCGGTGCCGGAACGCTCGGGGACCCGTTCATCATCTCAGATACGTTGACCTTTACCGTGCAGCCAGGCCAATCGGTGCTATTCTCCCCCATAATGTTCGCTGCGTGGCCGCCGGACTATTTTATCCTTCCCGACAGCTATTGGGGACCGGGAAGTTATCTCACCTGTGAGGTCGAACTGGACGGCAAAACAGTCACCACAGAGGCGGATTGCATGGACTACTACGTGCCATCACAGTTCTATGACTCGCCCTTGTCAGACGGCACGATCGAGGTGCAAGGCTTTGTCTTTTATTTGCGACCTTTACCGGTTGGAGTTCACACGCTCCGCGAACGCGGATACCTGTTCTGTCCTGCGGATGGCAATATCTTCAGCGGCAATACCGAATTCGGCCTCGTGTTTGACACGGCGGTGACAATCGTCGTCGCAAAGTAACGAGTCAAACTGCGCTTTCGAGCGAACGCTATCTGAAGACGGATACGAAAGCGGCGCTGGCCGGGAGGCTGGCGCCCGTTTTTCATTTTCTTCCAGGTTGCGACAGCGCCAAGGGATTGTCGCAATCCACAAGTTCGCGGAATCCCCAGCGGCTCGTGGTGGAACTTGTCGGCTGCCCCTTGCGGAGGTGGAACGGGTCGCGCTGCGACCAGTAGCGCCGTGTGCAGCGGCGCAAGGAATCCCACGAGCATCGTCTATCTCGCACCGCACGGGCCGCCCGCTGGACGCGGGCGGAGTTGTCGCAGCGCGACAACTGCTACCCGATGACGGGATAAGCCCCGCGTCCCATCTCAAAGCGCCAGAGGACTGGCGCACTGCAAGACCTGACGGACTTCCCGCAGCTCCGTGCCTCGCGAAGCGTCTTGGAGTGCGGTGGCCCTCCACCGCTTTTCTCCCGACCGTAGTGAGGCTGAGGGCAAAGTTTCGCTCATCGTCCATTTAATGCTCACTGCCAAAACGCCAGAGGACTGGCGCAGTCCAAGACTTGGCGGAGTTCGCAGCAGGTTCCCGTGGCATCACCTTGCAGCGTAAGAAAACTTGGTTTCCCTAACGCCAGTCCCAACAGCCTGAACCTGAACGCTAGCACTGCACCCCGGTCGCCCTCAGCGCTGTGGTAAGAGTAAATGACTGTGTCGGCCGCAGGTAGGGCAGGCCGCTGAATCGCGCGGATTGTGGGTCGCAGGAGCTTCCTGCCACTTTCCTACCAACTTTTACCTCAAACGGACGCGTATATGCGTTCTCTGCGATTTTGCGTTTTCATCCGATCTGCATAGGCATCAGGGAATTAGCCGCTTAGAAGAAATCTGCCTACAGGGTTCGAGCCCCGCCGCTCCCGCCAGATTCCTACCACATTTCCTACCAACTGTGGTATGGAAACCAACCGGGGAACTCATACCTCTGAGCGGCGAGAGCGCAGTTCCGTGCTTTGGGAAGCCACGGCTAGATTGCTCTGGCCGCTTTCACTGCGGGCACAGACCGTAAAGTGGTGCCCGGTTCACAAGGCTCGCTTGCGGTCATTCTCCCCGTTCTTGCCTTCCCCATGTATGATTTGCGCATGAGCGATGTCACGCAGACCCTGGAGCGTGTAGAACAGGGTGACCCGAAGGCTGCCGCCGAGTTGCTCACCCTGGTCTACGAAGAACTGCGAAAAATGGCGGCGGCCAAAATGGCTCAAGAGAAACCGGGTCAAACCCTGCAAGCCACCGCGCTGGTTCACGAAGCCTGGATCCGATTGGTGGGCGCGGAGGAACAAAAGACGTGGAACAGCCGGGGGCACTTCTTCGGGGCCGCCGCGGAGGCCATGCGCCGGATCCTGGTGGATCGTGCGCGACTCAAGAGGCGTATCCGGCACGGCGGGGAATTGGAGCGCGTGGACCTGGACCACGTCAGTATCGCTACGGAGGACAGCGACGAAACGGTTCTCGCTATGCACGATGCATTGGAAGCGTTGGCTCGTGAATCGCCCCAGAAGGCGGAAATCGTCATGCTGCACTACTTCACCGGCTTGGAATATCCGGAGATTGCGCAGGCGTTGGATGTTTCCCTCTCGAAGATGCCTCACAAGGAAGTTCTGGTGGATGACCGTGCGGCCGTCGCCTGGCGAAAGGCTTGAGCTTGGAATGATGTCTACAGTTCCGAACGAGGGCTGCGATCGATCCTTCCTACCCATTTCCTACCAGCTTTTGACCCCAATATTCAAATAGATGCGAAAACGGAGGGTTTGGAGAAACCAACCATCTACCGAAGTATCATCAGGTTAGCTGGTTGCCTAGATTTTGCCCGTCAGGTTCGAGCCCCGCCCTCCCGCCAGACCTGCCGAGTCTTCGAAGAATTGCGCGGACGTTGCGCGAACCTGTGCTCGCGGTAGGGCACGGCCTGATCGTCGCTGAACTCCAAAGGAGGGGCTTCCAATGCACTGGCGTTGATCTGAGCCCATTCGACGCCCGGAGCCTTCGTGCTGACGGAGCGTCAGCCAGCGATTGGCACACCGTTCGCCTTCCCCGGAGTCCAGTCAGGACAATCCAAACCTCTTCTGCAGCAAGCAAGCGCTCAGGATCGACATGAGCGGCGCATCCCACGCCTGGCAGTCGGCGGCAGGCATGTCGACAAGGGAGTCGAGAAGCTTCACTACTTTTTTTGCGTCGAAAAAGGGCATGGCGGCCAGTTCAGGGCCTCGCAGGGTGTCCTGGAGCAGTTGGTGCAAAAGCTCGGCCGGGGCGGACGTGGCTGGCGGAGCCAGGAAAGGATGCTTTTGCCGGCGGTAGACCCGGTCGGTAATCAACGGCCGGGCGGCCTCGCGCAGGAGAAATTTCTCGGTTAACCCGCGAATCTTCATGGCCACCGGCACACGCCCCACGAATTCAACCACCCGGTGATCGAGGAACGGCACCCGCCCTTCGATCGAATGCGCCATCTCCATTCGATCGCCGAGGAACGTCAGGATGAAATTCGGCAGGAAGGATTTCGCCCAAATGAAGAGCGATTTATTGAGCGGATCGCGTCCCGCCAGAACGCCAGGAATGTCCAAGCCATCCAAAAAGGCGCGCGCCGCATCCCGTTGGCCGAAGCGCTCCGCAAAATCCTCGCGAAAGAGCATCTTCCGCCGGGCGCCACCGCCATTCAGCACCTGGAAAAGGCCGGGGACAAAACCCAAAGCGCGCTCCACGCTCTCCATCGGCGCGCTTTCTTCCGGCAGCAGCATGCCGCGCGAAACGGTGTTCGCTTCGGCCAGCGCCTGCAAAAGCCGGCCCAACTCCGCCGGGTCCTGCCCCGCGGAGTTGTAGCGCAGCATGTCCGTGCGAAAATGCACGTACCCGCCCAGGATCTCATCCGATCCCTCACCGGTGTAAATCACCTTAAAACCAGCATCACGCACCGCCCGGCTCAGCAGGAACTTCGATACGCCGTGCCCGTTCCAAAAAGTCGTCTCCGCATGATAGACCGCGTCGGAGAAATTTTCGGCAATGTCCGATTGCTTGATGGGGATCGGGTGATAATTCGCACCTGCGCGCGCTGCCATCTCCTGGGCGATGGGACCCTCGTTATACGCATCCTGATCGAATGTCAGGGTAAAGGCGTCAATTGGCGTGGCGGAGTTCCGGGCGGCAAATCCGAGAACCGCGCACGAATCGATCCCGCCGCTCAAGTAGCAGCCAACTGGCACGTCGGCCCGCATCCGCAGCCGCACCGCCTCCTCAAAAACGCAGGCGAACTCCTCGGCCCAGGACTCCTCGCTGCGCCGGCTTTTTGCCAGCTCCGCGGCAGGAAGATAGCTGAACTCCCAGTATCGATGCAGTTGCACATCCCCGCCCCGGGTCAGGAGAAAATGCCCCGGGGGAATCTGATAGATCCCTTCGAACAGCGTGCGATCCGCCATGGCGGGCCCCACCGCCATCTGGTGAAAACACTCATGATCCCAACGCGCAGGCGCGCCCATCGCGAGCAGCGCCTTGACCTCCGAGGCCAGGCAAACGGTTCCCTCGTGGACCGTGTAAAACAGCGGTTTGATCCCAAAACGATCCCGCGCCGCAAACAACCGGCGGCATTTCTCGTCCCAAATGGCGAAAGCAAATTCTCCGCGCAAATGCTCCAGGCAGTGCACTCCATGCTCCTCGTAAAGGTGAAGAGCGATTTCGCTGTCGGACCGGGTGCGAAATCGGTGGCCGTTCGTTTCCAACTCCTCCCGAATCCGCTCAAAATCATAAAACTCGCCGTTGGCCACGATTCGCACGGAACCATCTTCGTTGGCGATCGGCTGATCTCCTCCGGCCAGATCGATGATGCTCAGACGGGCATGCCCCAGCCCCACCTTGCCATGATCAGAAAGCCAGCAGTGCTGATTATCGGGACCCCGATGACGCAAGGACTGAACAGCCCTCTCCAGGCGTGCGCGCGACACGACCCCGCGGGCCGAAAAAATGGCACTGATACCGCACATACGAGTAAAAGGGGACCTCGGGAAGAAACGCTATTTGCCAGTCCCCCGCAAGCGGATTCGCGATCTTCGCAATCCACGTCATTCAGATTCACGGAATAAAGAGGAGGCTTTACCGAAAGAGGCTCGGGCCGGGCCGCTGGACGATGTAAATCAGAGTCCCGATAATCAGGGCCACGAAAATGCCGAAGGCGATCGCCCAGCGAAGGTAGAGCTTTCGCTGGCGTCGATTCGAGCGCCCCATGCCCGGCAACAGATAGTACCGGTGCTCCTCGGGGTTTTTTGGTTTGAAAAGGCCGAACACGGATTTCGTTAGTCTAGGTAAAGCGCCTCTCTCAATCAATTCCTGAAAAAGGCCCGTGCCGGACGCCGACGAGGCAGAGTTGCTCGAATTGGTGAATCGACTTGCGCGACCTCCAGTCCTCCCGCTTAAGTCGCGCGAATGAATCCGCTTTTCCTCATCGGATTGCTCCTGCTCGCGCTGATGGTCCCGGCCCGTTTGCACGCTGCGGGCGGTTCACCGCCCAACATCCTCTTCGTGTTGATTGACGATGTGGGCGTCGGAGATTTCTCGTGCACCGGCAACCCAATCGCCCACACCCCGGCGATTGACAAGTTTTACAGCGAAAGCCTACGTTTGACGAACTTCCACGTCAGCCCAACCTGCGCCCCGACGCGAGCCGCACTGCTCACCGGTCGGCACGAATTCAAAAATGGCGTCACCCACACAATTTTCGAACGCGAGCGAATGACTCTCAAGGCGGCCACCCTGGCGGAGGCGCTCCATGCCGGCGGGTACGCCACCGGGATTTTTGGAAAGTGGCACCTGGGCGACGAGGAAAACTACCGTCCCGACCACCGCGGCTTCGACGAAGTGTTTATCCACGGTGGCGGAGGCATCGGGCAGACCTACTGCGGGAGCTGCGGCGACGCGCCCGGCAACACCTATTTCAGCCCGGCGATCCTCCACAACGGAGTTTTCGAAAAGACGGACGGCTACTGCACCGATGTCTTTACCCGGCAAGCCCTGCGCTGGATCGAAGCGCAAAAGCGGCAAGGCCACCCGTTTTTCTGCTACCTGCCCCTCAACGCCGCCCATGCGCCCCTCCAGGTTCCCGACGCGTATTTTCAGCGCCACCGCGGCCAGACCAACGTCTCGGATCTGGCCGCCAAGTTCTACGGCATGATCGAGAATATCGACGATAACTTCGGGCGCCTGCTGGGCCGGCTTGACGAACTCAACCTCGCAAACAACACCCTGGTCATTTTCATGAGTGATAACGGGGGAACCGTGGGAGAAAAGATCTTCAATGCTGGCCTCCGGGGCAGCAAAGGCACTCCTTACGAAGGCGGCACGCGCGCGCCGTCATTTTGGCGCTGGCCCGCTGGGATTCAGGGCGGGCGGGACTGCGGCGCTTTGACCGCGCACATCGATCTCTTCCCCACTCTGACCGAAGTGGCTCACGTAAACCTCGCACGCAAGACTCGCCGCCAGCTCGAAGGGCGCAGCCTCGCACCGTTGCTCCGCGACCCAAGCGCTGATTGGGCAAACCGCCTGCTCTTCACTCACTTGGGGCGCTGGCCGTTTGGACAGGCAGCAGACTGGAAATACCGAGGTTGTGCGGTGCGCGACACGCGTTTTTCTTTGGTGAACAACACCGAGCTCTACGATCTGCTCCTTGATCCCAGCCAAAGGACCAACGTAATCAACCAGCATCCGGCTGTGGCAGGCCGATTGCGCAAAGCCTACGACGCGTGGTGGTCAGGAGTTCAGCCGAGCCTCGAAAACGAACTGGTCATCGGCCCGCAGATGAACCCATTCAAGGAACTCTATTGGAAGCAATTTGGCGGCGGCCCGGACGAATTACTTCGTCGCCAGATGAATCCGGAAGCGAAGCGGCTCAACCAGGAAGTCGGCAAATAGCGAACCCTCTCTCTGGGCAAAAGAGGCCCCTCCAAGTTAATAGTTTGTCCCAAACAGCGATTCTGTCCTAACCTCCGGCACCCGATGCAAAACTCTGCCGCTGCCGCCAATCAGCCGCCCGCGTTGCAGCGCCGGTTTGGGCTGCTGCACGCCACAGCGCTGAACATGAGCAACATGATCGGCGTGGGGCCGTTCATCACGATCCCACTTCTCATGTCGGCCTTGAACGGCCCGCAATCGATGCTCGGCTGGTTCGTGGCCTTGGTCATCTGCATGGCGGACGGACTGATCTGGAGCGAACTGGGCGCCGCTCTGCCCGGATCAGGAGGCACCTATGTTTACCTGCGCCAAGCGTTCGGTCCGGCCAAATGGGGCCGACTCATGGCATTCCTGTTCATCTGGCAATTCATCTTCAGCGGCCCCCTGGAAATCGCCTCGGGCTACATCGGGTTTTGCCAATACCTGAATTACATCTGGCCGCACCGAACGGTCTTCGCCCTTGGCCAAGTCAGCGTGCTCGGCCCAGTCAGCGCAGATCCCCTCGCGATCGGCATGGGCCTGGTCACTATCTTCCTGCTTTACCGGCGGATTGGATCGATCGGCAAGATCACCATCGCGCTTTGGATCGGCACGATGATCACCACAGCCCTCGTCATCCTTTTGGGCGTCACTCACTTCAATCCGCAAACCGCGTTCAATTTTCCGAAAAACGCCTTCCAGTTTTCCACCGGCTTTTTCCTCGGGCTGGGAATGGCCGCGCGCATTGGCCTCTATGATTACCTGGGCTACTACGATGTCTGCTACATCGGAGACGAAGTGAAGCATCCGGAACGAGTCATTCCGCGCTCCGTTCTGATCAGCCTCGCCGGCGTGGCGCTGATCTATATCTGCATCAACCTGTCGATCATTGGCGTGGTCCCGTGGCAGGAATTCGTTCCGGCGGAAAATAATCCCAACGCGAACTATGTCGTCTCGATCTTCATCGAACGCCTGCTCGGCCGGCCGGCCGCCGTCCTATTCACCGGACTGGTTCTCTGGACCGCCTTCGCCTCGGTTTTCGCCCTCATGCTCGGCTACTCCCGCATCCCTTACGCTGCTGCCCTGGATGGTTATTTCTTTCGGATTTTCGGCAAACTCCATCCCACGCAGAATTTCCCCTACGTTTCACTGCTGCTCATCGGCGGGATTTCCATAGTGTGCAGTTTCTTCTCGCTCAGTGCGGTCATTGACGCCCTGATTATCACCCGGATCGTCATCCAATTCATTGGTCAGGCAGCCGCGGTCATTCTTTTGCGGCGAGCCCAGCCGGGCTTTCGCCTGCCTTTCAAAATGTGGCTCTACCCGATCCCCTGCGTCGTGGCACTGCTGGGCTGGATCTTTATGATCGCCACTACGGAACGCCCGCTCCAGGCGGCCGGTTTTCTCAGCCTGCTCGCCGGCGTGATCGCCTTTTTAATTTGGTCCTGGCGCAACCGAACCTGGCCGTTCGAGCGCGCAACGGTCCCGTAACCTCGAGACCTTCGGATCCTCGCCCAATAAAAAAAGCGCCGGGAAAACCTGGCGCTCTGAAAATCATCCCTTACAGGTCAGGCGCGCCAGCCGTGGTTCTCGCGCACCTGGATCATCGCCGCGAGAATGTCGTTCCAGATTTGCTGGCCGGTCATGATTTCGTTCGAGAACATGCAACCATCCCAGCAAATGTGCTGGAATTTCTTGGTCACCTTGCCCTTTTCATCGCGCATCCAGTAGCCGGCATCGCGGGGAATGTTCAGTTTGCCGCGCGGATCGGTGACCACGCAATGGCGGCCGGTCTTGTCGTGCGTTCCCGATCCTTTCACCGTGGCGTCGTTCTGAGCCACATGGAAGTCGATCGTCCAAGGACGCAATGCTTTCGTCAGCTTCTGCATCGCCTTGTGGAACGCTTCCGGCTCCCAATGAAACTTTTCCGGGACGATCCGATGCTTTGGTTCATTGTAGCCCAGCGTGTAAAGAAGGGTGTGAGCCATGTCCGCCTGGAAACCGACTAGCTTGGGCTGCCCCACCTCTTCGAGCAACTCCACCATATGCTTCCAGCTGTGCATTCCGCCCCAGCAGATCTCCCCCTCCGCGGCCAGCCGCTCCCCATGGTCCTTCGCCACTTTGCCGGCTTCCTTGAAAGTTTTGGCGATCTTCTTGGTATTTCCCTTCGGATCAGCCGACCAATCATGCACGCCCGCGGCGGAGTCGATGCGCACAATGCCGTAAGACCGCGCGCCCAACTCACGGAGCTTCTTCGCGATCCGGCAAGCCTTCTTCACTTGGGTGACAAACGCCTTGCGTTCCTCGTCGTTCCCCATCGCGGAACCGCCGCCGGTCGGCCCCCAAACCGGCGCCACCACGGAGCCCACCACGAACCCCTTCGACCGCACCTTGTCCGCCAGCTTCTTGATCTGGTCGTCAGTGGAATCAATGCTGACATGGGGATCGAACAGGAAGATATCCACGCCGTCGAACTTCTGCCCATCGACCTCCGCCTTAGCCGTGAGATCCAGCATCGTATCCAGGTCGATGCACGGTTCCGCGCCAGGACTCCCCTTGCCCACCAGGCCGGGCCACATCGCGTTGTGAAGTTTTGGGAAATTATTGTGCAAGCTCTTGTTCATCGACGTAAAAAGAATCGTTGGTTGTTCCAGCTAAATGCTTTCTCCAAATGCTGAGTGAGCCCAGACAGTATGCAAAAGCGCCGGGCAGGAAAATATTTTTCTTTCCCGCAAGCAGCCTTCCTCTGTTCCATGCCGGCTGTGCAACGCAAAGCCGCGCCTGCTCGCCGGGCTGATCCGTCCACGAGAGCCAAAACTCGCGCGACTCAAACCTCTGTCCCGATCACGTTCACCACCGATTTCGGAACCGCGGATTGGTTCGCCGGAACGATGCAAGGCGTTATCGCCCGGCTCAGCCCGGGAACACAAGCGATTACCATTACCCACGAGGTTCCACCGCAGAATATCCGCGCCGGTGCGTTCGCCCTGGCCGCCGCCTGCCGCTTTTTTCCGCTAGGAACGGTGTGCATGTTGCGATCGTCGATCCGGGCGTCGGCGGCGCGCGCCTGGCCATCGCCGTGCGAACCGCGCGCTACACCTTTGTCGGGCCGGACAATGGCGTGCTTTCCTGGGCTCTTCGCGAGGACGCAATTCTCGAAATCCGGGAGCTCTCCAATCCCAGCCTCTTCCTTTCCGAGGTCAGCCAAACCTTCCACGGACGGGACATTTTCGCCCCGGTGGCCGCTCACCTGGCGAATGGAGTCGCCTTCCGCGCCCTGGGGCCGCGCTTGCAGAAGTTTCTCAAGTTGCCGTGGCCGGAGCCGATAACCGCAGCAGGTATGATTTCCGGAGAAATCATCTATATCGATCGGTACGGGAACTGCGTTACCAATATTCCCGCCCGTTCCGTCGAAGCTGGCCCGCACGCCATGCAGGTGGGCCGCAGAACGATTCCATTGCAAAGTTCCTACGCCTCAGCTCGGAGCGGCGCTCCGCTCTGTGTTCCCGGTTCCCACGGGTATCTGGAACTCGCCGTCAACGGCGGCTCCGCCGAGCGTGTGCTCAGCCTCAAGGTTGGTTCCGCCGTCCAACTCAGTTAACGAGCGTTTACCTCCCGCCCAAACTCTCCTTACAGAGCGCATGTGAGGATTTCGGCCAATTCGTCCTGCGTCAGGACCAGCGGGTTGGCTTTCATGCTGCTGGCCTGCGCCGCGCGCTGGCATAAGACCGGCACATGCTGCACCCGGACCCCGAAGCTGCCCAAGGGCAGAATGCCCAACTCCCGGGTCAGATCACGGATGCGGTCGATCCCCTCTTCCGGCTCCGCTGCGAGTTTCCCGGCAAGCAAACGGGCGACCTCCGAAAAACGGGGCAGTCCGTCCCCTTGCGGATGACGCGCGCGTAAAGCTCGCAGATTGACCCGCATCACTTCCGGCAGCAGCGCCGCACAGACTGCCCCATGCGGAGCGTCAAACATTCCGCCAATCGGCGCGGCAAAGCCGTGGACGGCGCCCAAACCGGCATTTGCCAGCGCCAGTCCTCCGAACAGGCTGCCCAGGGACATTTCCGCCCGCGCCGCGAGATCATTCCCGTTGCGAAACGCTCGCGGCAGAGCCCGGGCGATGCGTGGAATCACCTCCCGGCAAAGGCCGTCCACCAAAGGGTTGGCTCGGCACGAGAGAAACGGCTCGATCACCTGAGTCAGAGCGTCCATGCCGGTGGCCGCCGTCAGAGGAGGGGGGAGTTCGAGCGTCAGTTCCGGATCGATAATCGCGACCGCCGGCAACATCAACGGACTGCGCAGGCTCACCTTGATCTGGTGCTCCGGAACGAGCAAAACCGCGTTGCGCGTCACTTCCGTCCCGGCGCCCGCTGTCGTCGGCAGCACGATCAAGGGCAGAGGCTTTGATCGCAGCGGCTGGCCGCTCCCGATCACTTCGAGATAAGAAACTATCTCCCCCTCGTTGGTGGCGAGCGCAGCGATCGCCTTCGCCCCGTCGATCACACTGCCCCCTCCAACCGCCACCACCAGGTCGATACCCTGCGATTTCGCGAGTTGGCGGCCCGCCTCCGCGATGGCCACAGTCGGCTCTCGGGCGATCGGAAAAACCTCCACCGCGAGGCCGCGCTCGGCCAGGCCCGTCGGCGCCCAGTCCGCGCGGGCTGGAGTTCCGCCGGTGACCAGCAGCACGCGCTGGCCCAGGCCCGGCGCAATCGAAAAGAGTTCGTTGCGCTTGCCCGAACCGAACAGGACGCGGCCTGCGGTCGCAAACTCGAAATTCATCAGTAGGCGAAATCCACCGGGTCGATATTGGAGAATTTCAGGCTCTGCCGCGGCTCGGCCATCATGTCTGCCACGGCATCCCGCCACTCCTTGTAATGCCCGGTCTCCTTATGCGCGGCCGGCGCCTCCGGCGTTCGATACGCCTCCACCAAAACGAAGCGCGCCGGATCATCCCCCTGCTGCAGCAAATCAAAACGGGCGATGCCCGGCTCCCGGCGGCTGGCTTGCGCGTTCTTGATCGTGGCCTGGATGAACGCGCGGACATGCTCCGGTTTCACTCGCACCTGAACGTGGATGATCAACATGGCGGCGAGGTTACCAATTTGTCCCGAGCCTGTCAGCGCCGAGATGGCGACGGCCTTAGGTCAGGCTGGAGATCCGCGCGACAACAACCAGACAGCGACTGCCGCGGCCGCGCTATGAATCAGCAGAATCAAGAGCACCGCGTGCGACCGGCTGAACCCGCGCCGAACCAATCGGTGCGAGATATGGTTGTTGTCCCCGATCCAGGGAGGCCTGCCCAGGCGCCACCGAATAATGACCACGGACACCAGATCGAAAAGGGGAACCGCGAGAATGAGCAACGGGGCGAACACCGCGAAAGGATGAGGAGCGCGTCGCGAATAGAAATTCGGCAGAATGGCCAGGACCGAAATTAAAAAGCCCACCAAGTGGCTGCCAGCATCTCCGAGAAACGCCTTCGCCGAGGGAAAGTTGAACGGGAAGAAGCCGAGCAGGGCCCCGCAAATCTGAAAGGCCAGCAGGGAGACGAGATACTGCCCATGGATCGCCGCGGACCAGGCACAGGCCCACGCGGCAATGATCCCGAGCCCGGTGCACAGGCCGTTCATGTTATCGAGGAAATTAAACGCGTTGGTGAGCGTGAGAACCCAGAGAACGGTGAGCAGATAATTGACTGGTTCGCTCGGAATAAAGAGCGTGATGCGAATCCCGCTCCAGGCCACCAGCAGGGCGCAAATCACCTGGCCGCCAAACTTGGGCAACGGGCTTAGTTCATAGCGATCGTCCAGCCACCCGAGAACCACCATGCCGAGGGCGCCTGCCAAGATCGCCGTTATCTGCATCCCCCGCCGGCTGAAGCCGTATTGCAGCAACTCGCGGAGAGTCGCATCCAGAACAGGCCCGCGCCAGGCATAAACCACGAAGGCGCCCAGCAGAAGCGGCAGGAAAAAGCCGGCCATCACAGTCAGCCCTCCAGCGAGTGGCACGGGCTGGGCGTGAATCTTGCGATGCCCCGGATCATCCACATGACCGGACCAAAGGCACCAGCGCCGCCAGAACCTGAAGGAGAGCGCGCTGGTCGCGGCTGCCGCCAAAAACACCCCGGCGTAAACGTTGAAAGGAAAACTCAACATTCCATTGATTCCGGAACCGGCAGATTTTTCAGCCGGAAAAGCCGCAGGTAAAGCGCCCAGGTTTCATTCACCATCCTTTCCACGGAAAAACGCTCCCGCACAAAGGCCTGCCCCGCAGCGCCCAATTGCGCGCGCAACCCCGGATCGCCAGCCAGCCGCCGCAGCGCCTCCAACAGCCCTGCTTTATCGCCCGGAGAAATTAGCAACCCGGTTTGCCCGGGCAGGCACGCCTCCGAGGCCCCATCGCAATCATACGCGATCACTGGTTTGCCAGCAGCCAACGCCTGAGGGAGAGCGCGCGGCAAGCCCTCCCGGCGCGAAAGATGAACCAGACAATCCATGATGCCGGTCAAGGCCGGGATATCGTTTGGAGAGACCAGGCCCGTAAAAACCACTCTCCCCTTCAATTTCGGGTTTGCCGCGGCCATCTCTTGAAAGCGCGATTCGAGCGGCCCACCGCCAATCAGCAAAAAGCAGGCTTTCGGAAACTCGCTGAAAAACGCCGGCATCACCTCAAACAGATCATCATGCCCCTTGAGGTCGAAAAAACGGGCGATTTTTCCGATGACGAGGTCGTCCGGGGCGATTCCATAGCGAGCCCGCAGCGCAGGACTATTGGCCGAGGCCAGGAACGGTTCCAAAGGAAAGCCGCTGAAGATCCGGGTGTACTCCTCGGGAGAGCCTATGCCAGCGGCGAGATATTGTTCGATCATCGCATGGGCAACCGTGACGAAATGCGTGGTCACCCGGCCCGCCGCCCGCTCCAAAGTTCGGTAAAGCAAATTCGCTTTCGCGCTTTGCCAGGGACCAAACGACGGTCCGTGAATCGAATGGACGATGATCGGAGTGCGGGCGATGGCAGCGGCCCACCGCCCGAGGATTCCCGCTTTGCCACTATGGGTATGCACCAAGTCCGGCCGCTGGGATCGAAACAGGCGAGAAAGCGCCCGCAGCGCCTTAAAATCAACCAACGGCTTGATCGGCCGAACCAGTAGCGGAGTGAGGAGCAACGATTCGCGGCAGCCCCCGAACTGATATTCCAACGAACCTTGCCCGGGTTCCGGAGTTCCACTGATCAGTTGAACGTCCAAGCCGGGCTTCCGGCGCAGTCCGAGGACGGTCGAAACCGTGTTTTCCTGCGCTCCTCCTACAATGAGGCGCGTGATCACATGGGTAACGCGGAGATTACGCCGCGCGCCCGTCATTTCACGACGGACTTCAGTTCCTTCAACCGATCCTGGACTTTCCTCTTCTCCTCGAGCAGATCGCCGGTCGCTTCCTGCGGCGCATATTTCAGGTAAAGCTCGTAGTAGCGGGTCGCATCAATGAAGTTCTTCTGGGCGTAGGCGACTTCGGCCAGGCCGTACATCACCGCGTGGGAACGCGGCGTCAACTTGCGCAGCCGCTGGTAGTCGGTCTCCGCCGCCGCCCATTGTTGCGCGCGCAGGTTCAGGATTGCCCGGTTCCGGAGGGCCGCGACGTTATCGGACTGTTTATCGAGCACCTTGTCGAAGGCATCACGGGCTTTATCCGTCTGCTTCTGCTCCATCAGGGTGATTCCTTTGTAGAGCATCGCCTGCACATTATCCGGGTCCTGCTGCAAGACCTTTTCGAGGCTGGCCTGAGCCTGGGGATAATTGCTTTCCCGAATAAAAACGAAGGCCTCAAACAGCAAGGCTGAACTGCTCTTGGGTGCCAGCTTGAGAACTTCAGCCGCCGTGGCATGGGCGCCGGCCAAATCATCCATGTTCAGTTGCAGCTCCGCCTTTTGCAGCAACACCACCATATTGGTCGGGTTGCTTTCGAGTTGTTGATTCGCGACGGCCAAGGCGTTGGTCGTGCGACCGGAGACGCGATAGAGTTCGAAAAGAGCCTGCGTCAGCGATCCTTCGTCCGGATAGCGACTCCGAGCCGATTGCAGCAACTGCTCCGCTTTCGGAAACTCCTTGTTGGCAAAAAAGGCCGCCGCCTTCAGCGCGATAATGTCAGCTTGATCGCTCACCGGCCGGCCGCTGAAATCCTTTTCGATCGCCTGAATCTCCGCCATCCCCTTTTCCGCCCAGTTCCCATAGACATAGGCTTTGGCCAGGGAAATTCGAGCTGCCAGGTTGGTCGGTTGGAAGAATGCCACCCGGCTAAATTGCGAGGCCGCCTGCCGATACTGCGCCTGATTCAGAAAACCGTCGCCCAGCAGCGCGCAAAATTCCGGATGATCGAACGGCCCATTTTCCTGCAGCATGGTGTCCCAGGAACGATAGTTGCCGAGCTTCTGCTCCAGGGTTTTCCCGGAGTCGTAATTTGCCCCCTCGCCCTTTTGATAAACCCGATTCGCCTCCAGATTGAACTTCGCCGGCACATTGTTGGTGTTCAGATCCAAAGCGGTGGCGAAGAGCTTGCTCGCAGCCGGGAAACGCCCGGAGCGCTGCAGAAGCACGCCCCAGTTATTTAAAGCCCGGGAATAGGCCAGCCCTACGTAACGGCCATCCAGTGATTCCAGCTTTTTCAGGTCGCTCAACTTTGCCGCGAAATCCTGTTTGCCGGCCCAAAAAGCATCGTTCTGGCTGATCTGCTCGTCGGTCAAAGCCGGCGGCAGCACCTGATCCGCCGCGAACGGCGTCAAGCGGTAGGCAAGGCCGTTCGGCTGCGGATAAATCGTCTCGAAGAAATAGCCGAAGCTGGGATGCAAATACGCGACCGAGTTCGACGAAGCGATCCCAAGCACCAAATGCTGCACATCCAGCGGCCCGATGCGCGTGCCAAAATCCTCCCGGGCGGTCACCCAGGGCCAGCGTTCTCCATAGCGCTTGTGCAGCTGATCATGGTATTCCGGGGCTTCCAGGCCGCGGGCATTTACCAGCACGTACCCCTCCCGCTTGCCTTCGGTAGAGAGAAAGGCCTGCACCAACGCCAGCTGATACGGATCTTCGCTCAAAAGATAGGCCGGGCTGGGCGGCAGGCTTTGCGCCAACTGGCCGACATACTCCTTGAGCACCGAGCCGTTATTGGCTCGGACTCTGGGAAGGTTGCGCGCGGCCAGGGCAACCGGGACCGCCACCATCGCAATCAGCACCACCCCCCGCACGACCGGATTCAGAATCTTCCAAAGCACATTCTCCCGGCGCCAGCTTTTCCGCGGAGGATCTCGAAACACCAGGAGCGCGTAGCCGGAGTAATAGCCCACGGCGAGAGCACCAAGGTAATAGAAAGTGAGGAACGGCACCCCCAACCCCAACTCACGCGGGCTGAATTTGGGATCGAATGCCACGAAGATGCAGGCCGCCGGGATGAACAAATGGATCACCCGGAACGCCAGGGTCGTCAGGTTGGCCCCGGCGGCGCTCGTCTCTCCCGACTTCGACGGCCACCGCACCCCCATCAGGATGATGGGCAAAACTGATGTCAGGCTCAGCAGCAGCACCCGGTTGCGCAATGATGGAATGTCGACCAGAAAAGCTTTCTGAGCGCCCAGGTTCGAACGGAGCACCTGGAAAAAGGTGTAATCCCCTTCATGCCGAGCCACCCAAAGGATCGGTAAAAACAGATAAAGCAGCAATCCCAGGCAGCCCAAACTGGCCATGCGCACCAGGAATGCCGGCTCAAAAAATCGAATTCCCCGGATCCAAATGACTGCTCCAAGAAACAAAGGAAAAAATGCTATCAACGCGGAGTTGTTGGTAATCCCGAGTCCATAAACGAACGCCAGCTTGGAGAGCCACAGATCGTCCATCGAAATGCGATATTCCAGCAGGCAGCGGATCAGATAGGCGAAGACCAGCAAGTCGAGCATTTCGCCCGTCATGGCAGTGGCATTTTCCCAAAACGTCAGCTGCAGCGCGCAAACGCCGGCGGCAAGCAGCACCGGCACCCAGGCCGAGCCGATGGATAAAAGCGAGTAGTCACTGCGCTCGCGCAATCGTTGCTCGTGCGTGCGATCGTGCGGCAGCAGCGCCACCGACCGGGCCAGCAGGACCAGCGTCAAAACGGCCAGGAGCGCTGTAAAAGTGTTCGCCGCATTGGCTTGCATCGAGGCCGGGAAAAAATGCAACGGAAGAGTAACGAGGTAAAAGAGAGGGCCCACAATGGGCAGCCCCGGTTCCCACCCAGCCACTTTCGCTGTGACGGGAAGACTCCGCAGGTTGACCCACTGGTTTAAGGTCAGAAGAAAAAGCGCCAGAGCACCCGCCCCGACTATCCAGGGAAGCTTGGATCGCACAAACCCCATCGGGTTCTCTTCGTCCGACATATGTGAAGCGGAGCCAGTTGACACCGGAGTGCCGTTTTTTGGCAAGTTTGTTTCAGGAAGTGAAGACATTGCTCGTTTCTCTCTCGGGATTGGGCTATTTCGGCTTACGTCAACCCTCCCTCGCCCCCATCCGACCGACCGTTCCGATAGGCTGCCCCTCTGTGATAGACCCTGCGTTGTAAGGAATTGTTCAAGTTGTGGGTGTAGAGTAGCGAGTCAGCCAGAAAGGTAAACCTTGAAACAGCGGGCCCGGCGGCTGCGGCCCTTGAAAAGGAAACAGCTCGATCTGATGCGGGCTTATTCGGCCTCGGGAACTGCGGGGGCTCGGCCCTTCTCCAAGGGCTCCACATCCACCGCCACCTTCACGGTGTGCTCGCCGCTCCCTAGGATCACCCCGCGCACCGGGGTCACATCGCTGTAATCCCGCCCCCAGCCAACGGTGACATGCTGTTGGGATACGAGCAGGTTATTCGTCGGATCCACATCGATCCAGCCCAGCCCATGGCAATAAAACGACACCCAAGCATGCGACGCATCGGACCCCACCAATTTCTCGGAGCCTGCGGGCGGAATGGTCTCCAGATACCCGCTCACATACCGCGCTGGCAACCCGATCGATCGCAGGCAGGCGATTTGCAAATGAGCGAAGTCCTGGCAGACCCCTCGCCGAGTCTTGAACACCGTCGCAACCGGCGTGGACACCGTCGTGGCCTTGGGATCAAACGTGAAATCCCCGTGGATCCTTTTGGTCAAGTGCAGCACCGCCTCCAGGATCGGCCTCCCCTTGGAAAACGACGCCGAGGCATAATGGCCGTACTCGTCGTTCAGCCGGGTCAGCGGGGATTCGAACAAGAACTCGCTCGCCTCCAGCGCCGGCCCGATCTGGCAGCCGCGGGTGAGATCACGCACATGATCCCACGAGGGTGTTTCGGCCGGGTCTGGAAACCGCACCCGATCTCTCCGCACTTTGCTGGTGGCATGAATGGTCAAGCGAGTGTGAGGATGCTCCAAAGCGACAAAAATAACCGAATTGCCGAAGTAATCGGTGTGGACATCGTTCAGCCGCGGGGACGGATTCACCGCCACCTGAAACTCAAGGCAGGCCTGCCGGGCCGAATCCCGCGGCCGCAGCCGGAGCATATGCTGAGAGATCGTCACCGGCTCGTGATATTCGTAGACCGTCGTATGGTGAACGCGATAGATCATGTCTGCGCTTCGACCCGGTGGGTAATGGTGTGGCAGAAATATTGTTCAGTAACGTCGTCCGACAGAGCGGTTAAATCCGAAGCCACCGCCACCAGCAGCGCCTTGATCTTTTCCGCCTGGCTGGTCTCCAGTTCCACCAGCAGGACCTCTCCGGCCTTGCTCGACAGCGCGTTGATGCGCTGGAACAGAATGTCCGTGGAGGCCGCCTCCTGCGACTTGGGCAACGCCCGCGCGTGATCGCGCAAGGCATTAATTTGAAAGGTCAGCGCCCGGGGATTGCCCGGATCAGCCAGCAATAGATCCAGCACGCTGGACAAACGCGGCTCCGAAAAATATCGGCGCCGGTATGTAATGGTGCTGTCGGCGATTTCCAGCAAAGCAGGCAAAGCGCTGTTCACCTGGCTGGCAGCCAGAGCAGCCCGCAACAGGTCCACCAAATTGTAGGCCCGCTCAAGGCGGCGGCCGGTGTCGAGAAACCGCCAGCCATGTCCGCGCGTCATGTTCTCCATCTCCATGCCGCTAAACGCGGCGAGGTCCGCGATCAAGGTGTTGCAAACGGACAAGGCATTGACCAGAGGCAGGCGGCCCGCCCGCGTCTTTGAATCGGTCTGCAACTGATTCAGAATGCGCCAGGTATCCGCGGAAAGCCGATCGCGCACCATCGACGCGATTTGCCGCAAGCGCAGAACCAGCTCGCGCACGCCTCCCAGGCGCTGCGGATTATAGACCAACTGCAAAACTTCCTGCTCGACCTCCGCGGCGGGCACTCGCCCGGCCAGATGCCGGGGCACGCGCTCGGTCAGCGCCAGCATCTCCGTTAGCGAATTCAATTCCACGGCGCTTTCCGGGGAGCTTTCACCGCCCAAACGGCCCAGCACGCAGCGAAGAAGGCGCAAAGTAGCTTCCAAGCGTTCGCCGTAACGTCCCAGCCAGTAGAGATTGTCCGCCACCCGGCTGGGAAGTTCCGTGGAAATGCGATTCGCGATTTTCGGCTGGCCCGAAGGAGTCAGCAGGCTGACATGTTCCACGGGCGCGTCCGATAAGACCCAGGTATCCTTGCTCCCCCCCCCGCTCTGCATCGAGAGCACAGGATCGCCGGCATGGCCGGATATCCGGGCCAGCCCTCCGGGCATGATCGAATAGGTATCGCCCGTGGCGGTGGAATAAAAACGGATCGCGATGCCCCGCGGCTCGAGCTTGTCATTGATCCAGGCGGGAGCGGTGGAAAACGCCACCCGCTCCTGGCCCACGTAGGCAAACGGCTGGCGCTGAATATCCGCTACGAGCTTCTCGCGATCGCTGCGCGATAAGCGGCCTCCGAAAAATGGCAATTGCAGCACCCGAGCAAAGGCGGGTTTCACCACGATATCGTCGAGGTGCTCCAGCACGTACTTTTGCTCCTTGGCCTGGCCGCACCACCAGGTCGCCACGCTGGGCAGGAGGAGTTCCTCCCCCAGCAGCAACTTGCAGAGGTTGGGCAAAAAGGCGAGAAACGCGGGGCTCTCCACCAGAGTCGCCCCCAGCGCGTTGGCGATCACCACGTTGCCGGCACGCGCGGACTGGATCAGTCCAGAAACCCCGAGAAATGAATCGCCCCGCAGCTCGAGCGGATCGCAAAAAGTGTCGTCCACCCGGCGCAGGATCACGTCTACCTTTTGCAAACCCTCGAGGGTTTTGAGATAGACGCGGTTTTCCCGCACCGTCAGGTCTCCCCCTTCGACCAGCGTGAAACCGAGGTAACGGGCCAGGTAGGCATGCTCGAAGTAGGTTTCGTTGTGCGGACCCGGGGTGAGCAAAACGATATGCGGGCTGTCAACCGAAGGCGCCAGGCTCCGCAAGCTTTCGCGCTGCGTCGAAAAGAAAGGCGCCAGACGATGCACCTGAGCCTCGCGATATTCCTCCGGCAGCACCCGCGAGCTGACAATCCGGTTCTCCAGCGCGTAGCCCGTCCCGGACGGAGCTTGCGTTCGGTCCGCCAGCACCCACCACTGTCCCGTGGGAGAACGTGCAAGGTCCGCCGCGTGCAGATGCAAATAGATGTTTCTGGGCACCTTGACCCCATGACACGGCCTGAGAAAGGACGGATTGCCCAGAACCAGCGCCGGCGGCAGCGCCCCGGTTCGCAGCAACTCCTGCGGCCCAAAAAGGTCGGCCAAAACCAGATTCAGCAGGGTCGCCCGTTGAATAAGGCCTCGCTCAATCGTCCGCCACTCTGCCGCTGAAATGAGCAATGGCAGAAGATCCAGCTCCCAGGGGCGATCCATCCCCTGCGGGTCGCTGTAGACATTGTAGGTGATGCCGTGTTCACGAATGATGCGGCGGGCGTTCTCCGCCCGCAGCCCGATCTCCTCCGCGCCCAATTTGTTCAGCGTCCGCCCCAGCGGTTCCCAATGCTCACGCAACTGCCCCTCCGCGGTGAGACTCTCATCGTAGAGGTGCGGCAATCCCGCGTAGCCTTCAAAAAGGCTGTCGCGTCGGGAAGTAGCTTCGCGTGGCGTCCGGCTCATAGGCGCGCTCTGCCTATCCGACACTCTTTCTTTGCCCAAATCAAGTAGCGCGAAGATCCAGAGTGAACGGATGCTCCGGATGAACCGACGGCGCAGCGGCTTTGATCTTGCCCGCGGTATGCCCAATCTGGAAGAAGCGAGCCAGGCGCCGGCTCTCCGCCTCGTAAGCATTCACGGGCAGAGTGGTATGGTTGCGCCCTCCGGGGTGCGCCGTGTGGAAAGTGCAGCCCCCGAGCGACCGCGAATTCCAGCCATCCAGAATGTCGAAAGTGAGCGGAGAATGGATTCCGATGGTCGGATGCAGGCATTCGGCTGGATGCCACGCTCGAAAGCGCACTCCCGCCACGTACTCGCCATTAGTCCCGGTCGGATGCAACGGCATCGTTTGGCCGTTGCAGAGAATGGAATGGCGGGAATCCGTCAACCCCCGCACTCGAACCTGCAAACGATCCAGCGAAGAATCGACATAGCGAACCGTGGCGCCAGCCGCCCCCTGCTCGCCGAGCACATGCCACGGCTCGAGAGCCTGGCGGACTTCCAGGTCAATGCCGCGCTGGGCCACCCCGCCGTACCGCGGGAAGCGGAATTCAAAGTGCGGCGCGAACCAGTCGTGTTTGAAGGGCAGGCCATGTTCCCGCAGGTCCGCGATCACATCCCGGAAGTCCTCCTGGACAAAATGCGGGAGCATGAAGCGATCGTGCAGTTCCGTGCCCCAGCGGACCAAAGGCTGGCTGTAGGGCTCCTTCCAGAAACGGGTGATCAAGGAACGCAAGAGCAGCTGCTGCGTCAAGCTCATCCGCGCGTGCGGCGGCATCTCGAACGCCCGCAGCTCGAGCAAGCCGTGCCGGCCTGAGGCGCTGTCCGGCGAAAAAAGCTTGTCGATGCAAAACTCCGCCCGATGCGTGTTTCCGGTCGCGTCGATTAGCAAATTCCGGAACAAGCGGTCAGTCAGCCAGGGCGGCACGTTCGCCCGGTCCGGCACTTCGCGAAAAGCCAGCTCCAGCTCGTAGAGCGAATCGTTCCGCGCTTCATCCACGCGCGGATGCTGGCTCGTCGGGCCGATAAACAATCCGCTGAAAAGGAATGAAAGCGATGGATGGTTTTGCCAGAAGGTCAAAAGGCTGCGCAAAAGATCCGGCCGCCGCAAGAGCGGGCTGTCGGACGGAGTTGCTCCGCCGATGACCACATGGTTCCCGCCTCCGGTTCCCACGTGGCGTCCGTCGATCATGAATTTTTCCGTGCCCAATCTCGCCTGCCGGGCTTCCTCGTAGAGCACGGTCGTATTCTCAACGAGATCATCCCACGAGCCAGCCGGCTGCAGGTTCACTTCGATCACCCCGGGGTCCGGCGTGATCTTGAAGTGCTGCAGCCACGGACTATGCGGCGGGGGACTGCCTTCGATCACGATCGGCAGTTGCAGCCCGGCCGCAGTCTCCTCCAAGGCCGCCAGCAGAACGAGATAATCGGACAATTCCCGCGTCGGTGGCATGAAGATATGCAACCGGCCTTCGCGCGGCTCGACACACACCGCGGTGCGGACCAGCCAATCCGCCGATTCCCGGGCCTGCGGCGGCCGCTCAGGGTCAAAACTGCCGCCCCCTCGATCGCCCCGGCCTCCGCGGCCCCCGGTCAAACCGGCGCCACTCGCTTTGGCCGCCGGGCTGCCGCGGCTTTGCAGAATCGCTTCCCGACTGGGCGGCGGCGGCACGGAACGATCGAACGGATCGTACGGATGAATGTAGGGATAATCGCTTCTCGCCACCCAAGGCAGAGAATCAAGCGGCAGGCGCAATCCGATCGGCGAATCGCCCGGGATCAGGAACAAATGCTCGCTCCGCAGAAACCACGGTCCGCTGCTCCAGCCGCGCGGCGCGGCCGAGCTGGGCTGCAATGGCAGCACGTACCCCACCACCTTGCTCAGGCCCTGGTGGAAGATCTTCCGCAACCGCTCCCGCTCCTCCTTGTCGTCGAGGTTGGACAGCAAGGGGTCCACGTTCCCGGGCAGCCTCCGTTCCCGCCACATGTAATACCAGACGTCTTCATAGGCCGGCATAATGTGCTTCTGCTTGACGCTCAGCACTTGGGCGAGCTTGCTGATAAAGCGGCTGGCCTCGTCCGTCCCATGACCGTAATCCGTGTTGTCGTCGGCGAACAACGAGGGGTCATCCCAAAGTGACACGCCATCCTTCCGCCAATAGCACCCGAGGGCCCAGCGCGGCAACGATTCGCCCGGGTACCATTTGCCCTGGCCGTAATGCAAAAGGCCTCCCGGCGCCCAGCGGTTCTTCAAGCGACGGAGCAAATTCCCGGAAAGCCGCTTCTTCTCCGGACTCACCGCGGTGAAGTTCCACTCCTCGCCGTCCATGTCGTCGATCGAAACAAACGTCGGCTCGCCGCCCATCGTCAGCCGCACGTCGCCTCGCTTCAACTCGGCATCCACCAGATGCCCAAGCGCCTCGATCTCCTTCCACTCCTCCTCGGAGTAAGGCTTGGTCACGCGAGGCGACTCCCAAATCCGCGAGACGCGCATCTCGTGGTCGAACACGCATTCGCATTTATCCGTCGCGCCGGTGATTGGGGCGGCAGCGGAGGGAAACGGCGTGCAAGCCAGCGGAATGTGCCCCTCGCCCGCCAGCAGGCCTGACGTCGGATCAAAACCGATCCAACCAGCCCCCGGAAGATAAACCTCGCACCACGCGTGCAGATCGGTGAAGTCCCTCTCCGTGCCGGAAGGCCCATCCAGCGCCTTCACATCCGGCGTAAGCTGAATGAGGTATCCGGACACGAAGCGAGCGGCCAGGCCGATGCTTCGGAGCACCTGCACCATCAGCCACGCCGTATCCCGGCAGGACCCCGACGCCAGCGCGCAGGTTTCTTCCGGTGTTTGCACTCCGGGCTCCAGGCGGATCAAGTACTTGATCTCGTGGGAGAGCCGCTGGTTGAGCGCCACCAGGAAATCGATGGTGGATCCCGGCTCGCGTGGAATGCTCGCCACCAGACGATTGAACAAGGGCCCATGGCTTCCAACTTCCAGGAACAGGGCGAGCTGCTTTTTCAGGCCCGACTCATACTCAAACGGCCATTTCTGGAACCCAGCTTCCAAAAAGAAATCGAACGGGTTGAACACGGACATTTCTGCAACCAGGTCGACCTCCACAAGCATTTCCGAAGTGGGTTCAGGAAAAACCACGCGCGCCAGATAATTCCCAAAAGGATCCTGCTGCCAGTTGATAAAATGGTTTTTCGGTTCTATCCGGAGCGAATAGCTCAGCACCGGTGTCCGGCAATGCGGGGCTGGCCGCAACCGGATCACGTGCGGCGAATGCCCGACCGGACGATCATAACGATAATGGGAGCGGTGGAAGAGAGCGGCATGGATCGACATAAGTTACTGGACCTGAAACTGACTGAGACCTGGGCGCTGCTTGGAGGGCACCGCCTTCTGTGCAAAAAAGGTCTCGAAGACCTCTGTTCCGATCTGGTTCATCTTCATCTGCAAGGCATCGATGTACTCGTGCAGGCCGAAGGAGATGATCTCGTCGACCGATGCGTAGGAAAGCTCCGAGCAGAGCTGTCCCATGAGCTTCTCGGCCCCATTTTTGAAGCTGCCGATGGGCGTGCCGGAGATGCAGTGCAGCGACTCCCGGGCCGCCAGCAGGGAGTAGTAGATGGCGCGCGGAAAATAGCGGTTTAGCAGGAGATAATCGACCACCCCTTTGGGCGTAATCCGCCCTTTATCCTTCCGGTACATCTCAAACGCGCTGTTGGACCGAAGGACCGCCGCCCATTGGATGTCATCCCAGGCCGTCCCGATATCGTTCACGCTCCGCAACAGGATGAAGTATTTCACGTCCAGAATGCGAGAGGTCTTGTCGGCCCGCTCCATATACTTCCCGACCCGGCAAAAATGCCACGCCTCGCCATGAGTCATCGTCGCTTCCGCCAGGCCGTTGAACAGATGGCTGGCCGATTTGACGTCATCGAAGAATTCGTGAAGCGCGTCCGGCTCGAGATTTCGCTCCGCGACCGAGTCCACCATTAAGTAAAACTTGTTCAACTGCAGCCACATCTCCGACGAGATAATCTCGCGGATGGATCGCGCGTTGTGCCGGGCCGCCCGCAAGCAGGAAACGATCGAGTTGGGGTTCTCGTGATCGAACGCCAGAAATTTCAGGACATTTTCCTGCGTGGCCGCGCCATACCTCTTGGCAAACTCTTCATGGTCGCCGCTGATATAAACCAGGGGCTGCCACTGCTGCCCGGTGTAATCCGGGCTGTCGAGCATCAACTGCAGGTTCACGTCCACAAAACGAGCCACGTTCTCGGCCCGCTCGACATAACGCCCCACCCAGTAAACAGAGTCGGCGACGCGGCTTAACATTTGACCGTCCCCCTCTCCAGGCGCTCCGGTTGAGCCGATGTCTCCTTTTCCTCCAGTTCATTTTCGGCGAGAACCCAGCTGTCTTTCGTTCCGCCGCCTTGCGACGAATTAACCACCAACGAACCTTTCTTCAGCGCCACCCGCGTCAGTCCGCCGGGCAGCACAAAAATATCTTTGCCGTAGAGGATGTAAGGCCGCAGGTCAACATGCCGGCCTTCCAGTCCGTCGTTGACCAGCGTCGGCACCCGGGAGAGCGACAAAGTCGGCTGCGCGATGTAATTCCGCGGATTGGCCCGGATTCTTTCACCGAAATCGGCCTGCTGTTCCTTGCTGGAGTGCGGCCCGACCAGCATGCCGTACCCGCCGGATTCGTTGGCCGCCTTCACCACCAGCTTGTCCAGGTTCTCCAGCACGTAATTCAGGTCTTTCTCGTCCTCGCAGATGTAGGTCGGCACGTTGGGCAGGATCGGCTCCTGATTCAGGTAATACTTGATCAATTTCGGGACGTAGGCGTAGACCACCTTGTCGTCCGCCACTCCGGTTCCGGGAGCGTTGACCAGCGCCACGCTCCCGGCCTGGTAAGCATCCATCAGGCCCGGCACCCCCAGCAGCGAATCAGGCCGGAACGCCAGCGGGTCCAGAAAGTCGTCGTCGATCCGGCGGTAAATCACATCCACTTTCTCGAATCCCCGGGTCGTTCGCATCCAAACGATCCGGTCGGACACCACCAGGTCGCTCCCTTCCACCAACTCAATCCCCATCTGCTGCGCCAGGAAGGAATGCTCGAAATAGGCCGAGTTGTAGATCCCGGGGGTCAAAAGCACCATGTGGGGCTGAGCCCCGTCCGGCGCCACGAACTCCAGCACGTCCCGCAGTCGAAGCGGATAGTTGGAGACCGGGCGAATGCGCGCCGAAGCGAACACTTCCGGGAAGAGGCTCTTCATCAACTGCCGGTTCTGCAGCACGTACGAGACGCCTGACGGGCAACGCAGGTTGTCTTCCAGCACGTAAATCTGACCGTCCCGATGTCGCACCAAGTCGGTCCCCGTGATGTGGCACCAGATGCCGCGCGGCGGATTCAGCCCTTTGCACTGGGGGCGGTATCCCTTCGAGGAGTCGATCACATGCCGCGGCACAATCCCGTCCCGCAGCACTTTCTGATCATGGTAAAGATCGTCGATGAACAGGTTGAGCGTTTCTATCCTCTGCTTCAACCCCCGCTCGATGCGCGTCCATTCAGAGCCGGCGACAATCCGTGGGATCAGGTCAAACGGGAGCGTCTTTTCCACCCCGGCGCTTTGCCCGTAGACGTTGAAGGTAATCCCCATCTGGACCAAGGCGCGGTCGGCCGCTCGCTGCCGGGCAAAGATCTCCTCGGGCGGCAACCCTTGAAGGTTGCGGGCCAGGTGTCGGGCGGCGGCTCTTGGCTCACCGGTCTCGCCGAACATTTCGTCGAAACAACCGTCGAGTGCATAGCGGTCAAAATTCATAGATAAGGGAGCCGTTGGCAGCTCCCAGAGCGAACGACTCTGTCGAGTGGTAGTTACTCATTAGCAACAGGGGTGCCAAGAAACAATTTTGCCGCAAAACTCGCGCTTCAGCGCGGAGGCACGACCTGACGCTGCTCAAATAAAGGCTGCGGGCTCCTGCGGGCCGCCTCGCGGCTCTGTTGAATTTTGTTCACACTGTTCAATTCGTTCGCTCATAAGCAGCCATTTCCCGGGAACTTTAACGCCCTCGATCTCCGCTTTCTTGCGAGGTCCCCTTCTCTAAACCAGCCAGTTTTTGGCCAGAGACCTCGCAAATGAAATGCACCTCATGCATTCCATGAATACAATTCACCCACCCACACCCCCTCCCTTTCCCCCTTTGGCTTGCCCGTTGCTAAAGGCCCGTTTCGCGTAGCAAACGCAGAAAAATATAAAACTAATCATGAGGAAAAGAACCCCACCCAAAAACGGCCTGCTCAGACCTCTCGGAATGAGCGCTTGTATTGGTTCCGCCTTGCTGGGCACTGCCTACAGCACGTACGGGCAATCCGACAGCGGCAATACGGTGCGCGTGGAACGTCTGGAGAAGGAGAATCAGGATCTCAAGTCCCGCCTCGAGTCTCTCGAAGGCATGATGAAACGGGAAGGCCTCGGCACTCCCGCCGCCACCAACTCGGTCAAGGCGCTTTCCGCCGTCCAGTTGAGCGGCTTCGTCACGGCCTCCTACTTCTACGACACCAGCCGGCCCGCCGACCAAAAGTCCAACGGCTACCTTTGGAACACTTCGGAAAATTCGTTCTCGATCAACAAGGTCAAAGTCACCATCGCCAGCCCTCCCGTAGAGCGCAGCGGTGAAAAGTGGGATGCCGGCTACCGCGCCTCCCTGATCTTCGGTGAAGACGCCCCGATCGTAAACACCGGCGGCAATGCCCAAGGCCTCCAGGAATTGCGCGAAGCCTACGTTGACATGAACGTCCCGATCGGCCAGGGCTTGAACGTCAAGGTCGGCCAATTGATCTCGCTCCTCAATTACGAGTCGGGCGACGGCGGCGCGGTCAACGCCAACTTCTCCCAGGGTTACCAGTGGTTCTACACGGGTAACGGTCCTTCCGCCGGTGTGCAGTTGGACTACGAGTTCACCGACTGGCTGGATGTGAAAGCGCGCGTCCAGAACGGCATGTATGCGGGCCCGGTGGATAACAACGGCTCGAAGACCTACATGGGCGCGATCGGGTTGAAACCGATCAAAGACCTCTGGGTCAGCTTGATCGGCTTCGGTGGCAACGAGAACGCGGGCTTCTCCCTCGCGGGCGGTTCCGTCCTCGCCGGTTACCAGGTCTCCAAGCCCTTGGGCCTCGGGATGGAGTTTGATTACTTTAGCTTCCAACCCACAGGTTCGAATGCGACGCCGGAGCTCTGGTCCATCGGCGGCTGGGTCAGCTACGATCTCACCGAGAAGGTCGGCCTCGCGCTGCGCGCGGAATATCTGGACGACCCGAACGGCTTTGGCATTCCTGGCATCGCTCTGGGCGGGCGGGCCGGCAGCGCCATCACCTCGCCCGATCCCAAGGGCAACCTCTCCAGCGTGACCCTGACGCTCAACTACAAGCCCGTTCCAAGCATCAAGATTCAACCGGAAATCCGGTACGACCATACGAGCTACGACAAGGGTTTTGATGGCCATGATGATCGTTTCATTGTCGGGGCGGGCGTTTCCTACCTCTTCTAAATCAACCGAAAATCCTGAATCAAAACTGATATGAAGTTTCTCAGAATATGCACACTGGCGGCTCTCCTGG
This sequence comes from uncultured Verrucomicrobiota bacterium, assembly GCA_964566945.1. Taxonomy (GTDB): domain Bacteria; phylum Verrucomicrobiota; class Verrucomicrobiia; order Limisphaerales; family SXQI01; genus DASVNK01. The sequence goes on along the minus strand of CAZMKE010000006.1, from coordinate 274,639 downwards.
CAGCGTCTTTCACCGCCCAGGCAGCTGAAAAGGTCAAGGTCGGCATTCTCCACTCGCTCAGTGGAACGATGGCGATCAGCGAAACCTCCCTGCGCGACATGCTCTTGTTCGCTTTTGACGAAGTGAACGAGGCGGGCGGCATCAAGATCGGTGGCAAATCCTACCAAATCGAGCCTGTCATCGTGGACGGGGCTTCCAATTGGCCGCTGTTTGCCGAAAAGGCGAAACAGCTCCTTGAGGAGGATAAAGTGGCGGTGGTTTTTGGCTGCTGGACTTCGGTCAGCCGCAAATCAGTTCTGCCCGTCTTTGAAAAAGATAATGGCCTGCTCTTTTACCCGGTTCAATACGAAGGCGAAGAGCTCTCCAAGAACATCTTTTACACCGCGGAAGCCGTCAACCAGCAGGCCACTCCTGCGGTGGACTACCTGCTCAAGCTCGGCAAGAAAAAGTTCTACCTGATCGGCACCGACTACGTTTATCCGCAGACCACCAATCTTATTCTCTACAAATACCTGCTCCTGCACGGCATTGCTCTGGAGAATATCGGCGGCGGCCTGCGCAAGGATGACAGCGGCAAGGTCATTTCCGCGGGCAAATACACCCCGTTCGGCCACACCGACTACCAGCAGATCGTGGCGGAGATCAAACAGTTCGCGGCCAGCGGCGACGCTTGCGTGCTGAACACGATTAACGGCGACTCCAACGTGCCTTTCTTCAAGGAAATCGCCGCGGCCGGCCTCTCCGCCGCGGACTGCCCGGTTGTCTCCTTCAGCTTGGCGGAAGACGAACTGCGCAGCCTCCCGACCAAGGACCTCGTGGGCGAACTCGGTTGCTGGACGTACTTCATGTCCATCAACACACCTGCCAACAAGGCCTTTCTCAGCAAATGGGACAAATGGCTCAAGAAGCAGTCTTATCCGGGCGTCGTGAAGGAAAAGCGCGCTGTGGATAGTCCCATGGTCCTCTCCTACAACGGCGTCTACCTCTGGAAGAAGGCGGTTGAAGCAGCCGGATCATTCGACGTCGCCGCGGTTCGCGAGAAACTCGAATCCGGATCCATCAGCTTTGATGGGCCTGGCGGCAAAACCACCATGCAGAAGAACCATCACACTATTAAGAACGTTTATATCGGCGATACTCGCGCCAACGGCCAGTTCAAGATTCTGAAGGAGTTCCCGGATGTGGCCGGCGAACCGTTCATCCTGGCTGACCTGGACAAGCAGCTCTCCGGTAAATAAACGAGTCCCTCTTGAAGCACGCAGCCGCAGAACCACCAGCTTGGAGTGCACGATGCCTGTTATCCTCCGCGTCGAAACCAATCCTGACGGATCTGCTCTGTAAGTTTCTTGATGTCACACACGGGCGGGGGCTCGAAAACCCCGCCCGTTCTTTTCCCAACCGTCTCAATTGCCGCATGAAATTTCCACGCCTGGTATCCTTGCTCCTTGTTCATTTGGCCGCTCTTTGCACCCTCGCTGCCGCGCCCTCCAATTCGGACCAGGAGATCCGGCAAAAGCTCGCCGCGGCCATTCTCAGCTCCGGCGTGGAACAACAAACCGCCCTGGCTGGCCTGGCCGACACGGGCTCCAGGATTGTCCGCGACGTCCTCACTGCCTGGCCCCGGGATCAGGTCATCGTTTACGAGTTGGGCGGTCAGAAAATTCCCGCGGTGATCGAAGAGGAGCAGGATGCCAACGGTGCCGTGCGCGCGACCCGCGTCGACACAGGCGAATTCCTCAAGGATGAGCAGGGCAAAGTCCTGCGGCTCGCCCAGACCGACATTACCCCGGTGGACACGGACGCCCCTCTCCGCTCGGCGATTCAGCAGTCCCTCGATCTCCTGGCGCTTTCGGCTCCGGATGCCGAAGCCCGCCGGTCTGCCATCCTGAAATTGGGCAATTCCGGCAAAGAAAAGAATGTGCCCCTTCTGCAAAAGCGCCTTGAAAAGGAAACCGATTCCAACCTGAAGAAGACCATCCAGGAATCAATCGCCCTGCTCCAGCTCGCGAATCCCGACCCGGCCATTCAGATTGGTGCGATCAATCAGCTCAAAGTCCTGGATTCCATCGGCGCGCTCGACAACCTAAAAAAGATTTCCAGCACCAACCAGGACGTCGCCCTCGCCAGCCACGCAGCCATCGTCTCCATCGGGCAGCACATCTCCGCCGTTAATTTCTTCGGCACGATCTTTCGCGGCCTCAGCCTCGGCTCCATTCTTTTGGTGGTCGCGCTCGGCTTGGCCATCACGTTCGGATTGATGGGCGTCATCAATATGGCTCACGGGGAAATGATCGCGGTCGGTGCTTACACCTGCTATGTGATTCAGAACCTCTTTGGGACTGGCTTCGGATTTTCGGTGACTTTGCCGTTCCATTTTGGCTCCAAGCCGATCACCTTCGGGCTGCACCTGCCCGGCATGAACGCCACCGGCTGGTTCTACGAGAGTTACTTCCTGTTCGCGTTGCCCCTCAGCTTCATTATGGCGGCCATCGCCGGCCTGGTCATTGAACGCTCCGTGATTCGTTTTCTCTACCGGCGCCCGCTCGAATCGCTTCTCGCCACTTGGGGCATTTCTCTGATCATGCAGCAGCTCTTCCGCATGGTCTTCGGCGCGAACAACGTTCAGGTGAACTCCCCCTCCTGGCTGCTCGGCCACTTTTCCCTGCACGACATCATTTTCGGCTATAACCGCGTCTTCGTCATCGCGTTTGCCGTCCTCATTGTCGTCGGCACCTGGCTGCTCCTGACCCGCACGCCGCTCGGCCTGCTCATCCGGGCGGTGATGCAGAACCGCGACATGGCTTCCTGCATCGGCGTCCGCACTGATCGGGTGAATATGCTCACGTTCGCCTTTGGGTCGGGCCTCGCCGGCCTGGCCGGAGCGTTCCTCTCCCAAATTGGCAATGTTGGCCCCAGCCTCGGCCAGAGCTATATCGTCGACAGTTTCATGACCGTGGTCGTGGGCGGCGTCGGCAGCATCGTCGGGACGGTCTGCTCCGCCATCAGTATCGGCACGGGAGACCAGATGCTCCAGCAACTCACCGGCTCGCCAGTCACCGGCAAGATCGTCATGCTCATCTGCATCATTCTCTTCCTGCAGTGGAAACCCGGCGGCCTGTTCTCCATCCGCACCCGCGCCCTCGACTAACACCTTTTGCCCATGCTCCCAGGAAAAAAAATCGAAACGTGGGCCATTGGGTTGGCCACTGTCTTCATGCTCGTGGTGCTGCCCGCGCTCAATGCCTTCCCGAGTCCGGACAGCGCTCTCCACGTGAGCAATTTCACGATCAACCTCTATGGCAAGTATCTGTGCTACGCCATCCTGGCCATCAGCGTAGACTTGCTCTGGGGCTACATGGGGCTGCTCAGCCTCGGCCAGGCGCTCTTCTTCTCCCTCGGCGGCTACATGATGGGAATGTACCTGATGCGGATGATTGGTGATCTCGGCCAGTACCATAAGCCGATTCCGGACTTCCTCGTATTTCTGGGCTGGAGCACCCTCCCGGCCTTTTGGAAGCCCTTCTCCAGTTTTCCCTTTGCCATGTTCATGGCCATGTTCCTCCCGGCCGCCCTCTCACTCCTGTTCGGTTATCTGGCTTTCCGCTCCCGCATTCGCGGCGTCTACTTCTCCATTCTCACCCAGGCCCTCACCTACGGCGCCTGCCTGCTCTTCTTCCGCAACAGCCTCCTCATGGGCGGCAACAACGGATTTACCGACTTCAAGTTTGTCTTTGGTTATGACCTCCGCTCCCCAGCCACCCAGCGGGTGCTCTACATGGCCACAGTCACGGCTGTCCTCCTGATCTACTTCGCCTGCCGCTGGCTCAACAATACGAAGTTCGGCCTGGTGCAACGCGCCGTTCGAGACAGTGAAAATCGCGTTCTCTTCAGCGGGTATTCCGCCGCCAATTACAAGCTCTTCACCTTCGTCGTCGCCGCGGTCATCGCCTCGATAGGCGGGGTGCTCTACGTCCCCCAGGTCGGCATTATTAATCCCAGCGAAATGGCCCCGGAAAAATCGCTCGAAGCGGTTGTCTGGGTGGCTGTGGGCGGCCGCGGGACGCTCGTCGGCCCGGTTCTCGGCGCTTTCGCGGTCAACGCCATGAAAAGCTGGGCAACCCGCGCCTACCCCGACATGTGGCTGCTCTTCCTCGGAACTCTTTTCGTGCTGGTCACTCTCTTCATGCCCAAAGGACTGGTCGGCCTGCCCGAGCAGATCCGCGGCTGGCGCTCCCGCAAATCAAAACCCGAACCCCAGCCCTCTGCGAAGCCAGCGGACGCCGCCCCCACCCTCGGCGTCAGCAAGCAACTTGTGAGTTCCAAATGACCATGTCGCATTCAAACTTCATCCTGTCCCTTGAGGATGTGAACAAGAGTTTCGAAGGCTTCAAAGCCATCTCCAACCTCACCTTCTACATGGATGAGGGCGAGCTCCGGGTCATTATCGGCCCCAACGGCGCCGGCAAGAGCACCATGCTCGACCTGATCACCGGCCGCACCAAGCCGGACAAGGGCAAGATCGAGTTCGGGCCCAGCACAGACCTCACCCGCCTGAACGAGCACCAGATCAACCGCCTTGGCATCGGACGCAAGTTTCAGACCCCGTCCGTCTACGTTCATCACACCGTCATCGAGAACATCTGGCTCTCTCTCCGCGGCAGCCGCGCCGTCTGGAGCTCCCTCTTCGCCCGCATGAGTCCGGCCGACCGCGACCGCATCGACGAAGTCCTGAAGACGATTGGCCTCGGGGACAAAGCCGGGTGGAAAGCCGGAGCCCTCAGCCATGGCCAAAAGCAATGGCTCGAAATCGGCATGCTCCTCGCGCAGGACCCCAAGCTCCTGCTCGTGGATGAACCTGCTGCCGGCATGACCGACGAGGAAACCCACAAAACCGGCGAGCTCCTGCTCCGCCTCGAAGGCAAGCACAGCATCGTCGTGATCGAGCACGACATGACGTTTGTCCGCCAGCTCGCCCGCAAGGTCACCGTCCTGCACCAGGGCACCGTGCTCTGCGAAGGAAGCGTCGACGAAGTCCAGAACGACGAACGGGTCATCGAAGTTTACCTCGGCAAGAAGCGCAAGCACCACTAACCCCCATGCTCACCCTCTCCGACATTTCGGTCTCTTATGACGGCTCTCGCATTCTCCGCGGCGTCAACCTCACCGTCCCCGCCCGGAGCCTCGTTTGCCTGATGGGCCGCAACGGCGTCGGCAAAACGACCACCCTCAAGTCGATCGTTGGCCTCGTAAAGCTCGATCAGGGTTCCGTTCGACTCGGCTCCGACGACTTGACCGGGGCCAAGCCCGACCTCCGCGCCCGCTCCGGCATCGGCTACGTCCCCCAAGGCCGCGACATCTTTCCGCACCTGACGGTTTGGGAAAATCTCAAGCTCAGCCTGGTGGTTCACGGTGCCAAGGCCAACGGGCAGGTCGATCGCGTCCTCGAACTGTTCCCCGTGCTCAAGGAGATGCTGGCGCGCAAAGGCGGCGTTCTCAGCGGCGGCCAGCAGCAACAGCTTGCCATCGCCCGCGCCCTCCTCACTGATCCCACGATTCTCATTCTCGATGAGCCCACCGAGGGAATTCAGCCGAACATCATCGATCAGATCGGCGAAACGCTGCTCAAAATCAAAAAGGAGGGCAAAATCAGCATTCTCCTCGTCGAGCAGTACCTCGACTTCTGCCTCGAAGTCGCTGATGCCTTCTACATCATGGATCGCGGATCTATCGTGGTCGACGGACCGATCGCCAAGCTCACCGACGACATCGTGCGGAAGTATTTGACCGTCTGAAGACAATTCCGAAGACTCCGGCCATGCCGCCGATTGCTTCTTATTCTTCTCACGCCAGGCCGGGCCGCTCGTCTGCGTTCCAATTCCTCGCGATTTGCCCTGCATGAGCACCAGCGCGCCCAGTCTTCCCCCACCCTCCCGGCGCAAGGGAGCCGCAGGCTTGCACATCGCCAAAGTGCGCGATCGCAGCGCGGTCATCTCCTCCTGGTCGCGCAGCCCGTTGACTCTCCTCACCCCGCGTTGCAAGGGGCCGAGCGTCTGGGCTTATACCAGCAGCTTTGGCGGTGGGATGGTCGCCGGTGATGAAACATCCATGGCTCTTCAGGTCGACGCCGGGGCCTGCTGTTTTCTCAGCACCCAGGCTTCCACCAAAATTTATCGCAATCCGGCGCGGCACCCCTGCGCCCATCACTTCGAGGCGGAGCTTGCCCCGAAATCGCTCCTGGTGCTCGCGCCCGACCCGGTTCAGTGCTTCGCTGACTCGTCTTATCAGCAGTTCCAGACATTTCAACTCGCCTCGGACGCGAACCTGGTCCTCGTGGATTGGATCTCGAGCGGACGCTCCGCTCGCGGCGAACGCTGGGCGTTTCACTCCTACGCCAGCCGGAATTCGATCCGCCGTGACGGCCGGCTGATCCTCCACGATTCACTCCGCCTCGACCACGATTCGAGCCTGCTCTCCAATCCCTTTCGGACTGGCCGATTCAACTGCCTCGCCACGGTTGTAGTCCTTGGCTTGGCTTTGGAGTCGTTCGCCGCTGAAATCCTGGCGGCCGCCCTCGCCGCGCCTGTTCAGCGCCTGCAAGACCTGGTCTTTTCCGCCAGCCCGCTGCGGGAAGGAGTAATCCTCCGATTCGCCGGCGTCGGCCTTGAACCGGTCGGCCACGCCATCTCTCGCGCTCTTTCTTTCGTTCCCAACCTCCTCCAGGGCGATCCCTGGTCTCGTAAATGGTGATATGCATCTTTCCCCTCGCGACATCGACAAACTTCTCCTCCACAACGCCGGCTTCCTCGCACAGAAACGCCTCGCCCGCGGCGTGCGTCTCAACCATCCGGAAGCCGTCGCCCTCATCGCCACCCAACTCCTGGAATTAATCCGGGACGGCCGGAGCGTCGCCGACCTCATGCAGCTCGGCCGGAAATTTCTCGGGCGCAGCCAGGTTCTCTCCGGCGTCCCCGAAATGATCGCCGAAGTGCAAGTCGAAGGAACCTTTCCCGACGGCACCAAGCTTGTCACGGTCCACCACCCCATCGCCGCCGAGCATGGCGACCTCTCGCTGGCTCTCTACGGCAGTTTCCTCCCTGTGCCTGACCTCGCCCGCTTTGCCTCCGCCGAGGCCGACCATGAACCCGGAGCGGTTCAGGCAAGTCCCGGCGAGATCACCCTGAACGAAGGCCGCGACAGCGTCTCTCTCGCCGTTGCCAATCTCGGCGACCGCCCGATCCAGGTCGGCAGTCATTACCATTTCATCGAAACCAACAGCGCCCTTCGTTTTGACCGCGCGGCAGCCTACGGGATGCGCCTCGACATTCCGGCCGGGACCGCCGTCCGCTTCGAACCTGGCGAGACCAAAACCGTCAAGCTCGTTGCCATCTCGGGCCAGAAAGTCATCCAAGGCGGCAACAATCTCGCCTCCGGCCCGGTTTCAGAGTCCGGCAAAGCCCGGGCGATCAAATCCATTACGGATCAGAAGTTTGCCCATAAAACCAGTTCCTGACGGGAAAAGGCAAGAAGCACGTCGCTGCAAGATAAGCCTTTATCCTTCGCTTTCCCTCGGGCAATGCCCGTTAATGATCAGGCCATGAACATGCCTGCTCATTCATCGGTTCGCCCGAAGTTGCATCTGCGACTTTACACGGGGGAAAGAACGTTCGATACGAAAGCGGCGATTTCCCAAGTGCAATCGCTCTTGGGGACGCACCGCGGCAGTTACGAATTGGAAGTGCTCGACAGCGAAGAACATCGTGACCTGGCGATGCGCGACGAAGCTCTTCTCACCCCCTGCCTGATCCGGATCAGCCCCGGACCGGTCGTCCGCCTCCTGATGCCGCAAAACAATTCGGATACCTTGCGCCAAAAACTATTCCTCGAGGAAGAACTGTTGCGCTAGCGCCTCTCCCGGGTCCGGACGCCGCCACGCCCGCAAGTCTTGCTCTTTGAAAATCTTAAGGCAGCTTGCGGGAATCGTGTTGCGCGAATCGCTGTTCCAACCACGGATCCGCGTCGTTAGAATAACCGCGCACTTCCCAAAAACCCAGGATATCCCGGTCGAGAAAAACGATTTCCCTGATAAATTTCGCCCCTTTCCAGGCGTAGCGTTTGGGGATGATGACGCGGGCGGGCCCGCCGTGCGCAACCGAAAGCGGCTGGCCATCCGCGGTGTGAGCGATCAGCACATCGTCGTCGAGGCAGCACTCGATCGGATTGTTCGTGGAGTAGCCATCGTAGCTCTTGAAGAAAACATGCGTGGCGGACCGCTTCGGTTTGACCAGGTCTGCCAGGGTGAAAAACGCCACTCCATCCCACGCGATATCGTAGCGGCTCCAGGTGGTGACACAGTGAAAGTCGCTCACGTCATGAAAGCGCGGCAACGCAAGGAATTGCTCCCAGGACAAAGTTCGCGGATTCTCGACATGCCCATGAATCTTCAGCTCCCATTTGTCCAAAGGGACCTCCGGATGGACTCCAAGGTCCAGCACGGGCCAGTTGTGGACTAGCTTCTGCCCCGGCGGCAGCCGGTCGTGCGAGCGCACCGACGGTTTTTCCTGACCAGCCATCTTCCGAGCCCAGCGTTCTTTGCGCGCAATGAGGTCCTGCTTCACAGGGCTCGAATATGCCGCGAGGGCGGGCAAAAACAATTCCCCTCTCCCATCCATCGGGCGGAGGCGCTTCACCATTTTTGCGCCAGTCCCAAGCTCTATCGAACCAGCCGCAAGAACAAACCATCCTCGTTTTCTGGCGTTTCGAGCTTTTACCGGGGACTCAGGGGATTTTTCGGCAAAAGCTTAACGCAAGAAAAATCAAGAAAAACTTGTTGACCTGATTTGGGTTAAAAAGGTACAAAAAGGGAGAAAACGGTAGGTTGCGGGTAAGACTACCCAGTTGAAAGATCGCGCACAATTGCCGGAGCACATTGATTACACCGGTCACTTCCGCCACGGAATTGATGGGAGCAGGCGAGTTATGCTTCCGGCCAAATGGCGGCCGCGCGACCCGGATACCCGGTTCACGATCATCCCGTGGCCCATTGGCGCGGAGGATCGGCTGCTGGTGCTGCCGCCCGATCGCTGGCGGGAAATGCTGAACAAGCTCAAGCAGCGGTCGCTATCCGATCCTCGGATCGAGGCGCTGGAGCAGGAACTCGCGGAAAATGCCGCCCAGGTGACGCCGGACAAAGTCGGGCGGATCGGCCTACTGGAAGAACACGCGCGAGCGGTGAACATCACTGACGAGGCCGAATTGGTCGGCCGGCTGGACAAGTTTGAGATCTGGCAGCCTGCGGCGCGCGACGCCGTCCGGGCGCAAAACAAGAAGCTCGCCGCGCAGGTGCTGAAGGAGATCGACCTGTGAGGCGGCGTAAAAAAGAAAATTTCTCACGGTTGCGGGTCGAAGGGCGCGCCGTTCCGTGCCGAACTTGGGGCGGCGCGCTCCTTAAACACAAAGGCTCGCGGAACAAAGGGGGGCCTTTTCATCCTTTCCTGCCAAGCCATGAACGAGACAACTAACCTGAACAGCGAGTTGCTTTCCGCGGATGCCCGCGGGCGCAAGCATATCCCCTTTGCCGTTTTTGCCGTTATTCTCATCCATGTCATCTTGTTCCTGGTGCTGCTGATTGCTGCCGGATGCCGGGCGAAAGCCCGGGCGCGGCGCAACGCTCAGCCGGCCCAGGAACTGGCCGCCGAAAGGCGGACTGCGCCCGGGCCGGTTGCGCCTGCCCAGCCGGCCGTCCCGGGCCAGACTCCTGCGACCGCGAGTGCGAATGCCCCGGCCATGACGACACCGGTCAGCACTTTGCCCGCCCCTCCGGCCGCCTCGGGAGAATCGGTGGTCGCGACGGAACCGCCCGTGGAAAAGCACGCAACCTCCTCAGGCGTTCGCAAGGCGGCTCAGAAGACCTCCCCTGCCCCCGGATCGCGGCCCACCGCGGGCGCGCCCCACAAGCCCAAGATGGCGACAATCTACGTGGTGAAGGCGGGAGACACAGTGGAGAAGATCGCCAAAATGCACCGGACCTCCGTCCAGGCGATCAAGGCGGAAAACAATCTCAAAGATTACCTGCTGCGCCCGGGGCAACAGCTCCGGGTGAGCAGCCAGAAATCGAAAAACTCAAACGAAGCCTAGTTCAATGGAGAGTTCCACAACCACAATTTCCGGGACGAGTAGCGTCGTAGTCTGGGTCGTAATCGAGGTAGGGCGCTAACCAGCGCTCTACCTCCCCCAGGCTCAGGCCTTTGCGCCGGTGGTAATCTTCCACCTGGTCGCGACCGAGCTTGCCCACCGCGAAATACTTCGACTCGGGATGGGCGAAGTACCACCCGCTGACGCTACTGGCCGGCCACATCGCGCAGCTTTCCGTCAGCTTGATCCCCGCGCTTTGCTCCACATCGAGCAATTTCCAGAGGATTTGCTTCTCCGTGTGGTCCGGACAAGCGGGATATCCCGGCGCCGGACGAATGCCTCGGTACCGTTCGCGAATGAGATCTTCGCTCGACAGCTGTTCGGCAGTCCCGTAGCCAAAGTCGTTCCGAGCGCGCTTGTGCAGGCACTCCGCAAACCCTTCGGCCAGACGATCGGCAATCGCTTTGGTGAGAATAGAACTGTAATCGTCGTGATCCTTCTCGAACTTCTGGCAGAGCTCAGCTACCCCCTCGCCGGCCGTGACGGCAAACACCCCGATGTAATCCTTCAACCCGGTTGACTTTGGCGCGATAAAGTCAGACAGGGCATGGTTGTGTTCCCCGGGCTGCTTCTCCATCTGCTGCCGGAGCGTGTGGAACGTGGTGAGCACGCCCGACCGGGATTCGTTCGTGTACAGCTCGATGTCATCCCCAACGCTATTCGCCGGGAAAAAACCGTAGACGGCATGCGCCCGGAGGAGCCTCTGGTTCACCATTACCTGGAGCAGCCGCTGGGCATCGTCGAACAACTCCTTCGCCCGCGGGCCGACTTGTGGGTCGTTGAAAATCGCGGGATACCGGCCGCGCAATTCCCAGGCATGAAAAAACGGCGACCAGTCAATGAACGGAACAATTTCCTCGAGCGGGAAGTCGCGCAACGTCCGCGCGCCCGTGAACGAAGGTGTCGCGATATCGCTCTGCTTCCAGTCGACGGGCGTCCGCCGAGCGCGCGCCTGCTCGATGGGGAGCAGCGCCTTGCGTTCGCGCGTCGCGGCATGGGCATGCCGCAGCTTCTCCTGGTCCTCCCGGTTTTTTTTCGAGAAATCCACCTTCAGGACCGGATTGATCAGAGAGCTGACCACTCCGACCGCTCGGGAAGCGTCCAAGACATGCACGACCGGCTGCTCGTAGAACGGCGCAATCTTCACCGCGGTGTGGGCCTTGCTGGTGGTGGCGCCTCCGATGAGCAACGGAAGGTTTAAGCCGGTCCGCTGCATTTCCCGGGCGACATGAGTCATCTCCTCAAGCGACGGGGTGATCAAACCGCTCAGACCGATCAGATCCGCGCCTTTGTCCCGGGCCGTCTCCAGAATCTTCTCGCACGAGACCATCACGCCGAGATCAATCACGTCGTAATTATTGCAGCCGAGCACCACGCCCACGATGTTCTTGCCGATGTCATGGACGTCCCCTTTGACGGTCGCCATGACAATCCGGCCTTGCGGCTTGCTCTCCCCGCTCAGGCGCTTTTCCTCTTCCATGAAGGGCAGCAGATAAGCCACCGCCTTTTTCATGACGCGCGCGCTTTTCACAACTTGCGGGAGGAACATCTTGCCCGAGCCGAAAAGGTCGCCCACCACGTTCATGCCCGCCATGAGCGGGCCCTCGATCACTGAGAGCGGTTTGGCATATTTCCGGCGCGCCTCTTCGGTATCCTGCTCGATGAAATCAACAATTCCTTTCACCAGCGCGTGCGAAAGACGCTCTTCCACCGTGCCCTGCCGCCATGGATCTTCGACCTTCTCCCCCTTCTCCTTCTGCTTCACCGTTTCGGCGAACTTGATCAGTCGCTCGGTGGCGTCCGGCCGGCGATTCAGCAGCACGTCCTCCACCAGTCCGAGCAGGTCTTTCGGAATCTCCTCGTAGACTTCGAGCTGGCCGGCATTGACGATTCCCATGTCGAGGCCCGCCTTGATCGCGTGATAGAGAAACGCGGAGTGCATCGCCTCGCGCACCAGGTTATTCCCGCGAAAGGAAAACGAAATATTGCTGACGCCGCCGCTGACCTTGGCGCGCGGCAGGTTCTGCTTGATCCAGCGGGTGGCTTCGATGAAGTCCACCGCGTAGTTGTTGTGCTCCTCCATCCCGGTGGCGACGGTGAGGATGTTCGGATCGAAAATGATGTCCTCCGGCGGAAAGCCCGCTTCTTCGGTCAAAATCTTGTAGGAGCGGGCGCAGATCTCCTTGCGGCGTTCGAGGTTATCCGCCTGCCCTTTCTCGTCGAAGGCCATAACCACGACAGCGGCTCCATAGCGACGCACCAAGCGGGCCTGCGCCTTGAACTTCGCCTCTCCTTCCTTCAGGCTGATGGAATTGACCACTCCCTTGCCTTGAATGCACTTCAACCCAGCCTCGATCACGGTCCATTTCGAGCTATCGATCATGATCGGCACTTTGGCGATCGAATCATCCCCGGCGATCAGGTTGAGGAAGGTGGTCATCACCTGCTCGGAATCGAGCATCCCTTCATCCATGTTGATATCGATGATCTGAGCGCCATTCTCAACCTGCTGGCGAGCCACCCCGAGGGCCTCTTCGTAATTTCCAGCGAGGATCAGCTTGGCGAACTTGGGAGATCCGGTGACGTTGGTCCGCTCGCCCACGTTCACAAAATTTGAATCGGGGCGGACCGTGAGCGCATCCAGGCCGCTCAGGCGCAGGTAGGGCTCTACTTCCGGAATCTTCCGGGGCGGAACCCCGCGGACGGCTTCGGCGATCGCCTGAATGTGCGGGGGCGTCGTGCCGCAGCAGCCGCCCACAACATTCAGCCAGCCGTTCTCCGCCCATTCCTTCATCTGAGGCGCGAGAGTTTCCGGCGTTTCCGGAAAACCGGTGGGCAAAAGCGGATTGGGCAGGCCCGCGTTCGGGTAGCAGCTGACGTGGATGGGCGCGATCCGGCTCAACTCCTCGATCAGAGGCCGCATCTCCTTCGGCCCAAGGGCGCAATTCATTCCCACGCTGACCAGCGGCACGTGCGAAATGGAGTTCCAAAAAGCTTCGACGGTCTGGCCGGTGACGCCCCGATCACTTCCCTGCTGAATGAAAGTCACAGAGGCCATCAGCGGCAATCTGTAGCCGAGTTGATCGAACAGCTTCTCGATGGCGAAAAACGCGGCCTTGGCGTTCAAAGTATCGAAAATGGTCTCCACCAAAAGAATGTCCGCCCCGCCGTCCACAAGCCCGCGCGCCTGCTCCAGATAAGCCGCGACCAGTTGATCATACGTGACCGCCCGCGTGGCGGAGCTGTTCACGTCGGTGGAAATCGAAGCTGTCCGAGTGGTCGGTCCCATCGCTCCCGCCACGAAGCAGCGCCGGTCCGGGTGCGCCTTCATCACGGCATCCGCGGCGTTCCGAGCCACCCGGGCGCCGGCCAGGCTCAACTCGTAGGCCAGTTCCTCCATCCCGTAATCCGCGAGGGAAATCGCCTGCGAATTAAAGGTGTTCGTTTCGATAATATCCGCGCCCGCCTCGAGGTATTGCCGATGGATCTCCTCGATGATCTCCGGCCGGGTTACGTTCAGCAGATCGTTATTGCCCTTCAGGTCCTTCTTCCACCCGGCAAACCGCTCGCCGCGATAGGCCGATTCCTCCAGCTTGTAGCGCTGGATCATGGTGCCCATCGCTCCGTCGATGATGACGATCCGTTCGCGTAAAAGCTTCCGGAGCAGTTCTTCGGTATGTTTACTCATTTCGAAAACCCTCGAATTTGAGACAGTCTACCGGACGCCTGTCCGGGATTCAACATGAAAATATCTTCATATCAAGATCCGTTGATATGAACACATCTCCAACGAGTTCAAACTGAAAAAGGCCCTCCGTTCAGAGGAACGGAGGGCCTTGCAAACTAACTCGTCCCAGCCGGACAACGCGGGCGCGGACCTTAACGCCTTACGGCAGGTCCGTGCTTCCCATCAGGTAACGATCGCACTCGCGAGCGGCGCCACGCCCCTCGTTGAAAGCCCAAACCACCAAGCTCTGCCCGCGGCGGGCATCACCAGCGGCGAAGACTTTGGGAATGCTCGTTTGGAACTTGCCGTAGTCGGCTTTGACATTGGTCCGCGGGTCGCGCTCGACCCCGAGACCTTCGAGAAGGGGCTGTTCCGGCCCGAGGAAACCCATGGCCAGAAGAACCAACTGGGCTGGGCGAACCTTTTCGGTGCCTGGAATCTCTTTTGGCACGAACTGGCCCTTATCGTTCTTGGTCCACTCGATTTCCACGGTGTGAACTTCCTTCACGTGCCCGTGGTCATCTCCGACGAACTTCTTGGCGGTGGTGAGGTAAACCCGAGGATCACTCCCGAACGCGGACGCCGCCTCTTCCTGACCGTAGTCGAGGCGATAAACTTTGGGCCATTCCGGCCAGGGATTGTCGGCCGCGCGCTCCATCGGAGGCCGCGGGAGGATTTCCAACTGCACCAGGCTGCTGCAACCATGTCGCATGGAGGTGCCGACGCAATCCGTGCCGGTGTCACCGCCACCGATCACGACCACGTCCTTGCCCTTGGCGGAAATAAAGTTGCCATTCCACTTCTGGTCGAGCAGCGATTTCGTATTCGCATGGAGGAACTCCATCGCGAAATGGATGCCTTTCAGATTGCGGCCTTCAATCGGGAGGTCGCGGCCTTTGGTGGCCCCGGTGCAGAGGACCACGGCGTCGTACTCGTCGAGCAACTGTTTCGCCGGAATATCCTTGCCGACTTCGGTGCTGGTTTTGAAAGTGATCCCTTCGGCCACCATCTGATCCACGCGACGGAGAACGAGTGACTTGTCGAGTTTCATGTTCGGAATCCCGTACATGAGCAAGCCACCCACGCGATCCGCGCGCTCAAACACCGTGACCGTGTGCCCGGCTTTGTTTAATTGAGCGGCCGCGCACAATCCAGCGGGACCGGAGCCGATCACCGCCACCTTTTTGCCGGTGCGGACTTTGGGAGGCTCGGGAACAATCCACCCCTCGTCCCAGCCGTGATCGGCAATGGAACATTCGATGTTCTTGATCGTGACGGGCGGCGAATGAATCCCGAGAACGCATGATCCTTCGCAGGGCGCCGGACAAACGCGGCCGGTGAACTCAGGAAAATTGTTCGTCTTGTGCAAGCGCTCCAAGGCCTCGTGCCACAAACCGCGATAGACGAGATCGTTCCACTCCGGAATCAGGTTGTTAATCGGGCAGCCACTGGCCATTCCACTCACCAACTGGCCGGTATGGCAAAAAGGAATGCCACAATCCATGCACCGAGCTCCCTGGACGCGCAGCTTGTCCTCGGGCATGTGGTAGTGAAATTCCTGCCAGTCCTTGATGCGTTCGACAGCCGAACGATCCAGCGGCAATTCGCGCAAGTATTCGATGAATCCAGTGGGTTTACCCATTTTCTATCTCTCTTCTGATTTGGAACAAAGGCTAGCGGCAGCCGCCTTGGCAGGGGCTGAATCGGGGTATTCTAACGCATGTCCGCATCCGAACGCTGTTTTATTCACCGGATTCGGAACAGTTTCAACATTTTATTTGACCTTTTCATGGGGCTCCGAAAGCCCCCGGGAGCCCCCTCGCCCTCGCCGCTGCGAAATCCCCTTTCAGGGCCATCCGTTCACGAGTGCGCACTCGACAGAAAATCGCCGGCAGCGCCACCAAGGCGCTGCCGGGCTTGCAGCAGGAACGGAATCCAGGTTTGGAACTGCCTAGTGGCCAAGCATCCACGGCCGGCTGTGGGCTTTTTTGGAGGCGCTATACCGAGACTTTCCGGAGCGCGCCGGGTCCTTCGGCTTGACGGTTCTCTGATGCGAGCAGCCCGCGCCGCATTGATGAGGGGCGTGAGCGCTCTGCTCGTTCCGCTCCCAAGCCTTCCGGTTCTCCGGGCGCATCGCGCGCAGATTGACCACCGGAAAGACTTTCGGAGCCAAATCACCGCACGCCGGGCAACTTGCCGGAAGGCTGCACTCGGCGAGCGATCGAAGCTGGGAGAAACCTCCGCACCGTTCGCAATCGTATTCGTAAACGGGCATAAATCTCCTTACTTGGCCACGGACAGATCCGCCCCGCCTTTGATCATTTTCTTCGGACCCTCCGCCTTGGGCGTAATGTCGAACTCAAAGATCTCCGTGGGAACGAACACCGTCGCGCACGCATTGGGAATGTCGACAATGCCGCTGATGTGACCCTCCACCGGGGCCGTGCCGAGGATCGCGTAGGCCTGCTCGCCGCTATAGCCGAATTTCTTCAGGTACTCGATGGCATTCAGGCAGGCCCGGCGGTAGGCGACATGAGCATCCAGATAGTACTGCTCCCCGTCTTCATCCACGCTAATCCCCTCGAAAATCAGGTGGCGCAAGTAGCGAGGCTCAACGGGACTCGGCTGGAAGATTGGATTAATAATTCCGTACTTGGCCATGCCGTTCTTGATCAAGCTCACTCGCAGGTCAAGGAAGCCCGCCATTTCAATGGCGCCGCAAAAGGTGATTTCGCCGTCGCCTTGGGAAAAGTGAATGTCTCCCATCGAAAGTCCCCCGCCCTTCACGTAAACCGGGAAGAAA
Source organism: uncultured Verrucomicrobiota bacterium (assembly GCA_964566945.1). Taxonomy (GTDB): domain Bacteria; phylum Verrucomicrobiota; class Verrucomicrobiia; order Limisphaerales; family SXQI01; genus DASVNK01. Next base: position 257,918 of record CAZMKE010000006.1, on the reverse strand, counting down.
ACCTTCGAACCTCGGCTCAGGTTTTTGATGTCGCAGTTTCCGCCATGTTCGCGCGGAGGCACCGTGCGGGCCGCTTCCTTCGCTGCAGTCTTGGCCTTGGTTTTGTCCATGCGCCCGAGATGGGCCGTATCCGCGTAAGGCAGTGCGGCCAACGGGGGCACGCGCTTGGGGTTGGTCGAGACCAGTTTCGCCTCGCGCTTGTTCCAGACGTCGAGAAGCTTCTTCGATGGCAGGCAACCGATCAGCCCCGGGTGCATGATGCCGGCGAATTCGACTCCCGGAATCTGTTTCGAGGAAGTATAGACCCCATGGAAATCCCAAACCGCCTTGCGCGCCTTGGGAAAGTGTTCCGTCAGAAACCCGCCGCCATTTTCCTTCGCGAAAATGCCGGTGAACCCCCACTCGGAGGTGGGAAGCGCGCCGATGTCCAGGATGTCCACCACCAGGAGATCGCCCGGTTCGGCTCCCTGCACCGCAATCGGGCCGCTCAGGTAATGCACCTTGGTCAGATCGACGTCACGCACGTCCGCGGCGTTGTTGTCGTACTTGATTTGCCCGCCGGTCCAATCCACACATTCAACGCGGAATTCGTCCCCGGGTTTCACCGTCGCAACCATGGGAATGTCCGGATGCCAGCGATTGTGAATGCAGTCTTGCTGATTGGCAGGAGTATTGAGGTCAACTTTAATTAACGGTTTTGCCATAGTTTGTCTTTTTGCAATTTAGGGATTTCACAACAAATTCGGCTCAGACAGCCAGGAGGCGCTTCACCCGATCGGCGTCGACCCGATCGCGAGTGTCTTCGTGCACCACGCGCCCGCGCTCGACCACCATCAGCCGATCGCAGGCGTCGAGCACAAAGCTCAAAACCTGTTCCGTCACCACGATGCTGAGGTCGCGCAGTTTGCGGATCTCGCGCAGCACTTTCGCAATCTCCTTGATGATCGAGGGCTGAATCCCCTCGGTCGGCTCGTCCAGCACCAGAACTTTTGGCTTCGTCAGCAACGCCCGGCCGATCGCCAGTTGCTGCTGTTGCCCGCCGGAGAGATTGCCGCCTTTCCGATTCCGCATCTCCCGCAGGATGGGAAAGAGGGAGTAGATCTCATTGATTTCCGATTCAACCACCGGGCCGCGAACACCGCTGATCAGATTCTCAAACACCGACAGGGTCGGAAAAATCATCCGGCCCTGCGGCACAAAGGCGAGCCCGGCCCGAACGCGCTCGTGCGATTCCAAGCGGGAGATCTCCCGATCCCCGAGCTTAATCGAGCCGCTCTTCAGGGGAAGAATCCCCAGCAGCGATTTGAGCAAAGTCGTCTTGCCCATGCCATTGCGCCCGACAATCGCCAGGATCTCCTGGGGAGCGAGCTTGAAGGAAAAATCGTGAATGACGTGGCTTTGGTTGTAGCCCGCGTTCAAGTTCGTTGCTTCCAACATAGTTCCGCCTTTTTTTAGTGTCCGAGATAAACGTCCTGGACTTTTTGGTTATGCCGGATCTCGTCCATGCTCCCCTCGGCCAGGATTTTTCCGAGATGGAGAACGGTTACCTTGCGCGCGATGCGCGAAACAAATTCCATGTCGTGCTCGATGATAATGATCGACCGGTTGGCGCAGATCCGGTTCAGGAGCGCTGCGGTTTGCTCCCGCTCCGCCGGACTCATCCCCGCCACCGGTTCATCCAGCATGAGCAATTCGGGCTCCTGCATGAGCAGCATCCCGATTTCCAGCCACTGTTTCTGCCCGTGGCTGAGAAACGCCCCCTCCACCTCGAGGTAGTCCTTCAGGAAGATCGTCTCCGCCATCGCCTGGATGCGGTCGGTGATCTCGGACGTCGTCTTGAAGGCCAGCGACCCGAAGACCGTTCGCCCGCCCGGATAGGAGACCTCAAGATTCTCGTAAACGGTCAGATTCTCGTAAATCGAGGGGGTTTGGAACTTGCGCCCCACGCCCGCCTGCACGATCCGATGTTCCGGCAGACCGATCAGCTCGCGGTTCTTAAACTTGATGCTCCCGCTGGTGGGCCGCGTCCGGCCGCAGATCATATCCAACACCGTGGTTTTCCCAGCGCCGTTCGGCCCGATGATCACGCGCAGTTCATTCTCGTCCACATAGAGATTCAGGCCCTCGACAGCCTTGAACCCGTCAAACGAGACGGTGAGATCCTCAATCCCGAGGAGGTAGTTCGTATTGGAAGACATAGTGTGTGAAGAGTTGTAAGTTAGAGAACAGGAGTCACCGCTTTCGGCGTCGGAACTGCATCCCGATCGCTCGCCCGCTTACGCAGGCTCGAGAACACATGCTTCAACCGATCGTTCCAAAGCCCGGCCAGCCCGTTGGGCATGAGCACCACCACCATGATGAACAGCCCGCCCATGCAGTAGAGCCAAAGCTGCGGGAAGTTCTCCGAAAACAAGCTCTTGGCCGTGTTCACCAATAACGCGCCATAGACGGCCCCGAGGAGCGAACGTTTGCCGCCCACCGCGGCAAAAATCACCATCTCGATCGACGGCACAATTCCGACCAGGGACGGGGAGATGAAGCCCACCTGCAGCACGAACATCGCTCCGCCGATCGCGCTCAGGGAAGCGGCCAGCGCGAAGATGAAAATCTTGAAGCTGGCGATATCGTAACCCGAGAATCGCACACGATCCTCCTTTTCGCTCATGGCGTTCAGGATCCTGCCCATCTTTGAGGTCAGCACCCAGCGCGACACGAAGATGCAGGCAAAGAGCAAGAGGACCGTGGTGAAATAGAGAACATACTGGGCGGAATTCGTGCGAATGTCCCAGCCCAGCAAAGTTTTCAGGTCGGTGATGCCGTTGCGTCCGCCCGTGTAGCCTTGATTGCCATCGATTCCCAAAGAAAGAATCAGCGCCAGCGCCTGGGTAATGATCGCGAAGTAAACTCCGCCCACGCGCCGCTTGAACATGGCAGAGCCCACGATGAAAGCCAGCACGCTCGGCACGATGACCACGGCGAGCAGCGCAAGCGGGAAGCTCTTAAACGGCACCCAAAACGCCGGGAGCTTGGTAATTTGGTTCCAGTCCATGAAATCCGGAATCCCCGGCGTCGATTGGATTTTGGTGCTGATCGGGTCGGAAGCTTCCAGCTTGAGAAACATCGCCATGCAATAGCCGCCGAGGCCGAAGAAGACTCCCTGCCCCAGGCTCAAAACGCCCGCGTTGCCCCACAACAGCACCAACCCCACCGCCACAAACCCAAACGTCAGGTACTTGCCCACGAGGTTGAGCCGGAAGATATCCAGCGTAGCTGGCAGCACCGCCACCAGAATCACCGCCAGAATCAGATGCGGAAGGATGCCTTCCTTGCCGCCCAAGAATCGCTTGATAATCACGTTCATATCGGTCCAATCAGAAAGGTTTACGCCCGTCGCACCTTGCTCGCGAACAAGCCTTGAGGCCGGATCATCAGAATCACCACAATCGCCAGGAGCGTCGCCACTTTGCCCATCGTTCCCTGAAGGAAGAATTCGGAAATCGATTGGGCCTGGGCAATGCCGAAGGCGGAAGCCATTGTGCCGAGCAAGCTCGCCGTCCCCCCAAACACCACCACGAGAAACGTGTCCACGATGTAGCGCGAGCCGCTATCCGGCCCGGTCGATCCGATCGTCGTAAACGCCGCGCCCGCCACACCGGCGATGCCGCAGCCGATCGCGAACGTCAGGCGGTCCACCCATTTGGTATTGATCCCGACCGCGCCGCTCATCATTCGATTCTGCACCGTCGCTCTCATCCGCAGGCCGGCCCGCGTCTTGAAGGTAAAGAACAAGACTGCCGCGGTAATGAAGAGCGTCAGAAACATCACGAACACGCCGTTGATCGGAATATCGATCGTCTCGGTCGGCTTGAACGATCCCATGAGCCAGTTCGGCAGCGTCGGAGTCACCTCGCGGGCGCCGAAGGTCGAGCGGAAGGCCTGTTGCATGATCAGGCTCAGCCCCCAAGTGGCAAGCAGGCTATCGAGCGGCCGCCTGTATAAGAACCGGATCAAACCCCATTCCACCAGCAGGCCGATTCCGCCGGAAACAAAGAAGGCCAGAAAGATCGCCAAAAGAAAATAGTAAGGCTGAAAACTCGGAGCAAATTTGCTCGTCAAGACCGAACAGAGATAGACGGTGTAAGCGCCGGCCGCCATGAACTCACCATGCGCCATATTAATGACGCCCATCTGGCCAAAAATGATCGCGAGCCCGAGCGCCATTAACAGGAGGACGCTAAACAGGCTTAGCCCGGCGAAGCTCTGCATTGTGAAGATCGAGACCAATTCTCCGGTGGTGTAGGCGAGCAACATATGGAAATCTCCTAAAATCTCGGTTAGAAAAGCGGCCCCGGCAGAACGCCGGGGCCCCGGTTATCGCAACATCATTGATAGCCCTTCGGGAAGGGATTCGGCTCGATCAAGTCAGACTCGTAGAGCACATCACATTGTCCGTCCGTCCTCCACTTACCGATCCGCAGCTTGCTCCAGAGGTGATGATTCTCATGCACCTTAACGTAGCCTTCCGGAGCGGTCGTCAGTTCGATGCCGGGCGAGGCCGCCGCGACCTTGTCGATGTCGAAACTTCCGGCCTTCTCCACGGCGGCTTTCCAAAGCCACGGCCCGAGGTAGGCAGCCTGCGTCACGTCGCCAATGACCGCGTTCTTCCCGTACTTCCCTCTGAAAGCCTCCACGAACTTCTCGTTGTTGCCATTCTTCAGGCTCTGGAAGTATTTCATGGCCGAGTAGAACCCGACCAGGTTCTCTCCGCCGATCCCGAGCGCCTCGTCCTCCGTGGTCGAGATCGTCAGCAGGGTCTGCTTGTCGCCGGTGATGCCAGCGGCTTTCAACTGCTTATAGAAGGCCACGTTGCTGCCGCCGACAATGATGGCGTAAATGACATCCGGTTTCTTCAGCTTGATCTTGTTAATGACGGATCCGAAGCTGGTGCTGCCCAGGGCATAATACTCCTCGCCCACCACCGTCCCTTTCAACACGTTTTCGATGTGTTTGCGGGCGATTTTATTAGAAGTGCGCGGCCAGATATAGTCCGACCCCAGAAGATAGAACGTTTTGGCCTTTTTTTCCTTCGCCACCCAGTCCAAGCCCGCCAGAATCTGCTGCGTGGCTTCCTGGCCGGTGTAAATAACGTTCTTGGACTGCTCCAACCCTTCGTAAAATGTCGGGTAATAGAGCATGCCGTTCTCCTTTTCGAAGACCGGCAGAACCGCTTTGCGCGACGCGGAGGTCCAGCAGCCGAAGACGGCCGCGACCTTGTCGTTCACCAGCAGTTTCTTGGCCTTTTCCGCGAAAGTGGGCCAATCGCTGGCGCCATCTTCCACGATGATTTTAATTTTGCGGCCGAGCACGCCGCCCATCGCGTTGATCTGCTCGATCGCGAGTTGTTCGGCCTGAATCGAGCCGGTTTCACTGATGGCCATCGTCCCAGTGGCGGAATGCAACTGGCCGACAGTCACCGTGTCATCAGTCACGGCAAGGCCGGTCGTATTTGCGGGAGCAGCAGAGGCGCGGGGCGCTCCACTTATCAACAAGGATAGAATGCACGCGGAGACGGCTAACGCGCGCAGCACAGGCTTCTTCTTTTTCATGAGTCAATTTCATCGGAGAGATTTCAGTTTCGTGTCACCCTGGCGGGTGTTTCTCACGAACCCGCCTTGAGCAACGGAAATGCCAACGGACTGAAGCCCAACAGGATTAGACGGATCCCCGGAGACCCGCGCGGCCCGCGCCTTCCGCGGACGCCTTTGTTTACGAGGTTAGGATGCTAACGATGAGAAGATTTCTCCAAACTCCGGACCTGGATTCATCGCCGGAATCGGCCGGAAGTTGTGGCGCGTTGGCCACGTTGCCCGCCCTGGAGAGAGCAGACTGTAGGCACACTGGCTGAAAATAGACAGGCCGCGAATTGCAGCAGGAGTCCATGAACAGGATTCCCCTTTTCAATCGATTTCCATCATCAGATCACAGGATCACCTGCGATGTGTGCCGAGCGAAGCAGTGGAAGCAAAACGGAAGGAGAAGCAGGCGGAGAGAAGAAACGAGGAGAAAGTCGTCGCGCCTCGCGCCCGGGAGGCGCGACGACCAGAAGTCAGGAGTGCTTGGGACGGAGAAGTATGGCCTTCTTGTCGGTCCCCTCGACCTCGACGCTGTGCGTTTCAATGGCCGGGTCATCCTTCAAAGCGTGGTGGACAATCCGGCGCTCAAAAGCGTTGAGCGGCTCCATCTCGACGATGTCACCCCAGCGCCGCACCTTTTCCGCCGCTTCCTGGGCCTTCTTGATCAGCGCCTCACGTTGCTGCGAGCGGTAGTTGCCGACGTCGAGAGTGACTTTGGGGCTCTCCGGGTCCTGCTTGAAAATCAGGCGATTGGTCACGTACTGCAGCTCGCTGAGCGTCTGCCCTTGCCGTCCGATCAGACGGCCGGGATCGCCGGTTTGGACATCGAGGGTGACCTGGCCTTCGACCTCGCTTTGATTGACCGTCGCCTCAAACCCGAGGGTCTGAAGAAGCTTTTCAAGGATGGCTTTTGGATCTGCTGGCATAAAACGGAGCTCTCTATTTCTTCGGCGGCACGACCGGTTTGAGCGGCTTTCCCGGCTTGCCGGCAGCGCCCGGCGAACTTTCCGGCGCGCTGCGGGTGATCTTCATTTGAGCTATGGATAACAAATTCTGGACGGTCCAGTAAAGCGTCAATCCCGCCTGGAAGTTGTAAAGGAAGACCATCATCATCAGCGGCATGTAGCGCATGATCTGCTGCTGGCCCGGGTCCATGCCGGGTGAAGGCGGCGTAAGCCGGGCCTGCCAGAGCATCGTGGCCCCCATGATCAGGGGAAAGGGATTCACGGGAAAGCCTGCGAGATAAAACAGCGTGTCCGGCTGCGAGAGATCGCAGGCCCACAGGAAGTGGGCGCCGCGCAGCTCGATCGCACTTTGCAGCATGCGATAAAAGCCGAAGAAGACCGGAATCTGCAGAAGGACAGGCAGGCAGCCTCCGAGCGGGCTGACCTTGTGTTCCTTCATGAACTCCATGGTCTTTTGGTTCATTTTCCGCGGGTCATCCTTGTATTTTTCCTGGATGGCCTTCATCTGCGGCTGCAAAGCCGCCATTCGCTTCATCGATTTCGTGCTGGCATTGGTGAGCGGCCAGAAAACCAGCTTGATGATGACGGTGATGACGATGATGGCCAGCCCGTAGGCAATCCCGAGGGAATGCAGCCCATTCATCGAGAGGAGCAAGGCTTTGGCAAAGAACCCAAAGAAACCGCTGAAGCCCATCACCCGGTCCATGTCCCGCGGCAGCTGTTGCAGGGTCTTGAACTCTTTCGGTCCGGCGAAAACGTCGAAGTGGTATTCCACGGCCGTCTCTGAAGCCAGCGGGCCGCGCGGCAAAATGAGTCCGGTCTGGTAGCCGAAAGGCGTGGCAAACGCCGAGGGATCGCCGGCCAGTTCTTCCCGTGACGGAGGTGGCAGGGTGATCCGGCGCCCCATGATCTCCGCACCGGGCGTCTCGGGCACGGCAATGATGGTAAAGAACTGGTTATGGACCGCCGCCCAGAAAATATTGGTGAGGCCCGCACGATATTCGGTGCGAGGGGTCCCCGGCAGGCAGCCCATCGTCTTGTTCGCAAACCAAGGCTCGGTAATCTTGACGTTGTCGTTCCCATTGAACCACTCCAACCCCAGATGCGCCGTTTCATTGCGCCGACCCATCGGCGTGGCCGTGCCGATCACCAGCTCGCGCTCGGGCAGTTGCACGGCCTGGCCGCCATGATTCTCATAACGAACGCTGGCCTTCAGCAGATAATTGGTGGAAAGGCGGAATTCTTTGATGACCTGCAACCCGTTGCCCAGCGGGGCCTGCGCCCGCACCACATCCCCGGTGCGAGTGAGCGTAAACGCCGCAATGGTATTCGTATCGCCCTGCTCGAGGATGGCGAAGGCCGCCACCGGAGCCTTGGTGTTTAAGGTGACCGGGCCGTTGCTCGCGGCCTTCTTTGCTGAACAATCGACCGCTTCAGCGAAATGCTTCAATTCAACGCTCTTCAGGCCGCCGCCGATCGAGGTAAACACGTAACGGGCATCGGCGTTCTCCAGAACGACCGTGCGTTCCTCGCGCGCCGGCTGATTGGCCGGAATGCTGGCCGCCGCATTCGCGAGATTGGCGTCAGGGTTCGTTAGCTTGGTCTCGCCGCGGCTGGCTCCGGAGGCCGGATTCGTGCCGCGGGCAACCATATTGGTCTGCCGAGGTGGAGCTGGCTTCGGGGGGAAAATCCGATTCGTGAGCGGATACCAAGCCATCAGCACCACGAGTGAGGCAAGCAGGATGATAAGAGATTTTCGATCCATCGCGTTCTAGAAAGTTGCCGAAGTTTTGTCTGCTTTGGCCCTCCCAGCCCTAAAGCTTGCCCCCAGACTCAGCTCCACGCCTGGCCCGGCGCCGAGTGGAAACGAATGCGGCCGAAAATTGCTCCGGCTGGCCTCTGGGACGGGATCATAGCCGGACGGGCCCCACGGATGGCATTTGCCGAGGCGCTGCAAAGTCAGCTTTGAGCCCTGCCAGGCTCCATGCTTTTCCAAGGCCTCCAAAGCATAGCAGGAGCAACTCGGCGAGAAACGGCAGGCGCCCGAAGTGCCAAAAAAGAAGCGCATCGCGGGCGACAAGACCCAGCGATACCCTCGGACAAGAAGGATGAGAATGCGACGCAGCATTTATCCCGCCTCGGCCAACAACCGGGCTTGCCGGGCCGCCAGAAGGAAGTCACGCTCCACTGTCTGGCGATCTTTGTCAGCGATTGAATTGCGGGCGACGAGAACCAAATCGACCGGCGCAACTCGATGCTGGTTGAGCCGAAACGCTTCCCGAAGCAAGCGCCTTGCCCTTGCACGCACCACCGCGTTGCCGATTTTTTTGGATGTCACAACGCCGAGACGGGCCGTTCTCTGGTTATCGCTGAACCGCCAGTTCAGGATCAGGCACCCTTTCACCAAGCGCTGCCCCTCGCGGCGGGTCCGCTCAAATTCCCACGAACGCTGCAGACGCTGATGTCGGGAGAACTTGAGCCGGCCTCCTCCTGGAGCGTCGCCGGGCATCGGTGTCTACACCGGGGTCAGACGCTTGCGCCCGATGCGGCGGCGGTTCGCCAGAATGGCGCGGCCGCTCTTGGTCGAGTTGCGGCTCATGAAGCCATGCTGCCGCTGGCGGCGAATCTTTGAAGGCTGGTATTGGCGTTTCATAGTATTCCTGGAAAGCTATTTTGATCCGATGATTAGGCCTTGGCCTTTTTCTCGCCCTTGTCAGCCTTTTCGGCCTTTCTGGCATCGTTCTTCGGAGCGCGGGCTTCGCCCTTTTCACCCTTGGCGGCGCGAGGCGCGCCTTCCTTGCCCCGGGGGGCTTCCTTGGCGGCGTCCTTTGCAGCCGTAGCGGCGGCGGCGGCCAAAGAGGCCTGCACTTCGGGCGAGAGCGGCGTCGAGCTTTCCACGCGCACCTTGAGCGTGCAGTTCACGTCGTGATGCAAATGGAGGGGCACTTCGTGCTCACCGAGAGACTTGATCGGGTGCTGCAGATGGATTTTCCGCTTGTCGAGCTGGGCATCATACTGATGCCGGAGTTCGTCCGCGATCGTTCCCGCAGTCACAGAGCCGAACATCTTGCCATCTTCGCCGGTTTTCACATGCACCACGAGGGTCAGCTTCGACAGGGTCGAGGCCAGCTCGCTCATGGTATGGAGTTCCTTGGCTTCGCGATCGACCCGGCGCTTTTGCAGCGCTTCGATCTGCTTCTTGTTGGCCATGGTCAGCGGAATCGCCAAACCCTGGGGAAAAAGAAAGTTGCGCGCATACCCGGCAGCCACTTTCACATGGTCTGATTCGGCCCCGAGGCCGACAACGTTATGGGTCAAAATAACTTCTGTCTTTGGCATGATAACTACTCCTTCGAAAATCCTGATTTAAATCTGATCAAAACGGCACATCGTCCTCTTCGGGCGGCATTCCTTCCGGCTCGGGACCGGCCGGCGGAGGAGCACTCGGCTGCGGACGTGGGGCGCGAGCCGCGGGAGCTCCGCCGCTGCCGCCGCCAAAATCCGCCCCCCCCTCGCGAGCGCCGCCGCCATCGAGGAAGGTAAAGCTTTCCAAAACTACGCCCAGTCTGGATCGCTTCTGCTGGGTGGCCTTGTCATCCCACTGGTCGAGCCGCAAACGGCCCTCGATCAAAATCGGACGGCCTTTCTTGAGGTATTGCCCGATGGTCTCCGCCTGGCGGCCGAACGCGTCAATATCAACAAAAGTGACCTCTTCCTTCATTTCGTTGGTCTGCGAATCTTTCCATTTGCGATTCACAGCCAAGCCGAATTTCGCGATGGCCGTCCCGCTGGGGGTGTATCGCAACTCCGGATCGCGGGTCAGATTGCCCGCGAGGATCACTTTGTTGAACCCGTTCATACTTAAAATCACCAGCGTGACTCAAGAGCCAGGCCGTTTTTTTACGGCCAAACCGTCAAGCCCGATCGCCTCCAAAGCGAGAGAGCGCCGCTTAAGCCGCGGCCTTTTCCTTCTTCGGCTCCGGCGCCTGGCTGAACATGACGCGGAAGACGTCCTCGTTCATCGCAAAGCGGCTGCGCATCTGGGCGATATTGCCGGGCTCGGAATTGAAAATCACGTTAACGTAAAAGCCCGCGCTGTATTTCTTGTCCGCGACGCGGGAGAATTGGCGCTTGTCCATCTTTTGGACCGTCTCGACCTTGCCGCCGGAATGAGCGATCTCTTCCGTGACCTTGTCGATCAGTTCTTTCACGTTCTCTTCCTTGCCGGCCGTGTTCAGGATGAACAAACCTTCGTATTTCTTCACTTCTCTTCTTTCTTCTCCGGGGCGATTACCGCCCCATTAAATTGACTCATTGCTTTTTGGACACCCTGGACCAGAAAGCACTCGATCTGGCCCGCGCATCTCTCCAAAACCTTACCCAGCACCTGGTCCTCGTCCGCGCTGAACCTGCCGAGCACATGCCCGGTGATCTCACGCAGCCCCCGATCCGTCCGGCCGATCCCCACTCGCAAGCGAGGAAAACCACGCGTCCCGAGGTGTTCCTCGATGGACTCCAAACCGTGGTGTCCACCACTGCTTCCCTCGCTCCGCAGGCGGATCTGCCCGAACGGCAAATCAGCGTCGTCCACGACCGCCAAAACCCGCTCCGGACTGATCTTATAAAACCCCGCGAGAGGCGCGATCGCCTGGCCGCTGGCGTTCACGTAAGTCTGCGGTTCGCAAAGAATTACTTTCCGACCGCTGACCTCGATTCGAGCAAGGCGGGACTGAAACCGCCCCTGCTCTTTCCAGTCTGCTGAAAACTTTCGCCCGAAACTCTCCACCGCCAAAAATCCGGCGTTGTGGCGAGTGCGGGCATACTCGGAACCGGGATTTCCCAAACCAGCGACCAAATACCACGTGTCCATCTGATCTGAGCCGCGCCCAAGGCGCTCCCGGCGACCGCTCGCTTACTTTTTCTTTTCGGCGGGCTTCTTCTCCGCGCCTTTGTCGGCCGCCTTTTCCGCGCCCTTGTCCCCGGCGGCAGGCTTGGCTTCCGCCCCCTCTTCCTTCTTCTCCTTGATCATCTCGGGCTCGCCTGCGGTTGTGCCACCCGCCTCGAGAGCCGCAGCTTCCTGGGCCTCCGAGACCGGCGCGGCCACGCGGACAACGGTCGATTCTTTGCGGCCGATGACTTCCACGCCTTGCGGCGGCTTGATTTCACCGACATGGATCGCCTGGCCAATTTGGAGGCTCGCCACGTCAATATGGATGACGTCGGGCAAGTCGCTAGGAATCGCGCGGACTTTCACCTTGAACAGCACGTGCTCGAGCACGCCGCCGCCCGTTTTCACGCCTTCAGCCTCGCCCACGGTCTCGACGGGCACCGAAGCGGTCACTTTCTCGTTCGCCGCCACTTCCTGGAAATCGACATGGAGCATCCGGCCGCTGAGAGGGTGGTGCTGAATATCGCGCACCAACGCCAGACGTTTCGCGGTTCCGGTCACGGCGAGATCCACCAGCAGGATCTCGGAATGAGCCGTATGGATTACGTTTTCCAGATCCCGCGCCGCAATTTCCAGGTTCTGCGGATTGTTGTGACGTCCATAAATGACAGCGGGAATACGGCCATTCGTGCGCACCTTTTTCACACCAGTGCGCTTGCTCAATTCGCGTGGAAACGCGTTCAATGATACAGATTTCATCTTAATTCAATTCATTCTCCCGCCGATTTTGCGGCAGGGACAAAAAAATAACAGGCAGCCCGCACTAGCTGGTGCGTCCACCTTTAAACTCAAACAGCGAAGTTACCGACGAATTATTATGGATTCGCTTGATCGCTTCGCCCAATAAACCGGCCACGGACAACGTGGTGATATTGACCCCTGCTATTGCAGGGCGAAGAACCGTATCAGTAGTTATCAATTCGTCAATGACAGATTTTCGCAACCGGCCGATTCCCATGTCGTTCAAAATCGCGTGAGAAACGCAGGCCAGGATCTGCTTGGCACCCTTCTCCTTCAACAACTTAGCTGCGGTTGTCAAGGTTCCAGCCGTTTCTGTCAGATCATCCACCATCAAAACGGTCTTTCCCTTGATCTCACCGATCACAGCCATCGATTCGATTTCCGTCGCGCTTTTCCGGCGCTTGGCCACGATCGCCAAGCTCGCCTCCAGAACCTGCGAGTAAGCATGGGCCATCTTCAACCCGCCCACATCCGGGCTTACCACCACCAGGTTCTTGAATTTCTTGGTCCGCAGGTACTCGTACATCACCGGAGCGGCGTACAGGTGGTCAACCGGGATATCGAAGAATCCTTGGATCTGTTGGGCGTGCAAATCCATGGTCAGGACCCGGTTGGCGCCGGCAGCGACGATCAGGTTGGCCACCAACTTGGCAGTGATCGGCACGCGGGGCTGGTCCTTGCGATCCTGGCGGGCGTACCCGTAAAACGGCAAAACAGCAGTAATGCGGGAAGCACTGGCCCGGCGGAGAGCATCAATCATGATGAACATCTCCATTAAATAGTGGTTGGTCGGAGGCGAGGTGGATTGCACAAGGAAGACGTCCTCCCCGCGCACATTCTCATCAATCTTAACGAAGGTCTCCCCATCCGGAAACGCGCTGACCGTGCATTTTCCGAGATCGATGCCGATGGACTGGCAGATCGACTTGGCCAGAGGCTGATTGGATGTCCCGCTAAAAATCTTCACAACGATACAAACGAAAAAACCACCCAAAGGTGGTTAAAAACAGAACAGGAACTGTAATCATGAGCCGAACTCGTGCAAGGCAAATTGCAAATCATTTCGAGCGCAACATGAGCGGAACTTAACGGAGCATGCCGGGTCAAGCGGCGAGCCTGGATGCGGGGTCGTGCAAGCCAGGGAGCAAGGTCCCAGGGACGCCACAACAGCGCTTGTACTTTTTCCCACTGCCGCAGGGGCACGGCCTATTGCGTTCGGGTTTGGCCTGGGCGCGAACGAAGGGACGCGGTGGCACGGCTTTCTGGGGATCGGACGGAACATTGTCCTGAGAGGCGGAGGTGGCGGCTGGCTCGGCGGGTTGATTGGGAGGGGGCGTGAAAGGGGGCGTAGCGGGTTGGGCCCGGCGATCCAGAGCCGCAGAGGCGGAGGGTCCGGGAGAATTGGCGGACGGCTGGGAAGCACGCGCCGACTTGGATAAAGGTTCTGAGTTCCGCGACGGAGGTTTTGGGGCGGCAGCCGGTGACCGGGAGGAAGAGAAAGTGGAATCTGGCGGGATATGCGGAATTACGGGCGTTTTAGGCGGAACAGCTCCCGCGGCCGCCGGGGAGGGAAAGCCCAGGGATTCGACCAGAGCTCTGAGATGGGCCCGCTCGCCCTCCTGCCGCCGTTGCGCCTCGCGCGCGTCGCACAGGTCGGCGTCGAAGCCGGAAAGATCGGAGCTGAAGGCCTTTTCGGCGGCAGCCCGTGCGGGCGCGCCCTCGGGACATTCCGTGGTGAGGACGAAATCGGCCTCGGGCTGGCGGGCGCAACTGGCGACGTAGGCTTTGTAGGAGGCCTGGGCTTCCTTGGGCTGGGTGGCGCGCCAGCGGGCATCCGCGAGGTAAAGGCGGTGCGCGGTCCGGAGCACCCGGAGATCGTTTTCGAGATCGGCGAGAGCCTTCCCGGCCATGACGTTTTCCAGAACGCGCGCCTGGATAGATCCGCAGATGGCGCCGAAAAAGGCGGTGGAATCGCGCTCGTGCCAGACCTGGGCGGCGGCAGCAGATTGGGCAAGGGCGACGCGGGAGCCGGAGAGATGCTGCGAGGTGTAGAAGCGGCAGAGAGCGCTGCGCGAGGTGACCAGGCCGAGCCCGCCCTGATCCCGCGGCTGGCGGAGAATACCGACGATTTCCTCGTAGGAATGATCGGCGCAGAGTTTGAGGATGAAAGACTGGTCCTCGGGCGGGAGCGAGGCGAAACGGCTGCGAGAATTAATCATACTGGAGCACAGACTACGGGAGGGGGGATGCCAACGGTGGAGGGAGGGGGACGGGGGAAAAGGGGGGGGGAGGAAGGCTAAAGGATGAAGGTTGGCCGAACTATCCGCATTGTTCAGACCGTGTTGAACGATTTGGACCAGCCGCACTTCGAACTGCCGCCCTTAACGATCGCCCGGCGCTACAGGGGCCGTTGGAAAGTGGAATTGTTCTTCAAATGTAAGCGGTGAAGGAGCGGCCTTCTTTCGGACGTGCACCGGGCGTGGTTAGATCCGCGGGCCATGAATCGTGCCCTCATTTCCCCTTGGAGCCGCCGAACAACTTCATCTGAACGCGCTGAGCTTCTCCGCGTTTTTGACCGCAGTGGTCTTTCGGCAGCGGACTTCGCCCGCAAGCATCGGATCAATTACACCACGTTCAGTGGGTGGCGACACCGTCGGGCTAAAGCAGCTGGTTCGCCCGCGTTTGTGGAAGTGGAGCTGCCGCCGGCTGCCGTGCCTGCATCGAGCTTGGTGGTGGAGGTGGGCGCGCAGATTCGGCTGCGGGTTTCCCATGCGGAGCAAGTGCCCTGGGCGGCCGCGCTGCTCAATCAACTGGCCCGGCAGGAGGAGGCATGCTGAGCTTTCAGGCACAGCTGAAAGTCTTCTTGGCCTCCGCGCCGTGCGATCTGCGGATGAACTTCAACGGTCTGTGGAATGCCGCCCAGGAGAAGCTCGGCGAGAATCCCATGAGCGGCGCGCTCTTTGTCTTTTCCAATCGCCGCCATAATCGGATCAAGATTCTCTATTTCGACGGGACGGGCGTGTGCATTCTCACCAAGCGTTTGGAGAAGGGCACTTTCTTCTGGCCGCAAAGCGCGGGAGAACCGAGCGCGAAAATCAAACTGGCTCCGCAGGCGCTGCAACTCTTGCTCGACGGAGTGGAACTTAAAGGCAGCGGGCGCCGCGCCTGGTACGAGGCGTCGGAGTGAGAGATTTCCTTCCGGCCAAGAAACTTTCGGCTGTTCAAAATAACTTCGCGCCGCGCGTCCCGCCGCTGAAATTTGGCACGAGAAGCGCTGCTTTTTTGCTCGTTGATGACGAGCGGAAATCCAGCGGCCAATGAATTGACCGGACTGCGCGAACTCGTCTCTACTCTGCAAGCCACGCTCGCGACTCTGAAGAGCAACTACGAGGCGACCGTTTCCAGTCTCCAGCAAGAGAACGCGCTTTTGCGGCAAAAGCTGGACGCGCTGGCCCAGCGCATCTTCGGCAAGAAGAGCGAGCAGCTGGACTCCAAACAACTGACGCTGCTCTTGAGCGGCGCGGGCGAGGCGATGGTGGAGGTTCCGCCGAGCCCGGCACGGCAGTTGCCGTTGCTCTCCCTGCGCAAAGAGTCGCCACCCAAAACGCAACGCATCCGCGTGCCGGATCACCTGGAAGTGGTGAGGGAAGTGATTCAGCCGAAAATCGTCCAGGCCGAGCCGGGCCAGTGGAAACAGATCAGCCAGGAAGTCAGCCGCCTGCTGGATTACCAGCCGGGAAAATTCTTCTGGCGAGAAACCATCCGGCCGAAATACGTGCGCGCGGACCAAAAGCTCCTGCCGCCGGTCATCGCGCCCGCGCCCGCGCGCGTGGCCGACGGCATCATGGCCGCGCCGGGCTTGCTCGCGCATTTGCTGGTGAGCAAATACGCCGACCATCTTCCCTTTTACCGACAGCAGATGATGTTCGCACAGCGGCATGGCATTTTCATCGCTCGCGGCCAAATGGTCATCTGGACTCGGCACTGCGTGCTCTTGCTGCAAGCCCTTGTGCTCTGCCTCAAAATGGAAATGCAGGCCAGCGGCTATGTGCAGGTGGACGAGACGCCGGTGCGCTACCTGGACCCGGAAAATCCGGGCCGCTGCTCGCAAGGTTATTTGTGGACCGCGCTCGTTCCGGGCAAATGCGTCGTCTATGAATGGCATGCCAACCGGGCGGCGGCCTGTTTGGAATCGCTCTTGGGCAAGGAATACTCCGGAAAAGTTCAGTGCGACGGGTACAGCGCCTATCCCGCTTTCGCTCGCGGCAAGGAAGTCACCTTGTTCGGCTGCCTGGCCCATGTGCGGCGCGGATTTTTTGAAGCACGCGAGCAGAGCCCCGGCATCGCCGGTTGGATTTTAAATCAAATGGGCATCCTATACGGATGGGAGGAGCAACTCCGCCAAAGCCGGGCCGGCCCGGTCTTGCGAGAAGCGTGGCGGTCTTCGCACAGCCGAATGGTCATGGACCGATTGGGCCGCGTCCTGCCCAAACTCCAATCCAGATACCTGCCCAAAAGTCCGATGGGCGAGGCGATCCGCTATGCTCTCAACCAATGGGAAGCCGTCTCGCGATTCCTCGACCATGGCGAGGTTGAGATCGACGATAACTTGGTCGAGAACGCGATCCGGCCCACGGCGGTCGGCAAGAAAAACTGGCTGTTTTTCGGATCCGAAGAAGCCGGCACGCGCAACGCCACAGTGTTCACGCTCGTCCAAAACTGCCGGATGCACGGTATCGATCCCTACGCCTACCTCAAGGACGCGCTGGAGAAACTGCCAACCCTGACCAACCAGCAGGTCGCACAACTGACGCCGCTCAAGTGGAAGCAAAAGAAAGCTGCCGCGCCGCAACCCGCCTGAGTCGGGCCTGTTCAGCGACTCCAGCGCGCCCTCCCGAAACCATCCTCCGTGCCAACCGCTCCGAATAATCGGAGGGCCGCTCCTTTACCGCTTACCTTCAAATGGATCAAGCGGCATCTGCGGATCAAACATTTTTACGGCACGAGCGACAACGCCGTGCGCACGCAAATCTGGATTTCGCTCTGTGTTTATGTTTTGGTGGCCCTCCTGAAAAAGCAGTTGCAGTCGCCGCGAAGTCTCTACAGCATTCTGCAAATTTTAAGCGTCAACGTCTTTTCCAAAGAACCTCTGGCTCGGGTGTTTAGAGAAAATGAGCCCCAAATTCTCAAAGGTGACATTCGCAACCAGTTGATTTTCCACTACTAATATCCGGACAGTAGTGGATTGAGATGAGGATTGCAGGAATGTCTTTGCCGCGTTACCTAAATGCAAATGCGAGATTGGTCTGAAATGGCAAAGGCCTCAACCGATCCGTGCTTTATCGCCCTGCATCGCGACGACAGCGAGGCTTTGCAACGCAGTCTGGCGGAGGGTCGCTCCGTAACCGAACGCTTCCACGCTGGTCGCACCTTCTTGCACATGGCGGCCGAACTTGGCGCAAAAAGGTGCGCGGCGGTTCTTTTGGATAACGGCGCGGATATCGAGGCAAAACTGGAATTTGGCGGCGATTCTCCGCTGATGCTGGCAGTCGGCCACGGCAACATCGAAATTACCCGCTTATTCCTTCGAAAAGGCGCGCGACTTCGGTTTGCATGGACGCCTCCGAATACCGAAGAGAGGAAGTCGGAGATACAAACGTTGCACAATCGTCTCGCGTTGGAAGCGCAACAGAAGTTTTCGTCGCTCCTTCCCTTCCCCGTTGAAGATCAAACCGAAGAGTTGGTGCAAGGTATGATGGACGCCTCGCTTCGGAGGCGCGAAGTGTATGCTTTGGAAGAATGCCACGATCTCCCAACGCTACAGTTGCTCGTTGATGAATTTCAATGTGACCCAAATCATCACGATGGAGCGGGATATTGGCCGTTGAAATCTTTCACGGAGGCGGGTGATGCGGCGGCCGTAAAGTTCCTGATTGAGCGTGGCGCGGACCCGAATTTTACGTCAACCGGGGACACTGCCCTCCACGCCGCGGTCAGCGCAAACTCGGCAGACTGCGTCAGGCTGCTTTTGGATGCAGGCGCAAATCCAAATCAACAAGATGTGGATGGATGTGTCGCGATGTATCGCGTTAGTAGCCACGCAGTCCTTGACTTGCTCCTGGCACATGGCGCCGATCCGAATATCACCGATCAATTCGGTTGCAAACCGTCGCACTGGATCGAGGTGCCGGACCTGAAGGAAAGGGTTCTCAAATTGGAAACCAAATAAGACGCGTCGGCGGACGATGACTGCCAACCATTTTTCCAATGTGACCTTCACCAGATTCTTCACCGAAAGTTACACTTCACGAACATTTGCGATTCAAAAGAGGAGCAATTAATAGCGTTGGAGGGGCAACGGCAAAAGGTGCTTGAAGCCCAGTCAAACGGATCCGTGATAGCAACCCCAGATAGGCAGAGAGCTGGCGGGATGAGAAGCTGGGGCAATGAGAGAAGTCTTTGTTCGGCGAAGAAGGGCGAGCGCAAGAGCGGGCCAGGACGGTGGCCGATTATCACGCCAGCGGGCTGACGCAGAAGGATTTTGCGAGCCGGGCCGGGGTGAGCGTGGCTTCGCTGCGGAACTGGCTGAAGCGGGCGGAGAGTGAACCGAGAGGCCCGGGGCCTTGTTTCTTGGAGATCCGGCGAATGGCCAGCGCCAGCGGCGGCACCTGCAAGGTGCATTTTCCGCGGGGAGTGGTTTTGGAGATACCGCGAGGCTTCCCGACCCAGGACTTGGAGTTCATGGTGAACTCATCGTCGACCGGCTGAACATCAGCTTCGCCGCCGCCACGACAACGCGGCTACGATCACGCGGTCGTTCCGCGACCGGGCTCGGGCGCTCAGGGGGTTCAGAATGGGGCCGCGGAGTCGAACGGCCGGATCCGCGGTTCAGAGAGTCAGGGTTCGGCAGAGCAACGTCACGTGGGTCCGCACTTGGCGAGAAGAAATTCACGCCACGGCTTTGCGACTGGGCGAAAAGAAACGAACTTCCAGGCGCTTATTCACCGCAGTGGCAATTCGTTGCAACATCGAGAGAGAATTCCCCTCATAATCTGCATCTTCCAAACGCGCGATGACCGATTGGGGTGTTCCCACCCCTTCAGCCAGTTGCTTTTCCGTGCGTTTCGCCTTCGTCCGACCGTCATAAATGAGTTGCGCAACACCACCGCTTCGTTGGCCAATTGCCGCAGCGGGCTGTTGCCATCCATCATCCGATCCAAAATCTTCACAGCATCGGTCGTCTTCTGGGATTTTTGTTCCGTCTTCGCCATAAGTATGTTTCTCCGGATTTCCTTCAAACAGTCGCTTCCTTTTCAGTGCTCTTTCAATCTCGACTGCCGGGATCAAGTCATGTTTGGTGAGGCCATGCCTGGCTCACAAACAGATACAGCAATATTGCGATGTTGAGGCAGCCGCCCTTTTTGCGGGGAGTCAGCAAAATTAGAGACAATGGTCTCAAAATCTTTACAGGACGACCAACGTCAGAACTGCCATGAACAATCTGAATAGTCTCGTCAGGAACCTGCGGATCCTCGGAATTGGGGGCGCTCTCGTCGCAAACGGAACGATCGTTTCGACCCACGGTGACGCAGCGTTTGAGACAGCTGGAGGCTCGAACCAGACGCCCGGTCTTAACAGCCGCGACAACACGCGAGGATGGATATTTCTACCGCACCTCGAGCCGAACCAGCAGTTGGTAGTCACCGCCATTGGCGTTTTCAGCCTGGACGGCAGGCCGCTGGTGAATTCTCATACGGTGGGCCTGTGGACCGCAAGCGGAGCGCTCCTTGGTTCCGCTACAGTTCCGGGCGGGACCGCCGGAACGCTCGCAGGGGAGTATCGCTACGCATCGCTCTCGACCGCGATTCCGCTGCCGCTGGGCAAGGGTTTTGTGGTGGGCGCACACTTCGCTGAGAACGATGCGGACGATTTGCTTCGCCCGGAAGCGGTGCAGTTCGCGTCACGTATTTCCGAACCCCCGGCATTCGGCGGAGTGATTAGCCTGACAGGAGGGCTGAGCTTCCCATCGATTCCAATTAGTCGAGGATCGGAAGGCGAGCCCAATTACAGGTTTTACGAGGTGAATTTCCAGTATGAGGTCATACCCGAGCCGAGCAGCACCGCGCTTTTTACCCTCGGTTTTGTTGCCCTCTGGTTTCGTCGGAGTAGCGCGCCCCTCGCAACCCGGGGTTGAATGAACGTATTTCGTTGGGATGGCTTGGGTGCGAGGCATTTGACAGCAGGTGCGCTGAGTCGGTCTTGAAGTAATTGCGAGCGGAAACCAGCCCAGTCCACGTCGCCCTCCCCGGCACTCGCCCAATCCGGAATTCAGGCGTCACTACGCGACGCGGTTTCGTTCTGTCGCCGGGTCCGTGGGTTGAAACCCACGGCTACGATCACGGGGTCGCTCCGCGACCGGGCTCGGGGGCTCAGGGGGGACGGAGGTGCCGCAGGTCGGCGACCGGATTGGAGGAGTAAACCACGGGAACCGCAACCTAAAGGATTGCTACAGCCACCGCTGCGCTGGCTCCCGGCTACAGCCAACCGGCCCAGCTGAACGCGTCTCCCGCCTTTCAAATGCTCATCAGGTGTAACTTTGGTGAAGAATCCGGTGAAAATCTTTCGGCAACTTTCGCAAAATTTAACATCAGTGGGCTTTCCAGAAATGTGCTCGAAACGTGGGCGACGGTTTTCGGCTTGGCAGCAAATCGCCGCGAGACGACAATCGAAGTGGATGCGTTCAGCCATGACCTCCTCGCGAAGGTTTCTCTTACGGTGCGCCGCACTCATTTTTGCAATCGAACTTTGGGCGGTGCCGACGGATCAGCCGGAGACGCTCTGGCGAACTGAGGTCGCGGATGCACAGAGTATCGCACCGGTCGGAATCGTTCAGGATGCGCTCGTCTGCTCTTTGTTCACAACAAACGGTATTTACGAGGTGAGCGCATTTAAAACTGATGGTCGGCTCCTTTGGAAACGCTCCGGTGGTCAACCTCGCTCGATTGGTCCCGATGGGCACATTTACTTCCAAATCGATTTTGAACAACTCGGTGCCGTTAACGCGCAGAACGAGCTCCTTTGGACGTATGACGTAACTCGTGGCGAACTGTTTTCCGATCCTGTAGTCGATGCGGGAAACACAAGCATCTTTTTTCTTACCGCCGACGTACCGACTTCGCAATACTTTCTGGTGAAGCTCTCTACCACCGGGGAGCCTCTCTTTTACAAGCGGCTGCCCTACGGGGGATTCTCTCCGCTTGCTGGAATGGCTTTGACGAAGGGTGGAACGCTATATTTTTGCGCGGATCAGGGCGTGAATGCATTTGATGAAAATGGCGGGCTCGTTTGGGAGTATCCCCTTTACCGCATAATTAATTATACTCCTGCCGTTGATCAAGCAGGCATTATTTATGCTCAGGATTTATCCCATCTGATCGCAATTGATGGCAACGGAAACACCGCTTGGCGAGTCCCTGTTTCAACCCCACTCACAGGAGGTGGATTGGGACCCGTCTTAGCCGGTAATCGAATCTATGTTTCGTGGACTGATAGCTTTTGTTGCTTTTCCAGATGGGGACAACAGATTTGGCAAAAGCCATACCGATTGCTGAACAATCAACCGAGGGTCGCGTCGGATGGATCGATTTACGTCGGAGTGCAGGCTTCGGACGGACGGTTCCTATACTGCCTCGATTCAGACGGGAACGTAAGCTGGGCATTTCCCGAACCGAGCGGTGGAGCCGTCCTGGGCGACGATGGCACGATTTACATCGCCAGACGTAATGTCCTTTATGCGCTCAAGGGGAGCGCTCAAGGTCCACATTTTTGGGCGACGGAAGGCAGGACGCCAAGTCGTCGAAACAGTGCGGCGGGTTCCGGTTTTCCCAGCGTTCAACTGACCGCGAACGGACTACTCGGCAAGATTTCGGCAGAGGGAATTAGTCAGGTGTCATTGGAATCGAGTCCCGACCTCAGGAGCTGGAGCACAATAACCAATTACACCAATCTGAGCTTCGAGCGCACGTTCCTCGACCGCGAAGCGAAGACCGCCCCGGCGAAGTTTTTCCGCCTCAAGAACGAAACGCCACCATGAGGTTTCGGCCCCACCGCGCCCTCACGGCTTCTGAAAAACCCGCCTTTTTCCAGCCAGTATCGTTTGGATATCGTGGAGAGGCGCTAAAAGACTTAGAAACGGAGAGCAAGGACTCTCGTTTTACGCTGATTTTTTCAACGTGCGGGCACGCGCCGCCCGCCCGGCCCTCGCCGGGCCGCTCCCATTACGGCGGGCTGACGGCCAATTTCCCAAGACGCACCAGGTCTTAGGCTGCAGCCACCCAGTAACGTTCCGTCGCTGGTCCGTGGGTTGAAACCCACGGCTACGACCACTTTACCGGGCTCGGGCGCTCAGGGGGCAGAAGGTGGCTGCGGGGTCGACGACCGGATTGGAGGAGTAAACACTGGAACCGCAACCTAAAGGATTGCGGCTACAGCGCTCTTGGCGCTGGCTCCCGATCGAGGCCGCGAGCGCGGCTCTCCAGCGAACTCAAAATTCAAGCGTCACTACGCGACGCGGGTTCGCTCCGTCGCTCAGTCCGTGGGTTGAAACCCACGGCTACGATCACGTGGTCGCTCCGCGACCGGGCTCGGGCGCTCAGGGGGTTCAGAATGGGGCTGGGGGGTTGACGAACGGATTCCGATCTCTTTGCCAAAAGCGCGCTCGGTGAGGCGCCGGGCCTACAGGCACCGAGCGTGGAAGATCAGGGATGGAGGAGTAAACCATTGGAACCGCAACCTAAAGGATTGCGGCTACAGCGCTCTGGGGGCTGGCTCCCGCTTGAGGCCGCGAACGCGGCTCTCCAGCGAACTCAAAATTCAAGCGTCGCTACGCGACGCGGTTTCGTTCCGGCGTCGATCCGTGGGTTGAAACCCACGGCTACGATCAAGGGGTCGCTCCGCGACAGGGCTCGGGGGTTCGGAGGAGGGCAGAAGGTGCCGCAGGCCAGCGACCGGATTGGAGGAGTAAACCATTGGAACCGCAACCTAAAGGATTGCGGCTACAGCGCTCTGGGCGCTGGCTCCCGATCGAGGCCGCGAATGCGGCTCTCCAGCGAAATCAAAACTCAAGCGCACCATGCGACGCGGCTTCGTTCCGGCGCCGGGTCCGTGGATTGAAACCCACGGCTACGATTCAAGGGGTCGCTCCGCGACAGGGCTCGGTGGGTTCAGCAACCGCCAAACTGCCGGTTGATCCCCTCGATAGCGCGATGACCAAAGATGCCTCGGCTCAGCCCGTTTTTTGCAGGGACGTTTGGACTTGCCCCCCAAATACAAGCGCCGCGCCATTCTGCGAGTCGACGCGAGTCACACGCCTTGAACCGAGGGTGAGGTCTTGCTAGCCTTCGCCGACCCATGGATAAAATCCAGGCCAAACGCCTCAGTCCTCGCCGCCCGTTCAGCTTTCAGGAGGGGGGCCTTGCTCTCGTTGTCCTGGCGCTTGCGGTGGTTTTGTCGATTTTTGGCGGGTCGGTGGAACGGCCGAAATTCCGCGTTAACGAGCAAGGAGAACGCGAACGGGTGTTCCGTGACCTGCCCAACGGCGACCGCGAGCCGGTCATGGAACGCAAAAACAAGTTCCTGAATGCGGAAAACCTCGCCCAACTGGCCAAAGACACCAGTTTCGTGGCGGTCATGGCCGTGGGCGCCACCGTGGTGATCATTTCGGGCGGGATCGATCTCTCTGTCGGTTCGATCTACGCCCTCGCGTCCGTCCTGGCGGCGATTTTTTTCAATCGCTACGGCCCGGAGGGGGCAAACGCCGCCACTTCCCCCTGGATCAGCGTGCCCCTAGGCATGCTGATCTGCGTCGGGGCGGCCACCCTGTGCGGCCTCGCCAATGGCTCGATGATTGTCGCGCTCAAAGTCCACCCTTTCATCATCACGCTTGGCACCATGGCCATCTACCGGGGCATCGCGTTCGTGGTGACGAACGGCCAATCGATCGGCAGCTTTCCGGAGACTTTTCGCGCCCTGGTTCGCTACGACTTTGGCACGGAACTGAGCATTGTCCCGCTGGCGGTCATGATTCTGGCAGCGATCGCGGGCGGCATTTTCCTGGTGTTGATGGCGGCCGGACGGCGGGTTTACGCGGTGGGCGGCAACGAATTGGCGAGCCGGTACAGCGGGATCCGGGTGGAGCGGGTCAAGCTTGGGGTCTACATCCTCTCCGGCCTGACTGCGGGCATCGCCGCCCTCCTCGCGATTGGCTACTACGGCGCGGCCAGTTCCGGAGATGGCGAAGGCTACGAGTTGAACGTGATCGCCGCGTCGGTGGTGGGCGGGGCCAGCCTCTCCGGGGGCAAGGGATCGGCGCTTGGCGCGCTGCTGGGCGCGCTGGTCATCCAGATGATCAGCAGCGGCATCGTCATTCTCGGCATCCCGCAAAACTACAGCCGGATTATCATCGGCATCGCCGTGATCGTGGCGGTGGTGTTCGACCAGATCAACAATTGGCTGGCCCGCAGAAGGCTCACCACCCGAGGAGCATCCTAACCGTCCCCGTTCCACTGGGTTATTCGGCAATCAACCCGCCATGAATCACCCCATCTGATTTTCTGAATAAACGGTTGCGCCGGAGCATCAAAGAAAACAACCCCGACGTTTTTATGAGCATGCCCACACCCTGGCGGATGCAGGCTGAACTGTTGCAGGCCTGCAATTGCGATTACGGCTGTCCCTGTGAATTCAGCGCCCCGCCGACCCGCGGCTTTTGTGAAGGGATGGTCGCGTACCATATTACCAAAGGCCACTTCGGCGCGGTCTCCCTGGATGGCCTGGGGCTCGGGATGGCGGTGAGCTGGCCCAAAGCGATCCACGAAGGCAACGGCACGGTGGCTGTCTTTATTGACGAACGAGCCGATCAGGCCCAGCGGAACGCCCTGCTCGAGATTACCAGCGGCAAAGCAGGCGGACTGCCGTTCGAGATTATCGTCACAACCTTCAGCCGCATGCTCGAACCGCAATTCGTGCCGATTCAATTTCATCTCGCCGGTCGAAACAGCCGGGTGAGCGTAGGCGACGCAATCGTTGTGAGCCTCGAACCGATCAAAAACCCGGTGACCGGCGCGCCAGAGTCCGTGCGGGTGGAGCACTCGACCGGCTTTATTTTCAAGCAGGCGGAATGCGTGTCAGCGGCCGAAATGCGGGTCAACGCCGGGGAACTGAAGTACGAGTGGCAGGCCAAGGCCGGTTTTGTGACCCAGGTCGATTACTCGAACTGACAGCCCACCCCAAGTGCAACCGGAAGCCGCCACCGCAAGCAAGCCGACCGTGCTGGAATCCGCTCTGCGCCGGGACCGGGCCACGCTGCTGTCCTTGATTTTCGGCATCACCACTCTCGCGTGGGTTTATACGGCCCGCGAGGCGGCAGCCATGTATGCCACCGGCAGTTGCCGTTGCGCGGGGATGGCGATGTCGGGGCCCGATACGGCTCCCTGGGCGGCCGCGACGCTCGTCCCGCTTTTTCTGATGTGGGCCGAAATGATGGTGGCCATGATGCTGCCTTCGGCCGCCCCGATGATCCTGATGTTCGCCTCGGTGAATCGGAAACGGCGCGAACAGGAACGGCCCTTTGTGCCGGCCACGTTTTTCATTTTTGGATACCTGCTCATCTGGGCGGCCTTCAGCCTCGCGGCGGCCGGGGCGCAATGGGTCCTGCACGGAAAGGCGATGCTCTCGCCCATGATGACCGCCACCGCGCCGGCTCTGGCCGGAGTGCTTCTCATCGCGGCCGGCCTTTTCCAATGGACCCGTTTCAAAGACTCCTGCCTCACTCATTGCCGATCCCCGCTCACTTTTCTCCTGACGGAATGGCGCAACGGAAAGAGCGGAGCTTTGCGCATGGGCCTCAGGCACGGACTTTACTGCACGGGCTGCTGCTGGATGCTCATGGCGCAATTGTTCGTTTTCGGCGTGATGAATCTCTGGTGGATTGGAGCACTCACGATGCTCGTGCTCGTCGAAAAAATCGCGCCCCGCGGCTTGCTGATCGGCAGAGCCACCGGCGTCTGCCTCCTCCTCTGGGGATTACGAGTCCTGCTGGCGTCTCACTTGTAATTTTGTGCTCCCAGCTCCCCGGCTGTAATATCGCCCCATTCAGGTGAGCCGAGGAACGAAATACGACGCGGTGGTGGTTGGCGCCGGGCCAAACGGATTGACCGCCGCCGTCTTTCTGGCTCGAGCCGGATTGTCCGTCCTGGTCGTCGAAGCGCATGAAAAAATCGGGGGTGGCTGCCGGACCGCCGAGCTGACGCTGCCCGGGTTCCAGCACGATCTTTGCGCCGCCATTCATCCGATGGGCCTGCTTTCGCCCGCTTTCCGCGCTCTGGATCTAGAAAAGTACGGGTTGGCCTGGGCTCACGCTCCGATTCCCCTGGCTCATCCCTTGCCGAACGGACGGGCGGCCATCCTGCACTATTCTTTGGACGAAACCGCCGATGGCCTGGGAGACGACGGCTACGCGTGGCACCGTCTTTTCCGGCCGTTCCTCGACCAAAAGGAAGCGTTCTTTCAAGAAATCCTCCGTCCGACCCGAATGCCGCGGCATCCCCTCCTCCTCGCCCGGTTCGGATCGACCGCTCTCCGTTCCTGCACTGCGATCCTGCCCTCGTTTCAAACCGAGGAAGCCCGGGCTCTCTTCGCCGGATGCGCCGCCCACGCCATTTTACCGCTGGATCGGGCTGGAACGGCGGCCTTCGGCTTCGTCCTGGCGCTCGCGGGTCATGCCGCCGGCTGGCCCTGCGCCCGGGGCGGGTCGGCGCGAATCGTTGAGGCTCTGGCCAGTTGCCTGCGAGAGCACGGGGGAACCATTGAAACCGGCCGCCCGATTCGTTCGGTGGCAGACCTTCCCGAGAGCCGGGCGGTCCTTTTTGACGTCACCCCGCGCCAACTGGCTGAAATTGCCGGAGAGACCCTCCTAGCGGGGTATCGAGCGCGAGCCGCCCGCTTTCGGTTTGGTCCGGGCGTCTTCAAAGTCGATTGGGCGCTTTCCCAGCCGATCCCCTGGGCGAATCCCGATTGTGCCCGGGCCGCAACAGTCCATGTCGGAGGAACCGCCGAGGAAATCGTCCGTTCCGAAGCCGGGCTGGAAGCGGGCCGGGTTTCAGACCGGCCGTTCGTGCTGGCAGCCCAACAATCGCAGTTTGACCCGTCACGCGCGCCCGAAGGCCGCCACACCGGCTGGGCGTATTGCCATGTGCCTAACGGGTGTCCGACCGATATGACCGGGACGATTGAAGCTCAAATCGAGCGATTTGCGCCGGGCTTCCGGGACGTGATTCTGGCGCGCCACTCGACCTCTCCGGCGGACTACGAGGCTTACAACGCGAATTTCGTCGGGGGCGACATTGGCGGCGGAGCGAATAACTTGGGCCAGTTCCTGCTGCGCCCCTTTCCCCGGTGGGACCCGTACAGCACGCCGAACCCGCGGCTTTTCCTCTGCTCCAGTTCTACGCCACCGGGCGCCGGGGTTCACGGCATGTGCGGTTATTGGGCAGCGGCCTCCGCGCTTCGACGGGTTTTTGGGCAGGAGCCGCCGCCCCTGGAGTAAACCGGCGCGCTGGGATGGACCGAAGGCCTCCGGCATGTGCGGTCAAACGCACGGCGGGTGAACCGAAAAGCGTTGCGTTCGATGGTACGATTATGGCTTGATTTCGAGGTTAACGATGGATTTTCGACCAGCAGTCTGGCGTTTCTTTCACAAGGAGGACTTGTGAAACGCCGCCGGCTGCATATCTATTACTCAGGAAAAGTGCAGGGCGTGGGATTTCGCTACACGACAAAAAATGTGGCGACCGGTTATGAAGTGACTGGTATCGTGCGCAACCTTCCTGACGGCCGCGTGGAATTGGTGGCCGAAGGCGTCAAAGAGGAGTTGGAAGCTTTTCAACAGGGGATTCGGGAATCTGGCCTGGGGCGGTTCATCTCGAATGAGAGCTTGAAATGGGAAGACGCGCAGGGAGAATTTCGCGGATTTGAAATCACGCAGTAGACTGTCGTGTTTGGATTTTGATGCGTTACGCAATTATAGCTGATATTCACGCCAACTGGGAGGCGTTTCAAACGGTCCTGGCCGACACCAAGGCCATGGGCTGCACCCATTACGCCTGCCTCGGCGACGTGGTGGGTTACAATGCCAACCCCAAGGAGTGCCTGGATGTCGTCCGCGAGATGGGCATGCCGGTGGTGAAGGGCAACCACGATGAGTATTGCTCCTCGGAGACCGATCTGGAGGGCTTCAATCCTCATGCCCAGGAAGCGATTAACTGGACGCGCGACCAGCTCACCGCCGAAGACCGGAAATGGCTCCGCGATTTGCGCTACATTCGACTGGTGGCCAGCTTCTCGATCGTGCACGCGACTTTGGATGGGCCGCAACGCTGGGGGTACGTTTTTGACAAGCTGGCCGCCGCCGCCAGCTTCACCTACCAGAACACCAGCGTCTGCTTCTTCGGCCACACCCATGTGCCGGTCGCATTTGTCCGCGACGCCATGGTCCGCGGCGGAACCTATTCCAAGTTCAAGGTCGAGCCCGGCAAGAAGTACTTTGTCAACGTTGGCAGCGTGGGCCAGCCGCGCGACGGCAACCCAAAAGCGGCCTACGTCGTTTACGATCTGGATGAGGGATCGATCGAGCTCCGCCGACTCGATTACGACATCGCCACCACCCAGCACAAAATCCTCGAAGCGGGCCTGCCGCCCCGGCTCGCGCATCGGCTGGCCGAAGGCAAGTAGGGTCCGCCCGCAGAGGCTGGCTGCGTCCAGATATTTCAGCGTTGCTCGCGAGGGACTTTGCGCCTTTCGCGCCGAGCGCTATGGCGCAACTGCAAGGTCTGGACCAGCACTCCCACCGCAAGGGCGACGGCAAAGACCAACAGCGCGTTGTCCGCGGTGCCAACACCATCGGCAAAAAACGCGGCTCCCACCAGGGCTGAGAGAATGATCAAGGCCGCGTCGAAGATGGTGAGCAACAGGATCGCGCCCAAAATTCCGCCGACGACAAAACCGACGGAGGCCAGAGGCTGGTTGTGCAGGTTCACCAAAACCATCGCCGCGGCGTAACCGCCGCCGGCAAAACCGGCCAGCGCAATCGCCACTTTTTGGAGAAAGACGCTCAAAAGCGCTCCAACAATGCCGGCAAACAAGGCGATGACTAAAATCAGCACCTGCGACTCCATGTGCAACTGATCCCTGGCCAAGAACATCCCGGCGGCAAATCCGGCAGAGGCCACAAAAAACCAAAACAAACGCCTTCCAAAAAGAAGCAAAACCAGCCCAGCTAGAGCAGAAACGATGTTCATGATCCCGCGGCGAGCAGCCTCCCGCCGTGAGCCCACTCTCGCAGATCTCCCAGGAAAATGCAGCCAGCAAAAACCTTCGGCTACGCCCCGAAGGCTCTTCTCTTCCCGGCTGGGAAACTTTCACGCGGAACGAGCGCCTGAAAAAAGCTAAGCGGCGCCAGGGCGGACGGACTCGACCCGGAGGGTCGGCGGCTTGAAGGAGAAGTTCGCGTAAATCTCCGCGAGTTCCAGACGAATCCCCAATGGGGCCGCATCTAAAGTGGCTCCAAGGCCTTTGGCTTCACTCAAAGCCCACACCCCGTCGGCGGTCCGTGTGAACTGATCCACGTGCGGGTCGTACTGGCTAACCAGGATGTAGGCCCGGAGCATCGGGATCTGACGGTAATTCTCGAGTTTCCGGCCACGGTCATACGCTTCCGTGGAATCCGAGAGCACCTCGACAATCACGGTGGGGTTGATGGCCGTGTCGGTGGTCCCTTCAACAATCTGCAGCCCACCGCAGACCACAGAAATATCAGGGTAAGTGTACAAGCCGGAAGCTTCCACTTTGATCCGGAGATCCGAATTGTAGGCAACACATGCGCCCCCCCGTAATTTCGCCCGCAATTCTCCAGCGATGTTCGTGGCGATCAGACTATGCTCCGGCGTCCCGCCGGCCAGAGCGAACATTTCTCCGTCGAAAAACTCGCTGCGAAACTCAGCCGCGCGTTCAATTCGCAGATATTCGGCTTCACTCAACCGTGGAACTTTTTGAGCCCGAGCCATGCGTTGATCTCCTTTACCTCACCACGCAGGGATCGCAAGCCCACTGCGTTCACCTCCGATCACAAAAAAAACCGGAACTGCCGAAACAGTCCCGGTTTGCAGAATTCGAATGGATCAGCCTGCGCTTAGTCCATGCCGTGGTCATGACCGCCGCCGGCGGGAGCAGGCTTTTCCTTCTCCGGCAACTCGGTGACGAGGCATTCGGTGGTGAGCAGCAAGCCCGCGATCGAAGCGGCGTTCTGGAGGGCGCTGCGGGTGACCTTCTTCGGATCGACCACGCCAGCCTTCACCAAGTCGGTATATTCGCCGGTGGCGACGTTGTAGCCCTCGTTATTCTTGCGCTTCTTCACTTCCTGGACGATGAGCGAGCCTTCCACGCCCGCGTTCGAGGCGAGCATGCGCAGAGGAGCTTCCACAGCGCGCTTCACGATGTCCACGCCGATCTGTTCGTCCGCGTCCGCCAGCTTCACAGCTTCGATGGCCGGCAAGCAGCGGAGCAGAGCGACGCCGCCACCCGCCACAATGCCTTCCTCGACCGCAGCGCGAGTGGCGTGCAACGCGTCTTCGACGCGAGCTTTCTTCTCCTTCATTTCCGTTTCGGTCGCGGCCCCGACGTGAATGATCGCCACGCCGCCAGCGAGTTTCGCCAGCCGCTCCTGCAATTTCTCACGGTCGTAATCGGAAGTGGTTTCCTCGATCTGGCGGCGGATCTGGGTGACACGGCCCTGAATCTCAGAGCTCTTGCCGCCGCCTTCCACGATCGTAGTGTTCTCTTTGCCGACGAGCACGGTCTTAGCCCGGCCGAGATCGCTGATTTCCAGGTTCTCCAGCTTGATGCCGAGGTCCTCGGTGATGCATTTGCCGCCGGTCAAAATCGCAATGTCTTCGAGCATTGCCTTGCGGCGGTCGCCGAAGGCCGGGGCCTTGACCGCGCAAATCTTCAGAGTGCCGCGCAACTTGTTCACCACCAGGGTGGCGAGCGCTTCGCCTTCCACTTCCTCCGCGATGATCAGGAGAGGCTTGCCGGTCTGGGCGACCTTCTCCAGCACAGGAATGATGTCCTTGAGGCTGCTGACTTTCTTCTCGTAGGTGAGGATGTAAGCGTCCTGCAACTTGGCTTCCATCGACTCCGCGTCGGTCACGAAGTATGGGGAGAGATATCCCTTGTCGAACTGCATGCCTTCCACGACTTCCAGAGTGGTTTCGATCGACTTGGCTTCCTCGACCGTGATGGTGCCGTCCTTGCCAACCTTGTCCATCGCGTCAGCAATGATTTCGCCGATCGTCGAATCCCAGTTGGCGGAGACAGTCGCCACCTGCTTGATCTCTTCCTTGTCCTTGACGTTCTTCGCGATCTTCGCGAGCTGGTTGGAAGCGGCTTCCACGGCTTTCTGAATGCCGCGCTGGAGGGAGATCGGGCTCGCGCCGGCGGTAACATTCTTCAAGCCTTCGCGATAAATCGCTTCGGCGAGGACCGTTGCGGTCGTGGTGCCGTCGCCGGCGACATCGCTCGTCTTGCTGGCCACTTCGCGGACCATCTGAGCGCCCATGTTTTCATAAGCGTCCTGCAATTCCACTTCCTTCGCCACGGTGACGCCGTCCTTGGTGACGGTGGGTGATCCCCACTTCTTGTTAATCACTACGTTGCGGCCTTTCGGGCCGAGCGTGGCGGCCACAGCCCTGGTGAGCTGTTGGACTCCACGCAGAAGCGCCTGACGCGCACTTTCATCAAATATGAGTTGTTTCGCTGCCATAAAAATAATTCCTTTCTGACTTTTCCCTGTCGCTCTCGGTCACTCCCTTTTGCCGATGGGAAGCGGCCAAAGTGCCACAGGACTTCACTTATTCAAATTTCCACCTTTATTCCACCACGGCCAAAATGTCGTCCTTGCCCAAGACTTTGTACTCCTTGTTGTCAATCTTGACGTCGGTTCCGCCCCATTTCGAGATGAGGACACGATCCCCTTCCTTGACTTCAAGCGGTATGCGATTGCCTTTCTGGTCCACTTCACCGGGCCCCACCGCGCGCACGATCGCCTCGGTCGGCTTCTCCTTGGCAGAATCGGGAATGATAATTCCGCCACGTTTGACCTCGTGCTCAGCAACAGGCTCTACCAAAATGCGAGCCCCCAGTGGTTTGAGTTTTACTGCCATATTTAAAATCAATCCTTGTTTTGGTTATTGGCCGCGCGTTTTGCGGCTTTCTTTTCGCCCAGGGAGGATGCAAGGGACATGCCACTTCCGCGGGAAATGTAAGCCCCTGATAAAAAGCCACTTGTCCTGAATTCACCTTTCCGAAAACGGCCTGAATTGTAACAAAGTGGCACAAGCACTGTGCCACTGTCACATTGATTCCCGGGCAACCTTGGTTCTGTCCAGCGAGAGAGCCAACGCACCGCCCGCGAACAAAGCAACCCCCAAAAGCCAGATCCCAGCGCCTGTGGAACCCGTTTTCGTGCTCAAAAACCCGATCGCGTACGGCCCGACAAAGCCACCGAGATTCCCGAACGAATTGATGAACCCCACCGCCACGGCCGCAGCTGGTCCCGTAAGAAACAAAGAAGGCAGCGTCCAGAACGTGGGGATGAAAGCCCAGACGCCCGCGCCCACGAGCGAGAGCAGCGCCAGGGACAGGATCACCCGGTCACTGGTATAAACGCTCCCGACGAAGGCCACAGCTGCGATGAACAAAGGCAGAGCCGTGTGCCAAATGCGTTCGTTCCTCAGATCCGATGACCGCCCCACCCAAAGCATCAGAACCAGCGTGACCAGGTACGGAATCGCCGCCAGGAGAGTGACTTGAAACGTGGGCAGGCCGGAAAACTTTTTCACCAATGTGGGCAGCCACATATTGAAACCGTAAAGCCCGGTCATCGCCGCAAAATAAATCCCGGTCAATTTCAGGACCGTCCGGTCTTTGAGCGCCGCCCAATAGCTCCAGCCCTGGTGCGGCTTCTTTTTTTCAGCCTCGCCCGCCAGAGTGGCCTCAAGCCACTCCGCCTCATGCGGCTGCAACCAGCGGGCCAAGCGGGGGCGGTCGGTGAGATAGAAGAACGTCACAACTCCGACCACGATCGCCGGGAGCCCCTCCAGAATGAAAACCCAGCGCCAGCCCGAAAGCCCGAACCACCGCACATATTCCATGATCAACCCCGACAGGGGCGCGCCGATCACATTCGCCACCGGGCTACCGATCATGAACAAGGCAATCGCCTTCGCTCGCTCCCGCTCCGGGAACCAATGCGTCATGTAAATAATTACGCCCGGATAAAAGCCAGCTTCCGCCAGCCCGAGCAAAAACCGGAGCCAATAGAAATGGGACGGCTTCTGCACAAACGCCATCAAGACCGCCACGACGCCCCACGTGACCATGATCCGCGAAATCCACAAGCGGGCGCTCCATCGCTCCACCAGCAGCGTCCCTGGAATCTCGAGCAGCACGTAGCCGATAAAGAAGATTCCAGCGCCAAATCCATAAACCGCGTCGCTGAAGCGCAAATCCTCCGTCATCTGCAACTTGGCATAGCCGATGTTCACGCGATCGACGAAGGCGATGACATAAAGCAGCACCAAAAACGGCAATAAACGCCATTTCACTCGCGCAATCGTCCGCTGGGACAAATCGGCAGCGGGCGGCGGCAGAGCGGTCGCGGAAACTGCATTCATGGATCGACTCAAACCCTGCCCGAAGCCAGCCCGCTCGCCAAGCAACTTGCTCCGTCAGCAACTTGCTCCGTCCCGGAGCGGCGCAAGCGCGCGACTCTTTTCCCTTTTATTTGTCTCGATCTCCAGCCAGAACAAACCGTGGTGCTGCTCTATTTCATTCCGGCCTGCCTTTTTGGGTTTTTCGCCGTCCGCGCCTTGCTTCACCTGCGCTGGGCGCGGCGGCTGCCTTCAACTCCCGAGGGCAACGGGCATCCCCTGCCCCGCTGCTCCGTCATTATCGCCGCGCGCGATGAAGCGGAGCGGCTGCCGCAAACGATTGAACATATCCTTGCGCAACAGGGGGTCGATCTTGAACTCATCGTGGTCGACGACCGGTCCACCGATCAGACCCCGGACATCCTCCGCCGGATCGCCGCGCGCGATTCCCGCTTGAAGCCCATTCGCATCGATGTCCTGCCGGAGAACTGGCTGGGCAAATGCCACGCCTGCCATGTCGCCGCCCAACACGCCACCGGGGAGTGGCTTCTCTTCACGGACGCCGATTGCTGGCTCAGCCCGCGCATTCTCGCCCGCGCCCTGACCGTCGCCCGGGAACAACAGGTCCAGCACATCACCCTCACCCCGGGCGTTCCGGCAGCCACTCTCGCGGCGCGCGCGTGCCAGCTGGCTTTCCTTCTCTCCGTTCTCGACTGGCTGGCGCGCGTCAACCGGGACGCCCCGAAAGGCCATCTCGGAATCGGCGCGTTCAACCTCGTTCAGGCAGAAACCTACCGAAAATGCGGCGGGCACGAGGCGCTGCGCCTCACCGTGGTGGAAGACGTTAAACTGGGACTTCTCATCCGGCGGGCGGGCGGGCGGACCCGAGGGTTCATCGGCGGCGGAGACGCGGAATGCCACTGGGGCGTCACCGTTCCGCAATTCATCAAAATCATGGAGAAGAATTATTTTGCCGCCCTGGATTACCGGCTTTGGCTGGCGTTGCTCGTGGGCCTGGTGCTGCCGGTCTTGTGGGCAGCTTCCTGGCTGGGACCGTTCTCCGGGACGCTGGGGGGCTGGTGCAGCTTCCTGTCCCAACTCCTTATGATGCTTCCCGCAGCCGTTCTGGCGCGGCGCGTCCGCTGGCCATTGCGCGCGGCCTGGCTCACGCCCTTGATCTTCCCTGTTCTCTATTTTGCGATTCTCAATTCGACCTGGCGCACCCTGCGCCAAGGCGGCATCCGCTGGCGCGACACATTCTATCCCCTTCGAACGCTCCGCGCGGGAAATGTCCAGTAGAGGAGCCCGCTGCGCCCACCGTCTGAACTGGCGAAATCGGAGGGTTTTGGGGTAAAAGGCCAGAAAGCAGAAAACGGGATGTAAAGGTGTGAAGAACATTTGCGCAACTGGCCTGGCCCTCGGCATGATCGTCCTCTCTATCTCCCGGTCATCGCGGGGCGCGGAGCCCGCGCCCTTGACCGCCTACTCAGAAGGCCTCGCCCAGCTGGCGTCGGGCAAGTTTGCCGAGGCGGCGGCGGTCTTAAGCCGGGCGCACGATGCCGCCCCCGACGACCGTCGATTCACCCTCGCACACGCCGTCGCCGAGGGGCTCGGCGAGAATTACGCGGACGCGGTGGCGGAACTCTCCCGCATCCCGCCACCCGCCACTGGGCGCAATCGGGAGCCGGAGCTGTGGACCTACGTGTTCGAGACCATGGGCGGCTTCGCCACGCCGATGCACCGGATCGGAGGCGCCCGCCCAGGCGAAGCCAACAATCGCCTGCTGCAAAACGAAGCGGTCAGCATGCCGGCACACATGGTCCAGGGCGGCGACGATTATCCGGCGGACTTCGCCTCGTTCATCTACTACGAGATGGCGCTGAATGCCTACGGCCGGCCCCGGCAGTCCCAGCAAAGGCCGGACCCGAGTTTGACCGGGCCCTTGCGCCTGAAGGCAGGCCGCTGGTTTGCAGCGCGCTTCCAAGCTTCGCCGGACCTAGCGGCCGCGCATCTGCAGCGGGCCAAAGAACTGAACAACGAGCACAAGTTCAGCGAGAGCCTGCGCGAGCTGCAATACGCGAGGATTCCGTATCCGGAAGATCCCGCCCTCGCGTTCTACGCCGGCGACAATTGGCTCGGCCTGGGGCACCCAGCAAGCGCGCGGCGCGAACTGACCTACGCCCTAACGCTCCAGAGCGGCTGGACTGCCGGTTACCTGGATCGGGCCCTGGCGGCCGCCAGGCTGGGCGACACGAACCGGGTGGAAGCCGACCTGGTTGTGGCCGCGGAACTGGATGCCAGGGAAACGGGTCGCTGGCGGCCGCAAATTACGCAAGCCCTCAGCAAGGCGGCGGTGACGGGTGATCCCGCGACGTTGCTCGCCGAATTGGAACAGGCCTCCCGCAAGGCTGGAACGGCCCAATTCCCGCCGCAACTCGTCGCGCAAGCCCAGGCCTTCCACCGCGCTGCCGGAGCGCGCCGCAAACGCCACGACGAAGTTTACCAGGATCGAGTGCGCACACTGGAGGCAGCGATCAAGGTCAAACCGCAGAGCGCCGACGCCAAAGTCGAACTCGCGGCCTATCTCCTCCGCGAATCGCGATCCGAACGCCGGAGCGAGGCGGTCGAGCCGCGCCGCGCGCCAGAACCCTACCGCCAGCGGCCGAACGAACAGCGCGACCTCAAGCGCACGGTCGAACTCTGTGACGCCGCCTTGCAGATCGACCGCCGCCATGTCCGCGCCCGCATAGAAAAAGCCCTCGCCCTCTCGCGCCTGGGCCAGGACCGCGAAAGCGAAACGCTGGTCGATGAAGCGCTCGCGCTCGCTCCCAGGAATCCTGAAGCCCTCCGGCTCCGGGCTCGGTACTGGACGGAACGAGCGAACAATCTGTCGCTCCAGGCGGCGGCCTTGCGCGCCCCGCGGAGCGCTTCCAACACCCATACAGAGAATCGGTCGGATGGGGTCTACGAAGTCACCGTTACAACTTACTACTCCCCTTCCAATGCCGATCTTGCCCGAGCCAACTCGCTCGACGAAGCCGCGGCCAGCCTTTATCTCCGCGCGGAAAATGCCATCGCGGCGGCGCTTGAGGCAAACAAGGGCACGCTGGAGGGCGATTTGCTTCTGGCGGAATCCCAGTTCGCGCATGGCGAGAGTTCCGCAGCGGAATCGACGCTGAAAAAGATTCTCGCCGCTCACTCGCAATCGCGCGAGGCCCACGAGGCATTGGCCGATCTTTACACAAAGACAGGCCGGCCGGACCTGGCCGACCTCGAACGCTCGGCCGCGGCGGAGCAGTTCCAAACCACGGCAGGATGGCTCCTGAAGCAAGCATGGAAGAAAATCGCGGCGCAGGATTTCGCCCCGGCCCGACAACTCCTCTATCGCGCGCGCCAACTCGACCCCCAAGACGCGCGCGTGCCCAGCTACCTCGGGGTGATCGAACGCGCCGGCGGACGGGAGGAGGAAGCCAGGGCGCAATTCCGCTTCGCCCTCCTCCTGGAGGAAGGGCGGCTGGCCCAGAACGAGCCCGCCGTCTCCCTCGGGGAAGCGCCCGAACATGAAGCTCAGGATTTCGGCCTCGCCCTGAAACTGCGCCTCCTTCTGAGTGAGACGGCGGTTTCCGGGGAGGCGGTGCAACTCCTCCTGCGCAACACCAGCACGGCCCGCCTGCTCGGCCCGGGCGGCCGGGCGGCGCAAATGTTCTCGGCGATGCTCCCGGAGCCCGGCGCTCCGCCCATCCCGGCGCCTGCGCCGGTGAACATGGCGACCCTGCTGGCCGATTCGCATGTCGCCGCGGGAAAAGCTTTGCAAAAGCTGGGGCGCGCCGATGAAGCACAGGCCCAATTCGCCGCCGCCATCCAGTACGGTCCGACCGCGGGCGTACCCAATATCGGCGGGCGCGCCGGAAGCAATTTTGCCGGGAACGCGGCCGGCAACACCGCCGAGGCGTACCTGGAGCTGGCAAAACAAGCGATCCGCAGCAAGGACTACCGGGCAGCCATGAACTACATGTCCCAAGCGGCCAATCTCCGCATCCCGCGGGAGCGGCTGCAGGAGGCGAATCAGATCCAAATGGAGATCGCCCGGGGCCTCAACGGGCAATAGGCCAATAGGCCTGGCAACAGCCGCCACTAACGACCGGACGGAGCGCGCAATTCCACTATGATCTCCTCGAAACTCTCAAAAATGAACCGTGGTTTCTGCTTTTCGAGAGCCTCGCGCGCAGTATACCCCCAGGCAACAGCACCAAACGCCATGCCCACCTGCCGGGCAGCCTCTGCGTCCCGGATTTCGTCGCCGATATAGAGTGCTTCCTCGGCGCTCCGGCCCGTAGCGCGGAGGAGCCCCTTCAGTTTCCGCGCCTTGCCGAAAAGTGAGGACCCGCAGCCAAAGTGAATCACCTGCGCCGCGCATTCAGAACCGAGCTTCTCCCGAATCACGGCCTCCGAGTTCGAACTGACGATCGCAACCGCAATCCCCAGCTCCCGCAGTTCCCGGAACAGTTCAGTCACGCGAGGAAACAGCTCAAAGCGATGTTGGTCCGCCGCGCCACGGCTCCGCATCCGGGCGGCAATTCCGGGCAATTGCCGCATGGAAATGCCGAGATGCTTCATGATCCCGCGCGAGTCCAAGCCCCGCAGGTAGGCCCGTTCCTCCGGCCGCACTCGCTTGAACCCAAACTCATCAGCGAGCTGGTCCATCGTTTCATAAAACCAGCTGGCCGAATCCGCCAGCGTTCCGTCAAAATCAAATCCAGCGAGCTTGTACATCACGCACGCAGGGCCGTCCCCGCAGCCTCATTTTACCAGTGAGACAAAGAGACGTAATGCGGAATTGAGTGCCGGTGAATCATCATCACGACAAAACCGCTCGTGAAGGTGGTGACCGCCATGGCGAATAAAAGACCCCGGTCGCCCTGGATCGAAATGCCCAACCAAGTCAAATGGCTCAAGATCGCGGCAGCCATGGCGCCCACTGTTAGCACACCGCCAGCCCATCGCCAGCGCGGCCGCAAAAGACAGACCGAGGCCAGCAATTCCCAAAGCCCCTGCACCCAGCGCATCCAAGGTTCCGTGCCCATCTTCGTGAAAATATATTTGGATTCCGCCGCGCCGGTGAACTTGAAGAACAGGGTCTCCACCATGATCCCGGCGGCGATGAACGATAACGCCACTGCCCAGTTTCGCTGCCACCGCGTGAGCGTCTCAGCCGGTTCGTAGACGCGCCTGGCGCCTTCGATCAATTCGGCCGCGCCCGGGTTCCACGCCTCAAAATTCTCCAACGCTTCCACTGATTGGCCCTTTTTCATGCAACTCCGAATCAGTTTCAGTCGTTCAGGGGAGAATCAGGAATTCCACTCCAGCCAAACTTAAGCAGGGAATGAAGCAGAGGCCGATTCAGAGGCTCGCGCAGCTCAAACGGCGAGTCATTCAGCTCAGGCTCGCATCCATTCGGCGGCCAACACAAGGTTTCGGCAGTCAGGGCAGTCTTCAGGCAATTCTCCAGGTTCATGGTTGTCCAAGGGTTCAACGATCGTTTTTGAACGATCCTGTTTCCTGCGATTTGAAGGCAGACCAGCCGCACAGCGAATTGGCAGGCGCCATCCGATCGTCGTTCCGTCTTTTCTGGACCGCGAACAGGTTGGCCGGGTTGAATGGCCGGACCGCCTGTTCGCGTCAGTTCAGAATCAGACTTCGCAACAATCAGTCGCTCCAGACAACGAAACCTTTCAAGCGGATCGAACTGCTTCAACCAGTTCGAAGCCAAAGCCCTTTCGGTGGATTGCTCCGTCTCGCCCGAACGGGACCGTTTACAAGCACTCCATGGAAATGACCTGTCCCTGACAATCGAAAGTTACTCGCGCGATGATCACAACAAACTGAGGGCAAACCTGTCCGGGCTCACAGTTGGGTGCGCCATAAACCACCACCTGTTTCTGATCTCCATCGGAACAGCTGCCAACCCGTTCCACGCCAGCGCTGATCCTCAAACCGGCGGTGTTCAATCTTGCCACGCAGTCAATCACGCCCGGCAGATCTTCCGCCTGCTGGATTAGCAACTGATCGCCCGTGCTGATTTCCTGCGCGCGATAGTACAATTTCCCCTGGCCGCGCGTACTAAACAGCCGGGAGGCCGGCCCCCCATCTCCCTGAATGCGGTCGAGCAGGTTGGTCCACGTTTGGCCATCGGGCGAAGCCTGCAACTGGTAGAGGATTCCCGGTCTCGTCTGAAAAGTGACCTCGGCCGCCGTGTAGACGTTCAGAGTCGCGGGCACATAGTCACGCACCGTGATCGAATCCAGATCGAACTGCGCATCTCCGGACGCGAGATGATTGAACAGGACGATCTTATCGCCCGGCTGGCTCGTTTCCTTCCCCGCAAGCAGCGGGGTGGCAAGGTCGCCCAAATAAAAGGAGAAATTCGTGCCCGTATCCGACAGACGAAACGGATAAAATTGATTCTTTACCAACGTGCGCGTGGCCATCGCATAAACGAAGGAATCACCTTCCCGTTGCGCGACGACGCTGTTTATCCCCGAGTCGCCTTGAGGTTCGATCCGGATTACGATCCCATTCGTCGGTTCGATTGAATCAACGTGCCGCTGGCCACTTGAGCGAAAGACCAGCGCCAGATTGTCGCCCGGGCCTCCCGAAAAGCGCAACTGGCCCTCGATCTCCAACGGCGCGGAAAACGGCTTCCGGCTGATTAACTCCGCCCCGTTCCGCACGCGCAAATAACCGTTCGTGACCGTCAGCGAACTATTGGCAAAACCCAGATACGACTGCCAACTGTTGGCATCGAGCGCCGGCCCGGTGAAATCGTCAATGATCTGGAAGCCTTCCGTCCGGCAAACCCCAAACAAACCGAGAACCAGCAAAAAATCAGCAAACCTCAACATAGGATCTCCTCCTTCTCCGCACGGCGCGGTGAACCAATGCAACCTCTTTCACTGGAAGCCCGCTGGCAAGGAGGGGCGATAATCGTCGGTCCAAAGGCTTGCATCACAGCCAGAAGGCACGGCCTCCTCACCGCGTCCGGTAAAAGCGCTTGCCGTTTCCGGGGCTGTCGCCCGTAAACGGAACCGCACCGGCCGTATTCTGGAGCGTGCTGCGATCCGTCCAATTCGTGAGCGTCTCAGAGCTCTGGAGCACGACCGACGTTTGATTTGGAGCCACGACCAGCACCCGAAGACTGCCTCCGGGAGTGGCAACGATGTTCGTCACCGTCAAGAGCGGCCGCGAACGGAAAGGCTGCCACTCCGCATAAACCTGGCGCTGGGCCGGATCGATGCTCCCGATCGTCCAATAATAATCCTGAGCAACACCCAGTCTTGCGACCGCCGCCGTCCAATCGGCGACGGTCAATTGCAGGGCGTTTGTGCCGGCAGGACTGGCCGGCTCGGCATCGAGGAACACGACCGGATCTGTCCCAAACACCGGAGCAGCCTTGTTCGCCAGATAGAGCGTCGTGGGCGGAAGAATCGGGACATTCCAGCCGAAAAACGGAGGCGCCGCCACTGTATCGCCGGGCGCTGGCCCGGTTAAAATCACCAGCGAAATGACCAGCACTCCGGAAGGTGCCGCATCGTCCGCCTTCGATGTCTGGTTTAGACTGCTGCTAACGGCATCGTCGGCCACCACCCAAAGGTAATAGCGGCCCATGGGGGTGTTGGCTGGAATGACCACCTGGTTGGTTTGCCGCAAACTCGACTGCGCTGGAATAGCTGGCGTGGCAATCTTGAGGTTCAGGCTGTCGCTCGTTGGCGGAACTGAGGCTGACGTCCCAAGATGCAACCCGGTCGTGCTCGCCGGACAATCACCGTTGCCCGAATTGCTCATCGTCCACGCCATCGTCAATCGGCCGCCGGGCGCTGCGGCGCCCGCGCTTAAGGTGATGGCCGAGGGAACGAGGTTTGGACGTGGCGTTGCAGGGATCACCGCCACCCCACCGGACGGCGCCGCGTCGTCGGCCGTGGAACTCTGGTTCAAACCACTATTGGGGACGTCGTCCGCGATCACCCAAAGGTAATAGACGCCCACGGGCAGATCAGCCGGCAGCAGGAAGCTGTTGCTCTGCGTCACGCTGGATTGAGCCGCAATGGCCGGCGTGGCGATGCCCAGGCTCAGGCTGTTGCTCGAAGGCGGCGTGGTGGCAGAGGTCCCGAGATGAATCCCGGTCGTGCTCGCCGGACAATCAGCGGTACCCGCATTCTTCATGATCCACGACACGAGAAGCTGCGCCCCCGGCTGCGCCACGGACGTGTTCAGAGTGACGCTGGCCGGAACGAGATTGGGCTGCGGCAGCTCGGTGACAACGACGACGGGTCCCGATCCTGCCGCATCATCCTCCCGCGACGATTGATTGAGCGTGCTCGCCGCCAGATCGTCCGCCACCACCCAAAGATAGTTCGTCCCCAGCGGCGCGTTCGTTGGCACGACAAAAGTGTTGGTCTGCTGAATCGACGCGCCGGCCGGAATCTCCGGAGTCGCAATCGGGATGCGGAGTGTCGGGTTCGCCGGCGCGTTGGTCGCAGATTGCCCCAGTCTCAGTCCAGTCAGGCTCACCGGGCAGGTGACACTTCCTGAATTGGTCAGAGTCCAGGTCACCGTCAGCGAATCCCCAAGCCGCACAAACAAGCGGTCCAAAACCACATTTTGCGGCGCGAGATTCGGCTGCCCAGGGACCAGGCTGACGCCCAGGAGTCCCGAGGGCGCGGCATCATCGTCGCGGGAGGTCTGATCGAGCGTGCTTTGAACCTGATCGTCCGCCACCACCCAAATGTAGTAATTGCCCGGGGTGGCATCCGCCGGGATGGTCACAGTATTCGTCTGGCGGACCGACGAGTGCGCGGAAATCCCGGGAGTCGGGAGCTGAATTGCGAGCACTTCGGAACCGGACAGGCCCGACGCCGAGGTCCAAAGCCGCAAGCCCGTATAACTCGCGGCGCAATGGCCATCGCCCACGTTCGCAATGGTCCACGCCACTTGCAGCAGGTCCCCCGGTTTGACCGAGTAGGCGCCCAGTCGAATGTCCTGCGGGACCAAATTGGGCCGAAGAGCCACCGGCGCCAGGATTAACACATCCGATCTGGAAGCGTCGTCCGCCCGGGTCGTCTGATTGAGCGTGCTGTTGTCCACATCGTCGGCCACCACCCAGATGAAATAGTTCCCGAACGCCGCGCCTGCCGGAAGGGTCACCAGGTTGGTCAGGCGCACCGCCGCTCCGGCCGGAATGGGCGGAGTCGAAATCTTCAAATCCAATCCATCGGACAGCGGCGGCACCGCGCCCGAATCCCCGAGATGCAACCCAGTGAAACTCGCCGGACAATTCCCACTCCCCGTGTTGGTCAGGGTCCAAATCACCGTCAGGGTGTCTCCGGGCCGGGCGGAATAACTGCCCAGGACGACATTCAGAGGAACCAGGTTCGGCTGAGCGAGGCTGGCTGCCACCGTGAACGGCGCCGAGGCGGCAGCGTCGTCCGTGCGTGAACTCTGGTTCAACGTGCTGTCGGCCACGTCATCCGCCACCACCCAGACGACATAAGAGCCATAAGGCGTGGCAGGCGGAATGGTCACGACGTTGGTCAGGCGGATCGCGGAACGGGCGGGAATCGCCGGGGTCGGAAGCACCAGGCCGCTCCCGGCTGGAGCCGTGCTGCCGGCCGCGCCCAGGTGCAGCCCGGTGTAGCTGGGCGGGCAGGTCACGCTGCCCGAATTCGTGAGAGTCCACGCAACGGCCAATGGGTCGCCTGGCCGCACGATTCCCGCGCCCAAAGCGACATTCAGCGGCTGGAGATTCGGCTGGCCGCGCACCGCCTGAATCGCCAGGCCCGCCGAGGGGGCCGCATCGTCCGCCGTGACAACCTGGCCGGATCCGCCATAGGCATCCGCAAAAACCCATAGATAGTAAGTCCCCAAAGGAATACCCGTGGGCAGGGTCACGCTGACGGTTTGCTGCACCGCCGATTTGCCCTGCAGATCGCGCGTGGCAAAGGTGAGA
This sequence comes from uncultured Verrucomicrobiota bacterium, assembly GCA_964566945.1. GTDB lineage: Bacteria > Verrucomicrobiota > Verrucomicrobiia > Limisphaerales > SXQI01 > DASVNK01. Next base: position 213,867 of record CAZMKE010000006.1, on the reverse strand, counting down.
TCCACCGGGCTGCTCGAGGGTGGGACGGTCGGAGAGGCGCCCAAGCGCACTTCGGTGAAGGTGGCAAAGGCGTAACCATCGCCGGAATTCGTCATCGTCCAGCTGACGGAAATCAGGTCTCCGGGCAGAGCGCCGTACGTGCTCAAAACCACGTTCTGCGGCGCCAGATTGGGGAGCCCAGCCGAAGCTGCGGTTGCGGAAACAAACCCTTGCACAGCCCCGCGCGGCTCCGCCCCCTGCAGAACCAGCAGTCCGGCAACGGCCGCGATCCAGCCAAATGGCCTGATCAATCCGCCAAAAAGGAGAAGCTGCCGCAAGCCAAGGAAGAACTCTCTCGTCATAACCACCGTCACCCCACTTTGGACCGGGTCCCACGGCCCGTCGAATTCTTTTGGGCGGACTACTCCTTTGGTGGAAGACGAAATGAGGACGGCAGTTCTCCGGCGATTCCGAAGCTTGCGCAAGGCTTGCCGCGCCGTTTAACTCCAAATCCATGACCCATCCCGACGACGACCGGCGAATCCAGGCGATCGAGCGTCCTCATCGCGCCCTTTGGACTTATTACATTCTGCTCAGCCTGGCCTTCGTGCCGGCTTTTCCCATCCTGATTCTCCCGATGTACTTTCGCTACCACACCATGCGCTACAAATTTGGCGATGACGGCATTTCCATGAGATGGGGTGTTTTGTTCCGGCGGGAAATCATCGTCAATTACGCCCGCATTCAGGACATCCACCTCCGCTCAAACGTCATCGAACGCTGGCTGGGGCTGGCCCGCATCCTCGTCCAGACCGCCTCGGGCAATCAATCCGCGGAACTGACCATCGAGGGGATCAAGGAGTTTGACCTGCTGCGCGATTTTCTCTACGCGCGCATGCGGGGGGTGAAGGATCATCAGGCCGAAGGGGGCCACGGATTGGCGATTGCTCTGCCCGCAACCGTTGCGCCGGCCGACGAACTGGCTGCCGCTCTTCGAGAAACGGCCCAGGAGTTGCGCGCTCTCCGCGAGGCGATCGGAGCCCGCCCTGCTCCCGCCAGCGAGCCGGAGGTCCGCCGTGTATAACCAGTTGCGCGCCTGGGCGCTCGCCCTGTTGAAGGTTCCCCCGGAGCCGCACCCGCCCTTCGGCGACCCCGCGTCGCTGCGGGTATTCAACGCGGGACGGAACTACTTTCGACTGCGGCTCGCCGGTTGGGCCCTTACACAAGCGCTGGCCCTTGCTGGCTTCATCTTCTGGACGACCTTGCTGTTGGACGTGGAAAACCAAACTGCCGCTCAAAAAGGAGCGAGCGGAAGCGTGCCGCGCCTAACGAACACCAACGCCCCAAAAAGCGCAGTCGAGGTTCCGGCCAGCAAACGCAGGCGCGACACCTGGGCAAAACACGCCGGAGAAAGGATCGGCCGGGCCACGGTCGAGCCAGGAGAAGGCCGGCCCCCCGAGGATGGCGAAACGGACCACGGCCTGAAGCGCCGGCCGACTCGGATTCATCCGTGGGGTGGATTCAGGCAGGCGTGCATCGAACTGGCGGCAATCCTGCCCTCCGGAGCGTTTCTGCTGATCTGGACCTTGAAGATTCTCAGCTTCCTAGCCTATGCCGTGCAGATCCCCCTGACCTACGCCATTCTCCGGCTCGATTACGAGATGCGCTGGTATATGGTCACCGATCGGAGCCTCCGGATTCGCTCTGGGGTCTGGCGCGTCTCAGAGGCCACCATGAGCTTTGCCAACATCCAGCAAGTGCTGGTTTCTCAAGGGCCGCTCCAACGGTTGCTCGGACTGGCTAATGTACAGGTGAAATCGGCCGGAGGCGGGAGCGGCGGCCATTACGACCGGCAAAGCGCGGACATGCATACCGGCCTTTTTCAGAATGTGACCAACGCGGAGGAAATCCGCGACCTGATCCTCGAGCGTCTCCGGCGCTTTCGACAAGCGGGCCTCGGTGATCCCGAGGATAAACACTCGACCGAACGGGCGGCGAACGCGCCGACGAGGCCTGCCGGATCGATGCCAGCCGAGGTCCTGCTCGCCGCGCGAGAACTCGCGGCCGAAGCACGCGCCCTGCGCGCCGGGTGGAAACGGCCCGGTTAAAATCTCCGCCCCGATCAACGATCTGCCGCCGTGGGAGAGGTGGTGGAGGTCGTCGTCGCATCATTCCGGGAAGCGGCGGCGGTCGTCAGCCAGGGCTGCAGCGGCGTGGTGCGCCAATTGAAGAGAATGGCCAGGATGCGGAAAAGGAACGCGGCGCCGACCGCGAGCCAAGCCGCAACGTGAGGCGCGGCAGCACCGCCATAGGCCAATCCGACAAAGACCAGGCAGCCCGCCAGGGAGGCCAGCACGTAGAATTGACCGGGCTTGAGCATCAGCGGCTCTTCGCGGGTCAGGATATCGCGCAGCAAACCACCGCCCACCGCGTTCACCACTCCCACCAACACCGCTGCGGGCGTGCTCAGGCCCGCCTTCAAGGCCTCGGTCAGTCCAACCACGCTGTAAAGGCTGAGCCCCACCGCATCCAAGATGGCGATGACTCTATGGAACCGCATCACCCAGCGGTTCATCGCCCACGCCAGCACGCAAGCGGCCAGCACCGCCGGAATGTAGCGCCAATCCCGCGCCACCGAAGGCGGGCCTTGTTGCAGAAACAAGCCGTCGCGAATCAGGCCTCCACCGGTGCCCACCGCCAGCGCGACGGTGAAAACGCCCACCAGATCATAACCGCGTTGCATCGCCGCCAGGGCGCCCGTGAGGGAAAAAAGGAGAATGGCGGCCAGATGGACCGCAGCCGGAAGGTCGAAATGAGCCGCCCGCACATACGCCTGCAAATCAGTAACCACGATATGCCTTGTAGGAGATGCTCAGCCCGGCCGCAAGACTGTTGAACACCGCCCTCCTCCCGCACTGCGAGCGTCGCGCCTCAACGCGTTGCGGAAGATCCAGCCTCTTGTAAAGTTTCTTTCATGCGTTTCCTCGCTTTACTCGCCCTCCTCGGCGGTCTCGGATGGTGTGCCTGGTGGTATTACAGTGATCACTCCCACCAGGAGCAGGTTCGCGCTCTGGGCGAAAACGCCGCCCACAGCGCCACCGAAGCTCGAGAAACGGTTCGGGACACGCTGCATGACCTTCACCTGAACACCACCGACATCAAAGAAGAACTGGCCCGCACCGGACAGATCGTTCGCGAGAAAAGCCGCGAACTCCGCACTCGAGTCGCAGACGCCACCGCCGACGCCAAGGTCACGACCGCCATCAAAGCCCGGCTCGTCGCGGACCCGTCGCTCTCTGCTCTCAGCATCTCCGTGAGCACCACAGATGGCGTCGTCACCCTTTCCGGGCGAGTCAATTCCGAGGAAGAGATCAAAAAGGTCATGGATCTGGCTTTGGCCACCGATGGATGCCAAAAGGCGATCTCCACATTGCAGATCAAGCCGCTGAAGCCTTAGCAACCTCTGCACTCCCCTTCGGCAGGCCAAAAAGCGAACTCTGCAACTCCGATCTTGTCCGCCCCGCGGCCGGCGGGGATAATTCGGGCACTATGAACCCGCTCCTTTGTCTCTCGTGCTTTTTCCTTTTCGTTCCAGCCATCGCCGGCGCTGACCTTGCGCCCCTGTTTGCCGGCAAAGGATTTCCTCCCGGCTGGGTCATGGGAACTGTGAAGGACGTGGGCAAAGCGCCTCCGGCAAACGCACAATGGTTCATCAACGACAAGGGTGAACTCACCGGCACGAACACCTACGACAGCTGGATCATGTCGGAAAAGGAATACGACAATTTCGAGCTGCAGTTCGATTTCAAGGTCTCGCCGTTGGGAAATAGCGGAGTGGCCTTGCGGGCGCCGCTCCACGGGGACCCGGCGTATGATGGAATGGAACTGCAAATCGTCGATCCACGCTACTATGAAGGGCGCGGCGCGCCGGAACAGCTCACGGGAGCGATCTATCGGGCGATCCCGGCCAGAAAGGCAATGTTCAAGCCCGATGCGTGGAACCGATACGAAATCACCTGCCGCGGTCCGTTCATCAAAGTGGTGCTGAACGGCGAGGTGGTGCAGGAGTTCAACCTGGACGAGCAAACGGCGGTGCTCCATCGCGATTCACCGCAACTGACCGCGCCGCCGCTCAAAGATCGTCCGCGCAAAGGCCACATCGGCTTCCAGGAACTGTGCCGGGACGGCGGCCACACGTTCATTCGCAACGTCAAACTCCGCCCGCTCTGAACGATCCGCATCGAGCAAAACTCCCTCCTATGAGACTGGCCCACCCTGCCCACGTCCTCGCCGCCACGCTGGCCGCGCTTCTGACGGCCGCCATCGTTCCGCTCTCCGCCGAGGAAATCGATCCTTACAGCGACGCCGCGATCAGGGAGGCTTTGGGAAAATCAGCCGTTCCAGCCCTTTACACAGCCGACCACCCGCCCGCCACGCCGGCAGCGGAACAACTGCCGTTGGTCTCCAGCCTGACGCAATACGGCATTACCTGGACTTTCCGGGAGCCGGTCCGGGCCGGCCAATTTATCAACGGGGACTTTTACGTGATTGGCCCCGCCACCGTGGTCGCCCTTGATCCGAAGCCGCTCTACGGCGCTGAGATTGCGGAGACGGAACTGGATCCTATGGATCTCGAGCGCCGCCCTGCGGATCGCGTTCGGCACGGATTCATGCGGAACCCGCCCGCCCAAATGAAGGTCAGTTACGACAGCGGCGTGCGAAACTGGTTTGACCCCGCGCTCATCCAGAAGCTGCCGGTGGCCCTCACACCGGGTGACTCACTGGTCTCGACGATCAGCATGCCCAAAGGCCTGATTCTCCATGCACCGCTCCGCAACAAGATCGAACGCGGCGTTGATGATAGCAGCCCGATTCGGACCGCCGCCGTGTTGACCTGTGTGCGCGCACCGCTCCCGCCGGACGCATTCAGACCCGGTTTCTGCGATCGCGAGCAAAAGATCTATTTCGCCCGCAATTTGCGCCGAGAGCTGCTGCCGCGCGCCACCCGGCCACGGACCACTCCGCCGGTCGAGCGTTACGTCCGCTTCACTCAACGCCCGTGGGTGGGAACCGGCTTTTTCGGATTCGAAGAACCGGTCGAGAACATGCCCCAATACGGCCTGGAATATGGGAGGGTCTCGGGCATCTCGGCCCTCCTCCTCTGCACGGACCTTCCGCCGACAGCCAAGGAACCGTTGCTCGTCAACGTCGTCCAGATCGGAATTGATCTCGGCGGCATGGTGCGGAGCGGGCATCCGGGCTGGACCGGTTGGGGCGGCCACGGCAGCGGGCGCAAGCTGCCGATCGTGTTCGCCGGCCTGCTCCTAGGGGACGAGGCAATGGCCCACATCAATCGAACCTTTCCTCGGGCCAGTTTTGGCGAAGACGAGCAAACCGCTTATGGCCCCTCCTGGACCGGCGCGACGGTGGTTTTCGCCGGCCACTCGGGCATCGATGCCGCCAGTGGCGTCGGCCGGGATCGCGTGCGGGGCAACAACTGGGGCCCCTACGAACACACCCCGCCCGCTGCCTGGAAACAGGATCAGATCACCAGTGAATCGTACCGCCGCTGTTGCACCAGCGTCGGCTGGGCCGCCCAAGCCCTGGCGCTCCGCCTGCTCCACGCGGAGTCCGCCTGGGATCACGATCCCTTTTTCGATTATGTCGACCGCTGGATGTTCGAGGACGACACAGTGTTCTTGGAGAAGATTCGCGAAGCCTTGAACAAGGATTTCTCGGCGGATTTCTCCCGGCAGCGCCAGGCCTGGGATGCGTTTGTGAATGACATGTGGGCCGAGCATCGCGCCCAGCTCAAGGCGCCTGTGGACGGCTGGAGACAGCCGCACGATTACGCCTACTATAATACTGCCATCGCGCGCTCCCAGGCCTCCGCAGAGCCCAAAGCGCTGGAGCCTCAGCCGCGCAGGCCCTCACTGCGATCCTGGTTCGGAACTGCGCCTTCGATTGATGGCGTGATCTCACCCGGCGAGTGGTCCGATGCCACTCCGATCTCCGGCGTGCGCGATTGGGTTCCGGAATTTTCGCCGGTGACCGACGACGCCGACCTGAGCCTCAAAGGGTGGGTGAAACATGACAACGAGCAGCTCTATTTCGCTTTTGAGATTACCGACAATCTCCTCTACGGGCTGGGAACGGAGCGCTGGCTCCCGCCGGAGAACGCCCGGGCTCACGATCTCACGCGCGACGGCTTTCCCTGGTTCGGCGACGAGATGGAACTGCTGCTCAACGCCTCCAACACCTGGAAAGGTGACGAGGACGTGGCGGGCGACGGCTCCTCCTGGCAGATGGTCTGCAACCTCACGAAATCCCGCCTGGGGGGAATCGGCAAAGGCGGTTTGCTCGAGGGAGAACCGCGCATCAGCGAATCCGCCTGGAACAATTACCAGCGCTGGATCAGGGACGGCTCCCAGCGTGCCGCCGCCCGGGCCAACCCGACCGGCCACGGTTACGTGATCGAGTGGGCGATCCGTTTCAATCCCTGCGTGGCGATTGCCCCGGACCAGTTCTATGCGCCGAGTCTGGGAGCACGCCAGGTTGGCCTGAACATCGCCGTGGGAGATTTGGACCGTCCCGAGGATGGCAAAGGCAACTTCGGCCTGTTTCGCCATGAACAATGGTGGGCGGGCGCGCCGCACACCCGGACGCATAAGAACAACTTCGGCACGCTCACTTTGATGGGGAACGAACGGAAGCCTTGATTGCGCCTGCAATTCGGGAGCTGACCTCCCCCAGAGCCTCGCTCAGGCTCCGCACCGCCGCGTTCGGATCAGCCGCGACCGACGCCGCCGGCTTCGTCATCAGCAAGTGTTCGGACTCGCCCTCGGGGCGGCCCGGCGCCGTGATTCGCCAGTCTGCCTCCACGACCGCCTCGCCTGCCTCGTTAATTTCGAATCGCTGAAAGGTTACCGCGACTTCAGACTGCGCCTCTTTGCTGCGCCATTCGGAGACGATCCTTGCCCCCGGGCCAAGCTGGGACGCCAAATTCGCGATCAGAACTCGCTGGATGTTTTTGTCGAGACGCTCCGCCCACAGGCAACGGTCGGAATAGCCGACCTGGTTGCTCCGGAGCCGAAAGGCGATCTGTCTTCGCTGGAGATAGTCCGGCAGGCCCACCCGCGCCAGCCCGATGACAATCGCCGGCGCCGGCGCCGGCGCTGGCGCTGTGGCCGGGATTGGCTCCAGCACGAAGAACCTCGTGTTCTCAACCACTGGCCGCAGGCTTGAGCAACCAATCAGGCTGGCGGCGCAAAACGCCAAAATAATTCCGCCTCGCGCTTTCATGGTTTGGAATCCTCCTTCCTTCGCCCGCTGAGAAGGGCGTTCGGGTGGCGATTCAGGAACTCCGCCAGGTCATTGACCGATCGGGCGGCCTCGCTGAGATCCTCCAGCGCGCCGCTCACATCCCGCCGTAGCGCGCCGGCCGGCGCAAGCGTGTCCCGCACATCCTGCACGCCGCTCCGGACTTCACGGAGGGTTTCGCGTGATTCCGCCAGCGCGCCCTCGGCCGAGCGCGAGAGCGAATCAGCCCGCGCCCGCAGGGTCCGCGAAAGCTCGCGAACCTCATCCAACGTTTCCCGGGCGGAAACCATCGTGTTGGTTAATTCCGGAGATCCAACCAGCGCATTCAAGCGGGCCAGCAGATTCGTCAGGCCGCGGCTGACGTCCTTGGCCTGGAATTCGGCCAGGCTGGCATCAACCCGGCCCAGCACCGAGTTTAACTTCTGCGCGATCGCGGCAAAATCCATTTGGAAGATCTGCAATTCCGAAGGGGCTGTGGGAATTTCAAGGTAAATCGGCTGGACCTGGTGCCAGCGTTCCGGCGTGCCCGGAAAGAAGTCCAATTCCACGTAAAGCAGCCCGGTCAACAGGCTCTGCGGCTCCAGTTTCCCGCGGAGCCCTCGCGTCAGGCACGATTTGAAATGCTCCTCCCCGATCAGGCTGAACGTCTCATCGCTCCGCTTGTTGAGCCGTTTTTGGCTCAGCTCGATGATTACCGGAATCGCCGTATCTTCCGGCGCTTGATTGTAATGGATGAGGATCTCCTTTACCGATCCGATGGTCACTCCGCGGAACTTGACCGCCGCGCCCGGATCGAGCCCGGTCAAAGAGGCATCAAAATAGAGGAGGTATCTCGCCGTCTTCGTAAACAAATGCGAAGAGCTGAAGAGCAGCACCGCTCCGACCGCGAGGCTCACGCCCAGCAGCACGAACAGCCCGATCAACGTGGGATTCGCCTTGCGGCTCATGCCACCCTCCTTTCCCGGGAGATTTCCAGAAATGAGTCCTCGCGAAATCCTCCCCCGCGCGTGAGAAATTCCCGCAGGGCCGGATCATCCGCGCGTTGCAAAAGGTCCCGCGGCTTTCCTTCCGCTCGAACGCCGCGCGTTTTCGAATCCACAAAGATGGCGTGATCGCCGATCGCAAAAATGCTCGGCAGCTCGTGGGTCACCACCACGATGGTCGCGCCCAGGCTGTCCCGAAGTTCCAGGATCAGATCGTCCAGCCGGCGTGAACTCACTGGATCAAGGCTGGTCGAGGGCTCGTCAAAAAAGAGGATCTCCGGATCCAGCGCCATGGCCCGAGCCAAGCCCGCCCGCTGTCTCATTCCTCCCGACAGCTCGGACGGATAGAAATCCTCGAAGCCGGCTAGGCCGACCAGCGCGAGTTTCAGCCGGACGATCTCCCGCACCTGCCGGGGCTCCAGCTCGGTGTATTCCTCCAGCGGAAGAGCGACATTCTCGCCCAGGGTCATCGAACTCCAAAGCGCGCCTCCCTGGAACAGCACGCCGAATCGCCGCCGCATGGCTTTTTGCTCATCCTCCCCACAATGCCAAAAGCTCCGGCCGTCATAAAGAATGTCCCCCTCCGCTGGCGGCTTTAGCCCGATCATCGCCTTGAGCAAGGTCGTCTTGCCGCCCCCGGACGCCCCCATCACGATAAATACCTCCCCCTTGTTTACTTTCGCGTTCACACCGCGCAGCACCACGTACGAGCCATACGACAGGGTCACATCGCGAATCTCGATCTTTGGCAACTGGCCGGCGCTGGTGTTCATAATCAGATTCCCAAGGCGTTGCACAAGACCGCGAAGATGCCGTCCACCGCGACGATCGCGGTAATGCCCGTCACCACCGCCGAGGTCGTGGCTTGCCCAACGGCCGCGGCATTCGTTCCACACTGCATGCCTCGAAGGCAGCCCGTAACCGCGACGATCACCCCGAAAACGCCCCCTTTGAAAATGCCCAGAAGAAAGCTTTTCAGCGTAATCGCTTCGATCGTCCGGCGAATATATTCCGTGGGGGTGATGTCGAGCATTGAAGTCGAAACCAGAAAGCCTCCCAAAATGGCGATCAGGTCTGCAAAAACGCAGAGCAACGGCATCATCACGAGCAGCGCCAGAATTCGCGGCACCACCAAAAACTCCAGCGGCGAGATCGCGAAGGTTTTAAAGGCATCAATCTCCTCGTTCACCTTCATTGCGCCGAGTTCGGCCGCGAATGCCGCGCCGGTCCGCCCGCACAGAATCACTCCCGTCATGATGCAACCCATCTCGCGCACGGAGCCAATCGCCACCAGGTCCGCGACATAAATGGACGCCCCCACTTGCGCCAACTGCACCGATCCGACGAAGGCGAGAATCACCCCCACGAGAAAATTGATCAACGCCACCACCCCAATCGCCTGCGGCCCGCATTGCTCCATCGTCAGCAGAATATCGGACCACCGATATTGCGCGGTCCGCCGGAGCACCCGGCCCATCGCCAACACATTCTCGCCGATAAACGCCGCGGTGGAACGTCCGGCCGCCCAGGCCTGCAGCGTGCGGGTTCCGATCCGCTCCAGGATCGGCCGCCGCCCGGCGCCGCGCCCGGTATCGGTGGTTTCGGGCACCGCCCGTGCCAGGGAAATCAGCTTCCGCAGCCCAGGCGGCAGCGCGTCCTCCAACAAGCGAAGATGCCGCCGCTGGCAAAGGTCCTGACAATTGAGAACAAAGCTGGCCAGACCGCTGTTCCATTCCCGCAACTCTCGGGTTTCGAACTGGACGGTGTGGGGACAGGTCTCCTGATCCATTTCCTTCTCAACCGCATCGGTGCCCGGCAGATCGGGTGCCATAAGCCAATCGCCCTTCAGGCAGATCGTCAGCAAATCCTCGTTCTCCCGGTGCAGTTCCAGAGTGGCCGGAAGGTCCCGCCGATCGTCCACCTTCGGGCCTGGCATCTCCAAAGCACCTGAGTGACTGGGGTTCATAATGGCTCAGCGGTTTTTTGCGTGCCTATCGGCTCAATTAAAGCATTCGCCTGCGCCCCTCGCACGGCTACCCCTCCTTTGCGATCGTTCAGCCGGATCTTGTAGCCCGCGCCAGCGCCTGGGTTGCCATCCCTGCGGACAACGAACGCTCACTATTTCCCAAGCTGCGGGTAGTCTTTTCGCTATCGCGGCATTAAAGTTCTGCAAAGAGGTTTTATGAAAACGTCCCCCCGCCGATCCCCCATCAGGCTGTTTCTCATTTTGGTCTGCGCCGGGTTGCTCGGCCTCGGCTGCATCGCTCGGGCTGATTCCGCGCTTGCGGGCGCTGCCCGGGCCATCTCTCCCAATGCCGGGGAAGTCGTGCGCCTCTCCGAGTCTGGCGTGGATCCGGAAGTGGTGCTGGCTTTCATCGAAGCGGCCAAAGCTCCATTCACCCTTTCAGCGGACGACATCATCTATTTGAAAGACGTGGGCGTGGAGAATTCGGTGATCACCGCCATGCTCGAACGGGACGTCGCGCTGGCCACAGCCGCGGGTCCCGTCGCTGAAATTCCGCCCGCGCACCCCGCCAGCGCGGCCATGACGAGCACGGTCGCGCCCGTCTATGTCACCAACGCCCCTCCCGAAGTCACCTATTTTTACGATTCTCTTGAGCCTTACGGAACCTGGATTCAAGTCGCCGAGTTGGGCTGGTGCTGGCAGCCCCGCATCGTCCTGGCTAATCGAGCCTGGCGCCCCTACTGGCAGGGCGGGCGCTGGATTTACACCGATCTGGGCTGGTACTGGCAGTCCGACTACTCCTGGGGGTGGTCGGTCTTTCACTATGGCCGGTGGCATCAGCATCCCCGTTGCGGCTGGATCTGGTTCCCGGATCGGACTTGGGCGCCGGCCTGGGTGAGTTGGCGCTACTCGGACGCCTACTGCGGCTGGGCGCCCCTTCCGCCCCACGCCAGTTTTGTCGTTGGAGAGGGGTTTCACTTCAACAATCTGCGGGTCGGGGTCGATTTCGAGTTCGGATTATCGCTCGACTTTTTCACCTTTGTTGAAATCGGCCATCTGCGGGACCGTTACCCTCATCTCCACGGCCTCCCACCGGACCGTGCCCACGAGATCTATTCCCACACCACCGTCGCGAATCATTACCTCGCGGATGACCATAACCGGATCATCAACCGCGGCCTGCCGCCCGAGCGCTTCGCTGCCGTCACTCGGCAGGAAGTCAGGCCAGTCCCGGTTCGCGATTTTCCTCAGGGCGCCCGCGAAGGCCGCCATCCAGACAGGATTGAAGGGACGGGAGCGGCGAGCGTGCTCTACCGCGCCGAAGCGTCGCCTCCCCCTCGGCCCGCGCCGGCCCGCGCTCAAGTGATTAATGCCCAGCATCCCGCCGCCACCCCACAGCCCGCCCGCCCCCCGGCTCATGTCGATCGCCCGGCGCCAACCCGGCCCCTCGACGTGCATGGTTCACCGGCTGCCACGCCTGCAGAACGGCCACGAACGCCAGGGACGCCCGCCGCGCCAGCCCGCCCTGCTGAGCCCAGGCCACAAATCTCCGAACCGGGCCACGAGAACCCTCCGGTGGTCGTGCGCCCCGGTCCCGCCCAGCCTCGCCCCGCGGCCCCGGTTGAATCACCGCGCGGCCGCGACCAACGGCTCCCGACCGGCGCTCAAGCAACGCCGTCGGCCCCCGCCACGCAACCGGCCCGCCCCATCGCTGTTCCCCGTTCACCGGCTGCCACGCCTGCGGAACCGCCACGAGCCCCGACACTGCCAGCATCGCCTCCGCCCGCGCCGCAAATCTCCGAACCGCGCCACGAGAACCCCTCGGTCGTCGTGCGCCCAAGTCCGGCGCTGTCGCGCCCAACGCCGCCGATGGAGTCCCCACGCGGCCGCGACCAGCGGCTCTCGAATGGCATTCGATCAGCCGCGCCCGCCACGCCGCAGAAAGCCCCGGATCGACACAAATAGCCCGGGGGGAATCTTTTGCACGGCGTTTGAGCCCGTCCGCTAAACCGGCCGAACGCTCACCCGGTGCCAGCGCCGGCCGGCGGCCTCGGCAAACGCCTCGTTCAGTTCGCTCAAAGGAAAGGGCGGACTCACCAGCCGCTCCCACGGATAGGCGTCCCGTTCGCGCCGCAGGAAATCCACGGCGGCATCCAAATGGCGTGGAGCATAATTGTGAAAACCGCGCACTGTCAGACATCCACGAATCAGTGATTCCCCCGTCACCTGGAGCGCGGATTCAGGATGAACCATCCCGATCAGTCCGTAAAACCCGCCGGGCCGCAAAAGCTGGAGGCCTTCACTGAAAACCGACGGCACGCCCGCCACCTCGAAAACGGCGTCGGCTTCGCCCCGCTTCAACTTGCCGAAAGCGCTCCCGACCACTGGCTCGCCGCCAAAATCCGGGACCCGTTCCAGCCGCTGCGGATCAACATCCACCACCACCACGCGCGCGACACCTCCGCGCCGCAGCAGGGCACAACCATAAATGCCAAGCAGCCCGGATCCTTGAATCACCGCCAGCCTGCACGGTTGCGGCAAAAACTCCGTGGCGGCAACCATCGTGGCGAGCGCGCAATTGGCGGGCGCGGCCAGTGCATCCGGAATTTCCTCTGGCACGCGCACCAGATGGGTCCCCGGCCGCAGATCGATGTGGGTGGCATAGCAGCCGTTCAAGCCCTCCTCAAACGCGGCGTGCCCGTACTTGAACAAACGCTCGCATTTCTGCGGCAGGTTGAGTTCACCGCAAGAGCGGCAGCGCCCGCAGCTATCGGTGAGAGACCAGGTGACGCGATCGCCGATTGGCCAGCCTTCCCGCTCCGACGCCACAATCCGCCCGATTCCCTCGTGACCAAAGATCGATGGCGCCGGGCTGCTCCGCCGCCCGGCCAGAGTGTGCAAATCCGACCCACAGATGGTGGCGAGATCGATCTTGACCCGAACCTGGCCAGATCGCAGCGCGGAGAGCCCGCGCGAAGAGGGTTCAAACGGGAGGCGTGAGCCCCGAAAAAGCATTACCCGGGCAACTGACACCTCCCGAAACTATCGAACCTCCTAAGCGGAGCGCAAGCATCCCGCCTGGCTGCCCCGGGGTCGATTAATGGCGCAAAATTCCATTTGGCAAACCAGGGTTTATGCCCGAGATACCCACGTGCGCAAGGAGCAGTCGATACGGGAAGGTCCCCTTCTGGCCGTTTTGGCGGTGGTGCAATTCACCACCATGCTCGATTTCCTCATCATGATGCCGCTCGGCCCGCAGTACATGCGAGTCTTTGGCATTACACCCGCCCAATTCGGGACGATCGTATCCGCTTACGCCATTTGCGCGGGAATCGCCGGAGTCATCTCGGGCTCGTTCCTGGATCGGTTTGACCGCCGGCATTCGCTTCTGGTGCTCTACGCCGGATTTGGCGTCGCGACTCTCCTTTGCGCTCTCGCGCCCGGGCATCACACGCTCACTTTGGCCCGCGGCGTGGCAGGAGCGTTTGGGGGCGTCTCGAACGCAGTCATCCTCGCGATTATCGCGGACGTCATCCCGGATTATCGCCGCGCCCGCGCGATTGGCCTGGTCATGAGTTCCTTTTCCCTCGCCTCTGTGCTGGGCGTCCCGATCGGCCTCTCGTTGGCGACCGCGTTCAGCTGGCACGCGCCTTTTTTTATGCTCGCGGCAGCCAGCGTGCCAGTTCTGATCGCCGCCGGTCTTCTCACGCCAAGCATTCCGGCCAAAAGCCACGCCTTTGATCGCGCGCCGCTGACCCACCTGAGGGCCATCGTCACCGGGCCAGGCCACGCCCGGGCTTTCGCCTTTATCGGGACGGTCACGCTCAGCGGATTCGTGGTGATTCCCTACATCAGCCCCTACATGGTTCGCAACGTCGGCCTCCGCGAAGCCGAACTCCCGTACATTTATCTGGCCGGGGGTCTCTGCACTATTTTCAGCATGAACATCATCGGCCGCCTTGCGGACCAATACGGCAAACGCCGCCTGTTTGCCATCATGGTCTGCGCCGCGATCGCGTCGACTCTCTTCCTCACTCACCTTCCGCCCGTCCGGACCGCGCTGGCCGTCGCCTCCACCACCGTCTTCATGATCTGCATGTCCGGCCGGTTCGTGCCGGCCATGGCCTTGATGACCTCCGCCGTGCGGCCTCAGCTGCGCGGCGGTTTCATGGGCGTCAGCTCCGCCGTGCAGCATCTCGCGTCGGGCCTAGGCTCGTTTCTCGGGGGCTTGATTCTCACTCAGGGCGGCAACGGCCAGCTCCGAGGTTACGGCACGGCCGGCTGTTTTTCCGCGGGCATTGCTCTACTCTCGCTTGGGCTCTGTTTCCGGCTGGCGCATTCCACCGCGGGACAGGTCCCATCGGCGGAGATGCTTGAACCGGCGGCGTAAGGTGTTTTTCCTTTGAAATCAGCCCAAAAAGCCCATCCCTGAGCCGCTTCACAAAGCTCCTTGCGTTCAGGGCGGGAATCCGTCACAAACACCGCTCCATTTTTCCGAGTCATTATGGCGAAAAAGCAAAAGACCAGTCCTCAATTCGAAGCTCTTGAGTTGCTCAAGAGCATCCTCCCCAAAACCGTGGCCGACGAGAAACTCGTCGAGAAGATCTACAACGCCTGCGAAAAGGCGCTCTCCTCCCAGATCCGCGTCGAAAGTTTTCAGAAATTCTGCTCGCGCGCGGAACTCCCCAACCTCGAGACCACCTCGGTCAAAGAGATTCAGAAACAGTTCGAGGAGAGTTTTGGGAAGGGAGCCGTTTCCGTCGTGCCGCACCCTAAAAAGCAGGCCGCCACGGTTGAAGTCGTGATCGATGGCGAAGTGCTGGAAGGCGTGGTTAAGGTCGGCGCAAAAAGCGGGGCGGAGGAAGGGGAAGACGAATTCAAGCCTAAGTATGTCCCCTTCCCGGTCAGCCTCGAATCCGATCCCGAACTTGTCTGGGTGCTGGCCCGCGGCGAAAATCTCACACCGGAGGAGGGAGCGATCCAGTTGACGAAAATTCAGGATGATTTCTGGGCGTCCAAACAGGGCCAAAAGCTGATCCGGGATCGCGTCGAGAAAACCTTCGCGGAATTTGTCGCCCGCGTTCCGGCGAAAATGCTCAGCGAGAGCGGCCTGAAACGCCATTACAAGGAGCCGGAAGCGCTCAAGCAGATCCGCGCGGAGGCTCGCTAAAACCGCCGCCGGCCGCTGGCCCAGTCACTCCCCGGGCGCATCGGGAATCGCTGGCAGTGAGCCCGGTTCCCGAAAGTTCCCCACCCGCAGATCGCGGCCGCGCAAGGCGACGGCATGGCCATCGTAAAACAGGCCGTTGAACGTCGAGCCGTGCCGCGGCGGATAATGGCTCGGATCATCGAACGGCATCCAAGGGGGCCGCGGCGGCGCGCTCACCCGCGAATCGGAACAACCCGGCGACCGCCGATGGTCCCAGATGATCAACCGCTGCGAACTCTGCGTGACGAACGAATCCGGCCTGGCCATCGGGCTCCCCTCGCTGTAGTTCATCCCATAAGCGCACTGCCATTGCCGCTCTGCCGGGCATTTGAAAATGTTCGTCGTGGAAAAGAAACTGTAGAGCAATCCGAGCTTCAGCCCCGCGCCCGGCGGCCCGTCCGGAACCTGGGTCGGATCATAAGGCGCCCACCAAATTTCGTTCGGGCCGGTGGGCGGAGGATTGTTCGGCCCTTTGCCGGAAGGCACGCCGGCCTGGCTGCCGTAAATGTCATTCGGAGTATCCGGACAAAACCGATACGGCACATTCACGTCGTTGTAGTCGCTCCGGTAGATGGTGTAGGCCAGCCCGATCTGCTTGAGGTTGTTCAGGCATTGCGCCTGGCGCGCTTTGCTCTTGGCCCGCGCCAGGGCCGGCAGGAGCAACGAAGCCAGGATCGCGATGATCGCGACCACCGCCAAAAGTTCGATCAGCGTAAAACCACCCCGCCCCCGCGAAGATCCCTTCACCTCCATGCCGGGAGAAAAGCTGATTCGTTATACTTTGTCAAATATAACGCACCGCCACTCACCTCGCGCGATCATCCCTCTCGCAATGCGCGGGTTATCTCCCGCAGCGCTGGCTGCGCGGCCCGGAGCGCTTCCTTTTCCAGCTCCCGGTAAAGGACAAGCAGCCGGCTTCCCGAGGGCGTCAACTTCGCGCTCCCGCCGGTTTTCCCTCCGCGCGCGAGGGCCACCAGGGGCTCCCGAAAGCATCGGTTCATGGTCTGCACCAGTTTCCAGGCCCGCATATAGGACATTTCCAGCGTCCTGGCCGCTGTGAGCAAAGAGCCGCTGTCGGCTATCGCCTGCAACAACTGCACTTTGCCGGGCCCGAGCGCGATCTCGGAGCCCAGGTAAACCCGCCACCGCGGCGCGATCTGAATCGAAGCGGTCCGTCCCATGCCTCCAACTCACTACCCGATTTGCCGTGGTTTGGGCATCTCAATTGTCGCGTCCGGCCCGCGCCGGGCCGGGTGGCCAGAGTGATTCGACTCGAAAGGCGCCGCACCACGCGCTACCTTCCCGGCACCGAGTGAAGCAGAATGGTCGAAATTGGTTGAACATCGCGTGGAAACTTCTTGTTTCTGCGCTTCTTCTGGCCTGGATCTTTCAAGCGATCTTTTACAATGAGGGCCACATCGCCTGGGAACGCGCCGGGCACGATTGGGCCGCACTGACCAAAATTCAGCGTTTCAGCGTCGCCTGGACCTACGGCCCGAGCGGCCTTTGGGCCACTCTGAAACTGATGGATTTCAAGTATCTCCTTCTCTCCATCGTTCTCATGGGGCTGCTCCTGTTTCTCGGCGTGATCCGCTGGCAAAGCATCCTCAAGGTGCACGGCCTGCGCGTCCCCCTTTCCCGCACCACCGAAATCTCCCTCGTCGCTCACTTTTTCAACTCGTTTCTCCTCGGATCCGTCGGTGGGGACCTGCTCAAGGCGTACTACGTCGCGCGCGAAACCCATCACAAAAAGACCGAAGCCATCATCACCGTGGCGGTGGATCGCATCATCGGCCTCTTTTCCATGCTGCTCCTCGCGTGCATTCTGATGCTCTTCAACCTCGATCTCCTCTCCACCCTCAACGCCAAGCTGAAGCTGGTCATCTGGCTGATTCTCGCGATGACCGCTGGCTGCGCCGCTTTTATCTTCATTTCCTTTTGGGGCGGTGTTTCGAAAGGCATTCCCGGCGCGCGAGACTGGCTCCGGCGGCTCCCGAAAGGGGACACTTTGGAACGTTCCGTGGAAGCCTTTCGTGAGTTTGGTCGGGACAAAACCTTCATTCTCCGGGTTCTGCCCATTTCCACCCTCGCCAACCTGGTCTGCATTCTCCACATCATGGTGCTGATCTGGGGTTTCCACCTCAGAGCTCCCCTCATCCCGGTTGCCGCCATCGTTCCCATCGTCACCTGCGTCTCCACCCTGCCCATCACCCCGAGCGGGCTCGGCGTCCGCGAAAATCTCTACGTTTCATTCCTGGCCATCCCAGCCATTCAGATCCCTTACGCCCAGGCCCTCCTGATTTCCCTGGTCGGCTTCGGCACGAGCCTTTTCTGGAGCGCGATCGGGGGGGTCGTCTACCTGACGGTGCGGGAAGAGGAGCATCTCGCCGACATTCAGAAGGGCGACGCGCCGGATTCCGCGCCATAAGCCGCCTTACTAGTATTATATAGCGGCTTACCATACGTGACCTAAGTAAAAAAGCGCGCTTTATAGGGCTTTTTTAGACTTTTACCCCTGCCGTTCTAACCGGATTTTTTGTTGCGAGCGCCTCCGCCCGGCCGCTATTCTCAAGGGCGAACCTCACACTAGAGCATGAAACTGACTCGCACAGGAGATTTCTGTCTCTCTGCGATTGCGCCCCCAACGCGCAAAGCCTTGTTTCATGCCTTTTCTGTCCAACCAAACCACATATGCGAAAATCCAACCTAGCCATAAGTGCTGCCCTGCTCGCCTGGAGCACGGGGGCCTTTACGACCCGCGCCGCCGTCCCGGTTTACGATGAAGTCGGCGGGCGTGTCGTTGTCGAGGCCGAACACTTCGCCTCGCGCATTGACGACCCAGACACCCACCATTGGCATGTCGTCCCAACTGACGACGGCAAAGATAAGTACGGGGACACCCCGACCCAGGCCTATGTGAATGCCCGGGGAAATTCCTACATCACCAGCCAGCCTGACACAGCGGGCGGCGGTGTAAACCATAACGCTGTCAGCTTCGTGGGAGGCCCCCCCTCAGTGGATTACAAATTCAACATCAATACTCCTGGTGCCTATCGTTTGTGGCTCCGCTGGAAGGGCTACGACGGATCGAGCGACTCGATCTACGCTCAGATCATGGAGATATCGAACCCCGCGTGGTACCGTTACGCCGCCGGCGTGGCCCCCACGGACGCTGATTTCGCCAGCACCACCGGCGGCATCGGCTGGGACGGTGTCGCGGCGCCCTCGACGGACAGCTCGAACATGGTCAGCGGCGGCGGCGGCGAAGTGCCGGCCATCTACAACCTGGCGGGCGGCACGTACACTCTTCGAATCAGCATGCGGGAAGACGGCTCCGCAGTGGACGCCTTCATGCTGCAACTCAGCAGCCTGCCTGACCCGACCAATCCGGGTCCGGCGGAATCGGGCCTGGCCACGAGCTACGTCGCCGTAACCGTGCCGCCAGCCGATGCTCTGGCCGCCCCCGGCAAAACCGCCACGTTTACCGTGACAGCGGAAGGGACTGGCGCGCTTACGTATCAATGGCAGTCCAAAGCTCCCGGCGCGGCTGATTACAGCAATATAAGTAACGCAACCAGCACTTCCTACACCACGCCCACCGCGACCGACGCAATGAATGGCACCAAGTACCGCGTCGTCATCTCGAACGGGACGAAGACGGTTAACAGCTCTGCCGCCTCCCTGATCACGGACGCCACTCCTCCATCGCTCGTGCAGGTCCGAGGTGGAGCCGCGGGCAACAGCGTCGCGCTGGACTTCTCCGAGAAGTTGGACCAGGGCACCGCTGAAACGTCCGGTAATTACACGATCGCCGGTCTGACGATCAGCTCCGCCAAGCTGACCGCCTCGGGAACCTCAGTCGTCCTTACCACCGCCAAACAAACGGCGGGCACGAGTTACACCGTGAGCGTAAATGGCATCAAAGACACCGCCGGCAATGCCATGACGGTCGCAGGGACAGGGTCTTTCACAGGCCCCACGCTGGTTCCCGGCAAGATTCTCGTTCGCTTCTACAGGAATATCGGCGGCACCGCAGTGGCGAACCTCACCTCGGCGGCCACCTATCCGAACTCGCCAGATGACGTCCAACTTTGGGACGTTTTCAGCTCGGGCGATGGCACGGGTGACACTTTCGGCGATAACTACGGCCTCGAATTAACCGGTTTCTACACCGCACCGGCGTCCGGAAATTATAAGTTCTACATCCGAAGTGACGACGCTTCCCAGCTTCTGTTCTCCACGGACGATACCGAAGGCGGCCTGCGCCAAATCGCCGCGCAGACCGGCTGCTGCAATACGTTCACCGATCAGCCTGGATCACTCTCGTCCCAGCCCATCGCCCTGGAAAAGGGCAAAGCCTACTACTTCAAGGCTTACCTCAAGGAAGGCGGCGGCGGCGATTTCATCCAGGTGGGCGTCCTCGGCCCGAATGATCCAGACATCAATGATGCGTCGGCGGTGGTGCCCATACCCACTGATTTCCTCAGCACGGGCTTCAGCAAAACGGCCACCTTGTCCATTACCAAGCAGCCCGCGCCGATTACGGTGCAGGCGAACACCGCCGCTTCGTTCTCGGTTGGTTACGCGGCGAACTCGGTCTTCGGGACGAAAGCCAACGTCCAGTGGCAGCGCGCTGCCTCCGGCAGCAGCGCTTTTGCTGACATCGCGGGCGCGACCAACAACACCTACACGATCCAATTCCCCACGAGCGCTGATAACGGTTCCCAGTTCCGCGCCCAGGTGAAAATCGACATTGCCGATTCCACTCTCGGCACTTCCACCTCCGCCTCTTCCCAAGCAGCGACACTCACCATCAGCAACGACACTACGCCTCCAGTCGTGACCTTCGTCTCGGGCGGGGTTGCCTCCATCCTGGTCGGATTCAACGAACCGCTGGATGGCGCCTCGGCAGCGGCGGCCGCAAACTACAAGGTGAGCGGCGGCGTCACGACTTCGAGCGCCACCGTGATCTCGAGCGCCGGCCAGGCGGGATTGGTTCGGGTTGCCCTAAGCGGTGTGACCCCCGGCCAAACCTACTCCGTGACCATCAGCGGGGTGAAGGATACAGCAGGTAATGCCGTGGCGAGCACCACGCTGTCGTTCGACGCCTACCACATCATCAGCACCTTCAATGATGGCGGCGTTCCCCCGGGAGCCGCAATCAACGGCAGCGCCAACGTCCAGGCCACCGCCAGCTACGATGGTTCTGGCGCGCTCGAACTCACCGCCCCCGCAGGCAGCCTGCAAGGCTCGATCATCTATCCGGACATTCCGGGCGTTACCTCGGTCAGCAAGTTCACGGCGTTCTGGAAGATGTTTATCGGAAACGGCAGCGGCAACCCGGCCGACGGCTTCTCCTTCGTCCTCTCTCCCGGATTGGATGACACCGCCAACTTCGGCGAAGAAGGCACCGGCAGCGGCTTGGTATTCTCCTTCGACACCTACGACAACGGCAACAACGAAGCGCCCGCTATCTCCGTAAAATATGGCGGTCTCTCGGAAGATCAGATCGCAGACGGCGGCAATCAGGTCATCAAAGTCCACACCACCAAGGCCACTCTCGTGAACAATCAGTGGGTCGATGTGGCCGTGCAGGTGACCGCGGACGGCAAAGTCACCGTCATTCACAACAACGTCAAATACATCGACGCCGAGCCCATTCCCGGCTGGGTTCCGATGGACGCTCCTCGCGCGGCGTTTGGCGCGCGCACCGGCGGCGAATACGAACGGGCGCTGATCGACGATGTGAAGATCCTATTCAACGCCGACGTCGCCTTGGCACAACCGCCCACCATATCCATCACCGCACCGGCAGATAACTCCACCTTCGCCAAGGGAGCCTCCGTGACGCTCACGGTGAACGCGCAAGCCCCCGGCGGCACCATCGCCAAAGTGGAATACTTCGCCAATGGCCAGAGCCTAGCCGTCGTAACCAAAGCGCCTTACTCGCTGACCGTCCCGAACGTGCCGGAAGCTGCCTACATCGTGACCGCGAAAATCACCGATGGCCGGGGCGTGACGGTCGGTTCCGCTCCCATCAAAGTGATCGTGGGCAATCCCAAGAAGGTCTACTTTGTCACCGCTGATCCCGGCCCGCTCACCTTCGCGGGTGACCAAGCGGTCGCGGACCATCTCCTCCAGCGCGGCTTTAATGTCATCACCGCACGAGGATCGGACGTGCCGGACGACGGCTCGACCGCGGTCGGCAACGACCTGATTATCGAATCGTCCTCGCTCGGATCTGGCACCGTAGAAATCGCGGATCCCAGCGGCGGGCCGAACATCGGCAAATTCAAGACCCTGGCCATCCCCGCGATCGATTGGGAAGCCTCAAGCTCGGACGCCTGGGGATTCCTGGACGCGAATCCCGCCACCGGAACCTCGGACGGCCAGACAGACATCAACATTGTGGACGCCTCCAGCCCGCTGGCCGCCGGTTTCCCGGCCGGCCCGCTGACGGTGGTCAGTTCGCCGCAAACCTTCTCGCAGAGCACCCCGGTGGGCGCGCATATCGTCGCTCAAAAAGCCGGGGATAACACCCAGATGAACCTGTTCTATTACGAAAAAGGCGACAAAGGCTACGGCGGATTTGTCATGCCCGAACGCCGCGTCTTCTTCTTCTTCCAGGACAACACCGCAGCCGCGGCCAACGCCGCCGGCTGGAAGCTCTTCGATGCCGCGGTCGATTGGGCTCTTCACACCACCAGCACGGGAGGCGGCGGCACGGACAGGCCTACCGTCTCCCTCGCACTGAATGGAGCGACCCTCACCATCAGTTCATCGGGGGGCGGCACCGTTCAGGCCACGGACAGCCTGAATCCATCGAATTGGACGGACCTTGGATCTGCGCCGCAAACCGTGCAAAACACGGGTAAATCCCGCTTCTTCCGCATCAAGAAGTAGGTCGTAAAACAAAACAAACACGCGACTCCGGCGAGGCAACTCGCCGGAGTTTTTATTTTCCGGCGCGTTCCCATTTTCCCCTCCCTCTTGGAACGTGCTACAGTCCCCCGCCATGCACTGGAGATGTCCGGCTCAGCTTCTCATCATGTCCCTCCTCTGCGCCGCTTGCCGCGGCGCGGAACCGCCGCTGTTCCATGAGGATTTTCAGACAGGGCTGTCCTCCCGCTGGCAAAAGGTTGTGTTCAGCGGCGAAACCTTTCATTCGCTCCGCCAGGAAGGCACCAATTCCTTTCTCGAAGCCCGAGCCACGAATTCCGCCTCCGGCCTCGCGGTGAAGATCGATTCCGTCAAGACCGCCGGAACGGTCCTCCGCTGGCGCTGGAAGATCGATCACACCCCGCCCGGCGGTTCGGAATCCGACATCAAAACATTCGATCACACCGCCCGCCTTTTTGTCGCTTTCAAAACGTTGATCGGGCCCCCGCGCAGCATCAACTACGTCTGGGCCAACGAAACGCCCGTCGGCCAGACTTTTCATCATCCCAGTTCGCACCGATCCCGGTTCATCGTGCTCGAAACCGGCAACGGCCAAGCCGGGCAATGGGCGCAGGAAGAAAGGGACCTTGCCGCCGACTGGCAACGGCTGTTCGGCGATGAGGCTCCGGCCATCGTCGGGCTCGGATTGATGACCGATTCCGACGGCACAAAATCGACGGTCACCGGCGCTTACGACGACATTGAGCTCATCCGCCGGGACCCGCCGAGAAAATAGCGCTTGGTCTTTTCCTTGCTGCTGCGCTAGCTTCGCCCCGATGGCTCTCAGCAGACCGGATGTTATTTACACGCACGAAAGCGACCTGGACGGATTGGTCTCCGGTCTGCTTTTGCAGGGGCTTTCCGAACGCCTGTTTCAGTTCAAGCCCCGGCTCCTGGCGTTTCATAATCAGAATTGGAAACAACGCCCGCTCAACGAACGAGCCGCCTGGGTGAGCGACATGACCTTCGAGCCCCGCCTGGACAAGGCCGGCTGGCTCGTCCTCGACCATCATCCCACCGACACCACGCCCCGGTTCGCCCAGTTGGTCCATAACCTCGGTAAATCCGCCAGCCTCCTCGCTTACGACCTCTGCCGGGAACATAACTGGCAAAGCCCCGCTCTCGACCGCCTCGTGCACCTGAGCAACGTCGCCGATCTCTTTTTGACCGATGATCCGGATTTTGTCCTGGCCACCGATTATGCGAACCTCGTCAAAATCTACGGCTTCTGGAACCTGATCGAACTCATCCAGAGCGATCTCGAGCGGCTGGTCGATCATCCGCTGCTGGAAGTCATGGCGGTAAAGCGCAAGATCGAGAACCCCCTTGGTTTTGAATGGAGCAAAACCCGGGTCCAACGAATCGCGCCGGACGTCGGCTACGTTCAGACGGTGGTCGGCAACGTCAACCTCATCGTCCATCGGATGCTGGATGAGAAGGCCACCCCCTGCACCGTTTTGCTCACCCTCCATCGCAAAGGAAACGGCTTGATGCTCGTCAGCCTGCGCAGCCGCAATGGCGACGCCCTCAAAGTGGCGGAGAAACTGCATGGTGGCGGACACCCGAATGCCGCCGGAGCCACTCTCCCGCGCGCCATCCAGAATTACAGCGACGCGATTGATTATCTCCGGCGAACCCTCGATCCCTTCAAAGAGCAGGACATCGGGATCTCATCGCTCGAAGACGCGTTTTCCGTGCTCGAAAAGCACTGACCGCGCGGTTTGCCGCCCGATTAGTTCCAGGAAGGATCCTCTGGAGCCATCGCCAGGAGGAGATACTTCCCGCCTTTGCGCAGCAGAATCGTCCGCCACAGATCCTTGGGATTCTCGGAAAGAACGAGTTCGATCGAAGCTGGATGCGTCAGCCAGGCCTTTCGGGCCATCTCGCTTTCCAACTGGCCGGCGGACCATCCCGCATAACCCGCGAAGCAGCGCACCTGCCGGGACGGCGAGAACGATTCCGTGATTTCCTGCAAATCCTCGAGCGAATGGCCCATGCTCAGATTCGGGATCACGTTCCCGTCCGGCAGAAAGGCATCCGTGTGCAGGTAGGTCAGCGCCTCCGTTTGCACCGGGCCTCCCATGAACAGCTGCTGATCCTTTAATGCCGGCGCCAGATCCGCCACCAGAACATCCCCGACCTTGTTGTCCGTTGGCTGACTCAAGACCAGTCCAAACGCCCCCTCCTGATCGTGGTGGCAGATCAGCACCACCGACCGATGAAAGAAAGAGCCGCGCAACTGCCCGCTGTCCAGCAACAACTGTCCCTTTAAGGAACGAAACTCGTCGGCCATAGACCGAGGTGAAACTTGCCGCAGGCTTGCACAGATGACAATGGCGATTAAATTCCGCCCACATGAATCGCATCATCATCCTCGCCCTGCTGGCGCTCGTTCTGGCCGGCGCCACCGCCTGCAAAAGCAACGAAGGGGCCCGTGAATTCGTGCCCGGCCAAGGCTGGGTTCCCACCCGCTAAAACGCCGGTTGCGAGATCGCCCGATCTCCCCTACTTTAACGGTCCCGCGTGCGCGCGTAGCTCAATTGGATAGAGTGACGGCCTCCGAAGCCGCAGGTTGTGGGTTCAACTCCCGCCGCGCGCACCACTCTTTCGTCTATCCCGACTCCTCCCAACGCCGTCGAGGCGGTTTGATCCACCTGCCGCACGGTTCGGCCATGCTGAAAAGCCCCCAGAACGCGCGGTTCAGCCTGCAAAACCAGACTGGCGAGTTTGGCCAAGCCCAAAAGGAAAAGGCCGACCCGCAAAGACTGCGCAATAATGGTCATACCGCTGGGTCGAGAAACGCCGCCGTTCCTTACAGCGCGGTCCGAATGCGGAAAAAGTCGGGAGACCAAGTCCCGTAACGCCTTCTTGCAGCCACGAAATTTCGTGGCCAAGCCCGCGAAGGTTCGTGGCCACGGAAGGCTGTCGGATTGGCTCTGAATTTCAAAAACACCCATTTCCCTAGGAAATTCGCCATTTTTCCCGCCAACTCCTTCGTGGCACAGCCTGTGCAATACGGCTTCCATGATGACAACAAACAGGGTGGCTTCACCGGATCTGGACGAGATCGCGTCGGGGTGGGTAGAGCAACACGGAGATTACCTCTTCAACTTCGCGATCGGCCAGATTCGAGACAGCGCCGTCGCGGAGGATCTGGTTCAGGACACCTTCCTGGCCGCGCTGAAGAATCGCGAGCGTTTCGGCGGCCGCTGCTCCGAGCGAACCTGGCTGACCGGCATTCTGCGGCATAAGATTTACGATCACCTCCGGCGCGTTTGCCGCGAACGGGCGGTGCGCGCGGAAACCCCGAACAACCCGGACACGAACGCGGATTGGAGCGAGTCACTCCTGTGGGCGCACGAGGTGGCGGACGAATGCCAAAGCGCGAGCCGCCGGCTGGAACTGGCGGAATTCCGCTCCAACCTGGAAGCGGCCCTCGGCCAACTGCCGCCGCGGATCGCCCAAGTCTTCCGCATGTACGAAGTCGAGGAGCGTCCCAACCGCGACGTTTGCCGGGAATTGAACATCACCGAGAGCAATCTGTGGGTGATGCTGCACCGGGCTCGGAAACAACTGCGCCAACAACTCGCGGGTTGGTGGCACGGCCGGTCCCCGGCCGAAGATTCCCCTCTTTCCTGACTCATGCTCCGGATTTCCGAAAAAGCCGGTGCGAAGGGCGCGCGCTTGTTGCAACTGGAAGGGCGCGTGGCCGGACCCTGGGTGGAAGAGCTGAGAAAATGCTGCCAGCCGGCGTTGGAGGGTGGAGAGCGGGTGACGTTGCTGCTCGTGAACGTGGACTTCGTCAGCCCCGAGGGAATATCTTTGCTGAACGCCCTGGAAGCGGGAGGGGTTCGCCTGCGGCGCTGCCCGCCGTTTATCCAGGAGCAGCTAAAAAGGGGAACGGCGTAACCGTCCTACTTCTTGAACAGGGAGAAAAGGCCCTTCTTCTCGGTTTGTTTCTGCTGGACCTTCAGCTGTCCGAGAAGCGATTGCCACGCGATGTAGCTCTTGTGCCATTGGTTCTCCAGCGAACGAAGGGATGCGTCGCTCTGTTCGCTCAGGTAGCGAATCGACGGCGCGTCACTGATCAAGGAGAGCACATCCTCCTTCTTGGGGCTCTCCACCTCGATGGAGGCCAGCAGCAGTTCCAGTTCCTGTGTGAGGACGCTTTTCACCTCCAGAAACTGAGCTTCGTCCTCGGCTTCGAACTTCTTGCTGCGAGCCTTGTTCAGGTAAAGGTTGAACTGTTTCCAGCACTCCAGGTAGTTCTCCATCTGCCGGATCAATTCATCAAGTCTTGCCGCGCTCATACGAAAGTTCCTTTACACTCGGTTCTGCCTCTCTCGTCGAGGAGAGAGAAAAATCATCGCGCCGCCCCGCATTTCC
Source organism: uncultured Verrucomicrobiota bacterium (assembly GCA_964566945.1). Classification (GTDB taxonomy): domain Bacteria; phylum Verrucomicrobiota; class Verrucomicrobiia; order Limisphaerales; family SXQI01; genus DASVNK01. The sequence goes on along the minus strand of CAZMKE010000006.1, from coordinate 187,085 downwards.
ACCGCCCGCACATCCATGGCCCCGAAGCGCACCGTAAATTCACTAAAGGCCTGCTCCGCCTTCCGCGCCTCCGCGAACGTCCGCAAAACGGACACGGCGATCTCCTGCAGCAGGGTCGCGGGAAAACGGGTGGCAATCGTGCTGGCCAGAACGGAGCCGTCCCGGTCCACGGTGAAGCTCCCGGACGGCAAGGTGGCGTTCGCTTCCGTTTTCGCTCTAAATCGATCTAAGAGGCCCATCGCTCGAGCACCGCATTGGTGCTTTGTTCAATTTCATCGCGCGACACGTTCGGCAGCATGCCGATCACCACGGTCGCCTCCGGCTGGGTGAGAACCCGTAAACGCGCCTGCAACCCCTTGGCATCCAACTCCTGCAAATCTCCAAACTGATACTTTTCTCCGAGCTTCTGCCAGTCGGCGAAGCTGGCGCGAGCCCACTCCGCCAGCGCATCCGCGTTTTCCAAGCCCCATTTCTGAACCGGCTCTTCTGCTTTTATCGGCAGTTTTAGGGCAAACTCAACCCCCCGCACCCGTCCAAAACCACTTTTCTGGAAAAAAGCCGTATCGGACTCCGATTCGGCTGGCAGAAACAGCTCTTCGGAGGTCGTCAGGCTCATCGCCTCATCATGCGCCTGCGCGCTTCCGAGCAATAATCCCTGGTAGGAGGTATGAATCTGCCGGGCGTGACCGGGCTCCGCGGGAAAGATCTCAAAGTTGCCGGTTTTCCATCCCAGGATCCGTTCAAAAGCCGGCTGGCCGGCCAGATCCTCTGTTTGGGCATCAATGACTTCGCCGTGCTGGATCCAGATTTTGGCATCAATCTTGCCGTTAGTGATCTTGAGAACGGATGAGCTGCCGGAAAGACACTCCAGCTGGATCAGATCCACCAGTGTCTTGCTCTGGACGCCGCGAAAACCCGCGGTTTGTTCCTTGTCCAAGAGCGATTCGACGCAATCCATGAAGAAGCCGAATTCTTTCTCACTGGACGGCTTCTCGAGATAAAGGTCGATGCCCATGGAGTAGGCGCGGCCGCGCATTTGTTCGTCGGCCACGCCGGTGATGATCACGGTCCGCAACTGCGGATATTTGCGCCGCACGATCGCGATCACCTGCAGGCCATCCATTTTTGGCATGTTTAGATCACACACCAGAATGTTGAAAGCCTCCGAATCCAGCATGGCCATGGCCCGCGCTCCCGAGGAGGCGATATGCACCTCCGGCGCGCTCGGCAACTGCAGGAGCATTTGCTGGTACAGGTCGAGAACGGCGGGATCGTCATCCAAAAGCAGGATTTTCTGGCGAGGCTGACTTTCTGCGAGAGTGGTCATTAAGTTTTCGTTCGAGCCGTCCGAAGGTTGTTATTAACTAACAAGCGGGACAAAGCAAGCCTCGCACCGAAAGCATGTTTGCATTCGTAAAAAACCTATTTCGCCGGCGCGCCCCCCAGGCTGCGCCTGCAAAACCCGCGTTCCCCACCCCGGCGCCCGCCCATCAGCCGTCTCCCAAACCGGCGGAAACCTCTGCCGCTGTGGCCGCTCCATCGGTTGTGCCCCAGGTTCCGCGGCCCACCCCGGTCGCCACCCATCCGAAACCCGCGCCTTCATCCATCCCCTCTCAACCCGTGGCCCGGGCGGAAGCTCCCCCGGTCTTTTCCAAGGAAACGGTCGATCTGAGCCTCAAGGCGCTCTGGCCCAAGCTAAAGGCGGAGGTGACCCAACGCGCGACCTCGGCCCCGAAAGGCGACTCCCTCCTGCGGCTGCCGCTTAATATTGTTCAGGCTCATCTGGCCAAGGGCAGCATGAATATTCCTTACGCCCAGTTGCGCCAGTTTGCCCCACCCGGCCTTTTCCCGGAATCTCCGGCGCACGAGGCGGAAACCGTGTCCATCCCGATCAGCGAAATCCTGCCCCGCCTCAAACCCGAGCACCTCTCCAAACGAGCCGGCCAGCGCAAGGTGGTGGTCCCGGATGACATCGAGCCGATTTTCGGACCAGACGCCGGGGCCAAAGGGAATCTGCGCCTGGCCCACGGCAAATCCAGCAACGCGGGCGCACCCGCCCCGCACGCTCCCGCAGCCACGCCAACGCCAGTTCCGGCCGCACCGACTCCCGCGCCCCAAGCGCCGAGCGCCCCGGCAGTATCTGCCGCACCTGCGGCTGTTGCTGCCCCTGCGCCTGCGGCCACCCCGGTGGTTGCTCCCGCGCAACCTCGCGCCGACCGGCCCACCCCGGCGCCAAAACCGGTCGTCCCCGCTCAGATTTCACCTATCACCCCCATTTCCCCGATCGTCCCGGACCCCGAACCGGCGGCGACCACCTCGCCCCACCTTCCGGCGACCGCGTCTCCCACCCTCCTGCCGGCCGCAACCCCGGCTCCAGCGGTGCCGCCCGTTCCGATCGCTCCTCTAGTGTCCGAGCCGATTCGAGCGCCCAGGCTCGATCCGGCCCTGGCCAGCCTGAAAGCGCAGCCCGCCGAGAAGCACGTCAAACTCGCGTTGATGGATGTGGCTGGTTTTTGGGCCGAGAAAGGCCGCATCGAATTGGAAAAGCTCTGCCGCCACAGTTTGGAGATCCCGGCCGCCACGCTCGAAGCCGCCTTGAAGAAAGGCAAAGTGGAGTTTGCCTGGCGGGAAGTTCGTCCCTGGATTCGCCTGGCCGCGGGCAGCAGCATGCCCACGGTCGGAGACGATGTCCGGATCGAACTGCCCCTCTCACTCGTGGCCCCGCGCTTTTTGGAATTGCAATCGCAGCACGCCGCGAAAAAGCGGGTGCAGATCGGCGATGAGATTCCCGACATCTTTGTCCGGCATCTGCCGGAACCAGCCGCCCCCGCCGAACCGCCCGTCGAAAATTCCCCGGCGCCGGTGGCGGAAGCCGCGCCCGAATCTCCGGCGCCCGCTCCGGACGAAAACCGCCTCAAGGAATTTGGCGAGATCTTTGGCCAGCCGGAAAAGACCGATTGGTCTTTGGGCGAGGTCAGCCAGCGCACGACCACCCTCCCTGGCGTCTCGGGCGCGATCATCGCGACCTCGGATGGGCTTCTCGTGGGCGGCAGCTGGCCCAATGACGTCGGCGGTGAAGCCGTCGCGGCGTTTGCCCCCCAGATGTACAATCGCATGGCGAGCTACGCCAAAGAACTGAAGCTCGGAGAACCGGGCCGCTTCACCGTGCTGGTGGAGAATGTCCCGCTTCAGATCTTCAAATCCTCCAACTCCTATTTCACTGTCCTTGGACGCGCGGGCGAAAACCTTCCGGAGCGCGAACTGAATGCAATTGCGACTCGCCTTGCCGCGAGCTTAACCGAAAACTGATATGGCGCTGATCAACCAGGCATCTAAAGAAATCCAGGTAAAGATCGTTTATTACGGTCCCGCCTTGTGCGGCAAAACCACCAATCTTTACAAAGTCCACGAGAACATCCAGACCGCCGCCGAAAAGGGCAAACTGGTGTCGCTCGCCAACCAAACCTCGGACCGGACCCTCTTTTTCGATTTCCTGCCCGTGGAAGCCGTCTCGATCAAAGGTTACCGGACGAAATTCCAGCTCTACACCGTCCCGGGCCAGGTGATCTACAACACGACCCGCCAGCTGGTCCTCCGCGGCGTGGATGGCATCGTGTTCGTGGCGGATTCGCAATACGAGAAAATGGCGGAGAACGCCGAAAGCTTCGCCAACCTCGACGAAAATCTCCGCGCTCTCAAGATGAACCTCGCGGACATTCCCTACGTCCTTCAATACAACAAGCGCGACCTGCCCAACGTGGCGCCGGTCGATTACATGGATTTCCTCCTGAACAACGGCGAGGTGCAGGTGCCGGCTTTCGAAGCCTCCGCCTCGCAATGCGACGGCGTTTTCGAAACGTTGAACATGATTACCCGCATGCTCCTCCACAAGCTGCTCAATCAGAGTTCGGCCAAACCCGCAGCTCCGGCCGCGGCCTCACCTTTGGCCGCAGCCGCGTAAAACGGGATTATCGATGATCGGCAGCCTGCCCCAACTCATCGAGGAAGACATGAACGCACTCAATGCGGTCTTCGACGATTTTTTGACCAAGTCTGAAGCCGATTCCGTGCTTCTCACTGCGGAAGGAGGCTTTCTCGTATCGACCCACGGCAAAACCAAAAACCTCGATACCACCTCCATCGGGGCGCTCGCCTCCAATTCCTTTGAGGCCAACAAGTGCATCGCGGGGATGATCGGCGAGGCTGCGTTCGACTCCGTCTACCAGGCCGGCGATCGCTTCAGCATGTTCGTGCAGAGCATCGACGGCTTCAACCTCATGGTCGTCATCTTCCCGGTGAAAACCGCCGTCGGAGCGATCAAGTACTACGCCCAGGCCACCCGGGAGCAGGTCGCACGAATCTTCGAACGCGCCCGCCAGCGCACCCCCGGCGGCCTCGATCTCGCCCTCCTGAACATCGCCGACACCAGCGAGATTTTTAAGCGAGCCGTCTGAGTTCTCGTTGCGGCCTCCGCCGGGTTTCAAACCTCGATTGTCTCCAAGGCGAGAGGTTCCCGGGTTTTGCGTCCGTCTGAGCCGGCTTGCTGGATTTTCCCCCAAACGCAATTCCCGGCGGAAAACTTCGTGAACAAGTCCTTCGAACCTTGTCAAAGCCTTCATGAATGCGGAACAGGACCTTCTTGGAAACAGCCGGGTTAACTCTCGGTCGCTCTCCGGTGCATTGATTGTCTGCGCGGTGCTCTGGCACGTCAGCGCTTGCGTTTATTTTGTCACGAGCGGCTTGAGAACGGATTGGTCCGGGACACCTCTCTTCTGGACTTTGATGGCGGCAGTCACCCCCGCCATCTGCTTCGCCGGAGCCATGATCCTGATCGATGCCCGCAAACGCTGCCCATTCGGGCTGGTAGAATGGTGGGCATTGGCGGCCACTCTGCTACCCGTAACCGTCGGATCTTTGCTTTCATTCTGGATCGTAAAAGTATTGCTCACGATGTCCGGAATCTAGGAGCCGCGGATAGGCAAAAATGGCCGCGAGCTCGCGCCCGTTCTTCGTTTCACCTCGGCGCAGGTCAGCCGATCACCCGCATTCACCACGGGACGGTGTTGGAAGAACAGCGGCGTTCTGACGAGACGCCGCTACAGGGTTGCGCCCGCGAGGTCCCTTGCTTCCAATCCTCTTTTAAGCGTTGTGGCTCGGCGCAGAACGCCTGCAATAGAACCTCTCTCCGTTTCTCGGCATCAACCGATCGACGGGTGGATTTCCCTAATCAGGTTCGGCGGGAGACTCCCCCTCCCACATTCGGACGACGCCACGCTCCTGCCCCAATCAGAGCCCCGCGCGTCAGCAAGGACCGGACATTGCGATCATCAACATGCTGTCGGCACTCTCACAGCCATCGCATCATCAATCGACACGGCCCGGTTACAAAATGGTGGAACGAGGCTCCGGCCGAACTTTTTTACCGACGCAGGATCGACCCTCCCCAGAGGATGAGGCGCGTTGGTTCGACCGTCACGTTAGGCGACAAAATCGGGATCACTGTCAGGCTCATCGCGCGGCTGCCATCGAGCAACGTCTTCAATCGTCTGAAGCTGAGTCCCGCAAAAGGGACAGAACAATACGGGGTCCCACGCCAGGTGGTAAGGCTCACCTGCCTCTTTGTTCCAACACGCTGCGAGCACCAATGGACCTGTTCCGTGAAATCGTTCGAGCGGGCTGTAGTCGCTGCTGAGATACCTCTCGAGCTTTTGGCAGCATGGAATAGCGAATATCATGGTGTGCCGTCTTTCCTTAAGCTGAGCCATGCGGACTAAAAACACAAGAAAACCCGTCCACTCTCGGCGAGACCAGGAGCGCCCTGCCGCACTGGCTCCCCCGTATGGTTGGGCGACGGGGGTGATAACGGCGTATCCATGTCACGATGGATACCTCGGGCGGCTGGCGAGCCGAACGAATATCTCCAAGTGCTGCAGCTCCAGCCCAAACCCACAATGGTCGTGGTCGGAACAGCAGCTCATGCAGATGTCGATAAGAAAGCCTCTCTCTGTTTTTCGCTATCAACAGATCGACGGAGTGTCTCTAATCAGGGTTCCTTGGCAGCCTCACCCTCCCACATTCGGACGACGCGACGCCCATGCCCCAATCACGGCCCCGCGCGTCAGCAAGGGGCCGGACATGGCGATCATCAACATCCAGTCGGCACTCCCACAGCCATCGCATCGTCGGATCGTCGCGACCCATAACCGCTTGCTCACGCGCGCGGCTCAGTTTACACCCGGTCGCTCTCCGCTCTCTGCTCCCCTCACTGCCCCCTATCCGCGCCCATCCGTAATTCGCGGTGCGCCCCTCCTTTCCCCCAAGTAGCTGAGAGTCGACGAACGACAGACTTTGACAATCTTTGTAAACCACCTATTTCTTTGCCATTCATGTTTCGCTCACTCCGGAACTCGAGAAAAGAGTCAGAGAAAAAGTCGCTTCGGGCCTTTACAACAACGCAAGCGAGGTGATCCGCGAGGCCTTGCGGGTCGCACTGCGTGTCGAAGCGGAGAACGACTGGTTGAAGCGTGAAGCCGCGATCGGTTTCGCTCAGCTCGAAGCGGGGGAAACGCAGCGCGTCACCGGCAAGAAGCAGTTTCTTTCCCTGGTCCGAGACTCTCAATGACATTGGACTTCACCCGGGCGGCCCTTGCGGACGTCCGCTCCATTCGCGCATACACGATGGAAAAGTGGGGCGCCAAGCAAGAGCAAAACCACCTCGATTCCCTTTGGTCCAAGTTTGAAGAGATTCTGGCGGCGCCCGAAAAATTCCGCGCTCGCAATGATCTTTTTGCCGGCTGTCGAATCGCGGCTCAAGGCAGGCACGTCAGCCTTTTCCGGGTTCGAGGAACGCCCCTCCAAATCGTCCAAATTCTCCACTCGTCAATGGATATCTCGCGCCACATCCCAAAATCCCTTTAAACGCATCATTCGTCCCCTGCCCACGCCCCTCCGCGGTATAGTCCTCGTTCCAACCCGCTCCGCTCTCCGTCATCTTCCACAAATGCCAAATGAAAAATGATCAATGTCTAATGTCCAATGCGCCGGCCCCGCGGGGACCTCGGCCCATTCCGAACCGAGTAACTGCCGACCGATAACCGATAACCCGCAACTCTCCCCTCCTCACGCCACGCCATGTTTGGCAAACCAAGCCAGCATCCGCTTCCACCCATCCTCCGCCGCCTCCTTGCGGTAACTGGGACGATAATCGGCGTGAAACGCGTGCGGCATACCGGGATAGACATGAATCTCCGATTCTTTGTCTTTGTTGGCGGCTTTCAGAGCCGCGTTCAACCTGTCGATGGCTTCCTGCGGAATACCCTGGTCTTTGCCGCCGTACAAGCCGAGCACCGGCGCGTGCAATTGTCCTGCGATGTCCACGGGCGTCTTGGGCTGGGCTGGCGGATTGGCGCTTAAGCCGCCGTACCACGCCACCCCGGCTTTGATTCGCGGATTGTGCGCCGTGTACATCCACGTGGTTCGGCCACCCCGGCAGAATCCGGTAATCCCGAGGCGCGTCAGGTCAGCCTTCGGTTGTTTCCCGGCCCACTCCAGAGCGACATCCAGATCCGCGAAGCATTGCTCGTCGGTCAGTTTATTGGCGCCGGCCATGACATCCTTGATCTCCGGCAACTTGGTCAGGTCACCGATCCGCGTGTAAGGCTCCACCACCAGGGCGAAATAACCGGCTTTGGCCAACCGTCGGGCGACATCCTTGATGTGTTCATGCGCCCCCCAGATCTCCGGGATCACCAGCACCGTGGCGCATTTCCCAGCGCGCTTTGGGGCCGCAAAATAAACGGCGATCGGCGTGCCATCGGCACCCGTGACTTTGGTCTCTCCGACCTCCAACCCGTCGGATGGGGTCACGATCATGGTTTGCGCGCAGACCGGGCGAACCGAAAGGGCAATGCCCGCCGCTGCCGCGGCCACCAGGAACTCCCGGCGAGACGATTGAGAACGAAATGGAGTCTTCATATGGATGACCGGAGAATTCATGAATGTGTCGGCCACTTCAATCCCGAACCCGAATCTCCAGGTGACGCCCGCACCCTGCCTCTCCCCCGGTTCCTCCGGGACGGTGAGGCTGCCGCCGAACCGTGACTTCTCTCTGCGCCGCCTGCCTCGGCCTAATTTCGACCTTCGCACTTCGGATTTCGAATTTGGCTCCCTGCTCTTTGAGTCTCCCGCCGAACCCTGACTCTACGAGCCATCCGGCCGCCCGTTGCTTCCATTCCCTTTTTTCGGCATTGTTGCTCGGCGCAGAACGCCGGCAACCGCACCTCTGTTTCTCGGGCGTCAACGGATGGACGGGCTGTCTTCTCTAATCAGGGTTCGCCAGGAGACTCACCCTCCCAAATCCAGACCAACGCCACGCCCCTGCCCAATCAGAGCCGGGCGCGTCAGCAAGCGGGCGGACTTTCCGCCCCTCTTCGGCCGATCCTGCCCACTCCGTTCACTTTCAGTTTAGAGTCGTGATCCTATAGAACTTGCGGGGGCCATCGACCGGATCGGTGATGCAATTCGTGGTTCCATTTCCGGCGACGGGAGAGCCGACATCCACCCACGAGCCTCCAGTAATTTCAGATTGGTACTGCACCTGGTAAAGTTGGTTGGCGCGGGACGGCCAGCAGAGCCGGACGTCTGCCACCTCGATCGCGAGTTCGGGAGGCGCCTGGACGGCAGCGGTGGTCGAGAAAGTGAAGCTGCGAAGATCAACTTCGCTTGCGCCCACCCCGGACAAATCCCCAAAAGAAATCTGATTCGTATAGTATGCCGCTCCTGGAGGGCCGGCAGGTGCTGAAGTGAAGGGCTTTCCATCCACGAGGAGCGTCCCGATTCCATTCGCAATCTGCAATCGATACACGTGAAATTGGTCGGTGGTGACAAAAGGCAAAAGGTTTGCGTCCGGGCCAAGTGTAAAGTTGCCATCGGTGTGAATGATCAGTCCGTCACTGGTGATTCCGACAGTGAATCGCCGCTGCGCAGCATCTGAAACATTGAGGTAATAGCCGCACCGAACGGCGCCATGGTCGATCGGCACAAAATTGGATGAAATGATCTTGAGCTCAGCTTCCACCTGGCACGAGTCGTTCGCCAGGTCCAGCGGAGGAATGGCCTCCGTCCAGTCCTGCACGCCGTCCGGCACGGAGGCAGGAACGGTGTGGAGAGCCCCATCCTTCAAAGAAGCGGGCGTGGCCAGTTCCTCGACGCGAGTGAAACCTTGCGCCTCAGGCATAGTGCCAAGTGAAGCGAAATAACTGTAGGAGGCCGCCGGAGAATTGGATTGGTTGGTGACGTTCAACGTGAAGGTGCCGACGAAATCGGGGCCGCCCTGAGCCGAGGCGCTATGCGCTCCCACTCGGTCCGTCGAGTAAACCTGGGGCGCCGCCCAGGAAAAATCTGTGAGAGTGACTAACCGGATGCCGTCACTATAGATCAGGGTCCCAGCGCCCGGCAGTCGGCTGTCGTCCGAAGCGAGAGTGGATGCGCCACTGTTGGCCGAGAATGCGGGAGCGTTGCCGCCGCTCCAGGTAGGCGCCTTGACCGAGATGCCTGCCGACGTTTTGCCGTCAAAAAACAGGTTCATCCCATGGTACCCGGCCACGGCGCCTCCCTGGCCGAACATAGTGAAAGTGTTGTCGCCGGGTTGAAGCACAAATTGGATGGCAACTTGATCATCTGAAGGGCCGTTGAGAAAACTGCCCGCGAGGCCATCCGGATTCCCGCCAGGTTTGCCTGCGACGAAAAATAGATCATACACGCTGTTGCCCGAGCCGGGCAGCGTATCCCAATATTGAGCCCCGAATTCCGAGCCCGAAGAATCGGTGCTGAGCAGGGTGACCGCCGTAAGCTTCTGCGCTAGAGCGGAAGGGATGACAGCGGATAAAAGGATCCCTGAGATCATCACCAACCAAATTCGTTTCACAATTCGTAACATCGCCCAGGCGGAATTCTTTCGATTTTTCATAGCGTCCTTTGATTTTGCATTTCAAACTTTCGGCCAGGCGAAGCGTTCCTTAAAGGAACGCAAACCAACGTCTGGGACCGGCCTGCCGGACTCCTAATGAATCCGGCAGCTCCGGCCACATCCGCCGTTCGTCCACCCGCATCCGAGTGTATTCACGACGGACTCTGCAAAGATCTTTCACTCGCGGTGAAGATTCCGTAAGATTTTCCCGATATGGAACTTTGGGAGGCAGAAGGCTCGCTGAAAGATTCCTCCGGCACACGGCGTGAATGTCTCTGGATATGCGCCCTTCCTTGATGTCTGTTAAGTATGTTTCCGACGCGACGCGGCAGAGTCTGATCAGCCGGATCAAAAACCCCGAAGACGCTCAGAGTTGGAACGAATTCTTTCGCATCTACGGACCGATGATCTCTCATCAAGCCTTGAGCGCGGGCCTACCCGAGGTCCTCGCTGGCGAGGTGGTGCAAAACGTTCTCATCTCCGTAGCCCGCAGCATCCCCAGCTTCCGAGCTGATCCTCAATTTGGCTCCTTCCGGAATTGGCTTTTCAAGCTGACCAAATGGAGAATCGAGGATGCTCGCAAGCAAGCGCGGCGTCAGCCGGTTTCCCTGGCTGATGCGGGGATCCCTGGGCGCCGCCCCGAGGAAACTGCCACAACGCCGGAGGCTCTGCTCCCCGATCCTGGACCCTGGCCAAGTGAAATGCTCGATTTGGCCTGGCAGGAAGACTGGGAGGAGGCCGTTCGCACGCGAACTTTGGAGCTGTTCCGACGGGAAATTGGCGATCCAAAGAAATATCAGATCTTTGTGGAGTATGTCTTGCGGGGCGCGAGGCCCCTCCAGGTCGCCCGGAATTTCAACGTGAGCATTGCCCAAGTCTATCTGGTCAAAAACCGGCTCGGCTCAAAGTACAGGGCCGCCCGCCAGAAGGCTGAAGCCGAAGCCGAGAAGCCGAGCGTGCCGGGCCTTGGAGCCTTGGCCGGCCCCGTTGCATGAACAGGGCAGGTCAGGGCGCGTTTTCAGGCTCGTCAGGGCGGTCAGCGCCGACGATTCCGGATCACCAACTGGTTCGCCGGATCGGCTCCGGAGCCTTTGGGGAAGTTTGGCTCGCTCGCAACCTGATGAAGACGTGGCGCGCGGTGAAGATTGTCTGGCGCGACAATTTTGTGCGCGAACAAGACTACGCTCGCGAACGGTCCGGAGTGGCTCACTTCGAGCCTTTATCCCGAAAACATCCCGGACTGGTTCACGTTCTTCACGTCGGTGTTCTTGCTGATCCCGCCTGCTTCTATTACGTCATGGAAATCGCAGATGACCGGCAGAATGGCGCGGGATTTTCTGACGCGGGCTCCTACGCGCCCTACACTTTTGAACGGTATGGCGCGGATCGCCGACGGCTGCCTTTCAATCAGTGCGTGGACTTGGCGGTCGATCTCGCCTCCGCGCTGCACTTCCTCCACTCGCAAGGTTTTGTCCATCGCGATATCAAGCCATCCAGCGTCATCGTGGTGGAGGGCATTCCAAAACTCGCGGACATCGGGCTGGTCACCAGCGTCCAGAACGCGGACACCATTGTCGGGACCCGAGGGTATATCCCACCGGAAGGTCCAGGATCTCCGCAAGCTGACCTATACGCCCTGGGCAAACTGCTCTACGAACTCGCATTTGGACGGGATCGCGATGAATTTCCTGAACTCCCGCCCAACCTCGAATCGGAGCCCGAAGGCCTTCAATTGTTGGAGTTAAATGACATCCTGGTGCGGGCGTGTGCGCCCCGGCCGGCTGATCGTTACGCGACCGCGAATCAACTCCTGGCTGATCTGCGCATCCTGCAATCGGGAAAATCAGTGCGGCGCATTCGCAATTTGGAGCACAGGATTCGCTGGAGCGCATTCTCTCTGATTGCCGTGGTGATTTCTGGCCTGACATTCCTTCTCGTCCAGCACTGGCGCGCGACAAACAAGGCGAAACGCCAATTGGCCGAACATGTCGCAGCCCAAATGGTTCACAGCCGTCAGCCTGGCTGGCGCGACGAAATGCTTAAGCTCATTTCGGACGGTGGCGGCCTGCGCGACCGGCGGCTGCGCGACCTCGCCATCGCCAATCTGCGCGGCCTCGATGCAAAGCGCATCCTTTACTGGACGAATTCGCCGGCCGCCACTGTCGCCTTCGACAAAACCGGCACGCGTTTGGCGGTGGGCGGGCCAGGATCGGTGACTCAACGGGTGCCACTGGACTCGCCCCGGCGCTTCGAGAAAGCGGCTGGAGGCGCGATCGCCGTGGCCTTTGCCCCGGAGAATCAACTTGTGGAATTACGGTCCACAGATGGCCTCCTGGAAGTTCATCGGCCGGGCGGAAAGTTTCCGCCAACCGTGCTTGTCTGGCCCGCGTTGGCTTCAGCCCCCATTCCGACCAACGTGAGCGGCCTGCTGGCGAGCCTCTCCGCTGATGGCGGAACGGTGGTCGCTTCGCGCGAAGGTCAATGGACGGTTTGGGATTCAAAGTCCGGAGCGGTTCGATTCAATGAACCGTTCACCGCAGCGGCCGCGGCCGTGTCGCCGGATGGCTCCTGCATCGCCGCGGCCAGCGCGGCTGGTGAAATCTCCCTGCGCGAATTGGACAGCGGAGCCAAGGTGAACCTCCCGTCCTCCAACCACTCTCGGATCGACTGCCTCGCGCTGGCGCGAGATTTCGTGCGGCGGGATGGAGTGTCGCAAGCCCCGTGGCTGCTCGCCGCTGGCGATTCCGGCGGATGCGTCACGGTTTGGGATTGCGCGCGCCGGACCATTCGCAGCGTAATGCGGAACTCGGCCTTCGACATTTACGCCCTCGCATTCAATCCGGACTCCACCCTGCTCTGCTCGGGCGGACGTGGGGACCTCCGCCTCTGGGACGTCGCCGCCGGCCAGTTGGTTCTCGCTTTTCGCGTGGGAGACTTTTTTACCGCGCTTTCTTTCTCCCCCGACGGACGCCGCCTCGCCGCCACCACCCGGGACAAGTTTTTGCCGGGCGAAACCCAAGTCTGGCAAATCGAGCCAGACCGCGGCATCCGCACCTTGCGCGGTTTGGGCGCGCCCGCGGAAAGGCTCGCCGTCTCCCGGGATGATCGTTTGCTCACTGGCCTTTCCCACGACTGGCACGTCGGAATTTGGGACTTGTCGACCGGTCTGCTTAATGTCGTTCGCGAAGTTCCCCGAGGCTTCCTGGCCGATAGTGCCGCTCTCGAGTTTTCACCGGACGGCAACCGCCTCGCATTCGAATCAGGACAAAGGCTGGAAGTTTTTGATGCCCGCACGGGCGCTCAGGCGTTTGAGTTGGACCTTCCAGAGGGCCGGCTAAACTGTTTGCGCTACGACGCCGTCGGACGCTTGGTCTCATTTCGGCAGGAATACATCGGCCCGCCGGGCGCCGCCAAGCCCGTGGGGCGGGTCCGGGATTTGTTTGCTTCGGATCCCCTCAAACCTCTCGTTGAGCTTGCAAAGCCAAACACGACCCTGGTAGACGCCGCCCTTTCGCCAGACGGAACAACGCTTGCCGTCGTCGGACAGGCAGGCGCGGAATTCTCGATAACAATTCTAGACGCCCTCAGCGGAGCTGAAAAATGGCACATCGCCTCCGCCACTTCCGGCTCTGCCCGCGTCGCTTTCGATACTCAGGGTGATCTCGTCAATATTTCCTTCGCCCGGGGACCGGTTTCTTCATATCGCCCTGCCGACGGCCTCCTACGGCGGGACATTCCCATCACCGGAGCAGCCATGGCTCGGGGAGGGCGCCTCACAGCCCGCAGTGACGAGGATTTTGGTTGGACGATTCTCCTCGATGGGAAGGTCGATTTTGCGCTCGGAATCGACCAAATGAGCCGGGGCTTCCCTCTCTTCAACAACGCCGGAACAATGTTCGTCTGGGCCAACTGGGACGGCACTCTCAGTGCCGCTGACCTCATATCGATTCGCCGACAATTCCCCGGAAGCGCTCCACAATGAAAAAGAAGCACTCTCCGCCTTGAGGGACGATGCGATCGTAGCCCAGGGTAAAGGCGAGTCTTCGAACCGTCACCCTGGCTAACGCTGCCCCACCTTTATCCCCTCCATCCGGCTTGGCCGGGAGGGGTTGGGGGTGGGCGTCACCGTGCCTGAATCACCGCCTCCGCCAAATCCACCGTCGCGCGACCACCAGCAGCGCCCCGCGGGTGAGCCAATGGGCCGGACATCGCCACCATCAACATCCTATCGCCACTCCCTATTTCCCCATCCGTGTCCATCTGCGTAATCCGCGGTGCCAGGCTCCTTCCAGGTCGCCTGCCCACCCCTCGCGCCAGCGCAAACCGAAGTCCCGTAGGGACGATGCGATAGTAGCCCAGGGTAAGGCGAGTCTGGCGAGCCGCCACCCTGGGTAACGCGCCCCCCAATTTTTCTCCCCCCATCCCGGCCGGGAGGGGTTGGGGGTGGGCGTGACCCCGCCCGAATCACCGCATCTGCCAACCCCGCCTCCGCGCAAAGAAGAGCCCCGCGCGTGAGCAAGGGGCCAGACCTGCCAGCGCTCCATCACCCTCCCACATCCGGACGACGCCACGCCCCATCATCACGGCTCTGTTCCAAACTGGTGGAGCGAGGCTGCCAAGGAACCTCTCTGTTCCTTGGCACAATTCACCAACAATTTGCTGGGAGTCTCCCGCCGAGCTCTTTCACCCAAGGAAATCTGCTTCCCCCTCGCCTCCCGCCAAGCCCTGACTTTACAGACCGTCCGACCGCCTGTTGCTTCCATTCGCCTTCCCGGCGTCTTTCCGCGGGAGAAAACGCCGGCAACCGAAAATTCCTATCCCTTTCTCGGCGTCACCTGATTGCCGTTCGGTCTTCTCCAATCGGGGTTCGGCAGGAGCCTCACCCTCCCACATCCGCCACATCCGGACGACGCGACGCCTCTGCCTCAAGCAGCGCCCCGCGCGTGAGCAAGCGCCCTCCCGCGCACAACCCTGTCGCGGCCTGTCTTCAGAACGCCGCTGCTCTGCTCCACCTTATTCCAACATGGAACGGATCGGGCCCGAGTCCTTCGGTATTTCGCGAGCTTCCGGCAGGAGCGGCTTCTTCGTATTCTACATCTTTCGCCCACTTACTTTCATGCCTCACGAGAAGCGGCTTCTCGCCGCGGCAGGCAAGCTAACCTAACACGCATAGGCGAGAGCCAACTCCTGTTCCCCTCCGATCCCGAGGGTGAAGTAGTTTGGAATGCCACCTATCACTAATGTTCCGGCTCTGAAAAATCAATTCCTACCACCGCGAGATTACCGATACGTGGATTTATCCTTACTAATTCGTTTGCCCGCTCGGAGAGAAAGGCAATGGCGCCGCTGAACGTGAGCCTTCGCCCATCTGACGGATGCTTCCAATGCCTTTGGCGGCCCAGAGTTCCAACAACGTAAAGACCATAGTCGGTCCGGTAATCACGGAGGTATTGGCCGACAAGCTGATTTTCCAAACGCTCACACAGCGCTGCCATGCTCCAGCCTAAGTCCGCAAATTTCGCTTCGACCGGCACCGGCGGCAAACCAGGACGTAAAATGTGTAAATCCGGCCGTTGTTTCAGATCGATTTCGGGCTCTTGCGGCACATTGTATCGGTTTCGGCATCGCTCTTGGAGTTTTCTGGCCAGCCAGCGGCGAAGGTGATATTCTTGGGCGTCACGAACTTCGTCCCGAAGACTGTTGTTCGAAGACTCGACATCGAACTTCAGTTCGAGAAGTCGCTTGTGTGCAATAGCAAAAAGTTCGCGATCTGACTTCGGATCCACTTCGTGCTCCTCGGCGAACGCTCGCAAGTCACTGGGTGACCAAGGTGCGAAGTCGGCTTGACGTTCCAGTCGCTCGTCAAGTCGCTTCAACACCCAATCGCGCACTTGGACCATCGCGCCTTCCTCGGCAATTTCGCGCAGGTAGGTGCTTGCCGCTGGCGATTCGTTCTTAGCAAGCGCGTCCAACAGCAGGCCCCGAAAATGTTGTGCATTATCTCTGACCGTAGGCGTGTAAGCGGCACCGTCAGTTCGGTCGATATCGTCACTAAGTCTGACATGAGAATAGACCAGCGGAATAATTCTCCGGAGGCAAGGCGCTTGAAGATAGCTCGGTCGCTTGAGGGCAGGCCCGCGCAACATCTCCTCGCCGGATAGCGCCGAGCAGAGGCCCACTACGATTTGATCCGCGTTGGGGTCTCCTGCTAACCCGCTCTTCAAGTATTCCACCGCTGTCTCAGCGTCCGCGTGCATCCAAACGGAAAGCCAGAGCGCCTTACGGGCGACATCTGAACTTGTGATCACTCTCCGTGCCGCCATTTCAGTCAACCTCTCCACAGGGGGATTCTCAGCGCTGGTTAAAATCGCCAAGGCCGAACGCAGAATTGATTCGTTTGCGGGGTCTCCAGTTTCCAGCAAATCGAGGACCTTTGGAGAAGCGATCGTAGCCAGCATTCCGCCACGCCAAGAGAGACGCATCATCACTCCATTCGTCCCCTGGCGGCCAGCCTGAAATAACCATTCGCCGTCCACGCATTGCTCTAACACCCGTTTAACAGCGGACGGGTGCTTTGCTGCAATCAACTCAAGCCAGGGCGGAAATCCGTTCAGTTCATCCATCGCATAGCGAGCGGCCAAACTCGCCTCCGCTTCTGAAAGGCGGTCAGCAGTAAGCGGGTCTTCGTCAAACTCAGCTTGAATGCCAGTGAGGCCCACGATTAAACCACTGCTTGTTTCGTTCGGCTCTGGTTTCTCGTGCGGCAACGGCGGCGTGCAGCCGCGCCAAAAGGCAATGCAACCATGTTTCGCGGCACGTGCAATTCGCTTTCCTCTCTTTCTTTCCAGTCCCTGCCAAGACCCCGGAGTCCAATGCATGCCGCGTTGTTCGTCCGCCTCGCGGGAAAGTTCCAGAAGCCAGCTGACTGGTTTGCCGGAAGCAATTACCTTTAGTTTCCTATTTAAGTTGATCTGGCCACGCACCCAACGCCATTTAAGAGAGAGGTTTCGATATTGATCCATCCACCACCATTTTTCACCATATTTATAGCGAATCCTCCGATACCAGAAGCGTCTGACGGGCATAAAAACACCCGCCACTGCCGATTTCCTATAGATCTCCCACAGTGCCTTGTCCTGCCTAGCCGTCGTGCGCAACCCCCACCTCAGCACAAACGGTCGACCCGCCAAATCCCACGCCTCGATCGCAAGTTGCAAAGCGAGCAATCGGTCGTTTAAATCGCTTCGCTCTCTGGCATCCTTAACTAGCCAATGGAAATCTGCAGGTTCGAGACGCAGCACTTCCCAACGGTCGAAAAGATCGAGCGCCCTGACAGGCTCTTGATCGCACCCGTCTCGATATCCAACAGCCATTCGCCAAAGGTATTCCTGACGGACGCGCGGCTGCTTTCTCGAGAGTCCGTTGAGCTCTTGCATTTCTTCTGTTGCCAAATCGCGGTAGTAATACTTGTGGACAAGACCGAGCAACTGAAGTGCTTCGGCGGCGACCTCGACCTCCGGTCGCGCAAGGTTGCTTCTCTCGAAAAGCTTGCCGAAAACCGCCGGAACTAGGCGTCCGACCCAATAAAACTGGCTAGAAACTGGGACGATTGCTCCACCGTGCTCTGTGTGTGGCTTCCGCCGGATGAGCCCAAGGAGTTCCTTTAGCAAATCTGCCGCCGTTTCGGGCGAGACAACGTGCTGAATGTGCGACTTCACTTGGTAAGGAAAATCCCAGCTGCTTTCGCAAACTCCCTCAGACTTGGACAAGAGGCTGACGAGTCCACTTGGGGAAAGGTGGTTTGGGTAAAGAGCTTCAATTGCCGCACCGGAAAGCCGCCTTGGGACACTCGACATTTGCGAAACCACACGCGCCAGAGAGGCGGAGGTTTCAGAATTTCCGATCGCGCCGATGGCGAGCGCGGCATGCTGCTTTAGCTCGTCACATTCCTCCTGAGCGGCAACGATTGCAACAACCGCGTCCAAACAACCCGCAAGATTTCCATGACGCACAATCTCAAGCATTTCAATCCGCAAATCGGTAGCAAGCGAGCGATCCAGGATCAGCGCCCTAATATCCGATTCCAGCGCAGGGTCAGCAAACCTCGCTAAAGAGTCATGTGAGGTTCGAAGCCACATGCGCCGACGCTCTTTTGAGCGGCCAGCCAATGCGTTGAGCACTCGCCGTCTATATTCAAGCGACAGAGCTGCGGGATCGCCGAAGTTCAGGTGTATCTCCGGGTCAACTTCACTGACCAATTCGCGGACAAGCTGATTCCCACGGCTACTACCTGTGCACAGCCAGGCTGCGATTGGGCGCATCGCTGGCCGAAACACCCGTCGCCCACGGACATTTTCGACCAGCAAGCGCTCCAACTCGGGCAGCGGACAGCCGTGATCGAGCCGTTGAGTAACCCATTTCGCCGCCAAAAATTCTGCAACGCGACGATGATGGAGACGAATACGCCCATAAGCTGCGCTGTCAAAGAGCGCCCGATTGAGAAGTGCGCGAGTCTGATAGTCTCGCCAGGTGCACGGCAGGCAGGCTGCTGGGCTTAATGCGTCCGCATCCACCGAGCGGTCGTCGGTGACAAGGAATAGAAACTTACGGCAGAACAAACTTGCAGCTGCAAGCCACATCGCGCCAGTCAAGGCCTCCGCCTCTGAGAGCGGGTGATCGTCGCGCGTATCCCGTGAGCGAAGTTTCGTCGCTACATCAAATTCGATCAACTCGGTCAGAGAAGCGATGCGTTTCTTAGTTTTCCAAAACGCAATCAGTTCCGAGACGTCTAACGGGCGGCGGGCGAATTCCCATGCAAATGACCGGTCAAGAGCCTGGATGAATTCTGGAGTATTCTGGAAGGATTTCGCGCGCGCCAAGGATTCGACCTGTGATCGATCAAGGGGCAGTATTTGAACGACGAGAGGATCGATGTCATCCTCCTTTGCTACCTTGGATTCACCAGCACCCCCGCCGGGGACCAGCCTTGGTGCCACCGGAAACACGCGGCGGAATTCGAGCGCATCGCTCGCCGGCTTCCACTCGGTTATCCGCGAGCTTAAGAAGATTTTGGCGTGCGCCAGGAATTGAGGGCCGAGTGCGTTCGCAAAGCGCTCAAGTCCGGAGTAGAACTCAGAAACCTTTCGGAACTTGGCCTCGTCTACGGAGTCCAGAAAGAAGTATGCAGACGCAATGGAGTTCTTCCAACTTTGGAAACGTCGTCTATCCTCGTCGCCGAGCACATCGAACAAGTCGCGATGAACCAACTGATCGAGCCGAATGAGAAATGCGTAATCTCCTCGAGTCGCCAATAGCTTTGCTCGTTCTCGAAACTCCCGAGTTTTGCCACTGCCCGCCTCCCCAAGTACAATTACACGACACTGCTTGAGCAAGTCGTCCCAACCATAGCTGTTGTCGCGCCCCAGAAACAGAGCTGTATAGCTGGCAAGCGCCGTCTCCTCCGATTGAGCATCGTTAGGCAGCTTCAAAAATCGCCGATTCAGTTCTACGAACGGCGGACACTCTATTGTGGATTGCCCTGGCATCTGTTACCAAAGTAGCAATCGAGTTAGCGCAATTCCAGCATCTCGTAGTAAGACCGTCTGCAAAGGAGTCTCAAATTCCGATCGGCGCAATGAAAGAATTTCCATCTGGCATTTCAAAGAACGATCGGCGTCACGGAGAAAAGATGCAGGCGATAGCGCGCGCATCGGCCTGGCCGGCTATCGCTCCCGCCTCCCGATTATTCGCTTCTGGACGACTCTCCCGAATCCGCAAGCGCCGCCAAACTCGTGCAATATGCCGCTACCGGCCGAAACGAATTCTCCCGCGCCACAATGCACATTTTGGAACGCAAGGCTTTCGCAGGGTCGCTGACCAGCCTCGAGGGCGCTGACAACATGGCTTCCGTTAAGAACAGCACCGCCATCCTTTTCAGTCGGCGGCATACGACCGTGCGCGAACGCCTCGACGCCTTTCAGCAGGTAAAACGCAGACTCCGTCGGCCGCAACTCGAACTCAGAGCCGTCGTTCACAGCCGGCGGTCCGGCCCACCACCTCGTGAGACTGCGACGGCCGACCCTCACGCCCAACTCAGGTCACTCAATCTCGGATTTTGCCCGGTATCACCCAATTCATCGCCTCTTGACAACTAAAAGCACTCCTGATCTACTATCCGTGTGATATGGATCAACAGTATCCGTGTCACTCGGTCCTTTCAGGCCGTCCGAACAGCGCGCTCCAACGCCCTGTTCAGACTTCCTCCCAGCCCGGGTGACCCGTTTCGTTTATCCCCGAAATCCGGGGGCAGGCTGCTCCTTTGCGCCCACGCTCTGCGGTGCCTGTCCCGGCCCATCCCAAACGTTCACCACCCGAAAAGGGTCAGGCTCTCTGACAACCCGGACAGCCCATCCCTTTTTCCAAACCTTCAAATTCCAAACCCATGAAACAACCGCGTCCCATCAAAGCCTTGGCCGGTCTTACCGATGCTCAACTCGCCCAACTCACCGAATGGGTTGATCTCCATTCCTATCGCAAGGCGGTTGAACTCGCCCAGGAAAAGTTCGGCCTCACCATTCCCAAAACCAGCCTCCAGCGCTATATCGCCCACGCCCGCACCCGGGAAGTCCTGGACGACTCGGCCCAGGCCGTCGAAGCCGCTCGCGAGATCAATCGTTTTGCCGCGGACGCCCAGACCGATTTCTCCGCCGCCACCATTCATCTGCTGGAGCGCCGCGCTTTCGACCTCGCTCTGGCTGGCAGAGACGACAAAGACGAATTCCAACGGCTCAAAGACCTTCTCTTTCTCGTCCAGCGCCACCGCTCCAACGATCTCCAGGAACGCAAGGTGAAGATTCAGGAGGAAAAACTCCGCCGCTCCGCTCCCCCGGCCGAGCCAAACCTGGACGACGAAAGAGACCGCTTCTCCGCCATTGTCGACCATGTCCTCGGCCATCATCCGGTTTTCGTCGAAGCCGCCCGGGCAGCCGAAGGTCAATCGGACGTGCCGCCGGCCCCCTCGCCCAGCCCCGAAAATCCCCAGCCGCCCCACGTGCCCGCGCCGCTCCCATCTCCCCAGCCACCGGAGCCGCCAGCCAGCGTGTTGCCCAGGAACTCAACCACGAAACCGTCCCGCTCCATGCCACGCGGGCGAGTTCGCGCGCCCCGCCGTGCATCATCCGTTTCCCCGACGCCCGCCGGGATCTCCACCCATCGCTCATCCGATTCATCCACCCCGTCCAATCATCAACATCCCCGACAGGAGGCCGCATGAAAAACGTCCCGCAACTTCTCCCCTATCAAAAGCAGTTCCTGGCCGATCCCGCCCGCTTCAAGATCGGGCTCTGGGCTCGCCAGACAGGCAAGGATTTCACCTGCACCTGTGAGGCGGTTCTGGATTGTCTCCGCACCCCCAAAACCACCTGGCTCATCGTCGCCGCCGGTGAACGCCAGGCGCTTGAGTCTCTCGAAAAGGCCCGGGACTGGGCCGAAGCCTTCGGCCGTCCCATCGACGAATTCTCCCGCCCGTCCGCCAATACCCGCGCTCGCGCCAGCTCCGCGCAGATCAAATGGTCCAACGGCTCCCGCATCCTCGCCCTCCCGGCCAACCCCGGCACCATTCGTGGCTACAGCGCCAATCTCATCCTCACCGAATTCGCCTTTCACGAAGATCCCGAAGGCGTCTGGCGCGCCATTTATCCCAGCATTTCCAACCCTCTCCGCGGCGGCGTCAAAAAGCTGCGCATCATCTCCACCCCCAACGGCTACAACAACAAATTCGCCGACCTCTGGCTCAACACCTCACTCCCGCATCCTCCCCCTCCGGGCACTCTTGTGCCCGCATCTCCTCCCGCTGCGCCTGCGCCCGCATCCACTCAGGGTGCGTCACCCCACCCAGCGTCGCCCCAGCCAACGCTGCACCTCTATCACCGTTCCAAAACCACCATTCACGATGCCGTCGCCGCGGGCCTCCCTCTCGATCTCGAACAGCTCCGCTGCGGCCTGGGCGATGACCAGGCCTGGCAGCAGGAATACCTCTGCGAGTTCGCGGATAACTCCACCGTTCTTTTCCCCTACCACCTCCTCGAACCGTGCGAGAGCCCTCTCGCTTCCGAGTCCGCCTCTCCCCAGTCCCTCAGCGCCTCCGCCCTGCCCGGCCATCCCGACGCCCCGCTCCTCTACGCCGGCGTCGATTTCGCCCGCAAAAATCACCTCACCGTCTGCTGGATCATCGAGCGCGTGACTCTCACTCCCGGCGCTCCGCCGGTCTGTCTCACGCGCGAGGTTCTCACCCTCCAGGACCTGTCCACGCCCGAGCAGATCCAGCTCCTCCTGCCCCGCCTCCAGCGCTGCCAGCGCCTTTGCGTCGACTACACCGGCCCGGGCATTGGCTTTGGGGATTGCCTCCTCGCCGAACTCCGCGATGCCAGCGGCCGTGGAGCCGGTCCCGGCCGCCCGTTCCGCTACAAGGTCACTCACAACGCCCGCCCGCCCAGCCGGCTCGAACTCTGCACCTTCACCTCCGCCTTCAAAGCCGAACTGTTCCCGCGCCTCCGGCACGCTTTGGAAGCCCGTGAACTGCTCATCCCCGCCAGCCGCGACATCCGGGAAGATCTTCATTCGATCTATCGCACCGTCACGCACTCCGGCCAGATCCTCTACCGCGCCTTTTCCACTCCCGACGGCCACGCCGACCGCACCACCGCTTTGGCCCTGGCCCTCCGCGCCGTTCAAACCGATCCCTTCGCCGCCCAAATCCCAGTCCGCGCTTCCTCCGAGGCGGAAGCCCGCGATCTTCGGCGCGACTATCCCATCCGCGTCCTCGCCGTTTGGGACTCCCTCCCCAGCCGCGCGAACATGGTCCTTAACTATTAGAGCCCGTCACCACCTGCTGTCCCAAACTGTACCTCCAGTTTCGGAAAAAAAATGGACCAATCACCCATCCTGAACTTCACCCCCTCTCACCCCTCCTCAGGGATTCAACCAACCTGGGTGGGGAAATTTCCGAGGATCAGGCGGTTTTTTTTCCCGACTGGCTCATTTCCCGAGGCTGGCCGAAATTATGGGAAACAAACCGGACTTATGCGAGTGCTTGATCTTTATCCAACCCATTCCTGGTCGTTCACCAGTGACAATCCGGTGATCATCCGCCAGATGCGAGCGGCGGTGGCGCTGAACGACGAAACGGTGCGAAACTCGGAGCTAAGCCAGATCAAAGGGGGCCGGGCTTACCGGCTGGTGGGCGATCCTGCCGCCCTGGAGCTGTCGGAAGATTTCTTTGACGAAATCCAGGTGGAGTACACGCCGCCCCCGGTTAAGTGCCTGATTTTACGCCAGAAGTGCAAACGCTGGCTCCAGCCGTTCGGGCGGCTTTATTTCCCCGAACCGGCCCAAACGTCGGAAACAGAACCGATCCGCCTGCGGGCCAGCGAAACTGCTTTTGCTCCCGCCTAAGACTTAAAAAATCAGACGCAATTTGCGGGGCGTCGCCTGATTATCGAAGCGGATCCAGAGCAATTTCTCGTCCGTGGAATAATCGAAAGAGGAAAGTTTTTCTTCGTTCAGAAGAATCGCTTGAGGGGGTTTTTCTGCATTGAGGAGGACGATGGCCTGCGTGCGCCCGATCCCTTCGACCGCGTAGCCCCCCTCGGGCAGCGGAATCATTTTACAGGCCGAGGCCAGCGGGCTCGCCTGGCTCGATCCACTCGGGGCGGCTCGGTCGAGGTCGAGCAGGAAGTAGCGCGAACCGGGCCGGAGGGCCACTTTCCGCTGGATCGCCAGAGCGGGATCGAAAAGGTTGACGAAACGACCGGCCAATTCCTTCGGCGCCGCCGCGCTCGATTCGTCCAGGCCGGCCACGAGCACGTAGGGACCCCGGCGGAGCAGCAGGTAATTCGTCTCCCGCCATCCCGTGTCACCCGCAGCGCGATGGACCGACTCGACCAGCCGGGCTTCGCCCTCCGCTCCATTCGCGAAGCTGGCCGGGTTCTCCCGCAGCCAGACCAGCCGGCCCCGGCCGATCGCCTGCTCCGCGTCGTCGCGGGCGCCGAGCGTCTCGAACAAATGTTCGCGCGGCGTTCGATAATGACGGTCGCCGCTGTTCCACCATTCCCGCACTTTGAGGTAGGGATCACTATCATCGTCACAAACGACGAGAACGCCCCCTTCCCGGACCCACCGGGCAATCGCATCGTGCACGTCGGGCGTGAGCGGCTTCTGGCCGTGGTAGGTGAGGAGCAGCGTCTTAAACGCCTTCAGGTAGCCAGTCACCGTCACGTTCTCGAGTTGCACCGGCGTGACAGGCATGCCCCGTTTCAGAAAAGGCAAAGCCAGGCCGTAGAAATGGCTCATATGCCGGTCGCTCCCTTCGGGATCACCCCGCTGGAACATCAAGGAGTCGCTCGCGATCACCCCAATTCCCTGCGTGCCGGAATCCCATTCCACCTGCGCCTGCTTGAGGTCGTTGAGCGCGTTAAAGACGGTCTGCAACTCCGTGGCGTAACTGGCTGGGATCGGCCTGGCCTCGGCGCTGCCGTGTGGGTACTTGCCCCCAAAAATGCGCTCCGGCCAGGGGGCGACTTCGAATTGCCACACATCCGGCTGCAAAAGCGACGCGACCAGGGTCGACTCCCAGTTCTGCTGGTAATCGTTCCAATCGTGCCTCGGATTGTCCTCGATCGGGTCGTTCAGATACCAAACGGACCGGCCGGTCGATCGCACAAGATTCTGCATTGCGCCGTACTCGAGGAAGGCCGTTTCGAACGTCCGCTCTTTTAAAACGCCGCGGTAACGATTCGGCGTGCGGGAAGTGCCGGTCCAGACCTGCGCGATATAGCCATCGCACCCGTTCAAACGGGCGAGGCTCGATTCCGGACTGACAATCTGCCAATGCGCATAGTTCAGCAGGCTATGGGTGGGGACATAACAGCGCACCTGCCGGCCGCTCTTCTGATTGTAAGCCTGGACGTGATCGAACACCTGCTGCAGAGCCCGCCGGTAAAGAAAGTATTTCAGCTTCGAAGCGCGCCACTGGGCATCGGGCGAAGAGTGGGGCGGTTGCCACTCTTCGTGATAGTAAGCCTGCCATTCCCGCTTAAAGCCTTCCTCGTAGCCGCCGCGGACCCAAAACTCCGGTTCCTCAAGGTGGATCGCCTCGGCTCCGGCATCCAAAGCGCGCTGGACTCCCGTAGCCAGGAATTTTCCGTAATTGGTCCCGGGGCACATGTAGTAAATGTCACCGCCGTGGCTGATCTTCTTCCCGTTGCGGTCGGTTTGGGCCTCATCCTCGTGATTGATCCCGTCAAACCGCCCGTAGAGATAATCCTGGTATCCGCCCCAGGAAACGCCGGTCATCACGTGAATCCGGTAACCGCGCGCGCGCCAGCTGGCGATCCGGTCCGGGAGGCGGGGATCAATGCCGTAAACAATGGCGACATCCGACCGCAGGTTGCCGTTCTCGCTGTAAGCGCCGCCCGTTTGAAAACAGGTCCGTTCCAGCGTTTGCCCGGGATCCGGAGGGAGGGACAGGGCAACGTCTCCGGCAAAAACAGAACTGGCAAAGAGCGCGAACAGAGCGAACCGCATATCGGTTGGATTCAAAACGCCCTGCGGGAATTCATTGAATGGCAGGCGGCGATCGGAAGGAAACAAACGCCCGGGCTTTACGGAATGACCTGAGGCCAGACGTAGGCGTAGGCCATGACCAGCAGGCCGACCAGCAGAGCCAGGGCAATGCTGTGCTTGAGAACCGACCAGAAGATCGAAGCTTCCTGCCCCACTTGCCCGGTGGAGGTGCTCGCCACCACGATCGACTGCGCGTCAATCATCTTGCCCATCACGCCGCCCGCGCTGTTCGCGGACGCCATCAAGACCGGGCTCAAGTGCAACTGTTCGGCCGTCACCTTTTGCAGGTTTCCGAAGAGAGCGTTCGAGCCGGCATCGGTCCCCGTCAGAGCCACGCCGAGCCAGCCGAGCAACGTGCCGAAAAGCGGATACAATTTGCCGGTCCGGGTCAGGCTCAGACCGAGGACGGTGTCCATGCCGGAATACCGCGTCACGTAGGCCAGCCCGACCATGAAGCTGATCGCCAGGAGGGAGGGAAGCAACTGGCGCACGGTGCGACCGAGCAGCCCGGCGATCTGCGCCATCGTCATGCGGAAAAACAGGGCTGACAGAAAAGCGCCGAGAAACACGGCGGTGCCGGGCAGCGCGAAAATATTCAGATCCAAAAGAGCGGCTTCCGGAGAGGGGCTGGAAACCACCGGGGGCACGCGGATCACCGCGTTATGCAAGCCGGGCATAGGGAAGCTCAGGGCGGCGAACTTCAAATGCCTGTTCAGTGCGGGCAGGCTGGAAATAAAAATCAGGACCGACGATAAAAGGAATGGCGACCAGGCCTTTAACACTTTCCCGGCGCCGGGCCGCGCGGGTTTGAAATCCCCCTCCTTCTCCACCAGCATCACCGAGCGGGGCCGCCAGTATTTCAGGAACCCCACCATCACCAGGAGAGAAAAGATCGCGGCCAGAATATCGACCAGGCCCGATTCCTGATAGTTCGACCAGTAGAATTGGAAACCGGCAAACGAAGCGCCACTCACCAGCAGCGCTGGCCAGACCTCCCAGGTCCGCCGCCAATCAACCATGGTGCGCACCAGCCAGATCGGCAGGATGAAAGAGAACGGGGGAAGAATCCTCCCGACCATGGCGTTCAGATCATGCTCCGGCAGGCCGGTGACCACGCCAAGCACCCGGATCGGATTGCCGACCGCGCCCCAGGCCACCGGGGCGGTGTTTGCCAGCAGGCACAGGGTCGCCGCCTGAAACGGGGGAAAACCGAGGCCGATCAGGAACGCTCCGGCGATCGCCACCGGCGCTCCGCCCCCGCCCGTCCCTTCCAGAAACGCGCCAAAGGAAAACGCGATCAGAATGACCTGAATCCGCCGATCGCCCGAGAGCGTCGCGATCGACTCTTTCATCACCTGGAACTGCCCGCTTTCCACCGCGATGTGGTAGAGGAAGATCGAAGCGATAATGATCCAGGAGATTCGCAAAAACCCAAAGACAAACCCGAACAGGCTCGCGCGCCCGATCAGGTCGGCCGGCATCCCGAAGATCGCGCCGGCGAGCGC
Organism: uncultured Verrucomicrobiota bacterium; assembly: GCA_964566945.1. Taxonomy (GTDB): domain Bacteria; phylum Verrucomicrobiota; class Verrucomicrobiia; order Limisphaerales; family SXQI01; genus DASVNK01. The sequence goes on along the minus strand of CAZMKE010000006.1, from coordinate 159,992 downwards.
AACGGCCATGCCCATGCCGCAGAGAGCCGAAAGCCAAACCTTTCTTTTCAACACCAGCAGCGTGAAAAACAGAGTGAGCACCGGCAAACCGGAAACCAGCGTTGATGCCAGCCAGTGCGACAACGGATTGTAATTCTGGCTCCAAGTCATGGGATGGCCCGATGCTGCGAGACGCCTCGGGCGGCGTCGAGCGGAATTCAACTTCGCCGTTGACCAAACCGAGGATCGGCGGGAGCGAGTTCTACTTGAGGAGCGAGTGAAAACCCGCTTGCTCGAAATGATGATCCCCAGTCAAGGCTTCCACCAGATCTTCCCGCTTCATGACTACAAAGGAGATGCAATCGGTAAGAGACCACTCTTTATCGGGACGGGAACGATAAAGAGTCAGCGCCGCACCGAACAGATCACGATCAGTCGAAATGATCTTCACCTCGGGTGCGCGTTGGAGATCGTCGTACAGCTCCCCGAACGTGCTCCGGTCACCGGGGGAAGACAACCCGTCCGCAACTTCAGTCAACACGGCCTCGGTAGTAATCAGCACTCCATTGAAGCTCTCAAAGTAATCAACGGCTTTTTGATGCGCATGATCTCGAGAACTCAGAAATGCAAAGAAGAAATAAGCGTCAGCAAAAACGGCTTTCACCTTTTCTGACGTCCGTGGAGGTAATGATCGTGATTCTCGGCCATGTCGGCAGGCAGGCCATCAACCTTCCCAGCGAATCGTTTCAGTCTCCTAGCCAATGCAGACGGCGGAGTGGAGGGGGAAATTGGTTCCACTGTCACCATGGTCCCCTCCGCAAGAGGAATCGGTGAATCCAGCACAACAACGCCGTTCCGCACCTTGCCGTGATGTTTCATCTGACAAATCTGCCTTTTCCCGCTCGTTCTGGCAACTATGGATAGGGCCAGTTTCCGGGCCATCCGGGCGACTCATTTACCGCGCCAGGGCTAACTTTAGGCGGCCGGTCGAATAATTTTCCCCCGTTCACCCTCCCTCTCACGGATTCCTCTTTTCCTCGCTGGCGAAGCCCTCTATAAGTGCCCTGAGATCCAACACAGAATCGAGACATATGCTTTTACGATTGGCCATCCTGCTTTTCCTGGGCGCTCTGCTGCAATCGTCGGCGGCGGACAAGCCGATTCGCGCTCTGATCATCACGGGCGGATGCTGCCACAATTACGCCTTCCAATCCCAGGCGATCACGCAGGCGGTGGATCGCGTGGCCAAGGTCCAGTGGACGATTCTCCAGGACCCGCGCACGGGCACCGTGGGGGAAATCGACCTCTATCAGGACTCTCATTGGGCTGACCCTTTCGACATCGTCATCCACAACGAATGTTTCGCGGATACGGAAAACCCGGCTTACATCCGCCGGATTACCGAAGCCCACAAAGCGGGAAAGCCGGCGTTGGTGATCCATTGCGCCATGCACACCTACCGCAAGGCCACGATCGATGATTGGCGGGAGTTCCTGGGAGTGACCAGCCGGCGGCATGATCATCTTGGAAAGTACCCGGTCAAAGCGGCGGAGCCTGCGCATCCGATCATGAAGGATTTCCCCGCTCTCTGGACCACGCCGGCCGATGAGCTTTACGTCATCGAAAAACTGTGGCCCGGCACGAAGCCGCTCGCCACCTCGGTGAGCGAGCAGGATGGCAAAACTTATCCCGTGGCCTGGGTCCACGAGTTTGGCAAAGCCCGCGTTTTCGGGACAACGTTTGGCCATTCGGACGAAACCTTTCGCGATCCCGTGTTTCTGAACCTCCTGGCGCGCGGATTTCTCTGGGCGGCACAAGCGCCGCAGCCTTGAAGAGAGGCCTGAACATTTATTGCTCTGGCCACGACAAAAAAGAGCAAAAGAATCTGGCGCCGAGATAACTTAAATCTTATCTAAACCCGCCGATAAGGAACTTGCAGTTCGCGTGCAGCGGACGGCTTTCTCGGGCGGGACATTAGGACCTGTCAGACGAAGGCACATCCGAGCCGGCTCTTTCCCGGAAAGAGCGCGGCTCGGGGGTGCCTTCTTTTTTTTGCCCGAGCCAGCCCGCCGGACGCGGACAGCCTCAAAAACTCAGCAACACAAAGCCAACGAGGGACGCTCTGCGTCCGCAGCCAAGACCAGAAACCAAACCCCTATGAAACTCGGAACAAAGATTATCAGCACAGCGCTCGGCGCCATGGCGGTCAGCGTGGCAGCCGGACTGCTCGTCCAACGCGCGGTGATCCGCAAGCAAGGGATCGAACTCACCCGCAGCACGATGCGCGCAGCGGTCATCGAAGCGGAAAACGTCCGCGAATCAGTCTCGAAACTCGGCGATCGCGATGCCTTCGACATGGAGAAGATGCTGGGCGAATATCGAAAGTCGGGCGATCTGCGGGGCTCCACTCTTTACCGGACGATTCCGGTGGTGGCCGCCTGGAAGGCGATCGAGGTAGTGGCCGAGAAAGAGGGCTTTGAATTTCGCGTGCCGAAGCATCAGGCGCGGAATCCGAAAAATGCCCCCACCCCGGAAGAGGAGGAAATCCTCCGGGATCTGGAGAAGGGTGGGCATGACGAATACTTCAAGATCGACACGAAAAACAACGAACTCGTCTATGCGCGGCCGATCATCCTCTCGAGCGACTGCCTCAAGTGCCACGGCGATCCCAAGACCAGCCCCACCGGCGACGGCAAGGACATCGTGGGCTTCCCGATGGAAAACTGGAAAGCGGGCGAGGTCCACGGTGCGTTTGTGCTGAAGTCCAAGCTCGACCGCGTGGATCAAGTGGTGAAAGCCGGCATGGGCAAAACGTTCGTCTGGACCTTCCCTTGCGCCGGCCTGATCGCGGTCGCGCTCTACTTTTTGAGCCAGGCAAAAATCATTCGCCCGATGCGCCGGGCGATCAGCAGCATCGAATCCGCCACGCAACAGACCGCCATGTCCGCGAACGAACTTTCGGCGACGAGCCAGTCCCTGGCGGAGGGTGCCAGCGAGCAGGCGGCTTCCCTGGAAGAAACCAGCGCCTCTCTGGAAGAAATGGCCAGCATGACCAAGCGGAACTCGGAAAACGCGATCACCGCCAAGGGCCTGGCCAACCAAACCCGGCAGGCTGCGGACACCGGCGCGGCCGATATGCAGGCCATGAGCGCGGCGATGGATGCCATCAAAACCTCCAGCGACAACATTTCCAAAATCATCAAAACGATCGACGAAATTGCCTTCCAAACGAACATTCTCGCTCTCAACGCGGCGGTCGAAGCCGCCCGGGCTGGCGAGGCGGGGATGGGCTTCGCGGTCGTGGCGGATGAAGTGCGCAACCTCGCGCAGCGGAGCGCCCAGGCCGCCAAGGAAACGGCGGCGAAGATTGAGGACTCCATCCAGAAGAGCGGGCAGGGCGTGGAAATCAGCGAGAAAGTGGCCCGCAGCCTGGCCGATATATTGGACAAGGCTCGAAAGGTGGACGAATTGGTGGCGCAAATTGCGGACGCCTCCCGCGAGCAGAGCCAGGGGATCCAGCAAGTGAACACCGCCGTCACGCAAATGGACCAGGTCACTCAGGCCAACGCCGCGCATGCGGAGGAAAGCGCCAGCGCCTCCGAGGAACTCAACAGCCAGGCCAGGTGCCTGAAACAGTCGGTCGACGATCTGGTGGATCAGGTGGGCGTCGATCAAACCGCCGGCGGCTCCCGAACCCACTCGCCAGCGCAGGCCTCCCCTCGACCTCCCCGTCCAGCTGTAACGACGCGTCCAGCCAAGAAGCCAGTCGCCAACGGACATAGTGAACACGCGAATGGACATGCTCAACCCTCCGCATCCCCTCGAGCCACGACAGCCGTGAAAGTTCCGACTCGCTCGGAAGCCAGGAAGGAACACGCCCTGACGGTCGAGGGGGACTTTCGCGACTTTTGATCGCGGCCGAAGGAAACGCGCGGCTTCTGAATCGTTCACTTTCGATTCGCGGAGCCAATAGCCATCGGGCTCCCTAATCAAAAATTGGGAGCCACACCGCAAAATCCGCTCTATTACAGCTCGGGTTTTTGGTCTGCATCGCCGATAATGGACTGATGCGACGTCATCTCGTATTTACCGGCTGCGCTCTAGCTTCAACGCTGGGCTTCCCGCCGAAGAGCCTGGCCGCCAATCAGGATGGCATTGGCGCTCGATCCATGTCGATGGGTGGAGCGGATGCCGCGTACGCCCAGGACGCACTGGGCAGCATGGGGGCCAATCCGGCGGCTCTGGCCACTCTGGGAAAATCCGAGGTGGATCTTGGGCTCCTTGGCGGAATCACGTCCGGCCGATTCGAAAAGGGATCGATCCAGGGGCATTTGAACGAATCTTTCCAGGCGCTGCCGGAAGCCGCGTTCGCCCTGCCCGTTAACGACAAAGTTGCACTCGGCCTGTCGTTCGTCCCCGAATCTCTTTTGCTGGCTGACTGGCGGTATCCGGATGTTCCTGGAGGACTCGACGGAAAAACCACCTACGGCCAGCAGGAACACCGCTCGGAGTTGGTGGTCCTGCGTTCGGCCCTGGGAGCGGCGGTCAAGCTGCACCCCACTTTTCAACTCGGGGCGAGCGTCGGCCTTCTCTACAACGAGAACCGGCTTGTCACGCCGTTCATCTTTCAAAATCTCCAACCGGCTAGCGCCGCGGCCGTTAATGGGGCCAAAACGCTGCTTGATCTGGAGACCAGCGGCTTCGGCTGGAACGTGCAACTGGGCGCCCTTTACGCCCCGGTGACCAATCTGCAATTTGCCGTCACTTACAAAACGGAATCGGAAATCAGCACCGATGGCCAGGCGAGCGGAGATCCTTACGCCCAATTTGGCGTCCCACCCGGGCCCCTGGCTTTCCATTACGACGCAAACGTGCGCAACGTCTTTCCCCAGGAAGTCTCGGCGGGTGCTTCGTGGAAGTTTCATCCCCAATGGCGGCTGGCCCTGCAGGTGGACTGGATCGACTGGTCGGACGCGTTCCAAACCCTGCCGGTGCGGCTCGATCACGGAAGCAACCCTGCCGTCAACGGAGTGCTGGGCGCGAGTTTTCAAGACAACGTCCCCCTGAACTGGCGGGACCTGTTTGTTTATCGCGCGGGCATCGAATACGCGATCGTGCCCAATGTCTTCCTCCGGGCCGGCTATGCCTATGGCCAGAGCCCGGCGCCGGACGCCACGCTCACGCCGCTGACGGCGGTCATTATGGAGCATATGGTCAGCGCCGGTTTCGGCTACGACACCAAATCGTGGGGAGCGGACCTGGCGTGGCAGTATGACCTGCCAGCGAGCCGGCACGTTGGCGTCAGCGGCCTGCGCTCGGGCGAATACTCAAACAGCACTGTGGACGTGAGCGTGCACCGGATAGCTTTGACCGCCCATTACCGGTTTTAAGGCTGGCTTGGGGGAACCGGCGGCCTGAACGACGGGTTCGGGAGCCGGCTCGACCGCCACGCCCACGAGAGACACGGTAAACGTGGTCCCCTGGCCCGGCTCGCTCGAACATTCGATCGTCCCCTGCATTGCTTCCACCAACCGTTTCACGATGGACAGGCCCAGGCCATTGGAACTCTCCCCCCCGGTGGGACGGGCGCTCAATTTGCTGAATCGTTTGAAGAGTTTGGCGCGATCGGCCGGGGTGATCCCGGGGCCCTGATCGCTCACCTGGAGCAACACCCGGCCTGCCTGCTGATTGAGCAGCACCTTCACTTCCGTGCCGGGCTTGGAAAATTTGATTGCATTCGAAATCAGGTTGTCGAGGACCTGCAGCAGAGCATTCCCATCGATCGCAACGAAAAACCGGACCGTGGATTCGAAGAGCAGGCCGATTTGTTTCTTAAGCGCAACGGTTCGTTGATTGTCGACGGCCCGCTGCACGAGGGGGTTCAACTCTTCCGTTTTCACCTGCAGCCGGCTGCCACCCGACTCGATGGCGTTTAGATCAAGCAGATTGCTGATCAGGTCGCGCATACGGGCGGACTCCGATTTGATGGCGGACGCGCAACGCGCCAGGCGCGGGTTGGCGGAGTGCTCCAGCAGAATCAGATCGCTGTAACTCATCACGACCGTCAGGGGGTTTTTCAAATCGTGCGCGGCAATTCCCAGGAATTCATTTTTTTCCTGATTGAGCTGCGTCAGATGCTGGTTGGCCTCGGCCAGTTCACCGAGAGTGCGAAGCATGCGCTCCTGCGCCTCGCGGCGGCCGGTCTCAAAAATCAAACCAAGGATGAACATGAAGGCGACGAGAGAAACGTAACCCAGGCCGGTCACCAGATTATGCCACTTGAGCGGATACAGAATTGGCGGCGCGAAATTCGTAAACTCCGCCCCTCCCACGATGGCCGCCCCACACAACGCCACCCCGCCCCAGACGCAAGCCGCGCGCTGGGAGGTTAAAAGAAGGGCCAGCAAAGGCACCGTCACCAGCCAGGCCAGGGCATGCCCGTGGATTCCGCCCTCACTCCAGCAAAGGCAGAAAAAGCCGGTGTTCAAAACCAGGCAATAAAGATTTCCAGCCCGATCCGCCGAGCCAGACTGGCGCAGGATGAAGGGAATGCAGGCAAACGCCGCGCAACAAATAACAATGGTGCCAGCGCCCCAGAAATGTTGTATCAACGCGTAAAAACCAGCGAAACTGAGCCCGAAGATGACCCCAAGGAGCGCAAATCCGATGATCAGGCGCGCGCGACGCAAATTCTCCGGTTCAGCCGCAAAGGCAGGCGGAGTAAAATGGGCGAACAGCCTGGCGACAAGCTCGCGCCATCGCCGGTATACTCCGAGAAAAGGCCCGCTCGCCGACATATCCATCACTTATCGGCCGCCCGCGGCTGCGACTAAAGGGTCGCCTCTGGCTCTGACAGTTCCGAAAACGCCTGCCCCCAACCAGTGAGAACCGCCGCCGACGCCGTCTGCTGCAAGCGTCCGCTCGTCAGGACGGCTCACCTCTCGGTCGTCCTCGCCTTAATCCTCGCAGCCTGCACAACCCCAAAGACAGTCCGCGAGGGCCAACTGGAATGGATTCGCCCTGCGCTGAACGGGACACATTTTGTGACAACTCCATCCAACCGTCCGTTTCGAGCCTGGGGCTTCAATTACGATCGTGACGATAGCGGACGCTTGTTGGAGGACTACTGGGCCGCCGAATGGGAAACCGTCGCGGAAGATTTCCAGGAAATGAAGGCTCTTGGGGCCAACGTGATCCGGATCCACCTACAACTGGCGCGCTTTATGGAGGCAGCAGACACCCCGAACCGCGCCAGCCTGCAGCGCCTCGCCGCGCTTATCCAACTCGCGGAGGAGTCGGGACTGTATTTGGATATCACCGGACTTGGCTGCTATCGCAAAGAAGATGTGCCGCCGTGGTATGATGCTTTGGACGAATCAGAGCGCTGGACTGTGCAAGCGCGCTTTTGGAAGGAAGTCGCGCAAGCCGGACGGAACAGTCCGGCCATCTTCTGCTACGACCTGATGAACGAACCGGTGGTCGGCGGGGAGGATTCCGGCCCGGGCTGGCTTCCCGGCGAACCGCTCGGCGGCAAGTATTACCTGCAAAAGCTAACGCGGCAAAAGCGCGGCCGCAGCGACCAGGAAATCGCCCGAGATTGGGTCCAAACTTTGGCAACGGCGATCCGAGCGGTCGACTCCCGGCATATGATCACCGTCGGCGTGATCCCGTGGGGTTTGGTTTTCAAAGGCGCCAAACCGCTTTTCTATTCGCGTGAGGCGAGCGGGCCGCTCGATTTTGTCAGCGTTCATTTTTATCCCAAAGATGTCGATGAGGCGCTTTCGGTCCTGCGCGATTTTCAAATCGGCAAGCCCGTGGTCATCGAAGAGATCTTCCCCCTGCAAACCAGCATCGAGCGCACCGAAGAGTTCATCCAAAAATCGCGCTCCTGGGTGGACGGTTACCTGAGTTTTTACTGGGGGAAATCGATCGAAGAGAACGCCCGCAAGGGAGACCTCTCCGGAGCGCTCATGAGCGCGTGGCTGAAGCGATTCCAAGCGCTCGGCCCGGCTGGCCAGCCTGCGCCGCGTTGAATCGTCCGCCCCTCCGAAGCCGCGCGCTCAGGTCAGCGGTAGAAGGGCTGCCAGGTAATCCAGCTCGGACCGTAATGCGGGACGGGACGCCCCGTTTCCCACGCCCCGAGATCAGGAGCGCGACCTAGAAAATCCTCGTTCACGGTCGGTATCACCACGCCAGCATCGACCGCTTTGCTTTGCGGCCTCAGGGCGAAATTGAGATCCATGGCATGATAGACGGCGTAACGCTGATTGGGATCGGGCGGCGCCATCTTTTCAAAAATATCGAAATCGACCTCGATCGAGTGACTTTCCTGCCCGGTCGCCCGGGCAAACTCAGCCAGAGACGAGAAGGCCATCCAATCTTCTTTGGCCGGCTCGTAGATGTTCTGGCCCGGTTTGGGAATGAAGTAACGATACTGTTCGCGCACCCCGCGGTTCGGCCGATAGCCATTGTAATCCGTGGTGTTCCAGGCGGTCGAATTCGCCAGAGTCAGCACGCCCCGCCCCGGCGTATCCCGACCGAGAAACAAGTTGTTGCGAAACTGCATATTGGCGGAAGGGTCACCCACCAGGTGCTCGCCGATGATCGTATTATGCCAGACGCACAACCCCGCCGGCTTGGCGGAAAACTTGAAAGCCACCCCTGTGGGCACGTGGTAAAGGAGGTTGCGATAAAAATAGACCGGCCCGCCGAACACGGGCTGCGCGCTGTAGCCGCCGTGGGCGGCATTCACTCCGCGATTCTGGAAAACGCGCACGTTATGCACTCCGCCGTCCGTCTCCAGGAAATCGTCGTTCAACAGGTGAAAATCATTTCCATAGATATCAATCGAGGAGGCGCGCCGCTCCGGATCGCTTTCCGGCGTTCCGTAGGTGGATATGCCGATGGCGTCATGAAAATAAGCAATCGCTTTGCGAGCGATGACATGGCCGGGACCGTAAACTTTGATGGCGTAATAGCTGGTCAAGAGGTGTGATCCATACCCCGGAACCGGCCAGGAATTCCCGCCGGGCTCGCGCTGCGCGCCGCCCCAGCCGAGCAGGCGAAATCGATCATCGCGGCCGAGGAAAAGATTGTCCGCAATGTAGAAATCGCTCGAACCTGCATACTCGGTCCAGACGCCAAATCCCACGCTTTCGAATCGGCAGTTCTTCACCGTCAGGCCGACCGCGCCTAAAACCTCCTTTTGCCCGGCGAAGATCGCGACATCGGTGTTACGAAACGTCAACCCGTCAAAGATGTGATGGCTCGAGGCCATGACATCGAACAGGCGATGATTGCCATCGCCATCGATCACCACCTCGCCATCCCCCGCCGCCTTGATCGTGATCGGCTTGTCCGGGGCGCCTTTCAAGGTGAGCGACATCGACCCATCAAACGGCGTCATCATCGGGTCGACATAATTCAGCCGTTCGGTTTTATACCGGCCGGCGTGCAGCAGCAAAATATCGCCCGGTTGCGCCCGCCGCTCCCAGACGACCGACCAATCCCCGAGCCCGGCGCCATAGTAAGCCTGAAGGATCCCGGTAAAGCTCGGCTCTTCGCGCGGGCCAAAATAGTCCGGGGGATAAACGTGCAAACGACGCCCCTGCGCATAGGGCTGCGGCTCCGATCGAGTCTTGACCTTGACGGTTTGCGAGCTTTCGCCGCCCACCCCGTCCGGATCGGTCATCACCAACTGGCATTCATACTCGGTTCCAGGCGCGAGATTCAGAATGGAGCCCGCGAAGCCAGGCGGAACCACGTAGTCCAGATGCTCTTTCCGCCGATAAACCTTCTCGCCACCAATTCGCAGGAGCGGCAAGGCCTGATGCCATTCTTCGTCGCCCGCCCGCCGATAACGAACGGAGACGGACGCATTGCGATTGTCATCCCCTTCGATCGCCCACTCGAAGCCGAGATTCAGCAGGGTGGGATGTTCAACATGGAATCGTCCCGCCTTGACGGCGTTTTCGGCGCGCACGTTTCCACTCAGGGCGAGGAGTACAGGCACAACCGTGGCCGCACAGAACGAACTGGCTGAGTGAAGGAACGCACTGCGGAAAGAAGGTCCAGAGCTCATGGGTTCTGAACGACGATCCCAGAACGGAATCCCTCGTGCAAGAGCGTGGATCCCTCGATCACAGTCAGCGTCTTGAACTCCGGAATGGCTATTTCAACTGAAGCGGCCTGATTCGGATATTGCGGAAGGCCACCGGGCCGTGATCTCCTTGCAGCATCAGGGGTCCCAGCGGTTTCTCGTCATTTTCGAACGTGGCCGCGCGGGTCGGACCGGTCACTTCCACGTTTTCATGAACCAACTGGCCGTTATGGAGGACCCGAATGAAACGGGCGTTCTCGATTTTCCGTCCCGCTTCATCAAAACGAGGCGCGCGGAAGGTGATGTCGAAGATTTGCCATTCGCCGGGCCGGCGGCTCGCGTTCACGCGCGGGGCATGTCCTTCGTAACCATGATCGTCCTTCCACCGTTCATAAATCCCGCCACAATCGGAATACTTCGGCTCTTTCACTCCCCAACTATCCAGGATCTGCACCTCGTAGCGGGCCTGCAGGTAAACGCCAGAGTTGGATCCTTGAGGCACGACGAACTCCACATGGACCTCCGCGTCGCCATGTTCCGCTTTGCTCAAGATGTTTTGCGTCCGCCCGGCCCGCCCATTTGCCAGAATGGCTCCCGGCTGTGGCTCAGCCCCCGCAGTTTCGAGAAAGAACTTTTTCGAATCGGCCGGATCCAACGCCACATTCCGGGCCAGCAACCAGTCCGAGGTCGGCGTTCGCCAATCGGCCAGCGCCGCCAGTTGGATCGTGCTGGCCGCTTCTTTCGCCTCATCCCGCGCCGCGGCCAACAACGGCCCCGAACCATAATCAAATGCGGCAATGAGCCCGCCCGCTCCCAGGCCAAGCTTCGCGAGGAATGAGCGACGACGCCAAAGCCGGTTCTTCGAGATCTTCCTTTTCATGCGTCCTGCAGTTTTCCGCTGAGATAGGCCTCGTAGGCGGCCAGGTCCAGCAAACCGTTGCCCGATAGATTGAAAAGGATGACCCGCTTGCGGGCGGATTCCCGCGCGGCCAGCGCTTCCCGGCGAACCGCCTGAATGGCGTGAGCCGATTCCGGGGCGGGCACGATCCCTTCGGTGCGGGCGAAAAGAGTCGCCGCCTCGAAGACCTCCGTTTGCGGGTAAGCCTCCGCCTCCATGAGGCCGAGCTTGAGCGCATGGCTTACCATGGGTGACATGCCATGGTAGCGCAGCCCTCCGGCATGGATCGCCGGCGGCATGAAGTTGTGACCCAGGGTATGCATCAGCATGAGCGGGGTCATCTCAGCCGTGTCCCCGAAATCATACCGAAGCTCGCCTTGGGTTAATGAAGGACAAGCCGACGGCTCGACGCCGACGATCCGATAGTTCTTCTTCTCGGCAATTTTCCTCCGAATAAATGGAAAGGCGATGCCGGCAAAATTGCTGCCGCCACCGCAACACGCGAAAATCGAGTCCGGCTCCTCCCCAGCCAGTTCCATCTGGCGGATGGCCTCCTCGCCAATCACGGTTTGGTGCAGGCAAACATGGTTCAGCACGCTGCCGAGAGAATATTTGGTTTCCGGATGTTTGACTGTGTCTTCGATCGCCTCACTGATCGCAATTCCCAGGCTGCCCGGGTTCTCGGGATTTTCCGCCAGCAACTTGCGGCCGTACTCGGTTTCCGTGCTTGGGCTCGCATGCACCGTGGCACCCCAGGTGTGCATGAGCATCCGGCGATACGGCTTCTGGCGATAACTCACGTTCACCATGTAAACGTTGCAGGCGAGTCCAAACAAGCTGCAGGCAAACGCCAGCGACGATCCCCATTGACCCGCCCCGGTCTCGGTAGCCAGGCGTTTCGTCCCGGCGAGCTTATTGAAGTAAGCCTGAGGGACGGAAGTGTTGACCTTGTGACTGCCCGCCGGGCTGACGCCCTCGAACTTGTAGTAAATGTGAGCCGGAGTTTGCAGCGCTTTCTCGAATCGCACCGCGCGCAGGAGCGGAGTCGGACGCCACAGGGCGTAAATATCCCGGACCGGCTCCGGGATTTCGATCCAGCGATCGACGCTCGCCTCCTGCCGCACCAGAGCTTCCGGAAAAAGGGGAAGGAGGGCTTCCGGCCCGAGAGGCTGGCGCGTTCCCGGGTGCAACGGAGGAGGCAGCGGTTCGGGAAAGTCCGCGTTGAGATTATACCAGTGAGTGGGGATTTGCTGCTGCGGAAGGCTGAATTGAGTCTGCATGATAAAACTCGGCTCGCAATCTGATGCAACCCAAGCGTTTTCCCGCGGCGGCGTCAACTTCCGATCGCCGGTCAACGGATCATTTGCCTCCCCAAAAATGGCCGCAGGCGCGCCAAAAATTGGAGAGGAATTTTCAATCTCTGGATTGACCGAGAAAAAAAATGGATAATGATTTGGGCCGACGTAAACGACTGCTTTCGTAAGCCATTCATGAGTTTTTGCAGAAATCTTTCACTTTGCGCCGCCGCCGCGTTGGCAGGCGTGAGTTTCCGGGTTCAGGCGGAGGACAGCGAGATGTTCCGGCCCTTCGTCCAAATTCGCAGCGCGGCGTTCAACGAGAACTGGGGAGAACGCGACGGTTGGGGCCTCTCGCTGGGCGCAAACCTGGATTATCATTTCGGCCTTGAGCTGGCTTTCGACACTTTCCAGGAAACGGTGGAAGCGCCGAAGCTCGGCGCGGTGGCGGAGATGTCCATCCAACATCTGACTCCGCAAATCCGCATCCGCTACCCAATCGGCGACGGACGCTGGGTGCCTTACCTGCTCGCGGGCCCGGGCCTCACCTTCCTGACCTTGAACGACGGCAAACCGGAGGGCTTCGGCCATGACATCAAGGGAAATACCACCCAGTTCTCGGCGGTTTTCGGCATCGGCCTGGAGTATTACGTGGCGGATAACATCACGTTTTCCATCGAAGGCAAATACGAATGGGTCAAGGATACCCCCATCTATGTGGATGGCGTGCGGCATGACATGGATTTCTCCGCCGCCCTGATCATGTTCGGCGTCCGGGCCTACCTCTTTGAGAATCATCACAGGCCTTTGATCGAGAAAACCGAGGATTCGCCCATTCGGATTTACGGGGGCGCGCGCTACGGTTCATCCGTCCTGCTGGACCGGCGGCTGAACAAGAACCTTCGGCTGGAACCGCTGGTCAATGCGCTGGGCGGCGAAGGGAACATCGCCGGCAGCGTGCTGGTTGGGGCGGACATCAAGTCGCATTTTGGCCTGGAGCTCTCCGGGAACTACAATGAATACACTCTCGCCAGCGACACCTACGGACGGCTGGGCAAGTACGCCAACTACACTCTCATCCCGGCGGCCCGCTGGCACTGGCTGTTCCTGGATGGCCGCCTTTCTCCTTTTGTGAGCGGCGGCGTCGGCATGACCTATGGCGAGTTCTCCCACCCGAAGAGCGACGCCGCAGGCCTGACGATCGACGCGCGGCGCTTTTATCCGGCTGCTGAAGTCGGCGGCGGAGCGGAATACTTCGTGGCCCGCAACCTCTCTTTTGGAGCGGAGGCCTATTACTTTACGTCCTGGAATCACAAAATCCTGATCAACGGAGTCGACAGCGGCCGAGGCAGCTACAGCGCCATGCAGATGCTGCTTTCGATGCGCTTCTATCTCGCCGAACGCTAGGACCAGAATCCGCCTTCCCCGCCGAGCCTAAATAATAGGGCAAACCCCTACGCAACAGCCGGGGTTTGCCGATCCCAGCCATTCCGCCTTTCTCCCCGTGCTTGGGCCGATGGAGACAGCGAAAGAGCCCCTCGATTTTTCCTCGGATTTTGGGCGGCTCATCCCCCAAAAATGGGAAAATGGGAAAATGGGATTACGCCCAAATCCCCGCTTGTCATCATCAGGCATCTGGCTAATGTCTGAAATCAAGTGAACACCTCAATGCGTAAAGTATTCCTATTGGCTGCCTTGCTGATTAGCGCAGCCTTTTTTATTCCAAAGACCTGCGCGCAAAATGGCTTGCTCCGGGAGATCTATCCGAACCTGATCGGGACGGGCATTCCGGGCCTGCTGACGAACGCAAATTACCCCAACAATCCAGTGGCGGTGAGCGTCATCACGGAGTTTGAGGCGCCGGACAGTTTCGGCGACAATTACGGCCAGCGGATCCGCGGCTGGGTGCAAGCTCCGCAAACCGGCCTCTACACGTTCGGGATTGCCAGCGACGATCAAAGCCAGCTCTTCATCAGCAGCAATGACAAGACGGATACCAAGCAGAAAATCGCGGAGGTTCTCGGCTTCACCGACCCGCGCAACTATACCACGGAACCCGGCCAACTCTCGGCGAAAATTGCCCTGCAGCAGGGGAGTTTCTACTACATTGAGGCGTTGATGGTCGATGGGAGCGGACCGGACCACGTCTCGGTGCGCTGGCAACTGCCGGACGGAACGATTGAAGATCCGATCGGGAATGCCCATGTGTTCGTCGAACTGATCCCTCCCCTAATCAGCCAGCAGCCCCGAAGTGTGACGGTGGACGAAGGAAGCCCGGCGACGTTCAGCGTCCAAATTGCCAACAAAGGCGCGGTCGGCATCCAATGGCTCCGCAATGATGTCCCCATCGACGGCGCGACCAATCTCACCTACACCATTCCCAGAGCCACGCTCGCGGATAACGGCAGCCGCTTCCGGGTCAGCTTGACCAATGACTTTGCCACCAACGCGATTTTTAGCGTATCGGTGTTCCTTACGGTCCGGCCTGATGTGGTGCCGCCCACGTTGCTGGCTGCCCAGACTTCCGGCGAAAACGGATTATTGACCCTTTCCTTCAGCGAACCGGTAGATCCGGTCAGCGCGAGCAATGCCGCAAACTACGCCATCACGGACGGCGTTCAGGTGCAAAGCGCCACCCTCGATGCCTTGGGCAGGACCGTCATTCTGCAAACGACGCCGTTCACGTTCAACCACACCTACACCGTCACCATCAACAATTTGACGGATCGCGCCGGCCAACCGAACCCGATCGAGCCGGACACCCAGGCCGATTTCACTTTCGGATTCACTCCGATGAACGCCGATCTGATCTTTGGCAAACCCGAGGTCCCAGGACCATCCACGCGCCGGACCGGCCTGACCATTTCCGAAATCATGTACCACCCCGCGCCGCGCACAGACGGCCGGAACGTGAAATTCATCGAGATCTACAATAGCGAGCCCGCCATCGTAAACATTGGCGGTTACCGCGTCACGGGCGCGGTGGAATTCACCTTCCCGGACGGCGTTTTCATTCCCGCGACCAATTACGCCATCGTGGCAGCCGTGCCCCTGGACATTCAGAGCCTGTACGGCCTGCCTCGCGTTTACGGCCCGTTCACCAACGATTTGCCGGACAGCGGCACGCTGCAACTCCTCAACCGCCAGGGAGCAGTTCTTCTCGACCTCAAGTATTCTTCGTCGGGTGATTGGCCCTCCGCTCCGGACGGGGCCGGGCCCTCACTGGTCCTCGCCCGTCCCTCTTACGGCGAGGCCGATCCCCGCGCCTGGCAAGCCAGCCAATTCGTAGGCGGCTCCCCGGGAAAACCCGAACCGATCAGTGCCAATCCCTATCGCGGCCTTGTGGTCAATGAATTCCTCGCGCACACCGATCTGCCGCAGGTCGATTTCATCGAGCTCTACAACTACAGCGCACAGGACATCGACCTGTCCGGCGTTTACATCACGGACGATATTTCCACGAACAAGTTCAAGGTGCCCGCGGGCACGCGCCTGCCCGCGCTGGGATTTGCCTCGTTCGATGAGAACACTTTGGGCTTCGCCCTGAGCGCGGGCGGCGAACGGATCATCGTGCGCAACCCACAGCGCACCCGGGTGCTCGAGTCGATCAAATTCGACGCTCAGGCTAACGGCATCTCCATGGGCCGATCGCCGGACGGGGGACCGAAGTTCAAAACGCTCAGCCAGCCGACGCCCGGCGCGGCCAACGCGCGCCCCCTCACGCCGCCGGTCGTGATCAACGAAATCATGTACCAGCCGATTTCCGGCAATGACGACGAATCTTACGTCGAACTCTACAACCGCAGCGGGGCGCCAGTGAACCTCAAGGGCTGGCGCCTGGCCGATGGCATCAGCTACACCTTCGGCAGTGACTTTGTCCTGACTCCCGGATCATACGTGGTGGTTGCGAAGAATGTCAGCCTCCTGCGCTCGAACTATTCCGGCGCTCTCACAGCCGCCAACAGCGTGGGCAACTTCAGCGGCAGCCTGTCACATGGCGGTGAACGAGTCGCGCTTGAACGTCCGGACGACAACGTGGTGGTCAACGGCACTCAGCGCTCAACCAATGTTCTGCACGTGACGGTGAGTTCCGTCACTTACCACACCGGCGGGCGCTGGCCCGCCTGGGCGGCCGGCGGCGGCAGCAGCCTTGAGCTGATTGATCCCAACGCGGACACTGAAGAGGCTTCCAACTGGGCGGACAGCGATGAGACGCAAAAGAGCGCATGGGTCACCATCGAACGACGCGGCATTCTTGATCACGGCTCCACGAATTTTTCCGCCGCCAGTCCGAGCCGCAATCTTCATCTCTTCCTCGGCAGCGCCGGCGAGGCGCTGCTCGACAACGTGCAGGTGGTCCGGGACGGAGGCGTGAATCTGCTCCGCAATCCGGGCTTCGAGAAGGGCCTGACCGATTGGTCCGCGGGCGGCACGCATGAGGACACCTCATTGGAGATCGGCGGCGGACGCAACGGCGGCAACGCCCTCCATATCCGCGCCACTGAACGCGGCGACACCGCGGCCAACCGCATCAAGGTCCGGCTCACGGACGGGCTGACGAACGGCAGCATCGCCACTCTCCGCGCCGATGTGCGCTGGCTGCGCGGCTCGCCGGATATTCTCCTGCGCTTGCACGGCAATTATCTCGAAGCGCCCGGAACCATGCCCGTGCCAAAGAACCTCGGCACGCCAGGCGCGCCCAACAGCCGCCTCGCCGGCAACGCCGGACCGGTGATCGCCGGAGCCTCCCACAGCCCGGTCCTGCCCGTGGCAAACCAGAATGTCGAGGTCAGCGCCCGGATTGACGACCCGAACCGCGTCGCCGTCGCCGCCCTCTATTATCGGGTGGATCCGGCCACAAACTTCGTCCGGGTTCCGATGCTCTATCGCGGAGCCGGGCAGTACAGCGGCACGATCCCCGGCCAGACCAACCTCACCACCGTGGGCTTTTACATAGAGGCCTTTGACGCCTCCGGCAGCGTCAGCCGTTTTCCCGCGAGCGCGCCGCAAAACACCGGGGTGATCCTGTTCGGCGACGGCAGCCTCGATGGCAATCTGGGCATCTACCGCCTCTGGCTGAGCCAGACGAACATCAACCGCTGGACCTCGCGCGAGCGATCCAGCAACAAAGGCCTGGACGCGACCTTCGTGTATAACGGCGACCGGGTGATCTACAACATGGGCGCGCTCTACAGCGGCAGCCCCTTCCATTGGACCGGCTACAACGGTCCACTCGGCGGCAGCGCGAATTACCTCATTCAGTTTCCGGATGACGACCTCTTCCTTGGGCAAGGCGCCAACGTCCTCAACCTGCCTTCCAACCTCGGCAGCGATGGTTCGGGCATCCGTGAGCAGACCTTCTTCTGGATGGCCGACCAGCTGAATCAGCCGGCCAATTACCGCCGCTACCATCATCTGTTTCTCAACGGCCGAAACCGCGGCATCAACAGCGCGGGCACTTTCCGGGCGTACGAAGACGCACAACAACCGGACCACGATGTCGTCAAGGAATGGTTTCCGAGCGACTCGAACGGCACTTTGCACAAAATCGAGGATTGGTTCGAATTCAACGACGCGGTCAACGGCTTTTACAATCAGGACTCCGAACTGGTCGCACTTTGGACCACCAACCTCGTTACCGGCCTGCCGGAATTGAAGCAGGAGCGCTATCGGTGGTGGTTCCGCAAGCGCGCAGTGCGCGAGTCCGCCAACGACTTCAGCGAATTGCTTCGACTCGTCCGCGCGGTCAACGAATCCGATGCCGACAAGTTCGTCGCGGAAACCGAGGCGCTGGTGGACATCGATGAATGGATGGGCGCGATCGCGCTCCGGCACGCCGCCGGCGATTGGGATGCCTTCGGCTACCGCCGCGGAAAAAACATGTACGCTTACAAGCCGCAGAACGGCAAATGGCATCTGATGCACTGGGATGTCGCCTTCGCATTCGGACTGGGCGACGGAACCGCGCAAGACCTGTTCGACACGGCCCACTTTGACGGCAGCATCGACACCATCACCCGCAAAATGATGAACACGCCGGTGTTTCGCCGCGCCTATTACCGGGCGCTCCAGCAGATTGTCGATGGGCCGTTCATCGCATCTCGAGTGAATGCCATTATCGACACCAAGTTCAACGCCCTAGTCCAAAATGGCATCAATGTCACTTCGCCCGATGACGTCAAGCAATGGATCGCGGACCGGCGCGACTTCATCATCGCTCAATTGGTGAACGTCAGCGCTGGTTTTGCCATCAGCTCAAAAGGAAACTACACCACCAACCGCAACACCCTTGTGTTGACCGGCAGCGCGCCCGTAACTGTCAAAACCATCAAAGTGAACGGGGTCGAGTACCCGGTCACCTGGACCTCCGAAACCACCTGGCAACTGCGCTACGCGCTCAAGCCGCAGGTCAACACCCTGCGGGTGGAAGGGTACGACTCCAGAGGTGCATTGATCACCGGCGCTGCGGACAGCATTACCATTAATCTCACGGGAACGCCGGAAGCGATAGCCGGCCGCGTGGTGATCAATGAAATCATGTACAACCCGGCCGCGCCGGGCGCCGGCTTCGTGGAAATCCACAACAGCGCCAAGAATACTGCCTACGACCTTTCCGGTTACGAACTTCGGGGAGCCGGGTTCACCTTCCCGGGCGGGTCCGTGATTCCGCCCGGGGGCTTTCTCGTCGTCGCCAAGGACGCGATCGCGTTCGGGGATCAATACGGGTACACCATTCCGATCGTGGGCGAATACGGCGGCCAATTGCAGAACAATGGCGAAACGCTGAGCCTGGTCGGCAAGGACGCCACTGGCACCAACGATCTAATCATCGCTTCCGTGCGCTACAGCGACACCGCCCCCTGGCCGGCCCTCGCCGATGGCACAGGCGCTTCGCTCCAGCTGATCGATCCGACGCAGGACGCATCGCGCGTCGGGAACTGGGCGGCGTTCGCCGGTTCCGCCACGCCCGGCGCCACCAACGCCACCCGGGCGACCCTGAGCGCGTTCCCGCTGATCTGGGTGAACGAAGTTCAGCCCAACAACCTGAATGGAATCAAAGACAGCGCCGGGGAGCTGGACCCTTGGGTGGAACTTTACAATTCCAGCAGCGCGACCGTCTCCTTGAGCGGCCTGTATCTGACGGACGACCTGCAAAACCTCTCCAAGTGGGCGTTCCCTGCCGGTGCGTCCATGGCGCCCGGCCAGCATTTGATCGTGTGGCTGGACGGCCAGCCGAATCAGGGCGCCCCCGCCGAACTGCACGCCAGCTTCCGGCTGGCTGCCACCAACAGCACCATCGCCCTGGCCGGCCTGCAACGCGGCCAGCTCGCGGTGTTCGATTACCTCGCGTTCCAGCAGATTCCAGCCGGGCAGTCCTACGGAGCGTTCCCAGAAGGCCAGGCGGTTCGCCGGTCGAACTTCTACCTGCCCTCGCCCGGCAAGGCCAACAGCCTGAGCACTCCGCCGGTGCAGGTCTACATCAATGAATGGATGGCCGACAACACCCACACCATCCAGGATCCATCGGACTCCCATTACGAGGATTGGTTTGAGCTCTATAACGCGGGATCCGACACCGCGGATCTGAGCGGCTACACCCTCACGGACAACCTGCAGAATCCCACCCAATACAGGATCCCTGCGGGGACCACCATCGCACCGCATGGCTTCCTGCTGGTCTGGGCGGACAACGACCAACCGGGCAACGGCCAGCTGCACGTGAACTTCAAACTCGCGTCGGAAGGGGAAGCGATCGGTTTGTTCGCGCCCGATGGATCCGTGATCGACTCCGTGACCTTCGGGCCGCAGTTGCCTGACGTCAGCTTCGGCCGAACGACCGATGGCGGCTCGCAGATCGCGGCTCTGCCCAGTGCGACGCCCGGCGCCAGCAACAGCGGGATCGACCCGAACGCGCTGCAGTTCACCTCGGTCTCCACCACCCAAGGACAGCTCTCCCTGGGCTGGAACGCCACCGCCGGGTCCACCTATCGCGTGGAGTACAAGGACAATCTGGGAGATGCCGCCTGGACCTTGCTGCGCACCGTAACCGCCTCCGGCGCCGGCGCCCTCACCAGTGACTCAATATCAGGGGCGCACCGGTTCTACCGCATCGTCAAATAGCGGTCCAACCTGGGACTTAAGGCCGGAGGGGCAGCCCTCCGGCCTTTTTTTGTCCAAGCGAGAGGTCGAGCCGTCCCGCTGCTTGTCACCCGCCGGGGCCTCAACTACTTTCCTCACCTCGATATGCAACTGAGCAACGAACAGATTCGCCGATATTCGCGACACCTGATCCTCCCGGAAGTGGGTCTCGCCGGACAAAAGAAGATTTGCTCCACCAGCGTCCTCTGCATCGGAGCTGGCGGCCTGGGGTCGCCCATCGCCATGTATCTGGCGGCGGCGGGAATCGGCAAGCTCGGCATTGTCGATTTTGATGAAGTCGATTTCTCGAATCTGCAGCGCCAGATTTTGCACGAGACTTCGGATGTTGGCCGCTCCAAGGCGGACTCGGCCAAAGAAACCATCCAGGGCATCAACCCGGAAGTTGAGGTGGTTCTGCATAAGACGCGGCTGACCAGCGAGAATGCCCTCGATATCATTCGCGGCTACGATATCGTCGTGGATGGCACGGACAATTTCCCCACCCGCTACCTGACGAATGACGCGTGCGTGCTCCTGAAGAAGCCCAACGTTTACGGATCGATCTTCCGGTTTGAAGGCCAGGCCAGCGTTTTTGCCCCTCATTTGGGAGGCCCCTGCTATCGCTGCCTCTACCCCGAACCCCCTCCTCCGGGCATGGTCCCAAGCTGCGCCGAAGGCGGCGTACTGGGCGTCCTGCCCGGCATCGTGGGCTGCATTCAAGCGACGGAGATTCTCAAGCTCGCGCTCGGGCAGGGGAATCTGCTGATCGGCCGCCTGCTCCTGTTCAACGCGCTGGAAATGAAGTTCCGGGAAGTGAAACTGCGCCGCGACCCGAAATGCCCGATCTGCGGTGATCAGCCGACGATCAAGGAGCTGATCGATTACGAGGTGTTCTGCGGCATTCCGCAACAGGAGGCGGCGCCCAGTTCCAATCCCGACGAAGTCACCGTCCAGGAGATGAAGCGCGCGCTGGATCAGCCGCAGTTGAACATCCGCGTGATCGACGTCCGCGAACCGGACGAGCACGAGATCGCCCACGTTCAAGGCGTGCCGCTGTTCCCGCTCAGCGTGCTTAACCAACGCTTCACCGAACTCGATCCGAATCAGCAGATTTACATCCACTGCAAAAGCGGCGTTCGGTCGATGAAAGCATTGAATTTTCTCCGCCAGCAGGGCTTCAAGCACGTGAAGAGCGTGCGGGGAGGGATCCTGGCCTGGGCTGAGGAAATTGACTCGAAGGTCGCAAAATACTGAGCGGCAGCATTGGGCGGCCGCCCCGCCTTTTACTCCAGTGACAAGCAGCAGGCTGGCTTATAGAGTCAGCCCCATTGCATGGCCTTGCGTCTGTTTAATACGTTGTCTCGG
The DNA here is from genome assembly GCA_964566945.1 of uncultured Verrucomicrobiota bacterium. Classification (GTDB taxonomy): domain Bacteria; phylum Verrucomicrobiota; class Verrucomicrobiia; order Limisphaerales; family SXQI01; genus DASVNK01. The sequence continues at coordinate 138,217 of CAZMKE010000006.1, read as the reverse complement.
TCCCTCGTCGACTTCGAGCCGCTTATCCCTGGCTCCAAAAAGATTGGCATGTACTGCTGCGGACCGACCGTGCACAACTTTGCGCACATCGGAAATTTCCGCACCTTTGTCTGCAGTGATTTCGTTCGCCGATACCTGACGTTCCGCGGATACGAGGTGCGCCACGTCATGAACATCACCGACGTGGAGGACAAGATCATCGCCGCCGTCCGGAAATCCGGCCGGCCTCTCAAGGACTACACCGCCGAGTACGAAAAGGCGTTTCTTGAGGATTTCGACGCGCTGAATTGCCTCCGCCCGAATGACCTGCCCCACGCCACCGATTTCATCACGGAAATCACCCAAGTCATTCAAGCGCTCCTCGATCACGGCTTCGCCTATCGGGCCAGCGATGGCTCGGTCTATTTCAGCATCGAAAAGTACCGCGCCGCCGGCCGGAAATACGGTCAACTGCTCAATCTCAAGTTTGAGGAATTGCGCGTGGGAGAACGCGTCAGCGCCGACGAGTATGCCAAGGAAGCGGTGGCTGATTTTGCCCTCTGGAAAGCGCGCGTGCCGGAAGACGGTCCGGTATTCTGGCCCAGCCCCTGGGGAGACGGACGGCCCGGCTGGCATATCGAATGCAGCGCCATGAGCATGAAGATTCTCGGCCCCAGCTTCGATCTCCACGTCGGCGGCGAGGACCTGATCTTCCCCCATCACGAAGACGAAATCGCGCAAAGCGAGGGCGCCGGGCTGCAGGCGGAGGGCAAGCCTTTCGTCAAACACTGGCTCCACATCGCGCATCTGCTGGTGGAAGGCCGGAAAATGTCCAAATCGCTCGGGAACTTTTTCACCCTGCGCGACCTGCTGCAGAAGGGTTTTACCGGCCGCGAAATTCGTTACCTGCTGCTCTCGTCCCACTATCGGGAAAGCTTCAACTTCACCCTGGATGGGCTCGCGGGCGCGAAAACTGCCTTGGGCCGGATCGATGAACTGCTCGGCAAGCTCCGGGAACTGGCCGCCGGCAAAGCCAGTGAACCGGCCGCGGATTTGCTCAAGGAAATAACCACCGCCCTCGACGAGGATCTGAACGTGGCGGCGGCCTGGGGGCACATCTTCGATTGGGTCCGCGAGACCAATCGCGCCATCTCCAAAGGAAAACTCGACTCCAGCCAGGCGGCAGCTCAACTGGCCGCTTGGGAGCGCGTGAACACGATCTTCGGAGTGGAAGCGAAGCAGGCGGCCGACGAAGCTCCGCCGGAGTTGCTCGCCCTCCTCGATCAGCGCCAGGAAGCCCGACGCACCAAAAACTTTGCCCGGGCCGACGAAATCCGAAACGAACTGAAAGCCAAAGGATGGACGATCGAAGACACTCCGAAAGGCCCCCGGCTCAAACGAATTTAGCAGCGCCGGCCGGCCGCGCGCGAATCACGCGATCCGCCGTTTTCTCTTGTCCGCCCCGCTATTCCCCAACATTGTAGAGTTCCGCACTATGGATGATCCGGCAGGTTTAAGGAGCGAGATCAAGCGAATGTTGGTGGAGAACTGCATGCTCCAGATCCCGATCGAAGAGATTACGGATGACCAGGCGCTCTTCGGCCCCGGAAGCCTGGGCCTCGATTCCGTCGATGCCCTGCAGCTCGTCGTAGCCCTGGATAAGAACTATGGGCTCAAAGTCCCAGACCCCGAAGCGGCGAAATCGATCCTCCACAGCATCAACTCCATGGCGGAGGCCGTGTCTGCCCGGCAAAAGGTTTGAGTTATGACGGCCGATTACGATGCCATCGTCATTGGCGGGGGTCCGGGAGGCAGTTGCAGCTCCAGCTACCTCGCTCTATCCGGCCGCAAAACTCTGCTCCTCGAAAAAGAGGTTTTCCCCCGCTTCCACATTGGTGAATCGCTCCTGCCGTACAACCGGCCGATGTTCGAGGAGCTGGGCCTCACCGCCCGGATTCAGCAGGAGTGCTTCCCGAAGAAGTACGGGGCTCAATTTTACATCGCGAATGGATCGCGCGCCCAAAAATTCGTTTTTTCCAACGGAATTTACACTCGCGAAACCGAGGCGCTCCAGGTTGAACGGGCCACTTTTGATCACATTCTGCTGAAGAATGCGCGCGAGAAAGGAGTGGACGCCCGCGAAGGGTGGACTGTGAGCCGCTTTGCGGAAAACGATGCCGGGATCACGGTCGATGCCACCGATCCCGACGGGCGCTCCCACTCTTTCTCAGGAAAGTTCCTGATCGACGCCAGCGGCCGAGCCAACCTCACCGGGAACCAGGAAGGCATCCGCATGGTCCATCCCAAGCTGAAGAAAGTTGCCATTTTTGGCCACTTCCGCCACGTCATGCGAGATCAGGGGAAGGAAGGGGGCGATACGATCATCGTGCGGCTTTCCAACAAGTGGTTTTGGCTGATCCCGATTTCGGCAGAAAAGACGAGCGTCGGCTGCGTGATGGACCAGGCCGAACTCGCCGCGTCCAAAGAAGCTCCCACCGCGGTGTTTGAGAAAATCTGGCGCTCCAGCCCCGTCATGCAGAACCGCATGGAGAAGGCGGAACTGACCGCTCCGATGCAGACCACCAGCGACTTTTCCTATTACAACCGCCGCTACGTCGGCAAGCGCCTCCTTCGGGTGGGGGACGCCGCCGGCTTCATGGACCCGATCTTCTCCGCCGGCGTCTTTCTGGCGATGTACTCCGGCAAGATCGCCGCCGGCACCGTTCACGACCTGCTGGCTCGCGGCGGGAGCACCACGGCACGCCTTAACGAGTACGAACGAAAAGTGCGCTACTCGATGAAGGTTTACTGGGAAATGGTCCACAGCTTCTACACCACGCCGTTTCTGGAAGTCTTCTTCAATCCCAAGGAAAAGTTCAACCTCGCCTCGGCGGTGAACGCTGCGCTGGCGGGGGAACTCGAAGGGGGTTTGAACCTGCGCTGGCGGATGCGGCTGTTCTTCTGGCTGATTCAAGCCCAGGGCAAACTGGGATTCCTCCCCAAGATTTCCTTCGATTAATCGAAGGTCTTTAAACCGCCTTCTGCGGAAAGATCTGGTAGAGGAGCAGGTAAATCACCACCCCGGTCACGGACACATACATCCAGACCGGCCAGGTCCAGCGCGCGATTCGCTTGTGCCGATCCCATCGCTGCCGCACTGCCGGAACCACCGTGACAATCACCAGCGGAGGCACGGCGGCGGCCAGCAAGGTATGGGTCAGGAGGATGGACAGATAGATCGGGCGGAACCAACCGGGGTTGCGAAAAGAGGTCGTGCCCGCATGCGCGTGATAAATCAGGTAACAGATCAGAAAAAGCGTCGAGGTAATCAACGCGCTGATCATGCAGTTGCGATGGGCTGCCTGGCGGCCGCGCTTGATCAGCACATATCCTGCCAGCAAGAGCACGGTGCTCGCTGAATTCAAGCAGGCATTGATCGCTGGCAAGTCCTGAATGGTCATTCAGTTTTCCCGAAGCAAGCTCTCAATGTCCGATCGGATTTTTTCCTGAAAACCCGGCTCGAGGCTCTCGTAAACCCCGCGCATCGATCCAGCCTTGTCCACCAGGACAAACATCGTGCTATGCACGAACAGATCATTGGCCGCTTCCCGGTCGCCCGGTTCCTTCTCCACGGTGGCCAACTTTAGACTCCCGACCGCCACGTTCTTGATCTCCGCCTTCGGGCCCGTCAGGAAATGCCAGCGGGCCGGGTCGGCTCCGAACTTCTCGCTGTAGCTTTTCAGAATCGCGGGCGTGTCGTAATCCGGATCGGTCGTCAAAGTGATAAAACTCAGAGGGGCCTCCGCTGGCAGTGCCTTCTGCAACAAGCTCATCTGTTCCGTCATTTTTGGACAAGGCCCGCCGCAACGACTGAAAATGATATCCCCCACCCACACTCGTCCAGCCAGGTCACGGGAGGAAACCGCCTTGCCCAACTGATTCGTGAGCGTAAACGGCTGCACTTGGGACAAATGAGGCAGCCGCGAGCGGCTCAATTGAGAACGCGCAAAAAGAACCACCACGGCCAGCAGCACCAAGGCAAGCGCTCCCCAAGCCAAAACTCGAACTTGCCGGCTGGTTCCATTGCTCATGCGTGCAAATAAAAACTACTCAAGCCCGCGCCGGACTTGAGTAGTGCAAAAAGAACTTAAAAATATCTACTCAAAGGTCTGCGCCGCCGCCCCGGCAGTGGCGCTCTTCGCGGCCACAAACTCGTCAAACTTGGCCTGCGGCACCACGTGAAACTCGCCCTTCATGAAATAGTGGGAATTGCCGCACAACTGGGCGCACGTAATCAAAAACACGCCGTTCGTCGTTGGCTTGAACCAGATCGGAATCGCCATTCCCGGAATCGCATCTTGCGTGACGCGGAAAGGGTTGATCTTGAAAGAGTGAATCACGTCTTTTGAACTGATCGTGGCGATCACCGGCTTGCCTTCCGGCACGACGATCACGTTTTGATCCCCCACAAAGTTGTCGCGCGTGGCAGGATCGGTGTAATCCCAGCCAAATTGGTTGGTCGTGTTTACCAAATGGAAATCCTGCTTCCCGAACTTTCCATCCTTGCCCGGATAAACCGCGTTCCAAAGGAACTGCTGCGCAACCACGCGAATGGAGGTGGCTTCGGATTCAGCCGGAAACTGATCGGCGAACTTCGCCCAAAGCGGCACGGACAGTCCGACCAGGAGAACGCCCTCGATCGCGGCCACAGCGATTTCGATGTAGCTGGAGGCGTGGGTTTGAGCGCCGGCATAGCTCGCTTTCGGATTGTTCGCGGAGCGAAAGCGGAACAGCGCGTAAAGAAAGTAAGCGAACCAGCCTACAAACAGAACGCCCATCAAGTAATGGACGTAGAGGATGAATTGATCCACGTGTTGTCCGTGGTCCGATGCCAGCATCGGCAATCCTAAATACTTCAGCATGATCTGTTACGCGTTCGTTTGAGGTTGAGATAAATTAGGTGCGAGAGGTCCGCTCGCTTCTTCCAAGTGTGACGTGCGCCGCGCCACATAAACAAAAAAACCAGCCACTCCGCAGAGGACCGAGGTGATTACCAGAAGCAGCGCAAAGATTCCCATGTTCATGCCTTGAGCCATCCGCGAATCGGATTGGCCAAAGCAGGCCGCGCAAGCGAACACTGGAGAGCTCCACGCCTCCAGAGCCAAAGCCCCGGCTAAAAGAAAGAGAAAAGATTTCAGCCGTGTCATAGGTAGCTGATGTGCTTGAGCTTTCGCAAAAAGTATTTGCCGTAGGCCAGCAGCCCGGCGAACGCCACAATCGAGAGCAGGGCGAACGTCAGATGCAATCTGGTCCCCTCGGGACTGCCATATTCCTGCCACGCCCAAACCCCGAAAAACGCGGTCAAAAGCAGCGACGCGGTGACAAATACCAAATGGATCGCTTTCAGTGACATTATGGTCTGAGGTGAATGAAGCTCGTTGGTTCGCTGGACCAAAGAGTAATATACATCAGGCCGACGAAGAAGAAAACGGTCGCTCCCAGCACTCCGTAGACCAGCTTTCGTTCGTCGATCAAGTGCATGAAGAAACTCGCCACCAAGGTAGCCTTAACGCTCGCAATGATAAGCGCCACCACAATATTCGCCGTCGGAGTGCCGAAGTTGATGTAGGAAGCCCAGACCGTGAGGATCGTGCCCACGATGAGCGCTCCAAAAACCATCAAATACTTCCGAACTTCCTTTTTGACGTCATGGCCATGGTGTCCATGCGAATGGCCATGCCCGTGGCCCTGAGCGGCCGGGTGACCGTGTGATGCGGAAACTGTCTGCGCCGAATGATTTGCCATAGTTACAAAAGATAAAGAACAGGGAACAGGAAGATCCAGACGAGGTCAACGAAGTGCCAGAACAGGCCGGAAATCTCAATCCGGTTCGTGTATCGCTCCGGATCCGTCTTCCACATGGTCGCGCCCGGCCAAAGAATATAGGCAATGACCAAAGCCCCGCCGATCACGTGCAAGGCATGCAGGCCGGTGAGGGTGAAATAAATGGCCAGATAGGTGTTGTGCCAGGGACCGTAATTCTCCATCCAAGGCCTCCCAGATTTTTCGCGAACGGCCATCTCGGAGAACATCACCTTTCTCTCATGTTCTCCACCCGCTGCCGCTTCAGCCGGGGCGGCGGCATGCTCGGCGTGGGCCGCATCCTTATGCCCGGCGGCGGCTGGTTGATGCTCTGAAAGATGCAGAACCACGTAATCCTTGGTCCGCTCCTTCAGATGGCCGTCCAGAACGGTTCCATCCTTCAGGCGCACTTCGTAATGAGTGAATTTGTCCTTGTACTCAAAGCTTTTGATGACGACGAAAACACAGGCGCAAAGAACCGTCACCGTTTGATACATCCGATAGCGCTCAAACTGATTCATCTTCAGAGAGGCCCAAGCCATCACCACCGTCACCGACGAACAGATCAGGACGATCGTGTTGATTGTCCCCAAGGGGACGTTCAGCAAATGGTGCGGCCAGGTGCCCGGAATCGCCCCCACCCGCAGCAGGATGTAGGCGGAGAAGAGCGCGCCGAAGAGCATGACTTCGGATGCGAGGAAGAGCCAGATGCCGACCTTCGCATTATACAGGCCCGTATCTTCGCGGGCATGAGACGTGTATGGAATATCCATGAACTAAAAAGGGTTAAGCTTTCCGGGCCGCTGCGTCGGTCATGCTTTGCGGGGTGAAATCCCGGGCATGGCCGGGAACGCTGTATTCGTAAGGGCCGCGCACAACCGTTGGCATGTGAGCAAAATTCCCATGCGGAGGCGGAGTCGGAGTCTGCCATTCCAGCGTGGTTGCATCCCACGGATTGTCCGAGTTCGCCGGCTTGCCTTTCTTGATGCTCCAAAAAAGATTGATGATGAACGGAATCTGAGACAGCCCCAGCATCCAGGCAGCCATCGAGATCGTGCGGTTCGTGGCCACCATGGAGTCGCTCAAAGCGCCCAGCGCATTTGGATTGGTCGCCGCCGAGTAGTTCACGGCGCCGTCATACATGCGGCGCACCATGCCGCCCATCCCTTGGGCGAACATCGGCTGGAAAATCAGGTTCATGAAAATCAGCGAGGTCCAAAAATGCACCCGCCCCCAGAAATCGCTCATCAAGCGTCCGGTCATTTTCGGATACCAATGATAAATCCCCGCGAAGAGCGCAAAGATTGTTCCCGGGGCCACGATGTAGTGGAAGTGCGCGATCACGTAATAGGTGTCGTGCAGGTAGAGGTCAGCGTAGCTGAAGCCGAGCGGGAGCCCGGTCAAGCCGCCAATCCCGAACATCACCAGGAAGGCGAGCACAAACAACATCTGGGTATTAAACCGAATCGAACCGCCCCAGAGAGAAATGAAGAACACCGTCAGAATGATGACGGACGGAATCGAAATGATGATCGTCGTGGTCTGGAAAAACGTGCTGATGGCGGTGCCCATGCCGGTGAGATACATGTGGTGAGCCCAGACGATGAACGAGAGAAATCCGATCGTCAGCGCGGAGTAGACGAGCGGCTTGTAGCCCCAGAGCGGCTTGCGAATGTTGTTCGCAATCACTTCCGCGACAATGCCCATCGCGGGCAGAATCAGCACGTAAACTTCCGGATGCGCCAGAAACCAGAACAGGTGCTGCCACAGCAACGGACTGCCTCCGCCGCTCACTTCCGCGGGCTGTCCCGACACCATCAGGCCAGTCGGGAGAAAGAAACTCGTTCCAAACGCCTTATCCATCAACTGCATCAGACCGGCCGCTTCGAGCGGAGGAAAAGCCAGGAGCAAAAGAAACCCGGTCACGAACTGAGCCCACACAAAGAAAGGCAGCCGCATCCAGGTCATGCCCGGAGCACGCAATTGGATGATCGTCGCGAGAAAGTTCACCGCGCCCAACAGGGAGGAGGAAATCAACATCACCATGCCCACCACCCAATAGGTCTGGCCATCGGTTGGGATTACGGATGCCAGCGGAGAGTATGAGGTCCACCCTGCCTGTGCCGGCCCGCCCGGAATAAAGAAGCTGACGAACATGATCACGCAGCCCACGAAAAAGACCCAATAGCTGGCCATGTTCAGGCGCGGGAAAGCCATGTCAGGAGCGCCAATCTGCAGCGGAACCACGTAATTTCCGAAGGCGGCAAAAGCCAGCGGCACGATCGCGAGGAACACCATGATGGTACCGTGCATCGCGCCAAACATGTTATACAGATCCGAACTCATCACCCCGCCGGAGGCAACCCGTCCCATGGTCTTTTCCAGCAGCGCTCCGAAGAGGGGAATCGGCCGCCCTGGATAAGCGAGCTGCCAGCGCATCAGCATCATCAGGCCAAAGCCAAACAGCAGGAACGCCAGCGACGTGAAACCGTACTGCAGGCCAATGATCTTGTGATCCGTGGAAAAGACGTATTTCCGCCAGAAACCCAGCTCTTCATGATGAGCGTGGTGATGCTCGTCATGCGCTCCGGCGTGATCGATATGTGTCGAGTGCTCCATGTTATCTACTGTTCTTCGCGATCCGTCTCTTGACCTCGGTCAAAGACCCGGAAGTTAAACGTGCGCCCTCCGGGAGTGTCAAGAAGCAGATCATCTCACTTTGTCTAAAACCAGCAAACCCAGCAAAACCGGCAGGTAAATGATGGACGCAATAAACAGCGCCCGAGCCCGCTCCGCCGTTAAATACCGGGAAAATTGAATGGCAAAAAAGAAAAAAGCCAGGCCCAGCAACAACGCGCCGCCGAAATACACCACGCCCGTTACACCCAGCAGAGCAGGGAAAAGGCTGACCGGAATCAACCCAAAGGAGTGGCAAACTGCCTGAGCCGCAGTTTGGCGCCCTTCCGGGTCCACCACCGGCAGCATCCGGAAACCCGCCCGCGCATAGTCCTCGCGATACAGCCAGGCAATGGCCATGAAATGCGGCAATTGCCAGAGGAACAAGATCGCGAACAGCGACCAACCCGCCGCAGACATCTGGTTGGTGGCCCCAGTCCAGCCCATCAACGGGGGAACCGCCCCCGGAACCGCCCCGATCAACGTGTTCAACGTGGTGGTAGTCTTGAGCGGCGTGTAAACAAAAAGATAGCTCGCCAAGGTGATCGCACCCAAAAAGCTGGTCAACGGATTCACCACAAAAGCGAGATAAAGCAATCCGCCAGCGGCCAAGGCAACCCCAAGCGTCAAAACGCCATCGGGTGTCAACCGTCCCGAGGGGAGCGGGCGGTTTTCGGTGCGGCGCATCTTGGCATCCAGTTCCCTTTCCAAAAGCTGATTCAACGCTGACGCGCCGCAGGCCACCAGGGCCGTCCCGAGCATCGTGTGAAACATCTTCCAATAATCCAACTGACCGCCCGATCCGGCATAGAAGCCGACCAGCGTGGTGATCAGAACCAGCGCAGTCAGGCGGGCCTTGATCAGATCCGAATAAACGGCGAAGGCCGATTTCTCAACCAGGGCAGGCTCGGTGAGGGTCGACACGGAAGCCTTCATGACAGCGCGGGTTGGGCGTGGCCTACTTCCTGCGCCGCCTCGACCGGTTTCGCGGACCTCTGAGCAAGCGGGGCCGTCCCGAGATAAAGCAATCCTGCCCAAGCCAGGCCCAATGCTCCGCACGCCACATGGGCAGTGGCAATATCCGCCGCCTTATTGGTCCAGACTGTGAGAGCCCCCAAGAGCGCCTGACAGACAATCAAGGCCAGCCAGCCGCCCGCCAAAGTGCGCAAACGGACGGAACCCTCTCCTCTTCGCAGAAAATAAATCACCGATCCCGCCGCCAGCAGCACCAACACGGCATTCATCCGATGCGCCATGTGCAGGTAGATTTGATTGGCGGTGACCGGCGCGAATTCCCGGTAATCGTGGCGCTTCGCATTCACTTCCTCCAGGAATGCCGAATCGGTCCGCGGCCAGGCTGAACCGTAAGCCAGCGGAAAATCTGGAACCGCCAAACCCGCGTGCTGATGCCGCATAGTCGCGCCAAGAACCAACTGGAGCACGATCAGCAGGCTGCTCGCCAGCAAGGCCGGCCGGAACGCCGGGTGAAAGCGCACTGAGCCCGCTTTCAGGCTTAAACGCTGCCAAGAGGGGGAAAGAAAGAAAGCGATCGACGACACGGCCAGGAAGAAAAGCTGAGCCAGAGTCGCGTGAAAGATTCCCAGTTCTTGTTTGTAGAGCGTGACCCGCAGCCCGCCCAGAACCCCTTGCGCGCAGACGGCCACCCAGGCCACCACTCCAAGCCAGCGCAGCCAGCGCCGTTCCTCTTTCAGCCAAAGCCAGACCGCCAGGATCGTGGTCAGAAGGCCGACCCCTGACGCCACGAGCCGATGGGTATGCTCGTAAAAAATGCCCCCCACCCACTGAGAGATGGGGAAGAGAAACATGTTGTAGCCGTAGGTCGTAGGCCAGTCTGGCACTGCCATCCCGGCCCCGTGGCTGGTCACCAATCCCCCCACGCAAATGAGGCAAAGCGTCGCCAGCGCTGTGACAACAGCGAACCAGCGCAACACTGGATTATTTCGTGACCTCCGCACTCCCGGCCAAAAATAGAACCGCTGCGGTGAGCCCGCAGCGGATCCATGTTTTAAGATTCAGGTTATTTAACTTCCAGCGTAAAATTCGCTTCCTTCGCCCCGGAAGCAGGCACTTCGACTTCCATCGTCTGCTTGCCCGCTTTGCGATGGATCGCTTCGACGGTGTACTTGCCAGCCGGAACATTTTCGATCTTGAAGGTCCCGTCAACCGCGCTCACCGAGTAGAACGGATGATTGAGCACCGTCACGTAAGAAAACATCCACGGATGCACATCGCACTTGAACTTGAGAAAGCTCTCTTCCTTCGCAAAGGTGTATTCGAGATCCTTCGCCTTCGGCAATTGAGCCGTGTTCGATTCCTTGTTCCCCGCCACCGCCGGAATCACATGCACGTTGTGCAGCACCGGATCGGAGTTGCGGACCACCACTTTCTGGTTCGCCATCACACCACTCACATAAGGAGTGTATTCGCAGCCAGCCTGGTCGATCACCAGCGGCTTCTCAGGCACCGGGAAGGTCTTCCCGGTCAAACCGTCTTTGATGTAGACGAAAGTATCGGCCAGTTCACCGCCCTTACCCACCACGTAGAGACGCGTTTTTTTCGTCGGATGAATTTTTCCGCAGGTCGGATCCAGAGGCAGATCTTTTTCCGGAGCCGGAGTCCCCTTGAGAGTGATCTTGCCGGTGATCTCTCCCGCGGAAACCAATTGCAGAGAGGCCAGAAGAGCCGCTACTGCGAGGCAACGATGATTCAATTTCATATTTTGCAGGTAAGAAGTCGATTAAACTACGGACGGCAAATTATCACCCGATATTTTGCCCCGCAAGTTGGATTGTGAAATTTTTCACAAACTCTGCGGATTGGACGCCCCTACCCCATGCCTATTCAAAACATAGGGAGGGTTCATACGCATCAATCACTGCGCAAAGGGGTTGCAACGCCGAAAGCGTTCCCTTGAAGTTAAGCCTGCCTAATTCCGTTGGGGAACAGCTGTCGCAAAATCCTCGCCGAGCCCCTCTTCCCTTCGCCCAGCCAACGCGGGTTCGAAGTCTACTTGGAGGCGGTTGCGCAAGCCGCAGTTGCAGCCTCTATTTGGGCGCGAGTAAGCTGATCTGCGGGGGCGTAGAGCGCTGCCTCATGCGCCATGATCTCATCCAGCGTTCCTCGCATCCGGCGCGGCCGAGCTGGATTTCCCGCGGCAATCGAGTATGGGGGAACCGAGCGCGTGACGACGGCCCCGGCACCCACAACCGCACCCCGTCCGATCCGAACCCCCTTGAGAATGATTGCGCGCGCGCCAATCCAGATATCTTTTTCCAGGACCACATCGGCATCGTCGCTCGCCCGATTCTCCGAGAGGGCAATATCGGGCAGGAATCGTCCGAAAACACCCGTATTATGGTCGCCCCCCATGATGACCACCTCCGGCCCCATGATCACCTTGTCCCCGATGACAATCCGGCTGCGCGGCGCCCAAAAGGTCGGGCGGCTGCCAATTTCGATATCGTTCCCAAGGTGCAGGCTTTCCAGGGTGTAGCTGCCGCTGATCGGCAAATTGACGCGCTTTCCGCAGGAACCGAGCCGGCCGCGGATGAGAAATTCCCAGACGCGACTCCTTAATCTCCATGAAGGAATGATTTTAAGAATGCTGGGACATGTGTACGTCATACTTCAGTTACAAAACTTCTCGGTTACAGCAACTCCTTGGCGGAGAGATTCAAACCTCCCCAATCGGACAGACCGCACGATCTCAGACCTATTCGTCCCGGCAAGAGGCAAGCGTTGCCCCGAGCCGACGCGAGATATCTGGAAGCGGCTCCAAGGTTTGGACTCGGCCAGACCGGAACTCCGCGAAACGGGCTGAAACGGATCAGCCCGCAAACCAATAGCCCCGGGAAATCAAATTTCCCGAAGTCTTCCCCAAGAAAAGCCCAAAGGCCCCGCCAAATCAATCCCGCAAAAAGCCCCAAACCGCCAGATCTGGAAGAATCTAGCCGCCGCAGAGCGTTCCGCCCGGCCGCGGTCGCAGCCTTACGCCGCGGGGTGCTTCCACGGTTTGCGGTACTCCCGCCGGAGCATTTTGTTCGCGGCGGAATCATTGACGATGGAGCGTTTCGCCGAGTCGTAAACCAGCGAGCGACCGATATCCATGGAGAGATTGGCCATGATGCAGCTGGCCGTGGAAATATGCCCTTCTTCAATGTCCGCCACCGGGCGGCTCCGCTTTTCCACCGCCGCGAGAAAATCCAGCATGTGCAACCGCGTGGCCGGAGCCGCATTCAGCTCAATATCCTTTTCGGTGACGTCCTCCGGGTATTTCTCCCGTTCGAAGAGGCATTCAAAGTGCAGCGATTTGGCGCTTTTATCGAGCGGGATGAAGTCCGCCCGCATGGTGCTGGCTTTGAGAGTGCCTTTCTCGCCGTAAATGAACACCGCCCACGGATAATCGGCGTCGGGAGGCGTTCCCCAGGTGCGGTGCTGCCAGGTCACATCGAATTCGGGATACTCAAAGATCGCGGTCTGGGTATCGCTGATGTTCGACTTGCCCTCTTTCTGCACGTAGATCCCGCCGGACGACGAGATCCGCTTGGGCCACCCGAGATGCAGCATCCAGCGGGCGGTATCGAGCATGTGGACGCACATATCGCCAATGATCCCGTTGCCGTATTCGCGGAACGTGCGCCACCACCGCAGATGCGGCAGGCCATCGTACGGGCGCAGCGGGGCCGGGCCGGTCCACATGTCGTAGTTGAAAAAATCGGGCACGGGCTGCTCCGGCGGATTGCCATTGGCGCGCATGTGGAAGTAGCAGCAGAGGTCGACCTGTCCGACCTTGCCGAGCAGGCCGGCATCCACCACCTGCTTCTTGGCTTCGATCAAATGGGGCGTGCTCTTGCGTTGCGTTCCGACCTGGACAACCCGCTTGTGTTTGCGGGCGGCATCGAGAATCGCTTCCCCTTCCCGGACATCCCGGCTGATGGGCTTCTGAAGATACACATCCGCGCCCGATTCGATCGCGGCAATGGCGTGCAAAGCGTGCCAATGGTCCGGGCTGCCGATCAGCACGATATCGAGGTCCTTCTCTTTCAGCATGGCCCGATAATCCCCGTAGGTGCGTGGCGCCTTTCCGGATTTTTGCCGCTGCTGCGCGATCTGCACCGCCCCGGCGAGCATGTTCTTGTCCGGGTCGCAAATCGACACGATCTCGATTGGCGCCACCTGAGCCAAACGCCAAAGATCGCTCTTTCCGTACCAGCCCGCCCCGATCAAACCCACTCGTTTCGGCTTGCCATTGACCAGGTCGGCGCCAAAGGAGGGAAAGGCGGCCATGGCTGTCGCCGCCGCCGCTGTCTGCAGGAACCGTCGGCGATTGATGTTGAAAGGCGCCACGGCCCCGCTCGGGGAGGATTCAGTTTTCATTGCGCTGCATTATGAGGATGCGAGCCCCGGGAATCAATTCCAACCGCGCGCCCGACCCCGCCGGCCAGCGCTGATCCCACCGCGCCGTGCCTCAGAAAGCGCCATCGCCCGTCCGCCCGCTCCCGGTCTTAGGCCCGCTGACAAATCCTGGCCAAGCCACATTCCAGACCAACAGCTGTGGGCAGGCTTCTATCGGGTGCGCGTGGAGTAGAGGGGAAAGAGGGGGCCGGCATAAGCCGCGCTGGACAAAAAATGTTCAGAGGGCATTCAGCCAGACCGATGTAAAAAGGAGCTTGAGCGTATTTGTCGAATATCACCTGGCATGGACCCCGACCTGTGACGCATTTCCACCCGCCGGCCAATTGGTCTACTACCGAACCCCTCTCTATCATTTCACCGGTTTCTGGGACGCAAACGGCCAATGGCGCGACGCGCGCGGACGAGTCGAGCAACAGCCCGTGATCGCCTGGGCGCCCTTCGCCAAACCCCACGCGGATGCGTCCCGCCTCGAACGCCGGGCCGTCCGCTTCGCCTGATTCTCTGGCTCTCAGAACATTCCCCCCGGAGGATCATTCCGCCCCGGATAGTGCCTCAGCGGTAAAGATTTCCATAGAAGAGCCGATAACAACAAGACGTAAGGTGGGCCCGGAACGAGCGCGGAAGCGCGGGCTTGCCGGATTGCTATGAGTGGTGAGTCCAAAACTCGTGTACTGATCGTCGACGACGAACCAGGCGTTTTGCGCTGGCTTCGAGGGGCAACGGCCAATCTGGCCGACAACTGGGACCTGGAGTTTGCCGAAAGCGGGGAAACCGCGTTGCGGCTGATGACACAATCGACCTTCCACGTGGTGGTGTCGGACATGCGGATGCCCCGCATGAACGGCGCGCAACTGCTCGCCAAGGTCAAGGAAGACTACCCGGAAACGGTTCGCCTGGTCATTGCGGATTACGCCGACCGCGGCTCCGTGGTCGAATGCGTCGGCACCGCCCACCAGTTTCTCTCCAAGCCGTGCCATCCCGACGAACTGCGCAGCGCTGTCGAACGGGCGCGGGCCTTCAGCACGTCCGTCAAAAGCGACCGGATCAAGAACCTGATCGCCCAGATGGAGACCTTGCCCTCCCTGCCCTCCGTCTTCAACGAACTGCTGGCTTCGCTGCGGGACGAAAGCGCCACACTGGAACAGATCGGTGAGATCATCGGCCGGGACATCGCCATGACCGCCAAGCTGCTTCAACTGGTCAACTCCGGCTTTTTCGGCCTCCAGTCCCAGGTGACCAGCCCGGCGGAAGCAGCGTCTTACCTCGGCCTCGAAACGGTCAAAGCGCTGATTCTTTCCACCCAGGCCTTTTCCAAATTCGCGGATCGGGATACCGGTCCGATTTCGCTGGATGCGCTCTGGCGGCACAGCCTGGAGGTGGCCGGACTGGCGCAAAAGATTGCCTACACCGCCAGCCATGAACGGGAAGTGGCCGAAGAAAGCTTCGTCGCCGGCATGTTGCACGACGTGGGCAAACTGGCCTTGGCGGCCAATCTGCCTTCGCAGTACCAAACCGTTTTCTCCGCCGCTGAGACGTTGGGACTCTCTCTGCACGCGGCGGAAGAGGCCGCTTTCGGCGCTCACCATGCGGATTTAGGGGGGCATATGCTTGGCCTTTGGGGCCTGCCCGAGCGGGTGGTGGACGCCATCACCTTTCATCACGAACCCCATCGCGCCGGTTCGGAACAATTCACTCCGGCCGCAGCCGTCCACATTGCCAACGGACTGATTCACGAACACCTGGCCCCCGAAACGCAATTTGTCGACCGGATTTATCTCGGAAGCCTGGGCCTGGAGGAGCAATTATCAAATTGGAAGAACCTGCTGGAGGCTTGAAGCCCCATTTTGGCCCCGGTTTTACCCGAAAAAGTAGGGGGTTGCCTTTTTTGGCCAAGAGGGGGACAATCCGGCTCAGTTTAGATTCTGCTTCCAGGAGAACGCTGCGAAGATTCGAGTAGAAATCCTTTCGGTGATCCACTCCCCAAAGGCGGGACAGCGTGGAAAAGAGCATGTCTAAAGTAAAGTGAAAGAATGAATACGAAGTTGTTCGTAGGAAACCTCTCCTACAACGTCACAGAAAATGATCTTCAGGATCTTTTCGCACAACACGGCACCGTTACCGATGTAAACCTCATGCTCGACCGAATGAGCGGGCGCTCTCGCGGGTTTGCTTTCGTTACGATGTCCACCAAGGAAGAAGCGGACGCAGCAGCACAGGCCCTCAATGGTCATTCCCTCGACGGCCGGAACTTGACGGTGAACGAAGCACGCCCACGCCCTGAAGGTGGCGGCGGCGGTGGCGGTGGTGGCGGCGGCCGTGGCTACGGCGGCGGCGGTGGTGGAGGTGGTGGTCGCGGCGGTGGCGGTGGCGGCTATCGTGGAGGTGGCGGCGGCGGTGGCGGTGGACGCGACCGGCGCGGAGGCGGCGGTGGCGGGTACCGCGACTAAAAGCCAACAACCCAAAAGGGATTTTTCAAAATCAGCCAGGCGCGTTTTTCGGGCCTGGCTTTTTTATTTCACCCGCCCCCAGACGGTCATCCACTCCAGCCCGGTGCGGTTCGGATAAGAGCGGGGCACCCACTCCTCCCGCAATTCAAAGCGCCCCGAAAACCGGCGTTTGATCTCCTCAGGGGTCGTCCCGAAAGGCGGCCCATCCTCATCCGGAATCATGTAGAAGACGGCCACGTAGGTTCCGTCCGGCTTCAGCCAGCGATCCAGCGCGGAAACGTAGAGATCCCGATCCTCCCGGGGGATGGCGCAAAACAGGGTATGCTCGAAAACGTAGTCGAAGCGATCGAAAGCCTCGTCTCGCACGAAATTTCCCAGGCGGAAGCTGCCTCGTGCGCTCAAGCCGGCGGCCTCGGTCTTTTCCACTCCCAGGCGCACCGCGCTCGGAGCAATATCCAGCCCGGTGGCGTGAAACCCGTAACTCGCCCAGGCCCGCACATCGTGACCGGTGCCGCATCCGGGAACCAGCACCGTCCCGGCTTGCGACCGATTCGCCCCGAAGCGCGCCGCGAGAAAATCCACCAACCCCGGCGAGGCTTCGCCCTTCTCCCAACGCGTGTCGCCCTTCAGGTAGAGATCTTCCCAATCGGTTTGACTCATGGTTCCGGTTCCTCGTCGTGCTCCACGGTGTTTGGCAGTTCGTTGCGATCGCCGCTCTTCCAGGGAAACTCCCGAGCCAACACCGTCCCGATTTGTTCCACCCCCGCGATAATGGCGCGAGTAAATTCGCCGGTTTTGAGCAACGGAGCCATTTTGGCCGTGACTTCCTCCCACAAAACCTGGCCGCACTTCTCATGCACCCCTTTGTCGCCTACTACCGAAAACGCCCGGGATCGTGGCGCAAAAAAGATCAGGACCCCATTGCGCAATTCCGTTTTGGTCATGCCCAGCCGCACAAACTGGTTTTGCGCCGCCGCCACCGCGTCGTCCACCAAGTGCTCGGTGACAAAGACGCGGATCTCACCCGACGTGCGCTTCTCCGCCTCGCCAATCGCTCGCGCGATCGCATCGTCGTCCAACTCCTTCAAAAAGTGTTTAGGCTTCATGCTACCATTTGCTCCCCGCGCCGCCGCCGCCAAAACCACCACCGCCGCCGGAGAATCCTCCCCCCCCTCCTCCGCCCCAGCCGGAACTGCCGCCTCCCCACCCCGAGCCCCCTCCGGTCCAAATGGTGGGCCCGCCCCATCCGCTCCGACCCGATCCCCCGTAAATATGCCCGGAGCGCCGCCGGCGCGTCAGCCCCATAACCACGAAAAAGAGGATCAGCCCGATGACAAAAACGCCATTCTGCCGACGCTGTTGCTGCCCTTGCGCTGCGGTGCGCCCCGTCCCTTTGTACTCGCCCCGGGCCGCCTGGATGATCGCATCCACCCCCGCCGCCAGCCCGGCGTCAAAATTTCCAGTGCGGAAGAACGGTTTGATCCGGTTTTCAGTGATGTCCTTCGCGGTGATATCCGGTATCGCCCCTTCCAACCCGTAGCCGACCTGCAGGAACATCTGCCGATCCTCGACAAAGACGAACAGAATCGCGCCGTTGCTCTTCTCCTTCTGCCCGGCGCCCCACTTCTGCGCCACCCGCAAACTGTAGTCATCCACCGATGACTCGCTCTGCATCTTGCGGAAAACAGCCACCACCACCTGGCTGGAGTCTGATTTTTCGAAATCCTCGAGCTTGCGGTTCAGTTGCTCCTGCGCTGAGCGCGAAGTCACGCCCGCATAGTCGTTAAAATAGCGCGCCGGCTTCGGGGGAATGACCTCAGCCGAAAACGCGCTGCTCCCCAGGAACAGCGCGCAGACGAACCAGACCGCAGGAAGGAAAAGTCGTTTCACTTTTTAGTATTGCTGAAATCGAACTGCACTTGCGGGGGCCGATCCGAGCCCGCCGTGGCCTCGAAGTAGGGCTTCGGCCGGAAATTGCGGAACGAAGCGATGAAGGTGGCCGGCACCTGTTGGATGTAGGTGTTGTAATCGCGCACCTTGTCATTAAACACGCGCCGTTCATTGGCAATGCGATTTTCCGTGCCCGCCAGCTCCGTCTGCAGGTTCATGAAGCCCTGGTTGGCCTTCAAGTCAGGATACCGCTCCACCACGACCAGCAGCCGCGAAAGCGCTGACGACAGCCGGTCCTGCGCTCCTTGAAATTGCTGCAACTGCTTCGGATCATCGGGAGCCCGGTTTGGGTCCACTTTGACCTGGCCAACCGAAGCGCGCGCCTGCACCACGCTTTCCAAGGTCGTCTTTTCAAAGTCGGCCGCGCCCTTCACGGTCGCCACCAGGTTGGGAATCAGGTCGGTGCGGCGCTGATAAACGTTCTGGACCTGCGCCCACTGGGCGTCCACTCCCTGGTTCAAACGCACGATCTTGTTGTTCACCCCGACCGCCCAGAGGAGCAGGACCACCACAAACGCAGCCACCGCCGCCAGCAATCCCAATGCAACGATCAATCCTTTACTCATAACCGCAGGTTGCCATGACGCCTCCCCTTCGGCAATACAACCGCCCTTACAATTTGGACTCGGATTTGGAACCTGATTTTCGCGCTATCCTTCCATCCGGCCGGGCATTACAAATTCCTCATGCATTTGCGATTGCTCCTCTTCGGCTGCCTGCTCCTTTCCCACGCCGTGGCTCAGGAGTTTCAGTCCGCCATCGCCATCCGCACGGTCACTCCCGACCCGCTGCTCCCGGTCTCCGGCGGCATCGGAGGATCCAAAGCCACCACGCGCAAGCTGGGCGAACTCACCGTCCGCGCCCTCGTCCTGGAACAGGCCGGCATGAGGGTCGCCATTGTTCAGGGCGATTTTCTCGGCTTTCCCGCGGTGCTTGGGGACCGGGTGCGCGCCAAGGTGCCAGGCATCCCCCCGAGGAACATCATCATCGGTTCCACTCATACCCACAGCGCGCCGGATTGCTATGGCTTTCCCGATGAGAAAGGCCAGTTCGCCTCCGATTTGAAATATCTCGATTCCGTCTGCGACAAGATGGCGGCGGCGATTAATGACGCTCTCGGCAAGCTCCAGCCTTCCCGCCTCCGGATCAACAGCGGGGAGGCCAAAGGCAAAATCGCCTACAATTACTACGCGCCGGCACTCTACGATCCGCGGTGCAATGTCCTCCAGACTCTTGCGCTCGACGGCAAGCCGATCGCCACCCTCGTCAACTATGCCATCCATCCTGAAGTCATCGGTCCGGACCAGGGCATCACCAGCCCGGACCTTATCGGGCCGCTCTGCGATCGGATCGCGGAAAAAATTGGCGGAACCGCGCTCTTCATGAATAGCGCCCAAGGCGGGATGGTCACAGCCGACGTTCGCGGGCCGGACGGGAAAGACATCCAAACCTGGAGCGAGTGCGAACGGATCGGGCAACTCCTGGCTGACGAAGCCTTGCGCATTATTGCCGACGCGAAGCCGGAGATCTCGCCGGGACTTTTCGTGACCAACAAAACGGTCCGCTTTCAAGTCGACTCCCCGATCATGCGCCAGATCATGAAGCTCTCGCCGCTCGGCTACAAAGCCGAGGAGGACGGATCAGTCGCCACGGTGGTCAATCTCATCAACATCGCCGATGCGCAGATCCTCACCATTCCCGGCGAAGCCCTGCCCAATGTCGGCTACTACCTGAAGCGCAAGATGCACGGAAAGCACAATTTCCTCTTCGGCCTGACGAACGACGCCTTCGGGTACATGCTCACCAAAGTCGATTTCGGCAGCTTCAAACGCTACGAATACGTTTCCCGAACCTCTCTGGGTGAAATGACCGCCGACCACTACATTGAGGAGGCACTCGCCTTGGTCGAAGCTTCACCGAGCCCATACGCGAAGTGATCGTGACCCCACCCGGAATACAAACCCACTGCCCAAGTTAGGAATCATGTTTTTCGGCGCTCACTGTTCCACAGCCGGAGGAATTCATCTGGCGCTCTCGCGCGGCCGCCAGATTACCGGCGAATGCGTCCAATTATTCGTCAAAAACAACATGCAGTGGTTTGGCCGCGCCTGCGCTCCCGACGAACTGGCCCTTTACGAGAAGGAACTTCAGATACCCGGGCTCGCCCACGTATTCGGCCACACGGGCTACCTGATCAACCTTGGCGCCCCCGCCTCGGAAAATCGGGACAAGTCGATCCAGTCTTTGATCCAGGAGATTGAACTGGCCACCGCTCTCGGGCTGCCTTTCCTCGTGATGCACCCGGGCGCCCACCTGGGAACCGGCGAGGAAAAGGCGATTCAACAAATCGTCGCCGGGCTCAACGAAGCTTTCTGCGCCACCAAACGATCCGGCGTCCGGGTCGCACTCGAGAACACTGCGGGCCAGGGAAGCTGTCTCGGCCACAAAATCTCCCACCTTGGCGAGATTTACGACCGGGTAGAAAAACCGGAACGTCTCGCAATTTGCCTGGACACCTGCCACTTTTTCGCCGCTGGTTACGATATTCGGACCCCGGGCGGTTGGGACGCAGCCATCCAGGAAGTGGACGACGCCGCTGGCATCGAGCAGATCGCGGCGTTTCATCTGAACGACTCCAAAACCGATCTCGGCTCCCGTGTCGATCGGCATGCCGGGATCGGCCAGGGCAAGATCGGACGCGATGCCTTCCGGCACATCGTCAACGATGAACGGTTCACCCATCTGCCCGGCTGCCTCGAAACCCCCAAGAGCAAGGACTTGCACGAGGATGTCGAGAACCTCGCCATCCTCCGAGGACTCGTAACGTCCAAGCCCAAGCCAAAAAGAAAGCGAGCCTGACTCACGATGCGAAACCTTTTGCTCTGCCTATGGTTGGTGTTCGGCGCGGCGCGACCGGCCGCCCTGGCGCTGGAAGTTTTCCACGTCCGCGATTTCGGAGCCAAGGGTGACGGCCAGACTCTTGATACCGAGGCGATCAATAACGCCATTGAAGCGGCCACCGTCAAAGCCGGCTCGCAAGTGCATTTCGCGCCCGGTCGGTATCTCACCGGCACACTCGTGCTGCAGAGTGAGCTGACGATTTTCCTCGAACCGGGCGCGGTGCTGGTCGGCTCCACCAACCTGGCGGATTACAAAGC
The DNA here is from genome assembly GCA_964566945.1 of uncultured Verrucomicrobiota bacterium. Taxonomy (GTDB): domain Bacteria; phylum Verrucomicrobiota; class Verrucomicrobiia; order Limisphaerales; family SXQI01; genus DASVNK01. Next base: position 116,709 of record CAZMKE010000006.1, on the reverse strand, counting down.
GTTCCGTCCCCCGCCCGGCACGCCCGAAGCCGGATTCAAGCCGGACTGGCACCGCGCCCTGCTCCTGGGAGATAAAGTCGAAAACGTCACCCTCACTGGCGGCGGAACGATCGACGGCAACAAAGTTTTTGATCCCCAGGGCGAAGAACATCGGCGCGGGCCGCACACCATTCTCATTGGCCACGGACGCAATATCACCCTCCAGAACCTGACCCTTCGCGATTCAGCCAACTACGCGATTTTGCTGGAGGATTGCTCGGACGTCCAAATGACCGCGCTGCACATCACCGGCGGCTGGGACGGCGTCCATTTTCGCGGCTGGCCCGATAGCTACTGCCGCAATGTGAAAATCACCGACTGCCAGCTTTTCACCGGGGACGATGCGATTGCGGGCCGCTATTGGGAGAACGTGATCATTACCGACTGCGTGATCAACTCCTCGTGCAACGGAATCCGCCTCATCGGCCCCGCGAAAAAACTGATGGTGAACGACTGCCAGTTTTTCGGCCCGGGTCAATTCGCGCATCGCTCCTCGGGTCGCACGAATATGCTGGCCGCCGTCGCGCTGCAACCGGGGGCGTGGGACCCCACCGAAGGCCTTTTGGACGACGTGCACCTGTCCGACCTGGCGATGCAAAACGTGATGACTCCCTTCCATTTTGCCATGAAAGGCCGGAATACCGCCGGGCGGATTGAGGTCAGCAAAGTCAAGGCAGCGGGCGTCTATCAATCCCCCTCTACGATTGAGAGTTGGAGCGATAACGTGTTCACGAACGTGACCTTTCGGGACGTCGAGATTGAGTTTGTGGGTGGTGGCGGCGCGGCTGACGCCCGGATCGCCGTCAACTCCCCGGGGGTGGACGCGAGAAAAATGCCGGTTTGGGGCTTTTACGGGCGCAACGTGGAAAACCTCATTCTGCAGAATGTTCAGCTGAAGCTCGGCCGAAGCGACCTGCGCGCCGTAGCCCGCTTCGACCACGTGGCGCATCTCACCCTGGATCATTTTGATTATCCGCGGAGCCGCGACGTGACTCAACCGATCCTCAAGGAGTCGGTGGGCGAGGTGGTGGAACGCTAAATTGCACGGGCTGCGACCAATGGCTCCAGCGGCCTGATTCATCCCGATAGCGCGCCCGGGCTCGATAGGTTTTATCCGTACCGCACGCCTCTGGGGGCGGCGTAAACTCTGGCGTCGGTCCAGGCGATTGCGCGCTCCAGCCCGGTTCGATTTCATAGCGATAGGGTTTGCCCGGCACGTAGCCTTTCATGCCAGGGGCGCTGATCTCGCCCAACCGCCATTGGATCACGGAAAACCTGAGGCCGGCCGGCGAGCTGAAGTCCGTCGCTGCAAAGCTCGGGCGCTCTCCGTTCCACCCGCTCAGTTTAATCTCGGGCCGCGCCGGGATATTCGGATCACGCGCCTCGATGCTGAGGCAGCCAAAGCCGTAGCCGCGCTGGTCGCCGTCGTTCACCCGATAATTCCTGGCGGGGCGGGAGTCCGTGCAGAAGTCGACAATGTACTTGCAGAAGCCCGCAAAATCGGGCGCAGCCAGCCGCCGGATCCAGCCGCCGCCCATCCGATAATCTTCGTAGGGGGTCACGTAAAACTCCCCTTTCGCGTGGCTGCGCGGATGCCAATTCCAAATCGCCTCGTCCAGCTCCGCCCAGGTCCGCTGCTGGCCCGCCGGGGCCACTTTCTGAGCCAGCTCCGCCACCAGCTGCCCGATCTGTCCGCCGTTTGGCGACGCGTCCGCGGCCAGCAAATCCAGAATCTCCCGCGCTCGATTCTGATACTCAAGCCGCAACGACGGGACGTCCAGGCAACGGGCTTGGGGGACGTAGCCCGGTTGATGCGTCTTGGGAATGAACATCATGTCCAGATCGTGCGGCAACACCACCCAGTGGTCGTCCGGCCGGTGGTAAAGGTAGTAATTCCCGTCCGGCCGGAGATCAATATTCGCGAGCAGCCGGTTGAGGGCGTGGAAACTGTAGTACGAGGCGAGATCCAAGTGCGCCCTCCACCACGCCTCGTTTGCCCCCGATTCGCAGCCGTTCCGAAAATCGATCAGATCCGCCCCGTTCCCCGGACCGCCCGGGACGAGGTGCTTCGGCCCGCTTTCCGCGCTGTAAATATTGCCGTCGGGCAGCTCATTCTCCCGCAGCCATGGCCCGCCCTTCCCCTGGACCGCGAGGTAGAGCCCCCACAGATCCCCTTCATATTGGCTCGCCGCCTCTTCTTTGGCGTCGATCACGCGGAATTGCACCCAGAACGTGTCCGGACTGGGAACCCCGGCCAGTTGGTAGGCGCGGTAGGCAGCGGCTTCGTCCATGCCGGCCATGCCGCGGTTGACTTGCGCCCAAGCGCTCGCGCACGGGTTCAGGTCGATCCCGCTCCACTTGTGCTTGTAGGGCTGGCCCCAACCATTCTTCAGCGCAAAATCGTGCCCGGGATTCGATTTGATGCCCCATTTATTTTTCCCGGACACATAGGTGCTCCCCTGCCCGCGATTGTGGAAATGCACGTGATCATAAACTTCTCCTTCGCTCACCAGGGTTCCAAACATGAGCTCGCGGTTATGCGCCTGATCCCATTGGCTCTTCCGCACATCCTCCGCCCGCGCGAGCACGTGCAGCGCCGGCAGCGTGCCCAGAAATTCGGGACTGAAAGCCAGCGCGGGCGTTTTCCCGGGCTGCATCGCGCCCGTCCACGCTTTGAATCCATCGTAGACGAACCAAGCAAAATTCGGCACGCCGTTCGTCAGGGCCGGAAAGTAATTGGTTTCGTTCCGGCTGGAGATCGCTTTGATCCTGTAGCGAATCAACCGGCGATGTTTCTGGATCTCCGCGGGGACCGTCGCGCTGAAGGCGCCGTTTTGTTCCTGCATGGGGAACTCGCGCCAGTTCGTGGCAAAGGCCGGATCGCCCCGCCGGATGTAGGCGCCGGGCTCCACCACCTGCAACTCGAGGAAGAGGCGTTCCGCCGGCCGGCCCTCGCTCACCGCGGTCACCCGCACCGGCTCATCCGAACGCGGCTGTTTCGGGGCGTGGCTGACCTTCAGCGAGGCCTGGGCGAACGCCGCCGCACAGTTCAGCAGAGCGACGAGAAAAATCCAAATGCAGGCGCGGTCCGGCACGGGAAAACTCGTAAGCCAGCCGCCCGGAGAGAGCAAATCGTAAAATTGTGACGATGGCGGCGGTTTGCTGGCGAAAGCTCGACGATTCGCGCCGGCTGTGCTTAATAGAACCATGAAAATCACCCCGGTCCTGGCCTTCTTCGCCGCTTGCAGCACCTTCGCTTCCGAGAAAGCCGATTTCTCCCCGCGCCTCGAAGAGCGCCAGGTCGCGCGCGCCATGCGTTCGGCCATGGCTGTCCTCCCCAGCATCACGGTCGGCCAGTCGTCCGCCGACATCGTCGGGAGCGACCAGCGCGCCCTCCAGGCCGCGGTTGATTACGTCGCCAATCTCGGCGGCGGCCTGGTCGAGGTCGGCCCCGGGGAATACCGCATGAACGATTCCCTGCACCTGCGCTCGCATGTCACCGTGCGGGGCGTGAAAGGGCAGACGATTCTCCGCAAGGCAAAAGCCGCCCTCTCCCCGCTCGCCATTGACGGCGATTTCGGCGAGGAGCAGATCACCCTGGTTCATCCCGAGGGATTCCAGCCCGGCTTCGGCGTCGCGGTGTGGGACAAAAACTCGGGCGGATTTCACACCACCGTTGGCCGGATCCTTGGCCAGAGCGGAAACACATTCGCCATCAGCCTGCCGCTCAATGCCGATTGCCTCATCTCCAGCGGAGCCCAGGCGGCGACCGTCTTTCCGGTCATCAGCGGCTACAACATCGAAGATGCGCGCCTCGAAAACCTCACGATCGACGGGAACAAGGAGGAAAACGTGGCGCTCAATGGCTGCCGGGGCGGGGGCATTTTTCTCTACCGCGGCTTCGGAACCGTGATTCGCGACTGCACCGTCCGCCGCTTCCACGGGGACGGCATCAGCTTTCAGCAATCGAATGATGTCCTCGTCGAAAACTGCGTCAGCGAGGAAAACGCCGGCCTTGGATTTCACCCGGGCAGCGGATCGCAACGGCCCATCGTGCGCAATTGCGCCGCCCGCCGGAACGGCGAGGATGGCCTTTTCCTCTGCTGGCGGGTTCGCCACGGGTTGTTCGAGCGAAACCTCCTTGAGGACAATGGCCGGTTCGGCATTTCCATCGGGCACAAGGACAGTGACAATCTGCTGCGCGACAATGAAGTCCGGTCCAACCACGAGGACGGCATCTTCTTTCGCAATGAAACGGTTGGAATGGCCGGGCACCGCAATCGGATCGAAAACAATTTGATCGAAAATAACGGCGGCCAGCAGGCCGCCGCGGGCATTCGCGTCCGCGGCGAGACCCGCGACTTGATCTTCCGCAATAACATCATCCGGGACACCCGGCCGGAAGCTGACAAAAAGCAGACGGTCGGGATCCGGATCGAAGAACAAGCCGGGCCGGTGACGCTGGAAGGGAACCAGATCGACGCGCCCACAGCCATTCAGGACCAGCGCAAGCCGGCCGCAAATTGACGAATTGCTTTCGTCTTCAGTTCCCCGATACGCTGCCCGCGAACAAAGAAAACGCGGCTCGCATGGCGGTCGGTGGAACATTTTTAGCCGGTGTGGTGGAGGGGTTTTATGGACAGCCCTGGTCCGAGGGGGAACGTGCCGAACTCTTCCAATGGATGGGCAATTGGGGCCTGAACACCTACCTCTACGCTCCCAAGGATGACCTGAAACATCGCGCGCTCTGGCGGGAGGAGTATTCCTCCGAGGAAGCCTCGCGCCTCCGGGACCTGATCCGGCGCGCCGCTCAGCGGGAAATCCGCTTCATCTACGCCCTCGCGCCTGGCCTTGATATTCGCTATTCCCGCCGGAGTGACCTCGATCTGATCCTCACCCGTTTCAATCAGATGCTCTCCCTCGGCTGCCGGGATTTCGCCCTGCTTTTTGACGACATCCCCCCCGTCATGAGCGCGGAGGATCAACTTGAATTCTCCTCCTTCGCCGCCGCGCAGGCGAGCGTAGCGAACCGGGTCTTTCACTGGACGCGGCAGCGCTCTCCTGATTGCCGCTTTCTTTTCTGCCCCACCCCCTACTGTGGCCGCATGGCCGAGCGCCAACTCGGCGGCGCCAATTACCTCCTCACCCTCGGGGCGAATCTGCTCCCGGACATTGATGTGCTCTGGACCGGCCCGGAAATCATTTCGCGGACCATCGGGCTCAGCGATCTCCCGCTCGATTTGCTCCGGCGAAAGCCGGTCATTTGGGACAATCTGCACGCCAACGATTATGACCGGAGCCGCTGTTACTGCGGACCCTATGCCGGACGCGACCCGGAAATCCGCTGGAAAATCAATGGCATCCTGAGCAATCCGAACAACGAATTCCCGGTCAATTACGTTCCGCTTCGCACTCTGGCCATGTTTGTCCAAGCCGAAGAAGGCTGGAACCCGCGCGCCGCGTTTCTCGATGCGATCGAGGAATGGCAGCCCCGCTTTCGGGTGGCTGGAGGAGCGCTTCCCCTGGAGAGCCTGTGCGCCTTCGCGGACGCTTTTTACCTCCCGCACGAGCCTGGGGAAGCTGCAGAAGGCCTCCTGGCTGCGGCCCGCGAGCTGATCCTGACCGGCAAACCCGAAGCTCTCGCGGCTTTCCGCGCTGGCGCGAAGCGCGTGCGCGAATTCTGCCACCGCGCTCCGGATCTGGACGATCGCCGCTTGTTTTACGCGCTCGCTCAAAGAGTCTGGGATCTCCGGGAGGAACTGGACCTCGTCGAGCGCTACATCGAGTGGCGTCAGAACCCGGCCACCGCCAGCCAGCCGTTCCGCTCGGATTTCCACCTCCCCGGCACTTACCGCGGCGGCGCAGTGCGCCGATTGCAAAGCCTGCTCCGGCCGCTGCCGGACGGCACCTTTGAACCGAACTGGACTGCATGACCGACTTCCGAATGCGCGATGCCCGCCCGGGCGACCAACCGGGCGCTTACCACGTTTGCCTGAAAACCGGCGATTACGGCAAGGATGGCGAACCGTTCTACCGGGAGGACCCGGACGCTCTGGGCCGCATCTTTGTCGGCCCCTATCTCGCCTATGAGCCGGAACTGAGCGTCATTCTGGAGGATGCCCAGGGCGTCTGCGGCTATGCGCTCGGCGCTTTCGATTCCCGGCAGTTCTATCATCGCTACGAAACCGAATGGCGCCCCGACCTTTGCCGCCGATTTCCGATGCCTTCCGGCGATCCGGCCGGCTGGACGCGCGTCCAGCACGTTCATAGCTGGTACCATCAACCCGATTACTTTTGTCCGGAACCGTATGCCGCCTTCCCGTCCCACCTCCACATCGACCTGCTCGATCGGGCCCAAGGGCGCGGCTGGGGACGGCGCATGCTGGAGGAAGTGATGCGGCGGCTCGGCGAACGGGGATCGCCCGGCGCGCATCTCGGCGTGAGCGGCTATAATCCCCAGGCTTTTGCCTTTTATCGACATCTCGGGTTCCGCGAACTGGTCCGTGTCGGATCGGGCCCAAGTGAAGTGATTTACATGGGAAAAGAGCTTCTGAAATGAGCGCAAAACAACTCGCAATCCTCGGCGGACAGCCCGTCCGCAAACGGCCTTTCAGTTCCTGGCCGGTCTTCGGCAAAAGCGAAGAAACCCGCCTCCTGCGCGTTCTCCGCAGCGGAGCCTGGGGGCGGCTGCAGGGGAAGGAAGTCGAAACGTTCGAAAACCGGTTTGCCCAGGCCCACGGCTGCCAGCATGGCATCGCCGTGGTCAACGGAACGGTTTCCCTTCGCATCAGCCTGATCGCCGCCGGCCTTCAAGCCGGGGACGAAGTGATCGTCCCTCCCTACACCTTCCTCTCGACCGCCACAGCCGTAATCGAGGCGGATGCCATCCCCGTTTTCGCGGATGTTTCGCTCGACAGTTTCAACCTCGATCCAAAAGCCGTCGCCGCCGCCATCACCCCTCGCACTCGCGCCATTATTCCCGTGCACTTCGCCGGCCAGCCGGCCGCCATGAATGAAATCATGGCCCTCGCCCGCAAGCGCAAGCTCCTGGTGCTCGAAGATGCCGCCCACGCCCACGGCGCTTCCTATTGCGGTCGCCCGGCCGGCTCTGTCGGACACCTTGCCTCCTTTTCATTCCAATCGAGCAAGAACATGACGTCCGGCGAAGGCGGCATCATCACCACCAACGACGACCAACTCGCCGCCCAATGCCGCTCCATCCAGAACTGCGGCCGCGTCCCGGGCGGGGTTTGGTACGAGCACCATGTCATTTCCGGGAACTACCGCCTCGGTGAATTCCAGGGCGCGATCCTGAACAGCCAGTTGGATCGCCTGGAATCCCAAACCCGCAAGCGTGACCGGAACGGCCATTACCTGGCCCGCCGCCTGGCCGGGCTGCCCGGAATCTTCCCGCAGAAGCGGGACGCGGATTGCACCCGCCACAGCTACCATCTCTTCATGCTCCGCATGGATCCCCAGCAGTTCGGGGTCTCCCGGGCGAAACTGGTGCAGGCCTTGCGCGCGGAAGGCATTCCCTGCTCGGCTGGTTACGGATACTCCCTCAACCAGCAGCCGCTTTTCCGCAACAAAGCTTTCGGCCCGTATCTCAGCGCCGTCAAAGACCGGCTCGACTACGCCGGAGCCTCCTTCCCGAACTCGGACCTCCTCTGCCGCGAGCAGGCCCTCTGGCTGGAACACAGCCACTTCCTCGGGCCAAAATCGGATATTGACGACATCGCCCGGGCCTTCGAGAAGGTGCACGAAAACCGCGCCGCTTTGAACGCCGCCGCGCTCCCATGAAGGCCGGCGTCCTCAGCCAGCGGATCGCCCCGGCCCTGACCGCCCTGAGCGAGAATGTCTACCTCACCGCCATTCGGGCCGGCATGGTCTCGGTCGCGCCGCTCACCATTATCGGCGGGCTTTTCATGATCGTCACTTACCTCCCGGTGTCCGGCTGGGAGGCCCGAGTCGCTCCCTACTCGCAACTGCTCCAGCTTCCGGTCACCGCCACGTTCGGGCTGCTCGCGGTCTTTGTCTGTTTCTCCATCGCGTATGAGTTTGGCAAACAGTTGAAGCAGGAGGCCATCGTCAGCGCGTCGCTTGCCACCCTGGTCTTCCTGATGATTTCCCTGAAGAAGGAGGATCTCTCGCTGAACATGGAAGCGCTCGGCTCCAAAGGCCTGTTCACCGCCATCATCATCGCTCTCCTCGCCGTCCGCATTCAGAAATTCTTCACCGATCGCAACCTGGTCATCAAGCTGCCGGACAACGTGCCCGACGTCGTCTACGAGTCATTCCTGTCGCTCATCCCCATGTTGTTTCTGGTGGTTCTATTCTGGGGCATCCGCTTTGGCCTGGGCTTCGACATCAATCAGGGGATGCAACAGGTGTTCAAGCCGCTGCTGTTCGCGCTGAATACGCTCCCCGGCATCCTGGTTTACGCTTTTCTCGTCACGCTGCTCTGGTCGGTCGGCATCAACGGAGATAATGCCATGGACGCGATCGTCGCCCCCATCTTCCTCCAGTTTCTCGCGCAAAACGTCGAAGCCCGCGCTCAAGGCCACGTCCTGCCCTACGTCACCGCCAACGGGTTCTTCACCACGTTTGTGAACGTCGGCGGCACCGGGGCCACCATCGCTCTCGCCTTGATCATGGTGAACTCGAAAGAGCCCGGGTTTCGCAAGATCAGCCGCCTCTCCCTGCCCACTCAAATCTTTCAAATCAACGAGCCAATCTTTTTCGGTTTCCCCATCGTTTTGAATCCCATCTTCATGGTTCCGTACGTCCTCAATGCCATGATCCTGACCACGGGCACTTTCCTCCTCATGCACTGGAACATCATCCAACGCCCGTTTATTAACGTGCCTTGGACCACTCCACCGATCATTGGCCATTACCTCGTTTCCGGAGGTGATTGGAAAGCCGCGGTCTGGGGCGTCGTTTCCCTCCTAATCGCCATGACGGTCTACTACCCGTTCGCCAAGGCCGCGGAAAGGCAGCGCCTGGCCGCCGAGGAGCAAAAAGCCCACACCCTGGCCCCGGATCAGGCCAAGCCCTCGTCGATTTAGCGAGAGCCGGTTGCTTGGCCGGGCAGAACAGGTGAACTCAGACCGGTGCGTGCCCGCTCCACGGCTTAAAGCAAAACTCCCTCCCGCTGCAACAGGCGAATCTTCCAATCCAGCCCGCCGGAAAAACCGCCCAACCGCTGCCCTCGAGGGCCTTGGGCCAGCACCCGATGACACGGAATCAAAACCGGAATCGGATTCGCCCCGCAAGCGCCTCCCACCGCCCGGGCCCCGTTCTTCCTCCCTAACCGCTCCGCCAGCTCGGCATAGGTCACCGTCGCTCCAAGCGGTATCTTTTGCAGCTCGGCCCAAACCAGCCGCCGGAACTCGCTCTCTCCCTCCAGATCAATCGGAGGAAAAGCCCCGGGGCGCTTCCCAGCCAGAATCGCCCGCACGGCGCCTGCCGTGACTTCGAGCCAGGGGCTGACCTCGGCGGGCGTCGGCCCGCTGCTTGAACCATCGGGAAACCTGAGCGAACGCAGCCCGTGCTCGGAGAACGTGGCCAGGAACACCCCGTCCGGCGTCTCGATCGGCGCGCTCAGCCCGCTCATCGCTGATTGAAAACGGCCGCGAGGATGCCCCAAAGAATGATCACGAAGAAGAGCGAGAGAAAAATGAAGCGGTTCCGCGCGATTCGCTTCTCGTAGCGCAACGGCCGCAACCCTTTGATGCTCCCGGCCGCCAGATAACTCACCAGCTTCGGATTTGCGGTCGCGTTCCCGCGAAAATGATTCTGCAACCGCCGCCAAGCCCCCATCAGATCGTACTTGCGCACCCCGAGGTCGTTGTAGCGGTCCGGCGCGGATTCCACCTCCGGCTGCACTTTCGATTTCTGGTAATTCAGCTTCTCGAACACCGGATCGCGCGGAGGAGGGGCTGGCTCCGCCACCAACGTGGGACGATGCGGCACCGCGGTGGAACGCACCCGGGGATGCGACTTCGAATAATCAATCCGGACGGAAAGCTCTTTGATCTCCTCCTCGAGAGCGCGAATCTGGTCGTTCAATTCCTTCGACCGCGTCGAAATCGGATCGACCTTTTTCTTGAAAATCGGCATCGCACTCACAGCCAGCCCAACCGACCGAATCGCCCCGCGTCAGCGGCGCAACAGCAGAATCGCGATGACTCCCGATCCCAGCAAAGCCGCCAGGGCCACCGGCCAGGTCAAAGCCAGGCCCAGCTCGCACAATTCGTAAAAGCTCTTTCCTTGCAAAGCGCTCAGCCCGCCCGGAACCGAGTCCGTCTGGCTCTCAGGCTGAGCCTTCAATGCGCCATCCAGCACCGGCCATTTCAACCGGGCCGAGTTCCACTCCATCCGTGCGTTCTCCAGCGTCGTAAGCGCCCGCGTCAGCTCCGTGTTCCAATTCTCCTGCGTCCAGCCTTCCTCCCGCAACTGCTCCACCTTGGCCAGCGCCTCCCGCAACTCCCCCAGCGTTTTCGACATCTGCTCCGCGTCGCGCCGCGCCGCGAACACCGACTCGTCCAGGATCGCCGCGCCTCGCGTCAAATGATGCAGGATCTCCTCCCGCCCGTTCTGGAACTCCGCCCGCCGCCGGCGCGCCTCCTCCAGCGAGGCCCGCTCGCGCTCCAATTGCTCCTGCGCCCGCTTCAACTCCGCCAGTTTCGCGTGGGCATCGGTCACTTTCGCTTCAATTTCTTCGCGGCTGGGAGGCCGCGAAGCCGGCTGAGAGGGCGAGGAACCGGACATGGTCGTAGTGGTGGTGGCAAGGGCGCCGACTCCAAGACTTTGCTTGGAAGACTCGTAATCCGTGTCGATAAACTCAGATTCGTCGAAGGTCGAAGCCATGGCGAAACTGTAAAGAGAGGCAAAAAAGTGTAAAGCGAAACCGCTGGTCAACGGGCCGACCGATCACCGAAACCGGCAGCGTCCGCCCGCTGAAGGCGCTGACCACGCGACGCGCATTTTAACCGCGGATGACACGGTGACGCGGACGGGATGAGCCTGGAGTCAGGAGTCCCGAGGGAAGTGCCCCGACGAACTTCGGAGAAGTTCCCGGCCACAGCCCAACGTTGCCGCGCCCAGCGGCTACGTTGGGTTCGCTTCTTTCGAATCATTTCAACCGCGGAGCGGTTGTGGCCAGCGTCCGAAATACTCAAACCAGTTCCAAACATGTAAAGCGAAACTACTGCCCAAAGCGATGCGACGAGCACAGGCCGCCTGGCTTGAACGCTCGTTGACAAACTCAATGGAGTCGTCAGTTTTTGGCTGGGTGAATTTCCGACGATTCAGGCTCCGGCCGTTTGCAATAATTGGCATCGCGGTGGCGGTGGCGGCAGCCGGATTTGTCGCACTGTCGTCCAGGCGAGGGCCGGAGGATCCGGTCTACCGGGGAAAACATCTTTCAGCCTATCTGCTCGGGATTTTCGCCTTTCCCCAAACACCCAAGAATCTCCGCCGTGCCAAGCCTGGATCGATCAACGAGGCGCACGAGGAAGCTATCAAGGCCTTGCGCGCTCTTGGCAATCAGGCGGCGCCGCTCCTTTCGAACTGGGTGGTGACCCCAGAGCCAGCCTTGCGAAAGCAAATTCGCACGATTTGCCAGAAACGGGATTGGCCCTGCCCGAGGTCATTTCAAGATCGAAAGAGCCTGGCGCTCTGGGGTGCGAGGATCGCGCCCGAAGCCGGTGAAGGGCTTCTCCCGCTCTTCCTGGATTGGGTCGAGCACGGCGCCGCGGCCGAGCGTTACACGGGAATAGTTCTGTTGGACGACTTGCTGCCGCTGGCCCGCCCGGAGATTCGAGGTCCGACCGCCGAAGCGGTCCTCCCACTGGTCCCTCGTATCTTAAACGAACGGGACTCGCCGGGCATCCGTCTTGCCCAGACCGTCGTGAAGTCGGCACCGCCGGACAGGTCCGAGAAGAGGCGCGCGCTGATTCGTGCGATTTTGCAATGCCCGGTGCATCCTGCAGTTGGCTTCCGCCAACTCAACGAACTGGCCGAGCAACTCGGAGCGGACGCTGCGCTGCGCGAGGATATCCTGACGAGTTCATCCGAACCGGGCGAGAAGCTTGCGTGCGCCATTTACTGGAGCACCCGTGGCACGCGGGCTGATCAAGCCATTCCGGTGCTCACCGACGGCCTGTCATCCACCAACACCTTCGAGCAAAGGGAGGCGCTCGAAGGGTTAGCCCGGTACGGCGGCAGTGCTCTGCCCGCGCTGCCATTGATCATCAGCCTGGCGAAGGAGCACTCGGAGATCTCCATGCTCGCCTCAAACGTAGCGGAGGCGATCACGCTCAATGGCTTGCCATTCGGCAAAAAGGCTTCTGAGGCGAACATGAGGCCAAAGGCCGCGCCGGAAGCAAATTAGGGGCGGAAATTCTCGAACGCGCGCGGGGACCGGGCGGACGCTCACGATCAGCTGGGTTGTGCGGACAACCTCAGGCCAGGCGAATGAACAACGTTCAGAGCTCAGGATCGCGGAGCCCCATGATTTCACAATTCCACCGCGGCTCCGGAGGACGAGCGCAGGCGGGTTAGGTCGGCTCGAGTTGGGCAAATAAAAAAGAGCGCTCCGGGAGGGAGCGCTCGCTGTCGTAAAACCAGAGACTGACCGGTTAGTTCTTCAGGGCGGAAGTGTGCTGCGAGATCCAGAGCCAATCCTGGCTGTTCGGAACGGCCAAACGGCTCGCGCTTGTGCCCTTGATGATGGTGCGAGGGTCGACCCATTTGTGAATCTCGGAGTGGGCGTCAGCGAACGCGAAACCACAAGCTTTGTTGTGGTAAGCGCCGGGCCAGTCGATCCACTCGGAAGTCTGCATGCCAACCGCGAAACCGGCGTCGTTCAAACTACGATCATCTTCGTCGAGCAAGATCCAGATTTGGGAAGGACCCGTGCGATCGAAATCACTCAGCTTGCCGAAAACCGCCCATTTGCCGCTGCGGGTATTGCTGTGGTTGTTGTCGAGCCACGGCCCATTGACCGCCAGCTTGCCGTTCGACGGGGCGTAAGGATCGGTGCCAACCGCCTGGCTCATCGAGAAAGTGCGAGCCGCCGGAACGGTGCGACCTTTAAAAGAGGTGTTGGTGCCTTGATACTTGCCGGTTCGCTGATCGGCTGGGCATTTGAACTGCTGATGGTTGATGCTGTATTTGGCCAGCATCTGAGTGTTGGGACTGTCCAGGATTTCCGTATTGAACTCCTGAGCGCCACCACGGCCTGCCTGACCCGCGCACCAGTTGAAGTTCGGCGTGGTGTTGCCGTCGTCAGGATTTGGGGGAAGGCGGTCATCAAAATCCCCCGCGTAAAGCTGGAACGCCAAGCCCATTTGCTTGCCGTTATTCATGCACTGAATGCCTTGGGCTTTGGTCTTCGCTTTGGCCAAAGCAGGCAAAAGCATTCCGGCCAGAATCGCGATAATCGCGATCACAACCAGAAGCTCAATGAGGGTAAACGCGCCCACAGGCGCTTGTTTTCGTGTTTGCATAGCAGTTGTAAAAGTCCTTGTTATCAACGCCCGAAAAAGGCCGCAATGCAATTCTGAGAGCCGCCTGTGTGCGTTTTGCCGCCCAGAGCGAACAACCGGCCAAAGGGGGGAAAGGCACCACAGAACACTTCCGTTCTCGGAACTTATTCATCCGCGTCTCACTTTCCGACCAAAAACCATCGCAACCAATTCTCGATACGCCACTTCCCACGCAATCGAACTGCAAACTGCCTTTGATAACGCCGGACTGAGAATGATCACCAAATCATTTGACGGTCGTGTTATCCGACCACCAAATGATGTCGTTGAGGGAATCACCCGCCGGAACAACGGACAGCCAGCTCATGTACTTCACGGGTGCCTTGATCTTGCTCCCTTTCCACTGGTGGATCTCCGAGTGACCGTCGGCAAAAGAGAGGCCAGCCGCACCGTTGTGGTAGGCGGCCGGATAATCCACAATCTGCCCGCTGGTCGCACCGGCTTCCGCGATCGTAACTGCACAAGCGGCGTCGTTGATGCTATCCGGGTGCTCATCGATCATCACCCAAGTCTTGGTCGGATTGATGATATGGCCGAGACGGGAATAAACTTTGTATTTGGGCGTAGGGAGCCAGTAGCCGTAATCGAACACCTGACTCATCGACTGGCTTCGCACCCGTGGCAGCTTCTTGCCACCGGTAGCGGTGACCACAGCGAGATCCGACGGACATTTCCAAATCTGATAGCTGTTTCCGATATACTTTTGGAGTGGACTCTTGGCGATGGTATTTGTGGGGTCCCAATTGTCTCGATTCGAGGAATAATCGAGATTGCCAGGAACAAGCAGAGTGCGCTTCGCATTTTCCGGAGTGCCAGCGTTATCAAGCGATTTGATAAGCAAATCGTCGTTGTCTTCCGCGTAAAGCCGCCAGCCAAGCACCATCTGCTTGTTGTTATTCATGCAAGTGATGCCCTTGGTCTTGCTCTTGGCTTTGGCTAACGCGGGCAGCAGCATCCCGGCAAGTATCGCGATGATGGCGATGACGACTAAAAGTTCAATCAGGGTGAACCCTGCCGTAGTGAAACGGACTCTTTGTGTTCGCATAAAGGTGTTTGGTCACGCCACTAATCGCCCAATTTGGCAAACGGGTCAACACCTGCAGCTTGTCAGACAGCTGCGTTTGCATCGCACAGTTCTGCCGATGACGCACGAAATCAAGAATCCGGAAACGAGCTTTACTTCACCGTCGTATTCTGTGACCACCAAATGATATCATTCAGGGAATCGCCAGCAGGCACATCAAGGGCTAGGCTGCCGTTGTACTTCACCGGCGGTTTGATTTTGCTCCCTTTCCACTGATGTATCTCGGAATGACCGTCGGCAAATGAAAGGCCCGCGGCTCCGTTGTGATAGGAGGCGGGAAAATCGACGATGTAAGCCGACGTGGAGCCGGGTTCGGCCATTTTCACGGCGCAAGCAGCGTCGTTGATGCTGTCCGGATGCTCATCGATCATTACCCAGGTCTGCGTTGGGTTAATGATGTGCCCCAGGCGGGAGTAGACTTTGTAGGGCGGATTGGGCAGCCAATTGCCGTAGTCAAACACCTGGCTCATGGACTGGCTGCGCACCCGCGGCACTTTCTGGCCGTTCGGACCGGTGACCACGCCGACATCCGAGGGGCATTTCCAAATCTGGTAGTTGTTGCCGTCGTACTTCTGCAACGGGCTTTTTGCCACCGTGTTGGTGGGATCCCAGTTGTCGCGATTCGAGGAGAAATCGAGATTCCCCGGGACTAGCAGCGTGCGTTTGGCGTTTTCCGGGACGGCGCTGTCGTCGAGGGATTTGACCAGCAGATCATCATTGTCCTCGGAGTAAAGGCGCCAGGCCAGGACCATCTGCTTGTTGTTGTTCATGCAGGTGATGCCCTTGGTCTTGCTCTTGGCCTTGGCCAGGGCGGGCAGCAACATGCCGGCGAGAATCGCGATGATGGCGATCACGACCAGGAGTTCGATCAAAGTAAAGCCGCGGCCGCGCTTTGAAAGGATCTCTCTCTTGATGTTCATAAATTCTCCTTGAAATCGAAATGCGAGTTAGGCACCAAACCACTTCAAGTTAGGCGCGCAACCATCCGGGAAAAGTGTGCGTCTGCCGGCACAGCGCGGCAGCCCGCCGGCCTCCTTTCCCCGAAAAGAACGAACGCCGCCCGCTCAAAAAGACCTGATCGCGGCCCAACCCACGGCGCCCCAATCGCCCGCGGGAAAATCGTGAATCCGGCCGGCAAAAAAAGAGCTTTATCGGCGGGACGGCTTCGCGTAAGACCAAGGGCATGTCCACCCGAGAGGTTTTTACCGCCGCCGGATTGCTCTTATCCGCGGCCCTGGCGCCGTGGGACGCCCTGGCCGCCGGCCGGGTCGATATTCGCCAGGAGAAGGGCAAATTGCACATCGAGGTCAACGGCCACCCTTTTTCTGACTACATTTTCGAGGGTTATTCCCGGCCGATCCTCTTCCCCATTTACGGGCCCGGCCAGGCGAAGATGACCCGGAATTATCCGCTGGCCGAAGGGGAAAACGAAGAGCATGACCACCCGCATCACAAGTCTTTCTGGTGGGGCCACGGGGACATGAACGGGGTCGACTTTTGGGCCGAGGGAAAAGATTCGGGCAAGGTGGTGCAGCAGGAGTTTACGAAGGTTGCCTCCGGCGTTATCGGGATGATCGGAACGCGCAACAAGTATCTCGACAAGGAGGGCAAGCAGATCTGCACGGACGAACGGATGCTGAAGATCTACCCGTCCGAAACCGGCCAGATTTTCGATTTTGAAATCACGATCCACGCTTCCAACGGCGACCTGAAGTTCGGAGATACGAAAGAAGGGACAATGGCGCTGCGCCTGGCGGAAACCATGCGGCTGAAGGGCAAGGTTGGCGCCGGGCACATCGTAAACAGCGAAGGGGTGCGGGACGATCAGACCTGGGGCAAGCATGCCGACTGGGTGGATTATTACGGGCCGGTCGACGGGAAAACAGTGGGAGTGGCGATCTTTGATCATCCTTCCAACCCGCGGCATCCCACCACCTGGCATGTGCGGGACTACGGACTCTTTGCCGCCAATCCGTTTGGCTTGCACGACTTTGAAAAGAAGCCTGCCGGCGCGGGAGACCTGACGGTGAAAGCGGGCGAAAAGATCACTTTCAAATACCGGTTCTACATCCACGCGGGCAATGAAACGGAGGCAAAAGTGAAAGAAGCCTACGCGGCGTACGCGGAGGAACGGGCCGCCGTCCTGAACGACAAGAATAATGCGATCAAGTAATTCACCTATGAAAATGAATCGTCGAAAATTTATTTACGGAGCCGCCGTTTCCACCGCCGCAGCGTTCAGCGCAAAATCCTGGAGCCAGGTGGCAGGGTCGAACAGCGATATTCGCGTGGCCACGGTCGGCTTCAACGGGCGGGGCAAGGATCACATTGAAGGCTTTCGCAAGGTCAAAGGGGTCCGCCTGGCCGGGCTGTGCGATGCGGATTCGGCGGTGATCGCGCGCGAGCTGAACCGGCTGACGGAAGCGAGTTCGATCGCGTCCTACACGGACATCCGCAAACTGCTGGAAAACAAGGAAATCGACGTCGTATCGATCGCCACGCCAAACCATTGGCATTCGCTGGCGGCGATCTGGGCGATCCAGGCAGGCAAGGATGTTTACGTGGAAAAGCCGGTGTCCCACAACGTATGGGAAGGGCGGCAAGTGGTGAAAGCAGCGCGCAAATACGGCAAGATCGTGCAAACGGGCACGCAATGCCGCTCCAACGTCGGAACTCAGGAGGCGGTGCAGTACTTGCATGATGGGAAACTCGGGCGGATCAAGATCTCCCGCGGCCTTTGCTACAAGCGGCGCCCGAGCATCGGCAAGGTGACCGGCCCGCAGGAACCACCCAAAACCGTGGATTACGATCTCTGGTGCGGTCCGGCCCCGATGGAACCGTTGATGCGGAAAAACCTGCATTATGACTGGCACTGGGTGTGGCCAACCGGGAACGGCGACCTGGGCAACCAGGGCATTCACCAGATGGATGTCGGGCGCTGGGTGCTCGCGCAACAAACACTCTCGCCCGTCGTCTTGAGCGTGGGCGGCCGGGTCGGGTATGTGGACGATGGCCAGACCGCCAATACCCAGATTGTCTATCATGAATATTCAGGCGCGCCCTTGATCTTTGAGGTGCGCGGGCTCCCGACCAACGCTTCCGAGCAAAAGGAGATGGACAAGCTCAAAGGAGCCAGCGTGGGCAACATTGTCGAGTGCGAAGGGGGCTACGCGGTGTTTCCCGGTTACGACAGCTGCATCATCTATGATAAAGATGACGTGGAGATCACCCGTTTTAAAGGCGGCGGCGACCACTATGCGAATTTCATCAACGCGGTGCGCAGCCGCAAACACGGCGATTTGAACGCCGACATTTTGCAGGGACACCTCTCGAGCGCCCTGTGCCATACCGGAAACATCTCCTATCGCCTCGGCCACAAGCGATCGGCGGACGAGATCAAGGAAGAGATAAAATCGCACCGGGGCGCGCTGGAAAGTTTTGAGCGGATGCTGGAGCATCTCGCGCGCAACGAAATCAACCTGAAGGAAACGCCGCTGACTCTCGGCGCTCTCCTGCGCATGGACCCGATCGGAGAACGGTTCATCGAGAACGAGAACGCCAACGAAATGCTGACGCGGAATTATCGCAGGCCTTACGTGGTGCCGGAAATTGTTTAGGCGCCGATGAAGGTCTTCGCCTGGATGATCATCGCCTGGACGGTGGGCGCGTTGTTTTGCGCCCGCCATCTGTTTGGCGCTGATCACGCTCCCGTCGGCTACAAGCTCGTCTACGAGCAGGCGTTCGATCAGGCAAAGGCGATCCAGCAGTTCGAATTCACCGACCCGAACGCCTGGAAATACACAAAGGAAGCGCATGGCGGCTCGCTCGAACTGGCCACGCAAAGCAAATACGAGCCGCCCTTCCGGTCTCCCTTCAATATCGCCCTGCTGAAGGAAAAGACCTTCCGCGATTTCGTGCTGGAAGCGGACCTGCTACAAACCAGCCGAGAGTACGCGCACCGGGATATGTGCCTCTTTTTCGGTTTTCAAGACCCGAGCCACTACTACTACGTCCACCTGGCCAGCGCGGCCGATCCACACGCGCACAACATCTTCCTCGTGAATAACGCGCCGCGGACGAATATCGCGACCCTGGCCACCAAAGGAGTGAGCTGGGGCGAGAACGCCTGGCACAAAGTCCGTTTGGAGAGAAAGGGGTCTGACGGGACGGTGAAGGTGTTCTTCGACGACCTGACCCAGCCGATCATGACAGCCCAGGATAAAACGCTGGACGCCGGCTTTATCGGGTTCGGATCGTTCGACGACACGGGCAAGATCGATAACGTCCGAATCTGGGCGCGGGAACCGGGCTCCGCGCGGCCCCCCATTCACTTTCTGCACGAACCGGCCAAACCGGCGCAGAAATAGTTGCCGTCAGGAAACGAAGGCGGACTGCCGCTGCCACACCCGGAACAGCCGCAGCAACGTGCGCGCATCGGCCGAGTCCAAAACCACGCCGGTCCGGCGTGAGTGGATTTCCCGGGAAACCGAAAGGATGTCCCCGTTCCCGTAGTGATGATCACGGGCGTAGTGGATGTACTTCATCGCGAGAAAGCCGTCGAACCAGTGGAAGAACCGTTTCCGAAACGCCGCCGCCGAAGCCACATTCCCCCGGATCATGTTCAACTGTCCGGCGACATCATGTTGCTGCAGAAATTCACGAAGGCTGAGAGGCAGCGTGACGACCAGATCGTCCGCCTCCCGCAAGGCCTCCACCCGGCTGAAGAGCAGGCGTAAATCGTCAAACGCCTGGAGCGGATACGACGCCAAGGCGCCGGCCTCGAGATAATCGCGCACCGCCCGCCCCGTGCCAAAGGGAACTCGGTCCGAAGGGCGCGGCGAGGCAATCACCCGCGCGCGATTAATTTCTCCAAATCCGCCAAGCGGGATCAATTTGTGGAGGAAATAAAAATCTTCGCCCGCCTGCCGCTTGTTCATGCCGCCCTGCTTCAGGTAGGCCCCGGCCCGGGCGGCCATGCTCGACCCGATCGTATGGAACGCGCAGGGAAATTGCGCCGAGCGCAGCGCTTCCACGTAATAGCGGAGGTGCAGTTCGTAAAGGGTGATGGCCTCGTAGATCGCGGGCGCTTCCGCCCCCTCCAACGGGTGCTCAAAGTAAAGGCTGCAACCGGGCGAGGCGGGGTGGATCCGGAAGTACTCCTCCAGTTCCACGAGATAATTCGGGTCACACCCGCAATCGGCATCGAAACAGGCGATCACGCCGTCCATTCGATCAACGGCCTGGAAGCGCCGGAGCGCTTCGTCCATCCCGATCTTCCGCGCCAGGCCGACCCCCGCTTTTTTCGGCGGAAGCGCGGGAAAATGGAGCAAATGAAAGCGCAGGCGCGGGTCCTGATGATGCCCGGCCCAATCCCGAGCCTGCTGGAGCGTCTCCTCGTTGCGAGTGAGAATCCCGGGCGCAGCCCCTTCGCCGGAATTCACCACCACAATCACTTCCACCGCGCCTCTCGGCCGCTCGCAATTCCAGAGCGCCTGCAAAGCACCGGTCAGATCGGCCTCGTTGAAGCAGGGAATGACAACGACCAGGCCGAGGTCGGAGGCGGGGGGCGCATCCACCTGGCGGGGGCAGAAACCGAAGCGCTCGAAATAGAAATCGACGGCGGAATTCTTCAACCGGCAAATCTATAACGGCTGGCCGCCGCTATCGCCAGCGCCCTTCTTCCCAGCGCCATCCGCGGCCATGCCGGATCCATCCGCCATGCACCCAAACGGCATGGGGCCGGGGCGGAACAACCCAGCGCCCGGAAATCCAGAGCCACCGGCCGTTCCACGACCAATAACCCGGCGTCCAGATGAACTCCACCCCCGGGCTGACCGGGACAGCCTCCACGATCGGCGCCGGAGGCGTGGACTGAACCACCACCGGAGCCGGCTGGACAACGACCGGCGCGGGCTGAACCACCATCGGCTGCGGAGCAGGAGCGGCTGGCACCGGAGGAGCCGGCACCGCCACAGCAGGGGGAGCGGCCGGCTCCGGCGCGGTTCCGCCGGGGAAAGCCCCAGGAGGAGCTGGAGAGGCGGGCACGGCTTGGACCGGCGCGGGGGCGTAGATCACGGTCGGAGACGGTTGCACCACCACCGGGACCTCCTGGCGATAGACGACGGGCGGATGTTCCCCCGTGGCGCATCCGGCGAAGACCAGGGTTAAAGCAGCGACACAGACAAGCTTTTGCACTGTATTTACTGACCCAGCGCCGCCGCCAATGGTTACAGGGAGCGGCGGGTGAAGTTCAGGGTCAGCGATTCGAAGCCGACGGTCCGCTGATACTCAGCCTCGCGCTCGATCCGTTCCTGAGCGGCCGCCACCTGAACGCTTCCGAGCAGATCGACACATTTCTGCAAAAGGGTGCGAAGGATCAGCCGGGCATGAGCGGCGCCCAGGCAAAGGTGCGCCCCAAAACCAAACGCCAGATGCGGATTCGGCTTCCGATCCAGGCGAATCTCACCCGGCGCATCGAACACGGACTCATCCTGGTTCGCCGAAGCCCAGCAGAGCGACACGCGTCCGCCAGGGGGTACTTTCACCCCGTGAACATCCGTCTCGACCGGACAAACTCGCCCGATATGGGTCAACGGGGTAATCACCCGAAAGAATTCCTCACAGGCATGCACAATCCGGCCCGGATCCTCCCGCAGGTACGCCAGCGCCTCGGGATGCCGCGCCAAATAGGCCAGCACCGAAGTAATGCTGTGGATGACCGTGTCGCGCCCGCCCGCGAAAGTGAGATTGGCGAACCCCATCATTTCCTCGCGCGTCAACGGCCGCCCCCGGAAAGTGGCCTTCGTGAGCGCACTGAAGAAATCATCGCCCGGCTGGGCGAGAGCCCGGTCAAACTGGCGGTGCAGGTAAACCTCAAGCGAACCGCCTTTGGATTCGCCATCCCGAAAGACGTGAGTCCCCCAGCTGATCCAGGTGGCCGCTTCCGTTTCGTCCACGTTGAGCAGATACGTGAGGGAATGCGACTGGATGGGCAGCGCAAATTCGCGCACAACCTCGACCGACGGCCGGGCCAGGGCGTCCGCCAGGAATCGTCCGACCAGGCTTTCCACCTGCGCAATCATCCCGGGATCCTTGGCCCGCTGAAAGAACGGCTCGACGATCTTGCGATAATCGGTGTGGTCCGGCGGATCGGTTTCGACCGGCAGCTGCCGCATCGTGCGGACATTCTCCTCGGAAGGAATCGGCACGCGGAAGGGCGCATTCGAGCTGAAGGTTTTCCAATCCTTGGCGGCTTTGCGCACCTCCTCGTGCCGCAGGATCATGGGGACTTTCTCGCCCTGAAATTCACAGACGAGCAGGCCCTCCTTTTTACGCGGGTCGCGAAACGGATCGGAAACGTCACTCATAGGATCTCCGCTCAGAGCGTAGGGGGAACGGCCCGCAGCCGCGAGCCTGGAGAAGACCCCGGCACGAGCCGGGGCCTGTTCGGCAATTTCTAGAATTCGAAGCTCACGTCGTTCAAGCGGCGGGAGATCTCGGCCAGGACGCGCTTCTCATCATCCTCGCCCTTGGAGATGAAAGTGACACTGAAGCGCAGGTACGCCCCGGCGTCATCCCAAGGAACGGTGGAAATCAGCTTCTCGGTGATCAGCCATTGAGAAACGTCCTCGGCCGTCTTGAACTCAATGCGCGAACCGTCCTTCTTGCGGGCGGCTTTCGGCGCTTTCACATAGAGGAAAAAGGAGCCCTTCGGCTTGCGCGCGTTGAATCCGGCCTGGGCGAGCACATGCACCAGGGCGCCCATGCGGCGGGAGTATTTCGCGGAAATCTTTTCCGTGATTTCCGGATGATCGAAGCAATAAGCAGCCGCGTGCTGGATGGCGAGGAACTGCCCCGAATCGGTATTGTCCTTCACATCGCCGTAAGCTTTGACGAGGAGTTCGTTGCCCACGACAAAGCCGCACCGCCAACCGGTCATGTTGAACGTCTTGCTGGTCGAGTGGAGTTCGACACCCACTTCTTTCGCGCCGGGCGTGGCCAAAAAACTCAGGGGCTTGCCTTCGAACACCAGGGCGGCGTAGGCCGCGTCGTGAATGACCACGACATTGTTCTTCTGCGCGAACTGGACGACCTCCCGGAAGAATTCCGGCGTGGCGCTGGCGCCGGTCGGATTGTTGGGATAGTTGATCACCAGCACCTTGCTCTTCTGCAAAACGTCCGCGGGAATTGAGTTCAGGTCCGGCAGGAAATGATTCGATTCGATCAGCGGCAGGTTGTGCACGAGCGCGCCATAGTACTTCGAATGCGTGCCGAAAACCGGGTATCCCGGCGTGGTCATCAGCACATAGTCGCCGGGATTCATCAGCACCGCGGGCAGGATCGACAAAGCCGCTTTGCTCCCGATCGAATGCATGACTTCCTTTTCCGGGTCAATCCCGGGCACGCCGCAGACCCGCTGCAGATAGCGGGCCGCGGACTGCTTCAGGGCGGCATCGCCATTATCCGCGTAGCCGCGATTCTCCGCCTTTTTCGCTTCGAGGTGGAGCTGTTCAACCACTTCCGGAAAAGCCATTTCGTCCGGCTCACCCACGCCCATGTCGATAATCTCCGCACCGGGATTGGCGGCGAGGGCGGCCCGCTTGGCGCGCTTGATCTTTTCGAATTTGTAGATCGCCGTTGATTTTCCGTAATTGCGACCGCCAATGCGTTCGGCAAAAAGATTTTGAATGTAGCTTTCGGACATAAAAGTTTGCGGGATTTCCCCGCGATCAAAGCGGACAAATTATTGAAACCGCCGCAGAACGCAAGGAAGGCCGCAAAGCCGCTGCGCGGCGCTCCACGCCACCGCGTCCCGATCGACCCGGAAGGCGACTCAATCCTTTTCCACCGGAGCGGCCGGGGCGCCGGGGTTGCGGGCGTTGGAGTCGAGGCTGCCGCGCAAATCGTACCGCTGGAGCTTCTCGCGCATGGTCAGGCGGGAGATGCCCAGCCAGCGAGCGGCGAGGCTCTGGTTGCCGTTCGCCATGCGGATGGCCTGGGAGAAAAGCTCCCGCTCCGCCACCGATTGCACCAGGTCGCTGAGGTTCTGCATCTTGCCGTCACGGGCGCCACGCACGAGATCCGCAATCCATTCCTGCAACGGTTGTTTCGGTGATTTCGAGAGCGCCTGCTCCTCGTTCAAGACCTCCCGCACCAGTTCGGCGTTGATCGCAAAATCCCGGCTCGCCACCATCAGTCGTCGGATGACGTTTTCCAACTCGCGAACATTGCCGGGCCAGGCCTGTTGCTGGAGGCGAACCAGGGCCTCGGGGGCGATGGAGGGCGCCGCGATGCCCAGTTCCACCGAGTATTTATTGAGGAAATACTGCACGAGAGAGGGAATGTCCTCCGGACGATCCCGCAACGGAGGCAGCCGGATGGTGACGACGTTCAAACGGTATAACAGATCCTCGCGAAAACTCCCCTGCCCGATCCGCTCTTCCAGGTTCTGATGGGTCGCGGCGAGCACCCGGATGTCGATCGGCAGGCTCGCTTTGCCGCCCAGGCGCTGGATCTTCTGCTCCTGCAGGACTCGCAGCAGCTTGGCCTGCGTGTTGACGGTCAACTCGGCAATCTCATCGAGAAAAATGGTGCCCCCGGTGGCTTGCTCAAACCGGCCGATCCTTTGCGTCTCGGCGCCCGTGAACGCGCCGCGCTCATGGCCGAAAAGCTCGCTCTCCAGAAGAGATTCGGGCACCGCGGCGCAATTGATGGCGATGAACGGCTTCTCGGACCGGCTGCTGTGTTGATAGATCGCCCGGGCGATCAGCTCCTTGCCGGTGCCGGTTTCGCCACGAATCAGCACGGGCACATTCACCGGCGCCACCCGGCCGATTTCCTTGTAAATGACCTGCATCGCCCGGCTTTGGCCCACCAGGGCGTCCCGGCCTTTGCTCCCTTCGCGCAGGTCGACCGGCACGCTCATCTGCCGGCTGGCGCGGACGGCCTTTTGGAGGACGCTCAGCAGTTCGGGAATCTCCACCGGCTTCAGGAGATATTCGAACGCGCCCAGCTTCATCGCGTTGATCGCAGTTTCGGTGGTTCCATGCGCGGTCATGACGATGATCGGCAGGCGCGGCTTCGCGGCCCGCACCGCGCGGACTACTTCCAGGCCGTCGAGGCCGGGCAGGCGCAAATCGGTGAGCACTGCGTCGAACGGGTCCATTTCGGCGCGCTTCACTCCCTCGTCACCCCGCCCCACCACCTGGACCTCGTACCCTTCATCCACCAAAACGTTGCGTATTGATTCCGCCACGTCAGCGTCATCTTCAATCAGCAGAATCTTGCCTTGCCGGTTCATTGATTCGTTTCCAGGGGCAAAACCACCCCAAAAGTCGTCCCGTGGCCGACACGGGTTTTGTAGCGCAACGCGCCGCCATGCCGTTCCACAATCCGCGCGGCGATCGAGAGCCCGAGGCCGGTCCCGCCATCCTTGGTGGTATGGAACGGATCGAAAAGGCGCTTCTCGACCTCCGGGGCGATTCCCTTGCCAGTATCGGATACTTCCAGAACAGCGACGTCGCTTGGGCGGCCGCCCAGCAAGACCGATTCTTTGCGCACGCGCAGAGCGATCAAACCGTGGCGTCCGATGCTGTCGGCTGCGTTGCGAATCAGGTTGAGGAGGACTTGAGTCATCTGCTGCGGGTCGACCCGAACAGCGGGATTCACGCTGTCTTCAACCACGAGCTGGATCTGTTGTAGTTCCAACTGGGGCAAAAGCAAAGCTCGCACATCCTGGAGAAAACCGAGCGCCTTCACCGAGCTGAATTTCGGCGCGGAGGGCCGGGCGAATTCGAGAAAGTCCTTCAGGATTCGTTCGAGGCGATCCACCTCCCGGCTGATCACCGCGGCATCCTGCTCCTGCGGCGTGCCGGGCTCCAAACGCTTGCCCAGGGTGAACAGGCGCGCCTTCATGGCAGTGAGCGGATTCCGAATCTCATGCGCCAGCCCGGCGGACAGGACGCCCAGGGAGGCGAGCTTTTCCTGCCGCTCCAGAAGAGCGCGGCTCTCCACCAGCTTCACCCGCAGCGGGACAATCATGTCCCGATAGACCACCGCCCAGAGTCCCACCGAAAGGACCACCAGGAGAACAAAGGCGGTCACCAGCAGAATGCGCAGATGCGTGAACGAACTGGAGAACTCGGAGTAAAAGGCCAGGAGAGTATTCTGATGGGCCGCGGCCAATTGGTACCCGAGCTGCACCAGATGATTGCTCTCCGTTTGAAACTGGCCGAACTCGCTCAACGGATGCTTGTCATTGATCTTCTTCGTGTCATGCAACCGCCAGGCGGCATCCTTGTAGGTATCGAAAGCTCGATCGATATCAGCCAGCACCACCTTTTCCGTCTCGGCGGTCAGCGCCGCCCGTTGCTCGTCGATCCAGACGTTCAATTTGTCCCACTCGACCTGAAAGCTGGTCCACTCGGCCGGATCCGACTTGATTTCGTACTGGAGCAGGTGGCTGTTCAACGCCAGGAACACCCGCTGAAAGTGATTGGCGATATCGAAACTCTGGGATTGGGTCTGGTTCAGGCTCGCGCGCAAAGCGGACAGGTGCTTCCACACGCTGAAGGTCGCAAAGACGATGAATAGCGCCACCACCGCCGTTGCCAGACTGAACAGCCAGACCCGAGCGACGAATCCTTGATGGGCACGATCTGAATCGATGTTGAGCGCATCATAGCAACCGGAATACCACTTCGCCAAGCAGAGGGATTGCGAGCAAAAGCCGCCCGAAAAGTCGCTCGGGATCGGGGCCCGAGCCAGAAGTGATAACTTAATTACCACCCCACTGGTCAACCATTAGCCAAAAAAGCCACGAAAACGGGCTTATTCGCGGCGGATTTGCACACAAATCGACGTTTGCGACGTTTCATTGTCTTTGGCACGGCAACCGCTACAACCACCGAATTAACTGAGCTATGACACGACACACGGCCCTATTTACAGTCGCACTGCTCCTGACCTTCATGAGCACGCAGGTGGTTCACACGACGGCTGCGGAGCCTTCCGTGACGACAGTTTCGACCAACAAGTCCAAGGCAAAATCCAAGAGCGCCAAGCGGAGTTCCAAGAAGAGCAAAAGGAACAAAAGCCAGTCCAAAGGCGGCGGCAGCTCTTCCAGTTCGAGCCAGAAATAATCAAAGTGGCGGCGGGCCATGCGGAAAAAGATTCTGGTTGCCGACGACGATACCGCCGTTCGCGAATCGCTCATCAACGCCCTGAGCTACGAAAACTATCTCCCGTTGGGCGCAACCAGCTGGGATAAAGCTCTGGAGCTGATGAACACCGCGGAACCGGATCTGGTGTTGCTCGATGTCAATCTGCCGGGGCGGCAGGGCTGGGCCATTTTTGAGCAATTCATCAGCAAACGTCCTTCGCTCCCAATCATCGCGCTTACCGCGCGGTCGGGCCAGCCTTTCGCAGCTTCCGGCGCCGCGGTGAGCACCCGCATGGAAAAACCGTTCGATTTCTTCCAACTGCTCGGCCTCATTCGGGACCTTCTGCACGAAAACGCGGAGCCACGCTGGCGCGCCCGGTTCGACGATCGCCAGCCCAGCGGCGTGTTCGCGCGAACGGAAGCGCCATTCAACCCCGCCCCCAGCGTTTAGTAATTTTTATCCATGTCAGTCCCCCAGTCCGCAGCCATGTCCAATCGAGACCACACCCGCTTTTTGCGCCTTGCCTCCCTTCTGATCGCCCTGGCCGGAGCCGCCATTTCGACCGGGTCCGCCCAGACCCAGACCAATGCCACGGCCACCGCCGCGGCCAGCACCAACGCGCCTGCGTCGCGGTTTTCGCTGGTGGAGGTTCAGCGCACGGCCTTTGAAAGGAATTGGGATCTTCTCGCCGCCCAAAGCGATGTCGACCTGGCGGCGGCGCAGCGCATCGTGGCCAAGGAATTCCCTAACCCGACCCTTGCGCTTTCCACGCAACAGATTTCAACGGACCGTTCCTCGGCGACGACCCTGGGGAATGGGCTCTGGGAACGGAGCTACGACAGCATCGCCGCGATCAATCAGCTCTTTGAAATCGGCGGGAAACGGTCCAGCCGGAAAGAATCGGCCGCCGCCGGGCTGAAAAGCGCGGAAGCCCGCCTGCTGGACGCGCGCCGCATCTTGAACCAGGCCCTCGCCAAGTCTTACATCGCCGTGCTGCTGGCGGACGCGGACGTTCAGATTCTGCGCCGCTCCGCCGAGTCCTTGCGGAACGAAGCGCGCATCGCGGAAACGCGCTTCAAGGCTGGAGACATCTCCCAGGCGGACCGCAGCCAGATCGAAATCGCCGCCCGCCGGCTGGAATTAGATGCCGACGCCGCGAAGGCCGCGGCCATCGCCTCCCGCATCGCCGTCGAGCAACTGATGGGGTCAGCCAAGCCGGAAGGCAAATGGGAGCCGGTGGACAATCTGGAAAGCCTGGCGGCCGGAGAAATCCCGCAAACCGGAGGGCTGGACGTCCCTCGCCCGGATTGGCAGGCCGCCGAAGCGGCAGTGAAGAAAGCCGAAGCTGACTACAAGCTCCAGCGTGCGATGCGCGTGCCGGACCCAACCGTATTCGTCCAGTACGAACACCAACCGGAGGACAAGCCGAACACGGTCGGCGTGGGTGTCTCGTTCCCACTGCCCCTCTGGAATCACAATCGCGGCAATATCAAGGCCGCCGAAGCCACCCGCAAAGCGGCCGAACAGCAATTGCAAAAGACCAAGGCGCAGATCGCCGCCGATATTGTTTCGGCCCGGGTGGCTTACGAAAGCGCCTCCGCTCGGGCACGCCAATATCAAGGTGAAATCCTTCCCAGCTCCGCGGAAATTCTGAAAACGGTCTCTTTCGCCTACCAAAAGGGCGGTGCTTCACTCCTGGACTTGCTCTCGGCCGAGCGAAACGATAACGATGTGCGCTTAGCGACCGCCCAAGCCATCGCCGACAAGGCGAGTGCGGCGGCCGATTTGAAAGCAGCGCTTAACATCGGTCCATGAAAAAATTGCAGGCACTGCTGCCCTTGGCGGCCTTGTTCGCCTTTGGCGGATGCCACAAAACGCCGGAAGCCAAATCCACTCCCGAACCCGCGGTCCGTGGCGATGTCGTCACGCTCCCCGACCCCAAGGAATACGCCGGCTCCGTCTCCGTCGAACCCGCTTCCAAGTCCCCGCAAGAGATGCAGCATTACAACGGCCGGCTGATTTGGGACGACAACGCGACCGTGCGCGTCTTCTCGCCGTTCGCGGGCCGGGTCGAGAAAATCCTGGTCGAAGTAGGCCAATCGGTCGAAAACTCCACCCCGTTGGCGCTCCTGGCCTCACCCGATTTCGGGCAGGCCGAGACCGACGCCCGCCGCGCGGAAATTGATTGGGAACACGCCCAGCGCACCGCCGACCGCTACCACGACCTTTTTGAGCACGGCGCCGCCGCGCGCAAGGACCTCGATACTGCTGAAGCCGATCTGGCCCGCGCCAACGCTGAAAAAAACAGGGCGCTCGCCCGGATTCACTTCTACACCGGGACCAGCAACTCATTCGCTCCCTTCTATCCCTTGAGCAGCCCGATCCGCGGCGTGGTCGTCGAGAAGAACATCAACCCGGGCCAGGAAGTCCGCCCCGACCAAATGCTCGCCAACGCGCCGCAGTTTGTTTCGCCTCTCTTTGTTGTCACCGATCCCAACCGACTTTGGGTGCAGATCGACGTCGGCGAATCCCAGGCCGCCCATGTCCGGGCCGGCAGCCCTCTCATCATTCATTCCCAAGCGTTCCCCGGAAAATCGTTCGCCGGCCGCGTGGACGTGGTGGCGGAAGCTCTCGATCCCACCACTCACACGCTCCGCCTGCGCGGTTCCCTCGAAAATCCCGACCGCAGCTTGAAGGCTTACATGTTCGTCACGGTGGAGCTTCCTGGTTCTGAAACCCCGGAAGTCCGGGTGCCCACCAAAGCCGTCTTCCTGAAGGAGGATCGCCATTTTGTCTTCGTGGAAGTGGAACCGGGCAAATACCGGCGGAAAGAAGTGAAGATCGGCCGTGAACATGGCCAGACGATGGGCGTGACCGAAGGAATCGCGCCCGGAGATCGGGTGGTCAGCGAAGGCTCACTGCTGCTGGAACAGGTTTACCACAATGGGGCGGGCTCCTAAGTCGCCTGAAATCGCCTTTCGCAATTACCCGCGCTCGCCATGATTAAAAAGCTGATCCACTTTTCCCTGCATCAGCCCCTTTTTATCGCCCTTCTGACGCTCCTCTTTGTCGGCGGCGGGCTCGTGGCTTTCAAATCGCTGCCGATCGAGGCATTTCCAGATGTCTCGGACACGCAGGTCAACGTCATTGCTCTGTTTCCCGGACACGCGCCTGAAGAGGTGGAAAAGCAGGTCACGATACCGCTCGAGGTTTCCCTGAGCGGCCTGCCGCACTCCGTCCGCCTTTTTTCCCACACGCAATTTGGCCTGTCGTTCATCATGATCACCTTTGATGACAAGGTGGATGATTACTTCGCCCGGCAGCGCGTCCTTGAGCGCCTGGCCGGGGTGGATCTCCCGACCGGCGTCCTCCCGCAACTCGGGCCGCTCTCCACCGCCATTGGCGAAGTCTTCCGCTACCGGCTCAAAGGGGATCATCTCAGCTCCCTGGACTTGCGCACCATCGAGGATTGGACGGTCGAACGCCAACTGCGGATGATCCCGGGCGTCGCGGACGTCGTCACCGTCGGCGGCTTGGTGAAGCAGTACGAGGTGAACCCCAACCTCTCGGCGCTCAAGTATTACAACATCACGATGCAACAGCTCGTGACCGCTCTCGGCCGGGGCAATTCCAACGCCGGCGGCAATTACGTCGAACGTGGCACCCAGCAGTTCCTCATCCGCGGCATCGGCCTGCTCCGGTCCGCCGATGACATCGGCAATATCGTGGTCGCTTCGCACGATGGAGTGCCCATCCTGGTCAAGAATCTGGCCGACATCACGATCGGCTCGGTGCCGCGCCAGGGCATCGTCGGCCAGGACGATAACGACGATATCGTGGCCGGAATTGTGTTGATGCGCAAAGGGGAGAACCCTTCCGATGTGCTCAAGGCGATCAAAGCCAAAGTCGAGCAGTTGAACACGTCGATTCTGCCCAAAGGCGTGCAAATGGTCGCTTACTACGATCGCACCTGGCTGATCGGAACGACCTTGCACACCGTCTTCAAGAATCTGGCCGAAGGCGCCGCCCTGGTGACGTTCGTCCTCCTGCTCTTCCTGGGCAACCTGCGCGCCGCGGCCATCGTGGCGGCGATGATTCCGCTCTCCCTGCTCGCCACCTTCCTTGGGCTGACCTGGCGGGGCATCCCGGCCAACCTGCTCTCCCTCGGCGCGATGGACTTCGGCATCATTGTCGATGGCGCCGTCATCGTGGTGGAAAACATCTTCCGGAAGCTGAGCGAGCGGAAGCCTTCGGACGACCGCAAACTAGTTCGCGACCTAATCGTTTCCGCCACCTCGGAGGTCGGACGCCCGACCTTTTTCTCCATGCTGATCATCATCGCGGCGCACATCCCGATCTTCACGCTCCAACGGCATGAAGGGCGCATCTTCTCGCCCATGGCCTGGACCGTGACGTCCGCCCTGATTGGATCGCTCATTTTTTCACTCACGATCGTTCCCCTGCTCTGCTTCCTCCTCCTGCGCAAAAACCTGCCCCACAAGGAGAACTTTCTCGCGGCCGCCTGCCGCCGGGCTTACGAGCCGAGCCTGGCCTGGGTGCTGCGACATGGAGTCCTGGTTGTAGCCATCGCGGTCGGGGCGCTCGGGTTGAGCCTCGCCGCCGCCAGCAAGCTTGGCGCGGAATTCCTGCCGGAACTGAACGAAGGCACAGTCTGGGTCAACGCCAATCTCCCGCCGGGCATATCCGTTTCCGAGGCCGCGGCGCAATGCGCGGCCATTCGCAAAGCCCTCCGCACCGTGCCGGAGGTGGAGACGGTGATTTCCAAGGCGGGGCGCCCGGAGGATGGCACCGACCCGAAACCGGTGAACATGGTGGAATGCTTTGTTGGCTTTAAGCCCAATAAGGATTGGCGGCCCGGCAAGACCAAAGAAGACCTGCTCCAGGAAATGGATCGGGCTCTGGACCGCATCCCGGGCGTGGAGACCACCTTTTCACAGCCGATTCGCGACAATGTTCTCGAGAGCATCTCGCAGATCGACGGGCAGGTCGTGATCAAGGTCTTCGGCGAAGACGCCGGGATTCTGCGCAGCAACGTGCAGTCGGTCCTCCGCCAGATTGCCGGCGTCCCCGGCGTGTCCCGCGCCTTTATCGACCGGGCCGGCGAAGTCCCCCAGTCCCTGATCAATATCGATCGCGAGCGCGCCGCCCGTTATGGCCTGAACGTGTCGGACATCCAGGACATGATTGAAACCGGCCTCGCCGGCAAAGACGCGACCGAACTGTGGGAGGGCGAAAAACATTTCAGCGTTGTCGTTCGCCTGCGCCAGCCGGAGCGCGCCCTCGGCCGCCTGCCGGATATCCTCGTCGACACGCCGGAGGGAATGCACATCCCCCTGGCCGAGGTCGCTGACTTCAAATTGCAGAGCGGAGCCATGAACATCAGCCGCGAGAACGGGACGCGCGTGGTGGCCATCGGCGTGTTCATCAAGGGCCGCGACATGGGCAGCGTGGTAAACGACATGAAGGCCCGCGTGACGAAGATCCAGATGCCGCCCGGCTATGTGGTGACCTGGAGCGGCGAGTTTGAAAATCAGGAGCGCGCCATGAAACGGCTCTCGCTCGTTGTGCCCGTGAGTGTTCTTTTGATTTTCGTGCTGCTGTTCGACGCGTTCAAATCAGTGAAAAGCGCCCTTCTGATCCTCATCAACGTTCCGTTCGCGCTGATCGGCGGGATTCTCGCCTTGCTGGTCACCGGCATTCCTTTGAGCGTTTCCGCGGCCATCGGTTTTATCGCCCTGTTTGGCCAGGCGGTGCTGAACGGCGTTGTGATGGTGAGTTGCTTCAATCAATTGCGCGAACAGGGGGCTTCGGCCGCGCACGCGGTCTTTCGCGGAGCCACGCTGCGGTTGCGAACCGTGCTCATGACCGCTCTCCTGGCCATGTTGGGCCTCCTGCCCATGGCGCTCTCCCATGGAATCGGATCGGAAACGCAAAAGCCGCTGGCCATCGTCATTATCGGCGGCCTGGTCTCGGCCACGTTCCTGACGCTCTACGTGTTGCCCGTGATTTATCTTGCGATGGCCGAGCGTTCCGACCTCCAACTGGCCGGAGATTCGCCCGCGCCGGAGTAAACAGGCCTTGGCCCCTGCCTCAACGGGACTTCAGGCTCCCCCCTGACCGGAGCCAGTTGCCCCGGAAACCGAAGCGGACTAGACTGCCCGCAGAGTTCAATGAAAAAGACGACATCTCCCGCCTGGCTTCTGTCGAGTTTCCTCCTTTTTGGGGCCTTCCCCTGCGGGGAGTCGCAGGGGGCCGCGACGGCGGAATCCAACGCATCTCTCAAGAACGAAATTGAGCACGCGATCGATCGTGGGATTGCTGCCCTCGTCAAGCTGCAGGCGCCGGACGGTCATTGGTCCACCGCGGATCAGCCGGCCGTTTCCTCGCTCGTTCTGGTCGCTTTCCAGGGGCAGCCGATCGATGGCGCCGAGAAGGACGCGGTCAAGCGGGGCTACGAGTTTCTCCTGAGAAACGTCCAACCGGACGGGAGCATCCATGGCGGCAAAGGACTCGCGAATTACAACACCTCACTCGGCCTGCTCGCTCTGGCCGCGGCCAAAAATGACGCTTATCGCGAACAAATCCTGCGCGCCCGCCATTTTCTCATCGGCACGCAAATCGACATGGGCGAAAAGGGCCAGACCGACACGCCGTTCGACGGCGGCGTCGGCTACGGCAGCAAGTATGAGCACTCGGACATGGGCAACACCCTCGCCGCGCTCGAGGCGCTGTACTACACCAAGCAATACGCCGCCGATTCCCCCAACAAAGAGGACCTAAACTGGAAAGCCGCCATCAACTTTCTGCAGCATTGCCAAAACCTCCCGGCCTACAACAAGGAAGCCTGGGCCTCCGATGACCCCCAGAACAAAGGCGGCTTCATCTACTATCCGGGCAATTCCATGGCCGGCCAGACCAATCTCCCCAGCGGCCGGGTCGCGCTCCGCTCCTATGGAAGCATCAGCTACGCCGGGATGCTGAGCTACATCTACGCCGACCTGAAACGGGATGACCCCCGCGTCCAGGCTGTCTTTGATTGGCTCAAAAGGAATTACACCCTCGACGAAAATCCTGGCATGGGCCCGCAGGGACTTTTCTTCTATTACCACACCATGACCAAGGCGCTGAACGCCTACGGAATCGATCAACTCCCCACGGACAAAGAAGCGGTGAATTGGCGGGAGAAACTCGCGCTCCGCCTCCTGAATCTGCAGCAAACGGACGGCTCCTGGCTGAACGAAAATAATCGTTGGTGGGAAAAAGATGCGGCGCTGGTGACCGCCTACAGCATCATCTCGCTCGAGATGATCGCTCGAAGAATTTAGCGGCTCGCGAAAAAGCCCAGCCGGCCATCAGGCCGCGGCGGACGTTCCGCCGCGAGCTCGTATCCTTTTGGCCAATTCTTCGGTCAACACCTCATAGGCCGAGGCGCCCGCGCTGTATTTATCGTAGTAAATAATCGGTTTGCCGAAGCTCGGAGCCTCCGCGAGGCGCGTCGTCCTCGGGATCAATGTCTCGCACACCAACTCGCCGAAATGCTGGCGAACCTCGTGGACCACTTGCGGCGCCAGGCGCGTCCGGCCATCGAACATGGTCATTACCACGCCGAGAATCTCCAGGCTGGGATTCACCCCGGAATCGCGGAGCTGGCTGATCACCCGATTGATCATCGAAATCCCCTCGAGGGCGTAATACTCGCACTGCAACGGGATCAGCAGCCAGTCAGCCGCGGTAAAGACATTCAGGGTCAGAATCCCCAGCGCCGGAGGGCAATCGATCATGATCAAATCGTACTGCCCATTGTTGATCACCGGCTGCAGCGCGTTCTTGAGCCGGAGCAGATGGTTGTCGAGCCGGGAGAGTTCCACTTCCGCGCCGCACATGTCCACCTCGCTCGGCACCAGGGAAAGGCGCTCGTAAGCCGTGGGTTGAACCTTGTCCGCAAGGGCGGCCTCACCGAGCAGCGCGGCGTAGGCGCTGCCTCCTTCGCGTTTTTCCAGTCCCAAACCGCTCGTGGCGTTGGCTTGGGGGTCCAGATCGAGCAGCAGAACCCTTTGGCCGCTCGCCGCCAGGCAAGCCGCCACGTTTACGCTTGTCGTGGTTTTTCCAACGCCGCCTTTTTGATTGGCGACCGCAATGACTTTTGTGGGCACGTCGGCGAGGGAGCTAACTCACTGCTTGGCGAAAATCAAACTCGATCCCGCCACATCGACCAGCATCTCGTCCCCCTTGATCTGCACAGTCCCTTTCAGCTCCTTCCCGCCCGCATCGTGCAGGGTAAGAACATAGCGTCCCGCTTCCTCGTCCCAATTTCCATCCGCGCCCAGTTTTGGCAGGACTTGGGGAGGTTCCGGTTCCGCCGGCTTCACCGGCGCGGCCGGACGCAACCCTTGTTGCTGCCGGGCATAAGCCGGGCCGTAGCGAGCCACCATCGGATCCACCGGAGCGGGCGCGGGAGCTGCCGCGGCTGCCGGCGCTGCGCCAGCGCCGCCTTTGACCACGATTTTCTTGTCGGGCATCGCCATCAGCGACACGGTGGGGATCGCGGCAAACGCCGCTTTCAAGCCGCGCAATTCCTTCGCTTTGATATCCGGGTTCGCTTTCCGCAAATGGGTCACCACCGCATCCTTGTCCAATGTCCAGATCCCGATGATTTCCTGCGCTTCGTATTTGGGCGATTTGCCGGTGTGCAGATACTCCTTGAGATCCTGCAGATCGGTCCCTTTCAGGTAATCGAGCAACTCGGCATTGCCCAGCATGGCCTGCGTGCGTTGATGGTCGATGATCTGCGTCACGGGCGCCTTCCCGAAGATCAGATCGTTATATTCCTTGTCGTTCGCCATCTCTTGAAAATCGGTGCGTTCGCCCAGGCTGAAGAAATACGGGTACTTCGCGAGCCGGCTTTGCAGCAGGGGGTTGTGGTAGAGCAGGCCTAGCACGTCTGCGGCATCATAGAAGATTTTGGGCGCCGGCTGGAATCGCGCGGCCACCTTGTCAAAGCCCACATCGGCCATGTCTTTGCGCGCGCTGTTGATAAACTTGATCCATCCGGGATTGTTGTCTTCCGCGGAGATCTGCACGGTCAAATAGCCGGCGGCATAGATCAACCCGGTCGCGGCGATGAAGAGCACCGTGCCGGTGACCAGGCCAATTGCGGCCCCCACATGGCGATTCATTGCTTCCCAGCGGATGCGATCGACATCGTCATGCTTGTACTTGTAGCGCAGGTACACCTTGTGATGGATGAAGAAGGAAAGGCCCATCACCCCGAGATAGATCAGCGCGAACGCGATGATCGGCGGCATTACCGCCACCCATGCCGGGTTGACAATGCCGATCGGGCCCATCAACGGCTTCAGCGCGTGACCCGCGGGCACCGCCACCCCTATCCCAATCATCAAACCGAGAAACGAAATCGCCATTCGGATCGCGCCCTTCGCGAAACCAAGTCCGGCGAAAACAGCCAGCAGAACGATCGCAAGCAACCAGAGAGACATGACCCCACTCTAAAGCCCGGCTTCCGAAAATCACGCCAAAACTTTCCGCCTTTGCGCAGGCGGCTCACCATCGGCTTGACCCCGGGCGCGCCCCCGATTCCAGCCTTGCCAAAAGTCCCGGCCCCGGAAAACCTCCAGCGCAACCAACCCATGCCTATGCTCGGTAAAATTCTGATCGGTCTCGTTGTCCTTATCCTGGCGTTCGTCATCGTGGTGGCCTTGCGTCCGGCGGATTTTCGCGTTGTCCGCAGCGCGGTAATCGGCGCACCCGCCCGAATCGTTTTCGATCAGGTCAACGATTTCCACCGCTGGGACGCCTGGTCCCCGTGGGCCAAGCTCGATCCTGCCATGCGTCAGACTTACGAGGGATCTCCCTCCGGCAAGGGGGCCATCTACACTTGGACTGGCAACAGCCAGGTCGGACAGGGTCGCATGGAGATTGTCGAAAGCCGCCCCGGGGAGCGGATCAATATCGACCTCGAATTCCTCAAGCCTTTCCCCGGCAAATGCCCCACCGAGTTCACTTTCCAACCTCAAGGCAATCAGACCCTTGTCACATGGACCATGACCGGCCGGCATACCTTCATTCCTAAAGCGGTCAGCCTGTTCATCAGCATGGACAAAATGATCGGCGGCCAATTCGAGCAAGGACTCGCGCAGATGCGCACCGCGGCGACTCAGGCCGCCGCAGCCAAATAGACAACTATCTGAGCCATAAAAGTTTCTGATTTAAAGTAAGGAATTCCCTTGCTCAACGTCGAACAGTTGTCTAATTTGTGTCTAGATAATGCACGATGCGCATCACACGATTAAAGCGGTAGCTCAACGCACTGGCCTCTCCGCTCATGTTATTCGCATCTGGGAAAAGCGCTACAGCGCGGTCGAGCCGGTCCGCACTGATACCAATCGCCGCCTCTATTCTGACCGCGAAGTCGAGCGGCTGACCCTCCTCCGCGACCTGACTCAATCCGGCCACAGCATCGGCCCCATTGCCCAACTCCCGACCGAACGGCTTCGCCAGCTGGCCTCGGACAGTCTCGCAGCCAACGGCAAACCTCCAGAACCGGCGCGCGCGCCCTCCGGCTCGCTGCTGGATCAAAGCCTGGCTGCGGTCAAAGAGCTGGACGGCGCGCGGCTGGAAAAAATCCTCAATCAGAGTGCGGTGGAACTGGGCGCGCAAGGAGTGCTGCAAAAAGTCATCGCCCCGCTGGCCCAACGCATCGGAGACCTTTGGCGGGACGGCATCATCACCGCAGCGCACGAGCATTTCGCCAGCGGAGTCATTCGCATTTTCCTCGGCCACGCGGCGAAATCATTCGCCCACGCCACAAACGCCCCGACGCTCGTCGTGGGCACGCCGCACGGTCAGATCCACGAGTTAGGAGCGCTTCTCGCCGGAGCGGCAGCCGCCCATCTCGGTTGGCGCGTGGTTTACCTCGGGGCCAGCCTGCCCGCGGCCGAAATCGCCGGAGCCGCCCGCCAAAGCAAAGCGCTCGCGGTGGCTTTGAGCCTCGTTTATCCGGAGGATGATCGGGACCTCCCGGCCGAGCTGGGGCGTCTGCGGCAGCTCCTGCCCGAATCGATCGTTCTCCTCGCGGGCGGGCGCGCCGCCGCTTCCTACCGGCCGGCGCTCACGCAAATCGGAGCCACGGAAATGAAAGACCTGCAGCACTTTTGCTCCGTGTTGGATGAAATTCGCAAGCCTCGCCGAAAATGAAATCGTTCTTCGCCCCGAATATTGACAACCAAGGCCGCCTCTGGCGCGCCATTACCGCTCTGATCCTCCTGGCCGGAGCCGCTTTCTCCCTCTTTGTTTCCCGCTGGCTGGCTGGCCTTCTCCTGATTTCTGGAGGCTTTGTTCTGTTCGAAGCGCTGAGAGGATGGTGCGCTCTCCGCGCTTGCGGCATCAAGACAAAGATTTAACGCCATTCCCCGGTGCTTCCGGAGGCGGGCGCGCTACTTCGCTCCTTGATCAATCCAGGCACGGATCAACCCGATCTGTTCTTTGGTCAGCGGGTCTCCCTTCCCTTCGGGCGGCATCGTCATGTCCGGATCGAGCGCCGCGATCGCGTGGACCAGGCTGCTCTTCTCGCTCTTCCCCTCGACGATGATCTCTCCATTCTCCCCCCCTTTTTTCACCGCAGCCAGGCTGTCCAGGCGCAGCTTGCCTTTTTGCTTCTCGCTGCCGTGACACTTGGTGCAGCTCTTTTCAAAGACCGGTTTGATATCCTTTTCGAAGGTCAGGTCCTTTTTCGTCGAAGCCGGCGGCAATTTGCTCAAATCCAGGCTCGCCGCCGCCACCGTCAGCACGCCCGCGAGGGCCGTTCCGATTACAACTCCTTTTTTCAGCATAGATTCACCTTCCAGACGATTCCGCCCCTGCCCGAATTCAACCGCCTGGCTTGCCAGGCTGCGCCTTTCCTGATGCGGCGGATTTACT
The DNA here is from genome assembly GCA_964566945.1 of uncultured Verrucomicrobiota bacterium. Classification (GTDB taxonomy): domain Bacteria; phylum Verrucomicrobiota; class Verrucomicrobiia; order Limisphaerales; family SXQI01; genus DASVNK01. The sequence goes on along the minus strand of CAZMKE010000006.1, from coordinate 77,914 downwards.
CCCCCTTGGAGGAGAACTGGTCTTCCTTGTTCTTGAAGAGCAAATTGAACGTCGTCAACGATCCATAGCAGCGGCTGACGTACTGCTGCATCTCCACCTTCTCACCATCCGTCAAGGTCGGGTGCGAATTGATCTTTTGCTCGAGCACCCGCAACTGATTTCGAATGCCCACCACTTTATGGAAGAAAACCTCCAGGGGAATCTCCTTGGTTTGCAAGGTCGGGTCGGATGGATGAAGCACCGCCCGCCCCCGATGCCAACGAGCCCCCAATTGGTCCACCACCGCCGTCGGCTTCTCATACCCCATCCGCTCGATCACCGCTTCGATCGTCTCCTGGACAAACTGCTGGAGCGGCCCCTCCAGGCCGCTTACCGCCACCGTCGGCTCGGCTGGCGTAACCTCGCTCAGCACCGGATCAATCGTCCGCTGCGCATCATCAAAGCGGATCTCCGCCGTGCGCTCCGAAATCGCCTTCACCGTTCCCACCCCGTACTGCGGGTGTTTCACCTGCATTCCAATCGTTAATGATCCTATCTTCATCGAAATAACTTCCGAATTCTCAATGAGCCCGCGGCAGCGCGCAAGCTCCTTGATCCTGCCTTGGAGCAATGGGCGGAATTTCCTCGGGAATTTAGCCCTTCACCTGGCGCAAGAGCGCCTCCGCATGTTTCCGCGCTGCCTCGCCCCCGCCCAGCATGCGGCCCAACTCATCCACCCGCGCCCCCCCTTCCACACGCTCAATGGCCGATACCGTCCGGCCATCCTTGACCTCTTTCGTCACCACGAAATGGGTTCCCGCCGCCGCCGCCACCTGGGCGAGATGCGTGATGCACAGCACCTGCCGTTGCGCTCCGATCTGGCGCATCTTCTCGCCTACGGCCACTGCCGTTTCCCCGCCCACGTTCGCGTCCACTTCATCGAATACCAGCAGCGGAATCGAATCCTCGGCCGCCAGCACCGTTTTGAGCGCAAGCATCACGCGCGCCAGTTCTCCCGAGGAGGCGATCGATCGCAACGGCCGCACCGGCTCTCCCGGATTCGGAGCGAAAAGAAATTCCACCGCGTCAAAGCCCGCACCCGGGATGGACTCCGGCCGAAACGCCTGCTCCCGCGGCAGCGAAGTCAAACTCACATCCAGCGAACTCTGCTTGAAACCGAGATCCCCGAGTTGTTTGGCCACTGCTTTCGCCAGCTTCGGAATCACCTTCTTCCGCGCCCCGGTCAGTTCCTTGCCCAACTGCCAAAGTTCCTCCTCGATCATCGAGATTTGCCGGTTCAACTTTTCCAGCTCCGCGTCCCGCGATTCCAGAGCATTCAACTTCTCCCGGGCTTCTTCACCAAACCGGATCACCTCGTCGACGGAAGTTCCATATTTTCGCTTCAGAGTCTGAATCGTATTCAGCCGCGCCTCCAGTTCCAGCAACCGCGCCGGGTCCACCTCGATGCCATCCGCATACCGGCTCAGCTCCCGTTGCAGTTCGCGCAATGCGGCCGCGGCTTGCTCGTGCCCTTCCACCAGGCTCTCCGCGGTCCCATCCAGCCGCGCCAGGTCCTGGAGGGACCGGCCGACCGCCCCGGCTTGAGTCAGAACAGAGGTGTCATCCTCGCTTAACGCCGCCAAAGCGGCCTGCGCCAATTCCGTCAGGCGCGCCGCGTTGCTCGCCCGCCCGTACTCAGCCTCCAAATCGATCTCCTCTCCGGGAACGAGCTTGGCCCCCGCGATCTCTGCGACCTGGAAGCGGAGCAGATCGAGTTGCTGCGCGTAGGTCCGCTCATCCACCACCAGATCGGCCTTCTTTTGGAATAATTCGGAACGCATCCGCGCTTTTCCCGCGAACCGCTCGCGCCATTCTCCCAGCCCGCCATACGCATCCAGAATCTCCAGTTGGCGGGACGCTTGCAGCAAAGATTGATGATCGTGCGGACCGTGCATGTCCACCAGCCATTGCCCCAGTTCCTCAAGCACTCCGAGCGTCGCGGGAGATCCGTTGATGAACTGCCGATTCGCCCCGGCCGCCGTGAAAGTCCGCTTCAGCACCAACTGCTTCTCCTCGCAACGCTCCAGCCCGCGGTCCTCCAGCAGCTGATCCACCACCGGCGCCAGGCGCTCCAGCAGGAACACCGCCTCCACCGAGCAGCTCTCCGCCCCGCTGCGAATTGCCGAACGATCCGCCCTTTCCCCCAATACGAGGTTGAGCGCCCCGATAATGACTGACTTGCCCGCGCCCGTCTCGCCCGTGATCGCATTGTACCCCGGGGCAAGTTCCAGGGTCAGATCCGGCACCAGCGCCAGGTTTTTGATCCGCAACGTCGTCAGCACGCAGTGATTGAAGAGAGAATCCTGAAAAACTCAAAACGAATCAAGGTGCGGCCCGCCTCCCGGTCGAAACCCTTGCAGCCGTGGACCTTCTCCCCCGGGCGGCGGCGGGATGACCCGGCTCGAAATCCCCGAGGGCAACCCTGGGGCTTTGCCCGATCGCCCGACAATCCATTTGCGTGAATAAAATTCTGTAGACAGAACCCGCGCCACGCATTCAAATAATCACGATAGATGGACGCCGATTTCAGGCATATCTTCTCCTGCGCGGTCAGGTGCGAACCGGGTGAATTCGAGCAGCGCATGTTCTCGAAGTCACTCTTTTGGCATGCCCCGCTTTTTGCCTGGCTCATCCCGAACAAAGCCCAGTTCTTTCGCGAAGATTTCGAGATGCTCCGCGAAGTGGCCAGTGCGAAAAACACGGACGAAGTCATTTGCGAGCTGAACCGCTTTTACGGTCGGAACCGGCGGGACCGCAGCATCCTCCGGACAAACTTTTTCATCCGCGTCTCTGGCAAGCGCGTTCTGCGGCTTTATCGAGCTCTGGCCGGGAGCCCGGAGGCGCCTGCCCACACCCCGGACGTCGCGGAACGCCCCCGGACCACCCTCCAGCCTCAAGCCTGAATAGCGCCTGACCCCTTGGGAACCGCGATTTCGGTCAGTTGAAATCAAGCCCGTCCTGCCCTAACTTTTTACAAGATGCCATCGACCGCGGAGCCATTAGTCTTGCCGTCCAAACGCCCGAAGGAGGAGGCCAGTTCGCAAGAAGCGGTCGAACCCGGCTATCTCGTCATTTGCTGGGATGATCCCGTCAATCTCATGGACTACGTCACCCACGTTTTCCAAAAGGTCTTTCTCTGGCCCAAGGCCAAAGCCGAGGAGCACATGATGCAGGTCCACACCACCGGCAAAAGCGTCCTCATCCGCGAAAGCCTGGAAAAAGCCGAGCATTACGTCCATCAACTCCAGCGTTACAGCCTCCACGCCACCATGGAGCGGGACGCGTGAAAAAGCGGAATTTGGCCCTGTGAAGCTTCTCGATCGATCGGCCGACGCCTTCACCTTTCTGATTGGCAAACGCGAGCGCGACCTTTTTATCACCCTGCTCCGGCGTTACCCCGTCATCAACACCGCCCATTTCCACGCTCGCGCCGCCGCCGATCTGGAAGCCCGGAAGAACCATGAACTGCTCGAGGAAGCCCTCGCCGAGCAGCAACGCGAGAACCGGCGCAACCTCGAGGAAATGCTCAGCCAACCCAGCCGTTTCACCGAGAGTGAACTCGGCTTCATTTTTACCCTCTCCGCCGGGGAGATCGAATGGGTCCTCCAGATCCTCAATGACATTCGGGTCGGCAGTTGGGTGCGCCTCGGCCAGCCCACCGCCAGCCTCCGGCAACTCCCCGACCTGAGCGAAGAAAACATGCAACTGGCCTGGTCCATGGAAATGGCCGGCCTTTTCGAACACTCCCTCCTGGAGGCCGCCCGCTCCTGAGTATGTTCCCCAGCTTTCGAAAGCGCATTCTCCCCGATCGAACTTTCGAACTGCCCTTTGTTGACGAAAACCTGGTGGACATTGGGGGCGAACTCAACGTCGCCAACCTCCTCCGCGCCTACCGCCAGGGCGCCTTCCCCTGGACCGTTAACCCGGTCACCTGGTGGTCGCCCGACCCGCGCGCCCTCATCGAATTCGATTCTTTCCACACCCCGCGCAGCCTCGCCAAAGCGATCCGGCAACAGCGGTTCACCTACACGCTCGACCAGAACTTCGACACCGTCATCCAGAATTGCGCCGCGCAAACTCCTAAGCGCAAAACCACCTGGATCACCCCCGAGTTCATCCGCGCCTATCAGGATCTTTCCCGGGCCGGCTATGCCCACAGCCTCGAAGTCTGGCAGAACGGCGAACTCGCCGGCGGCATCTATGGAGTGAGCCTCGGCGCCTACTTCGCGGGCGAATCCATGTTTCACCGCGTCAACGACGGCTCCAAAGCGGCCCTCCATTTTCTGGCCGGCCACCTCCAAAACCGGGGCTACCGCCTGTTCGACGTGCAAATGCCCACCCGCATCACCCTCCAACTCGGCGCCGTCCTCGTCCCCCGGCGCGACTTCCTCCAGCGCCTCACCGACGCTCAGCGCCTCCCCGTCAGTTTCGCGTGAGCCTGGCTGGTCCGACGTAAAAGGTCTTAGCTCTCCGCCCTCAGCTCCTCAGATTTGGTATTTCCCCCTATTTGGAATTTGGTTTTCCAGTCCCGTCCGGGATTCCGCCAGCGAGCCTCGATTCAGTTAGGTTTCTGCCCCATGGGAACAACTTCCCCCGTTTCCGCATCTTAAGACTCGTGATTGGCGTAACAGTTGCCACGCAACAAACCGCGTCCACGACGCAACCCCCACCGGACCGATAACCCGTGCCCCTTTCAACGGCGGCGGAAAAGGAAACCACGCCGACCGGTGAATCTACTCAGACGGGGGCGGCTTTGAACCAGGCTGGCATGGCACGGGACGCTGGGTCCTGCGATTGGCCAGCACCAAAGGTGCGCCTCATACCAGCCACTGGGAACTCCCACCCCGAATTCACACCGAAGAGGGCTGAAGCCCCGCCCGCCAACCTCGGTCTACGACCGCAGAACCAATCGATAAACCCGGCTCAGCCCCTCAATTTCCGACTATGCCGATGCCCCCTGCGCCGTTGAACAACGGGCCGGCGGTGGAGATTAGCGACGTGCGATCACACGTCATCGCGGAAGAGCCCTTCCGCAGTCTACATTTTCGACGCAAACCGTTGATTTAACATATCTAACCGTCGACCTCGCCAGGCACCCCGCCTCCTGGCCTCGGTACTTTGGTATGGCCATTTGATATCGATCCGCGACATCGCCTCGAAAGCGCGCGTTCCCGACTCAAGTCGCCCCATGGGAGGCCGATAAAATGAGTTGATAATCTGAATAGCGGTTGCGTCAGCAGGAATTGCTCGAGATAAAAATTGGAAAGGCAGTATGCAGATCAATCCTATCGGTCAGGGGCCAACCATGGCCCTCGTCACATCCGCCGTGACAAAATTCAGGGAGAACTTCGACACTATTGGAACAGCGCTTCAATCAGGCGACCTGTCAGCGGCGAAGGATGCGCTGGCGCAGCTCCAGAGCAACGCGCCCAAGCCCGGCCAGGGCAGCAATCCGCTGAGCAGCAAGGTCACGGCCCTGAGCAAGGCGATCGATTCTGGCGACATCAAAGCAGCACAGCAGGCTTATGCCGATCTCAAGCAAGCCATCGCCAGGCACAACGGTCCGGAGAAAGGTCACGGAGGCCACCCTCCCGGCGGACCGAGGACCGGAGGCGGCAAGCCGGCCAGCTCCAATTCAGGTTCCACCACATCCAGCTCGGAGACGATCTCCGACCCCCGCGACACGAATAAAGACGGCAAGGTTTCCTGGGCGGAGGAACTCGCCTACCTGCAACAGCAGCGAGAGAGAGCGGAGCAAAGTGGAATGATCAGCCCGGCGCCCTCGGGCGCGACCAGCTCCCTCAGCGTCCTGGCCTGAGCGGCGTCGGAGCCGGAGTTCCCCCACGGCGGCCTACGGTGCGGACCGGGCGCGGTACAAGGATACGGGTGAGGTGGCGGCGGACGGATCGTCGTAGGTTAGCACGCCGTTTGTCGAAGTGAGGTTCGTGAGTGTGAGCCAGCCAGCCGCCAGATTGTGCGTGCTGAGCAGGACGTAAGTAATGTTTGGCTGGGCGGTCAGCTCCAGGTGAAAGGATCGGTCGGGATTCCGGTGGTATTCCACAAACTTGGGCGGCGTTTCCCCTCCGCCCCCGGCCGTGCTCCCGCCGGTCGACCCGCTGGGAGTGGTATAGAGATTGAACCACGGAATGCTGGGGGCGGATCGCCAGACCGCGGTGGCCGGATCGAGATAGAAGGACGAATCATAGTCGGCCATGCCGGTCGGCGCGATATTCAGCCCATCCCAACGAGACGGGTTATTGGCGGGAGCGCTGACGATCAGCCAATAGGAGGCTCCCGGCAACAACTGAAACTCCGACTGCGCTGGAAAATGGTAGACCGCGCGATCGGCCCCCCCGAATTTCGGCGGAACAAATGAACCAGCGCGTGCGCCGGGCTGTCGGCCATTATCCAAGTAGAGGGCAACCGCGATGCCACTGGGATCGAAAAACTCCAATTCAAGATCCACAGAATCGACCGGCCCATTGAAAGAGCCGGTGTTGAACAGAACGGCCACACTGAATTGACCGAGCGGCAAGCTGCCAGACAGTTGCTGTTGCGGGAGATTGCCGATGATAACATCGCCGAAGCTGCCCAAACTCATCCCCAGAACCCATAGGACCGAGATCAGCCCGACCCTCCCCCCTTTCCACCCGCCCCTATCCATGACCGCCATTTAACGCCCTGGATCGCCTCCGTCAAGCAACGGAAACACCTGTCACGAACGGCGTGAAAGCCCTGACCCCAGCCCTCCGACAACGCTTCTCCCCCGCAAGCCTTTTGCCGCCAACGCCAAAGAGCATAGACATTCTCGTCCGCCAATTTAATCTGGGGGCGAATCATGAGGATTTTTCGACGCTGCTTTCTCGCGCTGGCGAGCGGCCTTTGCGCCCTCGGGCTCCACGCGGCTCCGCCCAAACTCATTGTGGCCATTCTGGTGGATCAGATGCGCTATGATTACCTGGAACGGTTTCAGGACCAATTCACCACCAATGGGTTCCGCCTTCTCCTGAATCGCGGCGTCTTCATGACTTTCGCCCATTACAATTACATTCCCACGGTGACGGGCCCCGGACACGCCAGTTATCTCAGTGGGAGCACGCCTTTGATGCACGGAATTGTGGCCAACGACTGGTACGATCGGAAAACCGGCAAGGAGGTCTATTGCGCCGAAGATCAAGGGGTGGACGGAGTGGGAGCCACGCCGGGCAAAGCCCGCATGTCTCCGCGGAACTTTATCGGGGACAATTTTGCGGACGAACTGCGCCTCCGATTTCATTCCAAGGTCGTGGGTGTTTCGATGAAGGATCGGGGAGCGATCCTTCCGGCAGGGAAGAAGCCAACCGGCGCGTTTTGGTTTCACAGCAACAACGGGAATTTCGTGACCAGCACCTATTACATGACGGACCTGCCCGGCTGGGTGAAAGCGTTCAACCAGAAAAAGCGGCCGGCCGACTTCGCGGGCAAGACTTGGGAACGGCTGGTGGACGAGAAATACTACCTGAACCAGGACGACAGCGCCGGGGAAGGAACGATCGGCGACGAAAAGAAGCCGGTTTTCCCGCACAAGATCTCCTCTTCGAAAGACAATTTCGACAGCGTCGTTGGTTCCCCTTACGGCAACCAGATCCTTGCGGAATTCGCGGAAGCGGCGATCGAGGGAGAGAAACTCGGCCAGGGCGCACAGCCGGATCTGCTCTGCGTTTCCTTCTCGGCCGTGGATTACGTCGGGCACAAGTTCGGGCCGTACTCGCAGGAGGTGCAGGACACGGTGTTGCGGCTGGACCGGCAGTTGAACGAGTTCTTCAATTATCTGGACCAGAAAATCGGGCTGGCCAACGTGGTCATCACGCTGACGGCCGATCATGCGGTGGCTCCGACCATTGAGTTCGCGAAAGAAGCGGGGTTAAACGCGGAGTCCTTTGATGAAACCGCCTGGATTGGGGATCTCAAGACGCGCTTGAACGAGGAGTTTGGCCCGGGCAAGTACCTGCTCGCCTCGAAAACTTTCAGCGGCAATCTCTACCTTGATTATCACACGATCGAGAAAAAGCGGCTCAATCTGCAGGAGGTGATTACGTGCATCCGGGAAACCGCGCTGGCCAGCGGCAAGTATCAAGCGGTGTTCTCGCGAGAACAACTGCTTGAAGGGAGAGCCCCGGGCCCCCTGGGGAAACTGGCCAGCAACGGCTACAACGGGGAGCGGGGCGGCGATGTGCTGCTCATTCCCAAGCCCTACGTCATCCCGGGCGCGGGAAAGACGGGGACCACTCACGGTTCGCCTTATTCCTACGACACCCACGTGCCGATACTTTTTTACGGCACGGCCTTTCGGCCGGGCCGTTACCCGAATGAATTCTTCATCACGGATATCGTGCCGACCCTCTGCGCCGCCCTGGAGATGAACGAGCCGTCAGTCTCGATGGGCAAGCCGCTAATCGACATCCTGGTTCCCAAACGGGGCGGAAACTAAAGGCCCTACCGGGGCTGGCCCAGCCAGAGGAACAACGCCGGAAGCAGCAGTCCAAGGAGCAGCGAGAGCGAAACCGTCCAGCCCCGGCGGCTAGTCCGAAATGCCAGATAAATGCCGAGCGCGATCGTCACGAGCAGGCAAACCGACATGGCCACGACGAAGATTTTGAACGAAGTGGTGGAGTACTCGCCCACAGCGTTCGGCTTGGGATAAATCTGGTCGACATGCACCGCGGTGAGCTTGGAGACAAACGTGTCCTGCTCTCCCAGCAGTTTATTGCGCTGCGTCCGAATGGTCTGGTACCAGCCGGTGCCGATGTAAAACACAAGCAGCGGCGCGAAAAACACGCTGAGATAAAGGTGCAGCTTCCGGACGATTTTCACAGTTTCGGTCCTATTTTTTCTTGTCCGGCACCGGGAGCAATATCTCCTGGCCGGTCAGGATGCGGTTGATGTTCATCTTCGGATTGGCGCGCTTCACCTGCTCGAGGCTGACTGGCGGAAGGCCCTGCTTCTTCAATTCGCCGTTGTACTCCTTGATGATATCCGCCAGACGCTGGCCATCCTTGACCTTGTAGGGCAGGACGCGTTCTTCCACCGGCGCGGCTTCCTTTTCGGACTCTTTCGGCTTTTCCTTTTCCCGGTGAGATTGCTTGCGCGAACTGGCATGCTCCGTCCGCTCGGCGGGCTGGGGCTGGCTTAATGTTTTGCCCAGTTTTTCGAACTCCCCGAGGATCAATTTCCGGTCAGATTCCCGCTTCTGGTCGACATCCCGGATGCTCTCCATGATCCTTTTCAGATCTTCGCGGGTGGCAAAGTCGCCCATTTTCGCAGTGGCCCGCTCGCGGGATTCGCGCACCGCTTCCCGCAGGCTTTCGATCTCCTTTTGCATCTGAGTGATGCGGCGGTTTTGGGCGGCACCGGCGTCCCGCAGATCGGCAACTTCCCCTTGCAGGCGCTTGACCTCCTCCAGCAACTCGGACTGGGCGGAACTCCGCACGGGCAGGCGCACGAACAACGCCGCGAGTAAAATGACACGAAACGCCAACTTCATGGACGAACAGTAAAAAATCGTGTCAGCGGGCGGCAAGAAAGAACGCGGACAAGCTGCACGACTGCCTAAAAACTCCCCGCCTTACTCCGGGGCAGCGTCCTGCTGCTCCGCCACCACGGTGTAGCGATCCAGCGCGCCGAGGATCCGTCCCAGATACTCCTCGGCCCGTGACAGGTCCGTGGCTGCCATCGTGCGAAGTTGCTCGATCTGCTTGACGAGCGGGCCGACCTGTTGATCAAAAGCGGTGGCCCAACGCTTCATCGCCGCCACTCGGGCCTCGGCTTCGAGGACGGCTTTCTCCGCACGGTGCACGGCCGCCTGCTCCGCGGTCCTGACCTCGCGCAGGCTGGAAAAACGAGCGCTAAACAGAGCCTGCCGCGCTTCATCGAGAGCCTGGCGGCGGCGCTTCAGTTCGCTTTCCCAGAAAGCGCGGCGGTGTGACAGCCAATCCCGGGTGCGGGAAACTTCGTCCGACGCGTCCCCAAGCAGCGGTTTGAGCTTGTCCCGATAAACAATCAGGCGCGCCCGGAAGCGTTCGATCGCTTCTGTCGAACTGACGCGCGCGCTTTCCGGGTTCATTTAACGCTGCTTGAGGTAATCCTCGACCTTTTGCGCCTTGCGCACGAGATACGGGACATGCTGCTCGGAGAGGTCGACAAATCGCTTGAGAGCCTTGGCCGTCTGCTGAAATTCCTCGGCGAACTTGGCGTGTTCCTGATCCTGCCATGTTTCGCTCAGGGCGGAAAAGCGGGCCTGCAAGGAACTCATGCGGGCCTGAAGGTCGCGATTGAAACGTTGAAGCTCTTCGGCGAAGCGGCGGACCTGCTCCGGGTCCATGATGGCTTGAGGCATAACAGGTTCAATCCAAAGCTTCACCCGGCGCCCGGTCTCGGCAAGTGCTTTGCGAGGGAAGTTGCAAAATCCCGGCGCGGGCAGCCGCGACATTTGCTTTTCATTTGTGAAGCTTTCCGTTTAATCGGGCGCCAATGCGCTGGCGCAAGGTAACTTTGCTGGGTGTGGGCCTCCTCGGAGGCTCACTGGGCCTGGCTTTGCGCAAACGGGGGCTGGCCGATCGCGTGCATGGGTACGTCCGCCGCGAAGCCAGCATCGCGGAATGCCTGCAGGCGGGAGCGGTGGACAGCGCGTCCTGCGATCTGGCTGATTCCGTGCGCGGAGCGGACCTGGTAGTCTTTTGCACGCCGCTCGCCCAGATGGTGGAACTGGCTCGCAAATGCGCCGGCGAGATCCAGGCGGGAGCGCTCATCACGGATGTGGGGAGTGTGAAGGGGCCGGTTGTGGCCGATCTTGAACCTCTTTTTGCGGCCCGGGGAGCCTTCTTCGTGGGCAGCCATCCCATGGCCGGTTCGGAGAAGATGGGCGTGGGCGCGGCCCGAGCCGACCTTTTTCACCACGCTATCTGTGTCGTCACGCCCACCGCGAGCTTGAGCGAAGAAGTTGTGGCCAGGACGGAAGCGCTCTGGAGCAGCACCGGCGCGCGCACGCTCAGGCTCTCGCCGGCCGAGCATGACCAACTCGTGGCGCGCTCCAGCCACCTGCCCCACGTGCTCGCCTCCAACCTCGCGCGCTACGTGCTTGATCCGGGCCACCCCGCCGGGCAAAGCCAGCTCTGCGCCAGCGGCTTTCGCGACAGCACCCGAATCGCTTCTGGTTCGCCCGAGATGTGGCGCGATATCGTGGCCATGAACCGTCCGGCCCTGCTCAAATCGCTCGCAGAGTACCAAGGCCGGCTGCGCCACTTTCAATCGCTCTTGGAGAAGGGTGATCCCGCGGCGATCGAACTGTTTTTCAGCGAAGCCAAGCAGTTGCGGGATTCCTGGGCGGCTCGCTGCTCCTCCCAGTCACCCGAATAGTTTTCCCCATGCCTCTGCCGGATCTCATCGAAATCCATCCCCTTCAGCGTCCTGTTGAAGCCGCGGTGACCATTCCCGGCTCCAAAAGCATCACCAACCGGGCGTTGATCCTGGCCGCATTGCATCCCGGCAAGACCGAACTCCGCCATGCGCTCTGGAGCGAGGACACCCAGGTGATGGTCGAATGCCTGCAAACACTGGGCTTTGAAGTGGTCGTGGCGCGCGATCCGCTGGAAGAGAGCAACCGGCATATCGCCGTTACGGGACTCGGGGGAAATATCCCGAAAGGGGGAACCCAATCCGAACCGCTCGACCTGTTCGTGGGCAACGCCGGGACTGCGGCGCGCTTTCTCGCGGCGTTCGTCTGCCTGGGCCGGGGTTATTACCGGCTGCATGGCGTGCCCCGCATGCACCAAAGGCCCCAGGCCGCTCTTTTCAAAAGCCTGCGGCAGCTCGGTTACGAACTGCAGAGCGCCCAGGATCGCCTGCCCGTGGTCATCCGGGGAGAAGGTCCCAAGCCGGGCGAGTGCGCCGTGTCGATCGAGGAAAGTTCTCAGTTCGCCTCCGCCCTGCTGCTCAGCGCAAGTCACGGCGGCTGGCAGGTGCGGGTCGAAGGCGAGAACTCGGAGGAATCGCCCTACGTCAGCATGACTTCCGAACTGATCGCCCAGTTCCCCCGCCAGGGCGGAGTTTTCGCGATCGAACCCGACGCCTCCAGCGCGAGTTACCTCTGGGCGGCCGGCTGGTTGCTCCCGCAATTCGCGGACACCGCCCGCTCGCGCGTCTCGGTCGCGGACTGGATGAACCGTTCCCTGCAGATTGACGCGCAGTTCCCTCCGATCCTGAACCGCTTCCCGGCGCGGGTCTCCCGCCAGACGGACCTGGGCGACAGCATCATGACGGCGATCGTCCTCGCTCCGTTCGCCCACGAGGCCAAGGAATTCACCGACCTGGGGCGGCTCCGGGTCCAGGAATGCGAACGGGTTCATGCTCTCAAGGATGAACTGCGCAAGTGCGGCGGGCTGGTCGAGGAGACGGGCGACACCCTGCGGGTCAGCCCGGCGTCATTGCACGGGGCCACCATTCACACCTACAACGATCACCGCATGGCAATGTGCTTTGGAACTCTGGCGTTGAAAGTACCCGGGATACGCATAGAGAATCCGGCCTGCGTGAAGAAAACCTTCCCAAACTTCTTTCAGAAACTGGCCGCGCCCGCGCCGGCCGGGCTGGGCGTGCGCATCTCCGATGCCGCCACCGGCCGCGCTTTAACCCATGCCGAACTCGCTGCCGAGTAAAATGAACGCTCCGATAGTCATCGCCATCGACGGCACCAGCGCGAGCGGAAAAAGCACCAACGCCCGGCTCGTGGCCAAGGAACTGGGCTATATCTACGTCGACACCGGGGCGATGTACCGCACCCTGGCCTGGCACTGCCTGGAGAAGGGGATCGACGTGCACGACGCGAAAGCGGTGAGCGCCGCATGCCGCAAATGGCCGGCGAAGCTCGAATGCCGGGATAACAAAGCGTTTTTGACGGTGGGCGGTTACTCCCCGGAAAAAGAAATCCGCACTGAGAAGACCAGCGCCGCGGTTCCGCATGTCGCCGCCGTTCCCAAAGTCCGCGACTGGATGAAGAACATTCAGCGCGAATGCCTGAAGTTCGGCAGCCTCGTGATGGAAGGGCGGGACATCGGGTCAAACGTCTTCCCGGAAACGAATTTCAAATTCTACCTTGACGCCTGCCTGGACGAACGGTCCCGCCGCCGCGCCGCCGATGGCATCCAGGAGAATCTGGCGGCGCGCGACCAGCGGGACAGCCAGCGCGCGGCCGCGCCGTTAATGATCCCGCTCGGCGCCACCGTCATCAACACGTCCGGGATGAGCCCGGCCCAATCGAGCGGGCTGATTCTCGAGGAGATTCGCAAAAAATTGGCCGCCGCCGCGAAAGCCTGAGTTCCGGATGAAAGCCCTCTACTTCGCCGGCTGGAGCTTTTACCGCCTGTATTTCCGGCTTTATCACCGCTGGAAATTCGCCGGAACGGAGAATGTGCCGGCGGCCGGCCCGGCCATCCTGGCCTCGAATCACAGCAGTTTTCTCGATCCTCCGCTGGTTGGGGCCGCGACGCAGCGCGAAATCAACTACATGGCTCGCGAGTCTTTGTTCCGGTTCCCGGTCATCGGCAGCATTCTGCGCGGCGTGAACGCGGTGCCGGTCGATCGCGAAGGAGGCGGCGCGGCCGGGCTGCGGGCGATTCTGGACCGGCTGCTCGCGGGCGGAGCGATCATTCTTTTCCCGGAAGGCACCCGCTCATCGGACGGCGGCCTGCAAAAAGCCAAGTCCGGCATCGGCCTCACCGTGATCAAATCCGAGGCCCCGGTGATTCCGGTGCGCGTGTTCGGGACGTTTGACGCCTTGAACCGCCGCCAGAGCATTCCCCGGCCGCATCAGGTGATGGTCCGGTTCGGGAAGCCGGTCGACTTCTCCGATTTGCGGGCGGAAGCCAAAACCTGCAGCAAGCCGCGCTTGAAGGAAATCTACCAGGAAGTGGCGGACCGCATCATGGAGGCCATCTCCAAACTTCCAAAACCGGAGTCTTGAGATTTTGGCAGGTTAGCCGAAGCGGGCGCAAATAGGCGCTTGTCGGCTCCCCGCCGAACATGAAGAGTTTTCCCAAAGTGAAGGACGATTCTGAAATGCCGAAGCTGCGCATGGCCGGCCGGACCGAGCCCGAGCAACTGGCTCGCCGACTGGAGCGGGAACAAAGGGCGATTGACCAACAGCGCGAGGTGAACCTCGAGCGGTCCCTCGCGCCGTTTCGCGTGGGTTCCGTCCCTTACCTCAATGCGGTGCCGCTAACGCGCGGCCTGGAAGACGAGATCCAATTCGTTCCGCCAGCCCAATTGGCCGAAATGCTCCGGCGGGATGAACTGGACGCCGCCCTCCTGAGCATCACCGAGGTGCTTTTGAACGATCGCTATGACATCCTGGACGGAATCGCCATCGCGAGCCTGGGGGAAGTCTACAGCGTCTTTCTCGCGCACCAGGAGCCACTGGAAGAAATCAAGACGATCCATTGCCTGGCCGCTTCACGCACCAGCATCTGGCTGCTCCGAGTGCTGCTCGCCGAACAAGGGCTCAAGCCCGAACTGGTCGAGTTGAAAGAGCCGGCCGCGCAGATGAAAAACGTGCTCCTAATCGGCAACCCGGCCATCGATTTCCGCCGTTCCCATCCGCCCCACGAAATCTGGGATCTGGGCGCGGCCTGGTACGAGCTGACGCGGCTTCCGTTCGTCTACGCGGTGTGGGCGCTCTCGCGCAAGCCGGGCATGGAGAGCCTCAAACAGCAGTTGCGCGAGGCCAAGGATTTCGGGATGGACACGCTCGACTACCTGATCGACAACCGCACCGAGTACGATCACGAATTCCGCAAGGACTATCTCGGCTGGCATATCCATTACCATCTGGGGAGTGACGAAAAGCGCGGGATTCAACGCTTCGTCGAGCTGCTCCGCCAGCACTCCGGGCAGCCGGTGTTTGATCCTCGTTACGTGAGTTGAGCCGGGCCGCTCCGCCGGCGGACCGGCATCGAACCGCCAAGCTCTCGCTTCCCGCCGCTGGCAAATCCTGCTATGCAAAGAGGATGAGCGAAATCACCCGCAGAGACCTCCTGAAAGGCCTGGTGGCCGCGGGCGCCAGCGCCGGCCTCGGTGGCTGCGCAACCGCCTCCCGATCCTCTTCAGCCACGGCCGCCGCTCGCAATCCCGAGTTGATCCGGCGGGAGAATGAACGGGAAGGCACGCGCGACTGGCTGCTGCAGAATACGCGGATCGATCCCGCCACAAAATATCGCTGCCCGTGGATCGAAGGGTACTGCTCGCGCACCAGCGTGCGCGCGGGGGAGCAGATCCAGTTTTTCGTGAGCACCAACCCCGCCTCGCGCTTTACGCTGGACCTCTACCGCATGGGCTATTACGGCGGGAAAGGCGGCCGGCAGATGTTGAGCGTCGGACCGCTGGCGGGATCGGTTCAGCCCGATCCGCCTATCGGGCCGGCCCGCCTCCGGGAATGCCAGTGGGAGGCGGCCTATACGCTGACCATTCCGCAGGACTGGGTCAGCGGAGTGTACGTGGGGAAACTTACCGCCGAACGTGAAGGACTCCAAAGCTACGTCATCTTCATTGTGCGGGATGATCGCCCGGCCGACTTCATCTTCCAGTGCTCGGACAACACCTGGCAGGCCTACAACCGGTGGCCCAGCCAGTTTTCCCTCTATGATGATGGACGCGACACGTGGTACTGGGGCCCCGGCGTGGACATCAGCTTCGACCGTCCCTACGGCAAGTACTGCCAGATTCTCGACGCACCTCTGTCGACCGGTTCGGGCGAGTGGTTCTTGTGGGAATTCCCTTTCGCCTACTGGCTCGAAGAACATGGCTACGATGTGACCTACATTTCGAACATTGACACGCACAGCAACGCGGCCGGCTTAAACCGGGCCAAAGGCTTCATTTCCGTGGGGCATGATGAATATTATTCCATGGAGATGTTCCAAAACCTCCAACGTGCCATCCAGCGTGGCTTGAACGTCGGCTTTTTCTCCGGAAACGTCTGTTGCGGGAGGATCGATCCCCGGCCAAGCAGCCACGGAATTCCGAACCGGATCTTTTCCCGAACCGATTTCTGGGGGCCGCGCGATGAGGAGGAAGTCCGGCGTTTCCCCGCGATGGGCAAACTCCCGCACCTCAGCCCGAATTCGAATCTACTCGTCGGCGCCGGGAACATACCGCCGACCACGGGGGGCGCGGATTGGCGGTGCGATGATCCCACCCATTGGGTGTTCGAAGGGACCGGAATGCAACGGGGCGACGGGATTCCCGGCCTGGTGGGCTGGGAATGGCACGGCGCGCCGGCGAGAATTCCTGGCCTCGTGGTGCTCGGCAGCGGCCCCACGCAAAGCGCGCCGGGCAAGCTGAACGGCGGGATCTACACCGCCACACTCTATCCCGGCCCGAAGAGCAATTTCGTCTTTAACGCCTCAACCTGTTGGTGGGCTGATGGTTTGTCCGCTCCGCCCGGCTATTTGCGGCCATCCGTTTACACCACCCCGCAGGGGCCGGACGCCCGTGCGCAACGAATTACGGCGAACCTTCTGGCGCGAATGTGCGCCTAGCCTTTCCGCAAGTTACAATTCTGGCGCTTGAACTCGCCCCACCGGGCGTCTACGTTCCGCCGCAAATTTGAGGTGGAAATGAACGACATTAAAGCTGTGACAGTTGGATCAGAGGTCCCGAATTTCGAAATCGAAGTTTACAACCCGGATCAACGGGAGTTTGGAAAACTTTCGCTGGCTCAACTCCGGGGCGCCAAAAAATGGGTAGTCCTGGTTTTTTATCCCGCGGATTTCACCTTCGTCTGCCCGACCGAATTGGCCGACCTGGCGGAGCAATACGATGTTCTCACCAAGCTCGGCGCGGAGGTCATCTCCGTCTCGACCGACACCAAATTTGCGCATATGGCCTGGCGCGACACCGAAAAGCTCCTGAGCAAAGTCCGTTATCCCATGGGCGCCGACCCAACCCGCGCCCTGAGCCAGTTGTTCGGAGTTTACGATCCCGCTTCGGGGCTCTCCCTCCGCGGCACTTTCGTCATCAATCCCGATGGCCGGCTGGTTTCTTCGGAGGTCAACTACTACAACGTTGGCCGGAACGCGGATGAACTCGTGCGCAAACTCGAAGCCAACGTCTATCTGATGCAGCATCCGGAGCAGGCTTGCCCCGCCAAGTGGACCAAGGGCGCCAAAACTTTGACGCCTTCCAGCGCAATGGTCGGCAAGGTTTACGAAGCGCTGCAAGGGAGCGGCAAGTAACGGAAGCAAGATAGACCTTTCTGATTTGGGAAATGCCGGCCGCCTGGCCGGCATTTTCGTTTTGCGCTGCGAGCAAACCGCGCAGGCGATGCCACCATCCTCCCGGGGTCCGCTCTTCCTGCGGGCGCGGCTTTACCGCATTCGGCGGAAAGGGTATGAAAGGAAAGCGCCAATGAAGATTCTTTCCATTCTAAGCCTGGGGATAATCGCGGCATCCGTCTCTGCCGCTTCACCGGAGACCGCCACCGACGAATTCAAAGTCGTCGCCGACCGCTTCGCGGACATTCAGGTGCTCCGCTACCGGGCGCCGGGGTTCGATCAACTGCCGCTCCCGCAAAAAAAACTGGCTTATTACCTGACCGAGGCGGGACTGGCCGGGCGCGATATCTTTTACGATCAGAAGTACCGGCACAATCTCGCCATTCGCAAAACGCTGGAGGCGATCCTGAGCACTTACTCCGGACCGAAAGACAGCGCCGACTTTCAGAAGCTGGTGGTTTACGCCAAACGCTTCTTCTTCGCCAACGGGATCCACCATCATTACTCGAACATTAAATTCGTGCCTGAGTGCACGGCGGATTACTTCAAGGGGGTGTTGCGGCAAACGGCGGCTGAGCGCCTGCCGGCCGGGAATCGTTCCCTCGATGATTTTACGGCGTTCATCACGCCCCTGATCTTTGACCCAAATCTGGACCGGAAGCTGGTCGACCTTTCCCCGGGGATCGACAACGTGAAAGCCTCGGCGGTGAACTTTTACGAAGGGGTAACCAAGGAGGAAGTGAACCAATTCTATGATCAACTCAAACAATCCAGCCCGAATAAGCTGCTGTCCCTGGGCCTGAACTCGAAAGTCATCAAGCACGACGGCCAGGTGACCGAGCGAAAATGGACCACCCAGGAGATGTACGCGCCGGCCCTGCAAAAGGTCGTTTACTGGCTCAACAAGGCGATCGGCGTGGCCGAAAATGAGCAACAGAAGAAGCACCTGCGCGAACTCATCGCCTTTTACGAAACGGGCGATCTGGAGCATTTCGACCAATACTGCATCGAGTGGGCCAAGGAAACGCAGGCGCGCATCGATGTGGTGAACGGCTTTATCGAAGTCTATCAGGACCCGCTGCATCGCAAGGCCAGCTTCGAATCAGTCGTTTCCATGAAAGACATGGAAGCCAGCAAGCGCATCGCCGCCATCTCTGCCGAAGCCCAATGGTTCGAGGATCACTCCCCGATCACGCCCGAGCATAAGAAGAAAAGCGTCGTTGGGATCTCCGCCAAGGTCATCTCGGTCCTCGGGGAATGCGGTGATTCCGCTCCCGTCACCCCGGTAGGGATCAACCTGCCGAATCCGGATTGGATCCGGGAAAAGCATGGATCGAAGTCGGTCATGCTGGGGAACATTGCGGATGCCTACAACTATGTGCGCGCCCGCAGTCCGGCCACGGAGGAATTCAGCGCCACGCCGGAGGTCATCGCGCGCGTGAAAAAATACGGAGCGCTCGCTTCCAACCTCCATGTCGACATGCATGAAGTGATTGGCCATGCGTCGGGCCGCATCAATCCAGGCGTGGGCACTCCCGACAAAACGCTGCAAATGTACGCGGGGACCCTAGAAGAAGGACGCGCTGACCTGGTGGCTCTCTACTACGCGATGGATCCGAAACTGGTGGAAATCGGCGTGATGCCCTCGACCGACGTTGGCAAAGCGGAGTACGACCAATACATCAACAACGGGCTCATGACCCAGCTCTACCGGGTGAAGCCGGGCGAGAATCTCGAGGAAGCTCATATGCGGAATCGGCAATTGGTGGCGGCCTGGGCGTTTGAAAAAGGCCAGGGTGACCGCGTGATCGAGCGCGTCACACATGATGGCAAGACTTACTTTCGCATCAACGATTACGACAAACTCCGCCAACTGTTCGGCCAACTGCTCAAGGAAATTCAACGGCTGAAGTCCGAGGGTGATTTTGAGGCGGCGAAAAATCTCGTGGAGAATTACGGGGTAAAGGTGGACCAGAAACTTCTGGCCGAGGTGCACAGCCGTTATGAAACGCTCAACATCGCTCCGTACCAGGGTTTCATTCAGCCCCGCCTGGTGCCGGTGACTCAGGGAGACGAAATCGTCGATGTCAAAATCGAATACCCTCCCGACTTCATCGAGCAGATGCTGGATTACGGGCAACGCTACGGCTTCCTGCCGGTGAGCAACTGAGCAGCGGCGGCCCAGGCCGCCAAGGGGCAGTCGGGCGACGCGAACCGTTTGAGCATCTCCAACCAACGAACCAGGCAAATGGCTGCCGCCGCGGCCGGCGTGCTTCTGGCCCTGGCATTTCCGCTGCCTGGCGTCGCGGGCCTGGCTTGGATCGCGCCGGGCCTCCTGCTTTTCGTGGCTGGGACTGCTGAGAGCAAAGCACGCTTTCGCCTCGGCTGGTGCGGAGGCTTCGCCTACTATCTCACCTCGCTCTACTGGCTGCTGCACATCCCGGTCACATTCCTGCCGATTCTCGGCTGGCTGGCGCTGGCCGCTTATCTGGCGCTGTTTACCGGGTCGTGGACCTGGCTTTGCTGGCGTTTCGCGCCTGCGGAGGCGTCCGAACTTCTGAATGCGCGCTGGTCGCAAAGGGTCTTGTGGGCGCTGCGCTGCGCGATGTTCTGGGTGGCTCTGGAAATCGTCCTGGGCCGCTTCCTGAGCGGCTTCCCCTGGGATTTCCTTGGAGTTTCCCAATACCGGATGATTCCCCTGATCCAGATCGCCGAGTACACCGGCGTTTACGGAGTATCGTTCCTGATCATCTGGTTTTCGGCCTCGCTGATGATCACCGGCCTCGCGCTCGTGCAGAATCCGGGGAAACGGAGCCGTTGGGGCCGGGAGATCGCCCTGCCCTTTCTGGTCCTGTTCGTCCTGGCGTTTCGGGGAGTGGGCCTGGTGCGCGGCAGCCCGCGGCCGGACGACACGGTCCAAGTGGCGTTGGTTCAACCGAGCATTCCGCAAACGCTGATCTGGGACGCCCGCGAGAACGCGACCCGGTTTCAGCAGTTGCTCCAACTCTCTGAGAAGGCACTGACGAATAAGCCGGACATCCTGGTCTGGCCCGAGGCCGCGCTGCCCAACATGCTGCGGCACGACCGCGAGACCGCCGAAGCAGTGCGCAAGCTGGCGACGCAGTATCACGCCTGGATCATCCTCGGGAGTGACGACGCGGAGATTCGTCCCGGAGGCCATCCACCGCAGGACGTCGACTACTTCAACAGCGCCTTCGCTGTGAGCCCGGAAGGGGAACTTGCGGGCAACTATCGGAAGCGGCGGCTGGTGATCTTCGGCGAGTATGTGCCGTTCGTAAAATGGCTGCCTTTTCTCAAGTTTCTCTCGCCCGCGGGAGACGGGGGATTCACTCCGGGCGACAAGGCCATTCCGTTTCACCTCGGCTCGCTGGGCGTAACCGTCTCGGTCCTGATTTGCTTCGAGGACACGTTTCCGCACGTGGCCCGGGAATACGTTTCGCGCACCACGGATTTCCTGCTGAACATCACGAATAATGGCTGGTTCGGCGAAAGCGCCGCGCAATGGCAGCACGCCGCCACGGCGGTTTTCCGCGCGATCGAAAACCGGGTTCCGCTGGCGCGTTGCGCGAATAACGGGCTGAGCTGCTGGGTGGATGAGTTCGGGGCGGTGCACGACGCTTACTTTCAGGATTCCAAGGACATCTACAAAGCGGGCTACAAAATCGTCTCCGTGCCGATCCTCGCGCGGGGCGAGAGCCGGAAGCTGACTTTCTACACCCGTTACGGGGATGTCTTCGGCTGGGGCTGTTGCGCCCTCACCGCAGCGCAAATCGCTCCGCTGGCGCTCAGAGCGCGCTGGCGCAAGAAAGACCGCCCGACCCGGGAAGTGGAACAGTCGCCCGGCCCAAGGCCGCCGGGCTGAGCCGGCGGTTTGAGAGTTTGAGGGCCGGGGAAAGCCCAAAAGAAGGCGCTGGCCAATCGGCGGCGAACAGACAGAATCCGGCCTCCGATGAAACGATTCTTCAAACCCATCGCCCCTCTGCCCTTGCTGCTTTTTCTGGCCGCCGGCTTTCCCGGCTTGGCCTCCGTTTTCGCGGACAAATCCGAACCGTTGGACAAGAACTGGTTCGTCGAACATTACACCAAGCACGAATATCGAATCCCGATGCGGGACGGGGCGAAGCTGTTCACGGTCGTTTACATCCCGAAAGACGCCTCCACGAACTATCCCGTTTTGCTCCAGCGCACCCCTTACAATCTCAAGCCCTACACCGTCGACGCCCTGGGCAAGCCCGGTTACCTGTCTGACTCCTGGGTCAAAGAGAAGTTCATTTTCGCCCTGCAGGATGTCCGCGGCCTTTTTGCTTCCGAAGGCAAATTCGTCGATACCCGCCCGCACAATCCCGCCAAGAACAGCCCCACCGACACGGATGAAAGCACCGACACCTGGGACACGGTCGATTGGCTGGTCAAGCATGTCCCCCGGAACAACGGCAATGTGGGGCTGACGGGCATCTCGTATCTCGGTTTCTTCGCGGCGGCCGGAATGATCGATTCGCATCCCGCGCTGAAAGCAGTTTCCCCGCAGGCGCCCGTGGCGGATCTCTATAACGGCGACGATGCCCTGCATGGCGGCGCGTTTTTCCTCGCGGCCAACTTTGGCTTTTTCGGTTCGTTCGGCCAGAGGCTGGAGGACCCGATGCGGCAAGACCCGCGCCCGTTTGATTTCAAGACGCCCGACGGTTACGCGTTCTTCCTGCAAGGAGGGGCCACGGGAGATCTCAACGATCGCTATTTCAAGGGGCGGGTCGATTTCTGGGATAATATGGTGGCGAACATCACCAACGCCGCCTGGTGCGCCCGGCACGACATCACCCAGCACCTCAAGAACGTGCACGCGGCGGTGCTCAACGTCGGCGGCTGGTTCGATGCGGAAGACCTTTCGGGCCCGCTCAAAACTTATCGGGCGGTCGAGCGGCAAAATCCGGGCATTTTCAACGCTTTGGTCATGGGGCCGTGGACGCATGGCGCCTGGCATGGGGGCGACGGTGATTCGATCGGCCCCGTGCGCTTTGGGTCCAAGACGGCGGAGTACTTCCGCAACGAGATCGAGCTGCCATTCTGGCGGCACTTCCTCAAAGGCGAGACCAACACAGCGCTGTCCGAAGCGTTCGTCTTCGAAACTGGGACTTGTGAATGGCGGCGGGAAAGCGCCTGGCCGCCTGCGTCCGCCGCGCCGCGAGAGCTTTACTTCCATGCCAACGGCCGGCTTTCCTTCGAGGCGCCGGGCACTGGAGAAACGCCGTTCGACGAATACGTGAGCGATCCGGCCCATCCCGTGCCATTCACCCAACGCATCAGTGACGGAATGCCGAAAGAATACATGATCGAAGACCAACGTTTCGCTTCCCGCCGGCCTGACGTCTTGGTTTATCAAACCGAGCCGCTCCCGGAAGATGTGACCGTGGCAGGGCCGGTCACCGCCAGCCTCCAAGTATCCACGACGGGCACGGACAGCGATTGGATCGTGAAACTGATCGATGTTTACACGGGCGATTACCCCGACCCGGACCCGAATCCCACGGGCGTGCGCATGGGACATTACCAGCAGCTGGTCCGGGGCGAACCACTGCGCGGGAAGTTCCGGGAGGGGCTTGATCAACCCAAGCCTTTCGAGCCCGGCAAAGTCACGCGGGTGGAGTGGGTCATGCCGGACATCTGTCACACCTTCCGGTCCGGCCATCGCATCATGGTGCAGGTTCAGAGCAGCTGGTTCCCGTTGATTGACCGGAACCCGCAGACCTTCTGCGACGTCTACCGCGCCCGGCCGGAAGATTATCACCCCGCGACTCAGCGCCTCTATCATGGGCCCGCCACGCTGTCGTCCGTGCGCTTGAACGTGCTGCCAGCCAAATAAGCCAGTGCGGATTGATCGGCGTTCGAGGAGACTGGCCCAGAATCCTTGCGAAACCCGAGGTACAGGAGGCCGGAATGTCGAAAACTGAAGCCCGAAGGCCGAAAAGACAGAGCACCCGATTTGAGACAGTCGTGGGCTGGCCCACTGACCTTTTCGGGAGTGAGCGCAAGGAGTTTCTCCCGTCCAAACCGAGCGCACCGCATTGCTATTACAATAAGTTACAGCGTGGACAATGGTGCCGGTGCCAGTGAAAACAACCTTCCCAAGAGCGAGGAAACTGTCCCAAAATTTTTGCGAAACTCGAGGTACACCAACACCATTACTTCTCACGTCGATTAGGCGTGATTGCAAGGAAGGGATGTGATCGGTTCGGGGAATTATCGAAAGAAAGCCCCAAGGGGCCAGCTTTGAGGCTGGCGTCTCGGCAGGACACTGGGGTGACTGCTGAGCGCAGGGCCGAAAAACCGACAGTGCGCTGAGGAGTCGTCGTTCCCAGTGACCGGAAGTAAGATTCCGGATCACGCGGACAATGCTGTCTCATAATGCTTTTCGTGTCAACCATAGGGAAGAACCAACCCTGATCGGCACGTAACATTTTGGCTTGGGCTCTGCGCCCAGGTATTCAGATCAATCCGTGGTGGCGAAAGGGGCAGATTGCCAGTCGGCGCTACGGATAAGGCCAGATTGGGCGTGCATAACGGCTTTCTATTGATGTTTACATTGACTTTTTGACATTTTTTACACAAACTCGCTCCATAATATGCTTCATTCGCTTTCGGTTGAGAATTTCTTTTCGATTGCCGAAAGGCAGGAATTGGACTTGTGGATTCCGGAGAACACGCCCGATTTGGGATGCTTTCGGGATTCACAGTCGATTCCGTCGAAGCGCTTGCCGCTGGTGGTGGGGATTTATGGACCGAATGCTTCGGGGAAATCCACCGTTCTCAGGGCGTTGACAGCGACCATTCGATTTGTGCGGGAGAGCTTTTCGATCACCCCGGACAGGCCGATTCCGTTGTTCAATCCGTACGCGAGCAATAGCTGGTGGGATAAGCCCTCCAAAATTCGCGCGGAGTACGATGGCCGCCTGCCGGACGGCAAAACGGCGATGCCGTTTCGGTACGAACTACACATTGGCCATCAGCCAAATCAATTCGGAAACGAAGTGGTGTACGAAGGGCTGTTCTTTGCGCCAAAGGGAAAGTTTCGGGCGATTTTTGAGCGGGAGAAGCAGCAATTCCGGTTCGGAAAGGAATTTGGAATTAGCTCGAGCGACTCGCGAGTGACGAGCATCCGCCCAAACGCAAGCGTGATAAGCACCCTGGCGCAGTTCAACCACAAGTTCTCGATCGAATTTTTGCGGTCGTTGACAGCGCTGGCCTCAAACATTCTTGAGTTAAACCGGCGAAATGTGGGGCTGGAGAATGCCCTGGCATTCTACGCGCAGCATCCTGACTTCCTGAAGAGGTTAAACAACGAGCTAAGCCGGCTGGATTTAGGCCTGGAAGAAATGAAGATCTTCGCGGGGAACCCGGGACCGATCGCGACCTTTAAGCATTCGGGACTGGACTGTGACATTGTGCTCGCCCAGGAATCAATGGGCACGAAGAGCTTCATCGAGATGTTCCCGTTGCTGCAGTTGGTGCTCGACATGGGCGGCCTGGCGGTAATTGACGAATTGGACACCGACATTCACCCGCTGCTCCTGCCGGAAATCTTTCGCTGGTTTTACGATGCCAAGCGAAACCCGAAAGGCGGGCAGCTTCTCTTCACGGCCCATAATCCGGCGATCCTCGACGAGCTAGAGAAAGAACAGGTATTCTTCACGGAAAAGCGCAGTGGGAAGCCGACGCAATTGTACGGCGCCCGCGATATAAAAGGATTGAGGCGCGAGCCAAGTTTGATGAAGAAGTATCTTTCAGGAGAGCTCGGCGCGGTGCCACGCGTGGGCTGATTTGCGAATCGTGCAGAACATTCGGAAACGGAGACGATTCTTCTTTGCGGTAGAGGGGGAGAGCGAACAATCCTTTGTAAAATGGCTGCAAATCCTGTCTGACGAAGAGGAACTTGGAATTCATCTCCAAGTGTTCGTGCTGAATGGGGGCGGCTTCAAATCGATGCTGGAAAAGGCTGTTCGCGAGAGGGAGAAATCTCGCCGGACAAGGGGCATTTATCGAGGTTGCTTCCTTCTGGTGGACGGCGACCGGGAAAACGAAGGAGATTGGCCAATCAGCCGCTTCAAAGAACAAGCAAAGAAGGAAAGATTTGTGGCGTT
Organism: uncultured Verrucomicrobiota bacterium; assembly: GCA_964566945.1. Taxonomy (GTDB): domain Bacteria; phylum Verrucomicrobiota; class Verrucomicrobiia; order Limisphaerales; family SXQI01; genus DASVNK01. The sequence continues at coordinate 52,419 of CAZMKE010000006.1, read as the reverse complement.
CATTCAGCGGCCAAACTTTGAAGGGGTTCTCGTAAGATTACGGCCAGGATTTGAAGCCAAAAACCCCGGCAAGAAGGAAGCCGAGGGGCTGCTAAAGCGGCACTGGCCCAATTACGAAAAGCCAGAGAATGCAGAGGCGCTTCGGAAGCGGTTTACCCTGGCGGATCTGAGGCGGGCGGCACGCCGCGACGATGAGCTTGGCTCGCTTTTAAAACATCTTGGCTTTAGTTCTGGCTGAAGCTGCGCGACCAAAAGGGCCAGGCCGAGGAGACCGGAAAGGAGTCGCGGGTGATTGGGATTTGATTCAAAAATGACTTCAGATGAAGACATTGCCAAAAAGGGAGATTAGCGAAGAACTCAACTCACGAATTGCTGTGGGCATGAAGGTCTCCGATTTGTGCAAGGCCGACGTCATCCGACAGGCACTCCGAATCGGCCTTCCCCAATGTGCCGCCCGTTTTCAGCCCGCCCCCTCTGGTTGGAAGAGCGAATTCGGGAGGCCCTGAACGAGCCCGCCGAGCCCGTGACGCTGGAGCAGCTTACATCATCCCGCAGGCGCGGAGCAGCCATTCCTGGATCATCAGATCCTCTGCTGGCGACACGGGCAGCGGACTCTCGCCACGCAGGGCAGCAGCGAAAGCGTCAATGTCGCCTACGTAGCGGGCGTATTTCGGGAGGGGCACCGTTTGCAAGCCGGCTTTGTAGGGACCGCGCGGCTCGGCAAGATCGACTTGCAGCGTCGGCGGCTCGATCGGGCGCAGGGTCATGGCGCCGTTGTTTCCCAGCACCTCGAAAGAGCGGTGGGCAAAGGCGTTGGGTTGATTTGTGGAATTAGTGATTACCGCGGTGGCGCCGGGGAATTCGAAAACCACGACATTGTTGTCGACCAGCGCATCGCCCTTTGTCGAGGAGAGGAAGGGAGAGACGCGGTTCGGTTTCCCGAGCAACCGGACCGTCGCATCGACCAGGTGAGCGGCAAGCTCGTAGAAGGCGCCTCCTTTGAACTCCGCCCAGATCGGTCGTTCTTCCGCGGCCAAAGAATTATTCATGGTCCCGCGCACCTGGAAAACCTCCCCCAGCCAGCCAGCGCGCACCGCCTGGAAAATGGCGTGAAATCCGGGGTGATGACGCCACATATAGCCGCACTGCACCAGCAGGTGTCGCGCCTGAGCAGCCTGAGTGATCTCGACCATCTCTTCATACCGGACGCAAGGGGGCTTCTCGAGATGGACATGCTTCCCAGCGCGCAACGCGCGAAGCGCGTGGCGAGCGTGATGGCGCACTTCGGATTCCACAAAAATCACCTCGCAAGAATCGAGCAGTTCGCCCTCTTCCATCCAACGCACCGCCGGAAAGCTTTTTCGCACCTGTTCGGATGGCTCGGCAGCCCCGATCAACTCGAAATTCGGATGGCCTTGAACGAGCCGCAGCTTCTCCTTCCCATGCGAATGTGCCAGACCGAGGAAGCCGGCTTTGAACCGGCGGGATTCCGCTGCCCAGAGGACAGAAACGGCCTTGGTCGACATGGCGGCGGCGACGGAAAGGCAGAACGATCGGCGGTTGAGCGTGGGTGGCATTTGAGGCTGAAAGTTACGGGCTCGTCCGCTACCGATTCGTTTTCAGATTCTATTCAGATCAATTGGAGCGGGCAGCTCGTGTCGATGTAAATCATTTCAGAAAGCGGTCCCCTCTGCTCTCGCCCAGCTGTTCATCCACGGTTTGCCGCCCTTTCCGATTGAGGATTTTTCGCAACTTGGCGAGATGCTCCTTGGGATCAAACCGCGGATGAGCGGGCGCCATTTTCGGAAATCTCACCAATTTCGCCACCGGCTTCCCATCGCGAGTGACGACAATCTCGTCTTCGGTCTCCACCGCCTTCTCGGCAACCGGCCAGTGGAGCCGCAAATCCCTAATCGCGAGAGTTTTCATACGGCCCGTGAAACATGATACATAAACTCAGCCAACGCAAAGCTTTCCAGCCCTTCCTCCGCCCATGTGCTCCAGGCGTTCCGAGCCCGCGTTCCAGACGCAAATCGCTTCGAACAGACGCTCAAAGGGTCAAATCGATCTCAATCGATTTCCCCTTGCCTTCCGCCCCGGGATTCCCATTGTTACCGCCCTGATTATGCAAAAAATCGAGCGCGCATTGCTGTCCGTTTTCGACAAGACGGGACTGGTCCCATTCGCGAAGGCACTCGCGGAGGCGGGCGTCGAACTGATTTCTACCGGCGGAACGGCCAAGGCATTGCGGGAAGCGGGCTTGACGGTGAAGGATCTGAGCGAGCACACCGGCTTTCCGGAAATGCTCGACGGCCGGGTCAAGACGCTCCATCCGCGCGTGCATGGCGGCTTGCTCTACATCCGGGGCAACGCCACCCACGAAGCGGCGGTTAAACAGCACAACATTCCCCCGATTGACCTGGTGGTGGTGAACCTTTACCCGTTCGAGCAGACGATCGCCAAACCGAACGTCACGCTGCACGAGGCGATTGAGAATATCGATATCGGCGGGCCTTCGATGCTGCGCAGCGCCGCCAAGAATCACGATTCCGTGACAGTGATTGTCGACCCGGCGGACTACGAAACCGTGGCCGCACAAGTCCGGACCCAAGGAAACACCACGCTGGAGCTGCGCCGCGTTTTGGCGGCGAAGGTTTACGCGCGCACCTCCGCTTACGACGGGGCGATCGCGGCGTATCTGGGGTCGAAGTTCTCTCCGGCTCCGGCGGGCGCATTGCCCGAACAACTCCAGATTCGCGCATCCAAGGCTCAAGCCCTGCGTTACGGAGAGAACCCGCACCAGAAAGCGGCGCTCTACGGCTCGTTCCAGCAATACTTCACGCAACTGCACGGCAAGGAACTCTCGTATAACAACATTCTGGACCTGACCGCCGCCGCCCAGTTGATCGCCGAATTCGACGGCGAGGCCCCTACCCTCGCCATTCTCAAGCACACCAACCCTTGCGGGGTGGGCCAGGATGCGACGCTGCGCGGCGCGTGGGACAAAGCCTACGCCACGGATAAACAGGCTCCCTTCGGCGGGATCATCGCGACGAACCGCGTGCTCGACCTGGCGTGCGCCGAGGCCATCTCCGAGATTTTCAGCGAAGTGATCATTGCGCCGGACTTTGCGCCCGACGCCCTGGCCCTGTTGCAAAAGAAGAAGAACCTGCGCCTGCTCAAAGTGCTGCACAATCCCGCGGCGAGGTCACCTTTCGACCTCCGTTCGGTGGGGGCGGAGTCGTACTTGCTCCAGGAGCGCGATCTGAAAATTACGCAGGCTTCAGACCTGAAGATCGTGACGAAACGCCAGCCAACCGAAGCCGAATTGAAAGCCATGCTTTTCGGCTGGCGGGTGGTGAAGCACGTGAAGTCGAACGCGATCGTTTACACAGGCGCCGATCGCACGCTCGGGGTGGGAGCCGGGCAGATGAGCCGGGTCGATTCCAGCCGGATCGCGGTCTGGAAGGCGGGCGAGGCCGGGCTGGGGTTGAAGGGCAGTGTGATCTGCAGCGACGCCTTTTTTCCGTTCCCGGACGGGTTGATTGCCGCGGCCAACGCGGGCGCCACCGCCGCGATTCAACCGGGCGGCTCCGTGCGGGACGCGGAGGTGATCGCCGCCGCGGACGAACGGGGGATGGCCATGGCCTTCACGGGCGCGCGGCATTTCCGCCACTGATCTGACGCAGCAGCCGGGCCGAAGGAGCCATCGACGGGCAAGTGCAGGTCCGCTAAAGCGGGCAACCCCAACGGGACCAGGTCAACGACCCACCCGGCGAAGAACCGGGAAAATTGTAAAAATCGCTGACAATCTGCAGCGTGGTCCCGGCTGAGGCGCCGGGCCGGCGAAGTCGGCGAGACAAGCCCTTTAACACGAACGCTGCCGGTGATTCCAATCACGTCGGCAGCGTTACCGTGCATCCAAACTGACCTACTAATCGCAAGTGAACCGAGTTTGGGCTCTGATTCACATGTCGTATGCGACTTTCACTACACGAAATCTATCGGCAGATCGCGAAGGGGGCTGTACATCGGTTGTGAATGGCTGGCTCTTCTTTGCGACGCTCCGGGCAAATTGGAACGCAGTTTGCTCTCATGCGGTGCACTCAATTGAGACGCACCTGTTCCGAGTGCTCTACCCCAACCCGGGTGGGAATCTGAGGGGTGACCGCCGCTCTCGTTTGTTCGGGAGCGGCGTTTTTCCGTAAGGGAAACCAGCAAGACAAAAGGCTTGCCGCCACGATCACCTCGGCCACAATCACCCCAATTCTTTAAAATTTGTATGGGACGCATTTACAATAACATCGTGGAAACCGTTGGGCGCACCCCGCTCGTTCGTTTGAACAAAGTGACTCAGGGAGTGGACGCTACGATCCTCCTGAAATGCGAGTTCTTCAATCCTCTCGGGAGCGTCAAAGACCGCATCGGGATGGCCATGATCGAAGATGCGGAAAAGCGAGGGATCCTGAAGAAGGAGACCACGATTATTGAACCGACCAGCGGCAACACGGGAATCGCTCTGGCCTTCGTCGCCGCCGCCAAAGGCTACAAACTGATCCTGACGATGCCCGAAACCATGTCGCTGGAGCGTCGTACGCTCCTCGCCATGCTGGGCGCCAAGTTGGTCCTGACCCCAGGCACTGAAGGGATGAAGGGGGCGATCGCCAAAGCGAACCAACTGGCCCAGGAAACGCCCAATTCCTGGATTCCGCAACAATTTGAAAACCCGGCCAACCCGGAGATCCATCGCAAGACCACCGCCGAAGAGATCTGGGAGGACACTGACGGCAAGGTGGACATCCTGGTATCCGCGGTGGGCACGGGTGGCACGATTACCGGCGTGACCGAGGTCATCCGCGGCCGGAAGCCTTCGTTCAAAGCGATCGCGGTGGAGCCCAAAGATTCCCCCGTGATCTCCCAGACCCTGGCCGGCCTGCCGGTCAAACCGGGCCCGCACAAAATTCAAGGGACTGGCGCCGGCTTTATCCCGGCCAACCTCCATCTGAAGAGCGCCCAGGGCGACGCGCAGATTCCCGAGTGCGTGCAAGTAGCCAACGAAGATGCCTTCGCGATGGCCCAGCGCCTCTGCAAGGAAGAAGGCCTGCTGGTGGGCATTTCCACCGGCGCGAATGTCTGGGCCGCGATCGAGGTGGCCAAACGCCCGGAAAACAAAGGGAAAATGATCGTGACGATCGCCTGCTCGACCGGCGAACGGTACCTGAGCACCGCCCTCGCGGCGGCCGCGCGCGCTGAAGTCGGCGGTTAAGCTTTTCCATGCTCGACCTGAGCGGGAAAGTCCTCGTCGTGATCGGCGGAACGTCCGGTCTCGGCCTTTCGGCCGCGAAAGCGTTCGTGACCGCGGGCGCGCGGGTCGTGATCGTCGGCCGATCCGAGGAAAAGTTGAACGCCGCCTTGGGGAGCCTGACCGACCGGGGCGACGGGATTTGTGGCGACGCTTCCCACCCCGCGACCGCAGACCTGGCCATCGACCGCGCGCTGGCGCGGTTCGGCTCTTTCGACGGGCTTTACCATGTGGCGGGCGGGAGCGGACGACGGTTTGGAGACGGACCGCTGCACGAGGTGACTGACGCAGGCCTGGATCAAACCCTGGACCTGAACCTGAAGTCGGTGATCCTGTCGAATCGAGCGGCGCTCCGCCGCTGGGTCGATGCCGGGCAGTCCGGAGTGATCCTGAACATGGCTTCCGTGCTCGGCTACTCTCCCGCTCCGCGCTACTTCGCCACTCATATTTATGCGGCGGCCAAAGCCGCAATCATCGGGTTCACCCGCTCCGCCGCAGCCTACTACGCCCCGCAAAACATCCGGCTGAACGTGATCGCCCCGGCCTTGGTGGATACGCCGATGGCCCAGCGAGCGGTCCACAATCCGGATATCCTCTCCTACATCCGCACCAAGCAGCCGCTGGATGGCGGGCGGGTCGGCGTTCCGGAGGATCTTGATGCCGCGGCGGTCTGGCTGATGTCCAATGCAGCCCGGTTCGTCACAGGCCAGGTCATCGCGATTGATGGCGGTTGGACCGTATCCGAAGGCCAGCACTGACCTTCGGATCGAAGCGCCATTTTGCATCGCCAAGGATCACAGGCGGGGGCATAAGATTCGCCATGCGTTTCCTCCGCCTGGCCACCCTGCTCACGCTGCTCCCGGGATTGCGCGCGCAGGCAGCTCTGCCGCCGCCCGTCCAGATGCTGCTGCCCGGCTTCACCGTCGAGGAACTGCCCGTCAAACTGAGCAACCAGAACAACCTTCGATTTGCACCCGACGGGACGCTGACATCGCTCGGTTATGACGGAAGGATCTGGCGTTTGCGGGACACGGATGGGGATGGACTCGAAGATCGGGCCGAACCTTACTGGGATCAGCCGACGCTCAGCGTGCCGCTCGGCATGGCCTGGAGTTCTCGCGGCCTCTACGTCTCGTCCAAAGGCAAGGTTTCGTTGCTGCGCGATACGGACGGAGATGGCAAGGCCGATGCCGAGGAGATCACAACCTCCGGCTGGCCGCCGACGGATGTCGGTTCCGGCGGCGTGGATGCCACCGCGGTGACGCTCGATGAGCAGGGCAACATTTACTTTGGCCTGCTGGTGGCCGACTACTCAAATGCCTATCGGCTGCGCGTCCGCAAAGACCTCAAGCCCGCGGAAATCCAATGGCTCAAAGAGCATGGCCGCTGGCGGGAGCCCGCCGGACCGGAAGCCGCCGAGGATCAATTCTCCCTCTACGACCTGCAATCTTCCCGCGGCACCATTCAAAAGTTTGATCCACGGACGAAAGGACGGGTGGCGATTGCCACCGGCATTCGAGTGCCCGTGGCGCTGGCCTTCAACCGGGCCCGCGATCTCTTCAATACCGATCAGGAAGGCGAAACCTGGATGCCAAACGGGAACCCACTGGATGAATTAAATCACATTGTCGCGGGCCGGAATTATGGATTCCCGCCGCGCCACGACCAGTGGCTGCCCGATCTGGTCAGCGAGCCGCCCGTAGTCGCTTTCGGCCCCCAACATCAAAGCTCGTGCGGGCTGGTCTTCAACGAACCGCATCCGCCGATCCGGCCGGCGAACGACGGGGGAGTTCCACTGCCCGCGAGCGCGGCCCAGGGCCTCTTCGGGCCGCCGGCCTGGGAGGGCAACGCGTTCGTGGCCGGAGAATCACGCGGCAAAATCTGGCGCGTGCGCCTGGTTAAAACTCCATCGGGCTACGCAGGCAAAGCGCAAACAATCGCCCGGCTGTCGCTGCTGACTCTGGATGTGGCGATCTCCCCGCGCGGCGAGCTTTATGTCTGCTGCCACAGCGGCAAGCCGGACTGGGGCACCGGACCGCAGGGTGAAGGCCGGATTTTCAAAATCAGTTACAAGAATCCCTCCGCGCCGATGCCGGCGGCGGTCTGGCCCGCCAGCGCGACGGAAGTGCGCGTGAACTTTGAAAAGCCGGTCGATGCCGAAGTGCTGCGCGAGATTCCAGGCGCCGGCGCGGCCATCGAATTCGGCGAATATGTGAGCGCGGGGGACCGCTTCGAGATTCTCAAGCCCCCCTACGCGGTGGTTCAGCAACAGGACGCCGTCCCACGGGGCCATCTGGGAATTCGCGCGGCCCGGTTGGAGAACGGCCAGCGCACGCTGGTTCTGGAGACAGATCCGCACCCGCTGGCGGTTCGCTATGCGTTGACTCTCGCCCGGGTGAAGGCAATGGGCGCGGCGAGCAGCGGCCAAACGATTGATCTCGACTACGATCTCACCCCGTCGTCTCAACCGCTGCCAGCAGATCCTGCCGCCATCGACCGCGCGGCGTGGAGCCAACCGCTGGCCTGGGCGCCCAAGGCTCGGGCTTCGGGCGGGACCGACAGCCGGGCCGCGCAAAAGCCTGATGGTGACTGGCAGCACGGCCGCGATCTTTTCTCGGAACTGCAGTGCATCAAATGCCACCGGACCCGGGGCGAAGGCGGCGTTGTCGGCCCGGACCTGAGCAATCTGATCCACCGCGATCCTGCGAGCGTTCTGCGCGACATCCGGGAACCGAGCGCCACGCTGCATCCGGACTACGTGACGTATCAGGTCACCACCCGGGACGGTGAGACCGTTCAGGGCTTTATCCGCTCACAAACGGCCGACGCCCTCAAATTGTTCGATGCCGAGGGGAAAGAATCCACCTTTCCGCGCCGCACGATCGACAGCGTGCGCCCCACTGGCCTGAGCCTCATGCCTGCGGGCCTGATCGAGGGGCGCAGCGAAACCGATGTGCGCGACCTCCTGACTTTTCTGCTCTGGGCGCCTCCGCAGCGGAGCAAAGAATGGACCCGGACAATCCGGTCCGGCCTTGATCCCTCGCAGCCGTCCAGCGCCCCCGATCGTGATCTTCGCCTGATTCTGGTCGCGTCGAAGCAGGACCACGGCCCTGACCAGCACGATTACCCGCGATGGCAGACGAACTGGGCGAGCCTGCTTCATGATCCCGCGCATCGCATCCAGGCCCACACGGCCTGGGAATGGCCGACCTCGGAACAGTTGGAGACCGCAGACGTCCTGATCTTTTACTTCTGGAACCATGACTGGTCGCCAGCGCGTCTCGACCAGATCGACCGCTTCCTGGCCAGAGGCGGCGGGCTGGTGCTCATGCACGCCGCGGTGATTGCCGACAAGGATCCCGAACTTCTGGCCCGGCGCATCGGCTTAAGCGCCCAGCCAGGCCGGACGGGCTATCGACATATGCCTTTCGATCTCGTGTTGGATCGATCTCAACCTCTCACGCAATCTCTCCCTGAGGTCCTGGATCTGTTGGACGAACCGTACTGGCCGATGATCGGAGAGGTGGCGGACGTTCAGCTGGTCGCATCGGCCAAAGTGGATGGCAAATCCCGTCCCCTGATCTGGACCCGGGAGGCAGGCCGGGGCCGGGTCTTTGCCAGCGTATTGGGCCATTACACCGCCACCTGGAGTGATCCGGCCTTTCGCCTTCTGATGTTCCGCGGGATCGCCTGGGCTGCCCGCGAAAACCCGTCGCGTTTGGAAGGAAAGGCACTGGAAGGCTCCCACTGACTGGAAAGAGTGCTGAATGGTTGGCAGCCATGCAAAGACGCTCGGCAATCCGCAGGGCCGCAGGGCTAACCAAGCCATTCAAGCGGCGCTCCGCGACGCAGGCTTGGGGGGCGACATGCGATGCGTGGGTTGAAACCCACGCCTACCGGCACTGGGTCGCTCCGCGACCGGACTCCAAGCCGTTCGGAACCGCGACAGGCAGTGGCCGCGTCGGGCCAACTCGCCAACGATCGGCAATTTCTCAAGCCCGAAGAAATTGACGTGACTCGATTGGGCGTGCGAAGCAAGTTCCGCCAGCTTTATTTTCTCAAAAATGGACTACGCCATCGGCATCGACCTCGGAGGATCCAGTGTGAAAGCGGTTGCCGTCACAACCGCCGGCGAGATCCTGCAGAGGGAAAACAGGGATTTCGACCCTCAACAGGAATTTGATTTTGCCCGAGCCATCCAAGGGATCTTCACCGAATTGCAGGAACGACAGGGCTCTGCGGCCGCTTGCTTCGGCCTGGCTGCGCCCGGCCTGGCGGCGCGCGACCAGACCTCCATCGCATTCATGCCCGGCCGGCTGCACGGTCTCGAGGGATTGAATTGGACCGAGTATCTGAACGCCCGGCAACTCGTCCCCGTCCTGAACGATGCTCACGCCGCCCTGCTGGCCGAAACCTGGCTCGGGGCAGGCCGGAACATGCGGAATGTGTTTATGCTCACCCTCGGCACCGGAGTGGGCGGCGCAGCCATGGTCGACGGACAACTGTTGCGCGGTCACATCGGGCGCGCGGGGCATCTCGGTCACAACTGCCTCGACATGCAGGCGCCCAAGGACGTGACCGGCATTCCGGGCAGCATCGAATATTTTATCGGCAACTGGAACATTCAGGAGCGGACGGGCGGACGGTTTCCAACCACTCACGCCCTCGTGGAGGCCTGCTCGCAGGGGGATGCGCTCGCTCGAAAAGTCTGGGGTCAATCGATTCAAGCGCTCGCCTGCACGCTCGCCACCTATATCAACGTCCTCGACCCCGAGGCCGTGATTATTGGGGGAGGAATCGCGCGCGCGGGGAAAGCACTGCTTGATCCGCTGGAGACCGCCCTGCGTCCGATCGAGTGGCAGCCAGGCGGCCACCAAGTGCCGATTATCACCGCTCAGTTAGGTGAGTTCGCGGGTGCAATCGGCGCGGCGCGAAACTCCGCCCTGACCGGACGCTCGGCCCGATAGAAAGCAAAACCCTCGAAGGGAGGCCTTCGAGGGTTTTGAAATACTCAGGTTAAGCCAAGGGAAATCACAGCGGCCAGCGGGCCACGGCCTTCTTCACCCGATCCAAATCTCTCTGCGTTGACGCAGCCCCGGCCCCGACTGCCGCATCAAGCCCCTGATCCTTATTTAGCACCAGCCATTTCCAGATTTCGGCGTGGCCGTCGGCGAAGGAGAATCCAGCCCCTTTATTATGACGGGCGGTGGGCGAATTCTGCCAAATATTTTCACCGCCCGCTTCCACCGGCGCCTTCACGGCAAAATATCCATCATCGACGGTCTCTTTGCTTTCATCCAAAAACACCATCGCTTCGCTGGGGCCCGGATTCGCGATGTCGCTGTCGCGCTTGTATTGATTGTATTTTGGCCCCAACACCCAACTGGTGTCGGCCGCTCCGTAAATGCTGTCACTGGGAGTGCCCCCTCCCATGCGACCCTGCATCGAATAACTACGCACCAGCCGGTTCTTCTTCATGACCGGGCTGCTCTTGAGCCCACTCGGCAGATCATTGAGGCCGTTGGCGGCCGCGCACTGATAGATCTGCACGGAGCCGTTGTACTGGTAGAGCTTGCCGTTCTTGATATCCGCCTCATTCGTTGCTCCGGGAAGAGCGCTGACGTTGCCATTGATCCAGGCCTGCGGATGAGACAACCAGTTTTTCGTCACGAACTGATTGTTATCGAGCGCGTACATCGACCAACAGAGCTGCAATTGCTTGAGGTTGTTCATGCACTTGATGCCCTGAGTCTTGGCCTTGGCCTTGGCCAGAGCGGGCAGGAGCATCCCGGCGAGGATGGCGATGATCGCGATGACGACCAGCAATTCAATGAGGGTAAATCCGCGGGCAGATGCCCGGCGAGTGGGTGTGTGGATCTCGCGCATAGTGTTAAAAGGTATGGTTTGGACGCAGTTGTTTACCCGAAATTCATAAGCAATTGCAAGTGTGCGTTATCCGGCACAGCGCAGCGGCTGGCTCTCTTCCCGAACAGAAGCGAGCCCGGCCCTCACAATTTCCGGTCCGCCCGCGCAGCCCGCAAAGCCGCCGCGGATGGTGTCAGTCCGCAATATCGTCGAGGACAAAAAGGCGCTGGATCCAATTCAAGTCGCTCTTGTCCTGAGCATTGGCCGGATTGATGGTGACGAAGCCGCCGGTGTTTTTAAAGGAGCGGGTGCTCGCCCCAACCCACCGGTGGACTTCGGAATGGCCGTCGGCGAAGGACATATCACCGGCGCCGCCATGCCGGCTCGATGGATAATTCTGCCAGGTGTTCGGGCTGAAGGCGTCCACAATAAAATAGCCATCGTCGATCACATACTCGCTCTCGTCGATGAAGACCAGAGCGCCCGACGGGCCTGGGTTTTTGATATCCGAGGCCTTCGCCCAGGACTTGTGAGAGAACTTCCCGGAGGTGAGACTGTCGAAAAGCCCGGGATCGCCCCCCATGCGCCCTTGCATGGAGAAGCTGCGCACACGGTTCACCTTGATCTTGCCCTTGGGCGGCCAGATCGGGTCCGCGGGACAGGTGTAAATCCCGTAGGAGGTGTTGTATTTCCAAAGTTTTCCATTATCGATCCAGGAGCGGTTGGTGGCGGCATTCAAACCCCGATCAAAGTTCACCAGGTCACTGCTCAGTTCCCATTGCGCTCCATCGATCCAGGAAGTGCCATCGAAAGTGTTCGGCACCAACCGATCGTTGAAATCGAGGGCGTAGAGCGACCAGGCAAGGGAGAGCTGCTTGGTGTTGCTCATGCAAAGAATGCCCTGCCCCTTCGTTTTCGCCTTGGCCAGAGCCGGCAAAAGCATGCCCGCGAGAATGGCAATGATGGCGATCACCACGAGGAGTTCAATCAGCGTAAAGCCGCGGGACACAGCCCGGCGGACACAGGGACGTTTGTTTTGCATAGGCAAAATGATCTTCCGGGATGACTGCCTTTTCGCGGATTCTTGAAAAAATGGCAATGGGAAATTCCGACGCACAGAGCGGGCGGCGTTTCGACACGGCTCAGGCCGATACGAAGGAGGGTTTCAGAGGAACTGTAAGCCGAATTTTGTCTGCGTCCCGCACCAAGCGGGCCGGAGAGAATCATTCATCTGAGCAGCCTTACCCGAAACTCTCGTCCGTTGCCGGACAGCGGAGCGGGCCGCTCCCTGAGTTTCCTATTTGGCCTTGCACCCGGCGGGGTTTTCCGTGCCCGATCGATTACTCGACCGGCGGTGGTCTCTTACACCACCTTTTCACCCTTACCCGGCCGTTGCCAGCCGGGCGGTATATTCTCTGTGGCACTTTCCGTCAGCACGCCTTGTGACGTGCTCCCCACATTTACTCCCGGGCGACCCGGGATTACATGGCGCCGCGCCCTGTGGTGTTCGGACTTTCCTCCTCCGGACAAAGCCGGAAGCGATTCTCCGTTCCTCTGAAACCACCCGGACTATAGCAGCGAATCCGCAAAGTCCAAACGGCTCGCATGTCCAGAGTCTCCAGAGCGCTCGCCCCCCGGCCAGCCGCGGGGAGGATTGGAGAAAGTCAAGTCCCGCACGGCCGCGGCCGCCGTAAGCCCGGATCTTAGGCGGCCGGGACCGCCCGCCTAGAGCGATCGAGCGCCGCTGCCTATGGCGGGCGCGGCTTGCGATCACGTATCGTTGAATCGTTGACAAAAAGGATCCCGCCAGCCGAGACCGGCGGGATCAAACGAGAAAGTAATTATGAAAACGACATTAATCCTCACCGGGACACTAATCGTCGTTGCCGGATGCGGGACTGCCCAAATGAGCAGCCGTCAGGCACGAGATCATCCCGCGTATGCGGAACAGCGCGTCGAAGGACAATGGGCGCGCGAAGCGGGGATGGCGGAACGGGACTGGACGGTTCGTGAGCATGAGTGGCTTTTGCCGCCGGCCGAGCCAGCCGTCGCGGAACCCGCCCAAGGGGGCGCGGCGCGGGCAGGCCAGGAAGTCACCGTCACCACCGGCAGCGCCGGAGTGGAAGTGCTGGATCAGGCGGAGATCGACCTGCGAAAGGAAGAGCTGGTGGTCGGCAAGCGGGAGATCAGCAACGGGGGCGTCCTGATCCGAACGGTCGTGCAGAGTTCCGAAGTGAAACAACCGATCGAACTCAAACGGGAGGAATACATCATTGAACGCATCCCGGCCGGCAGCCCGCGCGATCAGCAGGCCCGGGCGGAAAACGCCTTCCAAGGCCGCGAGATTTATATTCCGCTCATGCGCGAGGAAGCAGTCAGCGGGAAACGAACGATTTTGACCGAAGCGATCAAGATCGGCAAACGCGTCGAAACCGACCAGCAAATCGTCTCCATGCCCGTCCGCAGCGAGGATGTGGAGGTCGTGAAGAACCCCGACCTGGCAGCGCCGAAATTCTCCGCCGTTCCGCGGCGAACCGTCTCGGCGGGCACGATCACAATGAACGGGGTTCCGGCCAGCGTGGAAACGTCGTCCGACATGCTCAAGCTGAAGAAGGAGGAGTTGGTGGTCGGAAAACAGGAAAGGGACAATGGCGGCGTTTACCTGCAAAAGGTGATTCGCACGGAAACGGCCAGCCTGCCGGTGGAGCTGCGGCGTGAAGAGTACACGGTGGAACGCCAGGCCCTGGCCGGCGGCGCCGCCTCGGCCGATTTCGCGCCGCGCCAGATCCAGATGGGCCTCACCCGCGAGGAAGCCGTGGCCGGCACCCGCAATTACATCGCGGAGACTGTCAGGGTCCGCAAACAATTGCAGAGCGACCAGCAAATGGTTTCCGACACCGTCCGGAGCGAAACGGCAGAAGTCGTGCGGCTGCCTCAGACCGCCGTCATTGGGCAGGGCGGGACAGGCATCTCCAGCCAAAGCGGGGTGACGACTCTCTCCGAGTCCGCCGCCACCTGCTGTGGCGGCATGACGAGGGATGAGTTCCTCGCCCAGCACGTAAAGACCGCACTCGCGAAAAGCAGCGCGACAACCCCGGGCTATCAGAACCTGCAAATCAGCGCTGACAATGGGGTGGTAACCCTGCGTGGGGATGTCAGTTCTGAATCAGAAAAGAAACACATCACCCAAGAGGTGAAACAGCTCAGCGGCGTGCGCTCGGTCAAGAATGAAATCCGAGTGGTGAAGCCGTGAAACAACCTGATCGGCAAGGCCCGATTCAGTCCCGCGCCCTCCTGGAGCTGCCAGCTTTGGCGGCAGAAAGGGGGGCGTTTTCATACACGTGGCCGGCGGCGAGAGGCGTGGCTTGCCCATCTCCGAGGTCAAAGCGAATCGGGATGCTCTCGCGAGTGCGGCCATCGCTGGCTTTAAAGACGCTGAAATGCAAATGAGGCCCGCTCGAAAAACCGGTATTCCCCGAATAACCAATCAAATCGCCGGCCGAAACTTTCTGGCCGATCCGCACGGTCACGCCGCTGGCTTGCAGATGCGCGTAGTTTCCGATCGTTTGATCGGCATGCTGGATCAGCACGTAGTTGGCATCGTCCTCAAAGCTCCGATCCGGACCGCCCCGGCGGGAGTCCTGGCGCACGCCAGCCACCACTCCGGACCGGGCAGCCCGCACCGGGGTGCCTTCCGGCATGTTCCAATCGATCGCATATTGCTCGGGGCCGCTGTGGCTAAAGCCGCCGCCAAAAGCCTGGCTCACCAAGTGCGATTCCCCTTTCGCGTACGGGAGCGAGTAGAGGCAACGCTCGTCATGGACCGCCCGCTGGCTGCCAATGGTGAAATAGTTCGTCACCGAATAAGTCCACTGTTCCTCCTCGCGAATCGGCGACAAGGTAAAAACCTCCAGCTTTTGATGAGGAGCGCACGAGAGGGTGCAGGGAAAGTTCTGGGTGGACTTGAGATTCGTCAGGCTCAAATCAAAAGTCGCGGTCACATCCACCGGCTCGAGGTTTTCCATGAAAAAACGAATCCGGCTCCCGTCCCGTTCCCGGGACATTTTGACCATGAGCTTCGACGGGGCTCCCGGGACGCCTTCGGCCGCCTGGAGCGAGCCGGCAAACAGGAGAGGCAATATTCCGAAGAGGACTCCCGCAAGAGAGCCGCGACCGAAGGAGGAGACAATCCTTCCGAGCCCTTCGGAGGAAGAGGGCCAAACAGGGCAGGCGCCCGGGGTCGCATGAGACTCGGATGATCCGGGCATGCGAACTACTGCCGGTTCTGATTCACGCACTTACAGAAATATCGGCTTATCTGCGCCCCGTTTAAGGAACTGTCAATGCAGAAAGCTTGGCTGCCAGCACGAAATCGTCCCGGGTCAGGCCATTGACTTTGTGGGTGAAGATGATCAAACGGACCTTGCCCCAGACGAGATAAATATCCGGGTGATGGCCTGCGGCTTCCGCCACTTCGCCCACCCGATTCGTAAAGCTCAAGGCATCGCGAAAGTTTTTGAATTGGAAGCTTTTCTCCAGCCGCCCGCCGTCGACGATGGCCCAGCCATTTCCCAGTTCCGCGAGCAGGCCGGCGGCCGAGGCTTGATCGAGAGCCCCAACCGCGTTGGCGCATGAATTACACTGACTGTCCGCGAGAGAGTTCATGTTGGTTCTTTAGCCTCAGGTTAGCACAATCTGGCCGACCGGTCGCCGATTTTGCGCGCCGTTTTCCATACTTGCAGGCAGCCAGCTCTGCCGTTATCTCTCTCGGCCATTTATGAACTACAAGATATCGCGCCGCGCAGCCTCCCTGGCTCCGTCCCTTACTTTGGCCATCGATTCGAAGGCCAAACAGATGAAGGCGGAAGGCCAGGACGTGATCGGCTTCGGCGCTGGTGAACCGGACTTCGATACCCCGCAGCACATCAAAGATGCTGCGATCAAAGCAATTACCGAAGGCTTCACCAAGTACACGCCCAGCAGCGGCATCCCGGAATTGCGGCAGGCGATCGCAGACAAGTTCAAGCGCGATAACGGCCTCCAGTACAAGCCCTCGCAGGTGATCGTTTCCTGCGGCGGGAAGCACTCCTGCTACAACGTGATCCTGGCCACTTGCGAAGAAGGGGATGAAGTGATCATCCCCTCCCCCTACTGGCTGAGCTACCCCGAAATGGTGAAGCTGGCCGCAGCCACGCCGGTCATTCTCGAAACGACGGACCAGACCGAGTTCAAGGTCACCCCGGACCAGCTCCGGAAGGCGATCACGCCCCGCACCCGTTTGTTCATTTTGAATTCGCCGAGCAATCCCACCGGTTCGCTCTACACCCGCGAAGAGATCAAGGCGCTGGGCGACATTTGCGTGGAAAAGGGGGTCCTGATCATGAGCGACGAGATCTATGAAAAACTCGTCTATGATGGCGCCCAGCACACGAGCGTGGCGAGCTTCTCGCAGGCCCACTACGATCACACCATCGTGGTGCACGGCCTGGCCAAGGCTTATTCAATGACGGGCTGGCGGCTGGGCTACCTGGCCGCGCCGGAGCCGATCGCCAAGGCGATTGACGCGATCCAAAGCCATAGCACGAGCAACCCGACCTCGTTTGCCCAGAAAGGCGGCGTCGCCGCGTTGAACGGGCCGCAGGATCATCTCTCGGCCTGGCTCGCGGAATACACGAAGCGCCGCGCCTACGCGCATGCGAAGTTCAACTCGATTCCGGGGATTTCCTGCGTGAACGCGAAGGGGGCCTTCTACCTGTTCCCGAACATCTCGAAGACCGGCCTCAAAAGCGCGGAATTCTGCGCCAAACTGCTCGAGCAGCAAAAGGTGGCGGCGGTGCCGGGAATCGCCTTCGGGGCGGATGACTACATCCGGATCAGCTACGCCACGAGCCTGGCGAATATTGAAAAGGGCCTCGACCGGATCGACAAATTCGTGCGCGGCCTTTAACGCTTTGGACGTGATCGGGAAGGTCACTTGCCCGCCAGAGGGGCAACCACCTTCTGGAAGCCGGAGCAGTTTTCCAGGCAATGCAGACGGACGGGCGAAAGGAGCTTTCGCCCGGAAAAGTCCAGCGTAAGCGCCTCGGTGAGCCAGGCGGAGCCGGCCACGCGCTTTTGCACGAGTTGCAGATCCAGCTTTTCAATGGCACCGGCCAGGCCGCCGAAAAACGAAACTTTCCGGCCCAGATGGCTTTCCACCTTGGCCATCTCGTAATCCTGCTCATCCACCCAGAGCGTGCCGTGCATGGAGTTCAGCAGTTTATCCATGAAGCCCTCTTCGGGAGCGCCGGCCTTCGGCGAAAACTGGAGCATCCAGGTCTTGCGCTCGCCCAGCATCTCTTCCCCCATCAGCTTATATTCGTAGCGGGCGAGAACATCATCCCCCAGCATCAGGCTGCGGCTTTTATCCCCGGTATCACGCGCAGCGGAACGATGCCCCTCGTCCCGATGCGTCGCCGGCTTGCCATCCACCAGAATGAGCTTGGAGACCGGCTGCCCGCTCACCGGAGTGACCTCATAAACGCGCACCGTGTTTTTCTTCACGAGGCCATTCTCATCCAGATAATCAACGCGGGAAACCCGTTGGTAGGAGAAGCCGTTCTTGACGGTGTTCGCTTCGGCCGAATGGGCCTTCACGGAATTAATGATTTCCTCCGCGGTGGGAGAGGCGAATGCGGGCAGGCTGGAGAGCCCGCCGAAAAGGAGAATGGCAGCGCAGGCCGGGCGCAGCTTCACTTGGCTTCCGCAGGTTTGGGATCCGCCACTTTCGCTTTGGCTTCAGGAGCTGGCTCGGCCTTCTCCGGCTCCCCGCCGAGCTCCGTCAGCTTCTTTGCCGCCTGACTATTCCCGTTCTTCGCCGCCTTGGAGAGCCACTCGCGCGCCTGTTTTTCATCCGGCGCCACGCCTTTGCCGGTCAGATAACGGAGGCCCAGCTCATACTGGGCATGGTCCGATCCCTCCTCGGCCCGGCGCTTGAAAAACTCGAATTGTTTCTCCTCGTTCCTGGCTTTCTCAGCGGCTGCCTTGGCGGGATCGACGGGACGGGTCGGCGCAACGGTGGCGTATTGGTACTGCGGCGGGTAGTATGGCGCCTGCCTCGCATTCGCGTTCGCGTTTGCGTTAGGCTGCCCTCCCTGGCCTGCGGGAGGCTGCTGAGACTGATCCTGGGGCGGCGGCTGGCTCTGATCCGCAGATGGCTGCTGCGGGCGCACTTGCGGCGCAATCCGCTGCGTCAACCGGCGAGGGCTGTACTGGCCGAACGAAGAAGCCGCCGACACCGCGCAGAGCACAGCAAGCAGGATGGTTCTCATACAAATATTATCCCAAACCCATTGCTTTTCCGCAAGGGCTGTGCGCTGAAATGCCAAGTCCGACCGGATCGAGCAGAAAGCTCGGCCCCAAACCACTCGCGGGCGCGGCCGGCTTGCTTCGCATTGCAATTGGGGCCGGTTCTTCACACACTCAGCGCTCGATATGCCAAATCCTTGGACTGGAAAAGGGAATCCTTACACCCGCAAAGAAGTGGTCGAGCGCTTGCGCGACACGCTCAAACGGGGCGAGCCGATCATCGCGGCCGGCGCCGGCACCGGAATCAGCGCAAAATTCATTGAGAAAGGCGGCGCCGACCTGATCATCATTTATAATTCCGGGCGGTTCCGCATGGCTGGCCGCGGCTCAACCTGCGGGCTGATGGCCTACGGCGACGCGAACGCGATTGCCATGGAGATCGGCGAGCACGAAGTCCTGCCGGTGGTCGAAGAGATCCCGGTCATCTGCGGCGTGCACGGCAGCGACCCGCGCCGCCGAATGTGGCACTGGCTTCTGCAGGTCAAGGAGATGGGGTTCTCGGGCGTGAACAATTTTCCCACGCACTGCATCGTGGACGGCCATTTCCGGCGCGTTCTCGAGGAAACCGGCATGAGTTTCCAAAAAGAGGTCGAAATGATCGCCATCGCCCGCAAGATGGACCTATTCACCGTCGTCTACGTGGCTGAACCCGAGGAAGCCGTGGCGATGGCCAAGGCTGGGGCCGATGCAATTATCGCCCACGTCGGGACGACGGTTGGCGGATCGATAGGCGTCACCGGCGCCACCTGCACCATGGATGACGCTGTAAAGCGCACGCAGAAGATCATTGATGCGGCGAGCCGGGTGCGAAAAGACATCTTCTTCCTCTCGCATGGCGGCCCGATTGCCACTCCCGACGATGCGGCCTACATCAACACCCACACGGACGCGGTCGGATTTGTCGGCGCTTCCAGCCTGGAACGGCTGGCGGTGGAGGATTCGCTGACCGAACTCACCCGGAAATTCAAAAAGATCCCGGTGAAGACCGGCCGGCGGGCGAAAAAGAAATAGCGCGATTTTCGGCGCCCATCCCGGTCAAGAACGCCGGGATGGGATCATGGCCGGGTCTACTCGAGAAAGCTAACCCCCTGCCATTTTGCGAAAATCCTGGCTTTGAACTCCCGGGTTCGCTTCAAGGCTTCCGCCACATCGCGCGGAGCCATATCCACCGCCATGCGGTCCCGCGCTTCGGCGGCATCACGATCCCCCTGCTGGGCGGCGAGGTGGTACCATTTGTAGGCTTCGATGTAGTCTTGAGGGATGAACTTTCCGTCCCGCAAGGCGTGAGCAAAATTGAATTGGGCCGAAGGCTGCCCCTGCTCCGCGGCCTTTCCAAACCATTTGATCGCCTCGGTCATGTTCTTCTCCAGGCCATCGCCAGTGGCGTAGATCACCCCCAGGTTTGACTGCGCGGAAGGGTGCCCCGCTTCGGCCGCCTTCTGAAACCACTTCGCCGCCTCCTTCATGTCTTTTGGCACTCCGCGCCCGGCGGCGTAAAGGCTGGCCAGGTTGTACTGGGCCTCGGCGTGTCCCAACTCCGCCGCGGCTCGGGCCAACTCGGCCGCTTTGGCCGGATCGGGCTGCACATCCACCCCGCGCGCGCAGAGGCTCGCCAGTTTGAACAGGGCCTCTGGATTTCGCTGCTCGGCGCTCTTCTCCAGCCAGCGGACGCCTTCTTCCGCATTTTTCTTCGTTCCCAGGCCGCTGATCAACGCCACCCCCAGCGCGTGCTGGGCTGGAGCATAGCCCTTCTCCGCCGCGGCCCGGAACAGAATGACGGCTTCCTCTGCCGCTCCGGCGGAAATATTCGTCCGCACGATGGACACCGCGCGCTCATAGACGTCCTGCCCCGGAAGAGGGCCTTTCGGCTCGGCCGCAGCATTGGTTGCCGCGGCGGGCGGAACGGGCTCCGGGGCCGGTTGGACGGCAGCGACCGAGTTGGATGACTCGATCGAGGCGGGAGGGTTGGTCGATGCCACCCCCTGGGCGGCTGGCGGCGGAGGATTTGTCGATAGCGCCGGCGCGGAGGCTGCCGCGGGCTGGGGCGGGGGCGATTGCGGCTTTTCGCGGCAACCCGCCAACAAAAACGACGCTAAAACGATAGAAACGGACAACGATCGGACCATCATGAGCTGATAATTGGACGCCGCGTTCGCGGGCCGGCTCAAACATCGAAGGGATTTGTCCGGTTGTAAAACGGTTTTCCTCGACGCGGATTGCCTGCGCTTGTGCCTACTCGCCCCGAGATTCGGGCAGTGGCAGGCTGATCCAAAAGGAACTCCCCTCGCCCAACCGCGAGTTGAGCCCGGCTTGCCCGCCCATGCGATCCAATCCTTTGCGCACGATGGCCAGCCCAAGGCCGGTTCCGGGATAATCATCCGCGCTGTGCAACCGCTCGAAGACTCGAAAGATCCGGCTGTGATCTTCCGGCGCGATCCCGATCCCGTTGTCCTGGATGAAGACGAACGCTTTCCCCTCCCTTTTTTCCGCCCAGATGCGCACCTTGGGCGCCACGCCGGACGGCATGAATTTCGCGGCGTTGGCGATTAAATTCGCGAACACCTGGGTCAGCGTCGTCAGGTGTCCGACGACCACGGGGAGCGGTTCCACCAGTTCCACCTGCGCGCCGCGGGCCTTCAAGTCTTGATCGAGCTGGCCCAGCGCCTCCAGGAGCGCCTCCTGAGTGGACACTGGCCCCAGTTCCAGCGTGGTGTGCCCGAGCCGGCTGTAGATGAGGAGGTCCTGCACGAGCGAATCCATGCGCTCGGCGGCGTGCACGATCCGCAACGCGCACTCCTTCCCGAGGTTGTCCAACTTGTCCCCGTAATCCTCCAACAGCACGTTGGAGAATCCTTGCATCGCGCGGATGGGGGCTCGCAAATCATGCGACACGGAATAGGAGAAAGCTTCCAGCGCTGAATTGGATTCCTGCAAAGCCTCCTCCGCGCGCTTGCGCGTCACGATTTCCGCTTCCAGCTCCTGATTAGCCCGCAGCAATTGATCGGCGCGCTGGGCGAGGTCCGCGTTCAAACGATTGATCTGGCCTTCGGCCCGCCGCCTTTCGGTAATGTCCCGGGCGAACAGATAAAGCAGCTGGTCGGCAGCGTGAGGCGCGACCGTCCAGGCAAAACAATGAAACGAACCATCGCCCCCGGCGAGTTCCGCCTGGAAAGCGACCGGGTGGTTGTCATTCGCGGCCCGGGCGATCGCCTCCCGAATCGTTTGCTGGTCCCGCTCAGCCATCCGTGCCCAAAACGGCCGGGATTTCAACTCGCCGGCAGGCACGCCCAAAACTCGCTCCCAGGCCGGATTCAGCTCCCGCAGATCGCCAGCAAAGCTCGCAGTGGCCAGCAGATCCGGGGACAAGGCAAAAAAGCGATTCCGCTTCGCCTCAGCCGCGAGGCTCTGGGCAACGTCGTGCGCCCGTTCAGATTGATCCTCGGGGGCCGAAAGCTCCGATCGCGCCATCGGGACTTCTCCCCCACCCGGCAACGAAGATTCTGCAGCGCGAACCGGGTTGATCTGGCGAGCGTCGGAAGAGGACGAGCGAGAGTTTACGACTGGATTCGGCGGAGGGTTAGCATGCTCGGCCATAGGTGATGGATTGCCGCCTCCATGAGACTCTCCAGCAAAAAGAACACGGCCCAGTCCGAGCTCGGGCGCAGAACGCCGCATTAAAGCAATTCAAGTTCAAGGTTCTGGCAGTATATGAAGAGGGCAGCCTCGTTCAATCCTCGCGACCGATGAACGCTCGTTCGGGCATTCCCTGATAAATGCCCCCAAAAACTTCCGGGAGAAAGGAAAAAGGGCCGCCGGCCACAAAGCAGGCTGCCCTAAATCTCCGAAGTCCGCCGGAATTCCCGGCCCACCCGATCAGGTGTACTTCAACACTTCTTCAATGGTCGTCTCGCCATCAAAAATCCCGCGCAGGCCGTCCTCGCGGAGCGTGATCATCCCTTCCTCCACCGCTTTCTGGCGGATCACGACCGTCGGGGCGCGCTCGTTAATCAACTCGCGCACGGGATCGCTGACAATCAACAATTCGAAGATGCCTTTGCGCCCCTTGTACCCGGTGTCGTTGCAATTGGCGCAGCCGCGGCCGTAATAGAAAGCTTTGTCGCCGATGTCGTGCGGGGAGAGGTTCAGCAAGGACAATTGATTCTCCGTCGGCTCAAAAGGAGTACGGCACTTCTTGCAGACCGTGCGGACCAACCGCTGGGCGAGAACGGCCATGAGCGACGAAGAGATCAGAAACGGCTCGACCCCCATATCGACCAGACGAGTGACCGCGCCGGGCGCGTCATTCGTGTGGAGCGTGCTCAAGACCAAGTGACCGGTGAGAGAGGCCTGAATTGCAATCTGGCTGGTTTCCAAATCGCGCATTTCTCCGAGCATGATCACGTCCGGATCTTGCCGCAGGAACGCGCGCAAGGCCTTCATGAAGGTCATGCCCACGGACTCATGGATGGCAACCTGCATGATTCCCTCAATGTCAAACTCCACCGGGTCTTCCGCGGTCAGGAGCTTGGAATCCATTGTGTTGATCCGCCGCAGGCAGGAGTAAAGCGTGGTGGTCTTGCCGGAACCGGTCGGGCCAGTCACCACGAAAATGCCGTTCGGCTGGAGAATCGCTTCCGACGAGTAATCGTAAACGTGCTTCGGCAAACCGAGGTTCTCGAGGTCGAGATTGACCGCAGCGCGATCCAGAACGCGCAACACCACCGATTCGCCGAACTGAGTCGGCAAAGTGGACATACGAAAGTCAATCTGCTTCCCGCCCAGGTTCAGGGAAATACGTCCGTCCTGAGGCAGCCGACGCTCTGAAATATTCAGATTCGCCATGATCTTGAGACGCGAAGTGACAGGACCGGCCAGGTGCTTGGGCGGAGGGGACATCTCGTAAAGAGCTCCATCCACGCGGTAACGAATTTTAAACTCGTCTTCGAACGGTTCGAAATGGATGTCGCTCGCCCGGTCGTTCACGGCCTGGTAAAGAACGAGGTTGACGAACTTCACGATCGGCGTGGCATCCGCCAGCTTCGTTACATCCGGCAGTTCCTCTTTGTTATCCGCCGCCGGCTTGAGCCGCTCGTCCCCCAATTCCTTGAGAATGTCCGCGAAGCCCGCGCCCAGAACTTGTTGTTCCGGGTAGATTTTCCCCAACACTGCCAGGATTTGCGCCGGATCGGCGACCACGGCCATGATTTCCTTGCCCGAAGCGAAGGCGACTTGATCGACCGCTCCGGGGTTAAATGGGTCGGCGAAGGCCACCTGGACGGTGGAGCCTCCATAAATCGCCACGGGAACACATTGGTGCACGCGGGCGGCATCGGCCGGAATGGATTCAATCACTTCCTTGCTCAGGTCCGCCTCCGAGACGGAAACGACCTCCGTCCCGAGGTGGCCTGCGATCAAGGAGAGCATCTCGTCCATGCTCACGTAACCGGCATCGGTTATGATCTGCATGATCGGTTTGCCCGATTTGCCATTTTCCTGAATTACCTCTTCGATCTGAAGGTCGTCCAGTCTGCCCTGATCGCGCAGGATGCTGATAAGCGGGTGGCTTGAGTCGGCCATACGGGAAACGGAGTTCTTCTTCTTTAGGCGGCAGGGGCGGCTTTCGCCGCTTCGATCTCCTGCAACTTCGCAAGGATCGTCGTGGGATCCTGGGATTTGGTGATCACCTCGTGCTGCGAAATCATGCCGGCCTGATATTTCTCGAGCAGGAAGCTGTCGAGAGTCAACATGCCGTATTTCGCACCGGTCTGAATGTCCGAGTTGATCCGGAACGTTTTGTTATCCCGAATCAGCGCGCTGATGGACGGGGTATTGATCATGATTTCGAAAATGGCGACACGGCCAGGCTTGTCGGAGCGGGGCACCAGCAGCTGGGAAATAACCGCCTGCAGCACCGTTGACAGCTGAATGCGAATTTGTTCCTGCTGGTTCGTGGGGAAGGCATTGACGATACGGTCGATCGTCTTGGCCGCGCCGGTGGTGTGCAGCGTGCCGAACACCAAGTGGCCCGTTTCCGCGGCCGCGATCGCGGCTTCCATCGTTTCCAAGTCGCGCAACTCACCGACCAGGATCACATCCGGGTCCTGGCGCAACGCGCGACGCAGAGCTTCGGCGAAGTTCGGCACGTCCACGTTCACTTCGCGCTGGGTGATCAATCCCTTCTTGTGCTTGTGGTAATATTCGATCGGATCCTCAATCGTAATCAGATGGGCGTCATCACGCTCTTCGTTGATGATGTTGATCATCGACGCCAGCGTGGTGGTTTTGCCCGACCCGGTCGGGCCGGTCACCAGGATCAGACCGCGCGGCTTCCACAGGAGTTCCTTCACGGACGGGGGCAAGCCGATCTGTTCGAAGGTCAGCAGTTTGCTGGGGATCTGCCGCAACACGAGGCCGAAGTTCCCCTTTTCCTTAAAAACGCTGACACGAAACCGGGCCAGTTCGCCGAAGGCAAAACCGAAGTCAGCGCCGCCACGTTCGCGCACGTGCTGGATGTGATCTTCCGAAGTGATGCTGCGCATCAACTCTTCCGTGTCTTCCGGGCGCAGAACCGGGCCTTCGACCCGGTGCAAAACACCGTGCAAGCGAATGACCGGCGGGGTGCCGACACGAATGTGCAAGTCCGCGGCCCCTTCCGAGACCATCAGCTGCAGCAAATCTGACATCTGATACGACATACTACCTTCCAACTTTCTAGCTTAAATCTACTCCACCTCGGCCACGGTGGAACGAATCACCTCTTCGGCCGTAGTCAGGCCCGCCAGCACTTTGCGCGTGCCATCCTCGCGGAGGGTCCGCATCCCGGTCTCCCGGGCGCGCGCGCGCAGCACGGTGGACGGCACCTTCTCGTAAATCAGCTTGCGGGCTTCGTCATCGATCACGAAAATCTCGAAGATTCCGAAGCGCCCGCGGTGGCCGGTCTTCTTGCAATCCGGACAGCCCTTGCCCTTGGATATCTTGGCATCGGGGCCAAGGTTATTCACGTCGATGCCCAGAGCCCGGGCTTCCGTGTCGGTGAGAGTGTAGGGAATAGGGCACTTCTTGCAGATTTTACGAACGAGACGCTGGGCCATCAGCGCCCGGGTCGAGGAAGCCACCAAGAACGGCTTCACCCCAATATCGATCAAGCGAGTCACCGCGCTCGGCGCGTCGTTGGTATGCAGCGTGGAGAACACCAAGTGGCCGGTCAAAGAGGCATTGATGGCGATTGAGGCCGTTTCCAGGTCGCGAATTTCCCCCAGCATGACGACGTTCGGCGACTGGCGCAGCATGGAGCGCAAGGCTGAAGCAAACGTGAATCCAATCAATTCATTGACTTGCACCTGATTGATCCCAGCCAACACATACTCGACCGGATCCTCCACCGTTATGATCTTCCGGTCCGGCCGGTTGATGTAGTTAAGACAAGAGTAGAGCGTGGTCGTTTTGCCCGAACCGGTGGGCCCGGTCACCAACAGGATTCCGTCCGGCAATCCGATCAGGCGTTCAAACGTTTGCTGATCGTCGGTAAAAAAGCCCAGTTCCGCCAATCCCAGGCGCAAGCCGTCCTTGTCCAGAATACGCATGACGACGCTCTCGCCGTGCACCGTAGGGATCACTGACACGCGCAAGTCAATCGTTTTGCCTCCCACCCCCGCTTGAATACGACCGTCCTGGGGAATGCGCTTTTCCGCGATGGACATGTTCGACTGAATCTTAAGACGGCTGATAATGGAGCCCTGCAGCGTCTTGGGCGGGCTTTGCATTTCATGCAGCACGCCGTCGATCCGGTAGCGGACGCGAAACTTCTTGGCCAGCGGTTCCAGGTGGATGTCCGAGGCGCGAGACTTAAACGCTTCGACGATAATGGTATTGACCAGCTTGATGATCGGCGCATCCGCCTCCACCGCTTGCTCATCTCCGCCACCGAGCGTCCCCAAATTGCCGATCTCGACCTCGCCTTCGGTGATGTCCTGGATCATCTTGCTGACGCTGTCATCCCGGGCACTGCCGCCGCCTCCCGCCCCGCCACCGCCATAATACTTATTCAGCGCGGCATCGATATCTTCCTGCGTGGCCACGCGGGGCTCCACGTCCATGTTGATGGCGTGCTGCAGACCATCGAGCGTATCGAGGTCTGAGGGATCTGCCAGGGCCACGACCACGCCGGTTTCCGTTTTGTAAACGGGGACGACGTTGAAACGGCGGGCCACATGCCGGGGAATCGCGGCGATGGCGTTGTCCGCGATCTTCATCTCCCCCAGCAGGATGAACTCGACACCGAGCTGGGCCGCCTTGGCGGTGGCGACTTGCGCGGACGTCAAGATCCCTTGCTTGATGAGCGTGTCGATCACGCCTTCGCCGGTCGAATCCGCCTCAGTCCGGGCAGTGTCGATGTCGGAAGACATGAGCAAGCCCATGTCGGTCAGCGTATCTATCAGATAATCGTCTTTTGCGGCCACAACTCACCTCACCCCTCTGCGGGGAACTTCAAAAATCATTTGGGAAAGCAGCATCTTAATAGGCGCCCACCCAAAGTCAAACCTCCCAGCCCGCCGGGCTGGGCCGCCAAATCGCGCCTTGGTCTCAGCTCGATCTTCACTGGCTTCAACTGACAACACTTTCGCCCTTCGGCATATGAAAGATCCAGCACAGCATATGCCGAAGAGACCCGAATTGAGAAACAAAAGGAGCAAAACGTAAACAAAGAAAACCAAAAGTTCGCAAGAATTGCTGCCGGCGCCTGAGAAGAGCCGCCGCTCAAAAAGTCGCCGACGCCGTTCCGGGGCAACTTGTCTGGACATGACATAACTGGCGGAGGTTGCCGGTATTTTCCGCATGCAGAGATGCAGTCATGACGATCGAGACAGACCTCAGTTACCTCCGGGAAATCAAGATTAAGGCGGGTTCAGAAATCATTCTCCTGCCCGTCGAAAAGATCGGCTGCATCGAAGCGCAGGACAATTACGTCCTCCTCCACACGGAGCGCGGCAGGTTCATGGAACGCGGGAAGCTCTCGACTCTGGCCGCGTCCCTGCCCCCCCAGCAGTTTTGCCAGGTAAGCCGCTCAGCGGTGGTCAACCTGAGTCATGTTCGTGAACTTCGTTCCCGAGTCAACGGGGCGCATAGTGTCATCCTGAAAAACGGCTCGCTGATCGCCATCACCCGCAACCTCGATAAACTCGAAAGCGCCATCCGATCCAGCCGCTAAAGGGCTTTACCAGGAGACTTTTTCCAGATAACGCAACGACAGAGGAATCTGGTCGATCGCCTCCGCCGCTTCGTCCTCGATAAAGTAGTGTTCCACCCCGGCTTTCTGAGCCGCCCGAAGCACGGACGGCCAGTTGATCGAGCCTTGCCCGACCGGAACGCTATCGCTGTCCGGCGCGCCCCCCGAATGATTGATCGCCGCTCCCTTCCGGAGATCCTTCACGTGCATCAGACGAACTCGGGATCCGTAACGATCGATCAGCGCCGTCGGATCAGCTCCGCCCTGGGCGGCCCAAAAGACGTCCAACTCGATGGAGACAGAGTCGGGACGGGTCTCGGCCATTAGGAGGTCAAACAGCGTGCCGTCCTGAAACGGCTGGAACTCATAGCCGTGAATATGATAGGCGAAAGTCAGCCCGGCTTTCTTGAGCGCTCCACCCGCTGCGTTGAAGATCTCGGCCGCTTCGCGCGCGTTCTTCTCCGAGAAATTCGACTTTTGATGGGGGATCCAGCCGCACACCACATACTTCACCCCGAGCCGTTGGGCGGAGGCGATCACGCCGTCGATATTCGTTTTCAACCGGGCGTAATCGGCAAAAGTGCTGACGATTTTCAAATCACGAGCCGCCAGCGTCTTAAGAAACTCCTCCGGAGCAAGACGCCCCGCCGCGCCTTCGATCGTCGGAAAGCCAAACGCCCGTGTTTTGTCCAAGGCGAGAGTCTGATTGGTCGCGCTGAGGTGGCGCAGGCTGTACATTTGCAGGCCGAGCGGCCATTTGAAATGCTCGCCGACGCCTGCAGGCTTGATCTCGGCCGCCTGGACCGCCCAAACCACCAAAAGGATTACCGCCAAAGCTTTCATCACGCTCAGTGATACGCCCGGGAGGGCGCCCTTGCCAGCCAAGATTGCGGAATAGCGAAGTCCCAACCCGCCGGACAAAAAGCGCTCAAACGCTTCTGGGCCATGCAGATAGAAAATGACCTGCCTCAAAGATGGCCCGTCGGCAGACACCCCAAGCTGATCCGGCTTTGCGCTTTGCAATCAGAAGCAGGGGAATTACAGTCAACTTTCTGTTTCTGTTATGAATCCTGAAGTGGAAATATACGATACGACCTTGCGCGATGGAAGCCAGGGCGAAGGGATCAATTTCTCTGTCGCCGACAAGCTTCGCATTGCTGAGCGCCTGGACGCTTTCGGGGTTCACTATATTGAAGGCGGCTGGCCAGGATCAAACCCGAAGGACATCGAGTTCTTCCAGCAAGTGCGCCGCCGCCAATTCAAGAACGCCAAAGTGGCCGCTTTCGGTTCCACCCGCCGCAAAAATGTCCCGGTGCAATTGGACGACCAGGTGCAGCTCCTGATCGCGGCCGAAACACCGGTGGTGACGATCTACGGAAAAACGTGGATGTTGCACGTGACCGAGGTCTTGAACACCACGCCGGAAGAAAACCTGGCCATGATCACCGACACGGTTCGATTCCTGAAGGACCACAAAAGGATCGTGATCTATGATGCCGAACACGCCTTCGACGGTTACAAGGACAACCCTGAGTACGCCCTGGCGACTTGGGAGGCGGCGGAACGGGGCGGCGCGGACCTGGTCGTGCTTTGTGACACGAACGGCGGATCGCTGCCTCGGGAAATCACCAGCATCGTGCAGGCAGCCAAGGCGAAATTGAAATGCCGCGTCGGCATCCACACGCACAACGACACCGGGCTCGGCGTCGCCAATGCGCTGGCCGCGGTCGAAGCCGGGGCCTGGCACGTGCAGGGAACGATCAATGGCTACGGCGAACGCACGGGCAACTGCAATCTCACCAGCGTGATTCCGAATCTGGCGCTGAAGATGAAGCTGCGGTCCGTCCCGGACGGTTCGGTCGCCAAGCTCCGGGAATTGTCTGACTTTGTCGATGAAATCGCCAATCTCCGCCACGACCCGCGCCAGCCATGGGTCGGCTCCGCGGCGTTTGCGCACAAAGGCGGCACGCACGTCAACGCCGTGCAGAAGGTGATTCACTCTTACGAGCATGTGGACCCGGCTCTGGTAGGGAACACCCGCCGCATCCTGATCAGCGACCTGGCGGGCCGCAGCAACATCGTGATGAAGGCGCGTGAGCTGGGCTACGATGTCCAGAATGACACGCCCGAATTGAAGACGATCCTTGCCCGGATCAAGGAGCTGGAATTTCAGGGGTATGAATTTGAGGCGGCTGAAGGATCCCTGGCCCTCATGATCCGCAAAGCGCTCCGGCACGAGCAGGCGCCATTCAAGGTGGACGCGTACCACGTTTCCATGCGCCGAGACGGCCAGGCGCTGACGTGCGAGGCCACGGTGAAAGTGCGCGTTGGCGAGAAGCGCGCCCACACCGTCGCCGATGGCGACGGTCCGGTGAACGCCCTGGACGCGGCGCTGCGGGCGGCGCTGGTGAAGTTCTTCCCGGTGCTGGAGAAGGTGCGCCTCACGGACTATAAAGTCCGCATTCTTGATTCAGCCACCGGCACAGCGGCTAAAACCCGCGTGCTGCTGCAATCCACCGACGGCGCTGAAGAATGGAGCACTGTGGGTGTGAGTGAAAACATTGTGGAAGCGAGCCTCCAAGCCTTGGTCGATAGCATTGAATTGGCGTTGTTGAAAAGCTATTGACGCACATACATCACGATGTATGATGTAGGCATGAAAAAGGCTAAACACACGGCATTGCCGGATGCACTCCACGACCGGAGTGAGCCTATCCAGGCCGAGGAAACGATGGTCCGAACGCAGGTCTATCTTACCCCGGCGGAACATGAATTCCTCTCGCGGGAGGCCGAACTGCGCGGCACAGGAATGTCAGCGGTCTTGCGCAGCATCATTGATGACAAAATGCGCATTCCAGACGATGCGTGGGCGAACAATCCCATGCTGGAGCCTACGCCGGATATTCCCGGCTACACGGGCCCGGAGGACGGAGCGATCAACCACGATCACTACGTCTACGGCAGCTCCAAGAAATATCAAAAGAGCCACGGCCAGTGGGCGCTGTTGCCCCCGATAGAATGAGGCGCATTTTTGCCGATTCCGCCTATTGGATTGGACTGCGGGACAAAGCCGGCCCGTTTCACGCGCGTTCACGAAAGATTGCGACCTGGCTTGTCCACAATCGTTACAGTCTCGTGGTGACTCCGTTCATATTTGCGGAGTCCCACGCGTTCTTTTGCCGGGTGCCTGAGCTGCGCGAATTGATCATTCGCGATTTCTGGGCGAACGCGCTGGTGCATTTCGAGCAGCCGACACTGCAGGATCAGAAGAGAGCCGTGGAAATTCTCAAACATCAGCGCGACAAAACCTACTCGTTCGCCGACGCCATCTCGTTCGTGGTCATGGAGCGGCTGCGCCTGAACGAAGTAGCGACATTTGACGAGCACTTTCGCCAGTTTGGCCAATTCACAGTCATAGACGGTAGCGACCTTTAAAGTTCATGTCAGAAATCCCCAAGACTTACGACCCGGCAGCGGTCGAGAATAAATGGTACGAGTATTGGACGGCCCAACGGCTTTTCGTAGCGGATCCGGCCTCCAGCAAACCCGCCTACAGTATTGTCATACCTCCGCCCAACGTCACCGGCATCCTGCACATGGGACACGTCCTGAATAATACGATTCAGGACATTCTCGCGCGCAAAGCCCGGATGGAAGGAAAGGAAGTCCTTTGGCTGCCTGGCACCGATCACGCTGGCATCGCCACTCAGGTAGTGGTGGAAAAGAAGCTCAAGAAAGAGGAAAAGACCGATCGCCGCCAGCTCGGTCGCGAGAGATTCCTGGAGCGCGTCTGGGAATGGAAGAACAAGCACGGGGGCATCATCATCGACCAACTGAAGAAGCTGGGCGCTTCGTGCGACTGGTCGCGTGAACGTTTCACCATGGATGCCGGCTACTCGAAAGCTGTCACCGACACTTTCATCGACCTCTACAAGAAGGGGTTGATCTACCGCGGCAAGCGCATGGTGAACTGGTGCCCGGTTACACAAACCGCGCTGTCGGACGAAGAGGTGAACATGAAGCCGCAAAACGGCGCCATGTATTACTTCAAAGTCCAGGTGGTGGAAGAAGCCGGCACCTGGCTGACCATCGCCACGACGCGCCCTGAGACCATTCCGGGTGACACCGCCGTTGCGGTCAACCCCAAGGATGCCCGCTACACGCACCTCATTGGCAAGCATGTCCGGCGTCCCCTCCCCGCGGAGCTGCCGGATGCGCAAAAGCAAATCCCCATCATCGCGGACGACCATGTCGAATTCGAGTTCGGCACGGGCGTGCTCAAGGTCACCCCGGCGCATGATAAGGCGGACTTCGAGATTGGACAGCGCCACAAACTGCCCGTGATCGACGTGATGAATCCGGACGGGTCCATGAACGATCTGGCCGGCGCGGACCTCCGAGGGCTCGACCGATTCAAAGCGCGGAAAGTGGCCGCCGAAAAGCTCACCGAACTGGGGGTGCTTGAAAAAGAGGAGCCCTACCAAAACAACGTCGGCTTCAGTGAACGAGCGGATGTCCCGATCGAACCCCGCCTGTCGGAACAATGGTTTCTCAGGTATCCCAGCGTGCCGAACGCCATCGCCGTGGCGGAAAAAGGCGATCTGGCGTTCTTCCCCGAGCGCTGGCGCAAGGTCTATGACCACTGGATGCAAAACATTCAGGACTGGTGCATCAGCCGGCAGCTGTGGTGGGGCCATCGCATTCCGGTCTGGTATCGCGGAAGTGAAATGCGCTGCCAGGCCGAATCGCCCGGACCGGATTGGACGCAGGATCCCGATGTGCTCGACACGTGGTTCTCGTCCTGGCTCTGGCCTTTCCAGACGATGGACGCCGAGACGTTGAAGAAGTTCTACCCGACCAGCGTGCTCGTCAGCGGACCGGACATTCTTTTCTTTTGGGTCGCGCGCATGGTCATGGCCGGTCTCGAATATACCGGCCGAACGCCGTTCGCCCATGTCTATCTCACCGGCATCGTGCGGGACAAGGTTGGGCGCAAAATGTCCAAGAGCCTCGGGAATTCTCCCGACCCGCTCGACCTTATTTCCAAATACAGCGCCGACGCGTTGCGCCTCGGCGTGATGCGGTCCGCCCCGCTTGGACAGGACGTGCTCTTCGATGAACAGCATGTCGAGCTCGGCCGCAACTTCTGCACCAAACTCTGGAACGCCGCGCGCTACCGCCAGATGCAGGGAGGCGAGGTGCAGGGCGAGATCAATCCCGCGAAGCTGACCAGCGACGACAAATGGATTCTCCTGCGACTCGATGCCGCCATTGCGGAAATTTCGACCGCGCTGGCGGATTACAAGTTCAACGAAGCGACTTCGGCGATTTATCGTTTTTTCTGGAGCGAGTTCTGCGACTGGCATCTGGAAGCGAGCAAAGCGGTCTTTTTCGGGGATGATGCGGAGCAGAAGGCCAATACCGTGGCCGTGCTCGATTTCATCCTTTCGCACACCTTGCGCCTCATGCATCCCTTCCTCCCGTTTGTCACTGAGGAACTCTGGCACGGGCTTGGTTACAACGTCGACATGCCGGTAAATCAAGGCGGCCGGAGCATCACCTACGCGCCATGGCCCAAGCCTCTCGGAGACGAGTTCAAGGAAGCTTACGGCCTGGATGCCAGCGATGATCAATTCGTGACCGCCAAGTACGAACTCATCACCAAAGCGCGCAATCTCCGGCGTGAGTTCAACATCTCCGCCGCGAAAAAAGTGCGCTTCATTCTGCGGCCAGCCGGCGAACTTCCGCCGCACGAGCAGAAGGTCCTCAAGCTCCTGCTGAACGCCGAGGCGGTGGACCTGGCTTCCGCCAGCACGGAACTGAAGAAGGGCACGCCATCGGTGCAAAGCAGTCTGGGCGATCTCTTTCTGCCCCTGGACGGCTTGATTGATGTCGGGGCCGAGCAGACCCGCCTCTCCAAGGAACTGGAGAAAATCGACGCGGAAATCGTCAAAGTGCAGGAGAAGTTGAGCAATCCGAACTTCGCCTCCAAAGTTCCGGCCGCAGTTCTCGAAGAACATCAAAAGCGCCTGGCCGATTGGCAGGCGAAAAAGGAAGCGGTGCTGCGGAGCATCCGGGCTCTGGGCGAGTAAGCACCTCCGCCGCGCACCAGGGGATGACCTTTCTCAGTTGCGATTGGGGCACGAGTTCGTTCCGCCTCCGCTGGGTGGCAGGAACAAATGTCCTGCGGGAACATCGCGACTCGACCGGCTGTAAAACTTTGCACGACCGCGCCCTCGCGACTGGCGTGGAGCGGCCGCGGCTATACGCGGAGTTCCTTCTCGGCCTGCTGGACCGCTGGACTGAATTCGCGCCCACCCGCCCGATTCCGCTGGTGATTTCGGGCATGGCCTCATCGACGATCGGTTGGTGCGAGCTTCCCTACGCTCCGGTCCCGATCGCGCTCAACGCGAGCAATCTCCGCTTCGAAAAACTCAAATGGGCAAGCCCCAACTGGGTTAGAGACACCTTTCTCATCTCGGGTGCAGCCAGCGATCACGACATCATGCGCGGTGAAGAAACCGAAGCGATCGGCCTGCTCGCCCATCGCTGCAACGACTGCCTCCTAATCCTGCCAGGCACTCATTCGAAGCATTTGCAAATCGCCGGAGGAAGGATCGTTAACTTCGCGACTCACATGACCGGCGAACTGTTTGATGTCCTCGCGCGGAACAGCATCTTGAGGGCGACTACCGATATCGAGAGCCTCGCGTGGCCTGCTGAGGCAAACCTCGCAGCGTTTGATTCCGGCGTCTCCCAGGCTGTGCGAGAGGGACTCGGCCCGTCGCTCTTCCAAACTCGCACGCGCGCCATTCTGCATGGATCTCCGGCAGCGGAGAATACCTGGTTCTTGAGCGGGCTGTTGATCGGGGCCGAACTGGCCGGCCTGACCGCAAAACGGCCGGAAGGTCCGATCCTGGTGGGGGGTGCGAGCCGCCTGCGCGCTCTTTACTCCCGCGCCCTGCGGGTGCTGCGCGTCGAAGGGCTGCAGGAAGCCGCCGAAGATGAATTGGAGCACGCGGTCCCACGAGCGCACGCTCTCTTTCTCCAGCACACGGGCTTATGAATCATTCCTGGTTCCAGGAAGCGCCGATCATTGGCATTCTCCGCGGGCTCTCGCCGGAACAACTGCCGCAGGTCCTGGAAGCCGCCACGCGCGGAGGATTGCGCAACGTGGAGGTAACGATGAACTCCCCGAACGCCGCTGCGCAAATCCGCGCCGCGGTCCGCCAAGCTGGGGCACGGCTGAATATCGGCGCAGGAACCGTTACGAGCCTTCCGGTGCTGCACGAGGCCCTGGCTGCGGGCGCCACGTTTATCGTGACGCCGCTGGTGCATCGCCTCGTGATTATCGAGTGCGTCCGCCAAAACATTCCGGTTTTCCCCGGGGCTTTTTCTCCGACGGAGATCTGGGAGGCGTGGGAATTGGGCGCGGCCATGGTCAAAGTTTTTCCGGCGGATGCCGGCGGGCCCGGCTATCTAAAAGCGCTTCGAGGGCCGTTCCCGCAGGTAAAACTCCTCCCCACTGGCGGCGTCGATCTCCAAACCGCCGCAGCCTTCCTCAAAGCCGGGGCCGCCGGGCTCGGAGTGGGCAGCCCGCTTTTCGATAAACCTAGAATCGACGCGGGCGACTGGGCCTGGCTCGAAAGGCAAACCCGGCAATTTGTTGAAACCGTCCGGGCGGGTCAGCGGGACTGACCTACGCCATCAAAGCGCGCACCACTTTGCCGTGCACGTCGGTCAAGCGCCGATTGATTCCGTTGTGGTAGAAGGTCAGCTTCTCGTGATCGATCCCTAACAAATGCAGGATGGTGGCGTGC
Organism: uncultured Verrucomicrobiota bacterium; assembly: GCA_964566945.1. GTDB lineage: Bacteria > Verrucomicrobiota > Verrucomicrobiia > Limisphaerales > SXQI01 > DASVNK01. The sequence continues at coordinate 16,859 of CAZMKE010000006.1, read as the reverse complement.
AAGTCGTAGATGGTGACCGGCTTCTCACTGGCGAAATAACCGGCCTCATCCGAAGAGCCGTAGCTGAAGCCGGCCTTCACACCTCCTCCCGCCAGAAAGCAGGTGAACGCATCCGGGTGGTGATCCCGCCCGACAGAATCAATCCCCTGCGTGGCGGGACCGCGCCCGAATTCCGTGTTCCAGATCACGAGCGTGTCCTCCAGCATGCCCCGGTCTTTCAAGTCCTTGATCAATGCCGCCACGGGCTGATCCATGGTCGCGGCCTGGGTCGTGTGATTTTCGATCATGTTTTCATGACCGTCCCAATTCGTCCGCGGGCTGCCAAAGGCCCCTCCGTTGAACAATTGCACGCAGCGCACGCCCCGCTCCAAAAGCCGGCGGGCCAGCAGACAGTTTCGGCCGAACCCTTCCGATCGCTTGTCCTCCATGCCGTAGAGTTTCCGAATGTAAGCCGGTTCGCTCGCGAGATCGGTCGCTTCGGGAATGCTCAACTGCATGCGCGCGGCCAGTTCGTATGACCGCAAGCGGGAAGCAAAATCAGTGTCGCCCGCATGCTCGTCCGCGAACGACTGGTTCACGCGCGCCAGAAACCGCAGGTCCGCCGCGCGCTCGCCGGCAGAAATGTCATGCGGTGTTTCCAGGTCCATCACGGGGGCCGGCTTGTTCGTGCGGAATGGCACCCCTTGGTGCTTGGCCGGCAAAAAGCCCGAGGTCCAATTGATCGATCCGCCCGCCGGGTGCCCGCGCGAATCGGGCAGCACCACAAAGGCCGGAAGATCCTCATTCTCAGTCCCCAGTCCGTAGCTGATCCACGAGCCCATGCACGGAAAGCCGTTCATGGTGAAACCGGAGTTCATCTGGAATGTCGCGGGCGTGTGATTATTGCTCTTGGCCACCATGGAATGGATGAACGAAACATCGTCCACGCAACCCGCCAAATGCGGCAGGAGGGAACTGACCCAATGGCCCGACTGCCCATGCTGGCGAAATTCGAAAGGGCTCTTCATCACCTTTCCTGGCTGTCCAAAAAAACCCTTGTTCTCCCCTTTCCCTTCCAACGTCTTGCCATGCAGCTTCTCGAGCTCCGGCTTGTAATCGAAAGTGTCGATATGGCTGACGCCTCCGGCGCAAAAGATTTGCACCACCCGGCGCGCGCGCGGAGCGAAATGGGGCAAGGCCGGCCGCCCCCCCTCGGCGCGCGCGTCCCGCTGCATCATCCAGGCGAGAGCCACACCGCCGATCCCGCCCGCAGTGCTCCAGAGAAAATGACGGCGCGATAAGAGGTTATTGGACATACATGAATTCCGTGGAGTTGAAGAGAGCCCAACAGAGATGCGCCAGGCTCGTTTGCCGCGCGTGTCCGATCGCTTCGGACGCTTCAGAGGGACGCGGCGTCCGCCCGAGCACCAATTCGTAAACGCGATCGACCGACCGTTCCAGGCAGCCGCACTCGGCTGTGGCCCGCGCCGCCAAACGCTCACTCTGGCGCTCCACGAACGGATTGTTCATCAGGGACAGCGCCTGAAGGGGCGTGATGGTCGCCATCCGCTTCGGTGTTTTCACCGAGGGATCAGGACAATCCAGCGTATCCAAGAGAGGATCCTTGCCCGAGTTGACATTGGCTCGATAAACGGTTCGCCGATCGTACTCCGCCCCAAAACTGTCGCGCGGAAAATAACTCGACGAGTTAAAGGTCACGATATCGAACGGTTTGAAGCTCGGGCCGCCCATCTGCCAGTTCATCGAACCGGCCGCCGCCAGCAACGAATCCCGCAAAACTTCCGCTTCCAGCCGCTTCGGCCGGAACCGCCAGACCAGGGAATTCTCGGCGTCCTTGGCCGCCGCGGCGGAATTGAAATGCGAACTTTGCCGGTAAGCCGCCGAACAAACGATCACCCGATGCAGCTCTTTCAGGCTCCATCCGTTCTCGACCAGGCAATTCGCCAGCCAATCCAGCAGTTCGGGATGGCTCGGCTTGCTCCCGCCGTTTCCAAAATCACTCGGCGTCGCCACGATCCCCTGGCCGAAATGGTAATACCAGATGCGGTTGGCGATGACCCGCGGCGTGAGCGGATTCCGCGGATCCGTCAGCCATTCGGCAAAACGCGCGCGCCGTTCCGCCTCGGGCGCGTTCGGGGCCAGCCCGAAGTCCGACGGCAGCCCGACGATGGCGGAGAGCGCGCCCGGACGAACTTCTTCCCCCGGAGACCGCACGTCCCCCCGCTTCAACACTCGGGTGACCGGAGGCTCCTGGCGCACCCCGGTGTAGGAAACCGGGAGCGGCTTCAACGCCTTCAGCGCCTCTTCGCGGGCTTTCGGGTCCGCCAAGCGTTCCTTGATCCGGGCAATCTCCGTTTCGCGCGCCGCTTTTTGCCCGCGATCCGCCACCACCTGTTCCCCGTGCCGCACCCCTTCGAACACCGATTTGATCCGGTAATAATCCGTCTGTGGGATGGGGTCGAACTTGTGCGAATGGCACCGGCCGCAGTTCACCGTCAGTCCCAGCACTCCCTGCCCCACCGTCCCGATTAAATCCTCCAGCTCGTCCTCGCGTGAAATGGCCTTTTGGGTGGCGTTCGCCTGCGCGTTGCCGGCCTGGTCGTAGGCGCCGCAGACCAGAAAACTTGTGGCGATCAGCCCTTCGGGTGACTCCGGCGCGATTACGTCCCCGGCAATCTGTTCGCGCACGAACCGGTCGTAGGGCTTGTCCCGATTGAATGCGTTGATCACATAATCGCGGTAATGCCAGCCGTTCGGCCGCAGATGATCATACTCGAACCCCTGGCTCTCGGTGTACCGGGCCACATCCAGCCAATGCCGTCCCCAGCGCTCGCCATAACGCGGCGATGCCAGCAACCGGTCCACCAGCCGCTCATAGGCGTCGGGCGCGGCGTCATGCAAAAAGGCCGAGACTTCCTCCGGAGTCGGAGGCACCCCATGCAGGTCGAAAGTGAGCCGCCGGATCAACATGCGGCGGTCCGCTTCCGGGCTTAATTGAAGCCCTGCCTGCTCCAACCGCTCGACAACAAAGAGGTCTACTGCTGTCCGGCAGTTTTCCCCATCCCGCACAGCGGGCAGTGCTGGCTTTCGGACCGGCTGGATCGCCCAAAGGTCTTCAGCGACGACGGAGCGCTCCGCGAGCCACAACGCCAAAAGTGCGCTGGTTTGAAAAAGGCGGCGGGCTATTGTCATGGTGCGAAGCCCAGTATTGCTCCGGCACCGCAAAACCTGCAACTGCAAGGTTGAGAACGCAGCGGAAGAAAATCGCGACTCCCTAACGGTCGCCTCCGATCGCCACCGCCGTACACGTCAACAACTCGCGGCGAGTATCAAGCCAGAAGAGGACTCCCGTTTAATTAAGCCCCGGGCCTCGTCGCACCGTTGATTTGATTAGGCCACGCGGGTCGAGGACCGGCCGCCGGGCCGACTCTCATTGCGCCGGAGAACTCCGATGCCCATAAGACCCAGCATCGCCAGGGCAGCCGTTGATCCACCCTCCCGCGCTTTCGCCGGCGGAGTCGGCTCTACGTCCACGCGGAACGTGGCGATCCGGAAGGCCCCAAGGGAATCCATGGCCTCAACCTGAATGGTCGCCACGCCAACCTGATCGAAGATCGGAGTCCCGGAGAGCGTTCGCACGTTTCCCGAACCGGCAACAAGGAGCGTAGAGAAGAGGGAGGGAGTCAATGACGTTGCGGAAACCTGCAACGAAGCCAGTTGCCCGGGGTCAGGGTCATTGACCAGTATCGGAACACTCAAGGGAGTGTTTTCGAATATCGTCTGATCCGGAATCAATCCAATCGACGGCGGACTGTTGATAAAAATCGCCTGCGTTTCGACGGACAAAACGACCGCCACCCCAACTCCGAACACATAATTCAATCGTTTCATAGCACATTACCTAAGCCGAAAATCCTCTCCGCGATTACACGAGATCTCCCGAAGAGTTTTTACAGCCGCCTCGCCGCTGCATCCGGAAAGTCGGACGGGATCTGCCAACTTTGGGACTGACTTCCATTTTGGGATTCTCTATTAGTTGAAAATGCCTTCGGATGAGACGACGCTGCGCCCCCCCGCTCCGAATCGAGGCTTCCCCACAACGCACTGGACCGTCATCATCGGCAGCGGCGGCCAATCCCTCGAAAGTGACGCTGCCTTGGAGGAGCTTTGCCGGGCCTACTGGCATCCGCTCTATGCATTTGTCCGGCGCAGCGGAATCCGACCACACGACGCCCAGGATCTTGTCCAGGGGTTTATTCATCGTCTGATCGAGCGTCGCGATCTGGCCACGCTTTCGCCTGACAAAGGCCGCTTCCGAACCTATCTCCTGACCGCTCTCCGGAACTACGTAATCAAACAGGCCGAGCACCAGAAAGCGGCCAAACGAGGCGGAGGGCGGCCTCTTCTCTCGCTCGACGCCGACGAGGCGGAAAGATTCACACTACCAGATCTCTCCGCCGAATCTCCGGAAGTGGCCTTCGACCGGCAATGGGCCAAGACCGTCCTGCGCCGGGGACTCGAACGACTCCGGAGTGAGTTCATCGCTCGCAACAAAGAGCCGCTGTTCGAAGCCCTGCTCCCTTGCCTTGAAGGCGTGGAAGCGAAAGAATATGAAGGGCTTGAAGCCAAACTCGGGATGAAGAAGGGCGCGATTGCCGTCACGGTCCACCGAATGCGCGGGCGCCTGCAGGAACTCCTGCGCGCCGAGGTCCTGCAAACCGTTGGGAGCGGGCCGGAAGCGGAAAAGGAACTTCTGGAACTGTTAGAGACTTTGGCTCGACGGTAACGCGCGGCACGGCCCCGGCCGGCTCGGAGGCCCAACATCTGTAATCACGGCCAGCACTTCCGGCTTTAGGGAGTTGTAAACAGCAACTTTGCACAGACGAGGAAAAGCAGGACGTCCGGCGGTGGCTTTTCCCCTTGCCCGCAGCCGAGACAAAGATTTGTCTGAAGAACAGCCAGGAACCCTAATGCTCGTCAGCCGATGATCGCCAAATCGGAGATTTGCGCCACTTGCGGCAGTACGCTTGATCCCGGGGAATGGGGCCGCTGCTGGCAGTGCATGGCTGAAGGCTTGCTGCGCCTCAATCTCTCGAATGAACCGAAGATGGCGGATTGCTCCATCGGCCGTCTGGGAGGTTACGAACTGCTCGAAGAAATCGCCAGAGGCGGAATGGGCATGGTCTTCCGAGCGCGCCAAATTGGCCTTGATCGCGACGTGGCGGTCAAAGTGCTGCGTGAGTCGTGGTTCGCCAGTAACGAGGAAGTTCTCCGCTTTCGCACGGAAGCTGCCGCCGCGGCCAGACTGCGCCATCCAAATATCGTCGCGGTTTACGAGATCGGCGAAGACCACGGCCGACACTTCTTTGCCATGGATCTGGTCGAAGGGATCAACCTCGACCAAGCGACCCGGGATGGACCTCTCCCCCCGCACCAAGCCGCCGCAATTGTGGTGGCAATCGCCGGGGCGGTGCAACACGCCCATGAAGCCGGCATCCTGCACCGCGACCTCAAGCCTTCCAACGTTCTGCTGGATGCCGGGGGGCGGCCGTTCGTCACCGATTTTGGACTTGCACGCCCACTCGACGGATCGAGCAGCCTGACCCTGACGGGCCAGGTGATCGGGACTCCCGCCTATATCCCTCCTGAACAAGCCCGCGGCGAAACAGCCGGACCGGCCGCAGATGTCTATGGGCTGGGCGCCATTCTTTTCAATCTCATCACCGGCCGCGCCCCATTTCTCGGCAGCAACTCTCTTGAAACTCTTCGCCACGTCCTGGACCAGGATGCGCCTTCGCCACAACTGCTCAATCCTTCCATTCCGCGCGACCTCGCCAGCATTACGGTCAAATGCCTCGCCAAGGAACCGGAGCGGCGGTATGCCTCCGCAGCCGGACTGGCGGACGATCTCGCTCGTTTTCTCCGGGGAGAGCCTACTCTCGCCTGCCCGGCCAGCCAGGCCGAAAAACTCTGGCGCTGGTGCCGGCGCAAGCCAGCCCTGGCTTTCTCCGCGGGCTCGGCTCTCCTCGCCATTCTGGCCGGACTTGCCGGAGTCCTCTGGGAGTGGGGCCGCGCGGAGCGGGAACGCACCACGGCCGTGCGGAATGAACTCGCTGCCCGGGAAGGTCTTTACGCCGCCGATATGAGCCTGATTCAGCGCACTCTGGATCAGCACAATGTGAGTGGCGCTCGCGAGTTGCTCGAAGCTCACGCCCCTGCTTCCGGCCAGCCAGACTTACGCGGCTGGGAATGGCACTATTTCGCCTCGTTGTGCCGCGACCCGAGCATCCTCTCCACGCGAACAGACGCCCAACTCCGCTGCATCAAGCCCTCGCCCCGCCTGGGCGGGGTTTTGCTCGGCTGGAGCGACGGGTCCGTCGAACTCTGGAATGCTTCTGGAGAAAAGCTGGGCCTCCTGCTTCAGGAGCAAGGCGAAGTGTCCTCCACGGCCACAGATGCGGAGGGGCTCCTGGTCGTCATCGGCGTCGCCGGCCGCAAGGCGAATCTCTACGACCTCTCCTTGCCGGCGCATCCACGCCGGATTCTTCGTTTCCCGGACCGTAATCATGTGGATTCCCTCGCCACATCAGTTCACATGCTTTCCGCCGGGAGCAACAAGCCCGGCCCTTTCGACGATGATCAGGGAGACGCTGGCATCACCTCTGTCTTCGACACGGGTTCCGGCGAGGAGATCATCCAACTTCCTGAATCCGGCGAAAACTCGCGATTCACTCAGGATGGGCAAACCCTCATTACAGGAAGCTGGAAGGGTGTCGTCACGCTTTGGAACACGTCCAATTGGACCGTGCGAGCAAGCTTGCCGTGCGGCGGCGGACGCCTCATGGATTTGGCCCTCTCGCCCGATAGCCATCTCCTCGCCACCGCCAGTTGGAAAGGCTCCCTGCGTCTTTGGGATCTCTCCAACGCCCAGTTCCTGGGCGAGTGTCAGGGACATTCAAGCCGCGCCTGGGCTCTTTCATTCTCACCGGATGGAACAACCCTGGCGAGTGGCGGCGGCGATCAGACCATCTGGATCTGGGATGTCTCAACGCGCCGGACGCGAGGACAGCTGACAGGCCATAACGATGAATTGCGCGCCCTTTGCTACACGCCCAATGGCGAAGGGCTCGTCAGCGGTGAACGCAACTCTGGTTCGGTGCGCTTTTGGAAGACAGGGCTTGCTCCACAGAGCGCGTCCCTGCCCATTTATGGGCCCGGCATTTTCAGTCCGGACAGCAGTTGCCTCGCCGCCGCGAATTCCTCCAGCGCCGTCAGTCTCTGGGATCTCCGGTCAAAATCCCAGCAAGCCGTGTTCCCGTCCGAACCAAATCCGATCGGGTTCAGCCTCGACGGCGCCCTCCTGATTACCGCCTCCGCCTCCGGGACGCTCCCGCTCGCCCCGAGCCCGATTTCGGGAGTCAAATACTGGAGCGTCGCCTCGCAGCACCTTGAAAAGACCGTTCGCTTTGCCGAAACCAACCATGTGGCGGCGGCGATTGCCCTCTCGGTCGACCAGCAACTCCTGGCAGCCGGAGACGAAAAGGGGCAAATCCTTCTCTGGAATCTAACCGACGGCTCACTCCGGGGCACCTTGACTTCCGAGCTTCTGATGCCGGTGCGCGCGTGGAATCTCGTTTTCAGCGTGGACGGAAAGGTTCTGGCCGCCGGCTCTGGAGGGATCGTGCGCGCCTGGGATATGGCGAATCGGAAACTGCTTCTTCAGGGAGAAGGGAGCGGTCTTGCGGTCGCCGTTTCACCCGACGGCCAAACGCTCGCGGCGGGCCGCGGAAGAGAAATCGATCTTTGGCAAATTCAGACCGGCCGGAAGTACGCCACCCTGCGCGGCCACCGCGAAGGGATTTACTGGGTGGCATTCTCACGGGATGGGCGGACTCTTGCTTCCGCCTGCGAAGACGTAAAGCTCTGGAATCTCGCGACCCGTCGCGAGGTCGCCAGCTTCAGCCAACCTCAGCCGTTTCAAGCGGTTGCTTTCTCGCCGGACGGACGGTCGCTTCTGGCCGGCCGCATTGGCGAAGCCTTTTTGTGGACTGCCGACAAGTTTGCAAAGCCCAACCCCTAATCTTATTCTTATGCGCGCTCGCTCGTTTCTTCTCTTCGTCCTCGTCACCCTAGTCACCCCGGCCAGCCGTAAAGCTGCCGCTCGCGACTCCTGGCCGATGTTTCGCGGGCCCAACGCCAGCGGACATGGGGCGGCAAACACGCCCCTTCCCGTCCAGTTTGGCCCCGGCCAGTCCGAGCGTTGGAGCACCATCCTTCCGCCGGGGCACTCATCACCCTGCGTCTGGGATCATCTGATCTTCCTCACCGGCGCAGAAAAAGACTCCACCAAACTCGAAACGATTGCGTTGCGCCGGAGCGACGGATCCATCTTCTGGCGGCGCTCCGTTGAAGCCGCGCAACTTGAACGCCTCCATAAAGTCAATAATCCCGCCTCCGCCACCTGCGTGACTGACGGGTGGAAGGTCATCTCGTATTTTGGCTCGTTTGGCCTGGTCTGCTACGATTTCAGCGGACGCGAGCTTTGGCGCTATCCGATGCCCGTCTACGATTGCCAGAACGGCAGCGGCACCTCACCCCTGTTGGTCAACGATACTGTCTACCTGAATCGTGAAGACCAGGTCGACCAGGCATTAATCGCGCTGGACGCGGACACTGGAACTGAGAAGTGGAAGCGGAAGCACCCGAACTCTCAACCCAATGGCGTCGGCGTGGCCAGCACCCCCATTGTTTGGAACAACCAGATCATCCTGCACCGCGCGGGATCGATCGCAGCGCACAATCCCGCCGACGGTGAGGTGCTCTGGTTCATTCCGGCCAATACCACGGGTTGCAGCACTCCGGTCGTCGCCGAGGGCAAGCTGATCGCATGCACGTGGACCCACGCGGGCGAGGCCGATCAGGCCCCTCCCTGGCCTGAGTGGGCGACTCTCGTCCAAAAGTTTGACAAGAATCACGACGGCAAAATCAGCGAAGACGAATTTCCCGATGATTTTGCCATTCTGATTCGCCCCGAAATCGATCCTTCCCTGGGCGGGAATATCTCCTTCAAACTCGCCATGTTCTTTTTCGATGAGAACCACGACAAAGCGATTGATGAGGCGGAATGGAAGAGCGCGCTGGTCAAATCGGTTGATTACCTCAAGTCGCAGAAACACGGAATCATCGCGGTGGACCTCACGCACGCGGGGACTCCGACGGCCCAAAACATCCTTTGGAAGGTCGAACGCAACGTGCCGGAGGTCCCCTCTCCCCTGGTTCATAAGAGCCGGGTCTACCTCGTGCGCAACGGAGGCCTGCTCCTGTGCCTGGACCTGGCCACCGGGCAGATTTTGTATCAAGAACGCCTCGGGGCTCCCGGCCCGTACTTCGCCTCGCCGGTCGAAGCGGCCGACCGGATCTACGTCGCGGCCGGCAGCGGCAAGGTGGCCGTCCTCCAAGACGGCCCATCCTTCCAGCTCCTCGCCGCAAACGACCTCGGAGAAGAGATCTTCGCGTCGCCGGCCATAGCTGGCGAAGACCTGCTGATCCGCACCACCAAACATCTTTTCGCCTTCCGTGCGAAACATTGAGGTTGGCTCCGCGTTTTTCACTCACCGGCACTTTCGTTCTCTAAAGTGAACCCGCCCAGGTCAGCGGTCTCGGGGGTGACCTCGACATCGAAAGATGCCTGCGCGACCAAAGCCGGGCCGGCGCTGGTCTTTGCTCTCGGGTTGTCGAAATCAAATTTCTTGAAGATGAGTGTGTAGCGCCCGGGCTGGACTCCGGCAAAGGTTACGACTCCGTCCGGTGAAATGTTTCCAACAAAGTTCCGTTGCTGCCGTTTCGCCTCGAGGATCGCCGGATCGGCGGCTCCCCGGCTCCGTGATTCCCGGAGCGATTGCAGGGTGGCGAAGAATTCCAACCCCTCCGGTGGCGCCGGCGCATCCCGGAAGAGAGTAGCAGTAAAGCTTTCGGGCTGCTTCACATCCTTCGGCAAATTCAACTGCGCATGGACGGTCTGGCCTCCATTTCCCAAATCCACCGTGCGCAGTTCACCCGGAGCCAGGATGATGTTTGTTTGGAAGGCATGCAGCACCGGCTGGCCCATGATCCAGGTTTGTGCGGGCGCCACGCTGACCGTGTACTCACCCGCGGGCACGCGGCGGAACGCCGGGGCGCGGGCGGTCTGAGTATCGTAGGCGATCTGGATGGCGTTGGGCGGGTCGACTGAAAGCGAATCCAGCGCATAGCGATTTTCGGGCTGCCGGGCCAGGTCCTCGCTCGGTTTGATCTCCACCTGCGCCCACGGTTTCAGTTGAACGTCCAGCCGGGCGGTGGCGGAAGCCAGGCCCGCAATGGCCCAACCGCTCTCGTGGAAGACGACCAGAGCAACCGGGTTGACGGGGGCTTTGAGATGAAAGGCGCCTTCGCGATCCGTCGTCTCCTGGGTCTTGCGCGGCAGATAACCGTCTTGGGACGTGAATACCGGCGTGTCGGCCTGGGCGAAGGCGAATTGGCAGCGGACGGCCGGATCGCCACCCGGCGTCAGAACGCGGCCTTCGATCATTCCCCCCTTGTGCATGCGCAGTTCGAACGCCTGGTCGCCCTCCGCGATAGGGATCGCCCGGGTCGTCAGCACTTCGAAATCTGGCGCCTCCACCACCAACATCAGCGAGTCCTCGGGCCCGAGTTTCTTTTCGGCGAGGTTCATCTCCAGATCGAAGGCGCCCAGGCGGCCTTCCACGGTTTCCTTGAGATAGCCCGGCAAAGCTCCGCGATCGGCCAAATGCGCCTTTACCTGAAAGAACGGCACGGGTTCGCCGGAATCCGCGTCGACGACACTGCCCGACAGCCGAAGGCGCTCAAGGTAGCCGTCCCGGAGCGTTATCACCTGTTCGTCCCTCGTGGCGCGCAGAGGGCGCAAGAGAGGGGCGTAGCCCGGGGCGGAGATCAAGAGATTCACCTCGTTCGTCGGAGCGCCTGCCCAGGTGAAGCGCCCCTCGGCATCCGTTTCTCCCTGCCACTGCAAGGCGAGACCGTCGTTTCGATAGTCCGGCAACTGGACGCTGGCCTTCGCGATCGGTTTGCCATCGACATCCTGCACCCGGCCGCGCAGCGGATTCTCCGGAGGGAGAGTCAGCACCACCGGGGCCAGCCCCGGGACGACGGTAATCAAGGTCGTGACGCTGGCGAATCCCGGGGCGGACGCCGCCAGGAGCACTTCCCGCCGCAGGCGGCCGGGCAGCCGAAACGCGCCGGCCGGATCGGTGCGGAGCCGGGAGAGGATCTGCAGATTCCCGAGCATGCGCCCTTCGGCAACTTCAGCGCCGCTGATCGGCTGGCCCGAGAGATCGACCACTTTGCCGGTCACATCAATTCCCCGCGGCAGAACGATGCGAGCCCGCCCGCTCCGCAGGTCCGCCATGCTCACGGGGGGCAATTTCTCGGAGGTGAGCCGCGTGCCGCCCGGTGTCACCAATCGGTGATGCGCCCCGTCCGGAGTGATGAACTCGAACAGAGCGGCCTGCAGATCCCCAGGGAAATTCGCAACAATAAAGAAGCCGTCGCGGCCGGTCGCCGAGCCGCCGGACCCGATCTGAGCCGGCTGATTGAAGCTCGAGTAATCCTCCGCTCGAACCACGGGCGGGGAGATCACCCGGCCGCTTTCGTCGAGCGAATAGGAGTAGCCCTGGTAATTGTTGGCGGTGACTTGAACCTTCACGCCAGCCAGCGGCTGGCCGAATTCATCCACCACCTGGCCGCGCAGCGTCCGGCCGCGCCGCAGGCCAACGGTGTAATGGCCCGGAATCGTCTTGAGGACGGAGCCGGTGCTGCTGAGGAACATCACATCGCGGGGAGCAAACTGATCCGCTTTGACAAACAACTGGAATTGCGTGAGCTCGCGCAGCTGCTCCGGCAGGTCGGACCGAAAGGCGAGGTCCACGAGCCCATCCGAGTCCGTGCGCCCAACCTCACTGCCGATCTGGCCATTGACCTGCAAGCCGAGGCTGTTAGCCACCTCCGCGCCCGACACCGGGGCCGCGGTTTCGGCATCGATCACGCTGACCCGCAAGTGCTGAAGATCAACAGCTTCTTTGAGTGTCGAATTCCCGAGGGGCCCGACTGTCAGGCCCGGGCGTGCGACGGACGATCGGAGCGGCATCGATTGTTCGGCCGTCCCCTCCGCAGCGGGCTTTTCGGGACGCCCGCCCCCCTTCCCCGACCAAAGCCCCCAGAGGGCCGTTCCGACCAGCACGGTCAACAGAACCGCCGCCAACTTGATCTGCGCCCATGACAACGCCCGCGTCACATCGACGATAAGGCCGGTCCCCGCGGCCGCGCCGCCGGCGGCCAGGCGGCCTAAGATCCGCTCCGAGAGCCCGACTGGTGAAGGCAGGGCGGCGTCAGCGGTCAGGGCGGCGGCCAGGGCCGCGGCGGACACTTTCACTCCCCGCCGGGCCAGAATCTCCCGGAGCTTTTCCAAAGCACGGGCGACGCGCTTTTTCGCGGCTTCCTCGCCGATGCCGAGCGCCTGGGCCACTTCGGCGGTGTGATGCCCCTCCAAATAACGGAGCAGGATGGCCTGCCGATCCTGCTCGCCCAGCCTGGCCAGGGCCTCGTCCAAATCCGCGGTGATGCGGCTGTCCGCGGCGTGCGAACTTTCCTGCCAATGCATATGGATCGCTTCCTCTTCACGCCGCCGACGTCGTTGCTCGCTTCGAATGGCCCGGGCGGCCACGAAACGCGTGGTGCGATAGAGCCATCCGCTCAAAACAGTTTCCCGTGAAAGGCGGGCGGCCTTCTGGACCAGCAACAGGAAGACGACTTGCGCGATCTCCTCCGCCAGGGCCGCATCGCGCGTCATCCGCCGGGCCGTCCCGAACACCAGCCCGAGATGCCGCTCGAGCAAAGTCCGGAAGGCCGTTTCCGAACGGTCGTTCACGAACTCCTTCAGCAATTCTGCGTCGTTGGTTAGTGACATTTGCCCTGTAGTTCTCCGCTGGCCGATCAATTTGGGACAAAAATCTTGGACGGTCGGCGGTGGCAGACCGATTTCCCGGCCTTCAGCAGGCCAGGATGTGCCGCGGCCTTTCGCTGCTGAACTCCGCTTTCCACCCGTGGGGATCATTCAGCTCGGTGTAACGGACGCCCGCAGGCAATGGATGCGGCCGGGTGCGAAAGACGTGGCGCAAGCGAACGAAGACGCTGTCCTGATCGGGCCAGCCGCTGCCGGTTTCGAGCACCTCGTTGCCCGCAGCCAGCTCCGCCGCCAGGATTGCCCGGAGCGCCGAGTGGAGCGAGGCCAGAGCCGGCTGGTTCACCGAGGCCTGCCAATCCGCCGCGGTCAGCTCATATTTCGCCACGCGCTCGTCCGGCCTTTTCAAAAGCGGATCGTGATGATGCTCGATGCTGAGCAGGCGAAACCCGTTCTTCTCCAGGACCCGGCGGGAGGCGGAATTCGACTCGAGGACACCCGCGCAGACCTTTTGCAGGCGCAAGTTTCGAAAAGCGAACTCCAGCGCCATTTTCACGGCGAAGCTGGCGTAGCCCCGGCCCCAATACTCACGACCGATCCAGTAGCCGAACTCCCGGCAGGTCTCGCCCTCGATCTGATCCAAGCCAATCATCCCGACGACCGTCCGGCGGTCCATAATCACGAAACACCAATCGGCGCCGCGCTGCCGGGCCTCGATGCGGCTCTCGATGAAAGTGCGGGCCCCTCCGGGCGGGTAAGGGTGCGGCAACCGGGTGGTGGCGGCCACCGCCGCATCCGAAGCCAGGCGCTGAATCGCCTCCGCGTGCTCCAGCGCTGCCATATATATGCCGGCCGTTTGCATCGTGATCTCTCCCGCGTTCAGATGGAATCCGCATAGACCGGTGTGGCATCACAATGCAGGCATTTGAAAACAAATGCCGTTGGGCTTTGGTCGCGGCGGAGCGATTCGAGCATTCGCCGGGCAGCGCCGCCTGAAATGCCGAGTTCATGCACGATGAACATCATCAATTCCCCTTCGGCCTGAGGATAGGCCTGGCGAATCTCCTTGAGGCCCGCCGGCCTGACGAACGCCGCCGGTTCACCGCAACAAACCTGCCACCGCTCGGTTTGCCAGGCGCAGAATCCCGGCGTCCGCTCGCAAACCACGCGCGCCATCTCCTCGGGCACTTCCTCCGTGAAGCCCTCGGAATCGACAAACGTGGCGTCGAACTTCGCCGCCGCCTTGCCATCCGCGATGCACCATGGGCAGAGCGCGTCCTCCAAATCCTCTTCTTCGGAATAGACAGGCCCGGCGTAAACATGCCCGCGGGCTTTCCCGCAGCAACGGCAGCGGGCCGCAGAAGCCACCACGCTTCCGCTGCCCAACGGATCCGGATGATATCGAAACGCCGGCAAAAATTCACCTTCGGCAACGCTCATAACCGCAGGCACTCTGGCGCTGGCCTTTGGCGCTGGCGAGATTTTGTTGGCCGCGCCCGGCGCCTCTTTCGGTCTATGTTCAGCCGGCCGTTCTCCCTGTAGCCTGAGGCGCGGAATGATAAGCAGCCCGACCGTTACATCGTTATGAAACCGATCGATACCTACCGCTTGATCACACCGGACGACCTTCATTGGCGCCCGGCGAGCACCATGCAGATTCCGAACGCCGACTACCTCGAGCGCACCGGCTCCCAGATTCTCGGCGCGCGCCTGTGGCGTCTTCCACCCAAGAGCGCCAACACGCTTCATAAACATGTGAGCGCCGAGGAGTTTTATTTTCTCCTGGAAGGCACCGGCCGGATGCGGGTGGGCGCCGACATACTGACCGTGCCGAAGTACGGCGGAGTGCTGGTCGGTCCGAGCCAGCTCCGCCAGGTCTTCAATGACACCGATCAGGATGCGCTCTGGCTGATCATCGGCGCGCCGGAAGAACCGGAGGCGGTTCCCGGGCCGAACTTCAATCGGTCCTTGTTCTACCCGGTGGATCCCACCCAGCTCCCGCCGGAGCTTGCTGGAGTTCAGTGGCCGCCGAAATAATCCAAGCAACGGAAGGCCGCATTGGCCACAACCTTTCCAAGGTTGAGGTTGTTTAGGGCGGTGACCCCACCCTTGCGCCCGGCGCTGCGCTTCTCTGGGCGCAAGGGTGGGCTGTGGCTGTGAACCTCTCCGAGGTTCGGGGAGGGGGCGCCCGGTGAGGGCACCGGGCCTACACGGGAGAGGGAACGGTCCCGGTGCAAGGTTCAGCGGGTTTTTAGTCATAGGCGAAGATGCTGCGAAAGTAGCGGTGGCTGCCGGTGCGGGGGATTTCCACGACGGAGGAGCCGCTGGAGATTGGGGCGGAACTGGCGGCGCGCCAGGCGAGAGCGAGCGCGGTGGCGCGGTCGCTGTGGCCGTCGGCGGAAGAGGAGGCGCGGTAGCTGATCTGGCCGGCAAGACTAACGATGCGCTGGATGCCGTGGAGGTCTTCCCGGATCTCACGATGGATGGGGATGCGGAGGGAACGCTGCTCGAAGGCGGCGCGCAGCCGGGGGAAGAGTTCGGCTTTGAAAGCGGGGGTGAACTGGCAGAGTTCGATCTTGCCGGCGTGGCCGCGCGGGAGGCCCGGCCCGCTGGTCGAGAGGCCGCCGCCAAATTCCTGAACCAACTGATCCCCGAGGCCAATGCCGGGACCGGTATAGTCGAAGGCGACTTTCTGGCAGAGGCGGAGGAGAGGCCGGAGCATCTGAAACTGTTCCGGGGTGGAGGTGTTTTTAAGGCAGAGGACCTCGCGCGTGATGAAAAGATAGCGAGAGCGCGGTTCCGAGACGGAATTCCAATGCGGGTTCGGAACGCGCTCAATGATCCAGCAGACGGTGAGGTGATGTTTGCGGCCAAAATCAAGGCCGGCGTAGAGAAAAGCAGAGCGGGAGTTTTCGAGCAGATTGAAAGACTCCGAGGCATCCGCGGACTCGCAAGGAGCGATGAGATCGTAGGGAAACATGACGGTGGCGGAATCGGTGAACTCGCAGAGGTACTCCTGGGACCAGGCGTCTTCGTCGTTAAGGCCGGCCTGAAGTTCACCGGCATCGAGGGGAAGGCCGCTCGCAATGGCGTCGTGAATGGTGATTTTACTTTTGTGGTAAGCGGTGGTTGAGGGGCGGAGCTTGGGAAGAGCCAGCAAGGACGGGTTTCTCGATGGAACCTCGATCAACGAATCCCTTTCCTCGGGCAACGCTGGAAGAGTGAGGGCCGGAGAGGAGGGCGAAGTCGTAGGCTGGCCTGCAAGTGATAAGGCTGCGGAGGAATAAGGGTTGGGCGTGTTGTGCCAGAGCTGGGCGAATTTGTTGTTGAGGCCGTTCGGGGTGGAGATGATGCGGAGTTTCTTCAGGCCGCCGCGGAGCGGGTTGGAAATGCTCGGGTAGATGGCGCGCCAGATGGCGTCCGGGTTTTCGTGGAAGGCGAATTCGGTGAGGATGAGATTGGCGCTGTAGCCGCGGATGGTCTGAGGATTGGCGGGCAAAGCGAGAAGGCGCGAGCCGTTGGACCAACGAATCTCGGCGGACTGCATCCGAGCGGCGGGATTTGGCTTTTCCTCACTGTAGTGTTCGATGCGAAGCTTGAGTTTTGCCGCCCATTCCTTGGCTTTGGCGAGGGATTCGAGAGCCTGGCGTTCGCCCGCGGCGACGATAATCCAGAGGGTACCCGGGTTCCGGATGGAATCGACGACCGCTTCGAAAGTGGCGGTGTGATCTTTGCCAGTTTGACGAGCCCACAGGCCGATTTTGAAGCGACTCGGGTTCGCGGCAAAAGCGGCCTGATAGGGCAAAAGGCCGAAGGTGGAGGGGAGCATATCGGTTATCGGTTATCGGTTATCGGTTATCGGTTATCGGTTATCGGTTATCGG
>CAZMKE010000005.1:0-341718 GCA_964566945.1 uncultured Verrucomicrobiota bacterium | reverse complement strand
GGCATAGGGCAACCCCCGGGGATGGCTACCTGAAGACGGTCTGTGGCTATGTGCATCTGAACCCGACCCGGGCCAACCTTCTGGGGAGCAAGGATCCGTTGCTGGCTTATCCTTGGAGCAGTCTGCCTTGGTATTTGGCGACCCCTGAACACCGGCCAGCCTGGATCCGGACGGAACGAGTGCTTGGCGCTCATGGCATTCGAGCGGATACCGCTGCAGGTCGAAAGGAGTTTGAGGATCGAATGGAATGGCGTCGGCGCAGCGGAGCCGAGGATGCGGAATGGGAGCCGCTCAAGGGGGGGGGTGGTGCGTAGGCAGTGAGGAGTTTAAGAGGAACCTGCCCGAAAAGATCGACGAAGATCTGGGCGGGAACCATTCCGGTGAGCTGAGGCGGGAGAGAGCGGAAGTGAAAGCCGACCGGATCATCAGCGAGGAATTGCAGCGTTTGGGCTGGAACCGGAAAGAACTGGCGCTCCGACCGAAAGGCGATCCCGCTAAACTGGCGATCGGGAATCGGCTGAGACTAGAAACGGTGCTTCCCGTGGCCGCCATCGCAACGAAGCTCCACCTGGGCAGCCCCAAAAGCGCCAGAGCCCGATTGCGCGAACTCAAGGGGAAGACCTTGAAGAGACGAGCGGCCCTCTCAACTTTAACAATTCGAAAACTGAATTCGAAAATGTGGCAATGCTCTAGCCCCCTTTACCTAATTCCCGAATTCCTCAGAGAGGAAAAGTCGCTTGACATTCGGAAAGGAACTGCTTTGCTCGCGTACGCTAGGAAGGGTCCCATTAATCATGAGCCAGGCAACCGGCGGCCCAGTTTCGGTGCTGATCGTTGACGACAACGATTTCTTCAGGCGCGATGTTGAATCATGGATTCGAGCGGAGCCGCGCTTCAACTGTATCGGAAGTTTCGCCGATGGAAATATGGGCCTCGAAGAAATCCTCGCCAAAAGCCCAAATCTCGCCATTGTCGATCTGCCCTTGCCGGGACTACACGGCATCGAGGTTATTCGCTCCGCGCACGATCGACTTCCGATGGTGAAATTGCTCGTCGTCACCGAAATGCCGGACGATCATTTGGTGTTCGAAGCGCTCGAAGCTGGCGCTGAAGGCTTCCTCGATAAACCGCTCGGGCACGCAAGCTTCTTTGCCAGCTTGGACGAGGTGCTGCGCGACGAATATCCGCTCTCAAGCCGCGCGCGAAAGCTCGTCGCACAAAAATACAGGAGCATGCGCCCAGACTCAGCGGCAATGTCCAGCCTGAGCCATCGCGAAAGGGAGATCGCCGAGCTAGCCTTCATTGGCCTCTCGGACGAGGCAATCGCCAAAAGGCTTTCCATCGCGCTGCACACGGTACGTTGGCATCAAAAAAAACATCCACTACAAGCTTCAGGTCCATTCCCGCGCCGAGCTCCAGATGAAACTGTATGGACTTAAAGAGAAAATGATCTCATTCCCAAACCGAAAAACACCCATGAATTGGGGGTCTCGCCGATTAGCCTTTTTCGCGAATCTCGATGGGTCAGCGCAACTGGTGGAACAAAACGGCGAAACAAAACGAGACATGGAGCTCAGAGTAGTCCAAAGGATTCGATGCTGGATTCGAGCGCATCTAAAGGCATCTAAACGTCCGTCCGATTCTATGATCAGAAGGCGCCGAAGTTCTGCGTTCACACTAATCGAATTACTCGTAGTCATCGCCGTGATTGCGGTTGTCGCCAGTCTTTTACTACCTGCTTTAGCGGGTGCCAAGTCTTCGGCCTACTCTGCTCAGTGCAAAAATAATCTCAAGCAGCTTGGCCTCGCGTTGAACCTTTATCTGAATGACTACCATTGCTACCCGGGCTCAGTTTTCCCTTCGGCTGAGCTAAATTCGTACCTCCGACAACAACCTCTGCAGGAAATCCAAAACATTGACGACGCGAACCTCCTATATCACTTTTCCCCTTTCGGCGGCGTTTTTCTTTGCCCTAGCGACCTCAAGAGGAGGCTTCGCGACCGCCTCGCCAGTTACGGTTATAACGGCATGGGCGCTTATGCGGATCCTCCGTTACTATTTGGCGGTCCGACATGGGGACGCGGACTATCCGTCGGTGGGCTGGTATGGCCCAACGGAAACACCGCGCCACCAGAGTTCACCCCAGTCCCTGAGACGGAAGTCGTTGCTCCGAGTGAAATGATTGCCCTTGGAGACGCCTTCTGTGGAACAATTGATAGAACGAACCTCGTTGAAGGCGCTCTAACGATCGGTAAAAACAGCTTCGGCACTCCCGCGGAAACGCAGGGAAACGGACTCGCCTTTGCGCGGAAGCGGCACGCTGGCCGGCTAAACGTTATCTTGTGCGACGGTCATGTCGAGACGTCCCAAATCCGAACGATGTTTTTCCAGGAGACAGACAATGCATATGCGACGTGGAACCGCGATCACAGGCCTCATCGCGATTCGAAACCATAGTGCAGGTCACAGGTCGGTTCTCGCCGAGCAAAAGCTGGTTATTCGGCGGGTGGCAACACTCCAGCACGAGATAATAATAAACGTAATCAATCAAATCGTTATGATAAGCAGAAACAAATTAGGCGGTCGAAGTAACCCGGCTGCAATCCTGATTCCCGCGCCGCAGTGAACTAGAGCTGAACCAATCAGGCCGGCCCTGCCGCTGAAACCCCGCTCTCCACGCGCCGGCGAACGCACCCTTTATGGAGTTGGCGGCTCTGAGTCGCGCTTTCTGCGTTGGCGCGGCAAGCGCAGTTCCAGGCCGTAAAGTTCATGCACCATCCGGCGCCACTGCCCGAGTGGATTTTGGGGCGCGAAGACAAAGCTGAGGTCGGCGACATCCTTCCACTTTGGCAGGAGTTTCTCCCAGGCGGCGGCGTGGTGCCTGGCGAGTGCTTCTTTGGGAGCCGCAGAATAACGCCTTGGGCCGATAAATGTTGCCGCTGAGCACCATGGATTTGCAGATGCGGATCAAACGCTTGGCCATCAGCCGCTCGGTATGCGCGCCGCGTTCATCGAGTTCTGCGAACTAAGAAAGAGGTCAACAAAGGGGGGCAGGCTGACCCCTTTCTTGACACGCGGTGCGTGGGGACACCTCACCTCAGCTTGACTCCATTTGTCGACAGGAGAACGGGATAGCCGAGCTTACCAGTCCGAACTTTGAGTTGAAGGCGATCCCAGGGCTGAATTCGGCCATGCAACTCGCCGGGCAGCGGCAGAAATCCATCGGGAAGACCAGCGACCTGCAACTTCGGGATCTGGCCACGGTTCGGTCTCGATCGGAGTTGCAAAACTTTGCCGACAAGCAACCGTTCAGACTGATCACTAAAGCTGTAGTTCCAAATGAAAGCGACGGAGTTGGCGTTTAGGATGCCGATCATAAGCATCAACACCCAGACGAAAGGCAGTTCGATTTTCTGCTCGAAACAGCGTGAATCCCGAAACAGGAAGCAGCCGGCAAAACCCAGCAGCAGCCCAATGGCTGAGGAGCGCACCGCCAGTTCCGAGTAGCCAAGGGTCCTTTCGAAGATCAAACCGAGTGGAAAGAAGTGGATCAGTGAAACGGCAAAGATAAGCAAGACCTTCAACGTGGGAGGTGAGGCGATCGTCTGTTCTGAACGCTGCACGAGAACTGCTTACCTTAAAAATGCGTGATCGGCCAAAGACTATTTTGACGCCTTCGCGCTATTGGATTCTTGAAGTGCTTCTCAATCAGGTGAAACGAATGCATCTCCGGGCGCATTCTGACCCGTTTTTCCATTTTTCTTTAGCAATGCTCCAGTGTGACCTCTTTGTCAGCCGGGCTTAGCGCGCCCGAAGCCGAAAGAAGCGGCGGATGTCCTGGCTAGGGACCGCCAGGCTCGTTGATCCGACGGCCGAGGGCAGGGGTGTCCAAGCACCATCGATGCTGGACGCGCTTTCTAGGATGAAATCGTCCGTTAAGGTCAAGTCCAGGACGAAGGCGGAACCGGTCGGGCGCAGCGACAGTTGGGGCATGGAAATCACCATGATCGTCCGTTCCACCGGCGCGGCGGGCTCAAAAAAATCGTTCCCGGTTTGGGCGGCCCGAATGACGACCTCGCCGGCCCCCGTGAACGTCAGCGTGTTGTCCGTGAGGAATGCGGGGCCGCTCACGATTTGAAAAGTGACGGTCAACCCGGAGCTGGCCGCAGCAGCGAGCGTCAGGTTGGTGGGCGAAAGGAGCGCTGCGTGAGGTGGGGTGAACGCCAGGGTCTGCAGCCGGCGGCCGATAAAGAGGGATCGTTGGAGCGCGGTGGGTTCAAATTCGTCATTCCCGTTCTGGGAGATCCGCAGGTTCACGGTTCCAGCCCCCGCAATGGCCAGGAGGCCGCCCAGGATGTGGGCCGGGCCAGCAGTGATCTGAAAGGTCACGGGCAAGCCAGAGCTGGCCGTCGCGCTCAACGGAACCGGCGGATCCCCAAGCCGGAGCGCGGGCAGGTCGGCCGCCTCAATCGTTTGCGTTCGCTTTTGGCCAACATAAGTGAAGAGGGCCGGGGGTGCGGGCTCGTAGCGGGCATCACCCGGTTGCTCAGCCTTGACCGTCACTTTGCCGGGGCCGGTGATGGTCAGTTGGCCATCGGCCAGCGTGGCCGGACCGGAAATGACTTCCAAAACCGGGGCCAGTCCGCTGCTCGCGGTGGCCTGAAGTTGCACGCTCAACTGACCCGCCGGGATGGACGGGAACGCAATGGTCTGGGCGGCCTTCCGGATCGTGATGGTGCGCTCGATGGGGTCGGCCGCGCTGAACGAATCATCGCCGGTTTGCAGCGCGCGAATCACGGCCGTGCCGGCAGCCTCGAGGCGCAATCCGTTCGTCGTGAGTGTGACCGGACCGGACACCACTTGGAACTGCACCGGCAGCCCGGAACTCGCCGCAGCCAGCAGAGGGACGGGCGCATCCGAATAAACCAGGCTGGGCGCTGGCTCGAACGTGATCACTTGAGGAAACGGCCCGGCTGCCCCGACCGCGTAAGTGAAGGTCTTTTGCGCAACGTGTGTCCCATCCGAGATCGACAAGGTGACGAGATCTGCCCCGGTCGCACCGGGAATTCTTTCGATGTGAAATGTGGCCGTGAAATCGAATGCCGCCGAAAGGGGCCATTTCGGCTGGCCGTTGGGGTCGGGCGCTATCCATTTGATGACATGATGAGTGCTATCCGCGGTCAGGGTGAAACTGTCGCGCGTCGTGTCGGCGTCGCTGAAGTCCACCATCACACTGTCGGCAGTCGCCTCCGGCGCGCCGCGCACAATGGCGGCCATCGGCAGGAATACGGGCGGGTCATTGGCGGGAGTGTCGAAGAATACCGTGAGATAAAAAGCATTCGTGAAAATCCCGTCCGTCACGGTCAGCGTCAGCGGGGCGCGTCCGGCCGCGGCCGCCGTGGTCGCGATATTCAGGACGAGTTTATTGGCCACGGCCGTGACAGTCGCGAGACGGATCATATCCGGGATGGAGTGCTGCACGCTGCACTTCAATTCGCTGGCTGGCGTGTCCGGATCTTCGATCGGCAGCTCGAAGTGCGAGAGCGCGTTCACCGGAACTATGAAGCTCAGGTATTGAGGGGCGGGGAACGGCACGGCGCGAGGCGGCTCGGGCGGTCGGAAGGCCACGAGAAAACTGTCCAATTCGCTGTCTGCTCCGTTGCTGCCCCAGAGCTGGACCAGGGTAGGCCCCGTGGCGCCCGGCTTCGGATAAAATCTCAAATGCTGGCTGCTGCCCGAGCCGAGCACCTCCACTCGGTCAAATTGGGCGGAATCGAACAGCGGCAGGAAATGAACCGCGTCCGGATCGGGCGCAATCACCTGGAATGGGACGTCAAAAAACGGCGATCCGGCAGGGACGGTTTGATCGGGAATGGCGGCGAGGATCTGCCGCGGCGGCAGTGAATCCTGTTCGATGATTTGGAATTCCACCACTTGAGCGTGCACGCCGTCGCTGGCCCGGATCCCGATGACAAGATTGTTTGGATCGTAAGACGGCGAACTTCTGTCCACCGGCCCCGCGAACAGCCAATCGACCGATTCGGTGGTGCTCACCCGGATACTGGCGAACAGGGCGGGTGGCGGGACGATCTCCAGGCTTGTGAGGACGATCCCCGGATAGATCCGGATCGGGATCGCCACGACGGAACCTCGCTCGATGATTTGCGTCCCGATCCCATGAATCAACGGGAGAGTGTTGGAACTGTCCGCCGGCGCAGCCGATAGGCTGGCCTGGGCGCACGCCGTCACCGCGAGTGCCGCTGCAAAGCCGGCGCCGCACAACCATCGCCACGCGGCTCGCCCGGCCCATGAGCCCAAGTGGGGCGCATGGCTCATCCTTCCGATCCATCCGGCACGCTCGGTTCTCATGGTTTTAGTTCTTGTTCAGCCGATAAAAAACATTTCCGTCCCCCGGCACGAGCCGCACCGAGGCCGATTCTCCTTCGCTCACGATCGGTTCCGGCGCCGGTTTCCAGGCCGGATCGCTCAGCGTCTCACTCGATTCCACGTGATGATCGGCAAACAAAGCGGGCCAGCTGATAATGATCGCCGCCGGCTCGGCCCGAATCCGCATTTGCGGCCCGGCGGTGACGAACGTCACGGACCGGTCGACATTGGCCGCCGGCTCGAATCGATCGTCGCCGCTTTGGACAGCGCGAACGGTGACGGTCCCCGCGCTGATCGGGGTCAGGAGATTCGTGTCGAGAAAAGCCGGCCCTGAAAGGACGAGATAACGGATCGGCAGCCCGGAACTTGCTTTCGCGGCCAGAGGGAGCGCACCGTCGCCGAGCAACGCGGTGGCGGGCAGGGGGAACTCAATGGTTTGAGAGGCCTTGACGGCTCGCAGGCTTTGTTCGACCTCGGGAGCGGGTTCGTAATTCTCGTTCCCGCTTTGCATGGCCGAAAGAACGATCGTGCCAACGCTCACGGCCCGGAGAACTCCGTTCGAAAGGATGCCCGGTCCGGAGAAGATTCCAAATTCCACCGGGAGCCCCGAACTCGCGGTCGCCTGCAAGGCCAGGGAGCTGCCTGCCTGAATGGACGCAGGCACGCTGAACTGGATCGTTTGAATCCCCTTGGAAACATTGAAAGCCCGCTGTTCCGATGCGGCTGCCTCGTAGAGATCATTCCCAGGTTGCCGGGCTTGAACCACGACTGGTCCCAGCCCCACCGGCACAACCCAGTGGTTCGAGAGCAGCGCAAACCCGGAAAGCACGGTCAACTCCACCGGCGAGCCGGAGCTGGCGCTCGCATGGATCTCCTGCGGCGCGTCGCTCAAGCGAACGTCGGCCAGCGGCGCGAATTGCACCGTTTGCCCGGCTTTCGTCAGTTGGATGGATTGCTGCGCTTCGGCGGGCGCGTAAGCCTCGTTTCCCGCCTGGCGCGCCCGCACCACCGCTTCTCCCACACCGGCCGGCTGCAGGAGATTGGACGCGATCGTGGCCGGACCGGAGACCAGCTCGAAAATCACTGGAAGTCCGGAAGAGGACGCGGCGTTTAGGGACACCGCGCCCGCGTTCCACGGCTGCGCGGGCAGCGGCTGGAAATCAATGCTCTGTGTGCTCCGAACCGCCTCCACCGTCTGGCTCGCTTCTACGGCGAGATAATTTCCGTTTCCATTCTGCCGGGCCACCACGGTAATCGCGCCTGCTCCGGTGACCGCGAGTTGTCCGTTCGCGGTGATCTGGGCCGGGCCTGATGCGACCCCGAAGCTCACGGCCAAGCCCGAGCTGGCGGACGCCGCCAGCGGATAGGTTTTTCCCGCCAGCAGATTTGTGAGAGGCGCAAAGGAGATCCGCTGGCTGCCCTGCCGGACGCTGATGGCCTGAATCTCTCCTGCGGTAGCCTGATACAGTTCGTTCCCGTTCTGGTAAGCCTGCACCTGAATCACTCCGATTCCTAACAAGATCAATTGAGTGTCGGAGATCTGTCCCGGCCCCGCCAAGATCCGGTAGCTGACGGGCAGCCCGGCGCTGCTTTTGGCCGTCAGCGCCAGAGGCCCCTGGTCGAAGGCAATCTCTCCAATCGGATCCCACGCGATCGTTTGAAAGCCAGGCTTTGCCAGATACGGGCCAAAGGTCGTTTGGGCCGGCTCATAATCGGGGCTTCCGGGCTGGGTCGCGATCAACGTGAAAAACCCGAGCGAAGTGATGGTCAGCGTGTCTCCGACCAGCTGCTGGTTCCCGCTCGAGAGCGCTATCGTCACCGGCAGGCCGGAGTTGGCTACAACCCTGAGTTTGAATTGCTGGCTTACGTAGACCAAGGCGGGTAAAGACTCATAGGAAAGGGTCTGAATTCCCCGGGTGAAAAGGATCGTCTGTCGCGCGCTGGCCGGAGGCCACTGGTCGTTGCCCGCCTGCCTCGCCTCCACCACCACTGGCCCCGCGCCTTTGGGATAGAGGAAGCCTTCGTGCACATCGGCGTTGCCGGATATCACGACATAGGTCACCGGCAGTCCGGTGCTGGCCGAGGCGTTTAGGGCCAGGGAGCCGCCGTTGAACATTATCGGAGCCACGGGCGGGAAGGTGATCGTTTGGATCGAACCAGTCACTTGGATGAACTGGTCGATGGACGCGGCCGCAAACCGGTCGTTCCCGGGCTGCAGTGCGCGAACCACGACCAATCCCTCGTCCGCAAAGGTCAGGGTGTCCCCGGTCAGGCTGGCTGGTCCGCTGATTACCTGGTAGGTCACCGGCAATCCCGAACTGGCGCTCGCCTGCAGTGGCAGAGGCATGTTCACCGGGGAGTTGGTCGCGGACAGAAATTGCAGCGTCTGCGGGTCCTTGGTCACTTGAAACGTCTGGCTGAACGCCACGCTCGGCTCGAACGCTTCATTCCCGGCCTGCCGCGCTGTCACTTGCACCGTCCCGACACCCGTAAGCACCAGCACGCTGCCCGGCGTGATGTAAGCGGGGCCCGTCACGGAAAAGTCCACAGGCAAACCCGAACTCGCGGAAGCCGTTAATTGCACCGTCCCCGCGCCGATCGGCACGTCGCCCAGAAGGGCGAAGGTGATCGACTGGGAGTACCGCTTTTCCAGCACGGTAATGGTCGATTGAGCCGGCGGGCTGTAAATCGCCCACTGCGTCGTATCCGATGCCGCTCGAACCTGCAAATGGGTGATCCCCGAAAAGCCCGGCTCCGGAAGGAAGGTCAGCCCGAGCCGTCCTTGCACCAGGTCAATGAAACCGCCCTCCGGAATCGGAGTCAGCCGCGAATCGAAAACCGTTCCGTGCTGAATGTTGAAAACTTGAAAATATTTCGTGTTCAAGACATCCGCCGGGTTGGGCGTCACGGTCAGCCCGACGCTGTTGTAAGCGCCCACCGAGGTCAGCAAGTCCGAGACCGTCGGTGCGCCGGCGAATCCTGGCAGCACGGCCAGGCCGGACCCGGGGCTGCCGGCCAGCGACCGGAAGTTCCCTCCCACATAGGTGTTGCCTCCGCCGAATTCGACCGCCGCGACTTTGCCCGGGAAATCCCCCGCGTTGTTCAGATCCTTGCTCAGGATCGGGACGACCCAGCTGGCATCCGTGTTAAAGTCCTTGGTTGATATTCGAATGAGCGAATGAGAAGCCAGAGGGTGATCCCGGTCATTCCCGTACCCCACATAAAGCCAGCCCTGGTTCACGGCCAATGCGGTTACCACCCGATCCCGCTGGATGAGCGCCAGGGTTCGCCCGTCGATCGTCCCGAATCCTGCCAGCCCATACGAATCATCACCCGGCGGGCCGAAACAAGAATCGCCTCCCGCGAACAACGCGCCTTCGGTTGCGGCGAGCTTTCTCACCTGGGGTTTGCGCAGCCCGGGTCTCCAGTTGGGGTCGACTCGTCCGTTCCCGGCGGTGGAGGCCTTGGCCAGATACGGTATCGAGATCCCGCCGACATTTGAAAAGGCGCCGGAGAAGTACAGATTCGTCCCCCAAATGCTCAATTGCTCGACTTGGGCGTCGGGGCCGGGGTTCCAGGACGGATCGGCGTTCCCGCCGCCTTCGAACGAAAGTTTCGCCAGACGCTTTTGGGGCTGCCCGCCCACGCTGGCGAAAGCCCCGCCCGCCACCAATCCATCCTCCGCAGCCGCGATCGAGAAGACAAATCCGTTCGGCTTCGGATTCCAGGCGGGATCCACCGTGGCCGGAGAATCGAGTGATACCCGGGCAAGATTGGTGCGCGGCACTCCGTTCACCATCGAGAATTGGCCTGCCACGTAAACTGCGTTGCTCCGCAGAACCAGGGCGCTTACCCCTCGCCCCGTGATCTCCGGCGCCCAGCTGCGATCCAGCGTGCCGTCCGCGTTAAATCGCGCGAGGTTGGCCCGCCTCTGGCCGCCCACGTAATTGAAATAGCCGCCCACGATGATCTTTCCGTCCGGTTGCGCGGCGATCGCCTCCACGCTCTCGCCTCCCGCTCCGGAAACCAGCACCGACATCTCTCGCGCATCCACCGCGAGAACCGGCGGGAATGATCCGGCTAAAGGAAGGTTGCGCACCACCGTCGGCGCCGCCAGGTACGCCCCGTCTCCGCTTTGATCCGCCTGCACGACCGCGCTCCCCGAGCCGTAGGGCACTAAAATGGTGCCTCGCAACAACGCCGGTCCGGAAATAAGGTTCAGGGACACGGGCAGGCCGGACGACGCGGTTGCCACCAGTTCCGTCGGGACCGTCAGGCTCGCCCCGATGGGCGGGCTGTCGAATTGGATCGTCTGGCTCGTGCGCGGGGGAACCTGGCCTCCGGTCAAAATCTTCAGTCCGTCCACCCAGCCCGCGTCCTCGCCGTCGCTTCCGTTCGGGCCTTTGGAATAGGTCCATTGAATCTCCCGGAAGCTAAACGCACCTTGAGGAACGGCCAGGCTCACCAGTTGCCAGTCCACCGAGCCGGAAATGCGCCGCTGCGGCTGCCCGTCCATCGCTACCTCCAGGAAGTCTGTGTTCGTCAGGGAAGAGACCCGCCACCAGAACGAGACGGTGCAGGGCGTGAGCACGCTCGTCTTCATCCACGATTTTTGGTTGTTGCCGATCGGACCGCTCCGGGCCGATTCCCCGTCCCCTTGCGAGGTAAAGATCGTCGCCTGCCACGGCTTGTCTCCCCCGCTCGCATCCACAGGCGCGCCCAGCGCCTGGGTCAAGGGATCGGCAATCGTGCTCCGCTCGCTCCGCAGTGAAAAGGCGAACCAGCCGTTCGCTTCGACGTCGTCTGCATGGCCAGGATCGGCATCGGACACGGACATTGAGTACTCCACGCTGTAGGTCCCCGGGAAAAGATTGCCCGTGTTCGTTCCCGAAAGGCTTCGCAGGTTCACATCGCCCTGCGCCACTCCGTCAATCCCCACGCCGCCCGCGAGCGCCGCCATGGTGTCCCGCTCGAAGTAAATCACGTCACTCGTCCCGTCGGAATTGATCCTGCGCAACGAAACTTGCGGGGCCACGTACGCGATCGTGCTTCCAGACCAGACGTTGCTGCCCGTGAACGAGTAATACGCCGCCTCTCTTAAGGTGATCTGCAGCCGGCCCTCGTTCGCCACCGCCCCTGCATTCCCCCGGAAGCTCAAGGTCTGGCTGCTGATCGAGAAGCGGAAGGTGGAAACTGTGAATTCCTCGCTGTAGGTCGCCCGCGCCGAAGCGGATTGGACCGCTACCGCGGTGTTCCGCAGCTCCCCCAGCCGCGTCGTGTCCTTCACGCTATCCACCAGCGACGTTAGCGTCGCATCATCCAGGCTTAGATCGACTGCTGCCAACCCGGTCGCGGATAGGAGGAGTAGAATGAGCTGCAAGAGAATGGCATAGGTCTGCCTCGGAGTTTTCATATCGCCTGCGCAAATTATTAGCGTGATCAGGCTAGAGAAATCAGATTCCTCGTGTCAACCCTGGATCTGCCCGGTCAAGTCCACGCTTATTGCCATGACAACGCCAAACAAAGCTCCCTCACCTCCTTGCCATCGTTTGGAAGCGGACCCCCGCTGTTCTCGTCGTGACGGAGATGCTTTCGGTGCTCTGCCGACTGAGCGTGCTTTCGAGCAAGCCTCGGCTTCTGGCGGACAGCATCCTTGGACCCGCACCAGTTCAGCCGATCACGCTGGTCCCTTCGGGGATGGAAAATATGCGCCCGAGATGATTACCACGTGATGAGCCGCGGCGCCCGGCGGGAAGACATTTTTTGGACGATGTGGGCCGGCAAGACTTCCTCAAGACGATTGCCGAGGCGTCATGCGCGAGGAATTGCAGCGTTTGGGCTGAAGCCCCGAAGAACTGGCGCTCCGACGGGAGGCCAAATTCTTGCAATGCCCGGCCAGCCGCAGCGTTCCGCAGGCGAATCCCAATCGCCGAGCAGCAAGTGCGTCGCCAGCACCGCGACGTCGCAGCCGAGTTGCAAGGCCGACAGTGCAGTCATGATCGGGAGCGAAGTCTTGGGCGGGTGTGCGAGTGTGTTGCTGGATTTCAGGGTGAACGATTTCGTGCATTCAGGGAGTTGGCTTGTTGACCGTCAAAGTCCTGCGGCGGCGCAGCCAGTCTTTAAGGCCAAATTTTCGCCGCGCCTTGGCAAATGTTCCTTTAGCCCGCCGCATGGCGCGCCGCGCCCAAAGAAATTCCGTCGCCAGAATGGTCAAACCCGCCGCGAGGATGGGCAAGCCCGGCCCGGGCAACACCAGCATGGCCACGCCGATCAAAAACACGGTGCCGCCGAGGAGGGCAATGAAGAATCTTTTCATGCGGCAAACTCCTCGCGCTTCCGCTCCCCTGTCATTCGCCGTGGCTCGCCGCTCCATCTCCGGCGCAGGCCGGCAAGGCGGATGTGCATCTCCTTCAGCTCGCGTTCGAGCGACTTCAGTTCGTCCTCCAGGGTGGCTGAACCGGCCTTGCGTTCCTGCTCCGCGCGGTCGCCCTCAGCGATCTCCGCGTGCATCTCGGCCATGCTGTTCATGATGATGCCGATGAAAAGGTTCAGGATGATCATGGTGCCGAAGATGATGAAGGTGACGAAGTAGATCGCCACCTTAAGGCCCGCCACGTGCGGCAACTGCCCGTTGAACAGGTCCGACCAGTTGTCCAGCGTCACCAGCCGAAACAGCGAGAGGAACGCCGCCGGCAGGGAACCGAAGTTCTTTGGGTCGTGCGCGCCGAACAGGTGGATGCCCGCCACCGCGTAGATGTAAAACAACAGCGCCAACAGCAGGCTCACGTAACCCATCGCGGACAAGCTCTTGAGCAGGGCGCCGGCGAGCAGCTGGAGTTTGGGCAAGGCGCTCACGAGCCGGAGCAGGCGCAACGCCCGCGCGAGCCGCAAGACGGCCGCGAACGGTCCACCCACCGGCAGCAGGCAGATCGCGATGATGAGGAAGTCGAACACGTTCCAGCCGCCGGCGAAGTATAGCCACGGACGCCGACCATGCGCGGCCATCTTCAGCAAGGCCTCGACGACGAAGATGCCGAGGATCACGCGGTCCAGCGCGTGCAACAGCGGGCCGTGCTGCGACATGATAACCGGGCTGGTTTCCAGCCCGGCCACCGCGCCCGCCAGCACGATCGCCGCCACGATGAAGAGGTGGAACGGCTTCGATCCGACGAATTGTTTGATGGCGCAGATCATGGCTCAGGCTGGGCGCGGCACTCCGTGCGGGCCGCCGGGTGGATGGGCGGCCTTGGCGCACCGAGGGCCGCCCGTTCCCCCATCGGCAGGAATCTTCACCGCCTTGGGTTTCACGAGCGACCACACGACGCTGGTCGCGAGAATCAGCACGATGACTCCGAGTGAGACCAGCGTGTCGATCTTCCAAGCGGTGTGGGCGAGGATCATCTTCACGCCCACGAACGAGAGCACCACGCCAAGCCCGATCTTGAGGTAATGGAACTTGTCCATCACTCCTGCCAGCGCGAAGTAGAGCGACCGCAGGCCGAGGATCGCGAACACGTTCGACGTATAGACGATGAACGGGTCTTTGGTTACCGCAAAAATCGCCGGGATGGAATCCACGGCGAAAATTAGGTCCGTGAACTCCACCAGCAACAGCACCACGAACAGCGGCGTCGCCATGCGGAGGCCGTTCTCGCGCACGAAGAATTTGTCACCGCGATACTCCGGCGTCACCGGCATGAGCTTTTTGAACCAGCGCACCACCGGATTGCGCTCTGGATGAATCTCCTCCTCGCGCTTCACGATCATCTTGATGCCCGTGAGAATCAGGAAGCCGCCGAAGACATAGATGATCCACGCGAACTTCGCGATCAGCACCGTGCCCGCTCCAATCATCATCGCGCGCATAAGGAGCGCGCCGAGGATGCCCCAGAACAGCACCTTGTGCTGATAAAGGGGCGGCACCGCGAAATACGAGAACAGCAGCGCGAAAACAAACACGTTGTCCACGCTCAGCGATTTCTCGATGACATAACCGGTGAAGAACTCCAGCGCCCTGGCCGAGCCGCCGTAATGCCACACGCCTGCGTTGAACAGCAGGGCGAGCGCCACCCACACGCCCGTCCAGGTGAGAGATTCCTTCAGCGAGACGATGTGCGTCTTGCGATGAAACACGCCGAGGTCCAGCGCGAGCATCCCGAGGATGAACACGTTGAAACCGACCCAGAGCCAGAGGGATTCATTCATAATATTCCAAAGTCCGTCCACCTTATCCGACATTCCTGCCGCGACTAATCGGATGTTCAGAAGCAACCGTTAGGTTTTCCCGAACTGCGGGGACAACGCTGCCGCACTCGCTGCGCCAACCGGCCGGATGACCGGCGGCACGGCGATCACTGGCGGCGCCGGGACCGCATCGGACGGCGGCGGGCCGGCATCGCCGCGGCTTTGCAGCGCGGAGCGGATCATGAAGAATTCGCCCACATTCTCCGCGGTCACCAGACCGACGAGGCGTCCGTCCGCAAGCACCGGCATGGCGAGGCCTTTCTCGACGTTCTCCGGCGCGAGGGCGGCTTCCAGCGGGTCGGTGGCGGAGAGCACGGGGAATTCGCAGCGCGTTACGTCCGCGACGAGGGCGTGTTCGCCGCGTTCGCGCAAGGCCACGAAGAGTTCGCGATGCGTCAGGATGCCCACGAGCGCGTCGCGGTTCACGATGGGGAAATCCCGCTGCGAACCGGCGAGCAGCAATCGCGTGGCGTCGCGCAAGGTGTCACCCGGCGCGAGTGTCTTGAAGTCGGTGACCATGGCCTCGCGCACCAGCGCGCCGCCGAATGAGGATTTCATCTCGGACGCCGCAGCTTCCTGCGCCGCGCCCACCCACACGAACAGCGCGATGAGCAGCAGCATCGGGTTGCCGAACAAGCCCGCGAAACCGAATAGCAACGCCATGCCCTGGCCGATCCGCACGGCGATGCGCGTGGCGCGGGCGTGGTTCAATTTCATGGCCAGCAACGCGCGCAGCACGCGACCGCCGTCCATCGGAAATGCCGGCAGCAGGTTGAACAGCACGAGGAATACGTTCGCGACGAGCAGCCGCTCAAGGATGTCGCCGCCAGTGGTGGTCAACGAATTGAGCGGCTGCCACCAGCCGGCGAGTTTTAAGCCGATGAACAGGCCGAGCGCGATGATGACGTTTACCGCCGGGCCGGCGAGCGCCACGGCGAATTCCTGCGACGGTTTCTCCGGCATGCGTTCGAGCCGCGCCACGCCGCCGATGGGCAGGAGCGTGATGTCGCGCGTGCCGACGCCGTAACGCCGGGCGGCCAGTGCATGGCCGTATTCGTGGAGGAGCACGCAAACGAAGAGTCCGCTGAAGAACAGCACGCCGCCGAGCGCCGCATCGAGGCTGCGGCTGGTGAGTCCCTGGCTCAAGCCGATGAAGGCGAGGAGCAGCAGGAAGGTGAAGTGCAGATAAACGTCGATGCCGAGCCAGCGCCCCAGATGGAGCGACCAGGCCAGGCCGGATTTGGTTTTGGCTTTCATGTTTTCGATTCAATTAGATTTGTTTCGGGCTAGGGAGGCACAGCGGTCTGTGACCACCGCACCGGTTTCATTCATTGAGTCCGCCGCGTTGCCAGGGCGTGATGGATTGGAAGCGCGCGGAGGTGCGGGCGCAGACGCCGCCGGCGAAGGCCTCTGAATTCATTCGGGCGGCGCGAATCTCGCGTTGTGTCGCGCGCAGGGCCGGGCCAAGGGCTTGTTGGGAAGCGTTCACCGCCCGTCCCGGCATGGACGCGGCGACCGCCAGCGCGCTGGCCGGAATGCCGGCCAGCGGTTTCAGAATGAGTTCCGGTTTCATGGGCATGGTTCGTTGACAGTCAGTTGCGAATTGGAATCACCCGCCGCGGCGGGCTTTGAGGTTGCTTTTAAGCCGCTGCAGGCGCCTGGCGGCGCGGCTGGTGATCTGTTCGCGGAGTTGCGTCATGGCCTTAGCGAACGCGGCGCGCAGCGTGTGATCGCGGCTTTCGGCAAAGAGGTCCGGGCCGGGAGTGACGAGGTGGACGTGGACCTGAAACGCGGGACTGGCGTTCTCGATCCGCACTAGCCGGACATTGGCCTCGTCGATTTGCCGGCGCTGGCCTAGCGAGAGGATTTGTCGCTGCACCCACGAATCCAGCGTGTGGAACGGTCGGATGTTGAGGTGTTGCACGTTCAGTCTCATGGTCGTTGTCGTTGTTTTTGTGGTTTTGGTTTCAGCCCCGCGAGCGGTTGCCGCCGGGCGTCTTTGCGAACCGTCGTCCCGGCGACTGTGACGGTGGGACAATAGGCGGGGTGTGCGCTCTGGACTAATACGCCTTTCCGAATGGACGCTTCGGTTAATCCGAAGCAAATTGTGCCCGCATGGAATGGCTCAATTATCACCACCTGCGATACTTTTACGGCGTGGCGAAGGAAGGCAGCCTTGCGCAGGCCGCCGCGAAGCTGCATGTCTCGCAGCCCTCCATCTCCGAGCAGATCCGCGAACTCGAGGGTGCACTCGGCGAGAAACTTTTCCGGCGCGAAGGCCGCAGCAACAAACTCACCGACGCCGGACAGGTCGTGTTGAACTACGCGGAGGAAATTTTCTTCCTGGGCCGCGAATTGATGAATGCGGTGAAGCAACGGCCCGGCGCGCGAACCCTCCGGCTCAACGTCGGCGTGGCGGATTCATTCCCCAAGCTGGTGACGAATGAAATCCTGAAGCCGGTCTTCACGATGCCGCAAGCGGTGCATGTCGTCTGCCGGGAAGGAAAGATGGAAGATCTGCTCGCGCAACTCGTGGCGCACCGGCTCGACCTCGTGCTGTCAGACGAACCCGCACCGAGCAGCGCGAACTTCAAGGTGTTCAGTCACTCGCTGGGCGAGAGCAGGGTGACGCTCTGTGCCGAAGCAAAGCTGGCGGCAAAGTTTAAACGGAATTTTCCCAAGTCCCTCAACGATGCGCCAACGCTGTTGCCGGCGGAGAACACCGCGCTGCGCCGCTCGCTGGAGTCATGGTTCCGCGCACACCACCTCAAGCCGAACGTCGTGGCGGAATTTGAAGACCTCGCCCTGATGACAGTGATGGCCGCCGAGGGCCGCGGATTCATCGCCGTGCCGACGGTGGCGTTGAAAGAGGCCGTTTCGCGCTATCAATTCCGCACCATTGGCCAGGCGACTGGTTGCCGCGTTCAATTCCACGCGCTCACCGCGGAGCGCCGCATCGCGCATCCGGCGGTGTCGCTCATCACCCGAAACACGCTTGCTTAGCCACGCTGCCAAAATGCTGCGGCGAGGTCTTATTCTGGCGCGATACTGGAAAATCTTTGGCAGATGCTCTACCACACCGGCCCCGGCCACGGCATCAACGCGATTGGTGATAAACAAGGGAGTCTGCCCCTTGGTTTAGACAAAGTTGACGGATCGGCCCATTGAAGAGTCCATTCCCCGCTCGCTTTCGCTTTTTACAAGATTGATCAGCCGATCACGTTGGTCCCTTCGGGGCCAAATCCGCGGGTTGCCTGGAGAGCCGTCATCTCGGGCGTATATTTCCCGTCCTCAAAGGCCACGATCAAGGGATTTTCTTCGGTCGGTGCGCCGGTGAAACTGAGTGAAGCGCAATAAAGCGAGAACAGGGCCGGCTTGCCCCTGATCGGCACGACGTCGCGGATGGTGATGAGCTTGAATCCCGCGTCCGTCACCAGTTTGATGCACCGGCTTTTCTGTTGGAAGGGGAAACAAAACACAAACAAGCCAGTCTCGGTGATGTGCCGTTTGGCCGCCCGCGCGTAATCGCCCACATCGCCTTTCAGTTCGAAGCGCGCGTGCGCCTTTTGTGAATCGGCGGGCAACGAGCCTGTGCCCATTGGAAAGTAGGGAGGACTTCCCGTAATCAACGGAAACCGTTCGCCCAAATCGAGGTCTCGCAGATCACCGTGAATGGCCCGGACAGACCCACTTTGTCCGTTTCCCACGATGTTCTCCGTCAGCAGCCGGTAACTGACGTCCTGCGACTCGACACAGGTCAACTCCGCCCCCGGTCCGAGAGCCCAAAGGACCGCCAGGCCGACCGTTCCAACGCCCGTGCCCAGGTCGAGGGTCTTCTTGACCGGCGGCGTTTTCTGCAGCGCGTACCAGGCCGTAGTGGCGTCATCGATCCCGTGGCGGTGTCCGTGTTTCCTCTGGAAAATTCGGTAAGGTCCAACCAGACCCGAAACAAAGAGTTCCTCCCCCATCTCTTCTTGAAGAGACGGAAGCCGCGCAACGAAACGTTGGTGAATGATTGAGGCCACGACTGCGTGCAAAAACAAACGTGGGATAAAACTCTCGTTTCAGCCAGCCGATTCAAAGGAGTGCTGGAACGCCGACGGCCGCTTGGACCGTAACGAGGAATCTACAGCCGCTCCACAAATCGAGAGGGGTGACCCGAAAGGTTGACGGTTGGCTCAACCCGGCGTGCGATTTTATGTGCATTCCTGGAATGCGCGCCGGGCTTCGCTGAGAAAACGCTCCACCAGTTCGGCTGATTTTTCGCCGCCGGGTCCTTCGACTCCAGTATGGGAGTCTACGGCCGCTGGTCGCACGGCTTTGATCGCCTCGTAAACATTCCCCGAATTGAGGCCCCCCGCGAGGATCAGAGGCCTCGCCAACTGCTGTGCTAATAAACGGCTGACGCTCCAGTCGTGCGTCAAACCGGTCGCGCCGCACGCGGTGGTGCGCGGGTCAAAGGTGTCGGTGATAAAGGCGTCGACCCAGGGCTCGTACTGTCCGGCGATTTCCAGAAGCGGCCGGGCGTCCCGCCCAAACTCCGGGCGCACAATCAGGCTCTTGATCATCGCGAGGTCTGGGCGCTCACGCCGGAGTTCCAGGACCGCTTCGGGCGGGATCTCGCCATGGAGTTGGACCATCGAAACTCCGAGAAAGCGGCAAAAAGCGGAGATCTCGGCTGGTGACGTTTCGTAAGTAATGAGAACGGCCTTTTTCGGATCCCGCAGCCCGGCGATGATGGTTCGCGCCATCTCTTCGGTGACGTCCGGCCGGTGGTAGCCGAGCCGAAGAGGAAAGCCGATGAAGTCAACGCCCAGCTTTTCGAGTAGCGCCGCCTCCGCGAGGTCTTTCACCCCGGCGATTTGAACGGTGTTTTGGAACATTTCGGGCGTGGTCAAAGTAGCATGAACGGGAGTGAGCTTTCAATTCGCGCAAACGGTTCACGGCACGGCGGGCGAAGGACTTATGGGAACTCCTGTGAAGGACGCGAAAGTTGGGGAAATTGGCTGTCCGACATGGATTCGAACCATGACAAACTCCTCCAAAGGGAGTTGTGCTACCATTACACCATCGGACAAGCCGCGGCGATAAAGATACCCATGATTTCGCGCCTCGCAACTGTTTCTCGATTCGATCGGATTCCCCCGGTTCAACCGCCCACCGCGGTGTATTTTCGGATGCCCCGGCCCCAGACCCACCGGGCAAACAGGCAGAAAAACGCGGTCCAGAAAATTTGAAGGGCGAGGCCGCTCCAGAGGCGGGGACCGGAGACTCGCCCGAGGTAAATGCTGACGGGGAAAAAGAGCTGGTAAGGGAACGGAGTGAACTGGAGGACGGTGGCGACACCTTTGGGAAGGATATCGATCGGAAAGAGATGCCCTCCAGCGATGTATTCGAAGGCGAACAGGATAAAGATGAACGTCGACACCTCCACCACCCAAAATGAGAGCATGGCCATGGTGTAGGACATGAAAAATTGGAGCAGAGCGGTGAGCAGCACGGAGGCGGCGAAGAGCGGGACCAGCGGCCAGCTGGCCGGGGGAACCAGATAATCCCGCTGCACGAAGAGAAAGAGGCCCACCGGGAAAATGGCGACGGCGGTGTAGATCAACCGGCCGGAAAAGAACAGGCAAACCCGGTAGAACATGTAATCAATCGGCTTGAGGAGGAATTGATTGATGTTGCCGTCCTTGATGTCCGCGGCGATCTGCCAGTCGTCCTCCGTCACGCCGGTCAAGGCATCAACAATGGTGACCAGCAGGTAATACGAGACCATCCCGGCCAGGGAATAGCCCGCGACGTCGGATTCGGTTTTGCCCGAGTAAACCGCGCGCCAGAGGTAAATGGTGGCCATCAACGGGATGAGGGCGAACGCGGAGCGGAAAAGGAAATTCACCCGGTAAACCAGGGTGTTCTGAATTCCGACGTTGATGACGTGGAG
Organism: uncultured Verrucomicrobiota bacterium; assembly: GCA_964566945.1. GTDB lineage: Bacteria > Verrucomicrobiota > Verrucomicrobiia > Limisphaerales > SXQI01 > DASVNK01. Next base: position 321,146 of record CAZMKE010000005.1, on the reverse strand, counting down.
GTACTTTTTCACGGTCGAACGGCGCTCCCGCCCGGGGAATCTGGCAGGTGCCGCCCGCTCCTGCAATCCCCTGCGCGTTGCCCCCGCTCCACCGGGGGGCTCGCCCTTCTTTTTTCCGGTCGCGCCCAGAGCGGGCTTCTGCTTAGGATCGCGCCCGTGTTGCGAGTAAAAATAGCCGGAATTGCCATCGGCCTGGGCGCTTTGATCCTTTCGTCCGCCGCCGAATCGGGACAAAACGGGGCTGCGGCCTCCCAGATGGACCGTGGGCGGGAGCTTTATGCGCGGAATTGCCTGGTGTGCCACCAGTTGAATGGCCAGGGCGTTCCCGGAACTTATCCGCCCCTCGCGCAATCCGATTTTCTGATGCCGGATCGCGAACGGAGCATCCGGATTCTGTGCGAAGGGCAGGGCGGGGTGATCCTGGTGAACGGCAGGAAGTATGACGGCAACATGCCGCCGGTGGTGCTCGAGGATGGCGACGCCGCGGATGTGCTGACGTTCGTCCGCAATTCCTGGGGGAACAAGGACGAGCCAGTGACGGCCGAGGAGGTGAAAACGGCCCGGGCAAAAACCCAGTTCCCAACATTTGCGAAGCTGCAGGAAGCCAGTGCCTACGCGCCGCTGCCGCCCGCTCCGGCAGGCTGCAAATTGCGCGAAGTGGTGCGGATGACCAGCCACGGCGTGCGGATGGCGAGCGATGGCACGGGCAAAGTGATTTACGTGTTGATCGAGAACGGGGATGTCTGGCGGTTGGAGCCGGAGACCGCCGCGTTTCGGCAGATTCTCTGGGCGAAAAATTATCTGGATCGCAAGCCGGGCGATACGCCCTCCCCGTTGTTTGTGCTCGGCATGGCCTTGAGCAAGGATGGCCGGCTTTACATTGCCTCCAATCAGCCGAACAACTTGAAGCCTCCTTTCCAAAACCGGGTGACCATCTATCGGACCACCTCCATGGTGGATGGCGATCCGGTGGAGCCGAAAGTTTGGTTTGAGAAATCATATCCGGGCAACAGCGCTTACGTGCATGGGATGGAGCACATCGCTTTCGGGCCGGATGGAATGCTCTACGCGGGCAATGGAGCGCGGACCGATGCCAATCAATCCAACCCGGATCCGAACTATTACTCCGGCGGAGAACTGCCGGTGACCTCGAGCATCTGGCGATTGGATCCGGCGATTGAAAATCCGGAGATCGAGGTTTTTGTGCGCGGCGTGCGAAATCCCTACGGCTTTTGCTGGAACGACCGCGGTGAAATGTTTGCCACCGAAAACGGTCCGGATGCGGATGCGCCGGAGGAACTCAACTTTATCCAAAAGGGCAAGCACTACGGGTTCCCGTACCGGTTCGCGGATTGGACCAAAAAAGCCTACGACCACACCCCGGAGCCGCCCGCAGGACTTGAGTTCACCTTGCCGATTGCGAATCTCGGTCCGGATGGCGGGTATGATGGGAAGCCGATCTACACCTTTGATCCGCACTCCGGGCCGGGTGGAATCGTGTTTCTCGGGGAGGACTTCCCGCCCGAATGGAGGGGCAGTTTCATCCTGAACCGTTTCGGGAATTTCATCCGCACGCCCAAAGACAATGTTGGGTTCGACATTCTGCAGGTGAAATTGCAGAAGGATGCCCAAGGCGTTTACCAGGCCCATGTCTACACGGTGTTGAAGCCGCTCGGGCGCCCGATTGATGTGCACCATAGCGGCCGGGGGAAACTCTACATTTGCGAATATTCCCGCCCGACGAACAACGCCGGGTCGTTCGCGCTGCCGGGGCGGATCCTGGAACTGTCGTTCGGAGCGGCCGAAGCTGCCGGATCGGCCCGTTGATGGCCGGTCAGTCCGCGAACGCCAGTTCGTTGGACATGAGCAGGACCTGGGCAAATTTCTCCCACGGATTGAGCGGGGTGGGCGGTGTTTTGGGCCCGCTGAAGTCTTCACGCGCGGCCCAGGTGGCGTCGCCGGTTGAGACCGTGCGCACCACCGGCGCCCAGTTGAAAGAATCGCTGTCAAGGTTGTCGTGGCTGTCGACGACAAAGTCCAGCGTGTCGCCCTTTTTCACTTCGACCCGGGGAATGCTCATCTCCCTTTTGCCATGGTACACGGGCCAGAACCCGAGCGCGCCGAGGCGGCTGGAGAAAATGTAACCACGCACCCCATCGCCGGCTTCGGAGGGATGTTCCAGCGTTCCGGAGATCGAGACGGCGCCATCCTGCGGCGCGACCCAGCGGCGGACGATGGCGTGTTTCGGGCCGTCCCCTGGATGGCCACCCGTGGCGTTCAGGGTGAGCCAGCCCAGTCTTTCATCCGGCAGCTTGTCGCTTCCCTGCCAGGCTTTGCCGGTGAAGTGGGGGAGCGGAGTGAAACCCGCCAGCCGCAGCGGAGATTGGGCGATTTCACCGAAGCCGTATTTCCAGACCTCCGGGGGCGGTTCCGGGGCGGGAACGGCGGCCTGGCCGCGGATGAACTCCTCGGCCAGGGAGAGTTCCTCGGCGCTCGGCTTTCGCTGCAGCGCGGTCAGGTAAAGAGCCGTGATTTTTTCGCGCGGCTCGCGGGCCTGCGCCACTTCCGGCCGGGCGGCGAAGCTGCGGGCCTGCTGCTGCACAAACGGCGAATTGATCATGAAAAGCGCCTGCTGCGGCACGGTGGTGTTGAACCGCTGCGGGCTGGTCGTATCCGGGCTGGCAAAATCGAACGTGCGGAAAATTCCGGGCAGATTCTGGCGTTCGACGAAGCCATAGATCGTGCGGCGCGGGGCTGAAGGTTCCGCGGCAATCTCGACGGGGTGGCCGCCCTCGCGAAGATCCAGCTTGCCGGAGACCGCGAGGAGCGTATCGCGCAAGGGCTCGAACTCCAGGCGGCGCCGGTTCATGCGCCAGAGCAGGGAATTGGCCGGATCTTTTTGCACGCAATCGGGGCGTTCGTCGCTGCTCTGCTGGTAGGCGTTGGAGAGGAGGATCGTCTTGTGGAGCTTTTTGAGCGACCAGCCGTTGTCCATGAGCCACGACGCGAGGTAATCCAATAACTCGGGATGCGTCGGCGGTTCGGCGCGAACCCCGAAATCGCTGGGCGTCCGCACCAGCCCGGCGCCAAAGTGATTGAGCCAAATGCGGTTCACCAACACGCGGGCGGTGAGCGGGTTTTCGCGGCTGGCGATGGCTTGAGCCAGTTCGAGCCGGCCGCCTCCCTTTTGAAAAGGCTTGCGATCGGGGCCGGCGATCAGCTCCAAAAATTGGCGTGGGACTTCCGGCCCTTGATTGAATTGATTGCCGCGGATGAAGACGTGAGGCTTGAAAGGCTCGGCGTTTTCATTCAGCACCATGCCGCGCGGCGGCGACCCGGGATGAGTCGCGTCGAGTTCTTCCAGCTTGCGCTGGAGCGCGCGGCTCTTTTGGCCTGTGGGCACATCGAACAGGCGGGGAATCTCCCCGTCCGGCACTCGCGCCGGACCGGCCTCCGCGTAAAGCACCTGCCGGATCATTTCCTGGGAATCGTTCGGCAGCCGATTGCTTGAGTTCGTTTGTTTTCGGGCATCCGCCCAGGCGGCATCGACCTGCGCGAACGCCTTGCGGTACACTTCGGCCAGGTCCTTGATCGAGCCGGGAGGGGCTTCGCCGAGGTTCTGCGAAATGACGGGGTTGAGATTGGTGGCCGTTCGAAACTGCTCGAAAAGAGGCTTCGCTTCCGCCTCATAATTGGTGAGGGCAGCGAAAGCGAACCAGGGCGCGAAGATCGCGTCGTTGGTGGCTTTGCGGCGTTCGGCCAGGAAGTTCATCCAGCGCGTGACTCCGATCGGGTGCAGCTTGCGTTCGCGGGCGAAGACGTCGAGCTTGCCCTTGTCTTCCAGCTTCTCCGCTTCGAGGGCGACCAGCATGTAGTCCGCGGCCTTGGTCCGCAGATCCGCCAGCACCTCGGCGAACTTAGTTTCGCGGAAGGTGTCCAACTCCTCCTGCCGTTTTTTCCGTTCGGCCTCGTATTGCGGGTATTCTTTGGGCAGGGCGGCGGAGCCGAGCAGCGGTTTGTCTTTGGGTTCGGATGAACTCGCAAACACCCCGTAGAGCGAATAGTAGTCCCGCGTTGGGATCGGGTCATACTTGTGGTCGTGGCACCGGGCGCAGCCGACGGTCAGGCCCATCAAGCCGCGCGAAACGACGTCGATGCGATCGTCGATAATGTCGGTTTGATTATTCAGGAACCGTCGGCCCAGCGTGAGGAATCCCAGGGCGGCGAGGGGCCGCTTGTCTTCGCCCAGAGGCAGGAGGTCCGCGGCGATCTGTTCGACGATGAATTGATCGAACGGGAGGTCTTCGTTGAACGACCGGATGACGTAGTCGCGATAGGTGTAGGAGTAGGGAAAGCGGCGTTCCTCCTCGAAGACATAGCCTTTCGTATCCGCGTAGCGCGCCACATCGAGCCAGTGGCGAGCCCAGCGTTCGCCGTATTGCGGCGAGGCCAGGAGGCGGTCGATCACGTTTTCCCAGGCGCGGTCCGATGTGTCCTGAACAAACGATTCCACCTCCTCCGGGGTCGGGGGCAGGCCGGTGAGATCGAAGGAGGCGCGCCGGATGAGCGTGCGGCGGTCTGCGCGCTGCGCGTGGGACAGCCCGTTCGCGTCGAGTTTCGCGAGGATGAATGCGTCGACCGGGCTTTTGACCCACCGTGGATCCGAAACCGGGGGAAGGCTGGGGCGATGGATCGGTTGGAACGCCCAGTGCGTCTTGCGTTTATCCGACTCGCGAGGGGCGCCTTTTTCGCCGCTGCGCGGGTCCGGAGCGCCCATTTTAATCCAGGCTTCGAAATCGGCGATTTGCTCGCCGCTCAGTTTTTTGCCCTTCGGCGGCATCTGAAGATTCTCATCCGTGTAGCGGATCGCTTTGAGGAGGAGGCTTTTTTCCGGATGGCCCGGGTCGATGGCGGGGCCATTCTCGCCACCCTTGAGCAGGCCGTCGCGGGTCTCCAAATGCAGGCCGCCCTTCAGTTTCTCCGCTTTGTCGCTGTGGCAGGAGTAGCAGTGCTCAGCGAGGACCGGGCGAATCTTGCTTTCGAAAAACTCGGTTCCGGCCGGGTCGAGCTTGTCCTCCGCGGTGGCGCTGATCAGAGTGGCGGCGCTGCAGAGGCTCAGCCATGTAAGTCGGGTCAAGGCAGCCATGTTACATCCAAAATACCTCAGAATGGACGCGCGCCACAACCGTTCGCTTCAAAACAGTTCGGCGGGGCGCCGACAGTCTTGACCGGCCTGCCTTGCGGTCCCACTCTGGCCCGGTGGAAAGTGCGCCTTTGGGCGCGTTTAATTTATGCGCATCGTCCCTCGAACCGTGATGGTATCCGTTTGGCTCCTTTTGAATTTCCTGTATGGTGCGCCGGCATATTTTGCCGCCGAAATGACTGAGAACCCGCTGCTTCAGGAAAGTAACCTCCCCTATCATTATCCGCCGTTTGACCGGATAAAAGACGAGCATTTTGCCCCGGCGCTCGAGGCGGGAATGGCCGAACAGATTCGGGAAGTGCAGGCCATCGCGCAAAACTCCGCCGGCCCGACCTTTGAGAATACCATCGTAGCCCTGGAACGTTCCGGGCAGACCCTCGAACGGGTGCAGCGGATCTTTTCCAACCTCAACGGCACCCATACCAACCCCAAACTGCAGCAGGTGGAGAAGGAAAGCGCCCCCAAACTCGCGGCTCATTCGGACGCCATCCGCCTGAATCTGGCGTTGTTCCAGAGGATCTCCGCTTTGCACGAACAACGGGACAGCCTTGGCCTCGACGCGGAGTCCAAACGGGCGGTGGAGCGCTACTACCAGGATTTCGTGCGGGCCGGCGCGAAACTCTCGGAAGCGGACAAGGATAAGCTCCGAGCGCTGAATGCGGAGCTGGCCCGGTTGCGTCCGGCCTTTTCGCAGAACGTGTTGAAAGAGGTCAATGCGTCGGCCGTGCTGGTGGAGAAGCGGGAGGAGTTGGAGGGATTGTCGGAAAATGCCATCGCCTCCGCTGCTTCCGCCGCCAAAGCCGCCGGGCACGAGGGCCAGTATCTGATCATTCTGATGAACACGAGCGGCCAGCCGCCCCTGGCGGAGTTGAAGAATCGGGCGTTGCGCGAGCGGATTTATCAGGCGTCCCTGGCGCGGAATAATCACGGGGGCGAGTTTGATAATCGCGAGAACGTGGCCAAGGTCGCCAGACTGCGGGCGGAACGCGCGGCCTTGCTCGGCTACGAGAATCACGCCGCTTACGAATTGGAAGAACAAACAGCCCGGACGGTTCCCGCCGTGAACAAAATGCTTGGGCAGCTCGCCCCGGCAGCGGTGGCCAATGCGCGCAAGGAAGCGGCCGAACTGCAGCGATTGATCGATCGGGAGAAGGGTGGTTTTCAACTGGCGGCCTGGGACTGGTCGTTCTATTCGGAGAAGGCGCGCCAGGAGCGCTATTCTTTCGACGAATCGCAGATTCGCCCGTACATGGAGATGAATCGGGTGCTGATCGATGGCGTTTTCTATGCCGCGACCCGCCTCTACGGCATCACGTTCAAGGAACGCCAGGACCTGCCTCTTTACCATCCGGACACGCGCGTTTTCGAGGTGTCGAATGAAGATGGTTCGCCCCTGGCGCTGTTCATCGTCGATTGGTATGCGCGCCCCTCCAAGCGCGGCGGGGCCTGGGCCAGCGCCTATGTGGGGCAGAGCTACCTGCTCGGCAATCGGCCGGTAATCGCCAACCATCTGAACATCCCGAAGCCGCCGGAGGGCCAGCCGACGCTCATGACCTGGGACGAAGGGCGGACAGCCTTTCATGAATTCGGCCATGCGCTGCATGGCATGTTCTCCGCGGTGAGGTATCCACGCTTTGCCGGGACGAGCGTGCCGCGGGATTTTGTGGAATTTCCGTCCCAAGTCAACGAGATGTGGGCGCACTGGCCGGATGTGCTGAAGCACTACGCGCGCCATCATCAAAGCGGAGAAGCCCTGCCGCCCGAATTGGTGGAGAAGGTATTGGCGGCCGCGAAGTTCAACCAGGGCTTCGCCACCACGGAGTACTTGGCGGCGGCGTTGCTTGATCAGGCGTGGCATCAGTTGCGGGCGGACCAGGTCCCCGCGGCGGAGGGCGTGCTGGCCTTCGAAAAGGAGGCGCTGCAGAAGGCCGGAGTGGATTTCGCGCCGGTGCCGCCGCGTTACCGCAGCACCTACTTCAGCCATATTTTCGCCAGCGGCTATTCGGCGGGCTACTACTCCTATATCTGGAGCGAGGTGCTGGACGCGGACACGGTGGACTGGTTCAAGGAACATGGCGGATTGCGCCGCGAAAATGGCGATCGCTTTCGGACCATGCTGCTCTCGCGTGGCGGCAGCGTCGAAGCGATGGATTTGTTTCGCGCGTTTCGCGGACGCGATCCGGAGATTGGCCCTCTCCTGAAACGGCGCGGGTTGGAAACGCCCTGAGTTTGGCTGGGCTCCGCGGCCCGTCAGAGGTAGCTGAGCCACCAATCCCGCCGGCGCATTTTCAGGGCGGAGAACCAGCGGCAGATCGGGTAAAGAATCAGAATCGCCGAGATCCAGAACGTGTAAACGCCCAGCAACCCAAAACCGGCGTTGTCCGGCCGGGGCAGCGGCACTTTCACGAAGGGGCTTTCAAAAAGCCAGGTCGCGCTCCCATGCCGGATCAGCGCTACGATCACCGCCATTCCGTGGAGCAGGGGCAGGTGGAGCAGGTAGTAAAAGAGCGGCACGCGCCCGAACACCAGAAACGGGCTGAGAATCTTCGGAGAAAGTTTCTCGAGGAGCGCGAGCGCAATCAGCCCCGGCCCGACCGTCATGAGCACATAATCCAGCGACGGCGGATATTTGTGGCAATCGACAAATGAGAACGCGGTGTAGAGCAGGCTGCTTTCGGGCGCCCAGGGCTTCGGGTTGCCGTAGCCATTCAAACCGCGGATGATGACAAACGCCAGGGTGGCGGCGATGCCCAGGCGCAGCGTGAATTTCTGCCGGCGTTCCGCAGGCCATGTGTAAACCTGGCCAAAGGCGTAGCCAGCCGCCATCACTCCGATCCACGGCACGATCACGTAACCGACGCGCAAGTTCCACCCGGGCGCTTCGTAAATCGGTCCGGGCACATGCAGGAGGGTGACGAGCCAGCCAAAAGCTCCCGCATTTTCCGGCAGGATGGAATCGAACAAATTGTGCAGGAAGATCACCGCCACTCCGAAAACGCCGATGGCGGTCCTGGGCAGCCAGATCAGCCCGGCCAGGCCGACCATCGACCAGCCAATCGCCCAAAGAACGCCGACGCCAACGTTGCGAAAATCAAAATTGAAAGCCCAACCGAGGCAATACACCCAGCTGACTTCCAGAAAGGCGAGCCACAGTCCGCGCGAGAGCAGGCCGCGCGAGATTTCCTGGGTCGATTTTCCCCTCCGGCTGGCCAGGCAGGCGCCGACGCCCGCCAGGAAAATAAATAGGGGCGCGCAGTAATGCGTGAGCCAGCGCGTCATGAAAAGCGCCGGGGAGGTCTGAGTAAGATCGAGCGGATCGTATTTGACGTTGGTGAAGAAATCGCGCGCATGGTCCAGCGCCATGAGCACCATGATCAATCCGCGCAGCAAGTCCACGGACTCAAGGCGGGGGCGGACGCTGCTTGCGGAGTTTGTTGCAGTTTGGACACCGGCCGGGACAGGGGGCTTTTCCGCGGTTTGCATCGGGATGTGGGTGGTCGCGGGAGAATGGGGCCGGGCGTGGTGGCTGTCAATGAACTGATTTGTCTGCGGGCGTCAAATTCGGATTTTGGCGTTCGGCTTGCTTCTGCCCGGATTCAGGTCACGTCGTGGAAATGAGAAAGCGCATCCTAATACTCAATCTTCTGCTCGGGTTGGTTTCCTTCGCTCCAAAGGAGGAGGCTGCCACCCTGCCCAACCCGGTTCTTTTTGTCGCCCAGGTGCCAGTGCCAGCGGACTTTACGACGATTGGTTCCGTCTTTGGCAACCACCAGGCGTCGCTCGAAGCGGTCGCGCGGGGCGGAGACTTATATATGCTCTACCCCGATGGCAGCCTTAAGAATCTGACCCGAGCCGCCGGGTATGGGAAAACCGGGTCGCAATCGGGCAACGGCATCGCCGTCCGGCAGCCCTGTGTGCATTGGAGCGGGAAAAAGGCGGTGTTCAGCATGGTGATCGGCGCGCCGGCGAAGCAGTACCAGGTTCAGACTTACTTTTGGCAGCTTTACGAAATCAGCGGCCTGGGAGCGAATGAAACGCCGGTCATTGCGAAACTGCCGAATCAGCCATCTAACTTCAACAATATCAGTCCGATCTACGGGACGGATGATCGCGTCATCTTCACGAGCGATCGACCCCGCACCGGGGAAGCCCAGCTGTATCCGCAACTGGACGAGTACGAGGAAGCACCCACGGTGACCGGATTGTGGAGCCTGGACCCGTCGACCGGTGACCTGCGCATGCTCAATCACACCCCTTCGGGCGCCTTTTCCCCGCTGGTCGATAGCTTCGGGCGGGTGCTGTTCACCCGGTGGGATCATCTTCAGCGCGATCAACAGGCGGATAGTGATGCCAGCCAGGCGGCCAAGGGGCAAACGCCTGCCTATGGCACGTTCAATTTCTCGGACGAATCGGCGAACGCTGCCATCCTGAACGACCGCACCGAGATCTTCCCCGAGCCGCGCCTGGAGTCGGCTGCCCTGATGGGGCATACGTTCAACCAGTTTTTCCCCTGGCAGATGCATGAGGATGGCACGGAAGAGGAGACTTTGAACCATGTCGGGCGCCATGAGCTGACGCGTTACATCCAGCAGAGCTTTAAAAACGATCCGGCGCTCGACACGTTTTACAATGTTGCCGCCCGCTACGATACGAACTATTTCGAGAACTTCATCGAGATGGCGGAGGACCCGCTCCATCCGGGCCGCTATCTGGGGATCGATTCGCCCGAGTTCGGGACGCACGCCGCCGGCCAGATTCTCAGCCTGGATGGCCCGCCCACTTTGAACCCGGATTTGATCCAGCTCACCTACCTCACGGCCCCTTCCACCAAGTCAGCCGTTCCGGCCGGGCAGGCGCCGCCCGCCGATCACAGCGGGCTCTACCGGAATCCGCTCCCTCTCAGCGATGGACAGTTGGTTGCTTCGCATACCGCCACCGCCACCGCCGACAAGAACTCGGGCTCCACCGCGGCGCCGGCCAGCCTTTACGATTTTCGCCTGAAAACCCTGAAGAAGGCCGGGAACTACTATGTGCCCGATCAGCTGCTGACTCCCGGCATCAATGTTTCCGTCAGCTACTATAACCCGGACACCCTCGTCACCTACTCCGGACTGGCCTGGGAATTGGATGCAGTCGAAGTTCGGCCGCGGACCCGGCCGGCTCGGGTCGAGTCGGAAATTCCCGGGCCGGAACAGCAGATTTTTGCCGCCGAGCAGGTGGATATCGCCGGATTCCAGCAGTTCTTGCGCACGAATAATCTCGCCCTCATCGTCAGCCGGAATGTCACCACGCGGGATCATGCCGACAAACAGCAGCCCTACAATTTGCGCATCGCGGGCACGTCCACTCAGACCAGTGTGGGCAACGGGAAGGTCTACGATATCTCACATTTGCAGCTCTTCGAGGCCGACCAGTTGCGGGGCGTTTTCGGCGGCAGCCGGGCGGGCCGGCGCGTCATTGCGCAGAATCTGCACGGGTCGGCGGCCGATTGGAACGGAAACAATTCCAGCGGGCCGATCGGCAGCGTCCGCCTCGGCACGGATGGTTCGATGGCCGCCTTTGTCCCGGCGCGCCGGGCCTTGACCTGGCAGTTGACCGATCCGAACGCCGAAGCGGTCGTTCGGGAGCGGTACTGGCTCACGTTTCAGCCGGGTGAGGTGCGGAGCTGCACCTCCTGTCATGGCGTTAACCGGCAGGATCAAGCCGGGCATCCCGCCCCCTCCAATCCGCCGGAAGCGCTGCGAACCCTGCTCCGGGCCTGGAAAGCGCAAACCGGATATCAGGGGCAATTGCGGTTCTCGGCGGTAAACCGCTCCGGGATGAACAAACTCGGCCTGCAGGCGTCCATTCCGGCCAGCCAGCTCGTGACTTTGGAAACCTCGTCGAATCTCCGCGATTGGACGCCGGTCCTGACCAATAATGTCAGCTCCGCTTCCTCGTTGAATTGGGATCTGGATTTCGGTGCGCTGCGGGGATTCTACCGCTTGCGCGCTCATTGAGCCGGGAGCGCCCCTGATGGCCCCTAATGGTGATGCAGGTAGCCGATGGCGAGGAAAATCACGCCGACGGCGCCGAAGATCAGGCTGACTCCCCACAGGCCGCGCTTTTTCACCAGCACGCTCATGGCGGACACGGCGATCGAGATCTGGAAAAAAGTGACGGCATGGGAAAGAGGCTTGTGCTGATGAAGGTGCTCCCGTGACTCCTCGGCGAGCGATTCGGCGTGCTTCTTGATTTCCTCCTGATCCTTCTCGTATTCGCGCGCCTTGGATTCGTCCTTTTCGCTCACCGGTTTGCCCAGCGCCGCCAGGACGTCCATCTTGCTGCGAAGGACGCTGGCTTTGATGCTTTTGGCCTGGTAGAAACTCCACTGATTGGCGCTTTCCACCTGCGCCAGCATCGATTCATTGGCGGTGTGGCCAGCCTTGAGGGAGGCCACGGCGGCCAACGCTGCCGTAAAGGCTGAACTCAGCGCCACCTTCATCATCCAGCCCACGCCGTGCGACGCATGCTGCATCTCTTCGTGAAGATGTTCCGTGGGAACTTCCGGTGCTTCCATGTCTGCGCAGGTTAGAAGAGAAACAGCCGCCGTCAATCCCGCGCCGCCGGGCACTGTCCTGAATCTCCCTGAACAACGCCCTCGCCACGGGACGATTTGCGATCACGCTCCTCGAGCGAAACACGAACCTTAACCGCGCGGCGTTGGAAGGCTGTCCACCTTTTCACCAGCGGACCGGTCCGGCTTGATCGAAGCTAAACGATGGTTAACTGCACGCTGCTTTCGATGATCCCGGCGCCAATCGCGTAGCGGGTCAGGCCGGCGGTGTCGTGGATGCGCAGTTTGTCCATCACATTCTGCCGGTGCTTTTCGACAGTTTTGATGCTGATGCCCAGTTCCTGGCCAATTTGTTTGTTCGCCTGCCCTTCCGCGATCAACTGGAGGACTTCCATCTCGCGCGACGTGAGCCGGGCCACCGCCGCTTTGCCGGTCTTCCCCAGAGGCTCCGTCTTTTGCGCTGCGAGCCGGGGAGTAATCGAGGGGCCATAAAAGGTTTTCCCTTTCGCTGCCTCCCGAATGGCTTTGGCCAGGACGTGGGAGGATGTTTGTTTGATCAAAAACCCGGCGACTCCGAGCGTATTCAGATGCTGGATGTAGGCGTCATCGCTGTGCGCCGAGAGGATAAGTATCCGCGTCTCGGGCGCCCGCTGGAGGATCTGCCGGGTGGCTTCCACCCCATTTAGCAAAGGCATCGCGATGTCCATGACCACCACGCGGGGCCGAAGTTTCCGGGCTAACTCCACTGCGCTCCGCCCGTTCTCCGCCTCTCCCACCACCTCGAAGTCCTCCTCCGCTTCCAGCAAGTTCCGCAGGCCCTCGCGGACGATGGCGTGATCTTCCGCCAGTAAAACGGTGATTCTCTTCATATTGAATCGTGGGACGTTGGGTTCCGGGGCGGCTTTCCGCTGCTGGGATCCCTCAGAGGAATGGTGGCATGAACGGTGGTTCCTTTGCGGGGCTCCGATTCGAGGGCGAATTTACCTCCGACCATCTCCACCCGCTCGCGCATTCCCAGCAATCCCAATCGCCGGTTTTTCCGGTTGGACAAGACCCTTTGGACCGAAAATGACTTGCCATCGTCGTTGATGCTCAACGCGACCGCGTCGCTGAGTTTAAGAATGTTCATCTGCACTCGGGTGGCTCGGGAATGCTTGGCCACGTTGGCGAGGGCTTCCTGAGCCACGCGGTAGAGGACGGTTCGCTTCGCATTGCTGAGTTCCTCCACTCCTGCGAACACGTTTAACCGAACGCGGATGCCGGTCCTCTTCGAGAAGGCCTTGGCCAGGGAATGAAGCGCCGGGATCAGGCCCAGATCGTCCAGAGTCGGCGGGCGCAAGTCGCGCGCGAAACGGTGAATGATCTCCACCGAGTTCTTCACCAGGTGTTGCGTGCGGGCAATTTTCCTCCGCAGAATTGTGCTGCTTCCAATGGCCTCCCGCTTTAGCGCATTTAACTGAAGGTCTATTGCCGCCAGCGTCGTCGCGATCTGATCATGCAGTTCGCGGCTGATCTTCTTTCGCTCCTCCTCTTGCGTGGATAGAATCTGGTGGGAGAGATAGCGCAGTTGCTCCTGCAGGCGCGCCGATTCCTTCAAGGATTGGCTATAATGCCGTTCGCTTGTCCGCAGCGCCGTTTCGATTTCGGCCCGCCGCTCGATCTCGTGTCGGAGCTCCTCGTTTGAGGCCGCCAGTTCCGCTGTGCGCCTTCTTAGGGTTTTATTCAATTGCTTCGACTGAACGGCGGCATCGCGCGCGCCCTGGTGGGTTTGCTCAATCGGAGTGATGACTTCAATAAAGAATAGCTGGGCCCTTTGGATCAAGGCCGCTTGCCGGCCAGTCGCGGCTTGTGACGCAAAGCTGTTGATCAACGCGCGCTCATGAATTCGTGCCAGGTCCAGCGTCTCTAGGCCGAGCGACGCCGCCTGCCGCCCCAAACTCGCCGCGCTCCGCAGCGGGGAGGATCTCCCGGCCTTTAGATGCACCCGGAGCGCAGATTCGTATCGGCGCGCCAAAAGACTGATTGTTCGTTTCATTTCACCAGGACCTTAGAGCTTTGCTGAACTGCGCTCCTTCCTGCGGGAAGCGAAGGAATACGGACGGAGCGCCCCGGTCGCCCGGAACTATCACCCTGATGCATCGTGCGTTGGTGAGTTCGGCCGTTCAATTGGGTCAAAGCCTACCGAGGCTGCTGCTGGCGTCGATCTCCAAAGCTTGCGCGCAACGATGCCCTGAGATTTTCCTTTCACCCTTCGGCGGGTGAAAGGCCAATTTGCGGGGCTGCCACCCGTCACCGTTTTCCCGTTTGGGCGCGGGCTTGCCGTCTTGGGGGAGGCGGATACTATTTCTCGCATGTCCGCCAACCAACACGGGAGAGAACGAGCATGGTGACTGACCGCGGCAGCGACCCGACCCACTATCATCCGTACATCGGTCCGGAAGCGAAGGTGCGGGAGTTTTCCATCCGAGCGGTGCTGACCGGCACGATTCTCGGGATGATCTTCGGAGCTTCGTCCCTTTATCTGGTCCTGAAGGTCGGAATTACCGTCAGTGCTTCGATTCCCGTGGCGGTGATCTCGATCACCCTTTTTCGCGTGCTCTCAAAGTTCGGTATCAAGGATGCAACGATCCTGGAGCATAACATTGTGCAGACGGCCGGCTCGGCCGGGGAATCGCTCGCATTCGGAGTGGGTGTCACCATGCCGGCGATTATGATCCTCGGGTTTGATCTGGAAACCACGCGGGTCGCGCTGGTGGCCGTTCTGGGGGGGCTGCTTGGGGTGTTAATGATGATCCCGCTCCGGCGCGCCTTGATCGTGCAGCAGCATGGACTGCTGAAGTATCCAGAGGGAACGGCTTGTGCGGAAGTGCTCAAGGCTGGCGCCTCGGCCGAGTCCCGAGCCCTGGCATCGCCGGAGTGGCGGGAGACTGCCGGCAAGAGTTCGGTGGCCGACCGGGGGACCAGCGCGTTGACGATCTTTGGCGGTTTTGGCGTGGGCTTGGCCTACAAGGTCGGGATGGAAGCGCTCAAATTCTGGAAGAATACGCCAGAGAAGCTGCTCGGGAATTGGTTCAAGGGCGCTTCGGTCGGTGCGGAGATTTCGCCGGAGTTGCTCGGCATTGGCTACATTATCGGGCCGCAAATCGCTTCCATCATGGCGGCGGGCGGCGTGCTCGCCTACCTCGTCCTGATTCCGATGATCAAGTTTTTCGGCGACGCGATTCCTCAGGCGCTGGAGCCCGGCAAAGTCCCGATTGCCCAGATGGGGCCCGGAGAAATCCGCGGCGCCTACATTCTTTACATTGGCGCGGGCGCGGTGGCGGCCGGCGGCATCATCAGTTTGATCCGGTCCCTGCCGCTGATCTGGCACGGTATTCGCGAGGGGCTCCGGGATGTGGGCGGGTCCAAAGGCGCGGGGACGACGCACATCCGCACACAACATGATCTGCCGATGAACCTGGTGTTTGCCGGAATCATCGCATTGGTGCTCGCCATCACCTTCGCGCCCAAGCTCCACATGAATGCTTTGGGCGCGATCCTGATCGTGGGGTTTGGCTTTCTCTTTGTGACGGTTTCCTCCCGGTTGACCGGCGAGATCGGCTCCTCGTCCAACCCGATCTCGGGCATGACGGTCGCCACTCTCTTGCTCACCAGCCTGGTCTTCCTGGCGCTGGGGTGGACGGAAGCTCGCTACTACGTGACCGCCCTCTCCGTCGGGGCGATCGTTTGCATCGCCTCCTCCAATGGCGGGACGATTTCGCAGGATTTAAAGACCGGTTTTCTCGTGGGGGGAACTCCGAAATATCAGCAGATCGCCATTCTTTTCGGCGTTTTAGCCTCGGCTTTGATGCTCGGGCCGATCCTGCTCAAGCTGAACGATAATGCGACGGTATTCGTCCCCGCCAAGGATCTGGCGCCGGGGCTGCATGTCGACCCGGCCCGGTTGGATAAGACACGCCAGTCGCTGCACGGCCCGCAGGCGGTGGGTGACAAGAACAGCTATTACGTCTGGCATAAGACGGACGCGAACAACGGTCCGGCGGGCAAATACCTGGTTAACGAAACGGGCGACGCGGTTTACTTCGTTGATCCCGGGATCAACGGCACGGTGCTGAAGCGGCCGGACGGGACCGCCGTTCGGAAGTTTGAAGCGCCGAAGGCGACGCTCATGTCGTATATCATCAAGGGCATTCTGGATCGTCATCTTCCTTGGGGCTTGGTGCTGCTCGGCGTCATGATCTCCGTGGTTTTGGAGTTGTGCGGTGTGGGCTCCCTCGCGTTCGCGGTCGGGGTCTATCTGCCTCTGGCGACTTCCGCGCCGGTCTTTGTGGGCGGCCTCGTCCGTTGGATCGTGGATCGCCGCCGGCGTCGCGAGTTGGCGGGGCGCAAGCTCAGCGAGGATGAGTTGGCTGCTGACGCGGATCGCAGCCCCGGCGTCCTTTGCGCTTCAGGTTACATCGCCGGCGGCGCGATTGCCGGCATCGTGATTGCCATTCTTGCCGGAGCGCTGGAGAGCGTGGACGCCTATTTCTCAGCCCTGGCCAAGAACAATCCCTTTGCCGAAGGGCCGAATTCGGATGCGCTGGCGATGATCCCCTTTATTCTCCTGATCCTCTTTCTCTACTTTGTGGCGCGGGAGAAGATCCTGCGTGGAAAGACGGCTTAGCCCGCCGCGCCGGGCCCAGTCTCGACTCAGGCGGCTTCGATTTGGCCGTCTACCAGCCGAATCAGGCGGGGCGCGCTGTTGGCCACCTGCAGGTCGTGCGTGGCAATGAGCAAGGTGGTGTTCAGTTCCGCGCGAATTTCCTGCAGCAGGCCCAGGATTTCCTGGCCGGTGTGTGAATCGAGATTGCCGGTCGGTTCGTCGGCGATAATGACGCTCGGCTGATTGATTAGGGCGCGCGCGATAGCTACGCGCTGCTGTTCCCCGCCGGAGAGTTCGTACGGCCGATGGTCGAGACGGGCGCCCAGGCCGACCCGTTCCAGCAGCGAGCGCGCACGGGCCTGGACATTCTGTCCGGAGTGGCGGGCGATGCGGCCCGGGATGCTGACGTTTTCCAGCGCGTCAAATTCCGGCAGCAAATGGTAAGCCTGGAAGATGAAGCCGATTCGCTCGGTGCGAAAGCGGGAAAGGGCGGCACTGGAAATGCGAGCCAGGTTTTGGCCGGACACAATGATCTCGCCGGAGTCCGGAGTATCGAGCCCGCCCAGCAGGTGGAGCAGCGTGCTTTTCCCCGCGCCGGATGCCCCCCGGAGGGCCACGAACTCGCCAGCGTGAATCTCCACGCTCACGCCGCGGAGCACTTCGACATCCCGCCGGCCAAGCGTGTAGCGCTTGCGCAGGTCGCGCGCGATCAAAAGGGGATCACTCATGCCGCAGGGCTTCCACCGGGTGCAACCGGGCGGCGTTCACCGCCGGGAACAATCCGGCCAGGACGCAGATGATCAACGATGCCCCGCAGATCACCGCGACATCCCGCGGGACGATCAGCGCCGGCAGTTGGCTGAACATGTAGAGCTTCGCCGGGAAGAGTTCGTAATGGAATAGCTGGCGCATCAGTCCGAGAAACTCGTTGCGGTAGCCGACCGCCAGGCGGCCCAGCCCAAGTCCAACCGAAACGCCAATCAGGCCAACCATCAGGCTTTGACTCAGGAAGACCGACATGATCTGAAAACTCGACGCCCCTAGCGCCTTGAGCATCCCAATCTCTCGGGTTTTCTGCACCACGAAAGTGATTTGCGCGCTCATGATGCCAAAGGCGGCGACAATCATGATGAAAAAGAGCAGGTAGAACATGACGTTCTTTTCCACGACCAGCGCGTCGAGAAAGGTGGAATGTTCCTCCAGCCAGGTGGAAACGACGATGTCCGCGCCGATCAGCTTGGTCAGTTGCTTTTGGACGTCCGCCGCGACTTCCGGGTTGCGCAACATCACCGAAAGCCCGCTCACGCCTTCGCCCATCCCGTACAATTCCTGGGCGGTGACGAGGGACATCACAATAAAGGCCGCGTTGTATTCGTAATGGCCCACGTCAAAGATCCCGGCGATTTCGAAATCGTCCGGCACCACCGCGTCGGCTTTCTCATCTTTGCGGGCTTTGGCCAGGGCTTCGAGATCGCGTCCGGACATCAGCACCACTCGATCGCCGACGTGCAGGTTCATGCTTTGCGCGAACACCCGGCCGACCAGGATGCGATTGCCGCGCAGGTTAAATTCCCCCTCGACCACGCTGGTCGGAATGACGCTGATTCCCCCCTCCATTTTAGGGTCAATCCCGCGGATGAACTGGGCAGCATAAGAGGGTTCGCCGAACTCCGGCTGCGTGCGCACAAAGACCTGCTGCGAGATGTAGGGAGCCACCGCTTTGACGTTGTCGTTCGTGGCCACGGCTTGCGCGATCTCCCGGTAATTCTTCAGCGGTCGATTGGTGTAGTGGGTCAGGCGGAGATGCGGATCAAACCCGAGAATCTTATCGCGCAATTCCTTGTCGAAGCCGGTCATGACGCTGATCACGATGATCAGCACCGCCACGCCCAGCATCACCCCGATGATCGAGATGAGGGTGATAACCGAGACAAACGTCCGTTTCGGACGCAGATACCGGAGCGCAAGCTGGAGTTCAAACGGCAGACGAGACATTCCCGCGGAGACACTGCCCGGTGGGCGGGAGACTTTCAAGCGGGAGAGGCTGAATTGTCCGGGGTTGGAGAATGCAGGCTTTGGGAGCTGGGAGAGGACGCGATAACGCTTGCCAGGCGCGAAAGTCCCACAAGAGTGGCGGGATGCAGGAAACGACGCAAACGATGGCGTTGACGCGGCTGCAGGCAGCGTTGCTCTTGATCTTGTTCCTGGCTCTGAGCTGGCTGGCGGTCGTTTCCCTGCATCCGCCGCGTCCGCTGCCGGCGGATGCCGGCCCTCAGCTTTTCTCCGCCGAGCGCGCCTTTGTCCATGTGCGGGCGATTGCCGGGCAGCCGCGCCCCACCGGTTCGGAGGCGAATCGGATCGTCCGGCAATACATCAGCACGCAACTGGAGGCGCTCGGGTTGAGCGTGGAGGCTCAGCCGTTCACAAACCGCCTGAATAACCCGGGAGGTTCGCGGAATCAACCTGATCGCGCGCCTGCCGGGACCAACTCGAACAGCGGGGCCCAACGCCGTGGCTCTGGTTTGCCACCACGACTCGGTCGAACGCGGTCCGGGGGCTGGCGATGACGGCGCGGCGGTGGCGACGTTGATCGAAACGGCGCGGGCGCTTAAGGCGGGTCCGGGGCTGGAGAATGACATTTTCTTTGTTTTTACGGATGGAGAGGAAATCGGCCTGCTGGGAGCGCAGGCGTTTGTCGCTGAATCACCTTGGGCCAGGCGGGTGGCGGTGGTGCTGAATTTCGATGCCCGCGGCGCGAGCGGGCCGGTCTATATGTTCGAGACCAGCGCGGGCAATCGCTGGCTGATTCGGCAACTGGCCAGGTCCGCGCCCCGTCCAGCGGCCAATTCGCTAATGTATGAGGTGTATCGGCATATGCCCAACGATACGGACCTCACAATCTTTCGCCGGGGCGGGTTGCCGGGGTTGAACTTTGCCTTTATCGCTGAGCCGTGGATCTACCACTCGCCGGGCGATACGCCGGAACACCTCAGCCGGGCTACGCTCCAGCATCAGGGCAGCTACGCGCTCTCACTCGCGCGCCAGTTTGGCCAGACGGATTTAAGCCAGACGCACGAGGAGAAGAATGAGGACAGCGTTTACTTCGATTTATTCAGCCGCGCCCTCGTCTGGTATCCCGGATCTTGGGCGATTCCGCTGGCGTTGGTCGGTGCGTTATCGTTGCTGGCCGCTATCGGCGTGAAAGCGGGAACCCGCCAGGCCAGTTGGGGCGGAATGGCGGTGGGGTTTGTGGCTTGGATTCCGATCTTTGTCGTAATCGGATCGGTTTGCCGGTGCCTTCCCCCCTTGGCCAGCGCGGTCTGGCCGCAGCTGCCGGGCTGGCGTTCTGGCCTGCCTTTCCTCGGATGTGGAATCCTCGCGACTCTGATTCTCGGCCTCGGCGGACATCGGGTGTTGCGGAAGTGGCTGCGCCCTTTGGATCTGGCGTTTGCCGCCTTGCTTTGGTGGGCGATCCTGTCCGTCGCCACGGCCGTCTGGCTCCCGGGCGCTTCCTACGTGACGATTTGGCCGCTGGCCTTTGTGCTGGGTGGAATCCTGCGGGCAGCCAAATCACCGGATCGTTCCTGGCAGCGCTGGTGCTGGCTGGTTTTTGGGGCTTTGCCGGCGTTGCTTCTGATCAGCCCTCTCATCCTGGCGTTTTATGTGGCGCTGGGCCCCGACGCGCTGCTCGTGCCGATGATCGTTCTGGCGCTCGAAACCGCCTTGCTGGCCCTTCCTCTCGATGCCGCGCTGAGTTCCGGATAGAGCCCATGGAGCAGCGCGGCGATTTTACACGTCGCAAACGCGCGCCGCGTGTCTGAGGGCCAGAACTCGGTCGGGCCACGTGGGAATGAATTCCTGCGCCACGTAGCCTTCGTACCCGGTCTCCAGGATCGCTTTCATGATTGCCGGATAGTTTACTTCCTGCGTTTCCACCAGCTCGCCCCGGCCGGGAACCCCCGCAGTGTGGTAATGGGCGATCACATCCTTGTACTGGCGGATCCTTCGGATCACATCGCCGTTCATGATTTGCACATGGTAAATGTCGAACAGCAATTTCATGTTGGGCGATCCCACGCGATGGATCAGCTCCACGCAGAAGTCGACGTTGTCGCCGAAGTAGCCTGGGTGCCCTTTCATCGGATGGGTATTGTCCCGGCTGTTCAAGTGTTCGAGGCAGAGCAGCACTTTCTTCTCTTCGGCGTAGGCGATCACCTGCTTCCAGCAATCGACGCAGTTTTTCGCTCCTGCCTCATCGCTGATTCCCGCTTCGCGCATCCCCGTGAAAGTGATCACTTTATTGCTGCCCACCCGCACCGCCAGATCGATTCCTTCCCGCAGCTTCTGCGTCACGAACTCGTGATTGGCTCGATTGAAGGGTCCTTTGTTGAAGCCGTGGCTCCCCACCAGGGAGATCTCCAGGCCGAGATCTTTGATCAGCGGATAATGTTCCGCGCCGATCCCCTCCATCGCGGTCAGCCCGATCTCTTTGCAGGCTCGCGCCAGTTCGGGCACGGGCATGGGATCGAACGTCCACCCCATGATCGACTGGCGGATCCGCTTGTTCCGGATCCGGAACTGAGCATCGCCGCCCGCTGTTTCCAGCGACGCCTGCACGCTCGGCAGCACGCTCCCCGCGATCAGGCCGGACGCCATCTTCCGGCCGAATTCTCGTCGAGGCATGGAGGGGGCCGAGTCGGATGCTGAGCGTATTTTCATATCAGTTTGGCCGGTTCACCTGTAAAGCCTACTCGTTCGAACCCCATCTTTAAAGCCTTGGATGGCCGGGATCGCGCTTACCGCAACCGCACCGTTTTCTTTAGCCGCGCGCTCTGCACAGCGGCATCCACGATCTCCTGCCCGATCCGGCTGATCGGGAGGGACACCGGCCCTTCCAGGGGCGCCCCTTTTTCCAGACAATGGATCAAATACTGCACCGGGTTCTGATGGGGCGGTTTGACCGCTGGCGCGGCCACGCGATGCGGAGCCGGCTTTTTGCGGGTTTGGACCGTGACATAGTAGTCGTAATCATAGGTGCTCACCGTTCCTTCGGTCCCGGCTACGACGAAGCCGCACTTCGGCTGCGGCTGAATCGTCCAGGGATCTGTGAAGGTCCCCCAACGCGTTTCAAATTTGGAGAGCCCGTGCGCGTAGCGGGCCACCACGATGCTATGCTCGTCCACCTCCAGGCCGGCAGGTTCGTCCACCGTCGCGGTCACTTCCATCGGCCGGCGCCCGCCTTGATACCAGGTGCTCAGGGTGGTCCCGTAGCCGAGGTAGTCCAGCAGCGAGCCGCCGCCGTGCGCCTTCTTGTAGAACCAGGAATTTGGCTTTTCCCGGGCTACCTGGGCCGCCGTTTTTTCGTCCTTGTCCGCGCCGTGCCAGAGCGGTCCTCGATTCCCGCCGAAATGCCAGACATTCGTCACTTCCCCGATCAGGCCGGCCGCCACCAGTTCATACGCTTTGCGATGGGACGCCACCCACTGCAACGGCCAGTTGATCATGAGGGTCTGCCGGGGCCCCATCGCTCCCACCATGGCGTCCGCCTCCTTGAGAGACGCCGCGAACGGCTTCTCCACCATGATGTGCGGTCCATAGGGAGCGACTTTTTTCACCCATTCGCCATGTTTCGAAGCGGCGGGGCAGAGGATCACAATATCCGGGCGGGTCTGTTCCAGGCAGGCTCGATAATCGGTAAAGGCTTTCTCCCGCGGGAGGTTCCGCTTCCGTACCGCCTCTTCCATCCGCTCGGGCTTTTCATCGCTGATCCCCACAATTTCAGCACTCCGATGTTCAGCCGCAAACCGCAGCAGATCTCCCATGTGGAAATGATCGAAATTGATTCCGGCAATTCTCCAGCGCTTCGCGCTTTTGGCTTTGGTGGACTTCATGGCGTGCCCGCGAATCTATGGCAACGCGCCGCCAATTCAATCCTGCAATCCCTCAATCCGGGGCAGGAGTTTTCGAATCGGGCTGGGAGGGAGTGCCTGCGTTGTGTGCGGGTGAACTTGATCTGACGGGCGCGGGACCTCTAGCATCGGCCCAATGATCTGCATCGCCAATCCGGGGCTTTGGAGCCCCGTTCAATGTTGGGAACGCCCCTTCGGAAGATCGGCGCGACGATGAGTATCCGGTCGTATCTGGAGGCAAAGTGGCCTGAACTGCTGGCGATCGGCAGCTTGGGCCTGATTGCTCTTTTTGTCTGGCAACGATTCATTGCGCCGAGATGGCGCCAGCCGCATCCGACGGTGCACCTGAGTTCCTTTGCCTACCGCGACGTAAACCGGAACGGCGTGTACGACATGGAGGACCGGCCTTATGCCGGCTTGAAGGTCACGATGGAGAGGCCCAAAGGCGGGCCGGTGGAACAGGAGGGGAACATCGCCGGCTTTGCCAACTTCGACATGTCGCTGGGGAACCGGAAAGCCGAGGTTTACCTGCCGGGCGAATACACCGTGCGGGTCGTCGCGCCGCCGGACTGGGAAGTAACATCGAGCAATACGGTGCAAACTCTCCACATCGAGAAGCGTGAGGGCTCCGCGGTGGGCCTCATCCTGGCCCGGACGCTCGACGCGGTCGGGGTGGCGCCTCGCTTGAAGATTTCCGGGTCGCTGGACGCCGCCCTCGCGTCGGCAAATCCGAAACTCAAGGCGACCGGGCCAGACGGAAAGGAATCGGCGGTTGCGGTTTCCAAGGACGGCACTTACACCCTGCCGGCCACGCCCGGCTCCTGGAGGCTGGAAGGCGTGTCGAGCAACGGTGCATTGGTCGCCAGGAGCGTGCTGGTGGGGCGCTACCCGGTGGTTGTCTCGAGATTGGACTCCCAAGGCGGCGCGTTTCCTCCCAAGCCAAACGCGCGCGTGATCGGGTTTGACGATCTCACGCCCTCGGACACGCTCTATGAAATTCCGAATGGCTACCAGGGTTTGAATTGGCGCAATTGGGTGGCCACCCATCAAAAACTTTACCAGGGCAACGGCTACATCAACGCGGCGATATCTTCGGAGTACGTGGCCTACACCAGTGGAGGGCACCCCGCCACTTTCTCCAGTCCCAAGATGTTCGATTTCGTCGGCGCGTATGTGGGGATGGCTTGGTCTGGAGGCGAACCTCACGATGTGGTGGTGAAAGCATGGAGAAACGAGGCGGAAGTGTATCGCGACCGGTTCAAGGCGTCGACCGCCGGTCCGGTCTGGTTTGATGCGGATTATCGGAGTGTGACGCGGGTTGAATTCTCCTCCGAGGGCTACTGGCAGGTTGTGGTGGATGATCTGGCCTGCCGCACCGAATAGGCGCCGGTCCGGGTGCCTCGGCCTTTTTGTGGCGTGAGATGTTTTTACAGTTCTTCCGGTTTTCGGCGAGATGGATAACCGGCCATTTAAATGAGTGATATCTGTTAGGTGCTGATCTTGTTTGGCTTGTGGCGTTCGATCCGATGGATTGATCCGGCGATAAAGGCTCGGAATGAATCGTGCTTTCAAATGGAAAACTATGAAGCTCCGTTCTCATCAGATGCTGGCGAAGTCGGCTCTTGCCGCTGGCCTTATTTGTTTCCTCTGCGCCCTGCCGTCGGTGAGTGCAAATAATGGGGGAAACATTAACACCCTGAATTCAGGCAACGTCCGGCTCCCGGATAACGGCGCCAGCTACGTTCTGTTTGCCCTGGGCTGCTCAGGCCTTGCCGTGGCCGCTCGCAAGCGCTTTAAACGCTCCTAACTAACGACTCTTTTCCACGATTCGCCGAACCATGCGCCGGAGCGTGGAGTTGGTGAATGGCTTCTGCAGGAATCCCGCAACCTTGCCGGCTGCCAGTTGTGCGCCGGCGTCCTTCTCCGCGTACCCGCTGATCAGGAGAATCTTGATCTCAGGATTGATCTTTTGCAGCTCGGATATGGCGGCAATGCCATCCAACTCCGGCATGGTCAGATCCAGTATGATGAACGAAAACCGGAGAGGCGCTTCGAGGAATTTCTCGATGGCCTGCCGCCCATCCCCAGCCAGAACGGTCTCAAACCCGAGTCTTTCGAGGGTCTGAGCGACTGCCAGGCGGACAGGTTCCTCGTCGTCCGCCACGAGGACGGCGCCAGTGCCGCGCCACGACTCTTCGCCCAATTCCAGTTCAGGAGGATGGGACGTGACGCCAGCCTCCTGGGTGGCGCCAGGCTTTCCCTCCCCCCCGTCCAGCGGGAGAAATACGCGAAAGACCGTGCCGCGGCCGATCTCCGAACTGAGTTCGAGTCCGCCCCGATGTCCCCGGATAATGCCCCGGACGGCGGCCAGCCCCAAGCCGCGTCCGGCCGTCTTGGTCGTAAAGAAGGGATCAAAAATCCGGTCAAGATTTTCGGGGCTGATGCCAATTCCGCTGTCGGCTACCTCCAAAAACGCAAATTCTGCCGCCAAATCCGGCGGGGAGATTTTGACCGTAGCCGATTCCTGCGGCCCTCCGCGGGTGACGCCGAGCCTGATTCGGATGAGGCCTGAGCTTCCCGCGAGCGCTTCCGCGGCGTTAATGACGAGATTCATCGTTACCTGCCGGATTTGCGCGGCATCCATTTTGATCGAGAGCGAATCCCGTTCACTGGTGAATTCGACGGTGGCGGCTTTGGAGACCGACGCTTTGATCAGCTGCAGGGTGTCCTTGACGAGGGAAACGAGGTCCGTCCGAGCCATCACCAACTTGCCGCGCCCGGCATAAGTGAGCATTTGCTTGCAGAGTTCCGAGGCCCTCAAGGAGGCGGATCGGATACTGTGGCAGAAATTCCGCAGGGTGGACCCCCGCGGCAGGTCTTCCTCCAGCAAATCCACGTTTCCGACAATGCCGGCGAGGATATTGTTAAAGTCATGCGCAATCCCGCCCGCGAGCACGCCCAGGCTCTCCAGTTTCGCGGTTTCCTGGAGTTTCTGCTCTATCCGTTTATGCTCGCTTTGCATCCGGATTCGCTCTGTGATATCCGTCACGAACGCCATTACGCACCGGTCCGCTCCGACTGCGATGGGGCTCAGCCCGATCTCCACCGGGAACTCGCTCCCGTCCCGCCGGAGGCCAAACAAATCAAGCTTTTCTCCCATGCCACGGGCTCGTTCGCTTGCCGCAAATTCCGAGCGATGGGTGTGATGACGCCGGCGAAAGCGCTCGGGAACGAGCGCCTCCAGCGATAATCCAACCATCTCGCCCTTTTTATAGCCGAACATCGCCTCCGCCCTGGGGTTGACCAGGTTCACGGAGCCGGTGGGGCTGACCAGGATAATTGCGGCCGGAGCGCCTTCGAACGTCAAACTGAACAGCCGTTCCGCCGCATCCAGCGCAGTCACTTCAAAGAAGGTCAGGATCAAGCCGATCGTTCGCTTATCGCCATCCAGGTAAGGAGTGATCCTCCGCAGAAAGGAGCGTCCCTCGGGGGTTTGAATCCGCTTCACACTCGACTGCCGGGTTTGAGCCGCCTTTTCGATGCAGTCCAGCACGTCGTCATCCTTGATCCGCGAGGTGATATGTTTGATATCCCGCCCGACATCCTGATCCAGCAGGTTTAAGACGGTTGCCGACATGGGGGTAAACATCCTCACGCGATGGTTCGTGTCCAAAAAGATAGTTCCAACCTCGGAAGCGTTAACGAGGTTTTTTAGATCGTTCGAAGTCTCGATCAAGGCGCGGTTCTTCTGCTCGAGTTCACTGTTGACCGTATAGAGCTCTTCGTTCACGGAATGAAGTTCCTCATTGGTGCTTTGGAGTTCTTCATTGCTCGCCTGCAGTTCCTCGTTCGTGGCCTGCAGTTCTTCGTTGCTGGTTTGCAGTTCCTCGGCGGCGCTTTGCAACGACTCCCGGGTGTATTGGAGTTCGTTTTCCAACTGTTGGATCCGCGCATTGGCCTCCTCGCCGACCGCGAAGGATTGTCCCCGGCTTTCCGCCAGTCCCGGCAGGGGCTTCTCCTGTTGAAAGAGGAGCAGCAGGAATTTTGCCCCGTTGATTTTGTCGACGATGGGATCGGCCGTCAGGTCGACAGCCACTTCGCCGTTGGCGGTTTTGAAACGGACGCCTTTGAAGACGACTTTGTCCGATCGTTTGATCGCCCCCTGGATCGCCGAAGCCAGGGCGATGCGCAGTTCGCCCCGAGCCAGCATCAGGACATCGTTCCCCACCCGGCCCGGTTGCGGTCTCAGAAAACGGTCGGCGTCGCCAAAGAAATGGAGAACTTCCCTTCGTTCATTAATCAGCACCCCGGTCGGGACAAACCGGTGAAGCAAAGCGTCGTAGGTCCGCGCCAGCCGCATGTCTCCGCCGAAAATGGCGGCGCTCCCGCGCGGTTCGGCGCGCGTCTGATTGATCGTCCGGCTGAGGTGCAGGTCCAGCGGCCTCCGGCTGTCATTCTCCTTGCGGTAGATCTTCCACGAGCGATCGAGCGTTTCGAATTCACCGTGCAGCTCCGCCGGGCCCTCGCTTGGGCCCAGGAACAGCACCCCCTTCCGTTTCAACGCAAAGTGGAACGCGCTCACGACGCGCTGCTGGGTCGCCGGCAAGAAATAGATGAGCAGGTTCCGGCAACTGACCACGTCCATCCGTGTGAAAGGAGGGTCTTTGATCAGATTATGCAGGGAAAAGACCAGGAGCTTGCGAAGCCGGGAGTGGACCCGGTAGCTGCGCGTCCCTTCTTCGTGAAAAAATCTCTCACGCCGTTCTGGGGAGACGCATTCCAGGCTCGACGCCGAATAAACGCCTTCACTGGCGATCGCCAACGAGTCCCGATGAACGTCTGTGGCGAATATTTTCAGGTTAGCTTCCCGCTTTCGCTCATCAAAGGCCTCAAGGAAAAGTATGCCAAGGGAATAGGCTTCTTCACCCGAAGCGCATCCCGGAACCCACACCCGAATTTCCTCTCCTGCCGGCGTGGCGTCTAATAATGGGCCGATGACCTTGGTCCTGAGGGATTCAAAAGCCTCGTCATCCCGAAAGAAGCGCGTCACCCCGATCAGCAGGTCTTTGAAAAGGCCCTCGAGTTCCAGGGGGTTGTCCAGAAGCAGCAGGTAATCCTTAAGCTCGCGACAGCTGTTCAGGGAGATGCGCCGCTCCAGCCTCCGCGATATGGTCGCCGGTTTATAAAAGCTGAAATCAATGTCGTAGGCCTCGTGGAGCTTTTGAAACGCAATCGGCAGTCCTGCGGCCGCATCCTCGCCCGTCCTCCGCAGCTGCGGGTTCACAAAGGCCGTATCCGGATTCTTGGCGTAGGCGATCAGAGCCTCGGGCATCTCCTCGGGAGCCATGACCCCGTCCGCTAGGCCTGTGTCGATCGCGCTCCTGGGCATTCCGTCAAACTTTGCCGTCTCCTCGCTTTGCACCAGCACGAAGCCCCCCATGTCGCGCACATCCATCAACCCCAGCGATCCGTCTGTGCCTGTTCCCGACAGGACAATCGCAATCGCTCGATCCCGGATTTCCCGGGCAAGGGAACGGAAAAAAACGTTGATTGGCATGTTCAACGAATGGTCCGTGGGCCGGGCATGAGTAACGAGCTTCTCCCCGGAAACCAGCATTTCTTTGCGCGGCGGGAGCAGATAGATGGTGTTTGCCTTCATTTCCACCGGCTGATCCACCCGGCAGATGGCCATGGTGGTAAATCGCGCGAGCAGTTCATCCATCAGGCTGATAAAATCCGGGGACAAATGCTGAATGATGACAAATGCCATTCCGCTATCCGACGGCATCGCCCGGAAAAGCCGTTCCAAAGCCTCCAAACCTCCCGCGGATGCCCCGATTCCGACGATAAAACTCGGCTTGCCCC
This sequence comes from uncultured Verrucomicrobiota bacterium, assembly GCA_964566945.1. Taxonomy (GTDB): domain Bacteria; phylum Verrucomicrobiota; class Verrucomicrobiia; order Limisphaerales; family SXQI01; genus DASVNK01. Next base: position 292,968 of record CAZMKE010000005.1, on the reverse strand, counting down.
CGTGGGTCTCATTCTGCGCCGCAAGGCTGGTTGTCGCGCGCTCCATTTTTCGCGACCGGCTCCCGACATTCTTTCTCATTTCGACTCCCGATTTCGAGAAAATTGCCGAAAACAAGCCAACTGGAGCTACGCGGATTTTGCAAAATTTCAGGCAAAAGTTGAAAGCTCGGTGGCTGCGCTGCCCCTTCGGGTTTTGCGGATGGATTGCGTTGCCTCGAGGGAACTCGCGTCTCCGAACCGATCGGCTGATCGGCTCCCGCGCGCGAGCGTCAAGTAATGGCTTTGCGGGTCCGGGGCGCGGGGAGACGTCAACGGGGCGGCGTCAATTCCGCGGTCCCAGAAAAGGGCCTAACCCACGGTTACGCCAGCACTTCTTGAATCACCGAGCCTTCGACGTTGGTCAGCCGGCGTTGGACGCCGTTGTGTTCGAACGTGAGGCGTTCATGGTCGAGGCCGAGCAGCTGGAGGATCGTGGCGCTGAAATCGTAGAGCGGGTGGATATCCGCGACAGCGCGGCGGCCCAGTTCGTCGGTGACACCGTGGCTGACTCCCGGTTTCACGCCGGCCCCCGTCAGCCAGCAGGTGAAGCCGTCCGGGTTGTGATCCCGGCCTTGGGCTCCTTTTTGGAACATCGGCATGCGGCCGAACTCCGTGCACCAAACCACTAGCGTGTCCTGCAGCAAGCCGCGCTGGCGCAGGTCGCGAATCAGGGCCGCCGCGGGCTGATCGAGAATCGCCGCGTGGCGGTCGTATTGCTCTTTAAGCTTGTTGTGGCCGTCCCAATTAAGCTCCCCGCCGCTGGCGTAGGCGCCATTGAAAAGCTGGACGAATCGGACGCCCCGTTCGATCAAGCGGCGGGCCAGGATGCAGTTCTGCGCGAAACTCGCTTTGAGCGGATGGGTTCCGTCGTCCGCGCCGTAGAGTTTCAGGATATGCGCCGGTTCGGTCGATAGGTCGGTGATTTCCGGGACGGACAATTGCATCCGGGCCGCCAGTTCGTAGCTGGCGATGCGAGCCGCCAGCTTCGTGTCGCCGGGATGTTCGGCCAGGTGGCGTTCGTTCATCCGCTGGAGCAGCGAGCGGGCGGTGGCGTCGCTGGCGGGAAGGACTCCAGGTGGCGGGGCCAGGTGGCGCACCGGGTCTTTGGCGCTGAGGGCGGTGCCCTGGAAAACGGCGGGGAGAAAACCGGAGCCCCAGTTATTCATGCCGGCTTGCGGGACGCCGCGTGGATCCGGAATGGCGATGAAGGCCGGGAGATCCTGGTTTTCGGAGCCGAGAGCGTAGCTCACCCACGCCCCCATGCTCGGGAAGCCATCCAGAATGGATCCGGTCGAGAGAAAGTTTTCCGCCGGGCCGTGCGTATTCGACTTGCTGGTCAGGGAGTGGATGAACGCGATGTCGTCGGTGAGATCGGCCAGGAACGGGAGCATGTCGCTCACCCATTTGCCGGTTTGGCCGCGCCGCCGGAACGCATATTGAGGCCGCGCCAGCTCGCCCGCCGGTCCCTGGAAAGTGACGGCTGGCCCGCCAACGAGGGGTTTGCCGTCTTGCTTGATTAGTTCCGGCTTATAGTCCCACGTTTCCAGCTGGCTGACCGCTCCCGCGCAGAAGATCATGACCACGTTCCGGGCTTTGGCCGGAAAATGGGGCGGCCGGGCGGCGAACGGATGCGTCGGATCGGGCGGGGCGGCGGCGAGCAGGCCATCCTGCCGCAAAAGGCTGGCGAGGGCGATGCTGCCGAGGGCTGTGGCGCTGTTGGCCAGGAATTGGCGGCGATCCAGCAGATGATGACCGGGCAGGGTGAGCGGCTTCATGGGAGGGAGACGAATTCGTTCGAGTTGAAGAGCGCCCGGCACAAGGCGGTGAGGCCTTGCGCGCGCACTGCGGGCAGAGCTTCGGCCAGTTCCTCGGCGGCCGGCGGTCGGCCCAGGGCCAGTTGGTAGCAGCGGGAAATTTGGCGCGCCGGGTCGCCGCCGGTGTCGTGGCGGCTCCGCGCCGCCAGAGCCTCCGCCGCTTCAATCGTGAAACGGCTGTTTAGGAGATTGAGCGCTTGAATGGGCGTGGTGCTCTCCCGTCGGCGCTCGGCGCTCTGGCCGGCGTCCGGACAATCGAACGCTCCGAACACCGCCTCGCGTTCCCGTCGAATTTTGTGCGCATAAATCATGCGGCGGAGGCCATCGCCACGGTAGGATTCGACCGGGTTAAATCCGCTGAGGCCCCCGCGTTTGTCGAACAGGTCGAAGCCCCGGCCATACATCGATGCGTTCAGCGTTCCGCTGGCGGCGAGCATCGAGTCGCGGATCGATTCGGCTTCGAGCCGGCGCGAGGGGAAGCGCCAGAGCCAGCGGACATCCGCGTCGATCGCTTGGGCGCGCGGATCGATTCGGTCCGATTGGCGGTAGGCCGCGGAGAGGACGATCAGGCGGTGCAGGTGCTTGACGGACCAGCCGGAGCGGATGAACTCGGCCGCCAGCCAGTCGAGCAGCTCCGGATGCGAAGGAGGCGTGCCTTTGACGCCAAAATCGCTCGAGGTTTGAACCAGCCCGGTTCCAAAGTGCCCCTGCCAGACGCGGTTGGCCATCACGCGGGCGGTGAGCGGGTTCTCGGGCCGGGCGATCCAATCCGCCAGGGCGCGCCGGCGTTCCAGTTCGCCGGCGTCGCGCGCAAGCTGACAACCGCCCAGGACGTGAAGCACGGCCGGATTCACTTCTTCGCCCGGCTGCTCTGGATCGCCTCGATTCAGAAGATGGATTTTGTCCGGCGCGCGGAACTTGCCGGCGAAAGCCAGGCGTTCTTCCGCGGCGGCCTGAATCTGTCGTTCGAGAGATTTCTTCTCGTCGCCGAGGCGCGTCGCTTCCCGGGCCGCTTCCGGATCGAGGCCCGCTAGCGGAATCGAGGCCGCGCTGTCCTCCCCCTTTTTTGCCCGGTCCGACGAATCGGCCACCGTCCGCCAGGGGCCGGACGCATCAGCCACTTCGATCAAGTAACTGATCGCCAGGCGGTCGCTGTACTCTCCGGTTCGATCGCGGCCCCAGACGACGCGGTCGATCGTCTGTTCTTCGGGAAATTCGAGCACCACCCAGCCCTTGCCAGGCTCGCTCGACATCCAACTCCGCGAGTTGCCGTATTGACCGTCGTTGATGAAGCGCAATTCGTGCCGGTCAGCCGCGACCTTGTCGCCGGAGGAGGTTGCTGTGGTCCCGAACGACGCAAGAGCGACGTTGGTCCCGGCCCGATTGAACGCTTCGAGTTCGTCGATGCACGGTTCGAGATTGTTGGTCTCGCGAATGGTGAAGCGCAGCTTGCGCGCCCGGACCGGAGCAAAGCGGTCGGTGTTCCTCCGCGCATTCACGGCCGGGCGCTCAACACCCGAATTGGCGAGCGGGATGAATCGGACCGACTGGCGCTCGACCTCCGCCAGTCGGGCTTTAGCCTGGGTCTCCGCCCGGCGGAGCCGCTCCGCTTCGGGGGTGCGCACCTCGCGATCCTCGTATTCCACTCCAGCGACGAACGCTTGCAGGGAGTAATAATCTCGCTGCGAAATCGGATCGAATTTGTGATTGTGGCACCGGGCGCAGCCGACGCTTAAGCCGAGGAAAGTCCGGCTGATATTGACCACAATCTCATCGAGCGCATCCTGCCGGGCCAGCCGTTTGGAAGGTTCGTCCGCGCCGATCTGGCCGGGCAGCAAAACGGAGGCGGTGATCAGAAAACCGGTGGCCGTGTCCGCCCCAAGGGCATCCCCGGCGATTTGCTCGCGAATGAATTGATCGTAGGGAGTGTCCTGGTTGAAGGCGCGAATCACGTAGTCCCGGTAAGGCCAGGCATGCGGTCGCTCGGTGTTTACTTCAAACCCGTGCGTGTCGGCGTACCGGACGACATCCAGCCAATGCTGCGCCCAGCGCTCGCCGTAATGAGGCGAGGCCAGCAGCCTGTCGACCACGCGTTCCTCCGCGTCGCTGCCGCGATCCTGAAGGTAGGCCTCTGTCTGCTCTGGCGAGGGTGGGAGCCCCGTCAGATCGAACGAGACCCGCCGCAGCCAGGTCAGGCGATCCGCCTCGGGCGCGGGGTTCAGCTGCTGAGATTCCAATTGGGCGAGAACGAACTGATCGATCGCGCCCCGAGGCCAAGCCGGGTCGCTCGTTCTGGGCGGGGACGCCGCGGAAATCGGTTGAAACGCCCAGTGCGCCGGCTTCGCTGAGCTTTCCTCGGCCGCCGAAGCTCTCTGCGCGAGGCAGAGAGCCAGAACGAGGCCCTGAAATATTTTGGAGGTCCGCGCCGCCATGGGATGTTGCTGATTTTCGTCGAACCTGCGCTGCCAGGGCAAGGAGAGATTGAGACCGGAACGTCGAATTTCGGCGTCCGTCCCCTCCGCGGTTCGCTTTCCTTCCGCCGCCCATGTTGTCACCTTCAGGCCAAAGCTCTAGATTCGGCCCGATGTCGCGCGAGTATGTTTTGCAGGAGTTTCGAGGCTCAGTGGAGCTGAAGATCGATTACGCGCGTGAATTGAATGAACAGCAGCATGCGGCGGTCACGGCTCTGCCCGGCCCGGCGCTCGTGATCGCTGGCGCAGGCTCGGGGAAGACTCGCACGCTGACTTATCGCGTGGCTTTCCTGCTGGAGCAGGGGATTTTGCCGGAACGCATCCTTCTGCTGACCTTCACGAACAAAGCCGCGCGCGAAATGATGCGGCGGGTGAATGACCTGATCGGCTCTGACCTGGGAGCGCTCTGGGGCGGCACATTCCATTCCATCGGGAACCGCATCTTGCGGAAGCACGCGGATCGGCTCGGCTACAAGCCGGACTTCACCATTCTGGATCGGGAAGATTCGAAAGACATGGTCCAGGCCTGCATTGATGCGGCAAAGATCGATGTGACGCAGGTTCGTCTGCCGAAGCCGGACATGCTGGCCGATATTTTCTCGATGGCGGTGAACACCCATCAGCCGATCCATAAAATCCTCGATCGCAGCTATCAGTCGTTCGCCGGCATGGGGCAGCTCGTGGCCCAACTGCAGGAGAGCTTTCAGGAGCGCAAGCGGCTGAACAACGTCATGGATTTCGATGATCTGCTCGTGCTCTGGCTCAAGCTGTTGCAGGATCACGCGGATATCCGGGAGCATTACCAGCGCCGCTTCCAATTCATCCTCGTGGACGAGTATCAGGACACGAACAAGCTCCAGAGCGATTTGATTGACCTGCTCGCGGAGCGCAATCGCAACCTCATGGTCGTGGGTGACGATTCTCAGAGCATTTACAGCTGGCGCGGGGCCAATTTCAAAAACATCCTCGAATTCCCCAAACGGTACGCCGAGGCAAAGGTCTACAAGATCGAGACCAACTATCGCAGCACCCCGGAAATCCTCTCCCTGGCGAACGCCTCCATCTCCGCCAATACCCGGCAGTACCCGAAACAGCTCGTCGCCGCCTGCAAATCCGGGGACAAACCGGTGCTGGTGGTCTGCGGAGATGCGCACCAGCAGGCGGCTTTTGTGGCGCAGCGCGCTCTGGAGTTGCGGGATGAAGGAGTGAACCTGGACGATATGGCGATCCTCTACCGGTCTCATTTTCACGCCATGGAACTGCAGATCGAGCTGACGCGGCGCAATATTCCGTTTGCCATCACCAGCGGCATCCGCTTTTTCGAGCAGGCGCACGTGAAGGACATTGCCGCCTACTTGAAGCTGCTGCACAACCCCGCAGATGAACTCTCGTTCAAGCGCCTGGCGCGGATGCTCCCGGGCGTGGGAGGCAAGAGCGCCGACAAGCTCTGGTCGAACTTCGATCAGGCCTTTCGAGGCGGGCTGCCGGACAAGCACCCCATCGCCACCGCCCTGCAAAGCTGCAAGGCGGCCGTTCCCAAAAAAGCCGCTGTCGCCTGGGCCCAATTCGCCGCGACCTTTTCCCAGATCGAGGCGGATGAGGTGCGGCAAAAGCCGGCCGAGGTCCTCCGCCTCGTCCTGGAAGCGGTCTACGAGGACTATGCAAAGGAGAATTTTGCCAACTACGCGGTCCGCCTCGAGGACATCGATCAACTGATCAATGTCGCTTCCCAGTATTCGGATACGAACGAGTTTCTCACGCAGCTTGCGTTGCTCTCGAATGTCGAGGCCGAGCAGGACCGTCCGCGCGACGAGGATGAAGAATCGATCAAGCTCACGACGATCCATCAGGCGAAAGGGTTGGAGTTCGACGTGGTCTTCCTGATCATGCTGTGCGACGGCCTTTTTCCTTCCGGCCGGTCTTTGGAGGACCCGGACAATCTGGAAGAGGAGCGCCGCCTTTTTTACGTCGGCATCACTCGCGCTCGCAAACAGCTTTACCTCTCCTATCCGATGGTTCGAATGGCTTCGGCTTACGCCGGCGATTTCATGCAGCAGAAATCGCGCTTTCTCTGTGAACTCCCGAACGAATTGCTCGACGAGTGGATTTTGAAGCCGGCGAATCCGTGGGGATCGTATTCCGATGTCCGCGAAGTGGATTGGACGCGTTCCAAGCCGGGGCAGCGGGCGGCCGGAGTTGACTATGATGAGGGCGCGGACGGCGATCCGGACGAGCCGTTTTAACCTCGCCTCTTTTTTGGCCGCTCGTTTTAATAGCCGGGTTATGCCGGGAATATTCTTCAAGCCAGTTGATCGCCGCCACTTTCTGAAAGCGTCCGCACTGGGCAGTGTGGCCTTGGGGGTAACCGCCTGCCGCGGCCCGCAAGTGCGCGCCGGCAGCGGTTCTTTGCATATCGCTCTGCTGTCGGACACGCATCTGGCTGCGGACCGCCAAAATGAGAACCGCGGCTTCAAACCGTGGGATAATCTGAAGCGCGCCGTCGCGGAGTCCGGGGAGGCCCGTCCTCAGGCGGTTCTGCTGAATGGAGATGCCGCTCGATTGGAGGGGTTGCCTGCGGATTACAAGGAGCTGCAGTCCGTCATGGCGCCGCTGGCGGCCTTCGCCCCGATTTACATTGGACTCGGAAACCACGACGATCGCGCCAATTTCAGCAAAGCTTTTCCGGCGCTGGAGCACTTGCGCGCCAATGTGGCCGAGCGCCATGTTTTGGTGTTGGAAGAGGGATTCATGCGGATCGTCATGCTCGATTCGCTGCTCTACACGAACAAGACGGCCGGTTTGCTCGGGCATAAACAGCGCCAATGGCTTGGTGAATATCTCGCCACCTCTCCCGAAAAGCCCATCGTGATTTTCGTTCACCATACGCTCGGGGAGGAGGACGGCGAATTGCTGGATGCCCGCCGCTTATTCGAGATCGTCCAGCCTCACAAGCAGGTGAAAGCGATTTTCTACGGTCATTCCCACGTTTGGGACATCAAGCAGCGGGCAGGCTTGCACCTCGTGAATCTCCCGGCCGTGGGCTACAACTTCAAGGACGCCGATCCCATCGGCTGGGTCGATGCGACTTTCGACAGCTACGGTGTCGACCTGACGCTGCGCGTGATCGGCGGCAAGCCCCACCCGGACGATCGCAAGATCCGGCGATTGAACTGGGCCTGACTCAGGCTGTTGGCGACAAGCTGCTGAGCCTCGTGGATGGGCGCTGTCTTCATCGGAGCCCGTCATTTCCGGACCTTGCTCTGTGGCATGCTTTTCGTAGACTTTAGGAATGATTCGTTCGGCGTTCGCCATCCTGCTGGCCGCGGCTTGTGGTTCCGCGTCCGCAGTCGATAAGATCGGTTTTAACGAGTCCATCCGTCCGATCCTGTCCGACAATTGTTTCGCCTGCCACGGCCCCGACGCAAAGAACCGCAAGGGAAAGCTCCGCCTGGATGTGCGCGAGGCGGCGATCGAAAAGAAGGCGTTCCTCCCGGGCAAGCCCGACGAGAGCGAGGCGATCAAGCGCATTTTCACGACGGACAAGGACGATCTGATGCCGCCGCCCGATTCGCATAAGGTCCTGACCAGCGAGCAGCGGGATCTTTTGAAGCGCTGGGTGGCGGAGGGAGCCGTTTACGAGGGGCACTGGGCCTATCTGCCGCCCGTGAAGCCGCCTACTCCCGCCGGAGCCAATGGCGTCGATTATCTCGTGGGCGAGCGCCTGAAAGGGCTCGGGCTGAAAGCATCGGCCGAAGCGGACCGCCGGACTCTGATCCGCCGGCTCCACTTCGATCTGACCGGCCTGCCCCCCACGCCCGCGGAGGCGGCCGCTTTCGAGCAGGATGGCGCGCCGGACGCCTATGCTCGGTTGGTGGATGAACTCCTCTCCTCGCCGCACTATGGTGAACGAATGGCCATTCCCTGGCTCGATGCGGTGCGCTTTGCGGATACGATCGGGTATCACTCGGACAATCCGCGCAACATCTGGCCGTATCGCGATTACGTGATCAAGGCTTTCAATGAGAACAAGCCGTTCGATCAGTTCACGCGTGAGCAAATCGCCGGGGATCTCCTCCCCAACAGCAGCCAGGAGCAAAAAGTGGCATCGGCCTTCAACCGCCTCCTGCTCACCACGGAGGAGGGCGGGGCGCAGCCCAAGGATTACGAGGCTCGCATGCTTACCGATCGTGTGCGGGCGATCGGCACGGCCTGGCTCGGCGCCACCATCGGCTGCGCGCAATGCCACGACCACAAGTTTGATCCCGCCACGCAGCGCGATTTTTATTCTCTCGGCGCATTTTTCGCCGACATCCAGGAGCCGATCATTGGCCGGCGCGAGGATGGGATGCTGACTCCGGACAAAAAGCAGGCGGCGGAATTGGACCGTTTGCAAGCAGCCGTCGACCGGCTCCAGAAGGATTACGATGGGGGGCACGCTGAGCTGAAAGAGGCTTTTGCCCGCTGGGAGAAATCCCAGATGGAAAGCCTGGAGATGGAGCGGTTTTGGAGGCAGCTCAAACCCGCTCAGGCGGAATCCGCGGGTGGCGCCAAACTCGAAATCCAGGGTGACAATTCGATTCTCGTCAAAGGCAAAAAGCCGGAAAAGGACGCGTATCAGCTTTCTTTCACCAACTCTCCCAACCCGATCGCCGGCCTGCGGCTGGAGGCGTTGCCTCACGATTCCCTGCCGGCCAAAGGCTCGGGCCGGGCGGGCAACGGCAATTTTGTCGTGACCGAGGTGCTCGCGTCACTCCAGCGCGGTTCGAGCGAGATCCCGGTCAAGTTCGCCTCGGCCCGCGCGAGCATTGAGCAGGCCCTGGCCGCCGAGGCCAATCCGGACAAGCGCTGGTCGGCTGCGGCGGTGATCGATGGCAATACGAATTCCTTCGGGTGGGCCATCCTGCCGGACGTGACCCGGCCCCAACAGCTGGTTTTGGAATTGGCCGAACCGCTCAAGCTCGAGGCGGGGGATGAATTGCGGGTCCAGATCATCCAAAACCACGGCGCTGGCAATCATACTTTGGGCCATTTCCGCCTGTCCGCCAGCAGCAGCTACGATGTCGCGCGCGCTCCCTTTGAATCCCGGCCATCCGGGGAAATCGCCGCCTTGCTGGCCAAGCCCGGCCGTTCCGAAAGCGAGAACGAGAAGCTGTTCGCCCATTTTAAATCGGTCACGCCGGAATTGGCGGGCCTCCGCCAGGAGCTGGACGCCGCCCGGAAAGCCCGATCGGACTTCGAGGCCTCCGTGCCTCGCTGCCTCGTTTCCATGAAGGCGGATCAGCCGCGGACCGTGCGCATCCTGCCCCGGGGCAACTTCCTGATCGAGACCGGCGATATTGTCCAGCCGGCGCTCCCCGCCTTTTTAAAAACATCGTTCAAAGCCCCTGCCGATCGCGCTCTCACCCGCCTGGATCTTGCGAATTGGCTGGTGGCTCGGGATCAGCCCCTCACCGCCCGCGTCACGATGAACCGCTTGTGGAAACAGTTTTTCGGCATCGGCCTTTCCAAAATTCTGGATGACCTTGGAGCCCAGGGCGAGCCGCCCGTGAACCAGCGGTTGCTCGATTGGCTCGCCTGCGAGTTCATGGACAGCGGCTGGGATATCAAGCACATGGTGCGCCTCATTGTTACCAGCCGCACCTACAAGCAGACCTCCGTCGTCTCGCCCGAGTTGCGCGCGCGCGACCCGTACAATCGCGAGCTGGCCGCGCAAAGCCGTTGGCGGATCGAGGCGGAACTGGTGCGCGACAATGCGCTCGCCATCTCCGGCTTGCTCGTTCCAAAAATCGGCGGCCCCAGCGCCAAGCCCTACCAGCCCGATGGGTACTGGGAGAACCTCAATTTCCCGGTGCGCAGCTACGATGCGAGCAAAGGTCCGGAACAGTACCGGCGCGGCCTGTACACCTGGTGGCAGCGGAGCTTTGTTCATCCGGCCATGCTCGCTTTCGACGCCCCCACCCGCGAGGAATGCGCGGCGGACCGGAACCGCTCCAACATCCCTCAGCAGGCCCTGGCCCTCTTGAACGATCCCTCGTTCGTCGAAGCCTCCAAAGCGTTTGCCGCGCGGATTCTCGGCGAATGCCACGGCGCCGCCTCAGATCGAATCTCCTGGGCCTGGCGGCAAGCCCTGCAAAGAGCGCCCCGCCCGGACGAGATCGAGCTGGCCCAAGGCCTCCTCGAAAAACAACTCGCCGAATACCGCGCCCAACCCAAATCCGCCGAAGAACTCCTGGGCGTGGGTCTCGAGGCGCCCCCCTCCAGCCTGGACAAGGCCGAACTCGCCGCCTGGACCAACGTGGCCCGGGTGATTCTGAATCTGCACGAGACGATTACGAGAAACTAGCGAAATGACCAAATGCCAAATGCCAAAAACCAATTAAGCCCCAAAGGACCAACCCGACTCGGCTTGTTCGGCCCTGAATCCCGACCCGCCCCTTGGCATTTGGCGTTGGGTATTTGGTCATTCCCCTTTTCCTTGGTATTTGGCATTTGGTCTTTGGTCATTTTCCCCTAACCCCATGAAAGATTTCACTCAGTTTTTAGCCCAGCAGCAGACCCGCCGCGTATTTCTCGGCCGTTCGGCTCATGGCGTGGGCAAAGTTGCTCTCGCGTCCCTGCTCAGCCCGCTTCTTCTGGCTGCCGCCGAGGCTCGGAAGAGCGACAAATGGACCGGCGTGGTCAATCCTTTCCATTTTCCCCCGAAGGCCAAACGGGTGATCTGGCTGACCATGGCTGGCGGCCCTTCGCATCTCGAGACTTTCGATCCCAAGCCCAAGCTCGCCGAAATGCACGGCCAGCCGATGCCGGAATCGATGACCCGGGGCAAGCAGATCGCCCAGCTGCAGGGCGCGAAGCTGGTTTGCTTTGGGCCGCAGCACGGGTTTAAGAAATTTGGCCGGAACGGCACGGAGATTTGCGAGTTGTTTCCCCAGATCGGCTCGGTGATTGATGACATCTGCCTCGTGCGGTCGATGACCACCGAAGCCATCAATCACGATCCGGCGCACATGTTCATGAATACCGGGGCGCAGATTGCCGGCCGGCCAAGCATGGGTTCGTGGGTGGTCTACGGCTTGGGGAGTGAGGCCGAGGAACTGCCCGGCTTCGTGGTTCTCACCTCTCTGGGGCGCGGAGGTCAAAACCAGCCGATTGCCGCGCGGCAGTGGGCCTCGGGCCTTTTGCCCAGCCGTTTTCAGGGCGTGCACCTTCGGGGCAAGGGGGATCCGGTCCTTTACTTGGGCAACCCGCCCGGCGTGAGCCGCGAACAGCAGGGGGAAATCGTCCAGACGATCAACGCCCTGAACAGGCGCTATGATTCGATTGTGGATGATCCGGAGATCGCCACCCGCATCGCGCAATACGAGATGGCCTTCAAGATGCAGGCCAGCGTTCCCGAGCTCATGAATATCAAGAGCGAGCCCCAGAGCACGCTAGATCTTTACGGCTGCAAGCCCGGGGACGGGTCTTTTGCCTCGAACTGCCTCCTGGCCCGGCGGCTCGCCGAGCGGGGCGTGCGGTTCATCCAGCTTTACCACAAGGATTGGGATCACCATGGCGGCGTGAAGGAAGGCATTCGGCTCAAGGCGGAAGAGATCGATCGCGCCTGCATGGCTCTCCTCACCGACCTGAAGCAGCGCGGGATGTTTGACGATACTCTGGTCGTGTGGGCGGGTGAGTTCGGCCGCACGCCGATGAGCCAGGGCGGGGATGGCCGGGACCACCACAACGCCGGCTTTACCATTTGGCTGGCCGGCGGCGGGATCAAGCCGGGAGTTTATGGAGCTACCGACGAGCTGGGCTATTCCGCCGTGGAGAATCCGATCGACGTGCACGATCTGCATGCCACCATGCTCCGCCTTCTCGGGATCGAGCATACCCGGTTGTCTGTGAAATTTCAGGGGCTCGATGCCCGGCTCACCAATGTGAGCGGCCGGGTTGTGTCGGATCTGTTGGCTTGAACATGGAGAACGAAGAGAAACCCGCGGGGATATCCGCGGCGCAACTGGGTTTGGGGGGGAATCCAAACCTGGCCTCGGCCATTCTTTACCTGCCGCCAGCCTTCGACATCATACCCCGCTTGCTCCAGCTTCTCGATGATCCCGAGGCGGACGGCGAGTCCCTGGCCGATCTCATTCGGCTTGACGCCGGGCTGACCGCGGATGTCCTGCGGGTCGCGAATAGCGCCGCCTATGCCGGCGTGGTGCCGATGGATAACCTCCTGGCGGCCGTGCTCCGCCTGGGCCTCCGCCAGCTTTACCAGGTGGTGCTGGAAGTTGTGGCGTCCCCCGTCTTCGCCCAGGCTACCCAGCCGGGTGCGGCCAGCATGGATTTGTGGGAGCATGCCCTCCGCACCGCCCTGGCGGCGCAAATCCTCTCGCGCCGCTTTGGCGAGGATGCCGAAGTGGCGTTCACCGCCGGACTCCTCCACGACCTGGGCAAACTCGTCTTTTACCAGCTCATCGGTGACCGGTATGTCGCCTTGCTGGCCCATGCGCGCGCCCGCAAAGAGCCGCTGTTTCGCTGTGAAGAAGCCGAATTCCGCACCCATCACGCCACCGTCGGCGGCAAGCTGCTCAAAAGCTGGAATTTTCCAGAGAACATCGTCCAATGCGTCGCGTTCCACCACGACCCGCTGCGCGCTCCCAAAAACTGCGCCATGATCGTTGGGATCGTCTATGCCGCCAACCTTCTCGCTCATCGAGCTGGGACCGCCTCCCAGGCCCCTCCTTACGTGAGCGAACTGCCGCGGCCCGTCCTGCGCCTGTTCAGCCTCGAATCCCCAAAAGAACTTTGGGCTTTCGAGGCGGAAGTCCGCGAAGCGTTTGAGCAGGAAAACACCCGCTCCATGTCTTAAGATCGGCCCAGCGTTCGGTGGAGCGAGGCTCCGCCCGAGCTTTTCCCCACCCCTGGGAGGGTGAGGTTCTGCCGAACCCTGATTTTTCTGAACCGCCCTCCAGACAATTGCTTCCATTCGTCCTGGGGCGCAACCGATCCCTAGTGCCCGCCCAGACCCGAACAAATCCACAAAACCGCCAGACGCTAACAGAGCGCGCGTCACCAAGGGGCCGGACATTTCGCCCATTCCTAATCTTCCAAGTCGCCGGACCGCCCTCCGCGGCCCGTCCCGCCCAAACCGAAATCCCGGAGGGGTGATGCGGACGTAGTCCGGGTTATCCCCTGGAAACAACGAAGCGCCTTGAGGCGGCTTTGGGAGCGCTAGCCGATACACCCTGGCTGTTATTCTGCATCCAGCGTCGTGCTATGCAGTGTGCTCTCAAGCATATTTAAAGAGCGGCATATGTGCGGCTGTCCGGCCTCGGCGAATCAATGCTAGGCCACTCGTGCCGCCGCGGAGGTCCGCTGTCGCAAACGTGCGATATGTCCATAAGGCGTCCTCGGGACGGCGTAATGACAGAAACTCTGCCAATCTGGATGCGCTTTCCTCACGAGCCCGTGAAAAAGCCTGCAGAGATCCGGCGCCCATTTGGTCTGTCTTTCGGATGCGCTCGATCTCCTCGTCGTATGGACCAAGCACAACTGCTCGCGCTTGGTCATCGGTGATCCGTTTCTCCAGCGCATTCTCAATTTCGATGTTCCCTGGCAACCTTTCAGCAGGGGTGAAGCACCCAATTCCCGCCACGACGAAGAAGAGGAATGCAATTCGCATGACACCTCACGCTGCCTGTCCCGCCGTACCAGAGCAAGGGCGGAGTGGGAGGGCCACGCTGCCTAAAAAACACGAAGCCCGGGACACCCTCGCCAAATCGATGGCACTCGTCCGTATTGGTCCTATCGCGACCTCGATCCACGAAGAACAATCGATAGGTCTCTTCTGTTGTTCGTCGCCGCCGGAAACAGCTGGCTTCCCGGGGTAAGCGGCCCCAACTATTCTGCTAAGGGGCGTCTACTGGGAAGCGCTTTTACACCACCCTCAAAGCCTCGCCGCTTGGCTGCCTTTCCGGACCCGGCTGAGGCTGATCTTCTGCAGTTCGACCAGTTCCATCAGCTCTTCTTCCGGACGGACGTTCGAGGCTTCGATAAATCCCTGGCGCAGTTCCCCGCAGCCATTCTCACCCGGAATCGAAATCTCAGCCGTCCCTGACTCGGAGCTCTCCACGAATAGATTCGCCCCGATCGCTCGTAAGCTCTCGGGATGTTCGAAACGAACAAGCTGAATCCGGAATGAAGTGCGCGAACTCGGGCCATCGCACCGGAAGTTCCCGTCGGGGGCAACCGCGATTGAGGTCGCTTCGAGCGGTATCGGCTGGAATCCTCCCGTGTAAGGAAGGTTTTGCTGCATGACCAACGTTCGGAAACGATCACATTTCATCGAGCCGCAGCGCGTGTAAGCACGCCGGCCGTCGAAGAGTACCACTTCAAAAAATCCTTGTCCGTCAATCGCCAGATCAAGCGCTTCACCGGTTTGCACGAGTTCCCCCTGTGCGAAATCGCGCACCCGCACCGGCAGAGCCGATCTTTCACGGATGCTGAGCGCAGGCTCGGCTACGGGAGTCACGAGATCCTCCATTTGCGCTTCTGGAAGCGGGTAGAAAAGCGCTGTCGATCGCGGGATGCACCGCTTGAAACCCGGCGTGTGTGCTTGCGACAAATTATAAAGGATCGCTTCTACCCCCGTCAGATAAGCTTGGGTCGCGAACCCGGTTCTATCCGCAGCCTTTATTTGGTCTGCGAAGCGCATTGCTTCTGCCGTCATCTGGAGCAAACCATCCGCTGCCCCCCTTTCGTGGGTTTTTCCTCGCCTTTGGCCATCGATCATTGGTTCGGACGAGGCGTAAAGCCGCGCCCGGAGAGAGTTCGTCTCCGTTCGTTCAGAACGGTGCTGGCAACTCGTGCCAAGGAGGACAATCGCTATCCCTAATGCGAGCCACTCCGAAGGTTTCATACTGGACCGGTTGCTCATTTCGTTCGGTTGATCTAATTCCCTTCATCGCGAGCAATTGTTAAGCCAAAGCAGGACCGATGCACCCTCGTGTCGGTCCAGCAGCTGCAACTCGCCGCCAATGAACCGCTTGCGGCAGGCCTCGGTGCCAATCGGCCGATCAACGTGCGTCGGTGGAAACTGGCGGGGTGCGCATTTTATGCCGGGCGCCCGCCGTTCAGTCGGGCCGTTCCGCAGCAAACGGACGGTTACTCGATGCGGGCTGAAACGAATACTTTCGTTGCGCCCGCGTGGGTGTACCGCGGTTACGGGCCCAAGCGCGCACAGGGCCGCGCGCGTCAACAAGCGGCCGGACATGTCGTCCATTCCTAATCTTCCAAATCGCCGGGACCTCCCTCGCAGTTCGCTCCGCCAAACCGCGCGCCAGCGCCAACTGAAGTCCCGGAGGGATGATGCGAACGTAGCCCCGGGGCGCTGCGGGAAACAGCGAACCGCCGCACGGCTTGCCACCCTTGGGAGGGTGAGGCTCTGCCGAACCCTGATTTTCCGAACCGCGCTCCAGCCCCTTGCTTTCTGAGAAGCAGAACGCGACCACCGTAATAAAGAATAGACTTTATTTCGATTGGGCGCATCTGGAGGCCAACGGCGGGGCAGGCGGACGGAACTCCGCCGCTTTTCTTTTCTTCCTTGCACCTCTGCGGACTCCGCGCTCTCTGCGTGAGAAATCCCCCTCCGCCTTCCTCCCGGCGTCCTCCCGCGCTTCCCCGCGGGAAAAACCCCGGTGCCGCAAAGGGATTGAAATCCCGGCGCGCATTGGCATGTTTGACTTTGATGTCTATCCGGTTTCTCGCGCGGAACTTCGTTTTCTCCCTGCTGCTGAGCCTTCATGCCCTGGCGGATGAGGCGACGAACCGCTTCGGCTTTTCCGGCCCGGAAATCTTCCCGGTCGAAAACATGATCAGCCAGATGAAGTGCGCGGATATCGATGGGGACGGGCTGAACGACCTGTTGGTGGTGAACAATTCCCGCTCAAAGATCACCATTCTCTACAATCAAACCGGCAAAACGAACGATCCCGCGCGGCTCAAAGAGCGGGAGCGCCGCGATATCAACGATCTGCCGCCCGACGCCCGGTTCCGCATTCAATCGATCGCCTCGGAAAAGCGCATTTCGTCCCTGGTGCTGGCGGACCTGAATCATGACGGTCGGCCGGACATTGCCTACTACGGGGAACCGCGCGAGCTGATCGTGCAGTATAACGAGGGGGAGAACAAATGGAGCGCGCTCAAGCGCTTCCCCATCGAAGACGGCACGCTCGATCCGTACGCCCTGGTGAACGGCGACCTGAACGGCGACGGCCGGACCGACCTGCTGCTGCTGGCGGAGTCTTTCATTTATTTCATTGCCCAAAAGAGTGACGGCACCCTGGCTGAACCCGAAAAGATTCCGTATGTCGGAGCTGTGAAATCGATTCAGGTGCTCGATATTCAGGGGGACGGCCGGGATGATCTGCTGCTGGTGAACTGGGACAATCCGAACCCGTTTCGGTTCCGCCTCCAAAACAGCTCCGGTAAGCTCGGGCCGGAAATGCATTTCACTCTGCCGCCGATTCGTTCCTACTGGGCGGACGATCTGGATGGGGATCATCGGACGGAGATTGTGACGATTGCCCAGAAATCGGGCCGGGCGCAAATCTCAACCTTCCGCCAGAAACCCGCGGATGACCTGAGCGGCGCCTGGAAGCAGGGGCAATTCCAGATCATGCCGCTGGCCAAGAGCTCGCGGAGCCGGCGTGGCATGGTCTGGGCCGATCTGAACGGGGACGGACGCTCCGATTTCCTGGTCGCGGAGCCGGACAGCGGCCAGTTGGCGCTCTCCCTGCAGACCGAGGATGGATCTTTCGACGCGCCGCGAACTTTCCCGACCTTGACGGGGATCACCGACCTGGTGGCGACGGATTGGGATGGCGACGGGAAAATGGAGATCTTTGCCCTGAGTAATGATGAGCGCCAGGTGGGAGTGACCAGCCTTGATGAGAAAGGGCGCCTCGGCTTCCCGAAGCTGATCCCTATGGATGGCCGTCCGTTGGTGATCGCCGCCGGCAAGATCAAGTTCGGCGACCAAAATGTGCTGGCCTCGATTGTCGATCTGGATGGAAAGAGAGAGCTGCAGATTCGCCCGGCCAAGGGCGAACCGTTCCGCCAGAAATTGAGCGAAGGCTTCAAGGCCAACCCCACCTCTTTGCTGATCCATGATGTCGACCAGGACGGCTTGCCGGACCTGATCGCGCTGATTCCCTACGAGAAGATCAAGGTTTTCCTCCAGGTGCGTGATGGGGATTTTAAGGAAGTGGATGTTGCCCCCCCGGGCGGCAACACGGACCAGCCTTGGGTCAGCGTGGCGGATGTGGATGGCGACGGCAAAGATGAACTGCTGCTGCCCCAGCGGAATTTTCTCCGGGCGGTGGTGCTCAAAGCCTCGGAAGGGGGGCAGTGGAACTTCGATGTGAAGGAGCAGATCAACGCCGCCGGAAGCAACTCACGCATCGCGGCCGCCGATTGTCTGAAGCAGCAAGGCAAAGATATCCCAGCCATTTTCCTGCTGGACGCAGAACGCAAATCGCTCTCGCTTTCGGAACGGAATGAAAGCGGTGTCTGGCAAATCACGCGCAGCATCAGCCTGCCGTTTCTCGACTTTCAAACGATCCGGCCCATCATGAACGGCGCAGCGGAGCCGGGAGCGGTCTCGCTCATGGGAGTGAATGCCATCGGCTGGCTGCAACTGCGCGGCGACGTTTGGGAACTCACGGAACTGGACGGATACGAAACGCCGATCAAGGACGGGTTCCTGCACGATGTGGTCTCCGGCGATCTCAATGGGGACGGCCGTAAGGATCTGGTCTTTCTGGAAACCGGGAAGAGTTACCTCGATCTCGTGACGTTCGAACAGCCGCACCGCTTGGTTCCCGCCACTCGCTGGCAGGTTTTCGAGGAGCGCACCTTTCGGAATCGCCGGAATGAACTGCCGGAACCGCGCGAAGCGTTGATCGGCGACCTGACCGGGGATGGGAAGAACGATCTGGTGGTTTTGGTGCACGATCGCATCCTGTTATATCCCCAGGAATAGTCCGCTCCGGCTCCGGATTCGAGGATGAATTCTTGTGAATTTCCCGCTCGGGCTCTGCGTCCACATTAGCAGGCGAGGCAGAGCCTGTTGAGACTCGGCCTCCTACGGAAATGCTTGCTATGCAATACGCTCGTTTACAAAAGTCAGGTTACGGCTCGGCCGATCGGACATGGATTCCATGTTCTGAGAAGCTTCCCCATTCGAGCCAGTACGTGCTTTATTGCACCGCTGATTATCAAGCTCTTGGAAAGCGGGAACGTGAAAACTGGTACCGTTCCGCATTCGACTTGGAAGTGGAAGAAAACCCGGTCCTTTGTTGGCGGCCAGTGACCGGAAATTGACCCGGCGGTCGGGATCAGCGGGGAAAAAAGCAGGTTCTATTCTTTTCGGCTCTCCCCAAAGCCGAAAAGGCTGCCTTTTTGATTCGCGGCACATTGCGCCAAAGCGGGTTGCGCGTTATTTACTAACGGACCATGCCTGACGAAACACCTGCCCGTCCGACCGCGCCCTCCCGCTGGCCTCTGGCGATTGCCGCGATCGGTATCAGTCTGATTCTGCTGGCGGGGTTTATTTTCAAAACCTGCGCGGACAAGCCGGCCCAGGTGGCTGAAACCGTGGCAAAAGCCATTCAGCCGCAGGTCAGCGTCAGCACGGTCATTCAAACCAGCCTCGAGAAACTGCGCGACGAGACCAAACTGGTGGTTTTTACGGCGGATGTGGCGGTGATGGTGACCAAGTTCAGTGAGAAGAAAATGCTCTATGGCAAGGTGGACCTCGGTACGACCACCGTTCGCTTGCGCGCCTTGGGCAACAAAGCCCAGATCATTATTCCGCTGAAAAATCTGAGCTCGGCCGACTTCAAATATGACGAAGCGGCGGAGCAACTCTCGGTCACCCTTCCGCCGCCGCGTGTGGACGAATCGCTCGTGGAAGTGCAAACCGACCCGACTTTTTACGAATTGGAAACCGACGTGGGCTGGGCTCGGTTGGACCGGTTCTCCGGGGATTTCCTGCGAGAACAGGCGCGTCGCGATCTGCGTCCGGCGGTAATCGCCGAAGCACGCCACCCGCGCATCATCAAAATGGCGGAGGAGAGCGGGAGGCAAAAAATCACCGCGCTTCTGGAAGCCTCAATCAAGCCGCTCCGTCCCGGTGCGACCGTGCGGGTTGAATTCGATCACGGCGCGAAGTAGCACGCGAGGAACTCATTTTGCGCATTTGCGCTTGGGAGACTCTCACTTCACAGTAGCGCCCTTGCGGGACGCCCACCCCCATCGCACCAAAATAACCTACCGCAACGAGCGCTGGCGCGCCGTTGCGGCCGGCGTGCTGGAAACGGCCGCTTCGACCTTCCTGCTGCTGATCGCAGTGAAATATTTTGCGGCGGGTCCGATTGCCAAGGGGCTGGTGGCTTCCGGCGGGGCGCTCGGCCAGATGCTTGGGCCGGCGGTGGTCTCGCTTGCCGCTCGCGGCCGCTGGAGCAGTTCGAAAACAGCGACGCTGCTCGCGGCGTTCGGGACCTGCGTTTTCCTGGTCATGGCCGCCCTGCCTTTTTTGCCGGTGTTCGTGGCGGGCAGCATGCTCGGAATGACCGCCGCTTCCGCCGCTTTGCCGCTGCTCACTCAGATTTTTCACGAGAACTATCCGGAACCGGAGCGGGGCAAATTATTTTCCAGGACGGTCATGATCCGCATCGCGGTGGCGGCCGGGTTCAGCCAGGCGGCCGGCAAGGCGTTTTCGGGCCGCATCGATAAATTCCAGATTCTGCTGCTGATCTTTGCGGCGGCGTTCGCGCTGGCGACGTTTTGCCTGAAGCGCACTCCCTCGCGCCCGCTTCATTCCATTCCGGGAACGCACCCGTTCCACGCCCTGCATTTCGCCCGGGAGGACGCGCTCTTCCGGCGGACCTTGATCTGCTGGATGCTCATGGGCTTCGCGAACCTGATGATGATTCCGATGCGCGTCGAGATGCTCGCCAATCCCAAATACGGCCTCGCGCTGGGCGTCGGCCAGATCGCTTTTCTCACCGGCTTCGTCCCGAACGTCGCGCGCATCATTCTCAGCCCGATCTGGGGCTGGCTTTTTGACCGGGCGAATTTCTTTGTGCTGCGCGTGGTGCTCAACCTCGGCTTCGCCATTGGCATTCTCACCTTTTTTACGAGCAGCGACCTGCGGGGCTTGATTACTGGCGCAATTATTTACGGAATCTCGAATGCGGGCGGAGACATCGCCTGGAGCCTTTGGGTGACCAAATTCGCTCCCGAGAACCGCGTGGCCGATTACATGTCGGTCCATGTCTTCTTCACCGGCGTGCGGGCGTTGGTGGCGCCCCTGATCGCCTTTCAATTGGCCCAAAGCCAGTCGCTGGCCACCCTTGGCTGGGTCAGCGCGGGGCTGATCGTCGTTGCGAGCGCGCTCCTTTTGCCGGAAATCAAGTTCGGGCGGGGCCGTCCCTCCGCCAATCCGATGCTGGAGGAAGTGGCCGACTAAACGGGCCGCCAGGAGTCTATTGAAATATTGGCCCATGACGAGTTGAACGCAATTTTTGGAGTCCGGCGAGGAACGACGATTGAGCATATTCCCATGAATACGTGATTGAGGAGTGACGCTGCCGGATCCGAAAAGGGCTTCAAGGCGGCCTGTGGCAATAGTTCAACAGGCTCCTAGGTGGGTTTTTCAGGCGAGAATCTCGTGCACCACATTCCCATAAACGTCGGTCAAACGATAATCCCGCCCGCCAAACCGGTAGGTCAGGCGCGTATGATCCAGCCCCATCAAATGGAGAATGGTCGCGTGCAGGTCGTGCACATGCACCTTGTCCTGCACCGCGTGCCAGCCGAAATCGTCCGTCGCCCCGTGGACGCACCCGCCTCGAATCCCGCCGCCCGCCATCCACATGGTGAAGCCGAACGGGTGATGCTCGCGGCCGTTGGTCCCCTCGGCGGTGGGCGTGCGCCCAAATTCTCCTCCCCACAGCACCAGCGTCTCTTCCAACAGTCCGAGCGCTTTTAAATCCCGCAGCAAAGCCGCGATCGGGCGGTCCACCGCCGCGCAGCGCTTGGGCAGTTCCTCCCGCAAGCCGCCGTGGTGATCCCAGGCGTTGTTGTGCGGCGCGTCGAAAAGCTGGATGAACCGCACCCCGCGCTCGGCCAGGCGCCGGGCGAGCAGGCATTGGCGGCCGAAAAGCTGAGTGGCCGGATGGTCCGTCCCGTACAGGCGGTGGACGGCCGTGCTTTCCCGGGAGAGGTCGAACGCTTCGGGCGCTTCCTGTTGCATCCGGAACGCCAGCTCGAACGACGCAATACGCGCGTCCAGTTCGCTCTCGTTCACCCGCTCCTTCTTGTGGAGGCCGTTCAGCTCGCGCAACGCATCGAGCTTGGCCCGCTCCGTTTTCAGGTCTCCGCCTGGGTCCTGCAAATTGGCTATCGGCCGGCTCAAATCTCGAATCAACGTGCCTTGATAGGCGCTCGGCAGAAAACTCGACGCCCAGAGTTGCGCGCCCTGAAAGACCGCCGCAGGGCTCACCACTACGAACCCGGGCAGGTTCTGGTTCTCCGTGCCGAGCCCGTAAGTCAGCCAGGAGCCAATGCTCGGCCGCGAGAACGCCTGCTCCCCTGTGCACATCTGGAGCGCTGCGCCGCTGTGATTGATATTGTCGGCCACCATCGAACGGATGACACAGATGTCATCGATGCACGCCGCCGTTTGCGGGAGCAGTTCGCTCACTTCGATGCCGCTGGCGCCGTGCCGCGAGAATTTCCAGGGCGAGGCGAGCAGATTGCCCGTTTTTGTCCGTTCCAATTTCGGCTTCTCGAAGGGCAGGGGCTTTCCCTGATCGGCCACCAATCGCGGCTTGGGATCGAACAGGTCCAAATGGGACGGGCCGCCGGGCATGTAGAGAAAGATCACCCGCTTCGCCCTCGGCGTGAAATGCGGCGGTCGGACGGCGAAAGGATCGACGTTCCGCAGAGGCTCGGCCGCAGCGAGCAGATCCGTCAAAGCCAGCAAGCCGAAGCCGCTGCCGGTCCGGGCCAGCCAGTCACGTCGGGAAAGGCGCCTGGGATCAATCCACATAGGCAAATTCATTGCTGCATAAAAGCACATGCGCCAGATCGCGCCAGCCCGCGGCCCGGTCGCTTTCGCCGCGCAAAATCCGCTGCGCGATTTGCACTTCTTCCGGCCGGGCGGGCCGGCTGAACAACAAGCGGTACGCCGACTGGATTCCCGCCAGTTCATCCGGGCCGTTCTCGCGCAACAATCGCTGTGCGACCTCCGCCGCACACCGCCGCACAAAGTCGTGATTCAAGAGAAAGAGCGCTTGCGGCGCCACGGTCGAAACGATCCGCTTTTCCACGCAAGCATCGGGATTCGCGGCGTCAAAGAGCGTGGCGAAATTGCTGCGGTCCCAGCGGGCCGTTTGCACATACAGAGAGCGGCGCGGAGCGGCCAGGTCTGCTCCCGCCGGGCCGCCCAACTTTCGATCCACCTTGCCGCTCGCCTCCAGCATCGCGTCGCGGATCGCTTCGGCTTCCAGGCGACGGGCGGAAAATCGCGCCAGCCAGCGGTTCTCCGGGTCGCGGGCGACCTGCTCTTCGGATGCAAAGCCGCCGCGCTGATAGGCGGCGGAAAGCAGGATGCGGCGATGCAGCTTTTTCAGCGACCAGCCATCTTCGATGAACTGGGTGGCCAGCCAATCCAGCAGGGCGGGATGGGTGGGAGGTTCCGCGAGCAGGCCGAAGTTGTTGGGCGTGCGCACCAGTCCTTCGCCGAAATGCCATTGCCAGACCCGGTTCACGATCACCCGCGCGGTCAATGGGTTTTTGAGGCTGGCGATCCATTCCGCCAGCTCCCGGCGTCCGCTGCCGCGGGCGATCGAGGGTTGCTCTCCGCCGGCAAAGAACGCGGGCAGATGGCGCGGAACCGGAGCCCCCAGGCGCGTGTAGCTCCCGCGGATGTGCAGCGGCACGTCCTGAATATTCGGGAACAGTCCGCCGGGCATCCCTCCCTCCTGCGCGGCCAGAGCTGCCGGGTAAGGCGGCGGCAACCCTGCCTGCAGCGCATCGCGTTCCCGCTCCAGAGCCCGCCGCTCGGGATGATCCGGCGCCACGGGCGGCGAGAGTTTGTCCAGCGCGGCCAGCTTTCCCTTGATCGCTTCCAGTTGCAGGACCAGGCCGTCCCGCATCGCCGCTTCGGACCGGGACACCAGGGGAACACGTTTTAGGGTGATCTCGCCTCCCTTCGTCCCGAGGTTCTCCATGATGTGGGTGCTATAAAAGATTCCCGCGAGGCCGTAGTAATCTTGCGTGCTGATCGGGTCGAACTTGTGGTCATGGCAGCGCGCGCAGCCGAGTGTCAGCCCCAGGAACGCTTTGCCGACTGCATCGATCTGGTCATCGACCATGTCGCTGACCATTTTTTCCTTGTCCGCGTCGCCGCGATCCCAGGCGCCGTTCACCAGAAAGCCAGTGGCGATCAACCCGGCCGGATAGATCCCTCCCGCCTCCGGTCCGTTCGGGTTTGGCAGCAAATCCCCGGCGATCTGATGAATGACAAACTGGTCAAAGGGGAGATCCCGGTTGAACGAGTCCCGGACCCAGTCTCGATAGCGCCAGGCTTCCAGCGGTTCGCAACTCGCCGTGCGCGCCTTTTCGTCGGCATCGTGATAGTCCGCGTAGCGCACCACATCCAGCCAATGCCGCGCCCACCTTTCTCCGTAGGCCGGACTGGCCAGGAGCCGGTCCACCACGCGCTCGGCCGCCTCGGTAGAACGGTCGTCCAGAAAGGCCTGAACCTCGGCCGGAGTGGGCGGCAATCCGGTCAGGTCAAAAGTCACGCGCCGCAACCAGCCTGCTCGGTCGGATGGCGCGGCTTTGATCAGGCCCTGCGCGCGGATCTCGGGCTCCAGAAAGTTATCGATCGGATGGTCGCAGCCGGCGGCGGGAACAGGCGGCTTGCGCAGCGGTTGAAACGCCCACCAGTTTCTGGCTTTTAGCAGGATGGCCGATTCACGAGTGCCCGTTTTCGCCGTCTCTGCTCCTTCCGCCAGTCCGGAGGCTCGCGCCTCCAGCATCAGCGCTCCGAGCAGGCCAAGGAAAAAGCACAGTCTCATGGCGGTGGAACGGTCTTGGCTTATCTGAAGACAAACCGGGGCCAAACTCAAGCGCGGATCTCCGGCAAAAAGCAATAAAGACGAACAAATCGCCAACTTTTGGGGCGTGCTGGCGGCTCGCCTTTGCTGCAATCCAGCTGTCAGCAAATCACTACCCGCTCCACGTTTGGAGCGGCCGTCAGCGCGAGAGACCGCATGCGCCTGAGACACCTGTTGCATGGAGTAGCGCTTACCCTTTCCGGGGCCGGGGTTTGGCTCTTCTTTTATCTGCTGAAGATGTGCGACGGCCAAAAGGATCTGCTCGCGACTGTCCTCTGCACGATCATGGGCGTGCTCATGACCAGCGTCTACACCGTGCCCCTCGGCGTGTTCCTGGCCTTCACCCTGCCTCCCTACTGCGCGAAGCACACCGCCATCCAATCGCTTGGCGCTGGCCTTGCCGTGGGCGGCGCCATCACTGGGCTCACCAGCGTGCTCGTCGCCTACATGTTCGTGCTCAAGCTCGGCTCGGTCTTCAAGAGCATGTCCCCGATTTGCGTCGGCCTCATCGCGGCCTGGGCGGCCTACCTATGGTGGGACGCGCGACGGCGGAGTGTAATGGCGGCTGCGCAACCGGCCCCGTCCGGCCCAGGTTGACTTTTTGGCATCGTCCTCGGCGGGAATTGACTTGGATCAACGCCACCGCGCCCTCCGTTGGGCAGGATGAAGGGGAGTTTCATTCCAGGCCGTTAAATCGCATATGAAAGCCCGCAGCCCAATCGGTTTCTTTTGCTTCCTCCTGACCCTCGGCCTGCTCATTCAGGCGCGGGCGGGAGATTCGTTCACCTCATTGTTCAACGGCCGGGATCTCGCCGGCTGGGATGGCAAACCCGGTTGGTGGCGGGTGGAGGATGGAGCGATCACCGGCGAGAGCACCGCCGAGAAACCTTGCACCACGCACACCTACCTGATCTGGCGGGGTGGGGAGCCAGCTGACTTCGAGTTGCGCTTCGAATATCGCCTTCAGGGCGGCAATTCCGGCATGCAGTTCCGCAGCCGTGAGGTTCCGGGCTGGGATATGCGCGGTTATCAGGCCGATATCGAAGCGGGCCCCGATTGGACAGGCGCCCTCTTCGAACATGATCGCGGCGGCATCGCCATGCGCGGCCAGAAGGTGGTGATTGCTCCCGACGGGACGAAGCAAATGACGCGTTTTGCGGACGCAGCGGCCTTGCAAAAGGTTATTCGCTCCAATGACTGGAACGATTATCGCATCGTGGCGCGTGGGACGGAAATCCAGCTCTTCATCAACGGCACGCTCACCGCGCACACGGTCGATCGTCAAACCGGCAAAGCCGCCGCACGCGGGTTGCTCGGCCTCCAGTTGCACCCCGGGCCGCCCATGAAAGTGCAGTTCCGCAACCTGCGCCTCAAGGAATTCGCGCCGACCGCCAGCGCCACTCCGGCGGAGCGATTGACCGTGCTGCCTGGCTTCAAGGCGGAGTTGCTCTACTCGCCCGCGAAGGAGAACGAAGGCTCTTGGGTGAGCATGTGTGCCGATCCCCAGGGGCGTTTGATCGTGAGCGGCCAGTACGATGAGGGGCTGTTCCGCATCACTCCACCCCCCATCGGCGGCGATCCAACCGTCACGCGCGTGGAAAAGATCCCGGTCGACCTGAGTAGCGCGCAGGGCTTGTGCTGGGCGTTCGACAGCCTTTACGCCCTGGTCACCAAGAACGCGAAAACCCCGAGCGGCCTTTATCGGGTGCGGGACACCGACGGCGACGGCCAGCTCGACCGAGTCGAACTCCTTCGCGCGCTGGAAGGGGGCGGAGACCATGGCTGGCATGGGATCATTCCCGGACCGGACGGCCAATCGCTCTACGCTGTCGCCGGCAACAACACCATCGCGCCCGCTCTGGCGGGCTCGCGGGTTCCTCTCGACTGGAGCGAGGATCATCTGCTGCCGCGCCTGCCGGATGCCGGCGGATTCATGACGGGCGTGCTCGCGCCCGGCGGAGTGATCTACCGCGTCAGTCCGGACGGCAAGGATTGGGAGATGATGGCGAGCGGCTTCCGCAATACCTACGACGCGGCGTTCCATCGGGATGGAGACCTGTTCACCTACGATGCGGACATGGAATGGGACATGGGCACGCCCTGGTATCGCCCCACGCGCATCTGCCTGGCGAGCAGCGGCGGAGAATTCGGCTGGCGCAACGGCGCTGGAAAATGGCCGGCCTATCAGCCGGACAGCCTGCCGGCGGTGCTGGATGTGGGGCCGGGTTCGCCGACAGGCGTGATCTTTGGCTACGGAGCTCGATTCCCGCTGAAATACCAGGAAGCTCTCTTCGGGGCTGACTGGACTTTTGGCTGCATCTACGCGGTGCACTTGCGTCCGCAAGGAGCAGGTTACGCGGCGGAAAAAGAGATTTTCATTTCCGGCGTGCCGCTGCCTATTGCCGACCTCGTGATTCATCCGGTCGACGGGGCGCTTTATTTTATCACTGGCGGCTGGCGGATTCAGACCGGCCTGTATCGTGTCACCCATCCGGGCAGCGTGACGAACGACGCGCCCTCCCCCCAAACAAGCGTAGTCGCAGGCTCCGACCTGCGTCCCCTCCGCCGGAAGCTGGAATCATTCCACGGACGCCGCGATGCCGCCGCAGTCGCCGCCGCCTGGCCTTATCTGGGGCATGAAGACCGATTCCTGAGCACGGCGGCTCGAATCGCGGTGGAATGGCAGGATCCAGGAAACTGGCGGGAGCGGGCCTTGGCGGAAAGGCAGCCCGCCGCGGCCTTGAACGCTCTGATCGCCCTGGTCCGAGTCTCCTCCCGCGATCAATTCCATCGCCGCCCGGGCGATTCGGCGCCCGAACCCGGGCTGCAAGGCCGGGTTCTGAGCGCGCTGGAGCGCTTCGATTGGCAGGCTCTCTCCCGTCGAGAACGGATCGCGTTGCTCCGGGCCTGGACCCTCTGCTTCACCCGCCTTGGCGCTCCCGACGATAGCGCCCGCAGCCATTTGGCCTCGCGGTTGGAGAAGTTGTTCCCCGCCGGCGACCGAGTTCTGAATAGCGAACTTTGTCAGTTGCTCGTCTATCTCCAATCACCTCAGGTGGCTGCAGCGGCGCTGGGGCTGGTCCGGTCCGCGCCCACCCAGGAAGAGCAGTTGGACTACATTAAATCCCTGCGCATGCTCCAAGTCGGCTGGACGCCGGAAGTGCGCCGCGAATACTTCGCCTGGTTCACTCGCGCGGCCGGCTACCGCGGCGGCGCCAGTTTCGGCGGCTTCCTCAAAATGGTTAAGGCGGACGCGCTGTCCCGCGTGCCTGAAGGAGACAAGCTGGCCCTGCAGGATACCCTGAACGCACCCGTGCCCGAATCGCCGTTGGCCGCCTTCAGCGCCTTGCTCGCCGGTCGGACCAATTCGACCGAGTGGACCGTGGCGCGGCTCGCGCCCGCCCTGCAGGGCGGCTTGCTGAACCGGGATTTGGAACGCGGACGGAAAATGTTTGGCGCCACGGGCTGCTTTCAGTGCCACCGCTTCCAAGGCGAGGGCGGAGCGGTCGGGCCCGATTTGACCCAGGTGGCCGGGCGCTTCGGCCCGCGCGATCTGCTCGAAGCAATCCTCGAACCCAGCAAAACCGTCAGCGACCTTTACGCGAACGTGATCATCAATCGCCGGGACGACGAAAGCCTGACCGGCCGCATCGTCTATCATCTGCAGGACGATTCCGTGCTGGTGAACTGCGATATGTTCAACCCGGCGGTGACCGTGAAGGTGGATCGCAAGGAGATCCTCTCGATCGAACCATCCAAAACTTCGCCCATGCCCGAGGGCTTGCTCTCCGCCTTGACGCAGGATGAGGTGCTGGATCTGCTCGCCTATCTGATCTCGGGCAGCCAGGCCGAAGCGGACCGGCTCCAGGCGAAGAAGTGATGCGGACTTGCGCCTGCCCTGTTGCCGGCGAACCTGGCGCTTAGCAGATTACTTCGAGGTCGCTGGCGTCGACCCGCACCGCCGCGCTTTGAGCAATGAAATCGAGCCGGAGCAGCACCACGAATTTCCCCTGCCGCTCTTCCACGCAACCTTCGAGGCCGCGCAGAGGGCCGGACTTGATCTTCACCTGCTTGCCGCTGGTGATGTGGGGAAGCGCGCAAACCTCATACTCGGTGTCGAGCGCCAGCAGAATCGCGTCCAGCTGCTCCTGGAAAGTCTTTTGATCGGGCACGTCGAGGAGATTCGCCACGTAGTCGCTCTGGTAGACCTTCTTGCGCTGATGCGGCCGCAGGCGGACAAACAGGTAATTCGGAAAGAGCGGTTTCTCGAAGGTCGCCACTTTGCCGGGATATCGCTTGATGCTCTTGTACAGGGGCAGAGTCACGCTGAAGCCCTCCCGCTGGCAATACTCCGCCAGCTTCTTCTCGCAGCGCGGCCGGGTATGGGCCACGTACCATGCCACTTCGCCGGGCTCGTTTGGGCTGGCGCCTTCGGCCTCTCTCATTTGCGGGGATGGTACTGGCGATGGACTTCCTGCAAACGCTTCCCGGTGACGTGCGTGTAGACCTCGGTCGTGCTGATGCTCGAGTGGCCCAGCAGCTCCTGGATTACCCGGAGATCAGCGCCATTCTCAAGCAGGTGCGTGGCAAAACTGTGCCGCAACATATGCGGTGTAACATTCTTCTGAATCCCGCAGCGCGCCACTCGCTTCTTGATGCGCAGCCAGAGGGTGACGCTCGCGAACGCGGTGCCCCGCTGGGTCAGAAATACCGTGCCCGGGGATTTCGATTTCACCAACGCCCCGCGCCCGGCCTGCAGATATTTCTCCAAAGCGGCCACGGCGCTCCGGCCGACCGGCACCACCCGTTCCTTGTTGCCCTTCCCGATCACGTTAATGAACCCGGCGTCGAGGTGCAGTTGTTCCAGGCGGATGCCTCGCAGCTCCGCCAGGCGCAGCCCCGAAGCGTAGGCCAGTTCCACGATTGCATCCTCGCACAGGGATTGCGGCGTGGCCGGCACGGTCGGCTGCAGCAGTTGGCTAATTTCGGTGTTGCTGAGGTTTTTCGGCAGGCGCTTCCAACGTTTCGGCAGCGTCAGGTTCTCCGCCACGTTTTCGGGCAGCAATTTTTCGTTCTCGCAGAATCGGTAGAATGCGCGAAATGCGGCGATCTCGAGATAGATCGAGCTGGTGCTCAGGCGCTGCGTCGAGCCTTCGGGAGTGCGGGCCACTTTCCGGGCCTGCTCGCTCAGCAGAAACTGCGTCAGGTGCTTCAATTCCACGCCGCGCCAGTCCGCCAGGCCATGCTTTTCCGCCCAGTGGACAAACCGGCCCAGCAGTGCCGCGTAAGTGCGCTGCGTGTGCTCCGCCTGGCCGCGCTCATTGCGAATATGCTGGAGGAAATCCTCGACCAGATCTTGCATCAGATCAACGCGCCGGTTTGCCTGTCCCAGGTTGCGGCCGCGGGAACATCAAAGATCACGTCCGGTGATCCATCGGTACGCTTCCAGATATTTCGCCGAAGTTTTCTCCACAATTTCCGCCGGCAGCGCCGGCGCGGGCGGAGTCTTGTTCCAGTCCAGCGTCTCCAGGTAATCCCGCACGAACTGCTTGTCGAAACTCGGCTGGCCCCGGCCCGGTTGATACTGGGCGGCCGGCCAAAACCGGGAGGAATCTGGTGTCAACACTTCATCAATGAGCACCAGTTGGCCGTTCGGCAGCGTTCCAAATTCGAACTTCGTGTCGGCAATGATGATGCCGCGCTGGCGCGCATACTCGCGGGCGTAGGCATAAATGGAAATGGACAACTGCCGCACCCGCTCTGCCGTCTCAGGGCCGACAATCCGGGCGGCCGTGGCAAAATCGATATTCTCGTCATGGCCCGTTTCTGCTTTCGTCGCCGGCGTGAAGATCGGCTCGGGCAATTCGCTCGATTCCTGCAGGCCGGCCGGCAGCGGCAAACCGCACACGCTTTGCGATTTCTTGTATTCCTTCCAGCCCGACCCGGACAAATAACCCCGCACCACGCATTCAATCGCCAGCGGTTGCGCTTTCTTGACGATCATGCTGCGTCCCGCCAGCTGTGCCCGGAATGGGGCGAGCTTTTCCGGCAGCGGATCGTTCGCCCGGGCCAGCCGATGATTCGGGACGATGCTTTCAACTTGGTCGAACCAGAAATGCGACAGCTGGGTCAGCACCTCGCCCTTGCGCGGAATCCCGTTCGGCATCACGCAATCGAACGCCGAGATTCGATCCGTCGCCACGAAGAGAAAAGCGTCTCCCAGGTCAAAAATCTCCCGCACTTTCCCGCTCTTCAGCTTTTTGAAGCCGGGCAGATCAAGCGTTAACACCGTTTGGCACGTCATTCCGGCAAAGTATGTGACGCCACCCCGGAACTGCAAGCGGTTGTTCGGCGGCCCTCCCGGCTTGCCGGCCGTGCGTTCGGTTTGGCGCTTTGGCAGCGCTTTGGCTGGACGGCGTTGCGGGCGGTCCGCATGATTTCGCACTGAGGAAAGTGAATTCAGTTTCCCGAACATCGTTTGTCGAAACACGGAGGGCGGCGCCCTGATGGATGGATTGCGGGCCATACCCTCGGTTGACCGCCTGCTGACAGCTCTGGGCCCGCAGGGGATTCCCCGGCCATTGGTGGTTTCGATCGTTCGGGCGCATTTGGACGAGGTGCGGACACGGGAGGTGGTTCCGGACGAGGACACGCTTCTTGGCGAGCTGAGAGAGGCGATGCGCCGGCGGCGGAGCAAGCGTTTGCAGCCGGTCATTAATGGGACGGGCATTGTGATTCACACGAACCTCGGGCGCGCGCCTCTGGCGGGAGCGGTGGCCCGGGCGGTGGCCGATCTGGCGGCCAAATACACCAATCTCGAATTCGACTTGGAGAGCGGGGAGCGGGGCGGCCGGGCGGCCTACGTCGAAGAAATTCTGGCGCTCTTGTGCGAGAGCGAGAGCGCGACGGCGGTGAATAATTGTGCGGCAGCTCTCGTGCTGATCCTGCGGCAGTTCGCGCGGTCGAAACCGGAAGTGATCATTTCGCGCGGTGAATTGGTGCAGATCGGCGGCGGCTTTCGCATCCCGGAGATTTTGGAGACCTCCGGCGCAACCCTGCGCGAGGTGGGAACCACCAATCGCACCACGGCCAGGGATTACGCCGAGGCGATCTCCGATCGCACCGGTTTGATCCTGAAAGTGCACCAAAGCAATTTTCGCATGTCCGGATTCGTTGAATCCGCGACGGTGGCCGAGCTGGGCTCAATCGCGAAAGAGCGGGGGATTCCACTCGCGGTGGATCTGGGAAGCGGAGCGATTGTCCGGACGGAGCGGATTGCGGGATTGGAGGAACACGAGCCGACGCCGGCCGAAGTTTTGCGCGAGGGAGCGGATTTGGTCTGCTTCAGCGGGGACAAACTCTTTGGCGGCCCGCAGTCCGGGATGATTGCCGGGCGGCGCGCCCTGATTCAGCAGGTGAAAGGCCATCCGCTTTTCCGCGCGTTCCGCTGTGACAAACTGATCCTCGGGGCGCTGCAGGCTTCCTTGGAATTATGCCTGGGCGCGGGCGATTTTCCGGCTTTGCCGGTGATTCAAATGCTGCGGGCGCCGCTGGAGGACCTGCGTCAGCGGGCGGACCGCCTTGTCGCGGGGCTGCAGGGCGCGAAGGGCGTTTTGAGAGTGGTGGAATCGCGGGCGGAGACCGGGGGTGGCGCTCTGCCGGAGCGCAGTCTCGACTCAATCGCGATCGAGATTCTTCCGAAGAATAAGAAGGTGAATGAGTTTGCGCGCGAGGTGCGATTGGGAACGCCGCCGGTGATTGGGTATATATCGGACGGCGCTTTCCGGGTCGACTTGCGTACCGTTCCGGCGGAACAGGATGCGGAACTGGCAGGCGTGCTGAAGGTTGCGCTGGAGATTCGGACCCGGATTCCGTCCCCTTTGTGAACGCCCGGAATCAGTCTGTGGAGGAGTGGTTCACTCCGGGGCGATTCGCCTTGTTGTCGGCCTGCCTGATTGCGGCCTGCTTTCCCGGCGTGATGGTCGGGCGGGATGCATTTTTCTTTCGGGATTTCGCGATCTTTTCCTACCCGCTGGCGGCGTATCACAAATACAGTTTTTGGCAGGGCGAGCTTCCGCTGTGGAATCCGTACAATGATTGCGGCCTGCCGTTTCTCGCGCAGTGGAATACGATGGTCTTCTACCCGCTGTCGCTCATTTATCTTCTCCTGCCGCTCTCCTGGTCCGTGAGTTTGTTCTGCCTTTTCCATTGGTGGCTCGGCGGCTTGGGCATGTACTTCCTGGCGCGTTGCTGGACCGGGAATCGGCCGGCCGGGGCTTTGGCTGGCTTCGCATTTCTTTTCAACGGCGTTGTTTTGAGCTGCCTGAAATGGCCGAATAATATTGCGGCGCTGGCTTGGATGCCGTGGTTGGTGCTGGCCGTTGATCGGGCGGCGCGAGGTGGCCGCCGGGCGATCGCTCTGGCGGCGCTGGCGGGCGCCATGCAAATGCTGGCGGGCGCGCCGGAAGTGATCTTGTTGACCTGGGGAGTGGCGGGAAGTTTCACCCTCGCCCGAATGCTTGTTGACCGAGCCCAGGCCGGGCGGATTCTCGCGCGCTTTTTGGCGGTGGCCGCTTTGGTGGCGGGCGTCTGCGCGGTTCAGTTGCTGCCGTTCCTGGACTTGCTGGAGCATTCGCAGCGGGATGGCGCGTTTCGCGGGTCGCAATGGCCGATGCCGCCCTGGGGTTGGGCGAACTTTCTGCTGCCGCTCTTCCGCATGTTCCCTTCCTATCACAATGTGCACGCGCAGCCCGGGCAGTATTGGATTTCGACCTACTATGTGAGCGTGGTGGTGGTCTTGTTCGCCATCGTGGCTTTGCGAAAACACCGGAATCCCAAAGTTTGGCTGCTGGGCGGTCTTTTGCTCTTTTCGATGTGGATGGCTTTGGGAGATCGCGGTTTGCTCTACAAGCTGCTCCGGGCCACGGTGCCGGGCCTCGGCATGATGCGCTATCCGATCAAGTTCATCGTTTTGGCCGGGTTCGCTCTTCCGCTGCTCGGCGCGTTCGGCTTGAAAGAGATCCTGGAGTCGCCCCGGAAGAGCGCCAGAACCATCTGGCTGCCGGCGCTCACCTTGGGCCTGATCATCGCGGTTTTGATCGTTTATGAAGAGCTGCATCCGTTTCGCTACAGCCGCGCGTTCATGACGGCCGAGAATGGGGCGGCGCGCATTCTCTTTTTGGCCGCCGCGGCCGGCCTATTCATTGCGTGGATTCGGCGGCCGGATCGAAGCTCGAAGTGGCTTTTGCCCGGCTGTTTTGCGCTCCTGGTGGCGGACGGCCTCACCCATGCCACCTGGCAAAATCCCGTTGCGCCCCGCTGGGTCTATGAAGGGCCCGGTCCTGAAATGAATCCGGTGCCAACCTTCGGCCAGGGGCGCGCGATGATCTCTCCGGAAGCGGCGGAAACGGTCGATCATTTGAAGCTGGACCAACCGGCCGAGGACGTGATGGCCAGCCGAATGTCGTTGTATTGCAACCTCAACTTGCTGGAGAGGATCCCGAAAGCGGACGGTTTTTTTGCGATTTATCCGCGCGAGATGTCCCTGCTGCAGGATGCGTTGTACCTTGGAACGAACGCGCCGCCGCCAGGCGTTCTCGACTTTCTGGGTATTACGCAGCTGACCGCTTCAGGCTCCTGGGACAAATGGGCAGCCCGGTCCAACCCGCTGCCCCTGATTAGTTCGCCCGCCCGGGTCCGGATTGTGACGAACGATCTTGCGGCCTTCTTGGCGCCCGATTTTGATCCACGCCGCGAGGTGTTGGTTTCCAGTTGGCCTCTGGGGCAAACGAATTTAACCGGGGCGGCGTTCGCCACGGTGGACTGGAAGCCGCACCGGATCTCGTTTCACAGCGAGGCCGACGGCGCGGCGTTGGCGGTGGTTTCGCAAACGTTTTATCACGCCTGGCGGGCGGCCGTGGATGGCCGGCCGGTTGATTTGTGGAAGGCGAACGGAGCATTTCAAGGCTTGCTTCTTCCAGCGGGCTCTCACGATATTGTGCTTGAGTATCACGACCCGGCCTTCCGTCTCGGACGCTGGATTTCGACTCTCGGCGCCGGGTTGGTAATCTTTCTTTTGCTGTGCAGGAAAAATCAGGATCCGATCGTTTCCGTCTAGCGGGCGTCTTCACTGTCCGCAATTTCGCCATCTCCATCGCGCTTTTGCTCGCGATTGCCTACTACCCGGTTTTGCTGGGCGGTGAGACCTTTTGCTACCGGGATTTTGGAGTAATGGGAATCCCGACGGCCGCTTACCATCGGGCGGCCTTGTGGGCGGGCGAACTGCCGCTGTGGAACCCTTACAGCAACTGCGGCGTGCCGTTCCTCGCGCAATGGGGAACCATGGTGCTGTATCCGCCTACCCTCCTTTACGTTTTGCTGCCGATGCCGTGGTCTCTCAACTTTTTCTGCCTTGGACATCTTTGGCTGGGAGCGTTGGGGATGTTTCTGCTTGCCCGGCGCTGGAAGCTGGAAGCGGGGCCGTGCGCCCTGGCGGGAGCGGGCTTCACATTTTGCGGCCTTACGCAGAGCTCGCTCAGCTGGCCGAATTACACCGCGGCCCTCGGATTGCTCCCGTGGGTTTTGTTGACGGCGGAGAAGGCGTGGGACGGATCAACGGTCCGATGCCGGGGCACTTTCGTGGCGATGATGGTGTCGAGTTTGCAATTGCTGACGGGCGTGCCGGAGCTGGCGGTTTTCACCTGGGTCATTGCGTTGTTGTTTTGGGGCGAACGCTGGTTCAGCCAGGCGGCTCGTCGGGCGCATCTCTTTTGGGCGCTGCTCCTCGTCATCCTCGGTTCAGCTCTGGTTTGCGCGGCGCAATTGCTTCCCTTCTTCCAACTGCTCCAGCATTCCCAGCGGACCCCCGGCTTCGCCGCGGAGAAGTGGGCGTTGCCTCCATGGGGTTGGGCGAATTTTCTGCTGCCGCGCTTTCACACCTTCACCACGCCTGAGGGAACTGTCTTCCAATATGGCCAGGAATTCTTCTCCTCGGTTTATCTGGGCGCTCCTCTGTTGCTGCTCGCGCTGCTGGCTTTCGGGGTGCGTGACCGGCGGGTCCTCCTGCTCGGCCTGCTCTCGGCCTTCGCCGCGGTCTTGGCGCTGGGGTCGCAGGGCTATCTTTACACGTTCGCCGGGACAGTGGCGCCGTTGCTGAAGATCGCCCGGTATCCGGTGAAGTTTCTTTGCATGTTAAGCTTCACGATTCCGTTTCTGGCCGCCTACGGCCTGCAGCGGTTCGGGGCGGAGAAGAATCCGGTTTCGGGGCGGGCGCTGACAAGGACCGCTCTGATTCTTCTCGCACTCATGGCGGGTTTGATCTGGTGGAATCAGGCCCATCCGTTTCGCTACGATCGGGTGGGGGAGATCCGCGCCAATTCTCTGGTCCGGGTGCTCATGTTTGTCGCGGCGGCTGGTGGTTTGTTTTGGCTTCGAAGCGGCAAGGCGAATTTCACGGCGGCCTTGCAAGCCGGGCTGCTTTTGCTGATTTGCCTGGATGGCAGAACTCATTTGGAGCGTCAGAACCCCACGGTTGGCTCCGCCATCTTTGAGCCCGGCCTCTGGGCCCAGGCCCAAAAAATTTCCAAGCCGGAGCACGGGACGGGGCGGGCGTTTATCACGCCGGCGGGAGAAGCCCGCCTGCTGCACTCCAGCGTCCCGGACGTCCGGGAGGATCTGGTCGGCAAGCGTCTGGCGGTCTGGTCTCATCTCAATCTCCTGGACTTGGTTCCAAAGGTGAACGGGTCAGCCACACTGCAGATGAAGGACCAGGCGATGGTGCAGAATGCCCTGTACGCGTCGACCAACGTTGTCTCCGAACCGTGGCTCGATTTTCTTAATGTCACGATCATGACCTCGTCCAATTCGGTCATTGAATGGCAGCCACGGACCGGTCCCATGCCGTTTATCACCGCCGGCCAGCGCCCTGTGCGGGCGAATACCAACCTGCTCGATCATCCCTTGTCCTTCGGCCGGGAAGTGGCGATCGAGCCGTGGTTCAGCGACCTGGAGCAGTTGACCAACTCCCTGGTGGAGATCTCTGAGGTGTCCGTGCAGAGCGGGGAGATTTCGTTCGCGGCGCTGGCGGATAAGCCAGCTGTCGCGGTTTTGCCCGTGAGTTGGCACCCCGCGTGGATGGCGGAAGTATCGTTGGAAAATGGCCAGACCAAAAGGCTGCCGGTTTTGAAGGCGAATCTGGCGTTTCAAGCGATTCCCATCCCGGCGGGCCGGTCGCACGTTCGCGTGGTGTATCACGATCGGGCATGGGTCGCCGGCTTGTGGATTTCCGGGCTGGCCTTGGCAGGACTGGGCGTATTTTGCCTGGCTAAACAAAAACGCCCTTCTCAGATTTGAGAAGAGCGTTAGCGATTTTTTTAAATCGTGAGACTAGAGGCTGTGTCCGTCGATCGTGCAGGTCGCGTTTGCGCCGATGGCGTTCAAGCTGTAGGAACCGCCCGCTGGGCAAACCGGAGTCTGCTTCATGTATTGACTGGGGCCGATCAGTTCCGCGTTGGAGGGGACGTCGCCGTCCTTCTTTGCATTCTCGACACCCCAAATCTGTTTGGCGGATTCGATCTGGGAGAGATTCTCGATGCAAAGTTGCTGGCGGGCTCGCACCCGCGCTTTCATGAAGTTTGGCAACGCGAGGCCGAGGAGGATGCCGAAGATCGCAACCACGATCATCAGCTCCACCAGGGTGAACCCTTGGCGCTGGCCTGTGAACCTTTGTGTTTTCATAGGTTCTTTTCAGAGCCGTTATCCCGGGACGGGCTGGATGGGATCAAGCCCGCTCAGGCCAGGAGCTCTGATCTTCGGTTAGAGCGAGTGGCCCGAAGCGGACAGGCTGCAGCTCGGCGAGGTGTCAACCGCGTTGTAGGTGTAGGTGCCGCCGCCGGGGCAGCTCGGAGATCCGCCCTTGATGTAGGCGTTGACTTCCGTATCGACCGAGGCGGTGCCGGAGGATTTCTTGTTTTCCAGCGCCCACTGTTCCTTCGCGCCATCGATCTGGCGGAGGTTGTTGATGCAGGCGTTCTTCTGGGCCGTGCCGCGCGCTTTGACGAAGTTGGGAATCGCGATGGCCGCCAATAGCCCGATGATGGCTACGACGATCATGATTTCCACGAGGGTAAAACCTGCTTTGCTTGCTGTCTTGATACGCATATTTGATTTTCCTTTTACTTGCATGCCAGCGTGAACAAGACGGGCGGCGGTTATTAATAACTCCAAATGACGTTCACAAATTGCCGCACTGTCAACCGGCTGAACCTATTAAGCAGCGGGGATGCCATTCGCATCCGTGGCGCTTCCTTTGCCGTATTTCGTTGAAGTCTGGCGAGTTTCGCGGGCGCGGAAGCAGGCGGAAAAGGAAAAACCCGGCTGGACCAGCCGGGCCTTTGAGTCTTCGATTTGAGAAAGGCTGGTTACAGCGAGTGTCCTGAAGCTGAAAGACTGCAGCTCGGATTGGTGTCGATCACGTCGTAGGTGTAGGTGCCGCCGCCAGGGCAGCTTGGCGCGCCGCCCTTGATGTAAGCATTCACTTCGGTGTCGACCGTGGCTGTGCCTGAGGATTTCTTATTCTCCAAGGCCCATTGCTCCTTTGCGCCGTCGATCTGGCGCAGGTTGTTGATGCACGCGTTTTTCTGCGCGGTGCCGCGCGCTTTCACGAAGTTGGGAATGGCGATCGCCGCGAGCAATCCGATGATTGCCACCACGATCATGATTTCCACCAGCGTGAACCCTGAATTTTTGGCCGTCTTGATTCGCATATCTTTGACTTTTTGAAGCCCGGCCGCAGACAGGTGTTTCGGCTGAGCTTTGTAGGTGAAAAGCATACAGGGCGCCATTCGCATTTCTTGCTCGGATGAGAGCCAAACGCGGCTGCGTGCCTCGTGCGAACGGTTCTGGAAAAACGAAAAAGGCTTGAGCCAGAGCTCAAGCCTTTCAGGTTTGAAAGTTTGTGCGACTCGAATTACAGCGAGTGGCCGGAAGCCGACAAGCTGCAGCTCGGCGAGGTGTCAACCGCGTTGTAGGTGTAGGTGCCGCCGCCGGGGCAGCTCGGAGATCCGCCCTTGATGTAGGCGTTGACTTCCGTATCGACCGAGGCGGTGCCGGAGGATTTCTTGTTTTCCAGCGCCCACTGTTCCTTCGCGCCATCGATCTGGCGGAGGTTATTGATGCACGCGTTCTTTTGCGCGGTGCCACGGGCTTTCACGAAGTTGGGAATAGCGATGGCCGCGAGCAATCCGATGATCGCCACGACGATCATGATTTCCACCAGTGTGAAGCCTGATTTACGATTGGTCTTAATCTGCATATTTACTCTTTTGTTTTGCGTTGTTGTTGTCTCGCTGGTGTGAACAAGACAAGCAGCGGCTATCTATTATTCCTGCTGCGTTCACGTATTGCTGCTTGTCAACCAGCGAGCAGCCTTAGAGCACCGTCGATGCCATTATCATTTTTGACAAAGCGCCCGGCTCCATTCCGTCTATCGACAGGGAGAACACCGCGATTAAGAAAATGTCGCGGCAGAATTTTCTCGGTGAAAAGCGCGACAGCCCGCTTGCCGTCGCGCGACAGGGCAGTCCGGCGGGTGAAAATCAGTCCTGAAGAACAGCGCGGAAGAATTGGAGGCCGGTCGTGATCGGCAGATTGATCTGAGCCGCGCCGCTCGCGGTTACCGATCCGAACGGAGTCCAGTGGATCAGATCGCTGGAGCTCTCCAGCCGGTAGGTTTTCGGTTCGGCGCTGTCCAGATGAATGGCGATCTGGTTCGGGTTGCTGGCGTCAAACACCAGGCGCGCCTGCCGGGTGAGAATGAAGCCGGTCAGGCCGATGAGATTTGTCGGCGGGTTTACGCCACCGCCCAGCAAGCCTGTGAACTCGGTTTCGCCGTAGTACCCTCCGTTATCGCGTGATTCCTCAAAGGTCGCGCCCTTCGTCGATTCCCAGACCCTCAGGCGCAGCGTGGCCGTTGATCCCGCGGGAAGTTGGAAAATGTCCACCGTCTGGCTGATGATGTAAGCCATCGCCAGAGGAATCGGCCCGGTTCGAAAGGTGGTGGAGGGTTCGAGCGGGGACAATCCGTCCCCGTCGACTAGGAACAGTTGCGCCACCATTCCAGGCTGTGCGCCAGCGCCCTGGCCGTCCGGAAGGTAGATCGGGGCGTCCAGCGCCGTGCCGACCTTGGTAATAAAGACCACCTGCGCATGCCCTCCGGGAAAGGTCTGGGCTGAACTGTCGACGGATGCGGCCAGAAGAGTCATGGTCAACGCCGCCAAAGAAATTACGTTAGTTCGCATAAAGACAAAGCAGGTGGATTACTTGGTGTTGGCCGTTGGGCTTTTGCCGGGGTTGGACCAAAGCGCTTGCTCATCTTCACTGGTATTCGTGGCGCAACCCGTTAGCCACGAAACGAACAGGGCGGTGAGTAGAAGTGGATTAAGATATGCGGATAGGGGGAACCTTTTCATTTGTTAACTCCTGTTTTTGCCAGCCTCTTGAATCTTAGTATAGGGAAGCGGCTGATTTGGCAAGCCGTTTCTTGGAGTGAATGGATCTTCTTGTGAGTGCGGATCGAGTGAATGGCCTGCGGATTGCCGGAGCGCATTTCTCGGGCTGACGTTTGCCTGGAAATCATATAGGCTTTGAGCATGTCACCCATAAGTCGTTGGCCGTCGTTGCTCCTCCTGTTGAGCGTCACTTTGCTTTCCCGGAGCCAGGCAGGTTCACAGGTGCGGGCGGTGCGAACGCCAGAAGGCGGGCTGCAGCCCCAGGCTGCGGCGGACAGCGAGGGCGCCGTTCATTTGATTTATTTCAAGGGCGATCCGCCGGCGGGAAATATTTTTTACGTCCGGCAGGAGGCGGGCGGTGACACGTGGTCGGCTCCGAAGCGGGTCAATTCGGAAGCCGGCAGTGCCATGGCGATCGGAACGATTCGAGGCGCCCAGTTGGCGCTTGGCCAAGGCCGCGTGCACGTCAGTTGGAACGGGCACGCTCCGAAAGGCGGGACGTACATGGACGCTCCGATGTTGTATGCCCGGTTGGACAGCGCGGCCGGGGCGTTTGAGCCGGAGCGCAATTTAATTCATTTCGCCCGCGGGCTCGACGGCGGAGGCTCGATCGCGGCGGATGATCGCGGGGGCGTTTTCGTCTTCTGGCATGTGCCGAAGCCAGGCAACACTAATGGCGAGGCCGGGCGCGCCGTTTACGTGACTCGTTCGAGGGATGGCGGCAAAACTTTCGCCCAGGAAACCCTCGCATCCGAGGAAGCGACCGGCGCTTGCGGGTGCTGCGGAATGAGAGCGTTTGCGGACAATCAGGGGCGGCTCTTCGCCCTGTTTCGCAGCGCCACGGAGATGGTCAACCGGGATGAGATCCTGCTGGGCGGGCCGGTGGGCGGGGAGCTGAAGCCGCTGCTCCGCCATCCCTGGAAAACATCCGCCTGCCCGATGAGCAGCGCCTCGTTCACGCAGGTGGGAACCGCTACGGTGGCGGCGTGGGAGAGTCGCGACCAGGTCTATTTTAGCCGCCTGTCCGGGCTGCAACCCGGCGAGCCGATCTCGCCGGCTGGGCCGGCAAAACGCAAGCACCCGGCGGTGGCGGGCAACGCCGGGGGCGAATTGCTCCTCGTCTGGACGGAGGGAACTTCGTGGGGCAAGGGGGGATCGGTCGCCTGGCAGCTCTATGACTCGAAAGGCGAACTGGCCGGCCCCGCGGGGCGGGCAGACGGACTCCCGGCCTGGAGCCTCGCCACGGCCGTGGCGAAGAAGGACGGCTCGTTTCTTGTCATCTACTGAATCCGCCGGTCAAACGGCGCTTCACGTTTGCGAGTGATTCGCTAAAGTGACGGCGCATGTTAATGCTCCGTGCGAAACCGCCCGCTGACTGGCTGGACAAGGTGAAGAAGAACCTGCCAGCGGTGCTGGTCGACCATGCCCACCTCGAACGCAAAGCGGCCACCACCGCGCTCAGCTTGGAAAAGTACAAGGATCTTTACCCGCGGGTGGAGGATTTGAACGCGATTGCAATCGAGGAGTTGCAACACTTCCAACTGGTGCTGAATCTCCTCCGGAAGCGGGGCATTCCTTTCGGGCACGCTTTTCCCAGTCCGTGGATCAGCGGATTGATGCGGGCGATTCGCACGGGCACTCGTCCGCAAGCGATCGACCATCTGCTCTGCTGCGCGCTCATTGAGGGCCGCAGTTGCGAGAAGTTTCAATTGCTCTCGCAGGTTTTGCAGGATCAGGATCCGGAGCTGGCGCAGTTCTACGGCAGCCTGGTCGAATCCGAGGGGAACCATTACGCCACCTACATTCTGATGGCCCGGTCCATTGATGACGCCGAGACAGATCGGCGCCTGGATTTCTATCTCGATCTGGACGCGGAACTGGTGCAAAAGCCCAACCCTTACCCC
Organism: uncultured Verrucomicrobiota bacterium; assembly: GCA_964566945.1. Lineage (GTDB taxonomy): Bacteria > Verrucomicrobiota > Verrucomicrobiia > Limisphaerales > SXQI01 > DASVNK01. The sequence goes on along the minus strand of CAZMKE010000005.1, from coordinate 251,060 downwards.
ATTCTCCATTGATGAGTCTTTCCAAAGGCGCGCGGATTTTTGTGGCGGGCCACCGTGGCCTCGTGGGCAGCGCGGTGCTCGCGGAATTTCGCGCCCGCGGTTTTGCCGGAGCGTTTGGGCGCGCGCGCGCCGAATTGGATCTTCTCAACCAGGGGGCGGTGGCGCGTTTCTTCGAGGCGGAGCGTCCGGAATATGTGGTGCTGGCGGCGGCTCGCGTGGGCGGGATCAAGGCGAACGATGACTATCCAGCCACGTTCCTGTACGAGAACCTCCAGATCCAAAACAATGTGATCACTTCTGCGGCGAATTCCGGCGTGAAAAAGCTGCTCTTCCTGGGCAGCTCTTGCATTTATCCCCGCCTCGCGCCGCAGCCGATGAAGGAGAGCTATCTGCTGTCCGGCCCTTTGGAAGCCACTAACGAGTGGTACGCGGTGGCCAAGATCGCCGGGATCAAGCTCTGCCAGGCGTATCGGCGGCAGTTTGGCTGCGATTTCATCAGCGCCATGCCGACCAATATGTACGGCCCGAACGACAATTTTGACCTGCAAACCTCCCATGTGATCCCGGCGCTTATCCGCAAGTTTCACGAGGCAAAGCTCGCAGGCGCCGGGGAGGCGGTTTGTTGGGGGACGGGCGCGCCCCGGCGGGAGTTTCTCTTTTCAGAGGATCTGGCGCGGGCCTGTCTTTTCCTGATGGAGAATTACAGCGAGGAGCAGTTTATCAACGTCGGATTTGGCAGTGATGTGACCATCCGGGAACTCGCCGAACTCATCGCGAAGGTCGTGGGCTTCGGCGGTGAAATTCGTTGGGACAGTTCCAAGCCGGACGGCACGCCGCGCAAATGGATGGACAGCTCCCGGCTGGCCGCGCTCGGTTGGCGGCCGGAGGTGAGCCTCGAAGCCGGTCTCAAGCGCACTTATGAGGCGTTCTTAAAAGGCGACGCGGTGCAGCGCGCCATTGCCTAACCGCTTTGATTATTCCCGGAGGCTCGATTTTTCACCCGGGAAATCGGCCGGGACCTTTTGCGTGACTTTCCCGGTGGCGGCCCATTCCGCCCCCCGTTGGAGCGTGGTGATAAACCCGACGCATTTCTGTGCGGTAATATCGGGCCCATTGTTATGTCCCATGGCGGTGTGGAAAATTCGCCCCTGGCCAAAGGTGACTGCCATGAGGGAAGGCTCTTCCTCGCCTGAACCGCTGGACTCCTTGCTTGAGAAGGTGCTGGCCAGGACCAGGACATTATCCGCGGGGCCGCGCAGCCGATCATACAGTTCATCCTTGGCGTGCATCCATTCCGCCGGAAGGCCCTTCATGATCGGGTGGTCTGGCGCGCGCGTATGGATCATGAATTCGTGCTGCTTTCCGTGGCTGCCGCCCACGCCGGGCGTCATATCTTTCACCCACTTGCCATCGCGCAAGCGGAGGTACGGCCCCGATTTTTCATTGCGCCCTTCCCAGCCGCCCACGCCGATCATCTGGTTGTATTCCAGCCATTTGGGGAAAGCGTTATCCGCGGCGTGGACGCTCACGAATCCCCCGCCGCCCCGGACGAATTCGACCAGTGCGTCCTGGGTTTCCTTCGACCAGGGCTCGCCATTGTAATTGGAGAGGATCACCCGGTATTTTCGGAACTCCGGCTTGAACTGGCTCATATCCCCGCCTTTGGCCGGCGCGGTGGCGATGTCGACCGTAAAAAGCCCCGTTTGTTCCAGGACCATTTTCAAGTGAGGGGTGGTCGCCCTATAATCGTGGTTATTCTGGCCGTCTACGATAAGCAGGGGGATCATTTCCGCGCGCAATGTGGCAGCCAGCAGAGTGGCGAGAGCGAAAAACAGTTTCATATTGGGTTGACCTCGGGTTTGACCGTTCAGGAAGGGATATCGACGACTTCACCGGTGCGGATCGAGCATTCCTCCGCTTCACAAATCTGAATGGCAGCGAGGCCATCCTGCATGGTGACTACGGACGGGCTCCGGCCTTGCTGGATGCATTGAACGATATGCAGCAGTTCTCCGACGTAGCCATCCGGGCCCGTGCATTTCACGGTCTCGGCCGCCTGGCCCGGACGGAAAAGTCGCAGCAGGTTGTCGGGCGCGCGCACCAGATCATAGTCCGCGGTGGCGTTTTCAAAATTCACCGTGTAGGCCATGCTAAACCCGAACCCCGGGGACATGGCCCAGCCTCCTTCGGCATGGACGATTGCGCCATTGGCCACTTGATACTGCGCGACCACGTGGTCGACCGCGCCGGTATAATGCGAGTATCCGCTGGCGAAAACCCTCCGGGGCTTTCCGAAGCAGAACTGGACGAAGTCGACATCATGGATGTGCAGATCAAGCAGAGCTCCGCCAGAGGCGCTGCCCTGGGAGAAATGTTTTTTGCCCCAGCTCGGTGGTTCAGCAATCCGGCGAAAGCGGGCGCTGAGTACTTTTCCGTAAGTATTCTGGGCGACCGCGTTCTTCAGCCAGGCCCATTCCGGCCAGAATCGGAGGCACATCGCGGGCATGGCAAACGTTTTGGCCTGCCGCGCGGCTTCCACCATGGTCCGGGCTTGCTCAGAATTTCGGGCCAGCGGCTTTTCGCAAATGACATGCTTCCCCGCTTTCAGGGCAGCCGACAACATGTCGGGGTGTTGCAGGGTGGGGGTGCAAATATCAATGAGTTCGATGGCCGGATCGCGGAGCAAGTCCTCGAATTCGCGCGTCGCCTTCACTTGGTTCATGTCGAGGCGCACTTGGTCGTTGGCGTTGATATTGCCCCCAACCTTGGTCAGGTCCCCGTCCAGGCAGCGCCCACTGGCGTTGCAGATCGTGTGGATGTTGGCCTCCGGAATCTGGCGATAGGCCTTGATGTGGGTGGCGGCCATAAAACCCAGGCCGGCAATTCCCACGTTGATCCTCCTTCCCGAGTCCATATTTTATTCTGCGGGCAGTTTGGCGATGTATTCGCGCGCGGTCTGGATGTCCGCCAGCCGTTGGGTTCCTGCTTCCCGCTCGATCGCGCAGAAGCCCGCAAAGCGAATCTCGTCCAGGGTGCGGAAAAACTCCGCCCAATCCACTTCTCCTGTTCCCACGGGCACCTCCTGCCCCCACTCGCCGGCCGTTTTGGTGCGAATCGCGTCTTTGATATGCACCTGCTTTAACCGTTTGCCGAGGGTGCGAAGAGCATCGATCGGCTCGCCGCGATCGTAGAGGATCATGTTCGCCGGATCAAAGTTCACTCCCACATTCGGCCGGTTAAGCTGGATCAGGAATAATTCCAGGTCGTCCGCGTCTTCCTGTCCGGTTTCAAACGCCAGATCGAGCCCCTTCCGCTTAAAGTGGTCGGCAATCTGGCCGATCCGGCTGACGAGTTTTTTGAAATCGGGGCTGGTGTGGTCGTGGGGAAGAAAACCGGCATGGAACGTCACCAGTCGGATGCCGTTGGCTTTCGCGATGTCGGCAATCTGCTGGATATTCTTCCAGTTCTCGGCCCAAGTCCCATCGGGCACAACGCCGCCGGTGCGCTTGATCGACTCCATGGTCGAATAATCTTCGCCGATCGTTCCGAACATGCCGGAAACCAGGATCAGCCCCTTTTCCTGGCAGAGCTGGCGCGTTTTGCCCCAAACGTCCGGATTATCCCGCAGGGGGTCGAGCGCGAGTTGGATGCACTTGATGCCAATGTGTTGAACGTGCTCGATCAACTCTTCCGGGGTTTTGGGTTGGAGAGACCAGCTACAAACGGCCAGCCGATTAACAAAATGGGAACTCATCGTTTTTGCGCACCAAAGTTGGCAGCCACGCTGCGCCTGGCCAAAGGCCGCCGACGATTCCGCGCCAGCGCCTCTTTCTTCGGCCCTTGGTCCGGCATATCTACCGGAGAAGGTTCGGCTTGGGAAGTAAAACCGGGTTCTCGCGGGTTCTTTTTCAAGACGCGGACCGGGCGGTCGCCTCTGGGGTGAGCCTGCTGGCGGAGAGGGCGAATCGAACTCCAGATTCCTCTTCCGTTGAAATGGCCCGGGAGGTGTGGTATCTCACTTGCAGTTTCCAGCAGCCCTCTGGGAGGTGTCGTGTAAGTTGAGTCCTCAAGGAAGGCAGCCGAAAAGTTTATATGAATCGCTTTGTCGGAAGTTTCTTTGCGCTGATTATCTTCGTCCAGGCCTCCTTTTCCGCTCAGCTCACCGATCTGCAGGCGGGAACGGTGGCGGCCACGGTCGGGCACATTCTGGAGCGCTACCATTTCCGCCAGAGCAAGTTCGATGATGCGGTTTCCGCCGGGTTCCTGACGAACTACCTCAATACGCTGGACTACAACCACATGATTTTCCTGCAAACGGACGTGGACGAGTTCAAGGCGAAGTACAGCTCAAAGCTGGATGACGCCACCAAAGCCGGCCAGGTCACCCCTGCGTTTGCCATTTACCAGACCTACCTGGATCGCCTCGCCGAGCGAAATATCCTGGTGCAGAAGCTTCTCAAACAGGAATTCGACTTTAACGAGGACGACAACTTTGTGGTGGCTCGGAACAAGGAGCCGTGGCCCAAGGATGACTTGGAGGCTGCGAAACTCTGGCGGCAGCGGATCAAGTGGGAACTGCTGCAAAGCAAGCTGTCCAAAGAGAAGGCTGAGGACGCGGTTGGACTGATCTCACGCCGTTACAACCGCCTGGAGAAGACCATGACGGATTTCGAGAAGGACGAGATCCTGCAGATGTATCTGACGGCCTTGGCCCACTCGTACGATCCGCATTCGGATTACATGAGCCCGAGCGAGGCGGCGAATTTCGACATCCAACACATCAGCCTTTCGCTTACGGGCATTGGCGCCCAGCTCATTTGGGAGGATGGGTACACGAAAATTCGGGAATTGATTCCTGGCGGGCCGGCGGCGCTGAGCAAGCAGTTGCATCCGGGGGACAAAATCGTGGCCGTGGCGCAGGGATCTGCCGAGCCGGTGGACGTGATCGAAATGCGCCTGAACAAGGTTGTGGACATGATCCGTGGCAAGAAAGGCACTGAGGTGCGCTTATCGATCATCCCGGCGAAGAACCCGGATGCCAAGAAAGTCGTGACGTTGATCCGGGACGAAATCAAGTTCAAGGAACAGTTCGCGAAAGCGCGCATCTATGATTTCAAGGATGGGGATGGCGGTTCGCAGCGGGTGGGCGTCATTAACCTCCCCCAATTTTATGATGGCTGCGCCGGTCATGTGGATACCTTGATCCAGCGGCTGAAAAAGGAGAACGTCCAGTCGTTGATCCTGGATTTGCGCCGGAATGGTGGCGGCATTCTCGACGAAGCGATCCAATTAACCGGGCTTTTCATCAAGAAGGGCCCCGTGGTGCAGGTGAAAGAGCCGAAGAAGGACCCGCACGTCCTGGAAGACAAGAACGGCGAGGTTTCCTGGACCGGTCCGCTGGTCGTGGCTGTCGGGAAGCTGAGCGCTTCGGCCTCGGAAATCGTGGCGGGCGCCCTGCAGGATTATGGCCGCGCCGTGATTGTGGGGGACCAGAGCACTCACGGCAAAGGCACGGTGCAGCAAGTTCTTTCGCTGGATCAGATCATCCCCAAGAACAAAGTGGAAAACCCGGGCAAACTGAAGCTGACCGTTTCAAAGTTCTACCGAATTTCCGGCAGCACCACGCAGAAGCAGGGGGTTACACCGGATGTGATTCTCCCGTCTATTTACGATTACTTGGATATCGGCGAAGCCAGCTTGGAAAACTGTTTGCCTGCGGATCAAACGACTCCGGCAACCTACACCAGCGTGGAGATGGTGAAGCCTTTCCTGGCCGATCTGCAAAATGCCTCGAAGGAGCGCGTGAGTCACAGCAAGGATTTCGCGTACCTGCTCGAGGACATCGATCAGGTGAAGAAGCGCAAGGACGAGAAAACTGTTTCTTTGAACGAGAAAGTCCGGTTGCGCGAAAAGGATCAGGACAAAGCCCGGCAGGAAGCCCGCAAAAAGGAAAGGGCCTCCCGGCCGCATTCGACCGCCTCCATCTTTGAGTTGGATCTTGAATCGGCGGAAAACTCCAAGCCACTCCAGGCGTACAACCCTGCAAAACCGAAAGAGGACGATGCCGAAGTTGCGAAGGCGGCGAACCCGGATGATCCGGAGGCCGAAACTGAGACCGAGGCCGAAGCGGCCGTGGATCCGCAACTGGACGAGACGATTCAGGTCACCCGGGATTACTCCGTGCTGCTGGCCAAGAACCCCAAATCGGCCGTGGTTTTGAAAGAACAGGCGGCTTCGTCCGCCGTTCGGCAGTAGAGGCAACTCGCCAGGGCGTCCCGGGCCGGCCGATGAAAGGTTGGCAAAAAGGTCGTGACCTCGCAGTGGCCCCTCAGGTACTCTAGCGGTGATTTCGATCTGCGGGGTCGTTTGCCCGGCTGTCCGGAGTGATCCTGTGTCTCTGCCGACGAGTCGCCCATGGAATTGACCACCGCAAAAGGCGGGCCGCAAATGACTGAGCCTCGCATGTCTTTTCGACTCGCTTTGCAGGACCCAGACCTGGACTCCTCCCTTGATCATTTGGCGAGGATGGCTGGCCGGCTTGCCGAGGGGCGATCCGCGATTTTCTGTTTCAAAGACGGGGACGGTTATGTCCTGAGGCCTTCCCGGCTCGTGCCGAGCGACGAAGCGGCGGGCTTGGAACCGTTCCTGGCGGAGGCGCTGGCGGCGAAGGAGCCGTTGATGGTGGAAGACGCGGCCAGTGACCCGCGTTGGGCGGCAAACCCCGCGTCCATTCGAGGCAAACGAGTTCGATGCGTGGCCGGGTTTCCATTCAGGGCCCGGTTTGGCGTGGCGCGCGCGGTTGGGGATTCTGGAGTTCTTTTAGTGGTCGGGACTTCGCCGGGCAGGCTCGACCGCGATCAGGTGGAGGCGCTGCAAAGCGCGGCTGCGCTTTGCGGGAGCCAATTCGAGAGAATGGAGCGGCTGGCGGCGGCTTCCGCCCAGCGGGCCGAGGCTGAATTGGCCCGGAAGGACGCGGAAGCCTTCTTTCATTCCCTGGTTGAAACGATTCCGCAAAACATCTTTCGCAAGGATCTCCGGGGCCGCTTCACTTTTGCCAATACCAATTTCTGCCGGGCGATGAACCGGAAACTTGCCGAAGTGATCGGGAAGACGGATTTTGACCTTTTCCCCCCCGAACTGGCGATCAAATACCAGCAGGATGATCGGCGGCTGTTGGAAAAAAAGACCGCTTTCAGCGCCATCGAGCAGCATCAAGACCGCGCCGGGCAAACGCTCTATGTGCAGGTCATCAAGTCGCCGCTCTTTGACGCCCGAGGTGAGGTCACGGGCATCCAAGGGATCTTTTGGGACGAAACGGATCGCTACAAAGCGGAGGAGGCGCTGGCTTACGAGCGGGAACTGCTTCGTGCCATGCTGGAGAACATCCCGGACAGCATCTACTTCAAGGATCGGGACTCCAAGTTCCTGGCCGTCAGCCGGGCTCTGGCCATCCGGCTTGGGCTGGACGACCCGTCCGAGGCGATTGGCAAGACCGACGCGGACTTCTTCGGGGCAGCCCATGCCGAGGAGGCGCTGCGGGATGAGCGCGCCATCCTTCGCACGGGACAGGCCCTGGTCGGCAAGACGGAGCGGGAGGTCTGGTTGGATGGGCGGGAGCGCTGGGTGTTGACTACGAAAGTGCCGCTCAAGAATCCGCAGGGTGAGATTAACGGCACCTTTGGCATTTCCCGGGACATTACCGATCTGAAGGTCGTCGAACGCGAACTTGCTTCCGCACGGGATGCCGCTTTGGAATCCGCGCGCCTGAAATCCGAGTTTCTGGCGAATATGAGCCATGAGATTCGCACGCCGCTGAACGCCGTGATCGGGATGACCGGCCTTTTGCTGGAAACGGATCTGACCACGGAGCAGCGGGATTTCGCGCAGACCATCCGTCAGAGCGCCGACGCCCTGTTGAACATCATCAACGACATCCTCGACTTTTCGAAGATTGAGGCCGGCCGAATGGTGATCGAGGCAATCGACTTCGATTTGAACGAAGTCGTGGAAGGCACCGCCGAGATTCTCGCCGAAGCCGCGCAAGGCAAAGGGGTCGAACTCGCCTCCTGGATTCAAGCCAACACCCCCCGTCATCTGCGGGGCGATCCGGGCCGGATCCGGCAGGTGCTGACCAACCTTGCGGGCAACGCGGTCAAGTTTACGCTCGAGGGCGAGGTCGTCCTTGATGTGCGTCCGGCTCGTGAGACCGAGCGAAATGTCATTGTCGAGTTTTCGGTGCGCGATACCGGCATCGGGATTGCCCCGGAAGCTCACGACCGCCTCTTTCAGGCCTTTATGCAGGCGGACGGATCAACCACGCGCCGGTTTGGCGGGACCGGACTTGGGCTGGCGATCTGCAAGCAATTGGTTGAACTGATGCATGGAGAAATCGGCTTCGAGAGCGAACCGGGCAAGGGGTCGCGTTTCTGGTTTTCCGTTCCCCTGGAGAAGCAGCCGCGCGATCAGGCGGTCGCCGAAATGGCGAGCACTTTGGAAGGGTTCCGGGTGCTGGTGGTGGATGATAATCAAACGAATCGCGAGATTTTGCATCATCAGGTCTGTTCGTGGAAGATGCGGAATGGAACTGCCTCCGGGGGCAAGGAGGCGCTGGCTTTGTTGGAGCAGGCTGTGGCGGAGGGAGATCCTTTTGATCTCGCGCTTCTGGACATGCAAATGCCGGAGATGGATGGCCTCACGCTGGCCCGGGCGATCAAGCAAAATCCCGATCTGGCCTCCACCCAATTGGTCATGTTGACTTCGCTGGGATATTTGCCGGAAGAGAGCCGGTGGCGCGAGGTGGGGATCTCCTCTTATCTGGTCAAGCCGGTGAAAGAGACCCGTCTCTACGACGCGCTCGTCACGGTTCTCCGGGGTTCCGCGAGGAACGCGCGGAGCGCGGCGCCGCTCACCTGCCAAAACCGGCCGGAGCGTGGAATGTTGCGAGTGCTTGTGGCCGAGGATAATACCGTGAATCAGAAGGTGGCTCTGCGGCAGTTGCAGAAGCTCGGTTTCTCTGCCGACGCGGTGGCGAATGGCCTGGAGGTTCTCGAGGCGGTAAAACGCATCCCGTACGACCTGATTCTGATGGATTGCCAGATGCCCGAACTGGATGGCTACGAGGCGACCCGCTTGCTGCGCAGCGAAGAAAAAAAGATAGGCACAGGCTTCAAACGATTTTATATCATAGCCATGACGGCGAACGCGCTCGCCGGCGATCGAGAGGAGTGTTTACGAGCTGGCATGGACGACTACATCAGCAAACCGGTCCGATTGAACGAACTCGACGCGGCTCTGGAGCGTGGCTTGCAGGCCGTGGGGTCCACAGCCCCAGGTCCGGCAGACGACGCGGATTTGCTCGATCAGGAGATTCTGCGGAGCGTCCGTGAGTTGGCCTCCGATGGGGAGCCGGATCCTTTGCCCGAGTTGATTGATCTGTTTTTGGCGGATACTCCCGTCCGGATTGGCAAGCTTCTGGATGCTTTCAAGGCGGGCGACCCAGTCGAGGTGGAGCGCGCGGCGCACAGCATGAAGGGCAGCGCGAACAATCTGGGAGCCCGATCCCTGGCGGACGCCTGCCTTGAGGTAATGACGTTCTGCAAGACCGGCAAGCTGCCCGACTCGTCCGCCATTGCCCGAATCCTCTCCGAATACGAGCGGCTGAAGCCGGCGCTCGAGCGGGAAAAGCTCCGCTAACCTGCGAAAAATCCGCGCGAACGCGGGCTCCGTGATTGCCCGGAGGGCGTTCGTTGCCTACAGTCCTGTCCGACTCGACTATGGAGTACGAAGCGGTCATCGGGCTGGAAACCCACGTTCAGCTCAAAACAAAGTCAAAGATGTGGTGTGGTTGTGCCAATCAGTTTGGCTCGCTGCCCAACACAAACGTTTGTCCGGTTTGCCTCGGCATGCCCGGGGTTTTGCCCGTGGCCAACGAAGAGGCCCTGCGGTTGACCGCCCTCACCGGCCTGCTGCTGAACTGCCGCCTTCCAAACTACGCGAAGTTTGACCGGAAGAACTATTTCTATCCGGACGCGCCGAAGAATTACCAGATCACCCAGTACGACAAGCCATCCACCATCGAGGGCTGGCTCGAGTTCGAATTCGGCGAGGGCATCGAGCGGGTGCGGATCACTCGGGCGCATCTGGAGGAGGACGTCGGGAAGAATTTCCATTTTGAGCGAAACAGCGGAGTGGACTTCAATCGCGCCGGCGTCCCGCTTTTGGAAATTGTCAGCGAACCGGACATCCGCACCGCGGATATGGCCTATGCGTATCTCAACGCGCTGAAAGATGTGCTCATGTATGGCGGCGTCAGCGACTGCGACATGGAGAAGGGGATGGTCCGGTGCGACGTCAACGTGAGCGTCCGGCCGAAAGGGCAGAAGGAATTGGGCGCCAAAATCGAGATCAAGAACATGAATAGCTTCAGCGGAGTCCGGCGGGCGCTGGAGTATGAGATTCCGCGGCAGATTGAAGTGGTCAGGCGCGGCGGGCGTTTGACCCAGGAAACGCGCCGCTGGGACGATGGGAGCGAGATCACCGAAAGCATGCGCTCCAAGGAAATGGCCCACGATTATCGCTATTTCCCCGAGCCGGACCTGATGCCGTTCGTGCCGGACGAAAAGTGGATCAGTGAAGTGAAGTCGCGCGTGGTGGAACTGCCGCTCGCCCGCAAACGCCGGTTCATGACGTCGTACCAGCTCCCGAAGGCGGATGCGCAGACCTTCGTCGATGATGTGCCGCTGGGCGCCTATTTCGAAAGGGTGGCCGCCCAATCCAATCAGCCCAAAGCCGTGGCCAACTGGGTGATCAATAACCTGCGCGCGAAGCTGACGGAAACCGGAACGACGCTGGAGGAAGTGAAGTTCAGCACGAAGGCCATTCCGGAATTAATCGCGCTGGTGGATAGCGGCAAGATCAGCACTAAAATTGCCCAGGATGTCTTCGCGGAGACCTTCGCGAGCGGCGATTCGCCCGCCCAAATTGTGGAGAAGAAAGGCCTGGCGCAGGTCAGCGATACCGGGGCGATCGAAGGCTTTTGCGATCAAGCGATCAATGCGAATCCCCGGAGCGTCGAAGATTTCCGGGCCGGAAAAGTGGCCGCGGTGAACTTCCTCAAGGGGCAGGTCATGAAGCTGAGCAAAGGGAAGGCGAACCCGAATCTTGTGGGTGAAATCCTGGAGCGAAAGCTGAGAGGGTAGGAGCCTTACTTTTGTTCCAGGAAGGCTTGCGGCGGAACTGCTTCCCCATACAATGGGGGAGTGAAGCGAACAGCCTGGGTTTGCACCGGTCTGCTGGCCATGGCGCTGCACCTGAGCGTTTTTGGCCAGCTCGATCCTGAACAGCGGCGCCTCATTCAGGTTGCTTACAATCAGCCGCTGGAGGGGCGGGCTCCGATCGCAGCCTACGGCTTCTTCTATTACAACAACCCTGACTTCTTCAACACCAACACCACCTTGCGCCTGGCAGTCGCGCCCATTTACCTCGATGGCGAACTGGGGTTTAAAGGGTTGCTCGGGCCGAACACGGACCTGGGAGTGGGCTTGGCCGGCGGCGGATTTGCCGACACCTACTCGGAGATTCGCGGCGGTCAGTACGTCCGCGAAGAATCCTTTACTGGCCATGGGGGCGAGATTTCCGCGAGCATTTACCACCGATTGAATCCGGACGCGCGCGTGCCGGCCTGGTGGCTGGGCCGCCTGATCCTGCATCATTCGCTTTTCGAACGGGACAGCACCACGGCGCGCAATTTCGAGATTCCAAGTGACCTGAACGTGCTCCATTTGCGGACGGGGATTCGCGTGGGAGGGCGAGAGCCCAGCCTCACCTCGCCGCTGGCCTTTGAGCTTTCCATCTGGTACGAGGCCCAGCTGCGGGCGGATGGCCAGGACTATGGTTTTAGCAATGACCGGCAGATCGAGACAGCCAGTCACGCGTTTTGGGGCCGGGCCCTGCTCAAATACACCTTCGAGGAGTCTCAGCAGTATTTTGATGTGGCTTTGACCCTTGGGGCCGTGATGAATCCGGATCGCTTTAGTGCGTTTCGCCTCGGGGGCGTGCTGCCTTTCATTTCGGAATTTCCGTTGAGCATCCCCGGCTACTATTACCAGGAGATTTCAGCGGAGAAGTTTGCGCTGCTAAACGGCGAGTACTCCCTGCCGATCACCCCGAACAAGAATTGGCGGCTCGACCTGTTGGGAGCGATTTCCCCTGTGGATTATCTGGAGGGCCAGGAGCAGCAGCACAATTGGCACGCCGGGGTGGGGGCGGGAATCACTTATGTCTCCCCTCGCGGCGCGTGGTTGGCCTCGCTCGTCTACGGGCACGGGTTCAACGCGCTGCGGGATGGGTCCGAGGGGTCAAACCAGATCGGAATCCTTTTCCAGTATGACTTCGAAGCGGTGAAGCGCAACGGGTTCCGCCGCTTCGAGCCGAATGTGAGCCCCTACAGCTCCAAAGGCGGTGAGAGGCTCTTCCGTTAGGGAACGGCGCAAGAGAGAACGGAATAAAAGTTCAAGAACGCCGAATCAGGCTGCTGCCTTGTCGAGGCTGGCCTTTAGGTCACGCTTGCTCTTGGCGCCGACCATTTGTTCGACCACTTGGCCGTTCTTGAAGATCAACAGCGTGGGAATGGCGCTCACGCGAAACTGAGCCGCCAGATTCTGATGGTCATCGATGTTGACTTTGGCAATTTTGACTTTGCCGTCGTATTCCGTCGCCAGTTCGTCCAGCAGGGGCGCGATCATTTTGCACGGCCCGCACCACTCCGCCCAAAAATCCACCAGAACAGGCGTGGCGGAACCAAGAACTTCTGCCTGAAAATTCGCTTCGGTTGCTGTGACAATGTTTGCTGCGGCCATAATCCGTTTTTTCAGTCACCTTAATCGGCAGACTTCGTCTGCACAAGTGCCGCCAAGCCAGCGAAAGCAGGTTCCGCTGGCCACTCGCCCTGCTGATTTTAGGACGCGAGCATGAACACGCGGACAAGCACGGCTAGGGCAACAACGGCGGCGGCAATCGCCAGCACTTTGTCGACCATGTCGAGCCCGCCAGCGGTATAGGCAACCTGCGCCGGACGCGCGGGCGCAGGCGCAGGCGCGGCTGCCGCCGGAGCGGGCGCCTTGCCGGCAGCGGGGGGAGCCCCTGCAGCGCCAGCTACAGTATTCTTGGAGCCACCCGCCGGAGGAGTGGGAGGCGGAGGCGCGGCCGATTTGGCCGGGGCTGCAGCGGCCGCGGCGGCTGGAGCAGCAGCTGAGATGGCGGCCGGAGCCGGGATCTTGATGGTCGGCGCGGCAGTCGGCTTCGGAGGCAAATTGATGCGAACAGTTTCCTTCTTGGGCTGGATCTTGCCAGATTCGCCGGGTTTCGGGGGCGCTGGAGGCGCGGGAGGGGTGGCGGCGGCAGGCGTGCCCGCGGGAATATTCGGTGTATTCTCGGCCATAGTGTTTTGCTCAAATTGACTGCGGGAAAATAAGGTGTCAAACGCAAAACGAGTTTTTGGCTGGGGGCGGCCCCTTCCGTTCTCGACGGAGCCCATCCCGGCCCGAAGAAAAAATCGACAGGAACTTGAGATCGGGTATTATGGCGTAAACCTGAGTAGACAAAGCAGTTTTGTGACTTCGTTAACCGACCCCGCTCGGTCGGGCCCGGCGAATATCGGCCCGACTTCGCAGCTCGACACTAGCAAGCTCTATAAATTTCGCGGCGCTTTTGGAGTGATCCTGCTCGTTCCCACCGCGCTGGTCACCCTGTTTTCTGAACCGTTGGTCGAAGAAGGAACCTGGGTGAACATCCTTGCCAACGGGCTCGCCTGGACCGTTTTTCTGGCTGGAATCGCCTTTCGGATTTGGTCCACGATCTACGTGGGCTCCCGCAAGCTCAACACGCTGGTTGATCAGGGGCCTTATTCTGTTTGCCGCAACCCGCTCTATGTCGGCACGTTTTTGATGGCCATTGGCTCGGCCTTGTTCTTGAAAAGCTTCGTGGTGGTGGCGGCCGCGCTGATGGTGATCGTCCTTTACGCCTCCGGAACTGTCCCGGCCGAAGAAAAGGCTCTGCTGGCGAGGCATGGGGAGGCTTACGCGAGATATTTGCAGCGCGTGCCCCGGTTCATTCCCAATTTCTCCTTGTTTTCCACCCCGGAAAGCGTCGAGGTGAAGATCAACGGCGTTCGCCTGGAGGCGAAGCGGTTGCTGATCTACGTCTGGATGCCCCTGGCCGGCCAAATCATCGATCACCTGCGGGCGCTCCCGAGCTGGCCGCATTGGTTCCGAGCTCTTTAGAGACGCGCATGTTGTACCTGTCTTGGCCCATCTCTTGGAAAAGTTTGTTGCGCAAAGGCTGCCTGCTCCTCGCGGTCGCGGGCGTGCTGTTGCCCGTCACGCGTGGCCAGACCAATACTCCCTCGGGCCAGCAAGCCCGGTCGATTTCCCTTCAGGAATGCATTGATCTGGCGATGGCCCGAAGCCTCGGCGTCCAGGTGGCTCGCCTCGGCCCGACCGTCGCTCTCTACGAGCTGAAGTCATATTACGGCGCTTACGATCCCTCACTGACTTTGCAGGCCACACGGAACTACGTGGATCAGCCCTCCACGTTCGATCCCAAAAAGCTGACCTCAAACCGCGCCGGCTCGGACCAGGAGTATGAGGAAACCGTCGATCAGATTGGGCCTTCTTTGGGCGGCAAGCTGCCGTTCGGCCTCCATTACGATTTTTATGCGCGATCCGAATCGATCGAAGCCTTCACTTTTGCCTCCCAGATTCTGACCAACAATTACTACGGCATTGCCGGAATGACCTTCCGCCAGCCGCTGCTCAAGGACTTCTGGATCGATGCGGACCGACGGAATCTCAAACTGGCGCGGAGCAATTTAAAGATCTCTGAGTGGCAGTTGCGGGACCAGCTTATCAGCACTGTTACCCAGGTAAAACTGGAGTATTACAATCTGATCCTGGCTCGCGAGGGCATCCAGGTCGACCGGTTCCAGTTGGAACGGGCGGAGCGCCTGGCGTCGGATGTGCATAAACGCGTGGAGGCGCACGGCATTTCTCCGCTGGAAGAGCCTCGGGTGCAATCCCAGGTGGAACTGGCCCGCACCGCCTTGTTTGGCTCCGAGCAGAATTACCGCACGCAGATGGCGGCGTTGTGGCGATTGATCTCGGATGATTACACCAATCGGGCCGGCATCGCCCTCGAGCCGGTGGACGCCCTGGTGTTTGTTCAGGAAACCGAAACCCGATCCGACTGGCGGCAGGCGGCTTTGGCCAACCGGCCGGAGATCTGGGAAATGCGGCTGCGGCTGGAAAAGCAGGATGTTGTTCTCCGCTACGATTCAAATCAGCGTTTGCCCGACTTGAGCTTCAACGCCGGGTACGGGCGGCAATCAATTCAGCCCACTTTCGGTGAGACCGTGGACGAAGTCGGCTCGGGGACGCATGAGTTGTACTCCATTGGCGCCAGCTTGAGCTTTCCGATCGGGAACGTAACCGCGCGGAACCGCTATAAGGCCGACCGGGCCGCCAAAGAGCAGTTGCAGCTTTCGTTGCGCAAAGCGGAGCAGGATGCCCTTTTCGAAGTGGACATGGCGGCGAACGCCTTGGAGAGCACGTCGAATCAAATTGGTTCCTCCCGGCGCGCGCGCGAATTTGCCGAGCTCGCCCTCGACGCTGAGAACAAGCTCTTTCAGGCTGGCAAGAGCACCCCTTTTCTGGTGTTGGAGCGCCAGACCGCACTGGCGCAGGCGCGACTGGTCGAATTGCGCGCCCTGGCCAATTACAACAGCGCCAGAGCCCAGCTGGAAAAGGCCCAAGGCGTCACTCTGCAAAAAAGCGGCGTGAACGTCAGTGTGAAGTAACGGCCTGAGGGGGATTGCGGCTGCAGGCAGCTCCGTCACCGTCTTCTTCGTGTTCAAAAAGCGAGCGCTGAAGCCCTTTCTCACGTGGGCGTCACTTCCTTCCCGATCGATGTGTCCTTTTTCGGCTCTGCCGTTCGTTGATGTAGCATAGGCCGATGGTGCGGCAGCTATCACCGGCAATAGGAGAATCTCTTTTATGAAAAACTCGATCCCGAACAACACGATTTGCCTGTGGTTCAACAAAGACGCTCTGGAAGCAGCGCGCTTTTATGCGGCGACCTTCCCGGACAGCGAGGTGACCGCGGTGCATCATGCGCCGAGTGACTACCCGTCCGGCAATGCGGGCGATGTCCTGACAGTGGAATTCACGGTGCTGGGCATTCCTTGCCTGGGCTTGAACGGAGGCCCGGCTTTTTCGCACAGCGAGGCATTCTCCTTTCAAGTCGCGACTGACACTCAGGAGGAAACCGACCGCTACTGGAATGCGATTGTCGGCAACGGCGGTGAGGAAAGTGCTTGTGGTTGGTGCAAGGATCGCTGGGGTCTGTCCTGGCAGATCACTCCGCGCGCCCTCACTCGCGCGATGGCAGCAGGGGGTGCGGAGGCCAAACGCGCCTTTGAAGCGATGATGGAAATGACGAAAATCGACATCGCGAAAATCGAAGCAGCTCGCCGCGGTTAAAGTCTGCAAGAGTGGGCAGTTAAGCCGGGACGGCTCCAACCCATCGGGGACGGTCAGGCCGCCGGGTTCAGCCAAGATCAGATTCGTGGGGCGAAGCTGAGAAAGAGATTCGCGCCATCGGCGGCGAAAAACCCTGAAGCCTGAACCGGAAGATTGCCGCTCGGCAGCGTTCCGCCTACGATGCGGCGTCTCTTGCAGAATGAGCCGATCCCAAGCCGAAAAAAGACACGCGGAGCTTGTCGCTGAAGTCCGCCGCCATGATGAGGCCTACTACGTCTACGCGCGTCCGACCATCAGTGACGCCGAGTACGATCGTCTCTACCGCGAGTTGACCGATCTGGAGAAAGCCCACCCGGAACTGATCACGCCCGACTCCCCGACGCAGAAGGTCGGCGGAACGCCGATTTCTGAATTTCGGGCGGTCCAGCATCTGGAGCCGATGTTGAGCCTGGACAATACGTATTCGCAGGCCGAGGTGCGGGACTTCGTGCAGCGTTTGCAGCGCCTCCTGCCCGGGGAAGAGCTGGACTGGGTGGTGGAGCCGAAGGTGGACGGGGTGGCGATGAATTTGCGCTACGAGAATGGCGAATTGGTGCTCGGCGCCACCCGCGGGGATGGAACCACGGGCGACGACATCACGGCAAACCTGCGGACGATTCGCAACCTGCCGATGCGTTTGCGCGCCGCGGAAGGCGGATTTCCGGCGCGCATGGAAGCGAGGGGCGAGGTTTACATGACCCGCGCCGGCTTCGAGAAGCTGAACAAACAGCGAGTTTCTCAAGGCGAAGAGCCATTTGCCAACGCGCGAAACTCCGCCGCCGGATCGCTCAAGCAACTGGATTCGCGCATAGTGGCCAAACGCCCGCTGGCACTCACCGTCTACGGGCTGGGAGTCAGGGAGGGCGGGCCGGCTTTGGGCACCCACGTGGCGGTGCTGCAGTGGCTGAAAGATCTCGGATTTCCGACGCCGGAACGGACCTGGCATTGTCGGACGGTCGAGGAACTGTTTCGGGCGATTGATGAATTGAATGATATTCGGAAGCACTTTGCCTACGAAACGGACGGCGCGGTCATCAAATTGAACTCGCTGGAGCAGCGGGCGCGTGCGGGGTTCACCGCGAAAGCGCCGCGCTGGGCTATGGCTTACAAGTACGCCCCGGAACAGGCCGAGACCAAACTGAAGGGCATCACCATCCAGGTGGGGCGGACTGGAGCGCTGACGCCGGTGGCGGAACTGGAGCCGGTCTTTCTGGCCGGGAGCACGATCAGCCGGGCCACGTTGCACAATGAAGACGAATTGCGCCGGAAAGACATCCGGGTGGGCGACACCGTGATCATCGAAAAGGCGGGGGAAGTCATTCCGGCGGTTGTGGGGGTGGTGCTGGCGAAGAGAGCCGGTCATGAACAAGCGTTCGCCTTCCCGTCTAAATGCCCCGAATGCGGCGGCGAAGTGCGCCGGATGCCCGCCGGCAGCGGCGAGGAGGCGGCGGTCTGGCGCTGCACGAATACCGGTCAGTGTCCGGCGCAGCTGCGCGGCCGGTTGATCCACTGGTGTTCCCGGGGAGCGATGGATGTGGAAGGCGGCGGCGAGGCGCTCATCGGTCAGTTGGTGAAAGCGAGCCTGGTGCGGACCCCGGCGGATCTTTATTCCCTGACCATGGAACAATTGCTTTCGCTGGAGCGAATGGGGCGGAAGTCGGCTCAGAATTTCCTGGATGCGCTGCAACAGAGCAAATCCCGGGATTTGTGGCGCCTTATTTTTGGGCTGGGAATTTTGCATGTGGGGGCCGGAAGCGCGAAATCCCTGGCCCGAGCCTACCCCGATCTCGACTCCATCGCCCGGGCTACGATCGAAGAATTGACCGGGGCCGAGGATATTGGAGAGGTGATCGCGGCCAGCGTTCGTGATTGGTTCGACCAGCCGGCCAATCGGCAATTCATCGATCAGCTGCGGGCCGCCGGCCTCAATTTTCAATCGGCCACGCACGTGGTCGCGGCGCCTTCGGCCATTACCGGCCAAACTTTCGTCCTCACCGGGACTTTGCCGACGTTGAAACGGGAAGAGGCGGCCGCGCGCATTGAAGCGCGCGGAGGCAAAGTCAGCGGAAGCGTCAGTAAGAAGACCGATTATGTGGTGGCCGGAACGGATGCCGGTTCAAAATTGGACAAGGCCCGGCAGCTCGGCGTGACTGTCGTTGACGAGGCCGAATTGCTCAGACTCCTGGGGGATTAGATGGCGATATTCTATTTGGTCCGGCACGGGTCGAACGACCTTTTGGGCAAAGCCCTGGCTGCTCGCTTGCCGAATGTCCGCCTCAACGCCCGCGGGCGGGACGAAGCCGCCAGGGCCGCTCAGGCTCTTAAAGGCAAGGGAATCGGCCGGATTGTTAGCAGCCCCTTGGAGCGCGCGCGAGAGACCGCTCAGCCTCTGGCGGAGGCCTTGGGCCTGGCCGTGGAAATCGACGAAGGTTTTCAGGAGATTGCTTTTGGGGATTGGTCCGGGAAGAGCATGGCCGAGTTGGAATCGATGCCGGAATGGAAGCGCTTCAACGAGTACCGGAGCGGCGTGCGCATTCCGAATGGCGAGACGATGCTGGAGAGCCAAAGCCGGGTGGTGCGGTCCCTGGAGCGGCTCTACCGGGAGAATCCCGCCGGCGCCGTGGCCATCTTCAGCCATGGCGATCCCATCAAGCTGGCGCTTGCCTATTTTCTCGGAGTGCCATTGGACTTGTTCACGCGATTCGAAATCGGCGTGGGCTCTTTCAGCATTCTGCGCCTCGAGGAGAGCGGGCCGCAAATCCTCGGAGTGAATGGCCAGCCTTGATTTTCTTGATGGTTCGGATTTGACGCTGGCGTTTTGAAGATGGAAAGAGAGGGCGGATGCCGCCGATTCTTGAGGTCACCGCGCTGAGCAAAGTTTACCGAAGTGCCGAAGGAGAACTCGCCGTTCTGCGGGATGTCGGCTTTGCTCTGGAGGCGGGGGGCTCGTGCGCGATTGTCGGGCCCTCCGGGAGCGGCAAGACAACTCTGCTCGGGTTGTGCGCCGGACTGGACATCCCCAGTTCCGGCACGGTTCATCTGGCTGGCCGGGAGCTTTCGCGCCTGAACGAGGATGAGCGGTCGCGCTTGCGGAGCGAGGAGGTGGGCTTTGTCTTCCAGAATTTCCAACTGCTGCCGACTCTCACCGCCGTGGAGAATGTCATGGTGCCGCTGGAACTGCGCGGCCAGCGGAATTGCCAGGGCGCGGCGGAAGAACTCCTGGGCAAGGTCGGCCTGGCGGAGCGTCTGCACCATTACCCGGCGCAGTTGTCCGGCGGTGAACAACAGCGGGTGGCGCTGGCCCGGGCGTTCTTGAATCAACCCAAGATTCTCTTTGCGGACGAGCCGACGGGGAATCTGGACGGGGAGACGAGCGGCCGGATCGTGGATCTCCTTTTCAATCTCAACACGTCGTCAGGCACGGCCCTGGTCCTGGTCACTCACAATCTGGACCTGGCTCGTAAAGCGGGGCGCATTTTGCATTTGAAGGGCGGACGTTTGGTCGAAGACCAGCGAGTGGACCCTCTGGCGTCATGAAGCTTCTGGCAGCGCTGATCTCACCGTGGACGTGGCGCATGGCCTGGCGCGACAGCCGGGCCAGCCGGTGGAAGCTGCTTCTCTTTTCCTCCTCGATCGTGATTGGCATTGCGGCGCTGGTGGCCATCAGTTCGCTGGCCGAGAATCTGCGCGTCAGCATCGATCGCCAGGCCAAGTCGCTGCTCGGGGCGGACCTGGCGCTGACCGCGCGGGATCCGTTCACGCCGGAGATGGAGAAGTTGTTTCGAGGGATCGGCGGCGAGCAGGTCCGCGAGGTGATTTTTTCATCGATGGTCGCCTTCCAGAGTGGCGGCTCGCGCCTGGTCCAGGTGCGGGCTCTGGATCGAGGCTTTCCGTTTTACGGTGATTTTGAGACCGCCCCGGCGGGCGCGGCGGCGGCCTTTCAGGATGGGGCGGCGCTGGTGGAGGAGACCTTGCTGGTGCAATTCAACGCCAAACCTGGCGAAAGCGTGAAGGTGGGCCAGCTTTCGCTGCCGATCGCGGGGGCCTTGCGCAAGGTGCCAGGTGAGAACGCCATGTTTTCCACGATTGCTCCCCGCGTCTACGTCCCCTTCCAGCGCCTGGGTGGGACCGGGCTGCTGACCAACGACAGTTTCGCCCGGTTTAAGGTCTTTTTTAAGCTTCCGCCCGGCACGGATGTCGAAGTGCTCGTCCGCCGCCACCGCAAACAACTGGATGCGCTCAGCCTGACGGCGGAGACGGTGGAAGAGAGAAAATCGAACCTGGGCAATCGCCTGGAAAACGTGAATCGCTTCCTGGCTTTGGGTGGTTTTGTGGCGTTGCTGCTCGGGGCGATCGGGATTGCCAGCGCGATTCATGTTCACGTGAAGCAGAAGACAGCGGCCATTGCCATGCTCCGCTGCCTGGGCTGCTCTGTTTCCCAAACGTTTGCCATTTATCTCGTCCAGGCGCTCGTCCTGGGCATTCTGGGTTCTCTGGCCGGCTCGCTTTTGGGGTTGGGCATCCAGCATCTGCTCCCCCGGGTGTTGGCGGACTTTCTGCCTTTCAAAGTGGATTTGCAGGTCGTCTGGTTGCCGATTATCCGGGCGATGGCCGCGGGTTTCACCGTGGCGCTGATCTTCGCGGTGCTGCCTCTGGCTTCGGTCCGCCGGGTATCGCCGCTCGCGGTTTTGCGGACTTTCTACGAACCCTCCACCCCTCTCCGCGATCCCTTCTATTTGCTGCTGTTGGCGTTTGGGGCCGGCGGTTTGCTCTTGCTGGCGCGAGCCCAGGCCGGGCGTTGGACGCGCGCCTTCGCTTTTGCCGGCGGTCTTGCGGCGGCGTTCCTGTTGCTGGTGCTGGCCGCCCAGTTGTTGCGCTGGTTGATGCGCCGCCTCATTTCACCCCGCTGGCCTTTTGCCTGGCGGCAAGGCATGGCGAATTTATACCGACCACAGAACCGCACTCTCTTGCTGCTGCTTTCGATCGGGCTGGGTGTTTTTCTCGTGATGACCTTGTATCGGGTCAATCAGGTGCTCACCCTGGGCCTTTTTCCGAAGGATCAGGAAAATCAACCGAACGCGGCGTTGTTCGACATCCAGGCGGATCAGGTGGAAAAGGTGAAGCAAATCCTGCGCGATCAGCATTTGCCGATTCTCTCGGACGTGCCGTTGGTGACGATGCGCCTCACCTCAGTCAAGGGCGAGCCGGTGCGGAAGCTCATGCGGGATCCAGCCCGGAAAATTCCGCGCTGGGCGCTGCGGCGCGAGTATCGCTCCACCTATCGCGATACGCTCGATTCCACGGAGGAATTGGTGCGCGGGGCCTGGCCGGTGGCGGCGACCAATCACGGGGCCATTCCAGTGTCGGTGGAGCAGGGGATTGCCAGGGATTTGCAGGTGGATCTGGGGGATGAACTCGTTTTCGATCTGCAAGGGGTGCCTCTGACCAATCAAGTGGTGAGCATTCGCAAGGTCGATTGGAAGCGGATCCAGCCGAACTTTTTCATGGTTTATCCCACCGGCGTGCTGGAGGACGCCCCCGGTTTTCATATCGTCACGACGCGCGCCCCCACGCGGGAGCGTTCCGCTGAAATGCAGCGGACGATCGTGCAATCACTGCCGAACGTTTCCATCATCGATCTGGCTCTGGTGTTGGACACGGTCGATGCGGTTCTGCAAAAGGTGGCTTTTGTTTTTCGGTTCATGGCGCTCTTTACCGTAGCCACTGGGCTGATTGTTTTGGCTGCCTCGGTGTTAACCGGCCGCTACCAGCGCATTCGGGAGGCCATCCTTCTGCGCACTCTGGGAGCCTCCAAGGCCCAAGTGCGCAAAATCCTGATCGCGGAATACTTGTTGCTCGGATTCCTGTCGGCTTTGACCGGGGTTTTGCTCGCGGAAGCCGCGGCTTGGGGGCTTTCCCGATTTATTTTCGAAGCCGAGTTTTCCGTGGCCATCTGGCCGGGGCTGGCGAGTATCGCGGTCGTCAGTTGGGTAACGGTCGGGGTGGGGTTGCTGGCAAATCGAGGGGTGCTGGACCGCCCCCCATTGGAAGTGCTGCGCGGCGCGCAGTGAGTGGCTATTTCTTCAGGACGATCTCCAGCCCTTCGCGGGCCGCTTCCACCAGAATGTCGGCGCCCCGGTTCAGTGCTTGCTGGCGGGCGGACGCGAGCATTTGAGCCACCTTGGCGTCGTCGTGAACCGGGTCATGGTGGAAAAGGAACAATTTTTTCACTCCGGCGGAAATGGCGAGCGGCACCACGTCATCCACGCAACTATGGCCCCAGCCGATATGAGAGGCGTATTCCTCCGCGTCGTATTGCGAGTCGGTAATCACGACGTCCGCCCCGGCGATGAATTCCCGCAACGCCTGGTCCTGCTTGCGGGCGAACACGGTCTGCGGCGAGTCCTGCGGGCCCTTGCCCCGCAAACGGCTGAAAAGCTCATTGTCCGGGCAGTAGACCAGCGATCCGGCGCTGGTGAAAAGGCGGTATCCGACGCAGACGCCGGGATGATTCATGAAAGCCGCCTTCACCCGCACTTTGCCCACTTCAAACTCGAGGCTTTTGAGTTCGGCAAATTCAATGTGCCCCGGCATCTCCTGGATCGAAATCGGGAAATAGGGGCTTTCCATTTGGATCGCCAGCGTGGCTTCGATCCCTTTCCGCGGCCCTTCGAACCCTAGGATGCGCACGCGGTTGCGCGGGTCGTAAGCGGGTGCGAAAAACGGGAACCCCTGGATATGGTCCCAATGGGTGTGCGAGATCAGCAGGGTGATCTGCATCGGGTGGCCGTCGAATTCCTTTCGCAGGGCCTGGCCCAGCGGCCGGATGCCGGTGCCCGCGTCCAGGATGATCAGTTCGCCATCCGCCCGGACCTCCACGCACGAAGTGTTGCCCCCGTAATAGACGGTTTCCGGTCCGGGCGAGGGGATGGACCCTCTCACCCCCCAGAACCGGATGCGCGTGGAGCCATCGGCTCCGATGATCGGGGGGGCGGAATGTTCGCGGGCGAAGGCCGTCTCGCCGGTCAGTTGTTCGAAAATGCCGAGGAGTTGGTCGATGTCGATCGGCTTTGTGAGAAATTCGTCCGCGCCGGATTCAAGCGCGACGATCTTGTCGATCTCGTAGCCGCTTCCGGACACAACGATGATCTTCGTCGCCGGCAGCTGGTTCCGGTTGGCGGCCAGGGCGCGGCAGAATTGGAAGCCGTTGCACCGGGGCATCAGAAGATCGCAGACGATGGCGTCCGGCTTGTGTTGGTAGGCGAGCGCCAGTCCAGCTTCGCCATCTTCGGCCTGGAGCACGTTCCATTGATTGCGGCGCAGCAGTTCCGTGAGCAGCGAGCGGAACGCTTCGTCGTCGTCAATCAGGAGAACCGTCTTCATGGTCCGGGTCGGGCGGAGTGTTTCAGATCAGGCCTGAAATTCAAGAACCTTTGAAAACGCTGCCGCGCCCCCGGTGCCGGTTTACTTGGCCTGCGCCAGGCAATGGGTCAGGAAAGGCAGCAATTGCTTCTTCCGCGAAACGACTCCTTCGAGCTTGTAGATCCCCTCTTCCACCTCGGGATAGTTGATGGCGTTGAGGTAAGCTTCCGGGGCGGAGATCACGAGCAGCGAGGTTTGAGCCACGACGTCCGTCACCAAAAGCGCGGACATGTAATATCCTTTTTCCGCACAGTAATTCCGCACCGCTTCCACCACTTCCGTTTTCCGTTCCCAAAACTGGGTGAAGCCAATTTCCTCGATTTGGGCCACGCTGAATCGTTCGCCCAGTTCCACGTATTCTTTGCAGTCGGTGGTCACCGCCTGGCTGGCCGGGCGCGACACCAGCACCGATCCGGAAGCGAAAAGCTTTTCCGTGAATTCCTTGGCGTTGACGTGGGCCATCGCTTCCAGGATGGAGAGGATTTCCCGATCGACGTTGGTCGTCGTGGGGGAGGTCAGGTTCAGCGTGTCCGAGACGATCCCCGCGAGCAGAATTCCGGCGATGTTTTCCGGAATCTCAATGCGACTATGGAGGAAGCAGCGGGCCACGATCGTGCTGGTCGATCCCACCGGTTCGTTCCGGAAAAGAATCGGCTGTTGCGTGGTCAGCCCAATGCGGTGATGGTCCACCACTTCCAGAATCTCGACCTCGTTCGCGCCGTGCACCGCCTGGGTCAGTTCGTTGTGATCGACCAGGATCAGTTTGCGGTCGACTCGCTTGAGGAAGTCTGACTTCGAAAGAATGCCTACGGTCCGATTTTTCTCGTCCACGACCGGGAATGCCTGGAAGTTCGAAGCTCCCGCCGGATTTTTCACTGCCGCCAGCGAATTGTCGTCCCGGAAGGAAAGAAAATCCCGATGAATCATGTGATCGACCGTGATCGAAGCCCGG
The DNA here is from genome assembly GCA_964566945.1 of uncultured Verrucomicrobiota bacterium. GTDB lineage: Bacteria > Verrucomicrobiota > Verrucomicrobiia > Limisphaerales > SXQI01 > DASVNK01. The sequence continues at coordinate 226,115 of CAZMKE010000005.1, read as the reverse complement.
GAAAGCATCGCGGTGGTGGCGGAATCATGCGGGGAGATCAGGAGGCAGACTTTGTTTCGCTTGGCCTCTTCCACGATCGATCCATGCACCGCCAGTCCGCCGGTGACGACAATGACCCGCACCCGTTCGCGAATGGCCAGGGTTTGGATGTCCCGCCGATCGCCCACGATCACAATGAGCTTCTCCCGCTCGTAGGCCCGCATGCGCTCGGTGAAGGATTCCGCGGTCATCGCGCCGACCATCAGGATTAATTCCTCCTCCCGGTCCGGATCGACCGCATAGAGCATTTCCGCGTCGAGCGTGCTGGCCAGGTTAAGGATGGAGGCCAGCACTTTGCGGGAGTCAAACGGCCGGTTTGGGGTTGGGAAGAAGAACTTGCTCATCTTGAAGAGCGAGAGCAGCCCCGCGCACGTCCGGTCCGGGTTCAAAACGGGCAGCACCCGGATGTTCTTGTCCTCCATCAGCCCGAGCGCCTCGGCGACCGTGGCGGTCGGGCCGACGCTGACGACATTTTGGGCCATCACATCCCGGATCTTCGGCGTGACGTCGGAAACGAATTTCGGGGCCGGCACGCCAAACGTCTTCAGGACGTAGTCGATGCGGTCATTGGTATCGCCACAGCGGGCGGCGACCGCCTCTGGCATCCCGGTTTGGCGCTTGAATTCTGCGTATCCGATCGCGGAGCAGATCGCGTCCGTATCGGGATTGCGGTGACCGATGACCAAAACTTCACTCATGGATTTATTAACCCGCCCTGCCTCGCGCGAACCCTTCGAGCCGTTCCATCGGCAGAATGGCGCGCCAAGTGATAAACTGAAACCCCAGCCGGAGCAAGGCGCTGTGCTCAATCCGATCCAGGCAGGCGGTCAGGGCGGCAGGCGGCTGTGACCTGGCGCGCTTCGTTCTGCGGCAGAAGGCGAAACTTGCCCTTCGGGAGGTTCCCCAGCTGCAATGGCCCGATCGCGATCCGGATTAGCCGCAGCACTTCGATCTGGAGGCCTGCCAGCATGCGCCGGACGTGCCGGTTTCGTCCCTCCTCAAGCACGATTTCCAGCCAGGCGTTCTTTTCGCCGGACCGCAGCACGCGGATTCCGGTGCAGCGGAGGTTCTCCCCTTCGCTCTCGATTCCGCTCAGGCAAGCGGCCAGTTGGTTGCTGTCGGGCATCGGGTGGACCTGGACGTGGTAGATCTTTGGCAGGTGCGACTCCGGCGCGGTGATTGCGTTCGCCCATTGAGTATCGTTAGTCAGCAAGAGCAATCCTTCACTCGCCTGGTCCAGGCGCCCGACTGGGACCAGCCTGGGCAGTCGAGCCCCTTCGAGACACTGGAAAACCGTCGGCCGCCCCGCTTCGTCCGACGCGGTGACGACCAGGCCCCGGGGCTTGTTCAGCAGCAGATAGACAAAATCGGCTCGCTTGACCTCTTGCTGCTCCACCATGATCCGATCGTGCCGGAGGTGGACTCTTCGGGTCGGCAACCGGCAGACCCGGCCATTGACGCTCACTTTCCCCTCCTGAATCAGCGCTTCGGCTGCCGATCGGGAACAGAAGCCGAGTTTGGAGAGGGCGCGCGGGAGGCTCGCCACTTGCGAAGGGCTCGTTCCGGGGGAGGGAGTGCTTTGTTTCACGCTTCCCAAGTTAGTCGTTTGGCGGTGAATTGTCCCGTCTCCAGACCAGAGATAAAGGCCCGGAGGAGGGCGGTTGCGCCGGGCGGACCGTGCCGTCGTTTGCGCGGGACGCGTTTTTGCAGTAGTTATTCCAGCTTTTTCCATTCAAAGAAATTGAGCAACGAGTTAACAAAAGAGATCGGTCGCCGGCGCACCTTTGCGATTATTTCGCATCCGGACGCCGGAAAAACGACTTTGACCGAAAAGTTCCTGCTCTACGGCGGCGCGGTTCAATTGGCCGGATCGGTGAGCGCCCGGAAGTCCCAGCGCGCCGCCACGTCTGATTGGATGGAATTGGAACGCAAGCGCGGGATTTCGGTCAGCTCCACCGTTCTTCAGTTTGAATATAGCGGCTACTGGATCAACCTGCTCGATACCCCGGGCCATAAAGATTTCTCGGAAGACACCTATCGCGTTCTCACAGCAGTCGATTCCGTGGTCATGGTGATCGACGCAGGCAAGGGAATCGAAGCCCAGACCCGCAAATTATTTGAGATCTGCCGCCGCCGGGGCATTCCCATCTTCACCTTCATGAACAAGATGGATCGTCCCTCGCGCGATCCACTGGACCTCCTCGACGAATTGGAGCGGGTGCTGGGCCTGCATGCCTACGCCATGAATTGGCCTTTGGGGTCGGGGGAAGATTTCAAGGGGGTCTTTGATCGTGCCCGGAATCAAGTCCACTTTTTTGAGCGGGTGCCTGGCGGTGCTTATAAGGCGCCGGTGAGCGTGCACGGCATCACGGACGAGGCGGTCAAGACCAGCCTGAGCCCGGAAGTTTACCATCGGGTCATCGAGGAGAGCGAAATGCTCGAACACGCGGGCGCGCAATACTCCCGCGAAGCGGTGGAAAAAGGGCTGCTCACGCCTGTTTTCTTTGGGAGTGCCGTCAATAACTTCGGCGTTCAGCTTTTGTTGGATGGCTTTCTCGAACAAGCCTCGGCGCCCCGCGCCCGGTCAGTGGATGGGGTGATAATCCAGCCGTCGTTCGAAAAGTTTTCCGGCTTCATTTTTAAGATCCAGGCCAACATGGATCCGCGCCATCGCGATCGTTTGGCGTTTGTCCGCATCTGCTCCGGAAAATTCGAGCGCGATATGACCGTGGTGCATACGCGGACCGGCAAGCGGGTGCGCCTCTCGAGTTCGCACAAGCTTTTCGGACGCGATCGCGAGACGATGGACGTGGCGTTCGCCGGCGATATCGTGGGCCTGGTCGGCCATGGCGAGTTCGGCCTGGGTGATACGCTGGCCGAGGATGAGAAGTTGGTCTACCGCGAGATTCCGCGCTTTACGCCGGAGTGTTTCGCCTGGCTGCAAAGCACGAACACCGCCCAGTTCAAGCGCTTTCGCGAAGGGTTGGAGCAGTTGTTGCAGGAACGGGTTGTCCAGGCCCTGTACATCCCGGACTCAGCCCAGCGCGTGCCTTTGCTGGCCGCCGTCGGTCCGCTGCAGTTCGAAGTCGTCCAATACCGCATGCAGACCGAGTACGGCGCTGACTCTCGCTTGGAGACGGCCCCCTGGCAGGTGATGCGGTGGGTGGCCCCACAGGTCAGCGCGGAGACTCTGGAAGCGGCCGTGCTGCCCACCGGCGCTCGCCTGGCCCGGGACGCCTTTCAGCAAAACGTGATTCTTTTTTCGGACGCGTGGTCCTGCCAGTACTTTTGCGGCAAAAATCCCGCCATTGAGTTGTCCGAGCTTCCGTTCGACGAGACCGCTGCGGTCGAGAAATAGTGGCGCGTTTCAACCCGGCCGTTCATCCGGCCGATTCTTCGATACCCTTTCGGCGAGGCGCACAATGGTCGCACCCGCGCCGCCGAAATATTCTGAGGCCAGGACGAAGGAATGGACGCGCTCGTGTTTGCGCAGCAAGGCGTGCACCGTGTTGCGCAGTTGGCCGATTCCTTTCCCGTGAATGAGCCGAAGCTCGCGAATGCCTTTTGCGTCGCAGGCGCAAATGAATTCCAGGACGGCGTCTTTGACATCCTGTGGGCGGAAAGCATGAAGATCTAGAACGCCATCTATCGGCAAGTCAACGGGTTGGGTTGAGGAATCGTTCATTTCAGTTATCAGGGAAACCCCTCACTCGTTTTCATCTGCGAGCCTGATTCCTCGGAGAAGTTTGATGGCTTATGGTTGGTGTCGCAAGGAGGTTATTGATAATATTGCCTTTAGCGATCAAGAGCGGTTCTCTTCGGAGAGCCGCTCTTGTCGCTTATACGGATGTATCAATTAAACGAGGCTCTAGAAAATCTCGACCTTCAGTCCGGTTTTGGTTCTAACAGCCTGGGCGATTTGCGAAAGGCGCCGCAGTGACAAGTGCTCGCAGATTTCCAAATGCCCCAAAGGCCGCGTGGCTGAGTAAATCTGCACCAGTTGGATTTGGGCGCCGGCTGCCTTGAGCCCCTGCAGTTTATCGACATACGCGTCGATCTCCTCCGCGGTTGGTTCTTCGCCGTTGATCGAAGCGAAAAGACTCTGAATCACGACAGGCCGCTGGCGTGCGGTGAGGAGAATGTTCGACAGGATCTTTTCCAGAGGCACTTCCGTCCGATTGATCCGTTGCACTCGTTCCTCGGTCCCGGCGTCGAGCTTGACCCAGACTTCGTCGTTCTTGGTCAGCATCCTCACCCCTTGTTGGACCTCTTCTGCATCCAGGTTCGAGCCGTTGGTGATCAGCACCACTTTGAAGAACGGGCCCAGAGCTCGGAGGTGGAGAACGGCGTGGACCGCCTCCAGAAAATTCGGGCAGAGCGTCGGTTCTCCATCGCCGCTTAAGGCCACATGCTTGAGCTGCAGCAGATTCGACGGCAGCGCGCGAAATTCGGGAAGATCATGGAGGCCGCCGGTTTTGATCAGCTCGAGGGTGCTTTCAAGTTCGTGGACCATTGCATCCACGTCGAGCGCCTCCTCGAGCCCGGGCGTCAGGCGGTTGACCTCGCAGTAAATGCAATCGAAATTGCACTTCTTGTCTGGGTTCAGATTTACCCCGACTGAGAGGCCTTTGGCTCGGGGCGACACAGTGACGTAAACGAAGCGATTCGCCAGAAAGTTCCGGGGAATGGCAAACGGGTTTTTCGGGGGTTCACTCAAGGTTGCTATCATTTGCTGACTCCTTTTGGGGCGACGAAATAAAGTCATGCTCCCGCTGGCGCAGCGTTAAGACCGGGCAGGGGGCATAGCGCACGACATTCTCAGTGGTGCTGCCGAGGAACGCATGTTTCAACCCCGTGTAACCGTGCGTCGACATGATGATGAGATCTGCTTCGAATGCCTGGGCCGCGTTGACGATTTCATCCGCCGGCCGGCCGATTTGCACCCGAATTTCCGCGGAGATTCCGGGTTCCACCCGCTCTTCCAGAAGCTTGGCCAGGCGCGCCTTCGCCGCGTTGGCGGATTCCTGTTCCAGTTCGGCGTAATCAAAAGCGATGAGGTCCGCGTCCACGTAGTTCGAGGGCACGATGTGGAGCAGCAGGATGGTGGCCTGGGACTGCAAGGCGAACGCGGTGGCGTAGGCCAGACTTTTGTAGGAATATTCGGAAAAGTCGACGGGCACGACGATCTTGCGGATGGGCAGCGGAGCCCGCTGCGGCTGTCCCTTTTCCAGCAACCCTTCGTCGAAGCGGTGCATCTCCAGGGTAACCGTGCCGGGTTGGCCGGTGGGCCGCACTCTCATAGGCGAACCTTTGCTGAGCCTCGTTCCGTTTTGGAACGGGCAGGTTTTCCATCCTTGTCGCGCAAAGCGAGCACCGGACAGGGGGCGTGACGCACCACTTTCTCCGCCACGCTGCCGATGACAAGGTGGCGCAGGCCGGTATACCCGTGGGTGGCAATGACGATCAAATCGGCGTCTTCCTCAAGGGCCGCCTGCACGATTTCCTGCCAGGGCGCGCCCACTCGAACTTCGTGGGAGATGGAAAGGGCAGGGTGACTGCGGGCGGGCGCGAAGGCGGCCAGTTCTCGTTTCACGTTGGCGGCCATTTGCGCGCGGTCGCGGATCAGCGGGAAGTTCTCGAAATCCGGCGAAGTCAATTGTTCGACGACGTGCAGGAAGTGGACACGCGCCTGGAACTGCTCCGCCAAGGCCAGCGCGAAGTTGCAGGCCTCTTTGGATGGCTTGGAAAAGTCCACGGGCGCAAGAATTGTTTTGATTTTCCAGCGCCGCGGGGTCTTGCCCTTGAGTGGGCTTCCCAAGCCAGCCCGGCCTGAGCGCGTCACAGCCTTCCCGCCTTTTCTGGCAGTCACCCTGTTGGAATTGCTGGTCGCTCTCATGTCTGGTCCCGGAGACTATGGGGTCTCTTGATGTTCAAAGTAGGTCGATACGCCCGATCCCACTACACGCGCCTTGCCAAAGCGTTGCCATATTTTGTGGGGAACAAAGGCCGCGTGGGAACCCGCACGAGGCGGCGGGGCCGCAGGCGGAGACTGCTTCCTGTGAGATGAAGGCTGCCGGCTTTAGTTTGTGGCGCGGTCCGCGGTTGCCGGCTCCTTGCCTGCGGCCAGATTCTGAGCGAGCTGGCCCGCGGTCAACTCCCCTTCCCAGCGGCTGATCGCTACGGTCGCGACGCCGTTTCCTATGATATTTGTCAAGGCGCGGCACTCGCTCATGAAGCGGTCGATCCCCACAATGAGAGCCAGCGATTCGACGGGGATGGAAGGCGCCGCGCTCAACGTCGCCGCCAGAGTGATAAAGCCCGCGCCCGTGACTCCGCTCGATCCTTTGGATGTGATCATCGCCACGAGCAGGAGGCCGATCTGTTGTTGCAGTGTCATCGCCGTGTTGGTGGCCTGCGCGAGGAACACCGCGGCCATCGACATGTAGATATTCGTTCCGTCGAGGTTGAAGCTATAGCCGGTGGGGATCACCAGGCCAACGGTGGAATCGGCGCAGCCGAGGCGCTTCATTTTCTCGATCATCCCGGGGAGCGCGGTTTCGGACGAACTGGTTCCGAGCACGAGCATCAGTTCGTCGCGAATGAAGTAAAGAAACCGAAAAATGGAAAAGCCGCTCGCGGCGGCCACGCTGCCCAGCACCAGCACCACGAACAAAGCCGCGGTTAGATAAAAGGCGCCCATGAGAAAGAGCAGGCGGTTGATCGACGCCAGGCCGTAGCTTCCGACCGTGAACGCCATCGCGCCGCCGGCCCCCAGCGGGGCGAGCCGGGTCACGATGCGCATGATGCCGAAAAACACCTTTCCCGCGCCGTCCACCGCCTGCAGCGCTTGTTGCCGCCATGGCGCGGGGAGGAAGGAGATCGAAAACGCGGTCAGGACCGAGACCAGCAGAATCTGCAGCAGATCGCCGCTGGCAAACGCGTCGAAGAAGGTGCGGGGAATGATGTTCAGGACAAATTGCGTTGCGGTGAGGGCATGCGCCCCTTCGGAATAAGCGCGCACCGATTTTCCATCCAGATCGGCGGCACTGACATTGAGCCCCGCTCCGGGTTTGAGCACGTTCACCACCACCAGTCCGATTATCAGGGCGAGGGTGGAAACGACTTCAAAATAGACGAGTGCCTTCAGGCCTACCCGGCCGAGCTTTTTCAGGTTGTCCAGCGAGGCGATGCCGTGCGCCACCGTGCAAAAGATCACGGGGGCGATGAGCATTTTGATCAGCTTGATAAAGCCATCCCCGAGCGGCTGCAGCGACCTCCCGAAAGCGGGAGAGAAGTGGCCGATCAACGCGCCCGCCACCACCGCGCACAGGACCTGGATGTAGAGATGCCCCAAGAACCGGCGCCGCTCTCCGGCATCACCGGCGCGCTTGCTGTGCGTGGGGCTGTTTGGAGGGGACATCGCCACGATCCATAGCAAAACTCGCGCGCGCAGGCCAGCCGCTCTGCCGTGTCTCACGCTTTTTCGTGCGGAGCCCGGCTTCAGTCCGGCATAGTAGGCGGCCGCAAGCCGCGATTCGACGCATGAGCGATGTATTCAATAAAGCGAAACGGTCCGAGGTGATGGCGGCTGTCCGCTCCACGGGTAATAAGACTACCGAACTGAAACTTGCGCTCGCCTTCCGCTCTCACGGAATCACCGGCTGGCGGCGTCACCAGCCGCTGCCGGGAAAGCCCGACTTTGTCTTTCGCCGGGAACGGCTGGCAATCTTCGTCGATGGCTGCTTCTGGCATGGTTGCCGGTGGCATGGCCGCATCCCGGAGGGGAACCGCGATTATTGGCGGAAGAAGATCGCCCGGAATCGCGACCGGGACCGCGAAACGACCCGGACCCTCCGGCGTCTCGGGTGGCGCATCCTCCGCATTTGGGAGCATTCGCTCGCTCAACCGAATTCCGTCGCTTCCGTCGCCGGCCGGGTCAAAACCGAGTTGAAGTTGGCCGTCCAACGCAGCAGAGTTACCGCCCGCTGACATGAGCGCAACAGACACCAAAACGTTCGCAGAGTTCTTCGCAGGCATTGGCCTGATGCGGATGGGGCTGGAGCGCGCTGGCTGGCGCATTCAATTCGCCAACGACATCGACGAGGACAAATGGCAAATGTACCGGGATCATTTCGGTGATTCGGGCGAGTTTGCCATCGGTGACGTTCATAAGCTGGAGGCGGCGAAAGTCCCCTCCGTCGGTCTCGCCACGGCCTCCTTTCCTTGCAATGACCTGTCGCTCGCGGGAGCCCGGAAAGGCCTGGCCGGGGCGCAATCGTCGGCTTTTTGGGGGTTCATAGAAGTCCTGACGAAGCTTGGCCGCCGTCGTCCTCCCCTGGTGCTCCTGGAGAATGTCACCGGATTTCTGACCTCCCATAACGGCCATGATTTTCGAGACGCTCTCGTGGCGCTGAATCAGCTCGGTTACGCCGTCGATGCGTTCATTGTGGATGCGGTTCGGTTCGTGCCGCAAAGCCGCCAGCGCTTGTTTGTGGTGGGCAGCCGGTCTTCCGCTTCTTCCCCCCAGCTTGTGCCCCCTGGCTTTTGCAAGAGCGACGCGAGACCGCACGCTCTCGCGGATTTCATCATCTGGAACCCCGAAATCCATTGGGCCATTCGTCCTTTGCCCCCGCTGCCGGATTTTCGGCCCCGGCTCGAGGGGATTATCGAAAATCCGCCGCTGAATTCGAAAATCTGGTGGAGCCGGGAACGCGGTGATTATCTGCTGAACCAGATGAGCCCCCGGCATCGAGCCCGGGCCGAGGAGATGATTCAAGGGCCCAAGACCTCTTATGCCACGGTGTTTCGGAGAGTCCGAAATGACAAGACCATGGCGGAACTGCGCACGGACGGCATCGCCGGATGCCTGCGCACTCCGCGGGGCGGCAGCGCCCGGCAAATTCTGTTTGCGGCGGGTGGAGGCAAGTTTGCGGTGCGCCTTCTGACTCCGCGGGAGTGCGCGCGCTTGATGGGCGCGGACGACTTCGCCATTAAAGTTCGATCCAGCCAGGCGCTTTTCGGGTTCGGCGACGCGGTTTGCGTTCCCGTGATCGAATGGATCGCGCGGAATTATCTCAATCCGCTCATCGAGGAGAGGGGCGGTGGTCCAGGCGCGTCGGCGAGAATTGAGGCGGGAAAGCCTCCCCGGAAAACCGCCGCAAAATGAGCGCCACGACCGAGGCGCTGGAGGATCTCTGCCGGCGGCATCCCAAGTTTCTCAAGAAAGGCGGGCTTTGCGTCGCCTTGGTGGTGACGGAAACCGCCAAAGCCAAAGGGCTGCCTTTGGCCGCGGAGGCGTTGCGGACGGTCGAGGGCGGGCAAGTCGCCGGGTTGGGAAAAGCCGCTGTCCAAAACATTTTGGAGGCGCAAGGCATCACCAAGGTGCTCGCGGAAGAAGGCGGGCGGACCAGTCGGGGCAGCTTGGGATTGATGGGCGCCTACGTGGAGTGCCTGAACGACTTGCATGCGCGGGCGCTCCTGGAATTCACCGAGGTGCTCCCCTGGTGGATCGAAAAGGTTCGGCTTCATTTCGCTTCCGAGGGCCCCAAGTTTCATTTCGACATCGGCAAGTCGCTGCGCGCGAATATCGAGGATCTCTTTTCCCAGGCGCAGGATTTGCAGGCCGAGGCTGGCGGAACCACTTATGTCGGCGCGATGCTCCAGCACCTGGTCGGCGCGACGCTTGATCTCGTGTTGGCCTCGGGGAAAATCGAGCATCACGGATATTCGGTGGCGGATCATTCAACGGAGCGAAAGGGAGATTTCCAGATCGAGGTTGTGGCGATTCACGTCACCACTCATCCGAGCGAAGCCCTGGTCAAGAAGTGCGCGTCCAACCTGCAGTCCGGCTTGAAGCCCCTCATTATCACTTTGGGGGATGGCGTGGCGGGCGCGCAGTTTCTGTTGAAGAATTTCCACCTCGCCGATCGCGTCGACGTTCTCGACGTCGGCCAGTTCCTGACCGCGAATGTCTATGGGTGGAGTCTGTTTCGGACGGCAGACTTTCGTCCCGCGCTGACGCGCCTGGTGCAACGTTACAACGAGATTGTGAGTGCCTGCGAAACCGATCCTTCGCTGCAGATCAAGCTCGACGCGCAGCTCTGAAGGACTTTACGGGACGTTCTGTTGCAACTCGGACAGCCAAACGGTGGCCTCCGAGTCCGAGGGAGCCCGCCAATCTCCGCGCGGGGAGAGCGAGCCTCCCGATCCCACTTTGGGGCCGTTGGGCATGGCCGAACGCTTGAACTGGCTGGTTTTGAAGAACCGGTGCAGAAACACTTTCAGCCAGCGTTTGATCGTCGGGAGATCGTAGGCAAGGCGTTTTTCGGCCGGGATCAGATCCGGCCATTCACCCTGGCGCGCGTCCCCCCAAGCCTGCAGGGCCAGGAAAGCCACCTTGCTCGGCCTTAGCCCGAAGCGGCTGATGTAATACAGGTTGAAATCCTGCAGCTCGTACGGGCCGATAAAATCGGCGGTTTTTTGGGCGGGCGCGTTAGTGTCCCCTTCTGGATGGGGCACCAGTTCGGGTGAGATTTCAGTCGCCACGATCGCTTCCAGCGTCTCGTTGGTGGCCGCGTCGAACTCTCCCGATTTCGCGGCCCAGCGGATCAGAAACTGGATCAGGGTTTTGGGCACGGAAACATTGACGTTGTAATGCGACATCTGATCGCCCACTCCGTAAGTCGTCCAGCCGAGGGCCAATTCGCTCAGGTCGCCCGTGCCGAGCACGATCGCGTTGTGCAGGTTCGCGAGCCGAAAAAGGTGGGAAGTGCGTTCGCCGGCCTGCACGTTTTCGAAAGTCACGTCGTAAACTTTTTTCCCGTCCGCGAAGGGATGGCGCAGGTCGCGAAACATCTGCAGGCAGGACGGGCGGATATCAATTAACTCGGCTGAAACGCCCAGGACCTGCATCAACTCCTGCGCGTTCCGCAAAGTCTGATCGCTCGTGGCAAAGCCCGGCATGGTGTAGGCCAGCACGTTGGTGCGCGGCAGTTGCAGCCGATCCATCGTCCGCGCCGCCACGATGAGCGCCTGAGTCGAGTCCAGGCCGCCCGATACGCCGATCACAACTTTTGTGAGGCCGGTGCTGGCCAGCCGTTTCAGCAGGCCATGCACCTGGATGTTGTAGGCTTCGAAACAGCGCTGATCCCGGGCCTCCGCCGCCGCTGGGACATAAGGGAAGCGTGCGACCTTTCTCGAAAGCGGAACGGCCCGCGCGGGAAGTTCGAACACAAACGGGATGCGGCGCACCGCCCGGACTTTCTCCAGGTTGTCCTGGATGGAATCGTTGAAACTGGTGCTGCGCATGCGCTCCTGCTGCAGGCGCTCCAGATCGATGTCCGCGGTGATCATTTGGGCGCCAAGGGCAAAGCGTTGCGACTCCGCCAGCAGCTCGTCATTTTCGGAAATGATCGCCTGGCCATCCCAGGCCAGGTCCGTGGTCGATTCACCCGGCCCGGCGGCCGAATAGAGATACGCCGCGATGCACTTGGCCGATTGAGAGGTGCAGAGCGCGCGCCGGTATTCCGCCTTGCCGATCGTGATATTGCTCGCGGAAAGATTCGCCAGGAGGGTGGCCCCCGCCATGGCCGCGTGGGTGCTCGGCGGAATGGGCGTCCAAACGTCCTCGCAGATCTCCACGTGCAGTTGGAACCCTTCCAGGTTGTCCGCCGCAAAAATGCAATCGTTGCCAAACGGGACGGTTTTGCCGAACAGGCGCACTTCCTTGTTCACGGCGCACCGGCCGGAGGTGAATTGGCGTTTCTCGTAAAACTCCCGGTAGTTCGGCAGGTAGGTTTTGGGCACGACCCCCAGAATCTCGCCCCGATAGATCACCACCCCGCAATTGAAGAGTTTGCTCTCCAGTTGCAGCGGAGCGCCCACGATCAGCACCGGGAGAAGGTCTCGCGTTTGCTCCGCCAAACGGCCCAGGCTCTCCCGGCTTGCGTCCAACAGCGCATCCTGGTGGAAGAGGTCTTCATTGGAGTAAGCCGAAATGCAGAGCTCCGGAAACAAAGCGACAGCCGCCCCGGCATCCGACGCTTGCCTCGCCAGCGCCAGAATCTCCGCCGTGTTGAATTCCGGATCCGCTACTCGCACCCGGGGGATGCAAACAGCCGTACGGATGAAGCCATGAGAATAAAGCGACCAGAAATCCGGATGATCAACTCGGTGCATCTTGGGCGAGGCGGCGCGCAGTCTCGACTCGCTCTTCGTCATGTACGTTGTGGCCGAGCCCAGTGCAAGAACGTCTTTTGTTCCTGCCCGGTCCCGCGAGTAGCCCAAAAAGCTGCCGCTTTCGCGCAACCTCGGAGCGAACATTCGAATTTTTCCGCCGGAGGTTAGTCCATATACGAAATACTCATGAGTTTTCGCCTATTTTTCGCCTGCGCCGCACTCGCCAGCGCCGGAGCACTTTCTCTCCGAGCGGCCGATAAGAATTTCGCCCTTCCCTCCGGACCGCAGACGGATGGTTCGTTCCGTAAAGTGATTCTTGAATCCGACAAAGACATTGATGGCGACGGTGTTATCGATGATTCCTTGAAAGATCCGATGGAACTGTCCGTGGCTAGGGATGGACGGGTGTTCTTCATCCAGCGGTCCGGAATCGTCAGCGTGATTGAGCCCGGTTCAACTAATAGCACCGAAGTGGGGCGGTTGAACGTTTTCTCCGGCCTGGAGGATGGCCTGTTGGGACTCGCGCTGGATCCGAAGTTTACGGAAAACCACTTTCTTTATCTTTTCTACTCCGTGCCCGAGACTACCAAAGACGCCAATGGTAAAAAGGCGGGCGAAAACCGTGTCTCTCGTTTCACCCTCCAGAATGGCAAGCTCGATCTTTCGTCAGAAAAGGTGCAAATCAGCATTGCTACCCAGCGCGAGGAGTGCTGCCACTCAGGCGGTTCGGTGAATTTTGACGCGCAGGGGAACCTCTACGCATCCGTTGGGGACAATACGAATCCATTTGCCTCAGACGGTTACGCGCCGATCGATAAACGTCCCGGCCGTTCGCCTTGGGATGCTGAGAAGTCTGCGGCCAATGCTAATGACCTGCGCGGCAAGATTTTGCGTGTGCATCCAGAACCGAATGGCTCGGTCACCATTCCAAAAGGCAACCTCTTTCCGCCCGGAACCGCCGGCACTCGGCCGGAAATCTACGTGATGGGTAATCGTAACCCCTTCCGGATCAACATCGATCAACGCAACGGTTTTGTGTATTGGGGGGATGTTGGGCCGGACGCTGGCGGAGCCAATACCAATCGTGGGCCCGCCGGTTTTGACGAGGTCGGGCAGGCGCGCCATGCCGGGTTCTTCGGCTGGCCGTACTTCATTGCGGATAACAAGTCCTACATCGACTACGACTTTGAAACGAAGGTGTCTGGCAAACCGTTCGATCCCGAGCATCCAATCAACAACTCGCCCAACAACACCGGCATCAAGGAACTCCCGCCGGCCGAATCGGCCTTCATTTTCTATCCGCACGCTCAATCGACGCGCTTTCCGGCGGTGAATGGCGGTGGAGGGCGGACCGCGATGGCCGGACCGGTCTATTATTACGACGCTAATTTGCAGTCCGATCACAAATTGCCGCCGGAGTTCAATCATACGCTCTTCATTTACGAATGGTCACGGAACTGGGTCGTTGCAGTCCATCTCGATGAGAATGAAAAGATCAAGAAGATGGAGAAAGTGTTTACCGGCCTGACCTTCAAACGCCCGATCGACTTGGAACTCGGTCCCGATGGCTGCCTCTACATGATCGAATACGGCACGAATTGGAGCGACAATCACGACTCCCAGATCGTTCGCATCGAATACCAGCCTCAGCACGCCTCAAATTAGGCAGGCTGGGCGCTCTCAATCGCATGGAGCCACCGGGACAATGGGTCACGCTGCGCGAGGGCAATCTCGCCACGGCGGTAATTGCCCCGGAACTCGGCGGCTGGCTTCTCCGTTACTCCCGCCAATTGCCCGGACACGGCTCCGTTGACGCGATCCACTTTTCCCAGGCGGTGGTGGATCGCTATCCGTTGCAGATGTACGCGGGAAATCCGCTCCTCTTTCCCATCGCCAGCTTCAGCCGGGCGGCGGGTCAGGAACATCACTACGAATGGCAGGGGAAAATTTATGCCATGCCTCAGCATGGATTTGCGCGCCGGGTGAAGTGGAATGTCGCGGAGGTGACCGAGACGGCGGTCGCTCTCGAAATGTCGGACACGCCGGAAACTCGGCAGAACTATCCTTTCTCGTTTTTGTGCCGGGTGCAGTATGCCTTGCGGGAAGGACGACTGCATTTCCGCCAGACGATCGAGAACCGGGGGCGCGAGCCGATGCCCTTCAGCGCTGGGATTCACCCCTATTTCAATGTGCCACCGGTTGCGGGAGGCCACCGCAACGATTGCTTCCTCGAATTGCCGCGTGCTTGTCGGATAATTCCTGACGCAGACTGGTCTGGATGGAAGTCGGAACCTTCCCCCGCTCGTCGTCTGCCGGTGAGCGAGGATGTGTCCGGCACTTGGTTTTTTACCGACTTTGCCGATCCGGAAATCTCCCTCGTTGATCCAAATGCTCGGGTGAAAATCACCCTCAATTTCGCGGACGCGCCGGCGCATCGGTTCGTCGCGCTCTGGTCAAAATCGGTGACCGAGCCGTTCTATTGCATCGAGCCTTGGACGGCGCTGCCCAACCCGTTTGCCCGGGAAAACACTGAGCTGATTTTGCTGGAGCCTGGCCAAGTTTTTCGGGCCGGGATGTGGATTTCGGTTGGGGAGATCTCCTGAAGGCGCGCCCCTCTGAGGCCTGATGAGGGTTTCAGAGGGAATACTACGTTTACGTATTGTCAGCCGCCGTATGTTTTGTTAGCCTCGGCCTCTCAAACTCGTTAAACGAATAAGGAGACTAAACTATGAAGTACCTATCCAGGTGCTCCCGGGCTGCGCTTTTGTTTGGCGCCGCGAGCACTGCCTTCGCTGGAACTTTCTCCAGCGACTTCAATAGCGGCACGACCGCGCCGCCCGGCACGACTCTGAACGGCACCACCATTATTGACACGACCGGAGGCATCAATGATTCCGGCGTGCTCAAGCTGACGAAAGCGATCAACAGCCAGAGCGGCAGCTTCGTTATCGATGATCTCGACAGCGGAAAACCGGTCTACGGCTTTGATCTCACCGCCAAGGTGCGGATCGGCGGCGGCACTGCGACTCCGGCGGACGGCTTTAGCATCAACTTTGATCCGACAGCCAATGCCAACACTGCGACGGGCGAAGAGGGGACGTCAGGCGGAATTACCTTCGCGTTCGACATTTACGACAATGGCAATGAGACCCCGCCCGCGCCCTCGATCGATCTCAAGGTTGGCGGCCAGCTAATTGCGACTCACAAGATGAGCATCGCGGATTTTGACACTGGGGCGGACTTTGCCGACTTGCACATCACGGTCGGCGCGGATGGAGCGGTGAGCCTGGCCTACAAGGGGGGGATCCTCTTCACCAACGTTTATTTCCCGGGCTATCAAGCGTTGACGGGCGCGAGCTTTGTCATCGGCGGGCGCACAGGCGGCGCGAATGAAAACCAGTGGTTCGACAACCTCAGCATCACCACTTACACCGCGCCGAAGGTTGGCATCAGCCAGCAGCCACTGGGACTGACCGCCCTGGCGGGCAGCGATATCACCCTGAGCGTGACGGCGAATAACGCGGATTCTGCCACCTATCAATGGTATCGCAATGGCAACCCGGTGAATGGCGCGACAAGCGCCACCCTCGTGTTGCCCGCGATTGCGACCACCGAAAACGGGGCGAAATACACCGTCAAAGTCACGGGGCCGAATAATAGCGTCACCAGCCAGGAAGCCGTCCTGGTGGTGGAGGAGATCAATTTGCCCAGCACTCCGGCGCTCTCCCTCAACTTTGATGACGGCAACACTCCGGCCAATTCTCTGGTCGCCGGAACCGCCGTTGTTACGCCGACGGGCGGCGTGAGCAACTCTGGCGGGCTCCAACTCACTACGGACACCGCCAGCCAGGCGGGCGCCTTTGTCATCAACGATCTCTCCGCTGGCGCTCCGGTTTACGGAGTGACCGCTGAGTTCGACGTTCTGGCCCGCAGCGCTGGCACCCCCGCGGATGGGTTCAGCTTCAGCTTTGGCAGGGACATCGCGGACGATCCGACGGTGAATACGACCCGTGGGTTGGAGGATGGCGTCGGCAGCGGCCTGAGCATCGCTTTCGATCTTTATGACAACGGCGGCGGCGAGGCGCCAGCGATCGACGTCCTTTATAACGGCCAGAACATCGCCTCCAGGAAAGTTCCGATCTCCTTTCTCCTGACGGGAGATCAATATGCTCACGCCGTCGTTCATCTGAGCAGTGATGGCACGGTGGACGTGGTCTACAAGGGACAGATCGTCCATGATAAAGTCCTCGTTCCTGGCTTCACCTCGATCTCAGGCGGACGGTATGCGTTTGCGGCCCGCACCGGCGGCGCCAGCGCTGACCAATGGCTGGATAACATCAAGATCACACCCGACTTGAGCCCCAGCGCTCTGCGCATCGCCGGCCAGCCGGCGCCCCAGGTGGTTCTCCTCGGTCAGACCGCCACGTTTGTCGCCGCTGTTAACGATCCGACCGGCGTTACTTATCAGTGGTTTCGCAACAGCGCCCCGATTTCAGGGGCCACCTCCGCCAGTTTCACCACTTCGGCCACGGTCGCTGGCGACAACGGCGCTCTCTATAAGCTTCAGGCCACCCGCGGGGCGACGGTCGTGACCAGCCAGGAAGTGGCCTTGACCGTGGTGAATCTGTCGGCGCCAACCGCTCCGCAGGTTTCATTCAACTTTGATGACGGCGCCATTCCGGCTGGCGCGAACATTTACGGCTCGGGCGCCGGTTCGGACGGCAACAACTGGCTGCCGGCCGTTAGCGCGGGCGTTCTCGAACTCACCGAGGCTTCCAACGGCGAAGCCGGCGCTTTCGTGATCGACCCGTTGCTGGGCGGCGCGGAAGTGAGCGCGGTCACGGTTTCGTTCGACTTGCGCATCGGCGGCGGCACCGCTCCACCGGCGGACGGCTTCAGCTTCAACTTCGCTCCCGACCTCCCGGCGAACGCGACCTCCGGCGCGGAAGAAGGCGTGGGCACCGGCCTGACGGTCGGTTTCGACATCTATGACAACGGCAATGAAACGCCGCCGGCTCCGTCAATCGACCTCAAGTACAAAGGGGTTCTCCTGGCGACGACCCATCTGACGTATCAACAAATCGAAACCGGCGACGCCTTCAAGACGGTTCTTTTGAGCGTGGCGCCGGACGGCGCCATCAACGTTGCTTTCGGCGGTCAGGTGCTCTTCGCGAACGTCCATCCGACGAACTACGCCTTCATTTCCAATGGCAAGTTTGGCTTTTACGCGCGCACGGGCGGTCTGAATGAGAATCAGTGGATCGACAATGTGAAGATTCAAGTCACCAAGAGCAGCGCTCCGCTTCGCATCACCCAGGATCTGGCTGATTTCGCGGTTCTCGCCGGCAACACCAAAGCTTTCACCGTTGCCGTTAGCGATCCGAACGGTGCAACCTATCAATGGTATCGCAACGGGAACCTGATCAACGGCGCCACTACCGCGAGTTACACCACGCCGGCGCTCACTGCGGCGGACGATGGAGCCCGTTTCAGCGTGCGCGTGGTTGGGCCCGGCGGATCGGCTTCCAGCCATGAGGCTGTCGCCACCGTGGTCCCGGTTCTCTCCATCTCGAATCCGAAGATCGCTCTGAACTTCAACGACGGCACTGTGCCGGAAAACGTCACCCTGGCCGGGACTGCGCAAATGCCCGGCGACGGCGCTTTGCACCTGACCGATGCCCAGAACAGCCAGGGCGGAATCATCGTCATCACCAATCTGGACACGGCGGCCGTGAGTGCCTTTACCTTCCATGCCAAAGTCCTGGTCGGTGGCGGCACCACCCCTCCAGCGGACGGCTTCAGCGTGGTTTGGGGCCGCGACGTGCCTACGGACAGCGTCTTCGGTGAAGATGGCGCCGGTTCGGACCTCGTGATCTCGTTCGACATTTACGACAATGGCAACGAGACCCCGCCTGCTCCGTCGATCGATGCGCGTTGGAAGGGCCAGGTCATCGGCACGGTTCATCTCGCTTATCAGCAGATGGAAACGGGCACTCAATACACCGACCTCTACCTTCGCGTGGAGGCGGACGGGACCTTGGATCTCCAGTACAACGGGATGGTCATCTTCAACAACCTCCAACTGCCGAATTACGCTCCGCTCACCGGCGCGGCCTTCGGCATGGGGGCTCGCACCGGCGGTCTGAACGAGAATCAATGGGTGGATGATCTCCAAATCTCGACCAGCACCGGATCGGCTCAGCCGCAATTGAGCATTTCGCAATCCGCGAATGGTGTGACCGTGACCTGGACCGGCGCTGGCGTTCTCCAGGCCAGCGACACCCTGGGTGCCGGGGCGGTTTGGACGCCTGTGACCACCGCGGGCGCTGCCTACACTTCTCAAGCCACCGGCAAAGCCCGGTTCTTCCGCGTGCTGCAATAAGGCGCGGTCGCAAGTTTCTCAGCAACCCGAATCCAGCCCGCGGGCCTGTCCAGGTCCGCGGGCTTTTTGCTCTGTGGCCGGGCGAAAGCGATCCCGAGGGCGCGGGCCATGGGGGAGTTTTCCGGGAAACGGACGCTTCATTTTCAGGTGGCCCGGGCCCGAAAAAAATCCCGGAAAAAATATTAAAAATTCTTCAGAAAAACGCTTGTGAAAAATTTCACTATCTGGCAAGTTCCGCGCTCGATTTCGGAACACTGGGTTGAAGCCGGGGCTCCGTTCCCACGAAATTGTAATTTTTGTCTGATGCAAATTTTCAAAATTTTGCTGTTGGCGCTGGTTTTTTCGTTGATCCCCTTCTCCGGGTGGTCGGCGGAAGAGCACGGGTCTGCGGTTCAGGCCGTGGCTGAAGGCGCGGTGGCTGCGGCTCACGAAGCGGCGCACGCGGAGCATCATGGCCTTCCGCTGTATGCGGTCCCCGTCAAAGAGATCGGCGGCTTCAAGATCACCAATTCGATGATCGTGACTTGGATCGTGGCTCTTTTCCTCATCGTCTTCGCGCAGATGGCCACGCGCAACGTGCAACGCGTCCCTGCGGGCGCTCAAAACTTCTGGGAGTGGCTCGTGGAAAGCCTTTATGGATTTTTGGAAGGCATCATTGGTCACGACTTGGTGAAAAAGACCTTTTGGTTCTTTGCCACTCTTTTCATCATGATTCTGGCCTGCAACTGGTTCGGCCTGATTCCGGGTGTGGGCTCGATCGGTTATGGCATTCCCGAGGCGGATGGTAGTTTGCACCATATTTCCCGGCCGATTTTCCGTGGAGCCAATGCGGACCTGAACATGACCCTTGCCATGTCAATGGTCTTCTTCGTTTGCTGGACCATTTGGGCGCTGCAGGCGAATGGCCCCGGCGGTTTTATCCTTCACCTGTTCGGGCCGAAGGGGGACACGACCGGCGCTCTGAAGATTTTGATGATCCTGGTGTTCATCTTGGTCGGCGTTCTGGAAGTCGTTTCGATCCTGTTCCGCCCGGTTTCGTTGAGTTTCCGGTTGTTCGGCAATATTTTTGCCGGTGAAAACATGCTGGAAGCGATGGCCACGCTGGTGCCGTCCTTGGGTTGGTTGATTCCCATCCCCTTTTATTTCATGGAACTGCTGGTTGGCATGGTTCAGGCGTTGGTTTTCATGCTCCTGACCGCGGTTTTTACTTTGCTGATCTGCCAGCACGATGAGGAGCATGCTCACGGCCATGGCCATGGAGCGGTTCCGCAGCACTAAACACAATTTCGATGGCCAGACGGTGCCAAGAGTGCCGGGGCTGTTGAGCAATAAAGAAAGAACGAACTATGTTGATGCCCATGTTAGCAGAACTGACGGGTAATGTTCACGTTGCCGCAGCCGCTGCTGGCGCTGCGATCGGCGTGGGTATGATCGGTATGAGGGCTTCGGAAGCGGTGGGACGCAATCCCGGCGCCGCCACGAAGATCCTTGTCCAGGCGATTCTGAGCACGGCCTTCGCTGAAGGCATTGTCTTTTTCGCCATCTTCCTCGTGAAATAGTTCTTGATGGGTGCAGCTTCGGCTGCACCCGTTTGATTTTAAGATATGACAGATGTTCTTGTATTTGCCGCGGCGGACAGCGGCGGACTGGCCGAGATGGCGCGGAGCACCGGTGAAGCGTTCGGATTTAACACATCCCTCTTCATCTCCCAGGTGATCAGCTTTCTGATCGTCTGTTTCCTGCTTCACCGCTTCGCCTACAAGCCGATCATCAAAATCCTGGAGGAGCGCCGCGCCGAAATCGCGAAGAGCCTCGCCAATGCCGAACAGATCAAGAAGCAGCTCGCCGATACCGAGGCTGCCCGCCTGAAGATCATGGCCGATGCCAACGTGCAGGCGAACAAGCTGATCGAAGAGGCCCGCGCCGCGGCCGCCAAGGTCCAGGAGGCGGAAACTCAGCGCGCCATCGCGACCGCCGAAGGCATCATCGCTAAAGCCCGCGAAGCCGCCGCCCTCGATCATCAGCGCATGCTGCAGGACCTGAAGAAGGAAATCGGCCAGTTGGTGGTTCGCACCACGGCTCAGGTCGCTGGCAAGATCCTCACGATCGACGACCAGAAGCGCTTGATCGAAGAAACCAACAAGCAGATGGCCGCTTAAGCCGGAGCCGATGAAGATCTCAAAACGGTCCAAACGCGACGCCAAAGCCCTTTTCCGGTCTGCCGTGGTGAACGGAGTGATGGACGAAGGGAAAGTCCGGATTGCAGTCAAGGCTGTGCTGGAGAAGAAGCCGCGCGGTTACTTGGCCATTCTCGAGCATCTGCAGCGGTTGGTGAAACTCGAAACGGACCGCCGCAGCGCTAAAGTGGAAAGCGCCATCGCTCTCTCTCCGGAGCAACAGGCGGGAGTCAATTCGAGTTTGGAGCGGATTTACGGCCGGGGTTTGAATATTACGTTTTCGTTGAATCCCGCGTTGGTGGGCGGTTTGCGGGTTCGTGTGGGCAGCGATGTTTACGATGGCAGCATCGCGGCGCGCCTGCAGCTCTTGGAAGAAGCATTTTAAATTTTTTCAGATTAGATGAGCACCTTACTACAAGAAATTGAATCGCAGATTAGCGGCGTCAAAAGCGGCGTGGCGAAGCAAAACGTAGGCATCGTTCGCGAGATCGGCGACGGTGTGGCCAAGATCGAGGGCCTCACCGACGCGATGTTGAACGAGATGTTGGATTTCGGCAACGGAGTGGTGGGCCTCGCTCTCAACCTGGAAGAAACCGAAGTCGGTGCGATCATCCTCGGGGATTACACCGGCATTCGTGAAGGCCAGGAAGTCCGCACCACCGGCCGCCTGTTGCAGGTGCCCGTCGGCAAGGGGCTCCTCGGCCGCGTTGTCAACGCTCTTGGCCAGCCCCTCGACGGCAAAGGCCCGATCAAGTCCGAGGTTTCCTATCCCGTCGAGAAGATCGCCCCTGGCATTATTCGCCGCAAATCGGTCAGCCAGCCTGTGCAGACCGGCATCATGGCCATCGACGCCATGATCCCGATTGGGCGCGGCCAGCGCGAGTTGATCATCGGCGACCGTTCCACCGGCAAGACCACGATCGGCATTGACACGATCATCAGCAATGCCCGGCTTAACCAGGCCGCCGAAGCCGCCAAGGACAAGGATTATCGTCCCCTCTATTCGATCTACGTCGCCATCGGCCAGAAACAGTCGAATATCGCGCGCGTCGTCAGCGTGCTCGAAAAGGAAGGCGCGCTCCCTTACACCATCGTCGTCAGCGCCAGCGCGTCCGATTCCGCCACCAACCAGTATCTCGCGCCCTTCGCCGGCGCCGCCATGGGTGAGTGGTTCATGGATAACGCCATGGACGCTCTCATCATTTTTGATGACCTTTCCAAGCACGCCGTCGCTTATCGCCAGGTCTCCCTCGTTCTGAAGCGTCCTTCCGGCCGTGAAGCGTATCCCGGTGACGTTTTCTATCTCCACAGCCGTTTGCTCGAACGGTCTGCTCGTGTCAGTGAAAAGTTCGGCAACGGTTCGTTGACGGCGCTCCCCATCATCGAAACCCAGGCCGGTGACGTCTCGGCTTACATTCCCACGAACGTGATTTCCATCACGGACGGCCAGATCTACCTTGAAACGGACTTGTTCTATCAGGGCGTTCGTCCCGCTGTTTCGGTCGGTCTCTCGGTTTCGCGCGTCGGTTCAGCCGCTCAGATCAAGGCGATGAAACAGGTCGCTGGCCGCATCAAGCTTGACCTGGCCCAGTTCCGCGAATTGGCCGCTTTCGCCCAGTTCGGCTCCGACCTCGACGCCAAAACCCAAGCCCAGCTCGAGCGCGGCAAGCGCATCGTGGAAGTGTTCAAGCAGCCGCAGTACAACCCGATTCCGGTGGAAGTGCAGGCCGCGATTCTCTGGACGGTCCAGAACGGTTACATGGATGATGTGCCCGTTGACCGCATTAAGGATTTCCAGGCCAAGTTCACGGACTATTTGGCCACGCGCAAGGCGAACATCCTCGCCGTGGTTACCAAGGAAAAAGCCTTGAGTGACGCCACGATCAATGATTTGAAGGCGGCTGTGACCGAATTCAAGCAGACGTATCGGTAAAGGTTTTTCACCTCCATGCCCAGCACACGCGACATCCGCCGGCGCATCAAGTCGGTCAAGAATACGGCGCAGATTACCAAGGCGATGCAGATGGTAGCTGCATCGAAAATGCGCCGAGCGCAGCAGTCGGCCCTCGCTGGCCGCCCCTACGCGAGCTTGATGAACAATGTGCTGTCGCACGTGACCGCCCGCTCTGGCGATTTCACCCATCCTCTGTTTGAGGTGCGCCCGGTCCGGACTCACGCCGTCATTGTGGTCAGCAGCGACAAGGGGCTTGCGGGCGCCTTGAACAGCAACCTGCTCCGTGAAGCCGCCAAGTTCGACAAGTCCGCCACGGTTTTCATCGCGGCCGGCCGCAAAGGCTCTCAGTTTATCGCCCGGACCCAGCGCAAGCTGGTTGCCGAGTTTACCTACAAGGACGCTCCTCTTTTCAGTGAAGCGCGCGCCATTTCTCGCTTCGCTCAGGATCTTTTTCTCAAGGGGGAAGTCGATCAGGTGGATGTCGTGTTCACCAACTTCGTTTCGACCCTGACTCAAAAGCCCGAAGTGCGCACCTTGTTGCCGATCGGCGACTTGAAGCCCGTTTCCGCGGGTGTGAATGGGGATCGCGTCAGCGATCCAGTCGCGGAAGACTCGGTGGAATATTTGTTTGAGCCCGCCCCGGGCGCGGTCTTTGGCGCGCTCCTGCCCCATTACCTGAATTATCAGGTTTACCAGATTCTGCTCGAAGCCAAGGCTTCCGAGCATAGCGCCCGCATGGTCGCCATGAAGAATGCGACCGACAACGCCAAGCAGTTGATCAAGGATCTCACGCTCGAATACAACAAGCTGCGCCAGGCAAACATTACGAAGGAATTGCTCGAAATTACCAGTGCAACGATGGCGATGGGCCAGTAACCACATTAAGAGTTTTAGATGAACAAAGGTAAGATTGTACAAGTGATCGGACCGGTGGTGGACGTGGAGTTCACCGGCCAACTGCCGGCCATTTATAACGCTTTGACCGTTGACTACACACTGCAGGGCGTCGCTTCCAAGCTCACTCTCGAGGTGCAACAACACCTCGGTGACAGCTGGGTGCGCGCCGTGGCGATGTCAACGACTGAAGGTCTCAAGCGCGGTTATGAAGTGGCCGATACCGGCGCCCCGATTTCCATGCCCGTGGGCGAAGGCGTTCTCGGTCGCGTGTTTGACGTCACCGGCGCGCCTGTCGACGAGAGGGGCCCCTTCAAAGCCGACAAATATTACCCGATCCATCGCGCAGC
Organism: uncultured Verrucomicrobiota bacterium; assembly: GCA_964566945.1. Lineage (GTDB taxonomy): Bacteria > Verrucomicrobiota > Verrucomicrobiia > Limisphaerales > SXQI01 > DASVNK01. The sequence continues at coordinate 202,142 of CAZMKE010000005.1, read as the reverse complement.
TCCGCCCCTGACTGACCAGGCCACCTCTCCCCAGGTGCTCACCACTGGCATCAAAGTCATCGACCTGATCTGCCCCTTCCTCAAGGGTGGCAAAGTCGGCGCGTTCGGCGGCGCGGGCGTCGGCAAAACGGTCGTGATCATGGAGCTGATCAACAACATCGCCAAGCTCCACGGCGGATACTCGGTGTTCGCTGGCGTGGGTGAGCGCACCCGTGAAGGCAACGACCTTTACCATGAAATGTCCGAAGCCGGCGTCATTAACCAGAAGGATCTTTCCAAGAGCAAAATCGCCTTGGTTTACGGCCAGATGAATGAGCCGCCAGGCGCTCGCCTCCGCGTCGCGCTTTCGGGGTTGGCCATCACCGAATATTTCCGCGACGAGAAGAACCAGGACGTGTTGCTCTTCATTGACAACATCTTCCGGTTCTCCCAGGCCGGGTCTGAAGTCTCCGCGCTTCTGGGCCGCACTCCGAGCGCCGTCGGTTATCAACCGACGCTCGCCGCGGAAATGGGTGACCTGCAGGAACGGATCACTTCGACCAAGAAGGGTTCCATCACCTCGTTCCAGGCGGTTTACGTGCCTGCGGACGACCTTACCGACCCCGCTCCGGCGACCACGTTCGCCCACCTCGATGCCACCATCGTGTTGGAGCGTTCGATCGCTGAATTGGGCATCTTCCCGGCCGTCGATCCGCTCGCTTCGAACTCGCGGGCATTGACCCCGGAAATCGTCGGGCAGGAACATTACGATGTGGCTCGCGGCGTCCAGAAAGTGCTCCAGCGCTACAAGGATCTGCAGGACATTATCGCCATTCTGGGCATGGATGAACTCTCCCCGGATGACAAGCTGACCGTGTTCCGCGCGCGCAAGATTCAGCGTTTCCTCAGCCAGCCGTTTACGGTCGCTGAAGTCTTCACGGGCCGGCCGGGCAAACAGGTCGCCGTCGCTGACACCGTGAAGGCGTTCAAGGAAATTCTCGAAGGCAAGCATGACGAGGTGCCTGAAGGGAATTTCTACATGAAGGGCAAGGTCGAAGAGATCCGCGAGTAATTATGGCCGCGACCCTGAAACTGGAAATTGTCACGCCGGAAGCGGTCACCTACTCGGAAAGCGTCGATATGGTGACGCTTCCCGCTGCCGAAGGCGAAATGGGGATCTTCCCCATGCACGTGCCGCTCATGACCCAGATCGTGGCGGGGGAAATCACGGTCCGCAAGGATGGGCAGGATTACTTCCTCGCAGTGGGGGAAGGATTCGTTGAGATCACCGGTGACCGCGTGGCCGTCCTGACGGACATGGCAATCAAGGCCGGGGATATCGATGAAGCCAAGGCGGATGAGGCTCGCAAGCGGGCGGAAGCGCGCTTGAGCGAGCAGCTCTCCGATGAAGAGCTGGCGAGCGTGAACGCTTCTTTGGCCCATTCCCTGGCTCAGTTGAAGGTAAAGCGCCGTGGCGGTTCACGGGTCTGATTCAGCCCCGCAACCCTGGAATTTGAGGCGCGGTTGGAGTGCATCCACCGCGTCTTTTTTATTGGTGCTGCGGTCGAAGCCGACGGGGCTGGAATCGCCCGTTCAGCGGTCGTTCAGGTACAGGCTGCGGTTCCGCCAGAGGTAAATGCCGCCCGACGTCCCGGTGAGAATCACCGAAATCCATTTGGCCAGTTCGGCAAAGTAGGGGACCCACCAGTCAAAGAGCGGGTGGCTCCACGACCCCCATTCCGGGTAGCTGACCAGCACCAGCATTGAGATGGTCGCCACGATCTGCGAGATCGTCTTGTGCTTGCCATATTTCTCCGCGCCGATCACCAGCTGCCGGGTCGTCGCCAGCAGCCGCAGGCCGGTGATCGCCAGCTCGCGCGCTACGATGATGATCACCATCCAGGCCGGCATCAAACCGCGTCCCACGAACGCGATGAACGCCGAGCAGATCAAAATCTTGTCGGCGAGCGGGTCCATCAAAATCCCGAAATTGGTGATCAGGTTGTCCCTCCGGGCGATCTTGCCATCGAAATAGTCCGTCAGGCTCGCCGCCCCAAAAACAAACAGGGCGACCGTATCGCCAAAGCGCCAATCCTTCAGGAAAAAGAACCCGAGAAAAACCACGGTCAGCCCGAGGCGCGCGACGGTGAGCTTGTTGGGCAGATTCATCCCTTTTGGGCGCGCGGGGGCGGAGGTTTCCGCGGCGTTAACCGCTCCTCGGCTGATGGTTGAAACGTCCTCCGCCATGGCTTCAAGAAAAAGCCGGTTAACGAAGGGGCGTCAACCGGCTTCCTGAAAAGCTTATACCACAACCTCAGGCATTGTAAGTGCCCGACGCAGTATCCCCGCCCCGGCCTGTCCAGTTGGTGTGGAAGAACTCCCCTCTCGGCTTGTCCACCCGCTCGTAGGTGTGCGCCCCGAAGTAATCCCGTTGCGCCTGGAGCAGGTTCGCGGGCAGCCGTTCGGTCCGATATTGATCGTAGAACGAGAGCGCCGTCGAGAATGCCGGCGTGGGAATTCCCTTCTTGGCGGAAAGGGCCACTACGTTCCGCCAGGATTTCTGGCAATCTTTGATCGCCTTCCGGAAGAAGTCATCCAGCAGCAGGTTGGTCAGCTTCGGATTCTTATCGAACGCTTCCTTGATCTTCCCGAGGAACACGCTGCGAATAATGCAGCCTCCGCGCCACATCAGGGCGATCCCGCCGTAATTCAGGTTCCAGTTGTTCTCCTTCGCCGCCGCCCGCATCAGCATGTACCCCTGCGCGTAGGAGATGATCTTGGAGGCATAAAGCGCCTTGCGGATATCCTCGACCAGCTTCGCCCGGTCGCCGGAGATCTTGGGCCGGGGCCCTTTCAGTTTTCGCGCCGCTTTCACGCGCTCTTCCTTCAGCGCCGAGACCGCCCGCGAGTAAACCGCCTCCGCGATCAACGTGATCGGAATGCCCAGGTCCTGGGAGGAAATCACGGTCCACTTGCCGGTGCCCTTCTGGCCGGCGGTGTCGAGAATCTTGTCGACCAGCGGGGCGCCATCCGCATCCTTGAAGGCGAGAATGTCCCGGGTGATCTCGATCAGGTAGGAATCGAGTTCGCCCTTGTTCCATTCCGCGAACACCTGGTGCATTTCGTCCGCGGTCATCCCGAGCCCGGTCGACATCAGGTTGTACGCTTCGCAGATCAGCTGCATGTCGCCGTACTCGATTCCGTTGTGCACCATCTTCACGTAATGGCCCGCGCCGTTCTCGCCCACCCAGTCGCAGCAGGGAGACCCGTCTGCCACCTTTGCGGAGACGCTCTGAAAGATCGGTTTCACATGCGGCCAGGCGGCCGGCGATCCGCCAGGCATGATCGAAGGGCCATGCCGCGCTCCTTCCTCGCCGCCACTCACGCCCGTTCCGATATAGAGCAGCCCTTTGCTCTCCACATATTTCGTGCGGCGCATGGTGTCCTGGTAAAGGGAGTTCCCGCCGTCGATGATGATGTCCCCCGCTTCCAGGTGCGGGATCAGTTGTTCGATGAAGTCGTCCACCGCCTGGCCGGCCTTCACCAGCATCATTACCCGCCTGGGCCGTTTCAGCAGCTTCACCATCTCTTCGATCGAATGAGCACCCAGGACTTTCGTACCTTTCGCTTCCTTGTTCAGGAACTCATCCACTTTCGAGACAGTTCGATTGTAGGCCACGACTGTATAGCCGTGATCGTTCATATTCAGGATGAGGTTTTGCCCCATCACCGCCAGGCCGATTAACGCGATATCCGCTTGAGCTTCCATGTCCTTAAAAATAGGCTGATTACCTTACAAAACGCGCCGAGCTGCGCCAGAACATTCTCCGCCCGTTTCGCACTCCTTTTTGGCCCTGCGGGCGGTGCCGGAGCCGTTCCTTTTAACGGCGGCTGACTTCCCATTTTTTGAGGCGAAGCGCCAGCGGCCACCCCAATCGACCGCGTTTGCCCGCTTTCTCCATTTTTCCCCTTTGTTACGCGTTCGCCCCTTGTAAGTAATTCCCTATGAGGCATGATGCAGGGCGTCGTATGAAACGATTTTCACGACGAGCCCTCCTCGGGCTTGTACTTTGGGGTGCGCTCTTCTTGGCCCGCGCGGAGGATAAAACGCCCCTGCCACCCGCCGCCGATATTCTCGAACGGTTCGCTCGCGAGATTGGCGGCAAAACTGCCTTCCGCAAGCACAGTTCCCAGCACATCGTCGGTGCTGTCGAGATGCCAGCCCAAAAAATCAACGGCAAGATGGAAGTCTTCGCCGCTCGTCCGAACAAGCTGATCATGAAGGTCTCCATGCCCGGCCTCGGCGATGTTACGACCGGCTTTACCGGGGAGGTTGCCTGGATGAGCACCGCCATCACCGGCCCGATGCTCATCGAGGGCAAAATGATGGAAGAGGTCTCCACTCAGGCCGATTTCGATCATTCCCTCCACGATCCCGCCGACTACAAGGTGATGGAAGTCCTCGGCAAAGAGGATTTCACCGGCGAAGAGTGCTACAAACTCAAGCTCGTGCACCGGAGCGGCTTCGAGTCCACCGAGTACTTCAGCGTCAAATCGGGTTTGCAGCGCGGCTTTAGCGCCACCCAACAGACCCAATTCGGCGCGGTCGCCACCACCACCATCGTGTCGGATTACCGCAAGTTTGGAGATTTGCTCATGCCTGCCCGGACCATTCAAAAGGCCAGCGGCATCGAGACCATCATGACCATCGATCGCATGGACTACGACGCTGTTCCGGTCGATGTTTTTAATTTGCCGCCCGAGATTAAGACGCTTCTGGAACAGAAGAAAAAGGCTCCCCAGAAACCGGTGCCGGAGAAAAAGGACGCCTGATGTGGCCCGCGGCGATTTTGATTTTCAAAGCGGTGAAACTTGGACAATAATGGGTTATGCCAGATCCTGCTAGAACCGGGGAGAAAGTGTATCGCGGCATCCCCGTCTCTGGAGGCATCTGCCGGGGCTCTCTTTTTATTTTCACTCCGACCGCTGGTTGTATTCCCCAGCGAAAGATTGCGCCCGACCAGGTCGCTTCGGAACTGGAACGCCTCGAAAAAGCGCTCATCGAGACCCGCCAGCAGATCTCCGCTGTCCAGCGGCAGGTCGAAGTGGCCATGGGCGCCGAGGATGCCAGCATCTTCGACGCGCACCTGCTCGTTCTCGAGGACCAGACTCTTCTCGATGAAATCACCCGCTACCTCGAGAAAAACCACGTCAACGTCGAGCACGCCTTCAGTGAAGTCTCCGAGAAATATGCCGCCACTCTGGCCGCGATTAATGACGATTACCTCCGCGAGCGCGCGGCTGACCTTCGCGACGTCACCGCTCGCGTCCTGAACAATCTGCTCGGCCGTGAAGAAACTTCCCTGGCCAAGCTCCGCCAGCCGGCCATTGTCATTGCTCGCGATCTGTCTCCCTCCGCCACGGCGCAACTCGACAAAAACGTCGTTCTCGGTTTTGCCACTGAAATCGGCGGCAAGACCTCCCATACCGCCATCATGGCCCGTGCCCTGCAAATCCCGGCCGTGGTCGGCTTGACCGATATCAGCACCCTTGCCGCCGAGGGCGAAAGCGCGTTGCTCGACGGCTACAATGGCCTGCTCGTCGTCAATCCGTCGGACCAGACCCTTTATGAGTATGGGCAGATCGTGCAGAAGCACGCCCATTTCCAGGACAAGCTTAAGGACATCGTCCACGAGCCCGCGGTGACTCTCGACGGGCGCCGGATCACATTGTCTGCGAATATTGGCCAGGCGTCAGACGCTGAGACCGTCCTCAACGCTGGAGCCGAGGGAGTCGGCCTTTTCCGCACGGAATACCTCTTTCTCAATCGCGATACATTGCCCAGCGAGGAGGAGCAGTATGAGGCCTATCGCCGGGTCGCTGCCGCGCTCAAGCCGAGCCCGGTCGTCATTCGCACGCTCGACCTCGGCGGAGACAAATTTGCGGCCATGATCAAGATGCCCTCCGAAATGAACCCGTTTCTGGGGTGGCGCGCCATTCGCTTCTGCTTGCAGGAGAAGGAAATCTTTCGCGCTCAGTTGCGGGCCATCTTGCGGGCCAGCGCGGAGGGGAACGTCAAGATGATGTACCCCATGGTTTCGTGCCTGTCCGAGTTTCAGAAGGCCAGCGACCTGGTCGAGCAGTACCGTAGAGAGCTGGACGCCGAAGGCGTGCCTTATGATAAGGACATGGAGATCGGCGTCATGATCGAAATCCCGGCCGCTGCTTTGATTGCCGACAGCCTCGGCAAGCGCGCCCGTTTTTTCAGCATCGGCACCAACGATCTCATCCAATACTCCCTCGCGGTCGACCGGCTGAACGAGAAGATTGCCCATTTGTACGAGCCCGCGCACCCGGCGATTCTCCAACTCATCCATCTCACCGCCCTGGCTGGCCGGAAGCATGGCATCTGGACCGGCGTTTGCGGCGAAATGGCCAGCGACCTCGCCATGGTTCCTCTTTTGCTCGGGCTCGGCGTCGATGAATTGAGCGTCTCCGCCGCGTATGTTCCTCAAGTGAAGTTCTTGATCCGCCGATTGAAATATTCCGAATCTCAGGACTTGGCGAAGTGGGCTCTCGGATGCGAGTCGAGCGCCGAGATTCTGGCGCGCGCGCAGGAGTTTGCGCGCAGCGTTGCTCCTAGCTTGTTTGAAAATGGTGCGTAGATTTTAAAGAGATGAAGGTCTTAATTCTGGCTGCAGGGTACGCGACACGACTTTATCCGCTCACTCTCACTCAACCGAAGCCTCTCTTGCCCGTTGCCGGCAAGCCGATGGTCGAGTACGTCCTCGATAACATCGCCCCCATCGGCGGGATCGACCGCGTTTACGTCGTCACCAACGAGAAGTTCGCCGGCCATTTCCAAAAATGGGCCGACCAGTACCGTGCCAGCAAAAAACAGATCGATTTCACCATCGTCAACGACCACTCCACCGACGATTCGAACAAGCTTGGAGCCATTGGCGATCTCCACCTCGTCATCAACCAGGAGAAAGTCGATGACGACCTGATCGTCGTCGCCGGGGACAATCTCTTCAACCGCAGCCTCGAAGGTTTCGGAGCGCTGTGCCGCCAAAAAAACGCCCCGGTCCTCGGCGTTTACGACGTTCAGAGCCTCGACCTCGTCAAAAAATACAGCTCGATCGACCTCGCTCCCGACGGCCGCATCACTTCCTTCCAGGAAAAGCCCCAAAATCCCCAGAGCACCCTGATCGGCATCGCCCTCTACTACTATCCCAAAGCTGTCCTGCCCTTGATCAAACAGTACATCGCCGAGGGGAACAATCCCGACCAGCCCGGCCGTTTGGTGCAATGGCTCTTCCCGCGCGTCCCCGTCTATACCTGGACCGTCCCCGGCCTCTGGTTCGACATCGGCTCCAAAGAGACCCTCGAAGAAGCCAACCGCATCTTCGCCGCCGACAAATAGGGCGTAAGACCGTCCTCCGTCGCCGCGGCTTCAGCTAGCCAAAACCTGTCCGCCCGTCGTTCGTGCACTGTCGCGCGCCTTCCGGCGTGCAACTGCCTCCGGTTCCAATCGCATTCATTCGCTGCTGCGTGTTGCAAGCGTTGCAGCGGCAAGCGTTGCAGCGGCTTGCTCGTCTCGCCGGATTGTGCTCTGCTCTCTTTCTGACACCGTGAGCACCGTTTTCAACTTGCCGCGCCGGGCCGGGCGATTTGGGCCTTGGCGGCGTTTCGTTGCTTTGGCGGTTGTTGCGGCTCCCGTTGCTCTCCCCGGGTTTGCCGCCGGCCCGGTTCCACAGCCTGGCGAACTCTGGTCGCTCAAGCCGGTGATCCGCCCCGAGGTTCCAAAAACTTCGTGCGCTTCCACCAATCCGATCGACATTTTTCTCGCCGAGGAGCACGCGCAAAAGGGCGTCACGCCGCTTCCCGCCGCCGATAAACTCACCTGGCTGCGCCGCGTCACCTTCGACCTCACCGGCCTGCCGCCAACCATCGAGGAGCAGGATGCTCTGCTCTCGGACGAATCCCCTAACGCCTCCGAGCGGGTCGTGGACCGCTTGTTGGCCAGCGAACAGCATGGAGTCTGCTACGGGCGCCGCTGGCTGGATGTCCTCCGGTATATCGACGTCGATCAGGATATGCCGGCCTCCAAAGGCATGCACCTTTGGCGCGATTGGCTGGTCACGGCCATCAATCACGACGTCCCCTACGATGAGTTCGTGCGTGCTCAGATTTGCGGGAATCGGGCCAAGGCGCGCACCAAGCTTTCCGCCACCGGCCATCGCATTCCGGTCGAAGCTCGCGGCGATGATATTTTCGCTTTGGGCTTCCTCGCCCGCGGCGCCACCGGCTTGGCGAACACGGATCAGCAGCTGGCTATTTCCGCGGTGGAGACCATTTCGAGCGCGTTTTTGGGGATGACGGTGGGCTGCGCGAAATGCCACGACCATTTTTACGATCCGATCAAGCAGGCCGATTTCTACTCCATGAAGGCGCTGTTCGATCCGCTCGCTCTCCGCCCGGTCGAACTGAGCACGCCCGAGGAACGATTCGCCTATGGCCGCGCCCAGGATGAATATGAGCGGAAATTGCGCGAAGTCGAAGAACCGATCAGCCAGCTGACTGGTCCTTACCGAACCCGGCTTTTCGAGGAGCGCGTTTCCATGCTTCCGCCCGATGTCCAGCGCGTGATCCGCAAGCCCGAGAAGGAACGAACCGCTCCCGAGCAGAAGATCGCCGACGATTACTTCCCGATCCTGCGTCTTGATCCCCCAAAAATCCGCGAGATCATGCCTCCGGACGTCGCGAAGCAATATGACGGGCTGATGAAGACCTTCAACGCGCTGAAAGCCCCCGAGCCGCTCCCGGTGTTCTACGCGGTGCAGGAGGATTCCCGGCGCGCCGGCGAAAAGAGCTACGTCCTCACCACTGGCGATCCTACCCGCCCCAAACTGGACAAGGAAGTCCAGCCCGGCTTCCCGTTTGGCCCGGACAGAATTGAGTTCCGCGAGGGGCGCCGCGAAACGTTCGTCGATTGGCTCACCGCGCCGGAAAACCCGCTCTTCGCGCGCGTGGCTGTGAACCGGATCTGGCAGTGGCATTTCGGTGAAGGGCTGCATCCCGCGCTCCATGATTTCGGCAAGCTCGGCGGGCCGCCCTTGCATCCGAAGCTGCTCGATTGGCTGTCCTCCGAATTTGTCGCCCAGAACTACAGCATGAAATGGCTGCATCGCTTGATCGTTGCTTCGGACGCCTACCGCCGCGCTTCCCTGGGGACCGCCGGCCAATTGGCGGCGAACCAGAAAATCGATCCTGATGATCATCTGTTTTGGCGGTTTCCCGTGCAACGGCTCGATGCGGAATCCATTCGCGACGCCATGCTCGCTCTCTCGGGCACGTTGGACCTGTCGCTTGGCGGAAAGTCCTTCGATGGCGAGAAGCCGGAGGCCCGCCGCCGCACCGCCTATATGTTGCGCGGCTTTCGTTCCAGCGCCGAGTTGATGCCCGATTTCCTCACCACCTTTGATGTCGAGGACGGTCGCGCGGTGTGCCCGCGCCGGACTCAAACCGTCACCGCCCCCCAAGCCCTGTTCCTTATGAACAGCACCCTCGTGGACGAGATCTCCGGCGCGTTCGCCAGCCGCCTGGATCAAACCACGGCCGCGGCCCACGGGGATTTGATCACTCTCGCTTTCCGGAGCGCGCTGGGGCGGCCGCCAGCGGATGCTGAGTTGAGCCGCACCCGCGATTATATGGGCGGGGATCCCGCGCGCGCCAAGGGACTCGCGTGGCTTTTGTTCAACCTGGATGAATTCGTCTACGTGCGCTGAGAAACCGATGGCCCCAGACAAAAATTCAGCTTTATTTCCCTGTGGCCGGATTGCCCGTCGCCGCTTTCTCTATCAAGCGGGCGTCGGATTTTTCGGGACTGCCATGGGCGCGCTCTGGGCCGCTGACGGGAAAATTCGCAACGCGCAGCTTGAACCGCACTTCACCCCGCGCGTGAAGTCGGTCATCTACCTCTTCATGTGCGGCGGCGTGAGCCACATCGATACCTTCGACCCTAAGGACAACAAGTGGGCTGGTAAATTCATCGATGCCATCGGCTTTGGCGACAATCTGGCCGAAATGAAGCGCCCGGTCATCCGCTGCAAACGCACGTTCACCCGCTACGGCCAGTCGGGCATTCCGGTCTCCGACTGGTTTCCGCATGTCGGCGGCGTCATCGACGAGATTGCCCTCGTCCGCTCGATGTGGTGCCGCGAAACCAACCACTTTCCCGCCGTCATCGAAATGGCCACCGGACATCGCGACCGCATCGTGGAGCACCCCTGCCTCGGCAGTTGGGTCACTTATGCCCTGGGCTCGGAGAATCGCAATCTGCCTGCCTTCGTGAATATCGGCCGCCCTTCTTCACCCATTCAACTGAGTGGCGGCTACCTCGGGGCCTCCGTTTCCGCCACCCCGTTTCAACCCGGCGATGTTCCCATCCGGAACCTGCATCCTCCCCGGTCCGCGAGTGGCGCGGAACGCGAGCGCCAAATGCAGGCGCTGGACGCGCTCAACCAGCAATTTCGATCCGACTACGCCATTCACAGCGGCATTGCCGCCCGCACCCGGGCCTACGAACTGGCCGCCCGCATGCAGCTCTCCGCGCCGGAAGTCGTCGACTTCTCCGGCGAACCGGACCACGTCAAAGCTCTCTACGGCATCGGCGGCGGTCCTGCCGATGATTTCGGCAAACAACTGCTCATGGCCCGCCGCCTGGTCGAGCGGGGCGTCCGGTTCATTCAGATTTGTCACTCCGGTGGCGGCAACGGCGGTTGGGATGCCCATGGCGATATGGAGAGCCACGCTCCCCTCTGCCGCCAGACCGATCAACCCATCGCCGGCCTGATTCGCGACCTTCGCCAGCGCGGCCTGCTCGATAGCACCCTGGTTGTTTGGACCAGTGAATTCGGGCGCACGCCTTGGTCTCAGAACACCACCGGCCGCGATCACAACCCCAAAGGCTTTACCTCCTGGCTCGCGGGCGGCGGCATTCGGGGCGGCACGGTTTACGGCAGCACTGACGATGTCGGCTACCAGGCCGTCGAAAATCGCCAATACCTCAGCTCCCTCCAGGCCACTATTCTGCATCAGCTCGGCCTGGATCACACCCGCATGGAATTGGTCATTAACGGCCGTCCGGTCCGGTTGGTGGAGGAGGGGGGCGAGCCGATCTGGGGGATTCTCTCCTAATTCAATTTCTGCTTGGCCAGCCGCTAAAAAGACTCGCGGCCACAGCTTTCGGAGTCATAGCCGAGCCCATCGGAGGGACCGCAACCGGCCCTGACCGCGCCCGTTTCCGGTCGACAGCTTGGGCAGCTCGTCTCAGGATCGCCCGATATGTTTCGAACCTTGGCTGGCCTGATGACGGTTGCGTGCTTGGCCATTTTTGCGGAACCACGGAACATCCAAACAAACGGCATGGTTTATCCCAAAGCGCGCTTGAGCGGGGTGGTTGACGAGTATCACGGCGTCAAAGTTGAGGACCCGTACCGGTGGATGGAGGACCTTGATTCGCCGGAAACGCGCGAGTGGGTCCTGGCGGAAGCCAGGCTGACCGAGAGTTATTTGGATCAATCTTCCACCCGCCAGACGCTGCGTCGACGGCTCACCGAGTTAATGGACTTCGAGAAATTCGGTCTGCCCGTTCGCCGGCAAAGCCGCCTCTTCTACCTTCGGAACCGGGGGCTCGATCCCCAGGGCATCATTTACACCAGTGAAGGCCTCGAGGGGGAGCCGGCCGTCTTGTTGGACCCTAATCAGTTGTCGCCGGACGGCAGCCGGGCTTTGACGGGCTACGTCGTCAGTTGGGACGGCAAGTTGCTCGCCTATGGCTTGTCTACCGGCGGCGGTGATTGGACAGACTGGCATTTTCGCGAGGTGGCGTCGGGGCGTGACCTGCCGGACGTGCTCCGGTGGACGAAATATTACCAGCCAGTCTTTTCTCCAGAGAACGATGGCGTTTATTACAGCCGGTTCCCGGCTCCGTCTCCGGGAGAAGAGCTCAGCGCCAGGGATCTCGGAAACGCAGTCTTCTTTCATGCCTTCGGCACGCCCGCCGAAAGTGACCGGACGATTCTTGCCCGGCCAGATCATCCCGACTGGCAGTTTCAACCGTGGCTGACACCCGGGAGCGGATGGCTGATTCTCACCTGTGGCGAAGGCGAGGTCGGGGACAAGGCGCGGATGAACGTCTATCTGGTTGAGTTGTCCGGAACTCGTCAGGTCATCCCGGTGGTCGAGGGCTTTGAGGCGGCTTATTTGTATGTCGGCGCTGACCGGGGCCTCCTGTTTTTTCAGACGACGCTGGATGCGCCCAACGGTCGGGTCGTGGCGATCGATCCGAAACGCCCCGCTCGCGAGCACTGGAAGACGGCGGTGGCAGCCCGGCCCGATCCGATGGACTTTACGGCCGGGAGCGTGACAGTGATCGATCATCGCCTCCTCGTGCGGACCATGCACGATGTTCACTCGGTCGTGGAGGTTTTCAATCTGGACGGCGAAAGGGAACGAGCGATCGAACTTCCAGGGGTAGGCTCGGCGCACGGATTTTACGGACAGCCCGGGGATCGGGAGGCTTTTTTCGCCTACACGGATTTAATTACCCCACTCACGATCTATCGTTGCGAGCCTGCCAGCGGCAAGGCCGAGGTGTTTCGACGGTCCAAAGTGTCCTTTGATCGCAGCCTTTATGAGGCTCGCCAGATTTTTTATTCCGCCAAAGATGGGACCCGGGTGCCGATGTTTATTGTTCACAAGTCCGGGCTGCATCTGGATGGGAGCAATCCGACGCTCCTTTACGGCTACGGCGGCTTTGGGATTCCGCTGCTCCCGTCGTTTCGGCCCGGGCGCGTCGCCTGGCTCGAGAAGGGCGGGGTGTTCGCCATCGCCAATATCCGGGGTGGCGGCGAATACGGTCCCGCCTGGCACGAACAGGCGGTGCGGCAGCATCGGCAGGTGGCGTTTGATGATTTTATCGCGGCGGCGGAGTGGTTGATCAAAAACCGTTACACGGAAAGCGCAAAGCTGGCGATTGAAGGAGGCTCCAACGGCGGGTTGTTGGTTGGAGCTTGCGTTACGCAGCGGCCGGAGTTGTTTGGGGCGGCCCTGGCTTATGTGGGAGTGATGGATATGCTGCGTTTTGACCGTTTTGGCCAGGGAAGCGGCTGGACTGGCGATTTCGGATCCCCCGGGAACCCCTCGGAGTTTCGCGCTTTGCGCGCCTACTCCCCGTATCACAATGTGAGGGCGGGCACGCGCTACCCGGCCACGTTGGTGATAACCGGCGATCACGATACGCGCGTGATGCCGGCGCACTCGTTCAAGTTTGCCGCCGCGCTCCAGGCGGCCCAGGCCGGACCGGCGCCGGTTCTCCTGAAAGTTCATCTGTCGGCTGGCCACGGCGGAGGAGTGACAACCCGGCAACGAATTGAGGAAGAAGCCGACGCCTACGCCTTCCTTTTTCAGAACCTGGGCGGCGCGCGTTAGCTGAAACCGTTACAGTCGTTTGACCCAGCCACCCCTCAAAAGCTGAACCTCGCCTCCCGCTCTTTGTGGTTGCCCGTAATCCGGCCGGCGCAAAGATTGTTGCTGTGTTGCCTCTTGGCCCCTATCCCCCCGGGTCAGTCCGCGTGATAGCCGCGCCAGATCCAGACCAGCGTGTCCGCCAGGGTCTGCTCGAACACTTTGCGGTCGCAGTGCCCGGTAGCCAGCGAGAAAATAAAACGATGATCGTAACCCCTCGCGGTCAGAGCCGCGTCGGTGCGCTGGCCGGCCATCACCCAGTTATGGTGAGTCTCCTCCGGATCGTGAGGGCGCAAATCGTTTTCGGAAACGTGGGTGAAAATGCGCAGCGGCTTTTTCGGGCTGTTTTCAATCAATTTCATTCCCGAGTGATATTCCCAGGCGCCGAGCGGAAATTTCGCCTCTTCCGCCGCGTCGTCATCCTGTTGATCGACAAATGTTCCCGAATAAGCAATCACCCGTCGAAACAGGTCCGGCCGAAACCACGCCATCGACAGAGCCGCGGCCCCGCCGGAACTGCAGCCGATTACTGCGCGCCCCCAAGGGTTCGAGGTGAAAGCGATTTTGGGGTAGGCCGCCTTGATGGCCGGGTTGTTCAGGACCGCCGGAAAGACTTCGTCATTGATGAAGCGGGCCAGGCGATCGGACATTGTATCGTATTCCAGGCCGCGTTCGCTGTTCTTCCCGTCATCGCCCCCATTCTGCACCGCCACCGCGATGAAAGCCGGTAGCTTCCGGCGCGGATCTTTGGAGACGGTGAGATTGTCGAGCGCGTTCCGGACGAGATTCAACTGGCCCGGGCCGTCGTGAATGACGAGCACTGGCGCCTTGGTTCCATCCTTGTAGGCGGCGGGCACATAGACGAAGATTTTCCGCTCTTTGCGCACCGGCTTCTTGTCCGGTTCCAGAGTCTTGTCGTCACCCCGGAAGATCTTGCTGTCCGCCAGGCGCATCGTGAACTCAAACGATTTGCCCTTGGGATTTCCCTTGTCCGTCAGATCCGGATCAAGTTTGTAGTCCGGCCCGATGGTGAAACTGGCATTCCCCTCGGACCCCGGATTCTCCGCATACCGCTCGCCAGCTTGGGCCGGCCGGGCGGTGAAACTGGAGACAGTGTTAAAAAGGCAGATTGCAGCGACAGTACAGGCAATTCGATTTCTGAGCATGACGGCGTTTATTCCTTAGGAAATGCGCCGGTATGACAATTGTTGCAACTAAATTCTTCGTTCACGGCATCGATGTGGAAGAAATCATGCCCCTTCGCATTGAGCTGCTCCAGCTGCTCCCCGTTTCCTTGCGCGAGAATGATGTGGCAGAAATTGCAGCTTTTCGCGGTGATGGACACTTTCGCGTCCGCGGTCTTGTGTTTGCCGTCGTGGCAGCGGAAGCAGCCGGCCCATTCCTTGTGGCCGACATTGTTCGGGTTCGACCGCCAATCCGTGTTCATTTCCGGGAAAAAGCTGCGCTTGTAAATCGTGCGCGCTACCTCGACCACCGGGTCGATCTTCGCGTTCCCGGGATAGCGGGCCTTCAAGCCTTCCCCGATCTTTTGCATCGCCTCATCCTCCGTTTTGTAGGGAGCGATCAGGACGGAAACGACGTTCGACTTCACCCACGGAATGGACGTGTCGATCTTGCCCGTGGCCATCGCCATATCCACCGACGAGTTGGGCGATTGAAATTCATGCGAGGTGCGGTTGTGGCAATCGATGCAATCCATGCGCCGGATCTCGTGACTCGCCGGGTCGTCCTTGAAGTCGGGTGAGCGATACTCCACCACTTTGCCGTTCTGATCGGTGTAACGCACCCAGGGGATCACCTGCCGCTTATCGTCGGTGGCGATATATTCCACCTTGTTGCCCAGGTTGATGTGCCAATGAATCCCTCCGCTCTTCCCGAAGGCGGGATCCGCCCCGGCCACGTTCAGCGACAACCGGATCGCGAAAGCGGTGTTGGTCTCATCCGCCAGGTAATGCTGGAAGGTCTTATCGAGCCGGCCCACGTAGCGGTTCGGCCAGTGGCATTGCTCGCAGGTGTCCTGCGCCGGGCGCAGATTGGGGACGGGGCTCTTGATCGGCCGGGGATATTTGTCGGTCGCCACGGCGATCAATTGATGCATGCCGTTCCATTTCGCTTTCACGTAAGCCTCGGCCCCATGGCCCACGTGGCATTGCACGCACTCGATGCGGGCGTGCGGCGTTGCTTTGTAGGCCACGTACTGAGGCTTCATCGGCGTGTGGCAAGCCTCGCCGCAAAATTGCACCGACTCGGAATAGCTGTACGTCTGGTAGCTGCCAAATGCCGTCAGCAGCAGGAACACCGCGGCCGTGGTGATCGCGCCGATCAACACCTTGCGGTCGCGCGGACGCGTCAGGTCGATCGTGATGGCAGGCGCTGCCTCGCCCGCGAGGCCTGCTTCGTGCAAGCGTCGCCGATGCATCCAGGCCCCCAAAATGGCCAGACCCAGCCCCAGAAACATGAATCCCGGCGCGATCACGTAGGCCAGCAGGCCCATGTAGGGGCTGCCGTGGCTGGAGAACGTGTCGATCCCGAGGAGAAGAAGAAAAGCGAACAAGCCGCCCCCCGAAATGATTACGCCAAAAGCCGAAAGCCAGTTCCGGAAAATGCCGGGTGTTTTCGAGGGGAGGGAGGGCTGGGTGTCCACAAACAAAGTTCCTGACTAAGTGCGAATGGTTTCGAGGCAGGGCCGAACTGTCGCACCAATCCAGCCCCACGCGAGACGACAAACAAACAAACTTACTTCTTGCCGAAGGCCCGGACGTAAGCGGTCAGACCTTTGATATCTTCATCGGTCAGGTTTTCGGCCGGCTTCATCACTTCCTTGCCTTTGACCTTCACGCCTTCCTTGAGCGCTTTGGCCGCCACTTCGTCCGTGATTTCAGCCTGAACCTTCGGATCCGTGTAATCCTTGGCCCCTGACTGCTTGCCCATCTTGGTCTGGCCTTTGCCGTCTGGACCATGGCATTTGGCGCATTGTTTTTCGTAAATCGCCTTTACATCCCCTGCGGACACGGCTGCGGCCGAGACGAGAAAGGCTGCGAGAACTGCAGTTTTCACTATTTTGTTCATAAAAGACGGTCCATCGAGAGGACCCACCTATACTTACGTTTCAGCGGTTGCTGACTCTTAGCATTTTTTGCTTTTTGATTCGCATTTTCGGCAAATCAAAATCGGTAACGGAAGCTCGAGTAGATCATGTGGGCTTCGTAGTCGTTCTGATCCCCGTAAAGTTTGTCGCGATACGTGGTCCAGCCATATTTCACCGTCCATTGCATGGCCGCGCTGAACTTATGAATAAGGGTGGCGGTGATCCCATGTTCCTCAGCGGTGGTGTTGTACGGGACTGAAATTGTGGAGTTATCGTTATAATTGTTCGAGTAGTAGACGAAATACTGCGCTTGCAGGTCCGTTTTCTCCGTCAGCGCGTATCCCGCCAGCACGCTGCCGTCCACGTAATCGTTGTCCGACCTCTGCACGAGCCCCGAGACAATGCCCACCGCCGGGGTCTCTCCGCGATCAATGGCGTAATTGATATTGCCCTGGAGGAACAGCCGGTTGATCGGCGTCCAGGTCACGCTCTCGCCAATGATATGGGAGGTGATCCGTCCGCTCTCCAGCGGGTCGAGGTAATCCATCCGGCTCCGGACGGTCGAAAGCTGGAAGTCGTAACGAGTGATCAGGGACAACGTGGTGAATGGCCGGACCGTCACGCGGAAGTTCATGTCGTCCGTGGTGAAGTCCTGATCCCGAATGTAAGCCGGATAGCGGTCGGTGCTCGTCGGCAGGTTCGAGGTGGAGTCCACGAGATGGTCGTAACTGTTCTCCCGGGTCTTGTGATAGTACTGGCCAGCCAGATTCAGGTTGCGCAATGGATACCAATTGGCGCCCACTGAGTATTTCTGGGTGAAACGGCTTGAATCGGTATCGCGCGCGACCAGGCCGGTCTGGGCTTCCGCTTCGCGTTCCTGGAGATTGCCATCGCCTTCCAGCCATTCGCCGCGCACGTAAAACACCCAATTGGTGACTCCGGTGTAACGCGCTTCGAGGCCTTCGGTCACGTCGGTGAAGCCCTGTTCCCGCGTATTCATGATGTTGGCCTGAACCGCGTTCAGAGTCGGGCTGACGTCTGTCTCCAGATAATCCGCCAGGCCGCTTTGTTTCTGGTTCTCAATCCGCAGCGAAGGAACCAGCGTCAGATTGTCCCACGGGGTGAACATCAGGTTCAGGTTTCCGACATGCTGATTCATCCGGCTGCCGCCCGTGAGATCGAAAAACCCTTCGTCATGCGGCTGGCGATGGAGGAATCCGGGGTCATACAGCGGATCGTAATCCGATCCATAGATCCGGCTGCCGCCAATATCCGTATCCAGCGTGGTGAACGAGTAACCGGTGGTAAACAGCAGGGTGTCCGTAAACCAGGTCTCTTGAAAGGCATGGATATTATACATATCCGTGTCGACCTGCTCGTTTTGCGTCACGTAGCGCTGTTGCGCCTCTCCCGGTCGCCGGAGGATGTTCCGGCTGTCCTGTTCGCGCGAGTTCTCGTAGCGAAAGCCAATCCCGAAATGGGTGTCGGCAATCGTGTGCTCGACATCAAATTGGAAGATGTCCCGGCGCTCATCGATATCCAGGAAGGTCGGAACGATATTGCGCACCTGCCCGTTCAGGCCCGCGCCGGTGTCTCCCCAGCTGGTGGAATCCTTTTCCCCGCTGCGGAAAAGATGGCTATACCGGAACGAGAGAATCGGCTTTTCCGGCAGGGTCAGCCCGCCTTCCACCCAGAACTCGCCCCGATCGATCGCGAAGGCTTCGTTCGGGAGATGGAACATCGCATCGTTCAACGGGAGGAATCCGCCACTGCCGTTGTAATAAGTCCGGTATTCCCGGTAGCCGCCCCGCAGGTAACCGTAATCCGGGTGCTGCAGGTTCAGGCGGAGCGAATAGTCGTGATTGTCGAAAATCCCGCGGCCGTCGATTTCAAAAAGCCCTTTCTTCCCGATATCCTGCTCGTAATGAAAATCGGTCACGCCGCCATAAGCCCCCTTCGGCACTTGTTGCCGTTCCTGGAACTGGGCGGAGTTGCCGCGCACAAAGCTGCCGCCGACCGACACGTCGAACCAGTTGCGATAGTCGTTCTCGCTCTTGGCCGCAGCCTCATCCGCCTTCGGAGCCTCTTTCGAAGCATTCTCCGCGGGCGTTTTTGCATCTTTGGCATCCTCCGCGAGCAGGGTGGACGCTCCGCACAAACAGGTCGCCGCGCAGGCGGCCCAGGTCGAAAGATTCTGAACTTTTCGAGACTTGGAGTTGTTCTTCATAGGTGTGCCAGGGTGCGGAGTTAGAAACGAAGGGAAGATCCAATATGGGAGCCGTGGACGGCTTCGTGACAACCGGCGCTCCAGCAAGTGCCGCGTGACAGGAAAGCGGTGTGATCGCGCCCGCCAATCTGGATTTTGCCCGGGGCGAACTGTTGCTGGAAGTGGCAGCGCAGGCACAGGTTTTGATTTCGTTGCGTCAACATCTTGTCGTTGATCGTCCCGTGCGGTTCATGGCAGGTGGTGCATCCTTCCCGCACCGCCTCATGCTCGAACACAAACGGGCCGCGCTGGGCGATATGGCATTTGGTGCAGGTGTCCATCTCCGTGGTCAGCGCAAAAGGCCCCGCTTTGATCGCGTCGCCCTTGTGCGGATCGTGACAGTCGCCACAGCTGACTTTGCCCTGCAGCACAGGATGGCTGTGCGGCAGGTTGAACTTGCCGCGCATATCCAGATGGCATTGAAAGCAGATTTCCGGCGATTTGCGCGGATTGACGATCGTATTGCGGGCCCCACCCGATTCGGCATGAACGCTGCCCGGCCCGTGACAGGTCTCACACCCGATATTCTCGGCATTCACCCCCTGCGCTTTCAGCTTGGCGTGCGTGGCCGTCACGAAATTCTTGGTGATCTGTCCGTGACAGTCCGAGCAGCTCTTCGAGCCCACGAACTTCGCTCCGGGGATTTCGGGCGGCATGATCACCACTCGGTTCACCGTGACGCACGAAACAAGCACCCCCACCGAGAGGAGCACCAAACTGAGCGGCGCCAGCCTCCGGAGGCGAGCCTTAAGACCTGGTTGAATGGGTTTCATAATGGGTTAATTGCGGGATCTTCTAGAAAGAGAACACAGACGACGAGGGCGCGGCTTTGCTTTAGAGTTGCAACGGGTTCGCCTGGAGTCTTGAACGCCTTGCCCCAAACGAACACAAATGAGCTTTCCTCAAGAGTTCGCACCGTGATTCCCCTCATTTGGCGCTGTGGGTTCAAGATTTGTCAAACGGAAATTCGGTTTTCAACGCGGGTAATACTCCCCCAGCGCTTGCTGGATTAACTGCGGGCCGATCAAGCGGCCGCTCGCGTTGCTCATCCCGGACGCCGCTTCGGCCGGCACGATTTCCACGTCAGAAATCTTCCCTTGCAGCCGCTCACAGAAATCCTCCAGATCGAAATCATCGGAGAGGCTCGCCTCGCCGCACATTTCCCGGTTGACGATGAATATCTTTCGCATAGCTGTTTCGTCCCCTCGAAATTGCCTGAACCAGGTCGTTTGGGACTAAACCTCACTTGCCTTGTGCGTAGCTTTTATTGGCTGAATGAATGAAATCGTGGACGTTTCTTGCTCCGGCCCGGCAAGAAAGCGCCATCTCCTCCTGCAGCCTGTCCGCCCCGCCGGCAGTCGCTGGAGCCTGTCGGAGGCATGGTTTGCGCCTCGCCACCCCGCCCGCTAAACTGCCGCTCATGGATCGTTTTACCGGACAGTTTCCCGTTACCCGGCCTCGCCGGCTGCGCACCTCCGCCGTCTTGCGGGACTTCGTCGCCGAGACCAGCCTGGCCAGCACCCGCTGGGTGCTCCCGCTCTTCGCCCGGCCCGGCCAGAACATCCGCAAGCCCGTCGGCTCCATGCCCGGCGTCTTCCAGTTGTCGCCCGACGAAATCGTGCGTGAAGCCGAAAGCGCTCTCCAGGCCGGCGTTAAATCGGTCATCCTTTTCGGCATTCCCGACAGCAAGGACGAGCACGCTTCCGGAGCTTTCGCGGAAAACGGCATCGTCCAGCAGACCGTTGCCCTCCTGAAAAGGACCTTTCCGGAGCTCCTCGTCATCACCGACGTCTGCCTCTGTGAGTACATGAGCCACGGCCACTGTGGAATTGTCGAGAAGCGGTCCGGCGCCGCTCGCATTCTTAACGACCCCAGCCTCGAACTCCTTGCCAAAACCGCCGTCAGCCACGCTGCGGCTGGCGCCGACCTCGTCGCCCCGAGCGACATGATGGACGGCCGCGTGGCCGCCATTCGCGGCGCGCTCGATGCGAACGGGTTCGACGCCGTGCCGATCATGGCCTACGCGGCCAAGTTCGCCTCCGCCTTTTACGGCCCCTTCCGCGAAGCCGCCGAATCCACCCCCCAATTTGGCGACCGCCGCTCCTACCAGATGGATGCCCGCAACGGGAACGAAGCTCTGCGCGAGGTCGCCCTCGATATCGCCGAGGGGGCGGATATCGTCATGGTCAAACCCGCGCTTGCCTACCTCGACATTATCTACCGGGTGAAGACCGAGTTTGGCCTCCCGACCGCCGCCTACTGCGTCAGCGGCGAATTCTCCATGATCAAGGCCGCGGCTGAAAAAGGCTGGATCGACGAAAAGGCCGTGCTCCTCGAAAGCCACCTCGCCCTCCGCCGCGCGGGCGCCGAGATCATCATCACCTACGCCGCCCGCGAACTTGCCCAGTGGACGCGTTAGGGGCCGTTAGGGGAGGGGACGGTCGCACGAAGGTCACGATCGATCGCCGTCGTCGCCGCCAGGATTGCCGTCTGATCGTGTGGGGTGAGAGTCGCGTGCGATAGTCATAGAAAAGGCCGCTAAAGATTGAAATCAAGCCAGTGCGGCCGGAGCGAAGCCCTGCAAAAGCGCCTGCGCTTTCAAGGGAATCGGCTAGAGCGCTGTTAGAGCTGGCTTAGTGCAAATAACTCTTGATTTAGAAATTGAGGCAAAGCTAAATCCCTTAAGATGAAACTGTGGCAAGTTCTCCTTTTCTGGGCTTATGGCATTTCGGCTTTTGCGCAGGGCCAGGTGGTTTTCGCAAACAAAGTGGGCAATCAGGTGGATGCGCCAGTGATCGGCAACCCGGTCTTCAATCCGCGGATTATCGGTCCGGGGCCTGATTTCTCAGCGCAGCTCTTCCTCCGCGGCACGGACGGTTCGCTCACCCCGTTGCTGCCTGCTTCAACGTTCTATCCAGCCGGAACCGGGGCCGCGGCCATCGCGGACCGGTATTGGAAATCGCAAACGGTCGATGTTCCGGTGCCTCCGGGGACGGTCGCGACTTTCGTAGTGGGGGTTTGGCGGACATCCCTGGGCAGCTACGAAGCTGCGAAAGCCAGCGGGCTAAGCTTTGGGCAGTCTGCCCCGTTCTCGGTCGCCGTGGGCGGCGGGATTCTGCCGCCAGCGAATTTGACATCTCTTCAGGCGTTCACCATTAATGCCCTTATCACGCCAGAACCCTCATCTTTGGCGCTTTGCGCGCTGGGCGCTGTCTTGCTCGTTGGTCCGCGGCGAATCATCCGTTAATCCTCGCTCCTGCCACTCCTTGCTGGCTGCTTTCCCTGTCGATTTTGCGAATGCCCGGTTTCCGCGTTTACGCTTGCCCGTCTCTAGGGGGTGAATCAAGGCGGGCGCATCGCGGAGGCGGGCTCGGAACTTGCCCCCGCAGAGGAAAGCAGACTTGCGCCCGGGGAATCTGGCGCGTGATTCCTTCGGGCGTGGCCAGACCGGAATCCCCGGATGCAATCACCGTTACCGTTCATCCGGCGCCGCAGTTGGGCGTTTCATTGAGAACGGCTGGCTGAGGCATTATTCGTTCGAACCATCGAACCAGGCGGGAAGTCGACGACCACGCTGGGGCCCGGTTGCACGGATGGCGGCGCGAGGAGGGTCACTGCGGAAGCGGCGGTTGTTTTTAATGCGGAATTGGGTGCCAGATTCATGGACGGCGTGGAAGTCCGAACAGTTCCTGGGTTGATGCCAGTCACACGGAATCCCTGGGGAGTCGAAGGCGCGAAGCCAACCGTTGCTCCGGGCTGGGTGAACGTCCCGGCAGGCTGGCTGAATGTCCCCACGGGCCGGCTAAACGTTCCGCCAGGACGGCTGAACGTCCCGAGTGGTCGACTGAACGTGCTCCCGATGAAGGGGGAGTCTCCGCTGGCGGCTGGCGGGTGCAGGGCGTCGATCGGACCGTTCAGATCGGGCGCGGGCGTTGCGGGCGCCACCAGCAGAACTTTGAGAGGAGCCTTGTCCGGCGGCGGATTTGTCAGTTGGGCGGCGAGCGGCAGGACCAACCAGAAAAGAGAGAAGTAAAATAGTCGCTTCTTCATATCGACCTCCTTGGCGGAAAGAATTGCGAGTCCAATCTGCCTCCCCAACCGGTTTCGCACTATTGGGGACTTCACCTTACTACCCAAACGGTGGGATGGGATATGGTTTGTTGCCTGTGCGCCGCAAGCTCAAAGGCCTGCTCCTTCAAAGAGGCTGCTCGGCGCGTCATGGAACGTCTTTTTGACCTTCCGGAAGATTTTTTTGTCCAGCTTGTCTCCTGGATGCGACTAACTGTTTGGAAGGACCAGAGTATGACGGATGAGACCCAGGAACTTTGCCGGCGCGCCCGTGAGGGCGAGCTTGAAGCCGCCTCGCGTCTCGTCAGCCTTTTTCACCAGCGGATCTACGCCTATTTCGCCCGCCTTTGCCCGCCGGAAGACGCGGAAGACCTGACGGAAAAGACGTTCTTCAAAGTCTGGACCTCCCTCGCGAAGTACGACGGTCGGTCCAGCTTCTCCACCTGGCTGCATGCCATCGCTCATCACGTTTATGTCGATTGGCGCCGCCGGCGCAACCCGGCGCAGATCCAGCCCTCGGCCTGGTGGGAAACCCTCCCGTCCGAGGATCCCACTCCCTTTGAAACCGCCGCCGAACGCGATCTCGCCACCCGGCTTTATCGCCTCGTGGATGCGCTCGATGAAGAGACTCGCGAATTGGTCCATCTTCATTACTTCCAGCATCTTTCCATTCGCGAATTGAGCGAAGCGCTCGATATCGCCTCCAGCACTGTGAAATATCGGCTGCGGCACGCGCTGGATTTCCTCCGCGCCCGCGCCCTTGAACCCGACTTCCAACCCGCCGGACCCAACCCCAAGCCATGAAAACAAAGCCTATGCAAAGCGATGATGAATGGGAGGAACTGTTGCGAAAGGCGCCCGCTCCCCTCGCGCCTCCCGACCTTGAGCGGCGGCTCATCCAGCAAGCCGCCCGGCCACGGCGCAGCCGGCCCGCGGCGGCCTGGCGCTGGTCCGCCCTGTTCGGAGGAGAGCGAAACTGGGCGCCCGCGTTTGCCTTGGGCGTTGTTATGGCCGCCCTGCTCACGGTTTTGGCCGTCCAGCAAGGCACCCTGAACACGCTGAAAGGCGCGCGGAAAATGGGCGGCCGGGATTTCTCCCTGCGCCCGGCCGAATCCGCCTCCCCGGCAGAGGATCGGGTCGAGGCCGAGCTGCAGCAATTGCGGCAGCAATCCGCGGAACTTCAGTCGCTCCGGACCGAAATGGCCGGGATTGCACCGACGGTCGCGCAGCTCCCCCAGGTCGCCGCCGAGAACGAAGCGCTCCGCGCCGAGCTCTCCAGCCTGACGAACGATGATCCTGCGGCTTCGCCCGAAATCCAGGCCGCCCTGGCCCAGGCCCGCCAGCGAGCCCTGCGCATCAAGTGCGTGAACAACCTCAAGAACGTCGGCCTGGCCGCCCGCGTCTGGGAGACCCTCCAGGACGACACAAAGCATCTGCCCAACGACTGCCAGGCCATGAAGAATGAACTCGGCACCCCGAGAATCCTCTTCTGTCCCAGCGACCCGGCTCGCGGCCAGGGCCAGTCAGTCGACAATTGGGAGCAATTTGCCTCGCAGGGCAGCAGCTATGAGATCCTGTCACCCGGCATTGCCCAAGATTTTCCGGACGCCGTCTACGCTCGCTGCCCTTTCCACAACAACGTGCTGCGCGTCGATGGCAGTGTCCTGCAATTGTCCCCGTCACAACAGCTCATCCAGCGGAACGGTCACTGGGAGGTCAGCCAGTGAAAACCATCGTCCGATGCCTTGTTGTCCTGATTTTCGCCGCCCTCTGTCTGGCCGTCAGCCAGCGCCGGCAAATCCAGGAGGCGCGCGCGGAACTCGCAAACCCAAAGGAAAGCGCTCCGGCCCCTGCGGACAGCCCGGCCCGCGCCTCCGCCGCCGCTCAATCAGCTTCACTGCCTTCGCCGGATCCAGTTGCAGCCGCGGAGATCGACCGTCTGCGCGCCGAAAATCGGGACATCTACAAGCTGCGCGGCGCGATAGCCCAAGCCCGGGAAGAACAAAAGGAATTCACCCGACTGCAGGCCGATAATGTGCAACTCCGGCAGAAAATCGCGGATCTTCGGGCCAATCCGCCCGCCGCTGGCGCCCGGCCGCTTCCCTTTGCTAACAAAGGCCAATCCACCCCGGAAGCCGCGCTCGAGACCGCATTCTGGTCGATGTATCGAGGAGATCTGGAAGGCCTCTCCCGCGCCATGCCGATGGCCACGGACGAATACGATAAAATGGCGCCGGGAGAGAAGACTAACGCGCTGACAATGCTCCGCGCCATGGCCGCGTCCATCGGCAGCCTCGAAGTGCTCGATCGAAAACAGGAATCCCTAGATCTAGCCTCCGTTACCGTCCATCTTGCGCCCCGCGAAGGCATGGGCCTTCTGCCCAACGCGAACGTCGACCGCAGCATATTCATCCTGCGCCGCACCAACGACCTCTGGCAGGTGATCGGCCAGCGTTGAAAGCCGTCTCGCCCTCGCTTCCTGTGTTTGAGTGTCCTGAAGCAGGCGAGTTGAAGGCTCGCAGCGTCAAAGCTTCAGTGGCCTTGGCGGTCGGATCGTGGAATGATTCCTCATGCGCGATCACCCACATGGAACCGATCCCGCTGAGCAGCCTCAGCTCTCGTTGCCGCCGTCCCCTCCATTCTCCGCTCCACCGCTCGAAACGATCAGCCCGGAATTTGACAGTCGTGTCGACATCTATTTGAGCCAGCCCTTGCGCTTCAAGCATTGGGCGGACGTCCAAGAGGGCGCCTACGGCCCGCGCGGCTTTGAAGCGAGCGATAAGCGGTTAAGCGCGGAATGCGCCCTCGTCAAAGTGACGGGGCCACTGCGCCATCCAGCCTCGACGAGATTGAATTTCCGTGACGGCAATTCGGGCAAATTATTCTAGGAGGGCCCTTTGGCCCGTAGTATCGATCTGACTCCCGGCGAGGACGGATTATTGGGCGTGCTCGGCCAAATCCGAGCCGTCATTCAGATGGAACCTCGGCCTGATATTTCTGAAATCGCTGTTCCTGAAATCCAAGAGAAATCCTGCTGACCGGAGAGAAACGCAGTTAGATTCGCTCCGGGGCAGTAGGATGATCGTGACAGCCTGGCCTTGGAAGCAGGGCTCAAATCTTCCCTGCTGATCTCTGTGGAGCTTTGAATTTGTCCGGCTGATTCAGGATTCTGACGGAGCGGTCCGCTGGCCGTCCAGGGTTATTCTGAGCGGTTCAGGAAAATCCCCATGGGCGCGCGCGCAGAATTCATCAGGGTTTTCTCCGAATAGGGGCGTTTGTCAGTCGCCGCAGCCTGCGATCATCGGGCGGGCGCTATCATTCGTTTGCCGTGTCGCATTCATTCACTCGGAGGCAAACGGGTTTACGATATCGACCAGGGGGAAGTCGCGCACATTGCGCGTGGCGACGGTCCAACCGCGACTGCGCGCTATGGCCGCAATCTGCAGGTCGCGCAGATCGGCCTCCGCGAGGGCGGCCAGCCCACGATCGGTCTCGTATTCGGCTGCGTATCGCCCGAACTCCGTGGCCGCGTTTTCGTCGAAATCGAGCACCCAATCCCCAAACTTTTGGCGGAGGAAGTCATAACGGCGCATCAAATCCCGCTTCTTCCTGCCCTCGGGCAGCCGTTCCAGGCCGTAGCGCATCTCGGCCAGGGTGATAGTCGTGATGCAGCAGTCCTGCGAGTGAGCCAGCAACCAGGCCACGCAGCCTTCGTGCGGGCTCGGTGTGCTCATTTCACTGACCACGTTCGTATCGAGAATGTATTTCATCCTCGGCGCTTCATTCGATGGCGGCGTTCAGGAATTTCCAGGCCTTTCATTGTCAGAAGCTCGTGGATCAGTGTGCCGCCGGGCGGCGCGCTCAACGCGCTGACCACTGCGGGAATCCCCTTTCGCAGCCCCTGCCTGAGGACCTCGCTCTGGCTGAGCCCTGTTCGTTGAACAGCGTCCTTGACCAGAAGCACAAGCTCCGGTTCCAGCCGAATCTGCAACAGCTCTCGTTTCATGTGTGTCGAATGTAATACAAATGTCATGCGTGATTCAATCCGTATTCACGTGATCCGGAACAGGTTTTCGGTCGCTGGGCACAACTCTTTAGAGCAACGCCGCCCCTTCCGTTTATCTGCAGTCAGGGTGTGCGAGTGACGGGAGGAGCGTCACTTGTCCTCTCCACCCCGCCCCTTCAGGCGTCATTCCCGGCCGAGTCCTGCCTGCCGCCTGGCGGTAACACCTCTCGAAGGCAACCGAGTCTCTGGCGGAGAGGGGCGGGTTGATTTCGGGTCATCAGTCGCCGTTTTTACCGCACGATTCTTAGGAGGGTATTTCTCCCCGCGGGGCCAACTTTTGGCGCGAGCGCTTGGTTTCGAGTTTTTTAAAATAAACCGCCCTATGGACTGCGATCATGTAGCTTTTACTCTCACCATCTTTCCCGCGATCAACCCAGGCCGCTTTCGAGCCAATCGATGATTCGCCGCATCGACCGGCGTGAGAAGAGAATGCTGATGTGGGATTGCGGGAGTTTGAGGCTCGCGGGCAGATGCCACGCGGCGGCCAGTTCAGCGCAGGTGTCGCTTGGCACGAAGAGATCGTAGTTCGCTTCGACCAATAGGATGCGGTTGGGCGAAATCCGAGGCGTGCGGGTGGCGAGGTTCAATCGGTGGAGGTTGACCGGGACGACGGCCAGAGCGGCGCGGATGGGGTGACAAAACTCCAACTCCCGGACCGCCCGCTCCAGGTTGGCGACGGGCGTCGCCAGGATCGTGGCGTCCTGCGCGGTGCTGGCGCTGGCGTGCAGTCCAGCCAGCCAGCCGCCGAGGGAGAACCCCCAAGTCGCCGTTTGCGACGCGCCCTCGTTCCAGGCCCAGTGCAGAACGGCATTGATGTCCGCCACGGCTTGGGTCGTGGCTTCGAGCATGCGCGGGATATTCTCGGAAATGAAATTGGTCATCGTTTCGCCGCGCGGCGGACGGCGGTGAAGATGGTAAGGAAGTTCAAGCAGGATCGCGTTGATACCCCGGGCGTTTAACGCCCGGGCGACGCGCGGCAGCACCCGGAGATAGTGCATTTCCGCATTCCAGCCGTGAATCAGGACGACCATCGGAGCGGTCGCGCCGCGAGCGGACTGGAACAGGCGTCCGTGCACTGTGTTGTTATTTGCGAACGGCGTTTGGATGCTGGAGGGGAATTGAAACTCGCCGGCCGCGTTCAACGCCACCTGCGGGCTTCGCTCCGGCGGCGCGAAGAGCGCGGGTTGTCGCAGGATCGCGGCCGCCTCGTCCGCCTGGCCGGGATCGGGCGTCAATCGCGGCAACATTCGCGCCGCGGTGGCAATCGCCCAGCGATCGATTTGTTCTTTGAGCCAGCGCATGGTGGCGGGGGTAATCTGCGCGTTCGCAACCACGATGCCCAATCGAAATTGCTGAATGACCACCCGGGGCGCGGCGTCGATTTAATATGTGGAAACTCGCCGGGTTAACGGCCCTTCTTTGCTTGTCCGTCTGCGCGCAAGAAAGGGTGATTTATGTCTCGACCAACGGGAATGACGCTTGGAACGGGAGCGCCCTGGTCAAGCCGGGGGTCAGCGGCCCGTTTTTGACGGTCGGCCGGGCGCTGGCCGCGGCGCGCCAATCGGGCGGCGGAGCCAAAATCGTGCTCGGGCCTGGGCGGCATGCGTTGGCCGAGCCGATCACCCTCACCGAGCAGGATTCCGGAACCGCGGACCATCCTCTGGTGATCACCGCCGCGCCGAAGGCCAAGCCGGCGCTGAGCGGCGGACGGCCGATTACCGGCTGGCAACAGGACCCGCAGAATTCGAAGCTCTGGACGGCCGATCTTCCGGAGGTCCGCGCCGGGAAATGGCAATTCCGCCAGCTCTTCATTAATGGCCAGCGCAAGACCCGGGCGCGCACGCCGAACCACGGTTACTTGCGCATTCAGGGAGCCAGCCCTCAGGACAAACCGGTGAAGCTTCATTTCAAGCCGGGCGACATCAAAAGAGAATGGGCCGAGCGCGGCGATGTCGAGGTCATCGCCCTCCTCGCCTGGGCGGATATTCGGATGCAGATCCGCGCGGTGGATGAGACGAACCACGTGGCCACGCTCTCCGGCGAGCCCCGCCCTTCGAATCAAGAGGCCAACGCCCAGTACTGGCTCGAGAATGCGCCGGAATTTCTCGACTCGCCCGGCGAATGGCATCTGGACGTCCGCGCTGGCCGGCTCTCCTACTGGCCGGAGGAGGGGGAGGATATGCGGACCGCTCAGGTCGTCGCCCCGGCGCTGAAAGACCTGGTGATCCTCAAAGGCCAGCCCGGCCAGCCGGTCCGCCATGTCCGGTTTGAAGGGATCGAGTTCGCCCATACGGATTGGACGCTGCCTCCCAATGGCTATGCGGATACGCAGGCCGCCGTCGCGACGGGCGGCGATGTGCGCGCGGAATTTGCCGAGGATGTGACGGTGGAGAATTGCCGGTTTGCGCATCTCGCCGGCTACGGACTGGAACTCGCGAGAGGCTGTAAACGCTTTGCCGTGGTGGGAAATGAGTTTGTCGATCTCGGGGGCGGCGGCATTCGCGTGGGCGAGACGGCGCATCCGCGGTCCGCCGCGGAGGAAAACAACTCGCACCGGATCACGGATAACGAGATCCATCATCTCGGCCGCGTCTACGCCCCGGCGGTCGGGATTTTCATCCTGCAGAGCGGGACCAATCGCGTGGCCCACAATCACATTTACGATCTGTACTACACCGCCATTTCCGTCGGCTGGAATTGGGGCTACCAGGAGACCCCCTGCCGGGAGAACCTCATCGAGTTCAATCATCTCCACGACATCGGCCAGAACGTGCTGAGCGACATGGGGGCGATCTACACCCTCGGCATTCAGCATGGCACGGTCCTGCGCAATAACCTGATCCATGACGTCAGCGCCTTCACCTACGGCGGCTGGGGGTTGTATCCGGACGAAGGCAGCACCGGCATTCTGCTGGAGAACAATGTGGTCTACCGCTGCAAGAGCGCCGGGTTCCACCAGCATTACGGGCGGGAGAATGTGGTGCGAAACAACATTTTCGCTTTCGATCGCGAGCACCAATTGATGCGCACGCGCGAAGAGGCTCATACGTCGTTCATTTTCACGAACAACATTGTCTACTTCGATTCCGGGAGCCTGCTGGGCAGCAACTGGTCGAACGATCACTTTGTGCTGGATTACAACCTTTATTACGACGCCCGTTTGGCGGCCAATCCGGCCGGTTTGAAGTTTGGCAATGCCTCTCTCGCGCAGTGGCAGGCCAGGGGGCATGACGCCCATTCGCTGGCCGCCGATCCGTTGTTTGTCGCGCCGGACAAGATGGATTTCCGCCTGAAGCCGGAGTCGCCCGCCTTGAAACTCGGCTTCAAGCCGATCGATCTCTCCACCGTTGGAGTGCGCCCGGCAAATGCGCGCTGACGAACGGGCGCACGCGGCTAATTTGAACGGCATGGGAGACACGGTTCGGGCCTTCATCGCGCTGCGGCCGCCTGCGGCCTGGACGGAAGCGTTCGCTTCGTGGCAAGCGACCCTGCGGAGTGAACTCCCCGATCCCGGCATCCGCTGGGTTCGTCCGGAGCATATCCATGTCACGCTTCGTTTCCTCGGGGCTATTCGAGCGGAGGAAGCGAGCGCAGTCGCTGCCCGCATCACCCGGGCGACGAGCCTGTGCGCTCCGTTTGTGCTGAAAGCCGGGAGGTTGGGCTGTTTTCCTTCACCACGCCGGCCGCGCGTCCTCTGGGCTGGGCTGGAGGGGGAGGTTCAAGCGGTCGTGGCACTGCAACGCCGGGTGGCAGAGGAAACGGCAGAGATTGGCGAGCCCCTGGAAGATCGGGCATTTACTCCGCACCTGACTTTGGCCCGGATAAAAGAGCTCTCGGGCCGAACCCAAGAGATCGTCGAGAGAAGCCTGAGCGTTCCGGTGGAGGTGCGGCAGCCGTGGCCGGTTTCCGAGGTGCTCTTGATGCGGAGCCACCTCGGCGCTGGCGGTGCGGAATACGAGGTGCTGAGCACCTCGCGATTAAGTGGAATAAAAAAGGAGCCTGACGGGGCCTAGGATCCGTTGTCGCCAATGGCTTCGACGGGGCAGCCTTCCTTGGCTTCTTTGCAAAGCGCCTCTTCTTCAGGGGTTTCTGGCTGTTTTTTCACGTAGGAATAACCGCCATCATCGTTGCGAGTGAAATTGGCGGGGGCCGTTTCGCGGCACAGGTCGCAGTCAATGCATTGATTATCAACGTAGAAGGCGCCCAGGACGTTATCGGCGTAACGGTTTGCAATATCAGCCATATTTCGAAATTTTCGTTCCTGCTTATATGGAGTTCAGCCGGGCAAAGATCAAGCAGTTTTGCCCGCGCAATTTTGGCGGGGGCGTCTCACAATTTGCCGGGGAATGCCTCGCCTCCGTGCGCCGCGAGGAACCGCTTGCGCCATTCTGCCCGTGAGAATTTTCCTCGTTCGTTCGTTCGCAGGTCCGGCGTGAACCACCAGCGCCGGGGGATTTGCCAGCCCGGCAGTTTGTCCGACAGGAACCGCGTCAACTCGGTGATCGCGATTTGCTCCCGGGCCTGGATGCACGCCACGATGGTGTCCATCCGGTCGCCGGGCGGATCCTGCGCGCCAAAAACAAGGCACTCCTCCACGCCGGGATGCCGTCGCAAGACCGTTTCGATCGCTTCCGGCGAAGCTTTCCGTCCCGCGACGTTGATCAGGTCCGAAGCGCGGCCGCGGAGATAGATCTGTCCGTCGCGAATTTCCGCGAGGTCGGAAGTTTCGAAACGGGGGGCCCGAAGGCTCGGCTGAGCGTCCGGCCAGTAGGCCGCTCCCACCGCTGCGCTCTCCACCACGAGCGTTCCCGCCGGGCCAACGCTCAACGAGACGTTGTCCAGAGCCGCGCCAGCCAGGCTGGGGTCGGTCCGGGGCAGTTCCGAACGGTCGTAGGCGATCCCGCCGCATTCGGAAGAGCCGTAAAAATTGTGAACCTTCAAGCCACCGCGCGCGAAGATCTCCTGCTCGAGATCGAGCGCGAGAGGCGCTCCCGCGGAGATGGCGAGCTTGACGTTGGGGGGGATCGCCTTGCTCTCATGCCATGTTCGCCACAGGGCCGGGACCGCGGCCAAAGTGATATGGGGAAACATCCGCGCGGCGCGGGCCACGACCTCGGGCAGCGGGGCCGGGGCAATCAAGAGCGGGATGGCGTGCAGCGCCAACGGCAGGATGAAATTCGAAAAGCCGTAGGAGTGGGCGAGCGAAATGCAGGCGAGGTTCGGCCAGTCTGGGCGGAGGCCCATCGTGGAGACGATCTGCGCCGGGTCTGCCGCCAATTGATCAGCGGTGAAGCCGATGCACTTGGCCTTTCCGGTGCTGGCGGAGGTGAGCTTCAAATGAGCCCAGCTTGCGGGAGCGGGGTCAATCTCAGGCGAGGGCTGGCTCGCTTCGAGCGGGCAGGCAGCCTGGCCTTCCCGCCAGGCGCGCAGGATTTGCAGAACGAACTCAGCGTTGTGGCCGCGCGGGAAGGCGATGGCGCCGGAGCTGCCGGCCGCGCCCTCTTCCGATTCCCGAAAGAGTTCGCGAAAAGTCCAGCGCCTCCCGGACGCGAACTCGACGAGCGCCAGTTCGCCCGGAAACCGAGCGGCGGCGGATCGCCAGCGTTCGAAGAGAAGTTTGCTGCCGTCCGGATCGCTCATGACGCTTCGGCCAGCACCGCGCCGAGCCGTCGAATGCCCTCGCGCAGGGAACGCTCCGAAGCGCTGCCGAAACTCAGCCGCATTTCATTTCGGGGAACGCGCCGCGTGGGATCTTCGGCGTAACACAACTCGCCGGGCACATAGAGGACATTGTGCTCCAGCGCGCGAGCGAAGCAGGAGGACTTCCGGCCAGTCGAGATTTTCGCTTTCGCCCAGACGTAGAGGCCCCCAGCCGGGTCGATCCACTCCACGCCGCCGGGAAAATGGGACTGGAGCGCGTTCGTGAGGACCCGGGCCTTGGCCGCGTAACGCCTTTGCAGCACTTCCACGTGTTGGGCGTAAGCGCCGCTTTCGAGCGCGGCCCGCAAGATCTGTTGCAGCAGGTGGGATGTGCCGAAATCGTGATTGCCCTTCACTCGCGTGAGCACCGCGAGCAGCGGTTCCGGCGCCACGCCATAGCCGACTCGAATGCCGGTGGCGAACGGCTTGCTGTAAGTCCCCGCGTAGATCACGCGATCACTGGAGAGGGTGAGGGCGGAGGCTTCCTCCGGCCCGCGAAACCGCAATTCGCGATAGGCCGCATCCTCCAGCAGGTAGATCGGATGGCCCGCCTCCTTTTCGAACTCCGCCAGCAGCTCAAGCGCGGCTTTCTTCTTTGCCAGGGAGGCGGTGACCCCGGACGGATTTTGAAAATAGCTCACG
This sequence comes from uncultured Verrucomicrobiota bacterium, assembly GCA_964566945.1. Lineage (GTDB taxonomy): Bacteria > Verrucomicrobiota > Verrucomicrobiia > Limisphaerales > SXQI01 > DASVNK01. The sequence continues at coordinate 168,779 of CAZMKE010000005.1, read as the reverse complement.
CAATAGAGCATCTTCACCCGCGGCAGGAGCGAGCGTTTGCGGAGGTCTTCCAGCACGCGCCTCAGCTCGGCCAGGTCGAGGCCGTCGGGCTGCAAACAGATGCCGCGGGCCGCCAGGCCGTGGCTTTGCAGAATGCCCAAGTAAACGAAATAGGTGGGATCCTCGACCAGCACGATGTCCCCGGGATCGCACAGACATTCCGTCACGAGGTAGAGGAACTGCTGCGAGCCGTGAGTGATCAGGACATTCTCCGGCGCGTACTGGGCGGCCTGGCGGGAGGGGGGATTGTCCAGTTGCCTCAGACGGTCGATCGTCAGGCGGCGCAGAACTGGATCGCCGCTGGTGGAGCCATACTGGAGGCTGGCGCGAGCCACCCTTTCCTCGGACAGGATCTCCCGGAGCAGGCGGGTGGTCTCGGCCACCGGGAGGGAGGCGTTGTCCGTGAAGCCTGCGGCGAGGGAAATCAGTTTGGGCCGCTCCAGCGCCAGTTGCATGAGCCAGGAAATGGCGGGAGGAGCGGTTCGTTGCCCCAGGGCGGATAATCCAGCGAGCTTCACCGCGCCAAATTACAGAGACAAGCGCCGGTCGGTCAGCCGAAAAATTGCGAATCGCCTGATCATGCCCGCAGCCATGAATCCAGGTGCTCCGCGATAAATACGTCGTCGCGCAGGTGGGGATACGCGATGCTCACCCGGGTGATTTCTTCGCTCTGGCTCGGGCTCAGGCCCTCGGCGGGATCAAGGCACCAGGTTCCAGCGAGCAGCCCGTGGCGGCGGAGGACTTCGTGCAGTCCGGCAATGCAGCCCCTGAATTGGTTGGCGGCATCAAAGAAGGCGGCGTTGGCATCGGTCACCTGAGCGCCGAGTGCCAGCAAGTCCGCTGGAATCGGGCCTTGGGCCGTCGCGACCTGCCGGCAGCGTTGAAAAATCTCAACGGCGGTTTTGGTCCAGACAGCCCAATGCCCGAGCAGCCCCCCGACAATGCGCCTCTGCACTGTCGCGCCGCCGATGCGGAACGTGAAGGGCGTGAGAAGGTCAGCCACGATATTGTCATCGTTGCCGGTATAGAGAGCCACGTCGTCGCGCCGGGCTTCGGCCAGAGCGCGCACCACGTCGAGCGTTTGATAGCGGTTGAACGGCGCGATTTTGACCGCCACAAGATTCTCCAATTCGGCGAACTGCCGCCAAAACGAATAAGGCAGGACGCGGCCGCCAACGGCGGGCTGGAGATAAAAGCCAACGATCGGGATGATCCGCGCGATCTCGCGGGCGTGCGCCAGCAGTTCATTTTCAGTGGCGTCTTTCAGGGCTCCAAGGCTGAGCAGGCCGCAGTCGTAGCCGAGTTCCCGCAGCAGAGCCGCTTCTTTCGCGGCTTGGACGGTGCGGCCGCAAATGCCGCCGATCTTGACGAGCGCTGTTGAGGCCAGCTCCTCCCGGACGATTTCGAGAACGGGATGAAACAACCCTTGCTCGCGAATGGCGAATTGAGTGGTGTGCACCCCCGCAGCCAGTCCGCCTGCGCCGCTGGCGACGTAATAGCGGACCAAAGCGCGCTGCCGCCGTTCATCCAACTGGCGCGCGGCGGTCAGGGCGAGCGGGCAAGCCGGGATGGCCAAACCATTCTGGACCGCGTGATGGATCTCAGGGCGCAGGGTATTCATCAGTAGACGCCGGTCCGCACCTCGAAATGAGTCGGCCGCCCGAGGTTGCGCCCGCCACGCCGCACCCACTCGGCAGTCCAGCGCAGCAACGGTTCGATCGGCAGGGCGGGCCGGCCCAGAGCCGCCGTGATTTTTTCGGCGTTGCCGAGCAGCGCCGTGGCGGACGGTTCCTGGACAAAAACCGGTTCAATTCCCAGGAGGCGGCCGAGTTCCAGCGCGGTTTCGCGGACGCTGTAAACTTCCGGCGAACAAAGATTCCAGGCGGACGGCGGCGCGCTGCACAAAGTGGTCGCACGCAGAATCATTTCGTTCGCATCGCCCTGCCAGATGCAATTGAAGAACCCGTTGCGCAAGTCAATCTCCTGGCCTTGGGCGACCTTCGTTGCCAGATCCACCAGCACGCCGTAGCGCATTTCCACCGCGTAAAAAAGGCGGATGAGCGCCAGGGCCGCGCCCGATTTCCGGGCGCAGAATTCAAAAATGCGCTCCCGAGCCACGGCGGCGTTTGGGTATTCGCCCAGCGGAATGAGCGGAGCGTCCTCGCGCGAGCCGCCTTCCGCAGCCAGGCTCAGGGGATAAACGTTGCCGGTGGAGAGCGCGACGATCCGGCTGCCCGCGAAGTGTTCCGCAATATTGGCCGGGACCAGCGTGTTCGTCGCCCAGGTCGCCGCCGGGTCGCGGCTCGTGCCGAACTTCAAGCCTGCCAGGCTGATCACGTTTTCGCTCCAGGGAAGTTGCGCCACCGCGCTCCGGTCCAGCAGATCGCATGGCATCGTGCGAATCCCATGATTTTCCAGCCAGGCCCGGCTTCCCGGGTCACTGAAGCGGCTCACCGCCAGCACTTCGAGCGGATGGTCCCGCTCCGCGGCGGCCCGCTTGGCAAGCACCGCCAGGGTCGGTCCCATTTTTCCGCCGGCGCCGAGCAGGATCAGGGGCGATTGCAGACGGGTAATGTACTCGCGCAGGCGCGCAGAGGGCCGCGTCAGCAGTTCGTCCAGTTCGCTCTCCGAGTTCAATTGCGCAGGCAGTCCGCTCATTTGTGGGATGGCGCAGCCTCTCACTTTGGCCCTTCTGGCGCAATCACTTGTCCTCGCCCGTCTCGCACACCTCTCGAACCGCTCTTGCATTTGCGCGCATCTCGATTATTGGTTCGGAAGTCGATCTCCTCCGGCCGGAGGGAATCGAAAAACCATCAACTCGCCAAGGAGAGCAAGGGAGATGAGTCGACATCTATCGGTTGCAATTTTTCTCGTCGGACTGGCTTTGCTGGCCGGCTGCTCGAAATCGAGTCCCAAATCTGCGCCTGCCGTCCCCGTGTCAGTTTCCGTGGCGCAGCCCCTGCCGAAGACGGTCAACGAATGGGACGAGTTCACCGGCCGCCTCGCTTCGCCGGAAACGGTGGAAGTCCGGGCGCGGGTGAGCGGCTACATTGAGAAAATTCACTTCAAGGAAGGCAGCGAGGTGCAGCAGGGCGACCTGCTTGTGACCATTGATCAGCGGCCTTACCAAGCGATTGTCGACCGGCTGAAAGCCGAACTCGGGGCCGCCCGCGCCCGGGCCGAGCTCGCGCGCGGAGAGGCCCGGCGCGCCGAAGGGCTTGCCTCCACGAAGGCCATCTCGACCGACACCTATGAACAGCGGCGCCAGTCCGCCGTGCAAGCGGACGAGTCGGTTCTCTCCGCCGAAGCGGCGCTTCAAGCCGCCCAGCTGGATTTGGAATTCACCGAAGTGCGCGCTCCGATCTCCGGCCGGATCAGCAACGCGCGAGTGACCGCGGGCAATCTGGTGGCCGGGGGCAGCACGCCGAATACAACGCTGCTGACGACGATTGTTTCGCTCGATCCGCTCTACTGCTACTTCGATGCGGACGAGGCTTCGGTGCTGCGCTATCGGCAGCTGCACCGCGAAGGAAAGCGCAGCTCGGCCCTTTTCAAGCCGATTCCCGCGGAAATCGGGCTGGGCAATGAGATGGGCTTTCCGCACGAGGGCACGGTCGATTTTGTGGACAACCAGATCAACCCGGCGACTGGCACCATTCGCGCCCGCGCGGTTCTCCCGAACCCGGACAAGCTGATGGCTCCGGGCTTCTTCGCGCGCGTGCGGATTCCCGGGTCCGGCCAGTACGATGCCCTGCTGGTGCGTGACAGCGCTGTCAGCAGCGATCAGGGCCGGCTCTTTGTCCTGACCGTGGACGCGAACAACAAGACGGTTTATCGGCCGGTCAAGACGGGCCCCATCGTCGATGGCTTGCGGGTCGTGCGCGAGGGCCTCTCTGCGAACGACCGGGTGATTGTCAGCGGGCTGATGAGCGCGCGGCCCGGCGTGCTGGTCCAGCCGCAGGCCGTTCCCATGTCCACCAACATTCTTGCCTCGGTCGCGACCGAAAGCTCGAAGCCATGAATATTTCGCGATTCTTCGTCGATCGCCCAATCTTTGCGGCGGTCCTGAGCATTCTTATCACGCTCGTGGGCGGGCTCGCCTATCTTGGCCTTCCGGTGGCCCAATATCCCGAAGTGGCGCCGCCGACCGTCATTGTAACCGCCCAATTCCCGGGCGCAGACGCGGTGACTCTGGCCGAAACCGTGGCTACCCCGCTCGAACAGGAGATTAACGGCGTCGAAAACATGCTCTACATGTCCTCGTCCAGCACGAGCGACGGCCGCGTCCAGATCACCATCACTTTCGAGCTCGGCACGGATCTCGATAAATCGCAGGTGCTGGTGCAGAATCGCGTGAATTCCGCGCTCCCCCGCCTGCCGGAGGATGTGCGCCGCCAGGGCGTGATCGCCCGGAAACAATCGCCCGACTTGACTCTCGCCGTTCAGTTTTACAGTCCGGACGGTTCGCGGGATGTCACCTACCTCGCCAACTACGTCACCCTTCAAGTCCGGGACCGCCTGGCTCGCATCAAAGGCGTAGCCGACGCCAACTCCCTCGGCGGGCAGGATTTCACCATGCGAATCTGGCTCGATCCGGAGAAGCTGTCTGCTCGTGATTTGACCGCGGGAGATGTCACCCGTGCATTGCGGGAACAAAATCTCCAGATCGCCGGAGGCGCTCTCGGCCAGCCGCCCGTTCCTTCCGGCAATGCGTTTCAATATACGGTGGTCGCCCAAGGCCGCCTGCTCACCGAGCAGGAGTTCGGCGATGTGGTGGTGAAGTGGGGCGACCAGGGCGAGGTGACCCGCGTTCGGGACGTCGCCCGGGTGGAGTTGGGCGCTCGCGATTACTCCACCAAGACCTACATGGACGGCTATAACGCAGTTTCCCTCCGGGTGTTTCAGTTGCCGGGCAGCAATGCGATCGAAACCGCCGACGCGGTTTACCGCTTGCTCAAGGAGATGCGCAAGAGCTTCCCGCCGGGCGTGGACTGCGCGATTAACTACGACCCGACCAAGTTCATTCGGGAATCGATGAACGCTGTGATGCACACGCTGTTGGAAGCGTTGCTCCTCGTCGTCCTGGTTGTTGTGATCTTCCTCCAGACCTGGCGGGCTTCGATCATTCCGTTGCTCGCCGTGCCAGTGTCTCTGATCGGGACGCTGGCCGTCATGAAGGTGTTTGGCTTTTCTCTGAACAATCTCTCATTGTTCGGCCTGGTGCTGGCCATCGGCATCGTGGTGGACGACGCCATCGTGGTCGTCGAGAACGTGGAGCGCTTTATCGCGCAGGGCTTCAGCCCGCACGACGCCACGATCAAAGCCATGAGCGAGGTGACCGGGCCGATCATCGCGGTGGCGCTGGTTCTGTGCGCGGTGTTCGTTCCGACCGCATTTATCAGCGGAATCACCGGGCAATTTTACAAGCAGTTTGCCCTCACCATCGCGGTCTCCACCGTGATCTCCGCGTTCAACTCCCTCACTTTGAGTCCCGCGCTCTGCGCGCTGCTGCTGCCGAACCACGGCGCGGCCAAGGATCGGTTCACCCGCGTGCTCGACGCCTTGCTGGGCTGGTTTTTTCGCGCGTTCAATCGCGTTTTCAAGGCGGCGGGAGATTCTTACGCCGCCACCGTGGCGCGAATTCTGCGTGTGTCCGCCATTGCCCTGATCGTTTACGCCGGGTTGGTGGCCTTGGGCCTCTTCGCTTTCATCAAAGTTCCCGCCGGGTTCATTCCGGCGCAGGACATGGGCTATTACATCGTTGTGATCCAGCTGCCGGACGCTTCTTCCTTCGAGCGCACGGATGCCACCGTGCGGCAGGTCGATGAAATCGCGCGCGGCATACCCGGCGTTTCGCATACTTTCGCCATTTCCGGTTACTCGTCCGTCCTTCAGGCCAATCAGCCGAATGTCGGCGCGGCGTTCCTGGTGCTCGAACCGTTCGAGAAGCGTCCGCCCAGCCGCCGGGGCGAGAAGATGCTCGCGGACATTCGCAAGCGCCTGTCGGTGGTGCAGGAAGGCCGGGTGATCGTGCTGCCTCCGCCGCCGTTGCGGGGGCTGGGCAATGCGGGCGGCTTCAAGTTGCAGGTGCAGGACCTGAACAACGCCGGACTGGCTTCGCTCGATGGAGCGACTCGCTCCCTGCTCGACGCCGCCCAGCGTGATCCGGAATTGACCTCCCTGATTTCCGGCTATCGGCCCAATGTCCCGCAATACCGCGTGCAGATCGATCGGCGGAAAGCCAAAGGCATGGGAGTGAGCATGGCGGACATTGGCGAGACGCTGCAGACTTATCTCGGGTCGGTTTACGTGAACGACTTCAACCTTTTCGGCCGGACCTGGCAGGTTTACGCGCAGGCCGAACCGCAGTTCCGGATCAATCCGGACACGGTCGGGCAGCTCAAGACGCGCAACAGCCGTGGCGAGATGGTGCCGCTCGGCGCGGTGGCGGGCCTGGAGAAAACCGGCGGCGCCGATCGTATTCAGCGCTACAATCTGTTCTACTCCGCAGATATTAGCGGCGGTACGGTCCCGGGCGTCAGTTCCGGGCAGATGATTCAAAAGCTCGAGCGTCTGGCCCGCGAGCATTTGCCGCAAGGTTTCAGCGTCGAATGGACGGATCTCACCTATCAGCAGATCATTGCCGGGAATACCATCGTTTACATCTTCCCGCTCTGCGTGCTCTTCGCCTTCCTCGTGCTGGCCGCCCAATACGAGAGCTGGGGGCTGCCGTTGGCGGTGATCCTGATCGTCCCGATGTGCCTGTTGAGCGCCATCGGCGGGGTCTGGTTGATGCACGGCGATAACAACATTTTCACGCAGATCGGGCTGGTGGTGCTGGTCGGCTTGTCGGCGAAGAACGCCATTCTCATCGTCGAGTTCGCGAAGCAGCGGGAGGATGCCGGGTTAAACCGGTTCGACGCGGCGATCGAGGCGTGCCGGCTGCGGCTGCGGCCTATCCTCATGACGAGCTTTGCCTTTATTCTCGGCGTGGTTCCGTTGTTGCGTGCGACCGGGGCGGGCGCGGAAATGCGGCAGGCGCTCGGGACCGCGGTCTTCTTCGGAATGCTTGGAGTCACCTTTTTCGGGCTGTTGCTGACCCCGGTCTTTTATCTCATCATCCGCGCCGTGACGGAGCGCATCCATTCCCGGCGGAAAAAGAGCCTTCCACTGCATGAACCCGTTCCACAACCTCACTGAGGGCGGCATGAACAATGGTTTCAATGGCGGACGCGAGGCCGGGTCGGCGGCGGGCAACGTGGGGCGAGTGGCCGGACGCCTGGCGTTCTCTCTCGCCCTCTTCTTGGCCGGCTGTGCCGTCGGGCCGGACTATAAGCAGCCCCCGCTTTCCGCGCCGCCGGCTTTTCTCAATGGGCCGATAGCCGGGACGAACGGGCCCGCACTGTTGGATTGGTGGCGCGGATTCAACGATCCTTTGCTCGATCGTTACGTTGCTCAAGCTTCCACCAACAATTATGACCTGCGCCGGGCTCAGGCTCGATTGCGGGAGGCGCGGGCCTTGTGGAGGGAAGCTCGATTTGATTTCGCTCCGACCGTCCGGAGCGCCGCCGGATACGACAAGACCCAACTTTCGCGTGACGCCGCCGGCACGAAAACGCGGAATAGCGAACTCTTTCGCGCGGGCTTTGATGCAACCTGGGAGCTGGATATCTGGGGCAACGTCCGGCGGAATGTGGAGTCGGCGCGCGCCACGGTTGAAGCGGTGGCGGCCACTCGGGACGATCTTCTGGTGGCGATTCAGGCGGAAGTGGCGGGGAACTATTTTGAACTGCGTGGAACCCAAGCCCAGCTGGAGGTGGCGAGGCGCAACGCTGCCAATCAAAGCCAGACGCTCGATCTCGCGGTGACGCTGCTCAACGGCGGGCAGGGCACGCAACTGGATGTCGCCCGCGCCCGGTCCTTATTGAACGAAACCCTCGCCTCCATTCCGTCTCTCGAAGCGGCCCTGCAACGGGCCATGTACCGGATCGCCGTTCTGTGCGGCCTGCAGCCTGCGGCGCTCACGCCCGAGTTGCTGGCGGCCCAGCCTCTTCCTCAAGTCCCAACACAACTGGCGATCGAGAGCCCCACGGAACTGCTGCGGGATCGTCCGGATGTTCGGGCGGCCGAGCGCTCGCTGGCGGCGGCGACTGCCCGGATCGGCGTCGAAACGGCCGACCTTTTTCCCCGCGTTACGCTGCACGGGACGATCGCTCTGGAAGCGGCCGATCTGCCTGCTTTGACCTCATCGGGCGCGAGCACCTACAACTTCGGCCCGCGCATTTCGTGGGCCGCGTTCGACCTCGGGCGCGTGCGTCAGCGCATCCGCGTGGCCGATGCCCGGGCCGAACAGGCGCTGGCCATCTACGAGCAAACCGTCCTGCTGGCGCTGGAAGAAACGGAGAATGCCCTGGTGGCCCTCGATCGGGAACGGCAGCGCTTCACGTTTCTGCGGGAAGCGGAACGCTCCGCAGTGGAGGCGGTCCAATTGGCCCGGCAGCGTTACCAGGACGGCATCGCGGATTATCTGAGCGTGCTGGACGCGGAACGCACCTTGTTGAACCTGCAGGAGCAGTTGGTTTCGGCTCAGACCTTGACTGTGACCCGCCTGGTGGCGGTCTACAAGGCATTCGGCCACGTGGCGCCGGTCGCGGTGCAAAGCGCCCGCTAAGGCTGTAAAACCACGCGATAAAACAACGCGGGCGCAAGTTTCGTCAGCGACTGTCGCTGCGTCACGACCCGGGTGTCGCCCGTCGATGGAATCGTGGCCAGGTCCGTCCAGGCCGAAACTAGGCCAATGCGATACTGGATGCGGTACGCTCGGCCGGGGCGGGCGACAAACGCGAGGTCAAATTCCTGGGCGTTTACCGCGGTGAGCGTGAGGCGCAGAGTCGAGGCAGGATCAAGCGGCGCGGTGCCCGCGAGATATTCAGCGAGATTGGTCAGTCCGTCTCCATCCGAATCGATGTTCCCGTCCGGCACATCGGGGTTCAGGCCCATCTGGATTTCCCAATCGTCGGGCATTCCGTCCTGATCCCGATCTGGCAGGCCGAACGTCGAGACAATCGTCACCTGATTTGTCGCAATGGGCACCTGATGAAAATCGTAGCCGACGATGGTGACGAGATTGCTGCCATAGGCCAGCGGCACGGTGAGCTCCCACGATTGGGGAGCGGTCCAGGTGAAGCCTGCGCCCGGGGGATTTGCGTTTAACTGCAACCGCTCCCACGTGTAAGGAGCGGTTCCTCGCAAGAGAACGGAGGCGGCATTGGTCGTCAGCTTGTCCCCGGTGAAGCTCGTGACCGCAAACGGAGAGAGGGCGGGCAGTTGCGACCGCGCGGACGCCGCGCGCTGGCCGATGTAGCTCAGGATGCCACTGTAATTCTGGCCGTCGAGCGATCCGTAGTGCGCCGTCCAGCGGGCCATGTAGTTCGTGTTGTAGGAGCGGGTGACAATGTCCTGGATGTTGCCGAGGAAAAGCCGCTGGTTCGCCGGAAATCCGTGAATGATCTGCCCGATTCGTGCGCTGACGTTGATGGTTTCCGTCGCGCCGCGCGCCCACGAATAATCCATGTCCCAGGGGAAAGTCGCGGCTTTCCCGGCCGGGGGAACATAGATCAGCTGGTTGTGCGGATAGCCAAAGCCGTAGGTGTCTGCGTCGCCGCTCAGCGATTTGAAAGCGAAAACTCGAATCCATTGTTCGAGGTCTATCAGCTGGGAGAGTTGGTTCTGCAGGGCGGCCCCGGACAGGCTGAATGCTTGAGCCACGCGAATCAGGCCGTCGTAGTCATCCGCCCCCGCGCGATTTTCGGCGAGAAGAAACCAGCGATAAGCCTCATGGCTGCTCCCGAGATTGCCAATGTCACTGCCGATCACGTCGTCGGGTTGAGGGATTTTTGGGAGTTGAGGGTCGTTATTGACGCTCGTCGTCGGGTAGTAGATCAGCTCGAGTTTGAACAAGGACCCGTTCTTCGGGAAAACGGAGCCGTCGATAAACTCGTTGGAATATTTGGACATCAGGAGCATGGCGGTGCCGGTATGCGTGGGCAGAGGGGTCAAAACGCGCACCAGATCGTTGTACATGTCCGGCGAATTCCCGGCCTGATTGATAATGTGACGAATGACGATTTCGTCCTGGCGCCCGCCCCGGCCCGACCAGCCTCCAGATCGATCGAACGTGATGGTGTTCTGTGAGCCGCGGTAGAGATGGTCCGCCGGGAAGTTGACCGTGAAGCCGACCCGCGTCGCGTCCATCCGGCCGCGCTCGCTGGCCTGGAGATGGAGGCCGCAGTTGTAGAAAATCTCGCTCTCGTCGTAGATCACCGTCGCCAGCGATGTTCCGTTGCTCATCACGTTTGTGGCCGCGTGCAGCTCATTGGCCTCGGCCGGCAGCATGATCAGGCGGAAATTGTGAATGCGCGTCGAGAGCGCCTGGCTGTCATTCACTTTGTAGAGCGCGCGGCTCGCTGGCCCACCCTCTGGATAAGCCGAGATTGCGCCCTGGTTGTCTTCGGCCTCGACGTAGAATTGAACGACCGTTCCGGCCGCGCGAGCGGGCAGCGTGGCGACATAGCGATCGCCTGCGGCTTGCATATCGAGGGCTGTCCAATTGGCGCCGTTCACTCCCGCCCACAATCGGCACCGTTTAATGCCGTCCGGGTCCTGCGCGTGAATCGACACTTGCACCGCTTCGGTTGGCTTGGGCACAGCGGGAGAATGGCGGAGATCCGAGAAGGTCGGACCAGCATTGCCGGCGCGGGCAGAGTTCGGCGCGCCCGGCGTCGCGGCCAGGAGCGGACGTTGCAGCTCGGTCGTGCGGGAGACTCGGTTGAAGTAGAGCCGGGTGTTCAATCGATGTGAACCGGCAAGCCACTTGGCTCTCCACGAGATTTTGTAGGCAATCCCATTCTTGATCGCCTGATTCCCGAGCAAAGTGGTTTCAACGTGATTGTGCATATGCTCCGATGGGCCATCGGCCTGGAGGAGCAAGACGTGATTGGCCGGATTATCCGGGTCGGGGATCACTTGAGCGTGGCGGTGCGTTCCCAGGAAACGCCACGAGTTGCTCCCGTTTTCAAAACTGCCGTTTTGGAGGATCTCACGGCCGTTCGCCCCGGGATTTTCGATGACGCTGAAGTCATCGAGCAAAACGTCCCCGGCATCGAGCAGGCCAAAAATGAATTCATTCCAGCGAGTGGGGCCTCCGTCTGCAGCGGCGGTCGCGGTATAGCTGTAGGTTTGCCACGACCCCGGGCTGGAGCATGCCTGCCAGTTGCCGGAGTTGTCGCTCTCGGCCCGAGGATCCCGCCTTTCCAGGCTGACTCCTTCGACCTTTGCGAAGGCAGGCCACGGTTCGCTGTCGAAATAGCGCACCTGATCCACCGGATTGCCAAAGGCATCTTCGAGCCTGATCAGGTCGGAAGATCCTGAAAACGTCTTGCTAAAATTGCCCATGATACGCGCGGTTGGGTAGGCCGCGCGCAGCGATGCCGCGTCTTGTGCGACCACAAGATATTCACCAGGGCCGAGCAGGGTGTCCGCCGGGAAGGTGTAGTTCACAGGCGAGAGCTTCCATTGGCTGAGATCCGCCGGGAGGGTTCCACGGTTAAAAAGCTCGATCCAGCTTGCGTTCGTCTGACTCAACGGCCTGCTGTAGAGGATTTCATTGATGACGACATCTCCATTGAGTTGGAAAGGATTGCTCGCACCGGGCGACTCGACCGCCGGAAACAACCAACTGTTTCCCTTCTCGGCCGACCGCCCGATGTTTCGAGGGTTGACCTCGGCCGCATCGAGCAATTGCTGGCGTCCTGGAGTGTAGAGAAAAACCTTTTCGCCCGCGTGCCCAACGTACCCTGTCGGATAATAGGCGTAGAATCCGCCGGGCTCCAAAAACGTGTTCGTCGGAATGACAAACGCCGTGCTCAGCGCCCGCAGGAACCCGATTTCCAGGCCGCTGATGTCGGCGCGGCTCGGGCCAGGGTTTGCCAGTTCGACAAAGAAGGATTGACTGGCGCTTCCCGCCACCTCGTTCAGGAGAATCGCTGGCGCGGAAGGAGGCGTTGGGAAATTTGCCGCCCCCGGAGTGCCGCCGGCTTCTTTGCTTTGAATCCAGTTTTCCCCGGAATCGCTGGCGAGAGTTGGACTCCGTTTTGCTAAAGAGAATCCGCTTCCATCCGGACCGGCCGGCCAAGGGCTGGAGGTGCCGTAAGTCACCGAGTCCATGACACGCTGGCTTTGATTGATCAAGCGCAGGCGCTCTCCGCTGTTCGAGAGCTTGCCCGTGAATGGCCCATAAACCGTGGCGGAGCCGGTCCGCAGCGCCATTTCCGCGGGATCGCTCGCCAAAATCACGTACGAACCGCCCGCAATGACAGCGTTGGTGGGAAAGACATATTGCACGCCCTCAAGGCTCCAACCGGAGACATCAACGTCCACCGCCATCTGGTTGTGGAGTTCGATCCATTCCACCGCGTCTCCATCGCGGGGGTGATACATCAGTTCGTTGAAGACAATGACCGTGTCGGCCCCGCGGACGGTGGCGGCCAGCAGGAGCCAGGAGAACAGGAAAACGAACAGGGGATTCAAAGGATGCGTTCCGTGTGCGGAGATTACCCTCCGTTCATGCAATCACCCGGAAAGGCTTTTTGCTGGCGGCCACCCGTTGGTTGCCTTCGTCATCCTCCAGCAGGACCAGGTGGACTTTGCGCTTTTTGGCCGCCGCCGCGACGTTTTTCAAACCGCCTCCCCGTTTTTCAATGGAGGTGAGCTTGCGAGAACTCATGGTATTGGATCCATCGGCCACCGAGGTCATCCAATCAGCAACCCATTTCGCCTGATCCGGTGATGGGGAGTTTGTCATGCGGGCACAATCTAACCGCCTTTCGCCGGTCGAGCAACGCCCCCCCCGTGGCCCCCGTGGGAGGCCAGGGGCGGGACTTGCCGAAGCGGGTGCGGCGCGTTTTTGCCTGCCGCACGACCGCCTCGGGTAAATCAGCAACTTGCGGGCTTATCTCCGCTGGGCCAGCCGGTAACGGGCCATGGTCACTCCGATTAAACCTAGAGTCAGCTGGGCCAGAGCCGATCCGCCGTCTGGCACTTGTTGCAGAACTCCCAGCAGACCGTGAGATTCGCCATCCGGTCCCGCGGTGAAATAGAGCTTGGAGCTGCTTCCCGCCTTGGTGTCGTTGCCGACGCTCAAGCCCCAAAGACCATCCACGGCCAGGGGAGTGCCGCCGGCGCCTTGCAGCTGGCCGACGAAGCCCGGCCCGCTCAAGTCGTAAGCGTTGATCGTGCCGTCCCCGAAATTGCCGACCAGCAGATCTCCAGCAAGAGGGCCGAAAGAGGCCGGAGCGATCTCCAGTCCCCAAGGGGAGTTCAACGTTCCTTGAGTGCCGATCCGTTTGAGAAAGTTCCCCTGCAGGTCGAAGGCGTCGACAAAACCGTTGCCCGCCCCAGCCACGTCGTCTTTTTGGACGCCATCCTGTTTTGCGTACGTTACGTACAAAGTGCCTCCCAGATTCCGGATGTTGAACGGTGCGAAGCCGGACGGCAGACTGGGATCCGTAAAATTTCCGGCGAGGGACGGCGCGCCAGCGTCGCCCTTCAAAATATCAATCGTTCCACTGCGGAAATTCGCCGAATAAAGGTAGCCGTGCCCGCCGACGTTCCCGAGCGTCGTCCCTTTGTAAACGTTGTTGCCTGATCCCGTCGCGAGGACTTCGGCTGTCGTTCCCAAGGCGCCGCGCCAGCCGGAGATGGTTCCATCTTCGCTCACAAACAGAAAATTATCCTTGTTGAACGCCCCGCTTGCGCTCAGGAAATTGAAGGCTTGGCCGGATGGATTGCCGCCAGCGACGCCCGGGATGGTGACGACCAGGCCGAGCTGCGAGGTGGCGTCAGTGGTCGGATCGATCTGATACAGCGTCGAAAGCCCGGTGCCGTTGTCCGAGACCCAGAGCGGGCTGGTTGGGCCGAAAGATAAGCCCCAGGCATTCACCAAATCGGGATCTTGCAGTTGAGCGGGGTGTTTGGTCAGGTCGTCAGAAACCAGGTTGACTTGCGTAAACTCCTGGGCATGGGCAGTGAAGGAAAGAACCAAGGTGGACGCAACGGCCAAGCCGGCTCTCCGAACGGGTGAAGCAATCATGTTTTAGATTTGTTGGTGTTTTTTGTGGGACTCCCGGGGTGGTGAGCAGCACAATGGATACCATTCGATAAATCTCAGACGAGACAGGAGCGCCTCACCGGTAAGAAACTGCCGGGCAAACGGTAAGGGCGAATCTCCCTTTCGCGTTCTCGACGAGCTGTCTCCTGCTCTTGTAAAGGAAGCTGACGTTTTCGAATCAGGAATCGGCGGTCGAAACGGGGGAAAGCAGGCGGGCGTTCGCGCACAAAGATATCCGAACCCCGCCCAATGACACGCGGGAAAAACCCGCCTTCACTCGGCGGCCGATCCGCCGGGAACGGTGTCTGCCGAAGGTGCGCTGGGAGCGCTTTCCAGCAGGGTGGCCCCTTTGATCATCCGGCAGAACTCCTTTTTGCTCACATGATGGTGTGTGCCCTCCCGGGTCTCCAGGTTGGTGATGGCCTTGAATTTCACTTCGAGACGATGCAATTCGACGATGCGCAAATAATCGTCGGCGCGTTTCCAGATCTGTCCCTGCTGCAATCGGAGCATGGCCTAACATAGGCGAGGCACGGCGGAAATGAAGGCTCGGAATTCTCGCGGCGGGCGCGCAAAATATTTCCCGATGCACGAACCGAACCAGCCTCGCCCGGAGCCTGCCCCCTCGACCCCGCCCAAGAGCCGCGGACGGGTGGACATCATTCGCCAGACGGGCGGACGCGGCGGAAAGACAGTCACGGTCGTGGCGAACTTCGTCGGGATCGGCCTGCCCGAAAAGGAGCGGCTCGCCCGGGAGATGCAAAAGAGCTGTGGCGTCGGCGGAACCGTCAAGAACGGCAAGATCGAAATCCAGGGGGATAAACGGCAGGAGGTCGCGCGCATTTTGGAGAAGGCCGGTTTTCGACCGGTTTTCGCCGGTGGATGAAAATGGGGTGAGCAGGTCTTGAGAGTGGGCGAAAAGCTTGCTCATTGGGACAAATGGTTCCTATCATGCGAATGAATGATCGCCCGCCTGCGCCCCGCTCTTTCGCTTGCGTTGCTGGCTGGATTGCTCGTTTTTGCCGGAGTGCGGTTCCTTCCGAAGCCCCAGCCAGTGGCGCCTGCGGGTGATTTTTTGACGAACGCCCTGCGAACCCTCCAGGCGTTCGAGGCTCAACAGGCGGAGCGTTACTGGGCTCCGGAATTGATGGCGGAGAAATACGGCGCCGTCATCGAGCAGCTTTGGGACAGAATCAACGCGAGCAGTAATCGCTGGGAGATCGTGGCGGCCGCAGGACCCGGGAACGTGGTTCTGGCCCATTACCCCGCTGAACTTTCACTGCCCTATGGGATCAAAGTGCTTGCGCCTTCGGGCCGCCAGCCGGTCCTGGCGCGCGCGCCTTGGGAAGCTTTCGTTCGGGCGGCGCAGGCGGCTGGCTGGGAACTGGCCCAGTGCGAATTCCGGCACACGGGATTCTCACCTCCCACGTCGGAACGCCCGCCCTCCAGCAAGTTCTACTTTTCCGCCCATCTGGCCAACCCGGCGCGGCAGCAGCGCGCCATCCTCGAGGGCGATCTTCGCATCGAATGGGCGGGCACGCCGGATCAGCCGGTCACCGGGACGGTGGATGCCAGCGCTCTGCAGGTGCGATTGCGCGAGGGGCCGTCGCCGTTTCGGCAAGTTCTGAACGAAGAACTTCTGCCGCGGGAAGGTTCGTATTTCATCGATCCGCTGATTGCCTGGGATTTGGACCGCGACGGAACCAGCGAAATCATTCTCGCCGCGGCGAATCGCGTTTATCGTCGAGGTTCAGATGGCCTTTGGAGTCATTCGCCTCTTTGCGAGCAGGATCCCGGATTGATCTTTACTGGCGTTCTCGGCGATTTTGATGGCGACGGAACTCCCGATTTTCTCTGCGCCAAATTCGATGGATTATTTCTCTATGCCGGGACTCCGGACGGCCGTTTTCCGGGCTCTCCCCGGCAGGTCTGGGCCGCGCAGCCTCGCTTGAAATATGCGCAGGCGATCGCGGTGGGCGACGTCGATGGCGACGGTGACATCGACCTTTTCCTCGGCCAATACAAAGTGCCCTACGATAAAGGGCAGATGCCTCGCCCGTACTTCGACGCGAATGACGGCCATCCCTCTTTCCTTCTGGAGAACGACGGAAAAGGGAACTTCGCGGATATCACTCAACGCGCGGGACTTGGGGCGAAGAGGGGCCGCCGCGCTTATAACGCCTCGTTCGTGGATCTCGATCGGGATGGCCGCCTTGATCTGCTTGTAGCCAGCGATTTCGCCGGTTTGGACGTTTATCGGAACGAGGGCGGCGGCCGGTTCAAAGACGTGACTGGCGCCTGGTTTCCAGAGGCGCAGAGCCTCGGCATGGCGCAGGCCCTGGCTGACTTTGACCGGGACGGGAATCTCGATGTCTTCCTGGTGGGGATGAATTCACCGACTGCGGACCGCCTCGCGAGCCTCCATTTGAACCGCCCTTACGACGTGCCTGATGAAGGCCGCCGCTCGGCGGTAACTTTCGGGAATCGGCTTTTGTTCGGGACCGCCGGGAACAAGTTCCAGGCGACGGCGCTCAGTGGCGCGGTGGCCCGGACGGGCTGGTCCTGGGGGTGCGCGGCGGCTGATTTCGACAACGACGGCTTTCCGGACCTCTACATCGCCAACGGCCACGAGACCCGACAATCGGTGCGAGACTACGAGTCGGAATTCTGGCTGCATGACATTTATGTCGGCGACTCGACGGACAATGCCCTGGCGCAGCTTTATTTTCGGGAGAAAATGTTGCGCACGCGCGGCCGGGGATGGAGTTACGGCGGCTATGAGAAAAATCGGTTCTTTCTGAATCTGGGCGGCACGAATTTCGTGGAGTGCGCCTACCTTCTAGGGGTTGCGTTGGAAAGCGACTCGCGCAACGTCATCGCCGACGATCTGGATGGCGACGGCCGCCTCGATTTGATTGTCACCACTTTTGAGATCTACCCGAAGGTTCGGCAAACTCTCCAAATCTTCCGCAACGAACTGCCAGTCCGAGAACGGGTGGCTTCCCTAGCCTTTCGCGACTTAAAACGATCCGGGACAATCGTGCAGTTGGGGGCCAATCAGGTGGAGGCTATCCAGTCCACCGGGGCGTATCGATCGCAAACCCAGCCGGTCCTTCACCTCTCACGGCCGAATGTCGAACCGCTGGTCCAGCGATTGGGGCTGGCTCGCGAAGAATTTGTCGTCCGGCCGGTCCGCGCCCGGGAGTAGGGGCTGCTCCGCTCCGGTTTGCCCGCGCTGGAAACAGGGGCGCAAACCTGCTTGTGTTTCCGGCCTGTTTTCTCCAACGTTCGCGCATGGCTGAATTGGCTGAGTTTGTGAGGAGGGGAGCCGCAAAGATTACGCCGCAAATCCTGCGCCGGGTCTATAAGGAGCTGCCAATGCTGAAGATCGAGTTCGCCCAGATTGAGGCGCCTCGTTTTCCGCATCTGGAGCAGCAATTGCAATTTCTTGCGAACGTGGTGGAGGACTTTGCCGACGGCAAAGCCGACGAACTGCCTTATTGCGCCGTGGCCGCGGCCTGTTATGCGCTGGTTTACGCCCGTCGAAAGTGGGATCTGATTCCGGACTTTGTTCCGGAATTCGGCCGTGCGGATGATTCGAGCGTCGTGCGGGTGGTGTTAATCGAGAATGAGCGGATCTTCGAGGAGTACGCGAATCGAGTGAACGTGAACTGGCGCACGATCAGCGTCAGTCCCTGAGCCATCCCTCAGCGATCCCTGACAGCTCCCCTGGCGCTCGTGATTTCAGAGAGCGCTACGGCGCGGTGTTCGTGGGCGCTGCGGTAACCGGCGTCCACCAGCGCCATCGTTTCGAGGTTGTCGCGGCCGCTAATCGCGGGGGGCTCCCCATTCTCGAGCGCTGTCAGCAATTGCGCCATCGTCCCGATAAACGCGTCCGGAAACCAACTCTCGCTCCAGGCGGGCTCATGGAATGCTGAGTCTCCCTTGCGCGCGTAACGCAGGGTTGAGGGTGTGGTGTAAGGGGCTTTGCACCAGCCGATGTCTCCTAGGGCCAGGCCGTCGAGCCCCTCGATCCGCCAGCGAATGTAAATGTCGCTCGGGCATCCCTCTTTTGCCGGGCCGGTCCAGGTGTCATCCAGCCCGATGCATCGCAATCCATCCTTATACTCCAGAATGTACGAGCAGATTCCGTCCTCGTGCGGGAATCGCGTGCGTGGATCAGTGCGGAAGGTGCAGTAGATCCGCTCCGGGCTGCCAAACCAATAACGGAAGGCATCGAGATGATGAATCGACATGATGCGGAGGGTGACCCATCCCAACTCCGCCTGCCACGGCATCCAGTGGGGAATCCCGCGCATGTCGATGGTCGCCAGGACCGGCGCGCCGAGCGTTCCTGCCTCCAGCAAGGTTTTCGCGGCGCGAACCGATTGGTCGTAACGCATGTTCTGGTTCACCGCGAGCACGATGCCGGCTTTCTCGCACGCTTCGACCAGTTCGCTGGCTTCCGCGTAGTTCATGCCGAGCGGCTTTTGCGCGAGAATCCCTTTGACCGTGCGCCGCTCGCAGGCCTGGAGGATGAGTCCGGCCTGCGCGTGGGGCGCGACCGCCACATCCAGCACTTCGATCGACGGATCGTCCAGCAGTTGCTCGAATGTTTCGCAGACCTTCGGAATCCCGTGCCGCTTCGCCACAGCTCGGGCCTTGTCCGGGGAACGGGAAGCAATGGCGGTCGGATTAAACCCCGCTTTGCGATACGCGGGCAGGTGGCAGTCGCTCATGATGAAGCCGCTGCCCGCGCAGCCGATGCGAAAATCGCGGCGGCTCGGCAGTTCCGGGTTGATGCGCAGGTCCATGCCCCAGCGTAGTGGACGCCGGGGCGCCCCCTCAAGCCATTCGCACCGCGGCTGATCTATCGCGCTGTCAGGTTCGTTTTGACCTGCGCCGCGTCGCTCGTCGGGGGAAGGCACGCTTTGCCTGTGCAAAGGTAAACCTTCGGGCCTTCTGCGGCGGCCGGGAGAGTGCGCGCAAACTCTTCGACCGGCCCGGTCGTGCCGAGGATCACTTTGTTCGGCTGATAAGCGGAGTGGGCGGCAACCAACAGGTCGTGTCCCCCCGGCGAACTGGCATCGCCCGCCAGCACGACGCGCCGCGGTTCCTCGGCAAAGAAATCCAGAGCCTCCAGCATCAGCGGCATCGCTTGCGGTTGTTGGTGCAGCCGCTCGGCGAAAAGGCGCAACGTTTTCTCCGCCGGAGCCCGATATGCCGGTGCGTCGCAAATGGCGGCCAGCTTTAGCAGGGCGAGTGCCGCAACCGAGTTTCCTGACGGTTCCGCTCCATCGTAGTCGTCTTTGATCCGAAGAATGAGATCCTTCGAGCCCGCCGCGGACTGCCAGAACCCGCCGTGTTCAGGATCATAAAACCGCTGGATCATCGAATCCGCGAGCGCGCGC
This sequence comes from uncultured Verrucomicrobiota bacterium, assembly GCA_964566945.1. GTDB lineage: Bacteria > Verrucomicrobiota > Verrucomicrobiia > Limisphaerales > SXQI01 > DASVNK01. The sequence goes on along the minus strand of CAZMKE010000005.1, from coordinate 149,162 downwards.
GCGAACTCAAGATGCCGCGCTTGCAGGGTGCTTTGATAAAGGTCGAGCATGCCGGAGAGCAAATTGGCGTAAGCGTCGAGCAATTGCACCTGGTCGCGCTCCCCATCGCGCCAGCGGCTGTAGAGCGTTTTGGAGGAAGCGTCCCAGAGCTTGTCGATCAGGAAGGCGGCATTCTTCTCCGCCGCCTCGCGGAAGGTCCGGTCATCCAGCACCGCCGCCGCCCGCGCCATCGCTCCGAGCATCATTCCGTTCCAGGAGGCGAGCACTTTGTCGTCGAGATGGGGCCGCACTCGCTGGGCGCGCGCAGCAAACATTTTCGCTTTGGCGGCCGCCAGCAGTGGCTCCTCGCGCGCCGCCAGCTTCGGGTGCGCGATGCTCAGGACGTTTTGGTTTGGCAGCGGGTTCGGATCACTGTGGTCGACAAAATTTCCTTTCTCGGTGACTCCGAAATAGGCTATGGCGACTTTCGCCTCTTCAGGAGAAAGCAGGCTTTCGATTTCCGCGCGGGTCCACGCGTAGAATTTCCCTTCCTTCCCCTCGCTGTCCGCGTCTTCCGCCGAGTAAAAGCCTCCGCCGGGATGAGTCATGTCCCGCAGGACATATTTGAGAATATCGCGGGCGACTGCCGCATATTGCGGATCGTGGCTCGCCAGATAGGCGTCGAGATAAAGATGAACCAGTTGGGCGTTATCGTAGAGCATCTTCTCGAAGTGCGGCACGAGCCATTCCGCGTCGACCGAATAGCGGGCGAAACCGCCTCCCAGTTGATCGTACATGCCGCCGGCGGCCATCCGTTCGCACGTGTGCAGAACCATGCGAACCGCGTCCTGGTCCTTGTTCTTCACGCCGTAGTTCAGGAGCAACGAGGGTTGGGTGGGGCGCGGAAATTTCGGTGCGCCGCCGAAGCCGCCGTGCCGTGAATCATATTCGTTTTTGAACCGTTTCGCGGCGGCCTTCACCACGGCCGGGCCGAGCAGGAGATCGCCGGCCGGCTCGGCGGCGGTCAGGTTCTCCAGTTGCTTGTGCATTTGCGCCGCGGACTGAAGGATGTCCTTGCCGCGCGTCTCCCACAGCCGGGTGATATGCTCCAGCAACTGGTGAAAACTGGGGCGGCCGTAGCGCGGTTCGGGTGGAAAGTAAGTGCCTCCGTAAAACGGCTTCAGCTCGGGCGTGAGAAAGACGTTGAGGGGCCAGCCCCCTCCTTCGCCCATCGCCTGGACCGCGGTCATGTAAATCTTGTCGACGTCCGGGCGCTCCTCGCGATCCACTTTGATGCTGACAAAGTGGGCGTTGAGATAAGCCGCCAGTTCCTCGCTCTCGAACGATTCCCGCTCCATCACATGGCACCAGTGGCAGGTGGAGTAGCCGATGCTCAGGAAGATCGGTTTGTTCTCGCTTCGCGCTTTGGCGAACGCCTCCTCGCCCCACGCGTGCCAGTCCACCGGGTTGTATTGGTGCTGGAGAAGGTACGGCGATTTTTCGCGGGCAAGGCGGTTGGTGTGGGAATGTTGTTGAGTGGTCTTGGCCATGGGAGCGGGTGCTGCGCCCGGCTGGGGTGCGGAATAGCCGCAGGCCAGGGCCGCGGCCAGCACACAGGCGGGCGCAAGTTTTTGAGTGATTGACTCCAAGGCTCTGAACCTACCCCGGACAGAGCTCTGGGCGAAGCGAAAAGGGAGGCCCCCCTGTCTTCCCGGCGGGGAAGACAAGGGGGCAATCGGGTGGCTCAGCGCGGGCCGGGCGCGCCTTTGGACAGGAGGAACGCCATCAGGTTTTGGAGATCGCCTTCAGGAATGACATCTCCAAAATTCGACGGCATCAGCGATGTCTGCGATTCCCGGCGCGATTCGATGTTTTTCTTCGGAATGCTCACTTCCTTGCCCGTGGAATCGGCCAGAATCAGCAACTCGCCTTCCTCGCGCCGGAACAGGCCGGAAGCCACGTCGCCATCTTTGAGCACCACGATCTGGGTCCGGAAGTTCACGTCCACGTTTCGATTGGGATCGAGCACATCTTCCAGGATCCGCTCCAGGCCGCGGCTGCCAATCCCGTCCAGTTGCGGCCCGATGACCGCGCCGTTGCCGTCGATGCGATGGCAGATCGCGCAATTCTGCGTGAAGATCCGCGCGCCTTCGACCGGCGAAGCTTTCGCTGGATTGTACTTGCCGCGGGCCGCTTCGATCTGCTTCTGCACCGCCTCGTTGGCCGGCTCGAGATCCTTGGTCAATTCGGCGTGGCGGGCGCGGAGGGCATTGTTGTTCAGCGCCGTGATCTTGTCCTGGACAGTCTTGTCCAGCAGCACGCGCGGGGTGGCCTGGCGCTTTTCCACGAGCGTGAAAAGCGTTTCCGCTCCGGAGGCGCTGCCGGCAAGCGATTGCGCCAGTTTCAACTGAACCCGGGCCGGGACGGAGCGCATCGCCTCAACCAGGACATCCAGCGTGTTGCCCGCGGGACCGGCCGCGAGGGTCTGGCCGATCCGCTGCCGGAGCGCCGGGGGAATCGTGTTGTCACCCAGGAGTGGAACCAGCGCGAGGCGTTGTTCGCTCGGTTCCAGGGCCACCAAAGCTCCGGCAATGGCGGCTTGAGCGTCGCTGTCGACCGCTTCGTGCGCCAGGAGGCTGCTCAGTTGCGGCGTCAACGAGGCCAGGCGCAGAGTGCGCGCCATCTCGGAGGCCGCGCGAACCCGCGCGGACACCTGGTTGGGATTTGCGCTTGGCATCGCCACCACCGCCGGCTCGAACCGTCCTGCCGCGATCCAGGCGTAAGCCGTGCCGGTATCGGCATCCACCAGTTCCAAATAAGCCTGCTGCCCTTCGCTGGCAGCCAGATCCCAGTGGAGCGGCTGGGCAATGTCGTTCCGGGGCGGAATGGCGCGGGCCAGTTCCTTGCCGTCCGTGCTCACCAGGCGGACGAAGTTATTGCCCTGCGCGGCCTTGTCCGGGAAGCCGTCGTGGCCGGCCAGGAAGAAGCGCAACTGTTTCGGCGCCGGGAACGCGCTGGACCGGAGCGTGCCGGTCAGTTGTTCGCCCCCGGGCGGCAGGCTGCAGAGAAAGGTCGAGTCCTTGTCTCCGTCCGCCGAGGCCCGCTTCTGCAGGAACCACGGATTGGCGCTGGCCGGTTTGCCCGGGATCGGCACGTTTCTCCACGGCTGTTGATCCGACGCGGCGGTTTGCAGGAGATTGCCGGCCAGGTCCGAGCCCCAGTCGCGCAGGTCGGCGCTCAGTTGCAGGCCGCGCTGGGCGCTGCCGTCCTGGATCGCCTTGAAGAACGAGAGTTGCTGGTCGGCATCGTTTTTGAAGTTTTCGCGGATGTAGCGGGTGAGCTTCGCCACGCCTTGTTCGGGCACATAACGCGCGGCGTGCCGGACATATTCCGCCACCGTCCCATTCGCTTCCCTGGAGCTTTGGATGTGCTCGATCAGGAACGTGGCCGCGTCCGCATTCGTGATGGCGAGGCAGACGCTGGCGATCTCCTTCGCGTCTTCGGGCTTATAACGCTTGTAGGTGAGGCCCGGTCCGCCCTCCCGCAATTGATTGCGCAACGCGATGCGAGCGGCGTGGCGCAAATGATCATCCTGGGCCGGCGTGCGCGCCAGGAGCCCCAGCAGCGGATGCACGTACGCTTCGGACTCCGGAAAACGGCCGAGCGCTTCGGCCGCCGCGCGTGCAACCATCGGGTCGGCATCCTTGAGCGCGTTCACTCCCGCCGTCAGGCGCAACGGGGCGAAATCGCGACTCTCCGCCAGGATATGCATGGCGTGCGTGCGAACATCGGCATCGCTGTGCCGGGCGAAGTGGCTGAGCGTTTCAGAATCAAGGCCCTTCAAGCGCTCCAAGGCCCAGAGGCCGTGGACGATCTCGGTGGAGGTCGCGTCCCGCCGTTTCAGCGTCGCCTTCACCGCCTCGATCGCATCCGGCCCGACGCGGTCCACCAGCTCGTTCATGGCCAGCATGCGCCGCGGCAGGTTCGGGCTGCGAAATTCAGCGATCAGCTGTTTGGCCGAATCTTTCGTCAGATCGGGCAGGCCGTGCAACGGCTTGCCGGTGTAGGTCACCCGCCAGATGCGCCCGCGCTCCCGATCCCGGCCCGGGTGCGTCAGCGGCACTTCGTAATGGCCGATGATCCGATTGTAAAAGTCGGTGACGTAGAGCGCTCCATCCGGCCCCAGCGTGCAGTCGTTCGGGCGGAACCACGGGTCGGTGGTGGTCAGGAACGGCTCTTCGTGTTTCGCCCTTTTGCTCGTGCCGTGGGCGATCAAGGTGTCCCGATCCAGCCGGCTGCTCATCACATCCCCGGTCAGCACCGTATTCCGGAATTCATCAGGCCAGAGGTTGTCCTCGTAAAGGATGATTCCGCAAATGGCGGTGGACCCGTGCTGGTGGTCCATCACTTCCGGGCCGAAACCCAGTCCGTCATTCGGTTTCCCGAAGCTGGGGTAATACGCCCCGCGCAGCAGCTCGTAAATGGGCTGGCTGTGGCAATCCGCGGAAAAAAGGCTTCCCGTGTGATCAAACCAGAGGCCGAACGGGTTCACCTGGCCGTAGGTGTTCGACTCGATATGGGAGCCGTCCGTGGCCAGCCGGTAAGTGTTCCCGCTGTGAATGTCGATCCCGCTCCCATCCGGTGCCTTGACCTTGGAAATGTTGTTGTATCCGTGTGTGGCGTAGATCCAGCCGTCAAAACCGCGGCGGAACGACGCCTGGTTCCCGTGCGTGTCCCGCTGCCACCCGAACGGGCCGTACAGGACTGTGCGCTTGTCCGCTTTGCCATCCCCATCCGTGTCTTCGAAAAACCAGATGTTCGGGATGCTCCACGCGATCACCCCATTTTTGTAAGGGTACAAACCGATCGGAATGTTCAGCCCATCGACAAAAGTAGTCACCTTGCGCGCATGGCCGTTCTCGTCGAAATCCTCGAAAATCTTGATCGAATCCCGGGCCGGCTTGTCCAGCGGAGCCGGAAAAGGATATTCCCGCGAACTGCTCACCCAGAGCCTGCCTTTCGCATCGAAGGCAATATTCATCGGCTTGTTGATGTCCGGTTCGGACGCCACCAGCTGGATGGCAAAGCCGGGCGGGAGCTTGAAAGCCTTCACCTCCTCCGCCGGGGTCAGCGGATCGGTGGTGCGAACATTCTCCGCGAACGGGTCAGCCGCCTGCAGCGGCGTCAAAGCCCCAAGCAGGAGCGCAGCCAAAACGTGGGATTTCATCGGGCGTGCAGTGTAAATTCGCGGGCGCCCGAACTCAAGCGGTTGCCGAATGCAAAAGGATCAATGCGCGGATGAAGCCTCACAGGTCGGAGGCATCTCCCTCCACCGTCTCCCGACGCTGCCCTGTTCTTGGTATGGAAAACACTCTTGCGACGAGAAAGAGAAGGGCCAAAGGCCCGATGATATACCAGCCTGGGCCAACGGCCCAGGGTTCACGGGCAAATCGGGTCTCAGGGCCAAAGGCCCGATTGAACCGTTGATCTTGAGGCAGGCTCGCGTCGGCTTTGGGCGGGCCTTCAGCCCTCCGGATTTTGGAAAGATTTGTGGCCCCGGGGCGTTGCCCCGGGCTGGTATGGGACGCACCTTCGGTGCTGGGCAATCGAACGGTCGGCAGCCCGCCTCAAAGTCTGAGTGTGAGGGGAGGCGTGCAGGCGGCGGGATCAGGGCTGCGCTCTCAACCCAGAGCGGGTCTGGCATTTTGGCGCCGCTCCGAACCCCGGAGGGGTTCATGGCCACAGCCCACCATTGCGCCCGGAAAAGCGGAGCGCCGGGCGCTATGGTGGGTTTTGGATGGCCAGAAAAAGTCAACCTCGTGAGAGGTTGTGGCCCGCGTTCTGGAATAACCACGGCACTGCGGCGCTCTGGTGCCTGGCGTACGTGCCCAAGAAAAGAAAACGTGCCGGAGAAGATCAGTGAAGCGTGAGGCAGAATTCGATATTGATTTGCTACTTTTGCGACCATTGTTGTGTTTTGCACACGCAAAATCAGCCCTTTTCTCAGGGGATGAGAAATGAGAATTGAGAAAACTGTGTCCTCCGAGCCAGCCGATATTCCTGTCCGCCATCCTTTGGAGACGCTCTTCAGCCGCTGTCGGCGCACAAGCCGCGCGATCTCAACACGATCGCCACACGATAATTCGCACAATAACACGTTATTTTGACACGCTTTACACGTTATTTTAACACGATAACACGACAAAGTGCATCTGGGGTAAGTCGTAAGACTCTGCCCGATAATGACTTAGTTTTTAGAGGGCTGAGTCCTGGGCGAAATAACGAGCAAGGCTCAGGGAACAGGTCAACGCTCCGCAAATTCAGCACGATCTTCTCGCCCCATTTGGATTGCCGTGGTGAATCAGAGCGCAACCCCCGCTCTGGGAGTTTCGGAGAGGCGTCGCCGAACCTCAGGGACTTGGGCTTTGAGTCGTGGCAACCAGGCATCCCGGACCGATCATTGGAGAATCATCGATGATCGTTCTTCAATTGGACGACCTCTCGAGAGCGGCCTGGGCGTCGATGAGGAGGCTGCCGGTGGTCACGATCGTTTCGTTTTCCTCAAGGCCGGAGAGGATTTCCCAAGTTTGATCGCCTTCGCGGCCGAGGGTGACGGTCCGGGGCTCGTAGTTCCCGGAGCCGTGCTCGACGTAGACGGTGGCGGCGGGGCCGGGCGAGATGATGGCCGATTTCGGAACGGCGAGGAGGTTGGTCTGAACGATGGCCAGGCGGCCTTCGGCGAGCATGCCGGGGCGGAGCGGGAGCGGGCCGTCTGCGGCGGCCGGCGTATTCGTAATGACAGCGCGGACGCGGGCGAGGCGGCGGGCCTCCTCGGCCACGGGTTCGATGAAAGCGATGGCGCCGGTCCAGGTTTGGCCCGGGGCGGCATCAGTGCGGAGCTGGATGGGCTGGCCCGGACGGATCCAACTGAGGTAGCGATCGGAGGCGTCAAAGCGAAACCAGAGAACGGAGGGGTCGATGAGGGTGGCGATTTTTTGGCCTTCAACGATGTACTGGCCGAGGGTGACCGGCCGCTCGGTGACGATGCCGGAGATCGGGGCCGGGATGTCGGACATGAAGAGGTCCAGACGGTAACCGCCCACTGTGCTCTCGCCGGGGGCGGAGGAGGGGGGCGCGTGTTCGCGGACCGGAGAGGTTTTCAGGGCGTTGGTGGAGGCGGCGGGTTGATTCGACATGGCGGCGCGGAGAAAGCGGCTGCGTTGGGAGAGATCCGGACTAAAAAGGCGGGCGAGGGTCTGGCCTTGCTGGATTTCGACCCCGGGATGATCGGCCGCGAGGTAATCGATGCGGGCTCCGGCGGGAGAGGCGACGATGGCGGTGCGGGCTTCCTGGGGTTCGAGCACTCCGGAAACGGCCAGGGTGCGCCGGACCTCGCGGCGGCGGACCGGTTCGACCGCGACATGGGCAACGGTAACGGCCTGGGTGGAGAGGGTGACCAGGGAACCGCCAAAGCCAGGCTGGCCTTCGGCAATGGGGCTGAGCTTCATGCCGCAGATCGGACAGGTTCCGGGACGGTCCGCTTTCACCCAGGGATGCATCGAGTCCTGATAAAAGCGGAGCTTGGCTCCGGGCGAGGCCGGGAGGTCAGTCCGCCAGCCGCGCCCGATCCAGATCCCGAGCGCCAGAGCGGCGAGGGGAACGAGGAGATGGGGCCAGCGCTTCATGGTTTGGGGCGCTTATCCAGGTGGCTCGCGCGCGGCCTGCGCGGCGAAGGCCATGGGGGCAATCGATGGCGGCCACCGTTCCCCGATGTTAAAGGCGCGCCATCGCCCGGGTTCGACCGGATCACTTGACCGCAATTCCGTGAGGCCGGGCCTGAACCCCCACAAAGGCGTTGCTGAAATTGAGCTGGAAGCGGGTGTCCAGGGTCAGCTTGTCGTTCTCGAACTTGATCACATGCACTTTGTCGTCGCCGTCAAAATGGATTTTGCCGATCCCGCCTTCGTCGAGGAAATAGTCGGTGATCACCACCCGTTTCTGATCGTGGGTGAGGAGGAGGTTGTGGGGAGCGGAGCCCGGGCCGAGATCGACGGTCGAGAGCACGCGCGCGTGGGTGCGATCGGTAATATCCAGCAAAGCGACCAATCCGCCCGCCGGACCGGCCGAGGTGTAGCTACTGACAGGAAGGATGACCCGCTTGCCATCCTCGGTGATGGCAAAGATCTGGCTGATTCCGCCCGGGAGGATGGAAGCCATATCGAAGGCCTGGGCGTAGGTCCCATTTTTTGTGTCGAGGTAATAGAGGTGGCCGCCCTCCGGGTCATCGAACATGCCGCAGGTATAACCACCGAGCTGAGGGTCACCCGGGATCAGCTTGCAGTCCATGGTGCCGACGGCGGGAGGAATCTGGATCGTGCGGACGATCGATCGTTTGGCGAGATCCCACACCCGGACGGACCCGCGGATTTGGAGGTCGCCCTTGTAGACATTCAGGGTGGTGACGGGATTGATGAAGTCCGACGTGATCATGAGGTTGGCTTCAGGTCGGATGGAAATGCCGTGGGGATTGAAGCCGTCGTCCGGGGGATTGTCAGGCCATTCGTGAACCAGGCGGCGGTTCTTATCAAACTCGGCGACGCGCCCCGGCGCCCCGCCTGACGCGGAACCCATCATGGTCACGAGGAAGCCGCCGTTGGCCAGAGGGGCGGGATCATCCGTGATGCTCGAGAGCTGGGCGCGGGTGGAGGAGATGAATTCGGGCTTCTTCGGCTTGGAGATGTCGAAAAAGAAGATGTCGTCCTGGCCTTTGAGGAGGCTGAGCAGGCCGCCGCAAACGATGACATTGCCATCACTGGAGATGTTGCAGTGATGAGCTTCGTTGCCGCTGGTGGGAGCGTTGGCGGTGGCGATGATCTGGCCGTAGTTGGCCGAGTTTTCATTGAAGTCGACCACGGTGAGGAAGTCCGGAACGAGGCCTTGTTCGTCACCAGCCCAAACATAGAGATATTTGTCGCGCTTGGCGTCCTTGTCATTGCCTTGGTCCGTGTCGGCTTTCTGGTTTCCAGCCAGCACGATCGATTCGGTGGTGGTGGCGACGAGAAGGGCGAGGGCAATACAAGCGGGCGAGAGAATTTTTCGGTGCATGGGCGTATCTCCTTTTCTATGTCGGCCGGAGGTTATCGGGGCGCGAGGCGGCGGCAAGCAGAAAGAGCAGCAAAACCAGTCAGGGCCGGGCGCAGAGAGGGGCGGAAGCGCCGCGGTAGCGGTAACATTTGCTTTGGCGCAAAGGCAGACGGACGGAGAGGGGCCCGCCGCGCCGCGGGCGGTGGAATACTTGCAAATGCCGGAGTATTCGGCAGCTTCAGTTTGAGTGAGAGTTGTGGTGGGAATCACGGGGGCGAGCGGAATCATTTATGCCCAGCGGTTGCTGGACAACATGGATGCGCAACGCCATGAGGTGCATTTGCTGATCAGCAATTATGCACAGGCCGTGATTGCCCAGGAGTGCCCGGAAGGCTTGAAGGTGCCGGCCGGAGTGCAGACGCACAGCATCAAGAGCATGAACGCGCCGTTTGCCAGCGGTTCAAACGCGGCGGATGCGATGGCGGTGATCCCGTGCAGCATGGGAAGCATGGGGCGGATCGCGCACGGCTACAGCGAGGATGTGTTGTTCCGGACGGCGGACGTGATGTTAAAGGAGAAAAAGAGGCTGGTCCTGGTGCCGCGGGAGACTCCGTTGAATCTCGTGCAGTTGCGCAACATGGAGCTGTTGCTGCTGGCGGGGGCGGTGATCCTGCCCGCGAACCCGTCGTTCTACTCCCTCCCGAAGACGATCCAGGAACTGGCGGACACGGTAGTGGCGCGCGTTCTTGATCATCTGGGGATCGAGAATAAGCTCTCGCCTCGATGGCAGGAGCCTGAATGATTTCCGAAGTCGTAAAATGGGGGCAGTTCGTGAAGCTGTCCCATACCGTTTTCGCCATGCCGTTCGCGCTGGCGTCGATGGTCGTGGCGGCCCGGGAGAATCGCGGTTGGCCAGGCTGGCGGCTGTGCCTGTTGATTGTCGGATCGGTCTTCGCGGCGCGGACCTGCGCGATGTCGTTCAATCGGATTATGGACCGGCATTTTGATGCGAAAAATCCGCGAACGGCGGCGAGGCATTTGCCCGCCGGGGAGATTTCGCTGGCGAGCGCCTGGGGCTTGTGTCTGTTGAGCGCGGGGGCGTTCGTGGTGCTCGCGTGGTTCATCAATCTCCCCTGTTTCCTGCTGTCGCCCGTGGCGCTGGGGGTGGTCTGTTTCTACTCGCTGACGAAGCGGTTCACAGATTTTACTCATTTTTACCTGGGTGGCGCGCTGGCGCTGGCCCCGTTGGGCGCGTGGCTCGCGGTGCGCGGGACGCTGCATCTCGCGCCGGTGGTGCTGGCGCTGGCGGTGGTCTGCTGGCTGATTGGGTTCGATGTCATTTATGCGCTGCAGGATTATGAATTCGATCAGAAGGAAGGGCTGCATTCGCTGGTGGTGCGGTGGGGGCCGGGGAACGCGCTGCAATTTGCGTTTCTAATCCATATGCTGATGTGGGGGCTGCTCGCGCTCTTCGGCATTTTCTCCCGTTTCTGGGTCCCGTACTTTGTCGGCTTGTTTATTATTTTAGCGAGCCTGCTGCTGGAGCATCTGCTGGCGCGGCGGCGGAGCATGAAATGGATCAACGTGGCATTTTTCCGGTTGAACGCGCTGGTGAGCATGGTGTTTGTCACGGCGACGGCGATCTCGGTGGCTTTCCCGTGGTTCCGCTCTCCGGTGGGGCTGAAGATACCGTATTGGATGTAATGAATTTCTCGATCCGTCACAGTGATTTGCGGGACATCTACGACAAGGTCGTGGGCGGGGAGCGCATCTCGGAGGACGATGCGCTGAGGCTCTTTCAAAGCAAGGATCTCAACGCGGTGGGGGCGATTGCGGACTTTGTGCGGGCGAAGAAATGCGGGGAGCAGGCCAGCTATATTCTCAACCGCTACATCAATTATTCGAACTATTGCATCCTGAGCTGCCAGTTTTGCGCTTTCGCCCGGAAGAAGCGAGACGCGGACGGGTTCCAACTCACGGTGGAGGAAATGGCTCAGAAGGCGCGGGAGGCGTTGACGCTCGGGATTACGGAGCTGCATATCGTGGGCGGGCTGCATCCGAACCTTCCCTTCTCGTATTACCTGGAGATGCTGCGGACGCTGCGCGGCTTGAGCCCGGCGCTCCAATTAAAGTGCTTTACCGCGATCGAAATCCTCCACCTGGCCTGGCTCGCGAAGAAACCGGTGCCGGCGGTTCTCGCTGAATTGCGGGAGGCGGGCTTGAATTCGCTGACGGGCGGCGGAGCGGAGATTTTTAATGCGAGTGTCCGGTCACAAATTGCGCGCGGGAAAGAATCGGCGGCCGAGTATCTCGACGTGCATCGGACCTGGCACCGCATGGGCGAGCGCAGCACCTGCACCATGCTCTACGGGCACATAGAGTCGATCGAGGATCGGGTGGACCATTTGCGGCAATTGCGCGCCCTCCAGGATGAGACGAGCGGATTTGTGGCGTTCATACCGCTGCCGTTCCAGCCGGAGAACAACAATATACCGGTGCGTCACAAGCCGAGCGGCTATGATTCGCTGCGCACGATCGCGGTGAGCCGCATTTACCTGGATAACTTTCCGCACGTCACTGCGTACTGGGTGGGGCTCGGGCTGAAGCTGGCGCAGGTGGCGCTGAGTTACGGAGCGGATGACATCCACGGGACGATTATTGAGGAGCACATCTTCCGGATGGCGGGGGGCGGCCAGCCGCAACTGCAGAGCGAGGCGGATTTGATCAAAGCGATCCGCGAAGCCGGCCGCACGCCGGTGCAGCGGGACACGTTTTATCGTCCTTTGCCCGGCCGGGCACGCGAAGCGGCGCTGGCAGGCGCGGCCTGATTTCCAGAGCAGCTTTGAGAACAGGCAGCCCTATTGCAGGCCGGAGATGAAGCGATCGGCCTCCTGGATGGAGGAATTCATGTCGGCGATCAGGCGTTGAATCTCCTTCTCGATATCGGTGGTCTCGCCCTTGAGCGCGCCAATCGCTTGGGCGTTGAGATTGTGCTTCAGGTAAATGACCTGATCGTGAAACTGGGAGAGGACAGGATCCATGCTCCCTTCGGCCCGTTTCATCGAGGAATGCAATGATTCATACTTGTCGCGGGTCTCGCGGAGTTTCCGGCGGCTGTCGGCCGCGAGGGCGGGACTTTGAATCGTGGTGATTTCCTGCTCCCATTCCTTGAACAGATCCGCCGCGACCGTTTCGACCTTGCGAATGCGATCCTTGACCGCGTTGGCTCGCGTGGTGGAGCGATTGAAGTCAGCCTGGAGCTTGTCGTAGACCTTTTCGAGGTCGCCACCGGGGGAACCGTAAAGCTCGCGGAGGCGGGTCAGCGCGTCCTTGAACTGTTCGGCGGCCTTCTTCTGCTCTTCGCGGGCGTCCTGGACATTGGTTTTCAAAATGTCCCGTTTATACACGCCGAACTTTTCCATGGTGTTGTAATAGGCGGTTCGGCAACCGCACAAGACAAGGAGAGCGGCCAGAATCCACGCATTCCCGCAAATCGTCATATGCGATCTAAAGACGGCCATGGCCGGGTGGATGTCAAGACCTCCCGCGCGGCAAAATGAACGCAAGCCGGGGAGCCCGGGCGCGAGTCTGTGAGCCCTATTCATCCTTCCATGAAGCGGTTTTCTGCGGTCCGCAAGTGACTGGGGAGCAGACGGTAGAGAGCGGCGGGGCCGGCGTGGGGACGAAGGGGAGCAAGCGGCGTTGGATCAAAGCCAATCTCTGCTAATTCTTTTAGGGCCATTTTACCCCGCCACCTCTTGCGCCCGCTCGAAAAGCTGCCACGCTGATTCCGGTGACAGTTTGTTGGGTCAGGAAACTTCATGAGTGCTAAACCTGTTCTCTTTAATAATACGGTCTTGCGCGATGGCCATCAGTCAATCGCTGCAACCCGGATGACAACCGCGCAAATGCTCCCCGCCGCTCCGATTCTGGATGGGATGGGCTTTCACGGACTGGAGACGTGGGGTGGGGCGACGATCGATTCGTGCCTGCGATTCCTGAACGAGAATCCGTTTGACCGGCTCCGAAAACTGAAGGCGGCCGCGCCGAAGACGCCGCAAATCATGCTGCTGCGCGGGCAGAACATCGTGCAGTACGCGAGCTTCCCGGATGACGTGGTGGACGCGTTCGTGCGCTGCATGTGCCAGAACGGGATGGATGTGATCCGGATTTTCGACGCGCTGAATGACGTGCGGAACTTGAGGACGGCGATCGAGAGCGTGAAGAAATACGGCAAACATGCCCGCGGCGAGCTTTGCTATACGATCAGCCCGGTGCATACCGTGGAGAACTTTGTCGCGATGGGGGTGGAGCTGGAGAAGATGGGCTGCCACTCGGTGGCGATCAAGGACATGTCGGGGATCATTCAGCCGCAGATTGCCCATCGGCTGGTGAAAGAATTGAAAGCAAAGATCGGGCTGCCGATCACGCTGCATACGCACGATACGGCCGGTCTGGGCGCCGCGAGCTACCAGGCGGCGATCGATGCGGGAGTGGATTGCGTCGAAGTGTCGATCGTCCCGTTCGCGAACGGAACCTCCCAGCCGGACACGCAGCGGATGCTGGCGTTGCTGGAAGGGCATCCGCGCTGCCCGAGTTTCGACCGGGAGAAGTTGGCGCAGTTGCGGGGCTATTTTCAAGGGGTTTACAAGGAACTGGAGAAGTTCACGAGCGCGGCGAACGAGCGGGTCGACAGCGACATCCTGATCTACCAGGTGCCGGGCGGGATGCTCTCAAACTTCCGCACGCAACTGCAGGAGCAGCAGATGGCGGACAAATTCGACGAAGTGGTGCGGGAGATCCCGGTGGTGCGGGAAGCGCTGGGTTGGATTCCGCTGGTGACTCCGACCTCGCAGATCGTCGGGACGCAGGCGATGATGAACGTGAAGTTTGGCCGCTGGAAAATGATCTGCCAGCCCGCGCAGGACATTGCCCTCGGGAAGTATGGCAAGACGCCTGGGCCAATCGATCCCGCGGTGCTGCAACAGGTGGAAAAGCAGAGCGGCAAAAAGCCGATCACGGAACGTCCGGCAGATCTGCTGGCGCCCGGGATGGACAAATACCGGAAGCAATGCGGGGACAAAGGATTGCCCATTGACGACGAAACGGTGGTGCTGTTCGCCATGTTTCCGCAGCAGGTGGAGGCTTTGCATAAACCGCAGGCGGTCCCAGCCGCGAAACCCGCGCCCAAACCCGCGCCCGTCCCGGCAACGGCTCCCGCCGCAAGCGCGACGGCGTCCGCGGCTGCGTCGGCGCCAGCGGCCACGGTGTTCCCGGCCGGAGCAAGGAAAAGCATGGTTGTGACAGTGAATGGAAAGCGGCACGACGTTTCTGTGGAAACATTGAATTGACGATGGGAACGACGATGAGTGGGACCGAGGGAAAGCTGCTCTCCGAATTCAAGCCGGCAAGCTACGAGGACTGGCGCAAGCTGGTCGAAGCCGAGTTGAAAGGGGCGCCTTTCGACAAGAAGATGTTCTCCGCCAGTTGGGAGGGGATCACCATCAAGCCAATCTACCGCCGCGAGGACATCGCCGGGCTGGGCCATGTCGATTCCTTTCCCGGTTTTGCGCCGTTCGTGCGCGGAGCGACCGCGAGCGGATATGCGACAGAACCGTGGCATGTGTCCCAGGAAATCGCGGTTTCAAGCCCGACCGAATTCAACCATGCGGCGCGCAATTTTCTCAGCCGGGGCTTGAATGCGCTCAACATGGGCCTGGATTACGCGACGCGGAACGGATACGACCCGGATTGGGCGAGACCGGAGGAAGTGGGGCTGGGCGGGTTGTCGATTGCCACGGCCGGGGATCTGGATCGCGCGCTGGACGGGGTGGATCTGGAGAAAACTCGCCTGTTCATTCGATCCGGGCCGTCCGGGCTGGCGATCGCATCGCTCTTAATCGCGCTCGCCCGGAAGCGGAAGAAGACCACGACCAGCCTGCGCGGCTGCATCGAGATGGATCCGCTGGGCGTGCTGGCGCATGAGGGCGGATTGCCGCAATCGCTGGAGAGCGCGTATCGGGAAATGTCCGCGCTGACGCTCTGGGCGGCAGAGCGGGCGCCGCATTTGCAAACCGTCTGCGTGCACAACCGCGCGTGGCACGAAGCCGGAGCGAGTGCAGTGCAGGAACTGGCTTTTACGCTGGCGGCGGGAGTGGAATATCTCCGCAAGCTGCACCAGTTCGCCCTGCCCGTGAACACTTCCGCTCCCCGGATGCGTTTCGCCATCACGGTGGGTGTAAATTTCTTCATGGAGATTGCGAAGCTGCGGGCGCTCCGCCTGCTTTGGTCGCGAGCGGTGGCGGCGGCGGGCGGCACGGAAGAGGCGCAGCGGATGTCGCTGCATGTGCGGACCTCGCGCTGGAGCAAAACGGTGTTGGATCCGCACAACAATTTGCTGCGCGGAACGGTGGAGGCGTTGGCTGGGGTCCTGGGGGGATGCGCGAGCATGCAAGTGGGCGCGTTCGACGAGGTGGTGCGAACCCCGGACGATTTCAGCCTGCGGATTGCGCGGAATACCCAATTGGTGCTGCAAAAGGAATGCCTGCTCGATCACGTGATCGATCCGCTGGGCGGTTCATGGTTCCTGGAAAGCCTGACGGCGGAGCTGGCGAAGCGGGCCTGGGAGCTGTTCCAGGAAGTGGAGGCGCGTGGGGGGATGGAGAAGGCGCTGCGCGCAGGTTTTCCGCAGGAGAAAGTCGCGGCGACCGCTCAGGAGCGGATCAAGGCGGTCAGCCGCCGCCGTGATTCGGTGATCGGGGTAAACCAGTACGCGAATCCGTTGGAAAAGCCGCTCGAGATTCCGGCGGCGGATGCCACCGCGTTCCACAAGCGGCGGGTGCAGCAGATCACCTCCCATCGCACGGCTTTGGATCACGAGGAAAATGCGCTCGTGCTGCAAAAACTGGCCAATATTATCGGCATGACTGGGCCGGCATTGGTGGAAGCGTGCGTCAGCGCGGCCGCGGCCGGCGGGACGCTGGGCGAGATCACGCGCGCCGTGCGGATCAGTGACAGCCCGACGCCGCGGATCACCGCGTTGCAATTGACGCGCCGTTCGGCCGAGGTGGAAGCGCTTCGCAGCGGGACTCCCGCGGGCGCCAAAGTGTTTCTCTGCAACATGGGCCCGCTGAAGGAGCACAAGGCGCGGGCAGATTTTTCCACCGGCTTTTTTGCGGTGGGCGGATTTCTCGTGGATTCGCCAGCCGGGTTCAAGACGGCGGACGAAGCGGCGGAAGCGTTCGGCCGGTCAGGCGCGCGCATCGCGGTGATCTGCTCGCTGGACGAGAACTATCCAGCCCTGGTTCCGGCTTTGGCGCCGTTGCTGCGGGCCAAATGCCCCAATTCTTTGATCGTCCTGGCGGGATATCCAACGGAGCAGGTGGACGGGCTCAAAGCCGCGGGCATTGACGAGTTCATTCATATTCGGGCGGACATGGTGGAAACGTTGGGGCGGATCCAGAAGAAGATTGGAGGACAGGCATGAGCGCGTTCCCGGACTACACCAAGATTCCCTTGGAAACCGCGGGCGGTACGACGACGTTCGAAGACTGGCGCTTGCGGTTTGAAGCGGAGACGGGCCGTTCCCTGGAAGAGATGACCTTCAAGACGCTGGAGCAGATTGATCTGCAGCCTCTCTACACCCGGTCCGACCTGGCAAACTGCGAACATCTGGATTCCATGCCTGGGTTCGCGCCGTTTGTGCGCGGGCCCTACGGATCGATGTACGTGACGAAGCCGTGGACGGTCCGCCAGTATGCGGGCTTTTCGACGGCGGAGGAATCGAACGCGTTTTATCGCCGGAACATCGCGGCTGGTCAGCAGGGGCTGTCCGTCGCGTTCGACCTGCCCACCCACCGGGGCTACGATTCGGATCATCCTCGGGCCTTTGCCGATGTCGGGAAGGCCGGGGTGGCGGTGGATTCGGTCCTCGACATGAAAGTGTTGTTCGACCGGATTCCACTCGATCGGATCTCGGTGTCGATGACGATGAACGGGGCGGTGCTCCCGATCCTGGCTTTCTATATCGTGACGGCGGAGGAGCAGGGAGTGGCGCTCGACAAGCTTTCGGGCACGATCCAGAACGACATCCTCAAGGAGTACATGGTGCGGAATACGTATATCTACCCGCCCGGGCCTTCGATGCGGATCATCGCGGATATTTTCGCTTTCACGGCCCAGAACATGCCGAAATTCAACTCGATCTCGATCTCCGGCTATCACATGCAGGAGGCGGGAGCGACCGCGGATCTGGAGATGGCTTACACGCTGGCGGACGGCCTCGAATATGTGCGGACCGGGCTGCGGGCAGGGATCGACATTGATGCGTTCGCGCCGCGCCTGTCGTTCTTTTGGGCGCAAGGGAAGAACTTCTTCATGGAGATCGCCAAAATGCGGGCGGCGCGGGCGCTCTGGGCGAAGTTGATGGCTCAGTTTAACCCGAAGAACCCGAAGTCGATGGCGTTGCGGACGCATTCGCAGACGTCGGGCTGGTCGCTGACGGAGCAAGACCCGTTCAACAACGTGGTGCGGACCTGCGTCGAAGCGATGGCGGCCGCGCTCGGGCATACGCAGTCGCTGCATACAAACTCGCTGGACGAGGCGATCGCGCTGCCGACCGATTTTTCGGCCCGGATCGCGCGGAATACCCAGCTTTTTTTGCAGGAGGAAACGGGCCTTGCCAAAGTGATCGACCCGTTCGCCGGGGCGTTTTTCGTCGAGGCCTTGACCGACGCGATCATGAAGCGGGCTTGGGGACACATCCAGGAGATCGAATCGCTGGGCGGCATGGCGAAAGCGATCGAGACGGGACTGCCGAAGCTGCGGATCGAAGAGGCGGCCGCTCGCCGGCAGGCGCATATCGATTCGAGCAAAGAGGCGATCATCGGGGTGAATGTTTTTCGGTTGGAAAAAGCGGAGCAACTGGACGTGCTGGAAGTCGACAACACCGCGGTGCGGGAGTCCCAGGTAAAGCGGCTCCAGAAGCTCAAGGGGGAGCGGGACCCGGCCAAAGTCCAGGAATGCCTCGGCGCAATCACGCGCGCGGCGGAAACCGGCGAGGGAAACCTGCTCGCGCTGGCGATTGATGCCGCCCGGGCGCGCGCCACGCTGGGAGAAATCTCGTTCGCCGTGGAAAAGGTGGCGGGACGCCATAAAGCAGTGATTCGATCGGTCGCGGGAGTGTACCAGGCGGAGTTTGGCGAGAATCAGCAGATCGAACAGGTTCGCGCTCTGACCGACCAGTTTGAGGAGCGCCAGGGGCGGCGGCCGCGCATCCTCATCGCGAAAATGGGGCAGGACGGCCATGACCGGGGCGCGAAAGTGGTGGCGACCGCCTATGCGGACCTCGGGTTCGATGTCGATATCGGCCCTCTCTTCCAGCAACCGGAGGAAGCTGCGCGGATGGCGGTGGAAAATGACGTGCACGTGGTCGGCATCAGTTCGCTCGCCGGGGGGCATAAAACGCTCTTGGTGCAGCTGCGGGACCAGCTGCGCGCGCTGGGTCGGGAGGATATTCTGATCGTGGTGGGCGGTGTGATTCCGTCGCAGGACTACGATTTCCTGAAAAAGAATGGCGCGGCGGCGGTTTTTGGGCCGGGCACGTTCATTCCGGACGCGGCTCGAGAGATCCTGGCGCAGTTGCAGCGGGCTTGGAATTAAAGGGAAATGTGGCCATCTTGGTTTCCAACCGATGGAAAGCGTCCCGGGCCGGGACGCCGGCGCGGCCGCCCAAGGCGGGTGCGCGGCGTTTTCGGAGGGAGATGACGATGGAGAACGTTACGCCGGCGCGGCGCCAGCTTACGGTGGAGGACTACGCTCAGGGAGTGCTGGCGGGAGATCGCTCCGTTCTGGCGCGGGCTATAACGCTGATCGAAAGCAAATCCCCGTTGCACGAAGCGCAGGCCCAGGAAGTGATTCAGCGGCTGTTGCCGCACAGCGGCAAAGCGCGGCGCGTCGGGATCACGGGAGTGCCGGGCGTCGGGAAAAGCACGTTTATCGAATACTTCGGCTGCTGGCTGATCGAACGCGGGCATAAACTCGCGGTGTTGACCGTGGACCCGACCAGCGCGCGGAGCCGCGGCAGCATCCTTGGCGACAAAACGCGCATGGAGAAGCTGACTCAGAAATCAGCGGCCTTCATCCGTCCCTCGCCTTCCGGCGAAACGCTGGGCGGCGTGGCCCGGCGCACGCGGGAAACGATGGTGTTGTGCGACGCGGCGGGCTTCGACCTGATCCTCGTGGAAAGCGTGGGCGTGGGGCAGACCGAAATCGCGCTCCGTTCGATGGTTGATTTTTTTCTGCTGCTCATGCTTCCGGGCGCTGGGGACGAATTGCAGGGGATCAAAAAGGGCATCGTGGAAATGGCGGATGCCGTGTTCATCAACAAGGCGGACGGAGACAATCGGCTGCGGGCGGAGCGGGCGCGGCTGGAACAGGAGAATTCGATCCATCATCTGCAGGCTTTCACCCCCGGTTGGAAGCTGGCGGTGGGGCTCTGTTCGGCCGCCACGGGCGAAGGGGTGCCGGCGATCTGGGAAATGATCGAGCGATTCTACGGCGAATTGCAG
Organism: uncultured Verrucomicrobiota bacterium; assembly: GCA_964566945.1. Taxonomy (GTDB): domain Bacteria; phylum Verrucomicrobiota; class Verrucomicrobiia; order Limisphaerales; family SXQI01; genus DASVNK01. The sequence continues at coordinate 129,531 of CAZMKE010000005.1, read as the reverse complement.
GCCAAGGGCGTGATCGACCGGCTGCGGCGGCAGCAGTTGCTCGAATGGCTGAACGATTTGACTTTCGACGAACTGCGCCGGCGATTTCAGAGGGATGAGCGCGTCAAGGCAAACCTTCCGCCCTATCAACAGATGCTGTTGCGAGGTGAAATCACCGCTTTCAATGCGGCCAAAGCGCTGCTGGATCTGCACGCGCTGCCGCGGGAAACGACGACTTTAGATCGAGGTAGCAATGATTCAAAAAATTGATCATCTGGGCATCGCCGTCCGTTCGCTGGACGAGGCGGTGCCGTATTACGAAAACGCGCTGGGACTGAAATGCGAGCATCGCGAGGAGGTTCCATCGCAGAAGGTGCGAACCGCCTTTTTCACGGTGGGCGAGGTGCACCTGGAATTGCTGGAGCCGACTGATCCGGAAAGCCCGATTGCGAAATATCTGGAGAAGAACCCGGCGGGCGGGATTCACCATATTGCCTTTGGCGTGGACCAGGTTGAGGGCCAGTTGCGCCAGGCTTCGGCCGCCGGAGTGAAGCTGATCCACGACAAGCCATTTGAAGGCGCCGCCAGCAAGCTGGTGGCTTTTCTCCACCCCAAAAGCACTTTTGGGGTTTTGACCGAATTTTGCGCGCCCAAACACCCCAAACCGAAAGCCTGATTTCTTTATGGCCACTCCAAAAGTTTTTCTCGATGAATTGGAAAAGCGGCGCGCGGCCGCGCGGGCGGGCGGCGGGCAGGACAAGCTCAATGCCCGGCGTGAAAAAGGGTTGATGACCGCCCGGGATCGGATCGCGGGCCTGTTCCAAGGCGGGACATTTCAGGAATCGGGCCTGCACGCCAATCACGACTGCCATAATTTCGGGATGGAAGACAAGGACCTCGCGGGCGATGGCGTCGTGACCGGGACGGGGATGGTCGAGGGCCGCCTGGTGGCGGCGTTCAGCCAGGACTTCACGGTGGCGGGGGGGTCGCTCGGGCGGATTCATTCCAAGAAAATGTGCGACCTGATGGACTACGCCCTGAAGGTGGGCTGCCCGATTGTCGGCTTCAACGATTCGGGTGGCGCCCGCATCCAGGAAGGGGACGACTCCCTGTCGGGCTACGGGCAGGTCTTTTTCCGGAATGTGCTGGTTTCCGGAGTAATTCCGCAGATTGCGATCATCGCCGGGCCGTGCGCTGGCGGGGCGGCCTATTCGCCCGCGCTGATGGATTTCATCATCATGGTGAACGGGACCTCGAACATGTTCATTTGCGGCCCGGAGGTCATCCAGGCGGTGACTGGCCAGAAGACGTCGATGGACGAAATCGGCAGCCCGCTGACCAACGCCAGCGTGAGCGGGAACGTTCATTTTGTTGCGGACAGCGACGCCCACGCGATCGAAATCGCGAAGAAGCTGCTTTCGTTCATCCCGCAGAACAACCTGCTGGATCCGCCCCATCGCCCCGTGGAGAACCTCGACCTGAGCAGTGATCCGGAAATGGATGCGCTAGTGCCGGAGGATCCGAAATCGCCGATCGACATCCACAAAGTCATCGCGCGCCTCGTGGACCGGGCGGATTTCCTGGAGGTGCACGCGGATTTTGCGAAAAATATTGTGGTCGGATTCGGCCGGATTCAGGGAATTGTCACTGGGATCATCGCAAACAATCCGGGACAGAAAGCGGGCACGCTGGATATCGATTCATCCGACAAGGCCGCGCGTTTCATCCGGTTCTGCAATGTGTTCAACATCCCGTTGCTCACGCTGGTGGATGTTCCTGGCTTCCTGCCGGGAGTGAACCAGGAGCGGGGCGGAATCATCCGGCACGGGGCCAAGATGCTTTTCGCCTACGCCGCGGCGACGGTGCCGAAGATCACGGTCATCCTGCGCAAGGCGTACGGCGGCGCCTATCTGGCGATGTGCAGCGCGGACATGGGGGCGGATTTCGTCTATGCCTGGCCGATGTCGGAGATTGCGGTGATGGGCGCGGAAGGAGCGGTGAAGATCCTCTACAAGCGGGAGATCACCAGCGCGGCCGATCCGAAAGCGACCGAGGCGGAATTGATCAAGGAATACCGGGAGCATTTCTGCTCGCCCTACGAGGCAGCGAAGAAAGCGATGATCACGGACGTGATCACGCCGGCCGAAGCGCGCGCGGCGATCTCGCTGGCCTTGCGCAAAACGCTGACGAAGCGGGAAAGCCGGCCGCCGAAGAAGCACGGGACGATCCCGATGTAACCGACGAACCCGGGAGTAATCATGACGCTCGAAGAACAAGAGTCGAAACTGGGCACGGCGCTCGCGCTCATCCATCGCGCCCTGCCCAAGCTGGATCAAGCCTCGCAGACGGTGGAGGTGCAGCGCCTGCTGGGCCGCGCTTCGGCGTTGCTCGAGAGCGTGCGGGTGGGGCTTTCCGCGGAGGGATCGATGCGATTGAACGATCCCGAATTGGCCGCGGTCATTGGCGCGGCGGTGGCGGTAATGTTTGACCAGCCGCACCGGGTGCTGTCTGTGGAGAAAATCCAGCTGGCCGCGCCGCAATCGAATGTCTGGGCCTACGAGGGCCGATCCGAAATCTTCCACTCACACAAAGTTCGCTAGCTATGATTAAACACCTGCGCGTTACTGTTGATGGGCACAGTTACTACGTCACCGTGGAACTGGCGGATGAACCGGCCGCTCCGCCCGCGGCGGCGCTGAGCGCTCCCGCCCCGGCTGCGGCGCCTGCGCCCGCCGCCCCAGCCGCTCCGGCTCCAGCCCTGGCCAGGCCTGTCGCGCCTCCTCCGGCGGCCGCGCCATCCGGGCCGAGCGGTCCCGGGGATGTCCCGAGCCCGCTGGCCGGTTGGGTGGTGGGCATCGATGTCGCTCCGGGACAGCAGGTCAACAGCGGCGATCGGCTGCTCACGCTGGAAGCGATGAAGATGAACACTTTCGTCACCGCCCCGGTGTCCGGCAAAGTTGCCGAAGTCCTGGTGGCAGTGAGCGGCGCTGTGGAGCAGGGCCAGATTCTCGTCCGAATTCGCTAACCATGAATGCCTCATACCTTCGACTTGCCGCTCAGGAAGCCGCGGATCTGATCCACCACGGCGATTCCGTGGCCTTTAGCGGGTTCACGCCCGCTGGTTCTCCCAAGGAAATCCCCAAAGCCATCGCGGCCCGTGCCAACGCGTTGCACCAGGCCGGGCAGCCATTCCAAATTGGCGTGCTCACGGGCGCTTCCACCGGGCCTTCCCTCGATGGCGCGCTCGCGCGGGCGGATGCGGTCCGTTTCCGCACGCCCTACCAGTCCGACCCCGATTTGCGGCAGCGGATCAACGAAGGCAAGACGCAGTTCTTTGACATGCATCTTTCGATGATGCCGCAGAATGTCCGCTACGGCTTTCTGGGCCCGATTCAATTCGCGGTCATCGAAGCGTGCGACGTGAGCCCGAGCGGCGAGATCACGCTGACCTCGGCAGTGGGCGCTTCGCCGACGTTCTGCCGGGTGGCCGACAAGATCCTGATCGAAGTGAACCGGTTCCATCCGCCGGCCCTGCGCGGGTGCCATGATGTTTTTGAGCCGGACGATCCCCCGTACCGCAATCCGATTCCGTTGTTCCGGCCCTCCGATCGGATTGGGGCTCCGACCGTGAAGGTGGATCCGAAGAAGATTGTCGGAATCGTGGAGACCAATGCTGCGGACGAGACGGGCTCGTTCAGCGAGATTGGAGAAACTACCGCCCGGATTGGCCGCAACGTGGCGGAGTTCCTGGCCGCGGAATTGCGGCGGGGCCTGATCCCCAAACCGTTTCTCCCGATCCAATCGGGCGTGGGAGACACGGCGAACGCTGTGTTGCGGGCGATGGGTGAAAACGCGGAGATTCCGACGTTCGAAATGTACACCGAGGTCATCCAGGACGCGGTGGTGACTCTGATGAAGCAAGGGAAAATCCGGTTCGTGAGCGGCTGTTCCCTGACGGTTACGAAGGAGGTGCTGCAGGACATTTACGATAACATCCAGTTTTTCCGTTCGAAGTTCCTGCTCCGGCCGCAGGAGATTACCAACAGCCCGGAGATTGTCCGCCGGTTGGGCTTGATCTCGATCAACACCGCGATCGAGGTGGACATCGCCGGCAACGTGAACAGCACGCACGTCCTCGGGCGCAAGATGATGAACGGCATTGGCGGTTCAGGCGATTTCGCGCGGAATGCGTTCCTCTCGATTTTCACCTGCCCGTCCACCGCGAAGGGCGGGATCATCAGCACGATCGTGCCACTGGTCAGCCACCTGGATCACAGCGAACATTCGGTGCAGATCATCGTGACGGAGCAGGGCGTGGCCGACTTGCGCGGCAAGAGTCCGGGAGAACGGGCGCGCGTGATCATCGAAAACTGCGCGCATCCGGATTACCGGCCGATCCTCCGGGATTACGTGGCCTTGGCCGGGCATGTCCATTCGCCGCAGACGCTTTCCGCTGCCTTCAGTCTGCACGAAGCTTTCTCGGCGGCCGGGGACATGCGCAAAGTCGATTGGGGCAAGCTCCGGAAGTAGGGCCCCGGTTTACTTCAGGCGGGCTCGGTAATTGAATCGATCATTCGGAGCGGCATCGCCGTTCAGCGTGAAATCGGACCACGTCCCGGTTTGATGGCAGTTGTCGGCCCATTTGAAATCGAACTGAGCCGGGGCTGAAGACAAGCCGAGGTCTTTCCAGCGGATGGCGATTTCCATCTCGTTGCCGCGGGCGGCCCAGCGTGCTTCCCCAACGGGTTCCCACGCGTATCCGGGCCCCTGGTGGCGTTCGAGCGCTCCCGCTTTCGCCCGGTTCACGACAAAATCGTAACCGAGCCAGCCGGTGCGGGCATTGGCATCGAGATCGATCAAGAGGTTCATCCAATTCGTGCCGGCGGGCGAGCTGATCGGCTCCCGCGTCTTTACGTAGAAAAACGCCCAGTCATCGTCCCAGCTCACCCGGGCCGTGATGAAATCGTTCCGGCCGGTATCATTCTGATACGTGACTTTCGGGTCCCAACCCCGGTAATTGCGATGAACCGGGTCTCCCGCGGTATCCATGAATTCCGGTGCGGCGGCCTGCCAATCCTCAAACTGGCCGTCGATCTGGATCGGGCGTCTGAGCACCGGCGGGACGGGGCGGGCGCCTTTGTAGCGGCGAATCCAGCTCACGAGCTGCCAGTAGTAATCGTCGCCGTGCCCTCCGTTCATCGGCTCAATGTCGCGGCTGTGCTCTTCGTCGAACTGGTCGACAAACATCACCGGCCGCTTCACCCCGTTGAATTCGGCGAAACGGCCCGCGATCCATTCATTCCAGCCGGTGACAAAAATGAACTTGGGATCTTGGGAAAGGGCGCGAGTCCACTGCTCGGCGACGTTCCAGCCCTGGCGAACGGCTTGGGATGAAACGTCGGTGGCGCCCTGGTGAAAACTGCGCCCCTGCGCCTCGGGTTCGCTCATCGATCCCAACCGGCCGTGCACGGCGTTCTGGGCCACGCCGACGCTCATTTGCTCGTTTTCTCCAGCGGAATTGGTGAAACGGTGTTGCGGGTAGTTTTCAAGCCAGCTCCACATGTTGGGCTTTGTCGGCCCCTGGAAGTAATCCGGCTGGGGTTTGCGAAAGGTGAAGAACTCTTTAATCCGGGTGGTTTCGGGATCTTCGATTTCGATGCGCAAGGTGCGATCCCCTCCGCTCGGAGCGCCGTCAGAGAAGGCTTCGCCTTTGGGCCAGACATCGTCACGGTGGCTCCACCAACCGATGGGCCCGGCGGCATCCGATGCCTCCAAATAGTAGCGGCCCGGCGGCAGGGCTTGCGGGGCTCGGAGCATCAGCCAGTCATTGTCCTTCACTTGGGTGAAGCGTTTCTGAGCGAGGGGCGCTCCTGATTTTTCGGTCGACGCCCAAAGGCTCAGGGTTACGGCGCTGCTGGCGCTCTTCCAGGTCGGGCAGCGGGCGCCCACGGCGCGAAAGGACTGATCTGCGGAGAAGGCCTGGCCGAGCGAGTGTCCTGCGGCCAGTTCGGCCGGGAGATTCTGGGCGGCATTTTCTTCCCGAGTAAAAAGCAGGTCCGGATCAGCGAGAATGAGCGGCTTGCCTTCCCATTGAAACCAGAGATCGGAGAAAAGGCCCGGCGCGTAAAGATCTTTCCACAATTCGTGGGTGACTTTGGCTGGCGCCCAGAATGGGGTGAGGAACGCGACTTGCGGCGTGCGGTTGCCGAGGCTGCGGGCCTGCGCCCACACGCGGAGCAATTCCAGATAGTCATCCCGGTAGGTAACTTGGTTGGTGACATCGAAGATGACCATGTCCACGCCCGCATCCGCCAGCATTTGGGCGTGCTTGCGCAGAACCGAGTCGTCGCGCGTCAGATAGTAGCCGAAGATCGATTCGCCCCAATGATGCGGGGCGTGCAACGGCCCCCAAAGCGGGCTCTCGGGCTTCTCCATGGCCTGCGGATCGGCAGCCAGAATCTTTGTGACGTCGTACGGGCCGCCCTGGATGTGCGCGCCGTGCCACAGGAAGTAGAAAATGCCGACGGTTCGATCGGGGCGGGGGGCGGGGGCTTCCGGGAAAAGCGGCAGTTGCCTCCCCAGATCATCGGTGGCCGCCCAGGTATCGGGGAAAATGTCTCGCAGTGCTCCCCTCGCTGGGCGAGTGCTGAGGGAGAGCAGGGCCATGGCCAGGGCGGCCGTGGCGCAGGTTTTGCGCCGGCTGGAGGGGATCTGCAGAAGGTTTTTCACGATTGTCCTCATGATTATTGCCTTTGACGGGGGCTTGGGAATAGAACATTCACCATCATGAAGCGGTTGTGGGTCATCCTTTTGGCGAGTGTGATTTTCCCCCTGGGCATTGCTTGGGCGGCGCCGGCGTCGCCTTCCGCGCAGAATTCGAGCGAGTTGACCGAGAAGTTTCTGCAGTGGAACGCTCCGGCAGCGCCGTTTCGCGTGGCCGGGAATATTTACTTCGTCGGGATGCAAAACATCAGTTCGTTCCTGATTGTCGGCAATCAGGGGCATATCCTGATTGATACCGGGTTTTCAAACAGTGTGCCGATCATTGTGAGCAACATAGTGCGGCTCGGCTTCTCGCCGGGCGACATCCGCTACATCCTTTCCAGCCATGCGCATTGCGACCACGTGGCCGGGCATGCCGCCATGCGGCGGTTGACCGGGGCGCGCATCGGCATTTCGATCGCTGACGCGCCACTCCTGCGTTCCGGCGGTCGTCGGGATTTTCTTTTTGGCCGCAGCTCCGTCATGCATTTCGAGAAAGCGGAGCCGGATTTTCTGATCAAGGAAGGGGAAGAAATTCGCCTGGGTGGGATTCATCTGACCGCGCACCTGACCCCGGGGCATACGCCGGGCTGCACCACCTGGAGCACGGAAGTGGAGGAGGGTGGTCGTCGCTTGAACGTCCTGTTCTTTGGCAGCACCAGCATCAACCCCGGCACCAAATTCGTGGGCAACCGGGAGTATCCTTCGATTCTCGACGACCTGCGTTCCACCTACGCCAAGCTAAGGACTTTGCCGTGCGATATTTTTCTCGCGCCGCATCCGGAGCAATTCCACCTGCACGAGAAACTGCAGCGCCCGGCCAGCGGCGTGAATCCATTTGTCGACCCCTCGGAACTCAAAACCTATCTCGATGCGGCTGAAGCGGGATTTAAGCAGGAACTGCAACGGCAATCGCCGGCTCCGAATCCCCGGGGATGACCGCTTCAAGCGGGGTGGAGATGTCCGCTGGAGGGAATCAGTGATCGTGAGAGAAGACGCTGGCGAAGATGACCTCCTTAATCTTCCAGATCAGGGTCATGGTCATGGCCATGGGCAGCAAGACGAGGAAGACCAGCAGCCAGTAGCGAATTAATTCCATCCCCTTTAGAAAATCGACCACTTGTTGAGGCAGGCTCTCGATCTGGCGCAGGACGTAAAGCAGCCCGAAGACCAGCATGATGGCGGTGAGGAGGGAGATGTTCAGGTTGCCGAAGACCCGCGTTTCAGTCCGCAGCGTCTCGTCCGGCAGCATCGCCGCCAGGCGCTGGAGAACGTGATTCAAGTTGAAGAGAAAGAGCAGGCCGCTGACCAGGAGGAGAAAAACCGCAGTGGAAAAGAACGGCATCGTCGGCAGGCGGTTGTACCAATAAATGAATGGAGATAGCCCGAGGTTGACCAGGGCCAGAAGCTTCGTGCGGTCCAACGCTTCGCGCCAGATTCGCTCGCCGCGCTGGAAGTCGCCCAGTAGATGCAGCCCATAGAGCAGCAGGCCCGCTACGGTCACCAGGGCGAGCAGGTGCGAGGATTGCGCCCAGTCGTTGGTCGCGACGTAGACCGATACGACCAAAGCCAGGGGCAGGCCCCAAAAAAGCGCGGAAAGTCCTCGGACAAGGCGCCCTAAGGAACGCATGAGCTCAGCCCTGGGCGCTATTTCCAGCATCCGGTCAGAAGGTCAGGTAGGTGTACTCACGCAGCCCTCGTTCGTAATCATCCAGCAGACGCATCCCCTCGGAAGGCTTGAGCCGGTCGCTCTTGATGGCTTCATCAATCTGAGCCTTCATCTGCCGCTTCAATTCGTTTTCGTCGTATTGCACCGCGCCGAGCGCCTGGACGATGGTGTTCCCTTCGATGATCTCCTCGATGTAGTAACCCGCCGGTTCATCCGGATCGAGGAACACATGCATCTCGTTGACGCGCCCGAAAAGATTGTGCAGATCGCCCATGATGTCCTGATAGGCGCCCATGAGGAAGAAGCCGAGAAAGTACGGCTCGGGTGAGCCGTTTGCGGGCAAAGAATGCAACGGCAGAGTGTCGCGCACGTCGCGCAGGTCGATGAACTTATTGATCTGCCCGTCCGAGTCGCAGGTGATGTCGACCAGGGTGGCCTCCCGGGTCGGTCTTTCGTCGAGGCGGCTGACCGGCATGATCGGAAAGAGCTGCCCCAGAGCCCAATGGTCGAGCAACGACTGGAAAACGGAAAAGTTGCAAAGGTACTGGTCGCCGAGGCTGTCCTCGAGTTTCCGGATTTCCTCGGGAATGTAGGCCTGGCCGACGTAAGTCTGGACAACCGCCTGCCCGATTTCCCAATAGAGGTTCTCAATCTTCGCCTTGTCGGGGAGTTCGAGCAGCCCGAGCATGAACATGTTGTGGGCGTCGTCCCGGCGCTCCTGCGCGTCGTGGTACGCCTCGAGCTTGTTCAGCTTGGCGAGGTTCTTGCGGATATCGAGCAGCTCTTTGACCAATGGGTGTTCGTTCTCACCGTAATCAATCCCTTTATCCGTGCGGAGTTTGGCAATCGCCCCGAAAACTTCGACCAGCAGCACGCTGTGATGGGCCACGATCGCCCGGCCGCTCTCGCTGACGATGTCCGGGTGGGGCACTTTCTCCGCGTTGCAGACGTCCGCGATGTAGTAAACGATGTCGTTGGTGTATTCCTGCAGGGTGTAGTTGGTCGAGCTGTCGAATGCGGAACGGCTGCCATCGTAATCCACGCCCAAACCGCCGCCGACATCGACGTACTGCAATTGCAGCCCCATTTTGTGGAGCTTGGCGTAGTAGCGCGCGGCTTCCTGGACGGCCTTCTTGATCGTGAGAATGTCCGGGATTTGCGAGCCGATGTGAAAGTGGATCAGCTTGAAGCAGTGCGTCAGGCCTTCGCTGCGCAGTAGTTCAACGGCCGCCAGCAACTCGACCGTGTTCAGGCCGAACTTCGCATTCTCGCCGCCGCTTTCGCTCCACTTGCCGGCGCCTTTGCTCAGGAGCCGGGCGCGAATGCCGATTAACGGCTCGACGCCGAACTGGCGGGAGACCGCGATGATCTGGCGAAGCTCTTCCAGCTTTTCGACCACCATGATCACGGTCTTGCCGAGCTTGATCCCCATGAGCGCCATGCGGATAAAGCCGGCATCCTTGTATCCGTTGCAGATGATCAGGCTGCCGGTTTGCGCCTGGAGGGCGAGCCCGGCGAAAAGCTCCGGCTTGCTGCCCACTTCGAGGCCGAGGTTGAACTGCTTGCCGGCTTCGAGGATCTCTTCCACCACTTCTCGCAGCTGGTTCACCTTGATCGGGAACACGCCGCGGTATTTGCCCTGGTAATTGTACTCCCCGATCGAATTGCGAAAGGCCTGGTTCAACGCCTCAACGCGGTGCCGGAGAATATCCTGGAACCGGACGAGCAGCGGGAAGCGCAGGCCGCGGGCCTTGGCTTCCTCCGCGACATCGGTGAGATCCACCGCGCAGCCTTTGTCCTGCAACGGTCGAGCGACCACGTGCCCCTCTTCGTTGATATCGAAGTATTTGGCGCCCCAGCGATCGATGTTGTACAGCGTCCGAGACGCCTGGATATCCCACGCGTGGCCTGAGTTCGCACTGTCACTCATCTTTTGATTCGTGTGCGGACTATAAGAACGATGGCGGATAATTCAACATTCTGCTTCGTCAAATTCCAACCGGCGGTTCTCAATTCCGGCTAATACTTTGCCGTGGCCTTGCCTCCGAGTCCAAGCACTTTGGTGGTTTCGGCAGCTTTGGCGAGCATCATGCCCATTTCGCTGGCGACGGCGACCATCTGAAATCCCTGGGCGATCCGCCGTTGCGCCGCCGCGGCATCCGCCACGTGAATCCCGGAAGGCACGTTATATTTCTTGCTCAATTGCAGCAGGCGCTCCAGCCCTTGCACAAATTGCGGCGCATCGGTTTCAAACGCGGGCGGCAGCCCCATGGAATTGGTCAGATCGTTCGGCCCGATGAAAAACGCGTCGATGCCCGGGACGCTGAGAATCTCTTCGGCGTTTGTGAGCGCGTCGACATGTTCCATCATGACGACGACCATGATTTCCTGATTCGCCTGGGCGTAATAGGTGGCCGAGTCGGTCTCGAAATTCGCCGCGTGCATCTGGCCGCCAATCGTCCGGGCGCCTTGAGGGCTGTAACGGGCCGCCGCCACCACGGCTTCGGCTTCAGCCCGGCTGTTAACCATCGGAACGATGACGCCGTAGGCGCCGGTATCCAGCACGCGCTTGATGTTCTCGACGGTGTTGTAGGGGACGCGCACCAGGGGGATTTTTCCGCAGGCGGCAATTACCGAGAAGCAGGCCGAGGCGGTTTCCAGGCTGGTGGGCGCATGTTCGAGTTCCACCGTGAGCCAGTCGAAACCGGTGCGGGCCATCATCCCGGCGGCGGTGACGCTCGGCAGAGTCAGCCAGGTGCCGATGCTCGGTTCTCCGCGTTTCAATTTATGACGGACGTAATTGGAGCGCATGGTTGATCAACTGTTGATTTTTGTCCGCAGGTTTGCGGAGTGGTAGATGTTCGGGTCCACCACCCAGCGCGGTTTTTTGCCGTCCTTCAGATTCACAATTGCCTCGGCGGCGGCATAGCTGACCTTTTCCCCCGTTTCGCGGGCGAAGGATGCCTGGTGTGGCGTCAGCACGAGATTGGGCGCGGATCGCAACGGGTTGTCGAGCGGCAGCGGCTCCGTGGAAAAGACGTCTAACGCTGCGCCGGCGATCCAGCCTTCCCGCAGCGCGTGCGCCAGGGCGGCTTCGTCGATCAACGGCCCGCGCGCCGTATTCACGAGATACGCGGTCGGCTTCATCTTGCGCAGTTGCGCTTCGCCCAGCAAACCGCGGTTTTGCGGGGTCAGCGCAGCGTGCAGCGAGACGAAGTCGCTCTGCGCCAGCAGGTCATCAAGGCCGACGAAAGCGATGTTCCCTTTGTCTGGCGGCGGCGCGATGTCGTAGCCGATCACCCGCATGTCAAAGCCCGCGGCCCGCTTGGCCACGGCCTGTCCGATCCGGCCGCAGCCGATCAGCCCGAGCGTCTTGCCGTGGACGTCGTGGCCCCAATAATTGGTCCACTCGCCCTTGCTCACCGCGATGTGCCCCTGCGGCACGCGCCGGGCTATGGCCAGCAGCAAAGCCCAGGTCCAATCCGCGACCGTTTCATTGAGCATCCCGGGAGTGTAGGCGACCACGATGCCCTGGCGGGTGGCTTCGGCGATGTCGATCGTATCGTAGCCGACTCCCCAGCGGGAAATCACTTTGAGATTGCGGGTGGCGGAGGATTGCAGGGCCGCGACGTTATATTGGTCAGGGCTGCAGAGGGTGGCGTCGATCCCATCGATCCGTTGCAGGAGTTCGTCGAGCTTCAGCGGTCCGAATTTCTCGGGCATGATGATCTCGCACCCGCTGTTGTGCAGCAGATCGAGGGCGGGCTTGCCCAGCGTAGTGAAAACCCGCGCGGTGATCAGGACTTTCCAGGACATTTCGGCGGAGAGCTAAACAAATGGCCCGCCGGATGACAACTCGCAACTCAAGCCCGCTCCCGGCGGCTCCGGTAGCGGGAAGCGTGGGCTTATTTTGCCGGAGGAGCGCCTGTCGGGGCGGGCGTCACTTTCTGCGTGGCCGGAGGTTCGTTCGTGCCGAAATAGCGAACGTAGATCGGGTTGAAATCGGGGTGCGATTTCCGGAAATCGTTCAACTTTGCCCGGGTCTGTTCGGCGAATTCCTGCATGCCGGACTTTTCCACATCCGCCAGGTAGCGGGCCAGTTCCGCGGTTTGCCTGCGGACCAGCACCACCTGCCGGTAGAGAAAAATGAAGACCGTCCCCGTCAGGATCAGCACGGAGACCGCGGTGGCGTGCGTGAGCATCCGGAGCTTTTTGTAATTCTCCGCCAGTTCCATTTCGCGGGGAGAGGCGGCGGAAGAGTCGGAAGGGAGGTTCATCGCAGGGTCCCGGCGGGTTGATTGGTGTCGATCTTGGAGCGAAGCCCGAGGCTTTGCAGGACTGGAATGATCGCCGGGTTGCGCTTGGCGTATTCGATGCACTCCGTGGCCATGGACTGCATCGCGGCGCGGTTCGCGTTCGAACGGGCCACCTCGGCCTGGGCGATATTCAGCTGGCGCGTGCATTGCAGATACCAGTAACAAATCCCTGCGGTGAGCGCGACGCTCACCAGCAAAGCGGTGGCAAGAAGCAGGGTTATGGGCTCCCGGTTCATCGCGCGCAATGTATTCACCGGGTCGGGGCCGTGTCCACGGTTTTCTCGCTACTTGCCCAGGAACAGGATGGCCACGTCGATAATGAACAGCAGGACGATCGTGATCTCCAGCGTGAGCATCCACTGGTTGGACTGATCGTGCTGCAGGATCTGGTAAAGGTTGTCCAGCGTCCGCACTTTTTCGTCGACCATTTTGTGCCAGTCCGCGAGGTGAAATCGCGCCGCCACCGTTTCGTAAACTCGAGCCAGATGCCAATCCCCAAAAAACTTCGTGATGTTCGAGAGCTCGTCGCTGTAGCGGGCGAGATCAATGCGAATCTCCCGCAGTTCGAAAAGCATCTCGGTGCGCTTCCGGTAGGCGCGGCTGCGTAAATCGCGGTACGAACGGTCCAGGGACCGGTCGAGGAGCCGGTCGTAGGCTTCCAACTCGGCCAGATGCAGGTTGGCCAGCTCCAGCACGTAGAGCACCTCGTCGAAATCCTTCGGTTCATCCACCACGAGCGCGGCGTCCCAATCGATGACCACCAGATCGTTCTGGTAATAGCTCAGATACCGGCTGGTCGATTCCGTGGCTTCCTGGTCTGAAAGTTTCGCCGGGTCCTGCTCCTGGGTGAGGACGGCGGCGATCTCCCGCCGGTGGGCCTGCAACCAGGCTTCTGCGGGTGCCTCCTCGGCAGGCAGCGCTCCGCTCGCTTCCACGCAAAAAACCGTGTAACCTTCTTCCTCGGCCAGGTATTCGAGCGGCCGAATCAAGTGCGGGCGGAGATCGACATAAATCCGCTCCGCCAGTTCCCGCACTTCGGCATGGAGCGATCGTTCCCCGAAATTCAGGTCGTGCAGCTCCACCAGCTCCTCCAGTCGTTCGACGGCGAAAGGGATGCGGACCGTGATGCTGATCGCTCCGATTGGGAGCAGCTTTACCACCCGTTCCAGTTGCACCGTTCCGCGGCGGGTGATCCGCTCGCAGGGGGGAAGCCGCACCATTTGCGGGCGGAAAAAGAAGGGATGCCTCGGGGCGCGCTTGCTCGGGTCCACCTTGAACTGCTCCACCTTCTCCCCCAGCAATTTCTGGATCGGCTCGCGCCCCATCTCGTAGGCAATGTCGAACGCGAACATGTAGACAGCCTGGCCCCGGTATCTGGCTGTTCCCGAATTCATGCGTAAACATAGGCTACCCAGAAACCTGCAGCCAGCGCGAGCCCTGTCGTTTCCCGGCCATTTGTTGCATTCGACAGCCGAAAATTTCTCTCAACCGGCCTTGGACAAATCCTTTTCCGCGGTGTAGGTAAAGAGAAGTGCTTGCCAGCGCCTGAAGAATCCTCTTCAATGCGCGCTCTTTCGTGTGGCTGGATAGCTCAGTCGGTAGAGCAGAGGACTGAAAATCCTTGTGTCGGCGGTTCAATTCCGTCTCCAGCCACCACTCCGACAACTACTTACAAAAGTTCAGCCGGAACTTGAAAAGCGCATGGCTTGCTTTGGGCTTGGAATGGCGGTTCTGAAAAGCCAGGATATTTCCCCTTGCGCTTGAAAACAGGTCGTGATCGGTTTTTGCGTCCAACGGTTGGTGTATCAGGTTAAGAATGCGGGAAAATCATCATGTTCTTTCGAAAAAACGAAAAGCGGATTAGCGAATACATAATCGCATTCATTAACCCATCGGAATCCGACCATCGAATAAACGCTCGAAGAGCACTTGAAAAAGAAGTCAATTCCCACATTGAGCAAGGCTACGAGCCAATCGGCGGTCCGTTTGAATGCGACGGGAACCTTTGCCAAGCAATGGTGTCATTTGAAAAAGAAACTTAGGGATACAAACGGTCATCGTTATGGCGCGCCCTCCCTTCCGCCTCTCCTGAGCCTGACGTAATGGCCTAAGTTCCCGCTGATCGGCTGCGCGTCGTCTCAATCCTTCTTCGTCCTCTCCCGCCCACGAGAGGCCGTAGCGACACGCTCGGAAAATCCACCCGTTGCGGCGAGTGCCGCCTAAGGGCACCGCATCCGGTTTGATTTGATCCTCACAAAAACCAAAAACGAAGAGAAAGGAGCGCGAGCGAAACACTGGACGTTAGCCGGCCCCTGCTGGCGAAGTCAGGGTGGAACTCTCGTGCTTAGCTGAAGGCCTCCGGAAGCAAATCAGCCGTATCTTTTAAAAGGTCCTTTCGATCTACGAACGTGCAATTCAACGGCTAAACGGCCTGAGGCCTACGAGCATTACCTCTCCGAGCCCCTCGACTGTGACGAGCTTTAGGCCCAAAATCAAAGTGGGACGTTCGGCAATCGATTGCTCCGATTGGACGGAGGTAGCTATGTAGGTATTATGGCGGCTCATTGATCTCTCAAACGGATCGAATGCGAGGAAAAACTCTGCGCCCGGAGCCCTAGGGAAAATAATCGTGTTATCCATCAATCCAGTACCATATTTTGTCAAGATGGTCGGAATTCTGGCTTTGATTTTCTCACCAACCTCGATGCTGACTTTGGACCAATCGATGCTCCAACCGATCGGTTGCCCCCATTGAAGAATTATGTTTGTAGAAAGCGTGACGATCACATATCCGAAGGGAAACTCTGATTGAAATTCGCTCTTTCGCTTTCGATCTGAAGCTTCCAGCCTTTGCAGTGCGTCCTTCACGCCCTTGCTAAGCTCTATTTGAGCGGCTGCCATGTTTGTCACATAGCTCGCTAATAGGCTAAGCCTCGTGTCGGTTGGTGAATTTGGAAACTGAGCGTTGGCAAATAACGTGAAGGTATGCAGTTGGGTGTCAAGATTCTCAGCCCGCTGCCTTTCGGTGCGCAAGTCATCAGATTTAGATCGAAGCGTGTCATTAAGCTGCGCGATGGCACGGCCAAATTCAATTTTTTCGGATTCGCCCTTACCGTGTTCTCGCCACCAGGCGAGCCATCCGCTTCCTAACGCGCCGCAGCAACCAAGTGTATATAGAACCGCAACAAACGGGGCAGTCCGCCACAGTTTGACAAATGCCTTGAAATTACGGTGGAACTGCTCCGGTGCGGGAATCTTTTGTTCTTCTTTATCAGCCAAAGATTCAATATTTGAAACGAAATTGGCTTCAATAGTCAATCTCTGAATATTGCTTGATTGGGCTCTAGGGTATCTGCAAGAGAGCCAAAACCGAAGAGAATTCTTCGAGCGAGCAGTCAAAACGGCTGTTGGATTGATTTTTTGAGTCTGTTCATTTTCATTTCTTAACTTGGGGACACCGCACGTGCAGGCTGGGTCCACGGTCCGGAAAAAGAACTCCATCTAGGAAAGTGGAAGCGGTGAACGAGAAAACCCGCGCTGGAAAATCGTAAACGACCACCGCTGTGCTGCTCGAACCGTTGCAGGTAGGCGAGG
The DNA here is from genome assembly GCA_964566945.1 of uncultured Verrucomicrobiota bacterium. Classification (GTDB taxonomy): domain Bacteria; phylum Verrucomicrobiota; class Verrucomicrobiia; order Limisphaerales; family SXQI01; genus DASVNK01. The sequence goes on along the minus strand of CAZMKE010000005.1, from coordinate 113,211 downwards.
CGAAAAGGGGCGGCAGCTGGGGCGAACGAACGGCGGAGCGAGCGGAAGGGGAGCTGGATGATGAACGATCGCTGACGATCGGTCCCTCGTGCAGAACACGCAGATGTTCGCTTGGAAATAGATAGTCAGTACATGTGCGCGCCGGCGCGTTCGGAAGATGTGTAGCAGTGAAACGGGGGGCGGTCTGGGTTTTCCCTCGCTTCGATCGGATTCGATCGGCATGGTCGAGAGGATGGACTTCGCGCGCATCAAGGTTTTGACGTTCGACTGTTACGGGACGCTGATTGATTGGGAAGCGGGGATCCTGGCGGCGATTCGGGAGGCTTTCCCTGGGCTGGCGATCGGCGATGCGGAGATTCTGAAAGCGTATAGTGAAATCGAGCCTGTCCTCCAGGCCACGGCGTATCGGGAGTATCGGACGATTTTGCGCGAGGTCCTCACGGAGTTGGGGCGCCGGTTTGGGAGGGAGCCAGTCCGAAGGGATCTGTTGGCGGAATCACTGCCGTCATGGAAGCCTTTTGCGGACACGGTCCCGGCGCTCGAGGTTTTAGGCCGGCGGTTTCGCCTGGCGATTATCTCCAATATCGACGACGACCTTTTCGCCGGGACGGCCCGAGCGTTGAAGGTTCCGTTCGCTGAAGTGGTGACCGCACAGCAGGTCCGAAGCTACAAGCCGTCGTTGCGGAATTTTCAGGAAGCCCTGGCTCGGCTGAAGGTGCGGGCCGATCGAGTGCTGCATGTCGCGGAGAGCCTGTTCCACGACGTCGCGCCCGCGCGGCGGTTGGGAATCGCCACAGTCTGGGTCAATCGCGCGAGGGATGATCGGTCCACCGCGTCGAAACGAGTGACCGTGGAGCCGGATCTGATGGTTCGCAGTCTCGAGGAACTGGTGTGCTGCGCAAAGTGCGGATGAGATGTCCCAAGGCATCGAGGAATTCCTCAGACACATTACAGTTGCCCTTGGCAGCCGGCTTAGCGCGATAGCCTCTTCAGTCGACTGGGCGGCTCGGCCTTCAATCGAAGTCCAGTTGATTTTTGCGTTTAAGGCGGGAACGGATGCCGGTATGCTGCCGGGACACAAAACCAATCATGAGAAGCATTTTCGCCATCCTGGCCGTTATCATTGTTACTTCTTTCTGCTCGGTGCGCGGGGCGGACGGAGCGTCCAAACTGCCGCTTTCAGCGCTCCAGGCCGCTGACGACGCGCGCCTGGCCGCGATGAAGTCCGGCAACCGGGAAGCGCTCCAGGCGATTTTTTCGGATGAGCTTCATTACGCGCATTCCACGGGAGATCTGGATACGAAAACGTCGTTCGTCGACAAGCTGAGTTCGGGCAAGACAAAGTATGTCACGATGGAGTACGAGAAGCGGGAATTCTCGTTGGCGGCCCCCGGGGTCGCACTGATGACTGGCCGATTGCACATTCGGGCGGTCAGCGGCGAGAACACGACGGACAGTGTTTTGAGCTTTTTGGCGGCCTGGCGGTTGGAGAAAGGGGAGTGGCGGTTCCTCGCCTGGCAATCGTGCAAGGTGCCGGCGAAGTAGAGCCTGCGGTTCACGTGGGGCGGCGATCGGGAACCATCGTTTCTGCACTGTTGGTTTCCGAGCCGCAGCAGCTTGGCCCCAAAGGCAGCTGAACTCTGGCATCTTCTGGGCGAGTCGACGCCCCGGCCCATTGAGAGGCGGGTTGAGTTCTTGACGGGGCGGGCGGCAGGCACAAATCTGAGGATGAATGTCGGAAGCGAATGTCCTCACGAAGCCAGATCCTGCGTTGGAGATAACTCTGCGCCCTTCGCTTTTTTCGGAGTTCACCGGCCAGGCGAAGGTCAAGGAGCGGCTGGAGATCGCGGTGGAGGCAGCCAAGCAACGCAAAGATCCGCTCGATCATATCCTGTTGAACGGGCCGCCGGGCTTGGGCAAGACCACTTTGGCGAACATTATTGCCAAGGCCATGGGGGCGAACCTGAAATGCACGAGCGGGCCGACGATCGAAAAGGCGGCGGACCTGGCCGGCTTGCTGACGAATCTGGAGGAAGGGGACGTCCTGTTCATCGACGAAATCCATCGGTTGCAGAAGACGATCGAGGAATATCTGTATCCGGCGATGGAGGACTTCAAGCTGGACATCATTATCGACCAGGGGCCGAATGCGCGGAGCATCCGCCTGAATTTGCCGAGGTTCACCTTGATTGGCGCGACCACCCGGAGCGGGTTGCTGACCGCGCCGCTGCTTACCCGGTTTCCGGTCCGGGAGCGGGTGGACTATTACACCGCGGAACAATTGCAGACGATCGTGGTTCGTTCGGCGCGCTTGCTGAATATTAACATAGACGAAGGAGGCGCGTTCGAAGTGGCTCGCCGGAGCCGGGGAACGCCGCGCATCGCGAACAATCTCCTGAAGCGGGTCCGGGATTACGCGCAGGTGAAAGGGGACGGGAATATCACGGAATCACTCGCGGACCGGGCGCTCGCGCTCTTGGAGATCGACCAGCACGGGCTGGACGAAATGGACAAGCGGATTTTGGAAGCGATCATCCACAAATTTGGCGGCGGCCCGGTGGGGGTGAATTCGCTGGCGGTCGCGGTGGGCGAGGAGCCGGACACGATTGAAGAGGTCTATGAACCCTATTTGATCATGGAGGGATATGTGAACCGGACGCCGCAAGGGCGTGTGGTGACGGAGTTCTGCTACAAGCGCTTGGGCTTCTCTCGTTTAGGGGCTGGACAGACCCCGCTTTTCTCGTAGAGCGCACGCCGGCCCTGCGAACAACTATTTAGCGCCCAGGTTTTTCGCGGAATTGCGAAAAGAGGAGGTGGGTTATTGCCGCTCGTATTCGCCTTTGCCGACTTTTTTCAGGACGGTGAAACCGGCATTTTTAGCATCCGAAATCGATAGGGGCTTGAGTTTCATGGGGGAATTCACCTTGGAGATGATCTTGCGGACGGGCTTGCGGCACAACGGGCATTTGGACAGTTCAGGCCGGCTGATGGGCCGGTGAAGGCTGAATTTGCCGCCACAAACCTTGCAGTCCCCTTCACAAAGTTCGTATTCGTAGATCGGCATTGACTTAAGAATAAGGGGCGGGATGCCGATTTTCAATGTGAGTTTGGCCTGCTTTCTGCAGAGAGGGGCCTGGAAGAGTGTCTGGATGAATTTCGGCAAAACGCAACTGAACTGGTTTGACCTTTTGGTGGTCGGACTCCTGATTTTCGGCATGTGGCGCGGCCGGAAGCGCGGGCTTTCAGAGGAGTTGCTGGATGTCCTGCAGTGGCTCTGCACGATTGTGATCGGCGCGCTGGGCTACGGGCTGGTGGGACGCTCCTTATCCACTTCCACGCGCCTGCCGCCTTTCTACGCAAATGTCATCGGCTACACGATGATCGCCCTGGCGCTCAAGCTGATTTTTAATGTCTTCAAGCGGGCGGCAGGGGAAAAGCTGGTCCAATCGGATTTCTTCGGATCCTTCGAGTATTATTTAGGGATGCTGGCGGGGGCGCTGCGGTTTGCCTGCATCCTGCTGTTCTCACTGTCGTTCCTGCACGCGAAATACATTTCGGACTCGGAGCGCCTCGCGAACGCCCGGATGCAGGCGGATAACTTCGGATCGATCACATTTCCCACCTTCGGCTCGCTCCAGCATACCGTCTTTTACGAATCGATTTCCGGAAGTTTCATTCGGAAGAACCTGCACGCCCAGCTCGTGCAGCCGGCCCGCGGAGGGATCAGTTGGGGGGACACGCTCGGCCGTCGCCGGGAGCATGCGGTTGAAGAGGTGCTCAAATAGCGTACGTTCGGGCCGGAATGGCCTTTTTTTCGCCAGCGGTGCTGGAGCAGGTTCGCGCTGCCAATGACATTATCGATGTCATTTCCGCGGTTCTGCCGTTAAAGCGCGCCGGCACCAGTTTCACCGCGCTTTGCCCGTTCCATCGGGAGAAAACGCCCAGCTTCCACGTCAATCCGCGCAAGCAGACTTTTCATTGTTTCGGGTGCCAAAAGGGGGGCGATGTTTTCACGTTCGTGCGCGAGTACGAGAACCTCGATTTTGTCGAGGCGGTCAAGCGGCTGGCGGAACGGGCGCGCATTCCCCTGGAGTTTGAGCAGGACCCGCAATACCGCGAGAAGCAGTTTCTCAAGGACAAGCTGTTGGAGGTGAACGAACAAATCACCCAGCGCTGGCACCACTGCCTGCTCAACGAGGCTGGCGCGGAGAAAGCGCGCGCCTACCTGCGCGAGCGCGGTGTGACCGAAGAGGCGGTGCAGCTGTTCCGCCTGGGCTACGCCCCGGAGAGCTGGGAGGACACCGTGAACTGGGCGCGCGCCAAGAGGTTCGATCTGCCGACCGTGGAACTGGGCGGACTGGCCGTAAAAAAAGAGGGGACGGACCGGTATTACGGGCGGTTTCGCGACCGGCTGATGTTCCCGATTTGTGATGATCAGGGCCGGGTGATCGGCTTCAGCGGGCGGGTATTGCCCGGGAGTGATGATCCCCGCAAGTATGTAAATTCCCCGGAGACGCCGCTCTTCATCAAGAGCCGGGTGATGTTCGGGCTCGATAAATCGAAGCGCGCCATCCTGGACAAACAGTTCGCGATTGTGTGCGAGGGGCAGCTCGATCTGATTTCCTGCTTCATGGCCGGGGTGCAGAACATGGTCGCGCCCCAGGGCACGGCGTTTACCAAAGACCACGCGCACATCATCAAGCGCTACTGCAAAGAAGTGGTGCTCTGCTTCGATTCCGACGAAGCGGGGCAAAAGGCAGCGGTGCGGGTGCTGGATGATCTCCTCGGCTCCGGGCTGGCCATCCGGGTGGCGACGGTGCCGGTTCCGCACGACCCTGATTCGTTCATCAAGGCGAATGGAGCCGGGGCGTTTCAGGACCTGATCGCGAGGGCGGAAGGCTTTTTCGATTACTACCTCGGCCGTCTTTGCCGGATCAATGACATCCGGACGGACAAGGGGCAGCACGCGGTCCTGAGCGCGATGGCGGAAGCGGTCCAGAAGACGAACGATCCGGCCTTGTTCGAGAAATATGCGCAACGGACCGCGGCGCGCCTGGGTGTGAGCGGGCTGGCGGCGCGCGAACGATTTCGCACCGCCGCCGCCAAACCCGTGGGGAGGGAAGCGGAGGAGGAAGCGCCGGTCGCGCCGGAAGAAACCGAGCCCCGGCCGAACACGCAGGAATTCTGGCTGCTGAAAATCCTGCTCCAGCATGACGAATTGTTGGATTGGAGCCGGCAGCATCTGCACCTGGCCTGGCTGCAGCACAACGGCGTGCGGCGGATCCTGGAGGTACGGTTGAGCGCCGGGGAGGATGGCCAGCCGACCCAGCCGGCCGCCATGCTGATGGAGTTCGAATCGAGTTCACTGGCCGGGTTGATCACCGAAGCGCTGGCCGAGGAACGGGTGATTCCCAATCTGGAGCAACAATTGAGCGATCTGGCGCTCCGCCTCCGAAATCAGAGCATTGACCGGGAAATGGCGGCTTTGAATCAGGCCTTGGGCCAGCCGAATCTCACGCCGGAAGAAACGGCGCAGATCCTTCAGGAGCAGATGGCGCTGCGGAGCGCCAAGAAAGCTCCGATTTAGCCCCCAACCGGCTTAAGGCGTTTTCCCTTCGTTGGCGTCCCGTGCGAGTGCCGCGTAAAACGCGGTGACATGGCGCAACGCGTTCGCGCGGCCGGCATCATCGATCTCCGCGGCGTTGATCTTCGTTTCGATCGCTGTCCGGTTTTGGAGGAAACGGTCGCGGGCCGCCGCGAAATCGGACCTGGCCGCCATGGCTTGGATGCCGGTGACAGTAAAGAGGGCCTGGCGCTCGACGTCGCCCAGCTCCGGGTGGTATTCGGGCGGGGTGTTCAACCGCACCGACTCGGTGACAAACGAAGCGAGATCAAAATCGCCCGCGATCGGAATGAGGGTTTTGTCGGCCAATTCGACCACCTCCGTGTTCCAAATGCCGCGGCCGTCCGTTTCCAGCGAGAAGTCCCAGTTGCCGAGCAGGGCATGCAGCAGAAGCAGGCCGGTCACGAGCTGGGAATCAAAGGGGTGGCCGCTGATTGCGGTAATCTCGGCCTCGCTCAGCGCCCGCCCGCCGAGTCGGTCCGCGAGCAGTTCAACATCTTCGGCCAGGAACGCGTGCCGGCTGAGGCGCCACCCGGAGTTGCCGAATTCGTCCGCCTCCCCGGTATCCTGATACTCGATGATGGCGCGGCGGACGCGCGGGGACTGAAAGCCGAGTTGGCCCATGATTTCGTAAGCGAGAGCTTCCCGCCAGGCCGACCGCTCGTCGCGCAGCCGGCCGATATTCCCCCGGCCGCCTTCGGCGCAGTGCGTGCCGATCTTGATCTCACGGGCGTCGGCAAAGGGAGTGCCGGGGCGGTCTTCTTTCGCAACCTTGAATTTCAGCTTGGGAAAAGAGCATTCCTGCAGGCTCGAATTGCCGCGAACGCGAAGGGAAATCGGCAGGGTCAGCGTGCCGATCGCCGCCTGGGCATTGAAGTAAGGCTTCAGGCGCTTGGGTGGAAAGATGCCATCGGGGGTGCCAGCGTAGGCTAGGTTGAAATTGGTCTGGAGCGGTCCGGTGATGGAAAGGTTAGCGATGGCTGTCGAGGAGAAGATGCCGCCGTTCTCCCGAGCGCGGAAGAAACGAGCCGTCCCGGCGGCTTCGGCGTTGAAGGGGTTCGACGCGTTGGTGATCTCCTGCCAGGGGCCGGCCAGTTGCGCGGCCGATTCGAGATTGCCGGAGAAGCTAACTACGACCTGCGAACCCTGCGGTCGGATTTCGAGCGAGGGAACAGCGCGGGCCGGGAGCGCGGCCGCGAGCAGCAGGCCGAGCATGGGGCGAAACAGACTCCTGGAAGAGAACCAAAATGCTATTTTTTGAATCATAACCACCGTCCGGTTCGCTTCTTGCGGGGCTGTTCATGCCAAAATCATCCGGACGCCCGACGTTAAGGCGGCGCACGAAACTTCCAATGGCTCCAAAGTGGGGTTGCGACCGTGAGGGCATGATTTTTTGGCCCGTCATGCACCGCGCTCGTTGGGAATCGGAGCGTCGCGGCATTTTGCTTCTCGTTTGAGCGGGAATGCAGATACTCGGCGGGGATGAACCCTGGCCGCCAGAAATCGCCGCGCGAACGTGGTTTCACGCTCATCGAGCTGCTGGTGGTGATCGCGATCATCGCGATCCTGGCCTCACTCCTCCTGCCGGCCCTGGCCAGGGCCAAAGCCAAAGGCCAGCAAACCTTCTGCCTGAATAATTATCGCCAGCTTCAACTCTGCTGGCAAATGTACGTCGACGAAAACAACGATGCTCTCCCGCCGAACGCGACCCTGTCGGGCGCCAATCGGGAAGGGTTCATCGCCACCAAGGACACGTGGATCAACGGCAACGCGTTCACCGACGCCACCACGACGAACATTGAGGCCGGCGTGCTGTTTCCTTACAATAAATCGGCCCGGATTTACAAATGCCCGGCGGACTTCTCGACCGTGCGAGATGAAGGCAAGATTCCGAGATCGCGGTCCGTTTCGATGAATTCTTACATGAACGACGTTCCGCTCAATACCGATCGCACCTGCTGGCATCGGCTCTCGCAGATTCGGGATCCATCTCCGACCAAGGCGTTCATCTTTCTGGACGAGCACGAGAATAGCATCGAGAACGCCCGCTTTACCGTCTCGGTGATCGGCGATTGGACCTGGATTGATTTTCCCGGGACGCGACACCAGAACGGCTGCGTTTTGAGCTTCGCGGATGGACACTCGGAACTCTGGCGCTGGCGGGAGCCGAACACGCTCCGGATTGCCAAGATGAAGCCGTGGATCCAAGGCCAACCGGCTGTGCCGAACACGGACCGGGATTTGGGCCGAATCTTTGGCGGGGTTCCGAAAGTCCCAATTCTCTAAAAAGAGCAAGGCATTGGCACAGCTCGGAAAGCACGGCTCGCGGCCAGTCCACCCCGAAAAACCAGCAGTTGGCCCCCGCTGGCGGCATGGTTGCACCATTTTTGCGGGGTGAGGAAGCAAAACCGGTAAAGTTCGGTCATGCCCCGAATGCGTTGCAACCGAGCTGCGTTTACGCTGATCGAACTGCTGGTGGTGATAGCGATCATCGCGATTTTGGCGGGAATGCTCCTGCCGGCGCTCGCAAAATCGAAAGAAAAGGCCAAACGCGCCAGCTGCCTTTCCAATGTGAAGCAGTTGGGGCTGGCGATGGCGATGTATGTCGACGACCATCAGGGCAATTATCCCCCCCGTTTTCCTGATCCGCAGGCCGGCGCGCCTTATCCCTGCAAGCCCTGCCGAACGATCGACTGGCGGCCCTATCCGCTCCCCTATCTCAACACCACGAATGTCTTTGCCTGCCCGAGCGATCGCGGCATTTCTGAGATTCCGGCGGACCCGATCAACGCCACCAATCCGGTGCCGAAACGGATGGCTGATTTTTACGGGAGCAGCTTTTGCCTGAACACGGTGATGACTCGCCTCGGCAAGGAAGCGGCGATCATCTCTCCTGCGGAAACGTTTGAAGGAGCGGAAATCTGGTCGTGGCACCAGCCCTTCGCCCTGGCCGAGTTCAAGGGGGCGACGGCCCGGCCGATCCGGATGGCCTACTTTGCGGATGGGCACGCGGCCGTGACGGCGGAAAAGACGATTCAAGAGCAGTGCGCGCCACCCTCTGCCCCCGGCATTGGACCGGTGCCGTGATGCGTATGAAAGTCCTGCTCGGAGCATTTCTGGCTTGCGCGATGTTGGCGGCGGGCTGCGGCTCAAAGCAGAAGGTTCTCGGGAAGCCGCCGAAAGACCCCGCGGCAACCATCCTGGCGATTAACGCTGGAGATGCCCCCCCGCGCGTGACGCTGCAGGGATCCATGTTTGAGAAGTGTCCGCAGGCCGGGTGTTGGTTTCGGTTGGACGACGGAACCGGCGCCATCAAAGTGGATACCAAGACAGCTGGGTTCGTCGTGACGGAGGTTCCGTTGCATGCGAAGGTGACGGTCTCCGGCCGGATCGTGACCGAGGGGAATGAGACGCAGTTGGAAGCCACCGGACTTTCCTACTGAGAATGGGTAAACGCCGTCTTGCGGTTTTGACGCTGGCACTGGCGGTCGGCGCCGCCTTCGCTCTTTTTCCCAAGCGAACTTCCGAGGAAATTTACGAACCGTCCATCCGGCCGATCGAACCCGGGAATCCGTGCCCTTGGCGAAACGCAGACCACGATCTGACGAATTGGTTTTCATCAGGAGCAGTCCCGCTGTCGCGCGATCTGATCCTAAGCGGGGAGCGCCTGGCGCTGCAGGAACGGTTGGGACGGGCCGTGCGCCCCGAGGAAATGTCGCTGCGTTACTACGTAGTTCAGGCGGGGAGCGAAGCGGCGGCCGCTCCTCTCGGCTACGTGCTGCCGCGCCGCATGAAAGGGCCGCACGGCGCCATCGAGTTTGTCCTCGGGCTCGATCCCGAGAGCCGAATTCAGCATTTCGCGGTGCAGGCGATTCGCGAGCCGCCGGACGTGGTGGCAGGCTTGGAGCGGTTTGGGTTGGAACAGCATTTTCAGGGCCGGGACGTGAACGATGATCTGGTGGGCGCCTTGGATTCATCGGTGCTTTCGGACAGCGCTTTGCGGTGCGCGCGGGACTTGGCTTTGGAAGTGAAAGCGGCCTTAGTTTTATGGAGCGTGGGGGGAAAAACCATCCGCCATCATTGAAATGTTCAGGCTTGTTTGGACCAGTTTGCGCCGGCGTCCGTTGCGCTCCTCGTTGACGGTGTCCGGGGTGGCCGCGGCCGTGGCGGTGATCCTGCTGGTTGATCGTCTGGGCGTGGCCTATCAAGGCCAGTTGCTGAAGGAATTGAACAGCATGGGCCAGCACCTCATGGTCGTTCCCCTGGGCTGTCCGTACGACGCCGCGGCGCGGGTCTTGAAGGGCGCCACCTTGGAGACGTCCCTGCCCGGGACCGCGGCAGTGAGCGTTCGCAGCGATCCGGACGTCGACCTGGCGGCCCCGTTGCTGATTGGCGCCGTGGCTCGGCCGCGGGAAGGCCGGACCGACCTGTTCGTCGGCCTGGATGAAAGCGGCATGGCCTTGAAACGTTGGTGGAAAGCGGCGCGCGGCCAGGCGGCCTTCCCAAGCCCGGACGCCTTGGTGCTGGGGGCCGATGCGGCGCAGGCCGAACTGCGCGAGCCGGGTGACTCCTTCTATAGTCCGGAGTTACAGCGAGAGTTTCGGGTGGCGGGCGTGCTGGAGCGCAGCGGGACCAGCGATGACAATTTGTTTTTTGTGCCGCTCCCCACCGCGCAGGCAATGTTCCACAGTTCGAACCGGATCACCGCCGTGGCCGTCCGCCTGCGTGATCCGGCAAAGCTGGGAGCGGTGTCCGCCCGGTTGAAGGAGATCCCGGGAGCGCAAGTGGTCACGCAAACGGAGATGATGGGGACCTTCTTGAACATTCTTGGGGCCGTCCGGACGTTGCTGCAATCCGTGACCTGGGTGGCGGCGGCGGCGAGCGTGGCGGGTTTGGTGAATACGCTGGTGATGTCTGTGGCCGAGAGGAAGGCGGAGTTTTCTCTCTTTCGTGCTTTGGGTGCTTCTCGGCGCCAACTCTTCGCCGTGATATCCCTCGAATCGCTCCTGCTGACGGCTGGCGGCATGGCGGGCGGGATTGTCTTCTGCGACATCGCTGCGGCGGTGGGCGCCCGTTTCGCCCCGGGGCGCATCCCGGTGATGCCTCTGGTTTTTGCCCGGCCGGAGGCGTTGGCCCTGGCGATCGGCCTGGGAATCGCGGCTGCCTTGCTGGCCAGTCTGTTTCCCGCCTGGCAGGCGATGCGGGCGGACCCGGCGGCGGTCTTGAAAGGGGGCGAGTGATGTGGCGTCTGATCCTGGCGAATTTATGGCAAAGGAAGGCGCGGACCCTGTTGACGATGCTGGGCTTGGGCATCGCAACGGGGACGCTCTTCGCGCTCCTGGCGTTTGAGAGGGGCTATCAGCGGGGGCTCAAGCGAGAGTTGGAACAATTGGGCGCCCATATCCTGGTGGCGCCAAAAGGTTGTCCGTATGACGCCGCTTCATTGGCCCTTCATGGCGCCAATTGGCCCTGCTATTTGAAGCAGGCCTACCTGACTCAAGTGGCCCAAACGGTGGGCGTGGCAGTGGCCGCTCCCGTGTTCATGGCGGCGGATTACGGAGAGGGCCGGCAGGTTGTGGCCGGTATTACTCGAGATTATCTGGGCTTGCGCCCGCGCTGGCGGATCGAAGGAGGTTTTCCGGAGGGCTTGAACGAGGCGCTGTTGGGATGGAACGCAGCCGCGCGGCTGAAAGCGCGAGTGGGGGAGGAGACTTATTTGACGGCGATGAAGCGAACGGTGCGCGTGGTCGGCGTGCTGGGTGCGACGGCCGGACCGGACGATGATTTTGTGTTTGTGCGGCTGGCGGACGCCCAGGAGGCCTTCCACCGGCCCGAATTGGTCACGCATCTGCTGGTGAAATTGCAGTCGCCAGACCTGCTGGAGAAAACGGAGCAGGCTCTCCGGGGATGCGATGCGGGCATGCAGATGAACATCGTGCCCCTGGCGCATCTGTTCGAAACCATCCGCCAGGTGGCCTCCTCGGCCAAATACCTCCTCGCCGGCCTGGCGGCGGTGGCGTTTGTGGTGGCCGGGACGGCCCTGGCCAACACGATGTGCATGGCGGTCCTGGAGCGAACGCGGGAGATCGGGGTTTTGCGGTCCTTGGGCGCGTCGATGCCGCAGATTTTCTGGTTGTTTACGGGCGAAACGATGGTGCTCGGGGCGTCGGGAAGTTTGCTGGGCGTGATCGCCGCCCTGGCGGGATCACGCTTGGTCGAGGGATGGGTCCGAGGCCAGATCGCTTATGCTCCCATAAGTGCGCTGATCTCACTGGATGCGGCTGCGGCGGCTGTCTCGTGCATTTTTGCGCTGGCTCTGAGCGTCATTGTGGCGATCCTGCCCGCCTGGCGGGCGGCGCGGCTGGACCCGGTCGGAGCTTTTCGCGCCCAGGCCGCCTACTGATTCATGGAACCACTGATTTCGGCGGACGCTTTGTCGAAGCATTATCTGCGCGGCGCGCAGAAGGTTTGTGCGCTTGATCAGGTCTCGTTCTCGATGGACCAGGGTGAGTTTTTGGCCATTGTCGGCCCGTCCGGCTCCGGAAAATCGACTCTTCTGAATTTGCTCGGCGGCATGGACACCCCCACGAGCGGCCTTCTTCGAGTGGCGGGTCAGGATCTCAGCCGGGCCAGTGAAGCAATGAAGGTGGATTTTCGCCGCCACTATATCGGCTTTGTCTTCCAGCATTTCGGCCTGATGCCCGCGCTGAACGTCGAACAGAACATTGCCCTCCCAGGGGCTTTTGCCCCCAAAGCGGCTCACGAGGATGTTGAAATGATTCTCGAGAAGCTGGGACTGGCCGGGCGGCGGCATCACCGCCCCGGTGAGCTTTCCGGGGGCGAGATGCAGCGGGTGGCGATCGGGCGGGCTCTGTATCACAAGCCAAAACTGCTCCTGGCCGACGAGCCCACCGGCAATCTCGATTCCGTGACCGCCGAATCGATTTTGCAATTGCTGCTGCGCTTGAACCGGGAGGGGCTGACCGTGGTGGTGGTCACGCACAACGAGACCCTGGCCAGGGCGGCGCGGCGTCGGATCGGCCTCAAGGACGGCCGGATTCAAGCGGACGAGTCGCCGAAAGCGGGGGAATTGACTTGAATCAACGAAATTTGCGGGCGCAAAGTTATAACCATCACCATGAAAGCCGAGAGTTCGAAAAGCACACGCCGTAGTTTTATTGCCAAAACCACCGCCAGTGCCGTTGCTTGGCCGTTGTTAGGCGGACTGGTCCTGGATCGAGGCAGCGCGCGAGCCCAAAGCGCGGGCGCGAATGAGCGGGTGCGGGTCGGCCTGATCGGCTGCGGCGGGATGGGCAAAGGGGACCTTTCGACGTTTTTCCTCAATGCGGAGGTCGATTGTCCGATCGTTTGCGACGTGGACGACAAGATGCTGGGCCAGGCGGTGGAAGTGGTCGACAAGCAGCGGGGCAAAAAGCCCGATACGGTGAAGGATTTTCGCCGGGTGCTCGACCGCAAAGACGTGGATGTGGTGCTGGTGGCGACGCCGGATCACTGGCACGCCCTGCCGACCGTCATGGCCTGCCAGGCCGGAAAAGACGTTTATTGCGAGAAGCCGCTGGCGACGACCATTGCCGAAGGGCGCGCCATGCTCACCGCGTCCCAGAAACATAACCGGGTGGTGCAGATGGGGACGCAATGGCGGAGCGGCAAGCATTGGGCCGAAGCCGTGGAGTTTATCCGCTCCGGCAAACTGGGAAAGGTGGGGACGGTGCGCGGCTGGGCTTACCACGATTGGCTGGGCGATGTGGGGAATCCGCCCGATGGCCAGCCGCCGGCCGGCGTGGATTACGATATGTGGCTCGGGCCAGCCCCGAAGCGCGCTTTCAATCCCAACCGGTTCCATTTTAACTTTCGCTGGTTCTGGGATTATGCCGGCGGCTTGATGACCGATTGGGGCGTGCACTTGATCAATATCATGCTCTGGGCGATGGGCCCGGAAGCGCCCAAGAGCGTGATGTCCAGCGGCGGCAAGTTCGTGCTGGATGATAATTCGGAAACGCCGGACACGCAGATTGCCGTCTACGAATTCCCAACCTATACGCTGATTTGGGAGCACAAAGTCGGCGTGTCGCTCGGGCTCAACGGGCGACCTTGGGGAATCTCGTTCACCGGCCGGGAAGGCTCGCTGATCATCACCGACAGCGGCTACGAGGTGACAGGCGAACCGAAACGAAAATCCCTCGAAACGAGAAAATACCCGGGCAGCGGCGATGCTCGTCCGGCTCACGTGCGGAATTTCCTCGATTGCGTCAAATCGCGGCAGGAACCCGTTGAGAATCTCAAACTCGGTCATCACGTCTCGAGCGTGGCCCACCTCGGCAACGTGGCGCTGCGGTGCGGACGGAAGATTCAATGGGACGCAGAAAAGGAACGCATTATCGGCGATGCCGAGGCCAACAAATTGATCAGTGTGGGGTATCGCGCTCCCTGGCAGTTGCCCTACCTGCCAAGCGGCTATTTGGGTTGAGAGTCCGGTGTGAAATCCGGTTGGCGATTCAGCTGCCGGGCCGGTTCGACATGGATGAGGACGTCCCGAACGGACGGCACCTGCGTGCGAATGGCGTCTTTCACTTCGTGCGAGATGCGATGCGCTTCGAGCACGGTCATCAATGGATCGAGTTCGACATGCATGTCCACCAGGTACTCGTTCCCCATCTTGCGAATCAGGCATTTCTCGACGCGCACGACCGCTCCGTTGCCGGCTGCGATCGAGGCAATCCGCTCGGAAAAGGCGGTGTCCGGAGCAATATCCATCAGTTCATTCATGGCCGGACGCAGGAGAGCCCACCCGTTCCACGCGATCACCAGCCCTGCCAGCACCGCCGCGTAGTCATCCGCGGACTCGTAACCGGGGCCGCCCGCCAGCGCGATGCTGATTCCGACCAGGGCGAAAAGCGAAGTGATCGCATCCGAGCGATGGTGCCAGGCGTCCGCGCGCACCACGGAGCTTTCCAGATCAAACCCGGCTTTACTCACGTAGCGGTAGAGGATCTCTTTGATAATCACCACTCCAATGAGGACCGGCAGAGTAAACGGGGCCGGGATGCTGTGAGGCCGGACGATATCCTGGACCGCTCCCACGATAATCCAGAGAGCGGCAAAGAGCAGGATGGTGGAAACGACAGCCGCGGCAAGCGGTTCCGCCTTGCCATGGCCGTAAGGATGCTCTTTGTCCGCGGGCGCCGCCGCGACGGTGACTCCCCGCCAGACGATGAGGGAGCTGATCAAGTCCGCGGTGGATTCGACCCCATCTGCCACCAGCGCGTGCGAGTGGCCCACGATTCCGGCGGTGATTTTGCCTGTGGCCAGCCCGGCGTTGATCATCAACCCGAGAAAGGTGACCCGCAGACTGCGTTCAAGCCGTCGCTGCGCCATACTCCCGAGGCTAGATCATGTGGCAAAACATGGCATCGCGGAGCTTCGGCTCAAACCATGTGCTTTTCGGCGGCATGATCCCGCCGGCGTCCGCGATCGTCATCAGGTCCAGAATGCTGGTCGGAAACATCGAGAACGCACAGGCATATTCGCCAGAATTGACCAGCTTCTCCAGTTCGCCCGTTCCGCGAATCCCGCCCACAAAATTGATGCGCTTGCTGGTGCGCGGGTCATCAATGCCGAAAATGGGGGCGAGCACGTACTTTTGCAGCAGCGTCACGTCCAGTTTTTCGATCGTGTCCGAAGTCGCGGCGAAGTGGGGCCGGAAATTCAGCGTGTGCCATTGTCCTGCCAGATAAAGGCCGAGTTCATGTTTCCGCCCCGGTTGGGCTGCGCCCGGGGTTTTCAGGATGAAAACCGCATCCAGCTTTTGCAGCAGGGCCTGCGCGGTCTGGCCGTTCAGATCTTTGAGCACCCGATTATACGGGAGGATCTGCATTTGGTTGTGGGGAAAGATCACGGTCAGGAACCACGGGCTTTCTCCGCCGCCCTTTCGGCTTTGGTAAATGCGTCCGGCCGCCGCGCTGCGGTGGTGCCCGTCGGCAATGTAAAGAAATGGAATCTGCGCAAACCGCCGTCCGATAAAATCGATGGCATCGCGGTCCCGGATGCTCCAAGAGGTGTGGCGAACGCCGTCGGGCGCGGTGAAATCGACATCATGCGGGCCGCTCGCGATCTGGCGGAAGCTAGCATCCAGGTCCGGGTCCGCTTTGTAAGTGAGGAAAACCGGCCCGGTTTGCGAGTTCAGGGTCTCAATGTGCCGAACGCGGTCATCTTCTTTGTCGACCCGGGTCAGTTCGTGTTTCTTGATCGTGCCATCGAGATACTCTTGGCAGCTGGCCACTGCCACCAGCCCGAGTTGGACGTGCTGTCCCAGGATCTGGCGGTAAAGGTAGAAGGCCGGCTGCTTATCCTGAACTAGCGCGCCCTGTGAAATCAAACGCTGGAAGTTCTCCCGGCCTTTGGCATAGACGGCCGGGGAGTAAAGATCGGTTTCTTTGGGCAGGTCGATCTCCGGCTTGCTCACATGGAGAAAGCTCAACGGATTGTCTTTCGCCAGCGTTCGAGCCTCATCCGAGGACATCACGTCGTAGGGCAGTTCGCAGATTTTCGACGCGAGTTCAGGTTTCGGCCGCAGCGCGCAAAATGGTTTTACCGTCGCCATAAAAAATGTGCCGAAAGATGGGGCAGGGGAGCCCCCCTGTCGAGCATTGGGTTGCGCCGAGTTCCCCCTCGTGGAGCTGATGGATTGGGACTAGTACGTTCTCCCAAATTCGGTCGGCACCGGTTCGGCGCGCGGGGTGCTGCCGAAGTCGGTCAAACTGGGCATTGGGTAGGTTTTTGTGGGGTTTGTTTGTGTGTAAGTATCTTTCGGTTAAGTGTTTGTCTCCTTGTTTGCTCTTTCGCTGTTGACGGTTCTTTCCGGCGCCCCGTAAGGTGTTTGGACTACGCAGTCGCGTCAGCGTATTCTGAGGAGTCCTATATGCCAGAAGGATATTGCGTAAAATGCAAAGCAAAGAAGGAGATTGCCGATGCCGTTGAGGAGCTTATGAAAAACGGCCGCAAGGCAATCAAAGGGAAGTGCCCGACCTGTGGAGTCGTCATGTTCAAGATTCTCGGTGGGAAGGCAGCGAGCGCCCCTGCCCCGGTGTCAGAATCGACATCTCCAGCTGCGTAACTAACTATGTCTCAGGAATTAGCCTACGTAATCATTACGCCCTATTCGTTGCACAAATCCCGCACTGGCGGGATTTTGGCGCGCTTGATCACCCGCACCGGGTTGGATTTGGTGGGAGCTCGGATGTTTGGCCCCAGTCAAGAGTTGGTAAACGAGTATTCGAAAGCCATCGTTTCCGCGAATGACCCTCAGGATCGCACGATCCAGGAGTTAATCCGGGATTATATCGTGCAAAACCTCTCGCCTGATCCGAAGACCCAGAAGCGGCGCCGGGTCATGGTGCTCCTTTTCAAGGGGGAGGATGCGGTCCGGAAGACTCGCGCGGTGATTGGCAATATCAGCGCCCACCGGCGTGGGGGCGAGACGATTCGCGATACCTACGGCGACCTGATTTTGGATGAGCACGACAACGTGCGCTATTTCGAACCGGCGGTTTTGGCGGCGCCGAATGCGGAGGAAGCCCAGCTCAAGGCGAAATTGTGGGCTCGTTACTCCGAAACGGACGGGGGAATCGTGCAAAACACGATCAATTACGATCCTGGCGAAACGCCCCAACGCACGCTGGTATTAATCAAGCCGGACAATTTCCGCTTCCCCACCGGGCGTCCCGGGAATGTCATCGATTTCTTTTCCCGCACCGGCCTTTACATCGTCGGAATCAAGGTGCATCGCATGAGCGTCGCCCAGGCAGTGGAATTCTACGGGCCGGTGAAGGAGATCTTGAGAACCAAGCTCGTGGACGTTGTGGCGTCCAAGGCCAAGACATCGTTGGAGAAAGAATTCGGATTCCCGATTCCGGTCGCCGAAGCCAAGCAGTTGGGCCAGATCCTCGGGCCGCTCTACGGGGATGATCAATTCAATAACATCGTGCGATTCATGGCTGGTCGCAGCCAGGGGGATTGTGACGAGAAGTTGCTGCAACAGCCCGGCACCGAAAAGTGCATTGCGGTCGTCTACGAAGGCGTCGAGGCCGTCCGCAAAATCCGTGACGTCCTCGGGCCAACCGATCCTTCCAAGGCGCCCCCGGGATCAATCCGCCGCGAATTCGGTTCTTCCATCATGGTGAACGCAGCCCATGCGAGCGATTCTGAAGAGAACGCCAAACGCGAGATTGGCATCGTCAACGTCGCCGAAAATAACTTCCGCAAAGTTGTGGAAGAAACGTACGGGAAGATTTAGCAGGCCTTTCGGAGAAATATTCAGCCCGCCGGGACGTCTGGTTCCGACGGGCTTTTGCTTTTTGGGTGCGGAGCTGACTCAGGGTGCGCCCCGATGTTGGGACAGATTGTCACATTGGCGCACATGTTTGGGCGGTTGGTGAAGGGGGTGTGGTTGTAAGGTGTTGATAAGCAAGGTGGAACATGCCTATTCTTTGATGGCATCACCGTTGCTCTATCTCCTTGGAGCAAAGCAGCTTTATACAGGACACGATTATATGCCAAAAGTACTTGGAATCGATTTAGGCACGACCAACTCGTGCATGGCGGTGATGGAAGCCGGGGAGCCGTTGGTCTTGGAGAATTCTGAGGGAAAGCGAACAACCCCTTCCGTAGTGGCATTTTCGAAGACCGGCGAGCGGTTGGTTGGCGAGGCGGCCAAGCGCCAGGCTATCACCAACCCGCGCAACACTATCTATTCGGTCAAGCGCTTCATGGGGCGGAAGTTCGACGAAGTTGGCGAAGAGGTGAAACGTGTTCCGTACAAGGTCGTTCGCGCCGCCAATGGTGATGTCGCAGTGGAGGTGGAAGCGGATGGTAAGACCCAGCAATTCAGCCCGCCGGAAATCTCGGCGATGATCCTCAGCAAGCTAAAGGCTGACGCAGAGATGCGTTTGGGTGAAAAGGTCACCCAAGCGGTGATTACCGTGCCCGCCTATTTCAACGATTCCCAGCGCCAAGCCACCAAAGATGCTGGCCGAATTGCTGGCTTGGAGGTGCTCCGCATTATCAACGAACCAACCGCGGCTTCGCTGGCCTATGGGCTCGATAAGAAAAAGGACGAGCAAATCGCGGTTTACGACCTGGGCGGTGGGACGTTCGACATCTCTGTATTGGAGATTGGCGATGGCGTTTTCGAAGTGAAAGCCACCAACGGCGATACCCATCTCGGCGGGGATGACTGGGACAATCGGATCATGGATTGGATCCTGGATGAATTTAAAAGGGAAAATGGCATGGATCTGCGCAAGCAGCCCGATGCGATGCAGCGCATCAAGGAGGAGGCTGAGAAGGCCAAGATCGCTCTGTCCAGTTCGCAGCAGTACGACATCAACCTGCCGTTCATCACCGCGGACGCGAGCGGGCCGAAGCACATCAGCTTGAAGCTCACCCGTGCGAAGATGGAGCAGTTGTGCGACGATCTTTTCGAGCGGACGGTCTCCCCGGTGCGGAATTGCTTGAAGGACGCCGGGGTTGGCGTCGATAAGATCGATGAGTTGGTGCTGGTTGGAGGCATGACGCGCATGCCACGCGTCGTCGAGACCGCGCGTGGCTTGGTGAACAAGCAGCCTCACCAGGGGGTAAACCCGGACGAAGTGGTGGCCATCGGCGCTGGCATTCAGGGCGGGGTGCTCAAGGGCGAAGTAAAGGATGTGCTCCTTTTGGATGTGACCCCGTTGTCCCTCGGCATCGAAACGCTGGGCGGCGTCTTTACGAAGCTGATTGAGCGCAATACGACCATTCCCACGCGCAAGTCGGAAATCTTTTCGACCGCTTCAGACAGCCAGCCCGGGGTGGAAATCCATGTTTTGCAGGGCGAACGGCAGTTTGCCAAGGATAACAAAACGATCGGCAAGTTTCATCTGACGGATATTCCGCCAGCTCCGCGCGGCGTGCCGCAAATCGAAGTCACCTTCGACATCGATGCCAACGGAATTCTGCATGTGAGCGCCAAGGACCTTGGGACCGGCAAAGAGCAGAAGATCACGATTACGGCCAGCAGCGGCCTCTCCAAGGACGAGGTGGAGAAAATGCGCAAGGATGCTGAATCCCACGCGGACGATGACCGCAAGCGGCGCGAAGAGGTGGAGGTCCGCAACGAAGCCGATAACGCGGTTTACCGCACCGAAAAGATGCTCAAAGACAACGCGGACAAGCTGAGCGGGGCGGATAAGAGCAAGATCGAAGCGGCTGTTAGCGCCGTGAAAGAGGCTCTCAAGGGCAGCGACGGCGCCGCTATCAAGTCGGCCTCCGAGAAGCTGAATGAAGCCTGGCAGGCCGCGTCGGCTGAACTCTACAAGTCGGCTTCACAGGCGCGGGGCGGCGGCGCGGCCGGTGGTCCGCAGCCCGGAGCTGGGGCGGAGGGTGGGACGCGGACGGAGTCGTCCGGCGGCGCGAATGGCGGCAAGGACGAAGGTCCGATCATCGACGCGGAAGTCGTCGACGAAAAGAAATAAACAGGAGCGAATGAAAGGCTGCAAATTCAAGCAGCCTTTCCTTTTATTCGTTGTAAGCCCGGCGATTTTGGTTAGAATCGACACTTTTCCCGCCGCGAGTGCAGCGGGATTCAATCACAAAAGAACAAACACAATAGAACTATGGCATTGAATGTTAAGCCCCTCGGCGACCGTATCCTGGTCGAAGCCGTGGAGGAAAAAGAGACTAAAAAAGGCGGAATCATCATTCCGGACAGCGCCAAGGAAAAGCCGATGGAAAGCGTCGTCGTGGCTTTGGGGACTGGCAAGACGGATGAACACGGCAAGAAAGTGCCTTTTGAGGTGAAGAAGGGGGACCGTATTTTGGTGAGCAAATACGGAGGCACCGAGATCAAGTTGGACGGCCGCGAGTACAAGATTCTCAATGCGGACGACGTGCTCGCGATCCTCGAGTAACTGGAAATTCTTAAACGGCAAGTAAACTTATGGCAGCAAAACAACTCCTTTTCGACGAGGCAGCTCGTCAATCATTGCTCAAGGGCGTGAACAAGCTCGCCCGGGCTGTGACCGCGACGCTCGGTCCCAAAGGCCGCAACGTCGTTCTCGACAAGAAATTTGGCTCCCCGACCGTGACCAAGGACGGCGTGACAGTGGCCAAGGAGATCGAACTCGAAGATCCCTACGAAAACATGGGCGCGCAGATGGTTCGCGAAGTCGCGAGCAAGACGAGCGACGCGGCTGGCGACGGCACCACCACTGCCACCGTGCTGGCCGAAGCGATTTTTCGCGAAGGCCTGAAGAACGTCACCGCGGGCGCCAGCCCGATCAGCCTGCAGCGCGGCATTCAAAAGGCTGTCGACGCGGCTGTGGAGCATCTGGCCAAGATCGCCAAACGCGTCAAGGACAAGGAAGAAATCAAGCAGGTTGCCACTGTTTCGGCCAACTGGGACACCACCATTGGCGAGATCATCGCGGACGCGATGGACAAGGTCGGCAAGGATGGCACAATCACGGTTGAAGAAGCGAAGTCGATCGAAACCACCCTCGACGTCGTCGAAGGCATGCAGTTCGACAAGGGCTATCTGTCGCCTTACTTCGTGACCAATGCCGAATCGATGGAAGCCCGCCTGGATGATCCTTACATCCTGATCTTCGAAAAGAAGATCAGCACCCTCAAGGATATGCTCCCGCTGCTCGAACGCGTGGCGAAGGCTGGCAAGCCGCTGTTGATCATCGCGGAAGAAGTCGAAGGTGAAGCTCTGGCCACTCTGGTCGTGAACAAGCTCCGCGGCACTCTGCAAATCTGCGCAGTGAAGGCCCCGGGCTTTGGTGATCGCCGCAAAGCGATGCTCGAAGACATCGCCATCCTCACGGGCGGTCGGTTCATCAGCGAAGATATCGGCATCAAGCTCGAGAGCGTGACGCTCGACGATCTCGGTCGGGCCAAGTCGGTTGTGGTGGACAAGGAAAACACCACCATCGTCGAAGGCAGTGGCAAATCCTCGGATATTCAGGGACGGGTCAACCAGATCCGCCGTGCGATCGAGGAAACCACCTCGGATTACGATCGCGAAAAACTGCAGGAGCGCCTCGCGAAGCTCGCTGGCGGTGTGGCAGTGATCAATGTCGGCGCCGCCACCGAAACCGAGATGAAGGAAAAGAAAGCTCGCGTCGAGGATGCGTTGCACGCCACTCGCGCCGCGGTGGAAGAAGGCATCGTCCCGGGCGGCGGCGTCGCTCTGCTGCGTTGCCTGGCTGCCATCGAAGCAGTTAAACTCGAAGGCGATGAGCAGATCGGCGTGGACATCGTGAAGCGCGCGATTGAAGCGCCTTTGCGCTCCCTCGCTTCCAACGCCGGGGTCGAAGGCTCGATCATCGTCCAGGAAATCAAGCGCCGCAAGGGGAACGACGGCTACAACGTTGCCACGGGCGTCTATGAAGACCTGGTCAAGGCGGGCGTCGTTGATCCGAAGAAGGTGACACGGACCGCTTTGCAGAACGCGGCTTCGATCGCAGCCCTCTTGCTGACGACCGAATGCTTGATCACTGAATTGCCTGAGAAAGAAAAGCCCGCAGCCCCCGCCGGACATGGTCACGGTGGCGGAATGGGCGGCGGCATGGATTACTAAACCCCCTAACTGGGTTTGGAGGAACTACGGAGGGCCGGCGGCGATCGCCGGTCCTTTTCGTTTTTTGACACGACCTGTTGTAAAGAAGTTTCACAGAATCAGCTCGGAACGCGCCGGGGACGTCCCGATCACGGGAGAAAAGTTTACGTTGATGTTGCAAAACATGGGCGAGACCTCTCAATAACGTTGTGAGTTGTACTGCAAAGGTTTCTACCTTTTAATTTGACAGGAACTAATGAGTGAAATTAAATATTCCGGTCTGTGGCTTCCTTCAAAGGGAGGTTGTTTCCACAGTGGCGCGCCACTTGCTAGGAGTTTTGTTGCTCAGTATGAAGTCAACCAGGATGCGGTTCGAGACACCGCAAACGCAGCTCCCAGGTTCGTGTGCTGAAATTCGCCGCGAGTCGTTGTTATCGCGAGGAGGTCCGGTATGCCTCGCCGAAATGCCGCCTCCCGCAACGATCGAGCGAATCTCGCCGGATCAAGTCATTGTTGACGTGCTGGTGGCGACTTTGCTCAAGGTCCAACGGTCGGCAACTCCGGAAGTTGCCGCCGCCGCCGAGCGGTATTTGGCCCAACTCCGCTGATTGGAATTACTGATCCAGCGTCAGCGCTGCTGGGTCGACGACAACGGGGGTGGACCTCCCGAGCATTTCGAGCAAAACTTCGACTCGCTGGTGCGGGCTCAGCACGCGCAAAACTACGGCGTGCATTCCGAGAAATGGTCCGTATTCGATCGTCACCTCATCTCCCTCTTCAATCGATCGATCACCCTCGCAGATACCTTCACCGTCCAGTTCCTCTTTCAGATCAGCGATTACCCCATCCGGAATTACCGGGATCTGGAGTCCAAAATGGACCACGGACGATACGCTGGGGGAGTGTTTCACTGCATTCAGGGAGTGGGACAGGTCGAAGCGGGCGAAAAGATAGTTTGGAAATAAGGCTTCCACGAAAGTGACCGGCCCGCGCCGCGTTGCTTTGCGCAGGCGCAATCTCGGATTGAAGACCTCGATTCCTTCGATGGCGCGCAAGTGTGCCGCGGCGATGTGCTCTCGTTTGGGCTGAGAGCGAAGGCAAAACCAGGCTGGCTGCGACCCGCAGCCAGCCGACTCATCGTTGTTCAGATACATGATTTCCTGTTCATCACGGCGTCAATAGGCTCCGTTTCAAAAAATATCGGCTCATTAATCTCCGCAATAAGGGTCTGGTGCGTACCTTGGGGCGACAAAACACGTGTCATATTCCGCCATAGGGCAAGCAAAATCGGTGAGGATGCTCGAGTATTTTATCCGTGTTTCTAATTGAAAATTAGGGTCTTACGCCGTTTGGCAGCTTCCTTTTTTGGGGTTGTCGCTCGGCGATAACTCCTTGTCCGGGAGCGATAACAGCTCCGCATTGCTTCAGGCGCAAGGCGGGGGAGACTTTAACCGATAGGGTAACTGGTGAGTTGCCAGTGAGGAGGTCTATTCCTCAGCAGAGAAATGTTCCGGCGTGCCGCTGGAACCTGGCCTCGGTTGAACAAAACAACCACGTGCGGAGCTTTGCCGGAAAACATAAGAACGGGGGGCGAAGGGAATCAGATTTCGCGCAAGTATTTGCCGTTTGCCATGAAGTCACGGGAGGAATTGGGGATGACGAGTGATCTTCTGAAGATAAAGCCACTGCAAGCCATTTCACAGAGTTCAAAGGCGGAACCGAGTATCGCGCCGGCAGTTGTTTCTGCCAGCAAGCGCGCTCTGGATTTGTTCTGCCTTCTCCTGGCTCTCCCGACCTTGCTGCCCTTGATGCTGGTGATTGCCGCCGTGATCAAGCTCGTCTCGCCGGGTCCGGTCTTCTTCAAGCAGGATCGCATTGGGTTCATGGGCAAGCGATTTCGAATGTTCAAATTCCGCACGATGCGCGTCAACGCGGAGACCTCCTCGCACCAGAACCATCTCAAGGATCTGATTAACTCCAACGCTCCCATGACCAAGCTGGATTCCAAGGATCCGCGGGTCATTCCGTTTGGCAGAATTCTGCGGTCGAGCGGTCTGGATGAACTTCCTCAGTTGATCAATGTGCTGAAAGGGGAAATGAGCCTCGTCGGGCCCCGCCCTTGCACCCCCTACGAATACGAGCAGTTCCAGCCTTGGCACAAACAACGATTTCGCGCTCTTCCGGGTTTGACCGGGTTGTGGCAGGTCAGCGGGAAAAATCGGACCACGTTCAACGAGATGATCGAGTTGGACATCCGCTATGCCAATGAGTGGTCCATCGGATTGGACATGCGCATCATGTTTCTCACTTTCCCGGTTTTGCTTTCGCAGATTAAGGAACAAAAAATTAAAAAGTCAGGAACCAACCTGTGAAAAATAAAAGTATCAATATAGGCGTCGTTGGCTGTGGTTATTGGGGGCCCAACCTTATCCGGAACTTCAGGGCCCTGGCGGATTGCAAGGTCAAGGTGATCTGTGATCAGGATGAGAATCGCCTGAAACAGCTCAAAAGCCTCTATCCGGAACTGAACACGGAGACGAGTTTCGAGCGGTTGATCGCCGATAAGACAATCAATGCCGTTATTATCGCGACCCCCGTGCGCTTTCACTATCGCATGGCCAAGGCGGCGCTCGAGGCCGGCAAGCACACCTTCATCGAGAAGCCGATGGCCGCTTCCTCGGCGGAATGCGAAGAGCTGAATGAAATCGCCACGCGCAACGGGCTCACCCTGATGATCGGGCACACCTTCCTCTATTCCGCGCCGGTCCGGAAGATCAAGGAAATCGTCAAGTCCGGTGACATCGGCACGATCCAATACATCAGCTCCCGCCGCTTGAACCTTGGCCTTTATCAGAAGGACATCAACGTGGCGTGGGATCTGGCCCCGCACGACATCTCGATCATTCTTTACATCATGGAGCACGCCCCGCTGAGCGTGAACTGCCGCGGCAATTGCCACGTGACGCCTGGCATCGAGGATGTCACCAACATGGCTCTGACCTTCCCGAACAACCAACTCGCCACCATCCACAACAGCTGGCTGGACCCGAGAAAGGTCCGCGAAATGACCATCGTCGGCACCCGGCGCATGATTGTTTACGACGACGTCGAGCCGCTCGAGAAAATCAAGATTTACGACGCGCGCGTGGATCGTCCACCCCATTACAATACCTTCGCGGAGTTCACCTACTCCTACCACTACGGGGACATTTACATTCCGTACGTCAAGCAGGAGGAGCCGCTGAAGGTCGAGTGCCAGCATTTCCTGGACTGCATCAACACCGGCGCCACGCCAATTTCCAACGGCCAGCACGGCCTTGAATTGGTGAAGATCCTTGAAGCCTCCTCTCACTCCTTGAAGCAGCAGGGCGCTCCGGTCCATCTTAATGAAATGGCCCAGCACAGCGTGCGGCCGGTGATTCAGATCCGTCCCGGCTCGATCAATGGAAACGGACGGGCTTCGACTCGCAACGGCGGCAACGGCCACAGCCGCGTGCCGGCCAATGCCGGCGCGGAAAGTGAAGGCGGCCGGACGCGGGGAACCCAGGCCCAATGACAAGCGATCCTTCGATGTTCCAACGCATCGCCCCGGACGTTAAGCTCGGAAAGAACGTCAAGATCTTCGCTTTCACCAACCTTTACGGTTGTGAAATCGGGGACGAGACCAAGATCGGCACGTTTGTGGAAGTGCAAAAAAACGCGCGAATCGGCAAGCGCTGCAAAATCTCCAGCCACTCCTTCATTTGTGAAGGCGTGACGATTGAGGACGAGGTCTTTCTCGGGCACAACGTCACTTTCATTAACGATCTCTATCCGCGGGCGACCGCGGCGGGCGGCCAGTTGCAGACGGAAGCCGACTGGGAGTGCCGTCCCACCTTGGTCAAGCGGGGCGCGTCGATTGGCTCGAGCGCCACCCTGCTTTGCGGCGTGACGATCGGCGAGAACGCGATCGTCGGCGCGGGCAGCGTGGTGACGAAGGACGTTCCGCCCAATGCGATCGTGGCCGGGAATCCGGCGCGAGTTCTGCGCAAAGCATCTTAGTTTTTAACCTCTTTGATCTGAAAATAAAAACTCTTCCATGATTCCATTCCTAAATCTTAAGGCTCAACATCAAGCGCTTAAATCTGAAATTCTCGCGGCCATGTCCGACGTGCTCGACAACACGGCGTTCGCGGGAGGATCGTTCGTGACGAAATTCGAGGAGGAGTTCGCTCCTTATTGCCAGGCGAAGTACTCCGTCGGCGTGGGCAATGGCACGGATGCCCTCTGGTTCGCTCTGCTCGCCCTCGGCGTTGGCCCCGGTGATGAAGTGATCACCGTGCCAAACACGTTTATCGCCACGGCCGAGGCGATCACGTATTGCGGCGCCAAGCCGGTCTTCGTGGATATCGATGAGGAGACCTACACCATGAATCCAGGGCTGATCGAAAAGGCGATCACGCCCAAGACCAAGGCGATCATTCCCGTCCACCTCTACGGCCAGATGGCCGACATGGACCCGATCATGGAAATCGCCCGGAAGCACGGCCTTTTCGTGGTGGAAGATGCCTGCCAGGCGCATGGGGCGGAGTACAAGGGCCGCCGCGCTGGTTCGATCGGTGATGTCGGTTGTTTCAGCTTTTATCCGGGTAAAAACCTGGGCGCTTGCGGGGAAGCCGGCGGTTGCGTCACGAACAGTCTGGAGTTGAAGAATAAGATGGCGATGTTCCGGGACCACGGCCAGGCCAAGAAGTATTATCACAGCGTGGTCGGCTGGAACGGCCGGATGGACGGTTTCCAGGGGGCCATCCTCAGCATCAAACTCAAGCATCTGGACAAATGGACGGAGGCCCGCCGGCAACATGCCCAGGCTTACACCCAGGCCTTCGCGAACGTCCGCGGAGTGCTCACCCCGAAGGAAGCGGCCAATCGCCGCCATGTTTATCATCTTTACGTTTTGCGAGTGCGCAATCGTGACCGCCTGCTGAAGGCTTTGGCGGACAAGGGGGTAAACTGCGCGATTCACTATCCGGTGCCCCTTCACCTGCAGGACGCCTATGCTTCGCTCGGGATCGGCCGCGGCTCGTTCCCGGTTGCCGAACGTTGCTCCGAGGAGATCATCTCCCTGCCGATGTTCCCGGAACTCACTCCCGCGGACATCCGGGTGGTGGTCGACGAACTGGCCGCGCTTGTCCAGGAGACGCCCGCGTCCCCTGCATTGGTTTGACCGAGGCAGTCCTCCATCGGAAATCGAGCCCCAGTGAAAGAGCGCTCGAGTTTCAATTTCTGGATCCAACGGAAATTGAAAATTGGGACGACCTGATTGGGAGCCATGCTGGGGTTTCAATTTTTCACGGCCAGGGCTGGGCCAGGGTCCTCCGGACGGCGTATGGTTACTCCCCCCATTATCTCGTTGTTTCGGACGGTGATGGATTTCAGGGGCTTTTACCGCTGTTTGAAGTGGCCAGCTGGCTTACCGGCAAACGCGGCGTTTCCATTCCGTTCACCGACCTTTGCCCTCCGCTGGTCTCCTCCAAAGTCACTCTCGCGGACCTCTTCTCGGCAGCTCGGGAACTTGGCCGGAGTCGAAATTGGAAAACCTTAGAATTGCGCGGAGCGCCGGCTGACTTCGGGATGGCGTCCAAGTTGTTCCTCCAGCATGACCTTGATTTGCGGCCTGGCGAAGCAGCCCTCTTCGAGCGGTGCGATCCCGCGATGCGCCGCGCGATTCGGAAGGCGGAAAAAGCGAACCTTCGCATCGAACTCTCTACGACTCTCGAAAGCGTCGAAACTTATTACGAGCTGCACCAGCTCACGCGCCAAAAACATGGCGTCCCCCCTCAATCCCGGCGGTTCTTTCGCCGTCTTTGGGCGCACGTTATCCAGGCGGGGCACGGGACGGTGTTCATCGCCTGGATGGATCAGCGGCCCGCCGCCGGAGCGATTTTCCTTCACTTCGGAAAGCACAGCATTTACAAGTTCGGCGCTTCCGATCCTGCGTGCCAGGAATCTCGCCCGAACAACCTCTTGCTCTGGCGCGGCGTTATGGAAATGAAGCGCCAGGGAGCCGAATCTCTCTCGTTTGGCCGCACGTCGCAGGACCAGGATGGCCTCGCCCGGTTCAAGCGGAGTTTCGGCGCCGTGGAATCGGAGTTGCGCTACGCCAAGTACAGCTACGCAACTTCAAGTTTCCTGGAGGCCGCCGCCGAAAGCTCTGGCGGCGCGGCTTCTCGACTGTTTCGGTTTTGTCCCAAGCCGGTCGCTCGGATGATTGGAACTCTGCTTTACCCGCATGTTGGCTGAAAAGAAATCTAGCTTACGCCTATGAATAGCAATCCCACTGAAATTCAGCCAGCGCCCACGCTTGGCCTGAATGACCTCGCGTATCTCTTTTTCCGGCACAAGTGGAAGATCCTCTTCTTCTCGGCCGCGGGGATCGCGGTCGCAGTCACCCTTTATCTTACCGACAAGACTGCTTACCGCGCCCAAGCCAAGGTGCTCGTTCGTTATATCACCGAGCGGCGGGATATTCGGGAAGCCGGCCCAGGCGAAGCCGAGCAAATCCGGAGTCCGCTCGACCCGCGAGAGTCTTCGATCATGAGCGCTGAAGTGGAAATTCTGCGGAGCAGCGACGGAATTTTCAGCGCGGTCAAAGAGATCTCGCCCGCCAAGGTCTTGAAGGCTTATGGCGGCTCCACCAACCAGTTCGACGCGGTCCAATTGGTCATGGACAATCTCCACATCGATCTTTCAAAGGGGAGCGGTGTCATGGTCTTGACTCTCAGCCATCGAGACCAGGAGGTGGCGGTTCAACTGTTGGCAGAGATCATCAAACAATACCGCATCAACCACGATGTCGCGCACAAAGGCAATAATCTAACTGAACTGAATAAGCAGATCGGTGATTTCACGACAGAACTGGGGCGCACGGAAGAGCTTCTCCAGCAAGAAAAGAAGAGTGTCAACGTCAGCAATCTTGAGCAGAGCAAAATGGAGTTCGGCACTCAAATCAACGATCTGAAGCGCCTGATTTTTCAGACGTCCGCCGAAATGGCGCAGGCCAGAGCACAATTGGAGGAGCGCAAGGGCGTTGCTCCTGTTCGCGACACCAACGCGGTGGATCAAGCCTCCAATGCGAAGCCGCCCGAGCAGCCGACCGCGGCTCAGGTAGCCCAGTTCAATACGCTCAGCCGCCGGTTGGCCAGCTTGCGAGCGGATGAAACCGAACTGTTGCGCACTTTTTCCGAATCCAGCAAGCGTGTGCAACAGATCAGGCAGGAAATTCAGGAAGCGGAACAGAAACTGAAGGATCTGCACATTGATCCGGCTCTGCTGGAAGCGGCCGCTCCCGCCGCGCCCGGCACCCCAACGTTTGATTGGCTGTCCGCCCGGGCCGGGATTGCGGCGCTCGAAGCCAAATATCAGACGCTGACGAACAGCCTTGCCAAGGTGCAGGAAGAAGCGGCCCGAGTGGACGCGCGTGAGCTTGCGATCGTGCAGTTGGAACGGAAAAGAAAGTTCCAGGAAGATCGCTTGAGCTATTATGTGAAAAATGCTGAAGAACAGCGCTTGAATGAAAGCATTAAGGTAGAACAACGCAATAACATCCAGGTTATCCAGGCGCCGAGCCGCATTCCTCCCGACCTCAACAAGATACTCAAGAAGGCGGGCGCTGCCGCTGCCGGCGGCATCGGTTTCGGTTTCCTCCTCGCGTTCCTGATCGACTATGTCTTCAACCGCTCGGTAAAGCGGGCCAAGGAGGTGGAAACAGGGTTGAAACTCCCGGTTCTGGCCTCGATTCCAGACTTCGGAGGCAAGCTTAAGCTCAGCAAAGCTCAGAAAAAGAGCTTGGCGGTGGAGAGGAACGGAGCCAACGGGCATTTTAACGGGGAAGTGGCGCCCTGGGAGGAATCCGATCCCATGCTTCCCTACTATGAAGCGCTCCGGGATCGGGTGGTGATGTCCTACAATGGCGATCTGCATAAACCGAAGATCGTCGGGCTGACCAGCTGCCATAAAGGAGCTGGCGTGTCCCGCCTGGCGACCGGCCTGGCGGCTTCGCTGTCTCGAGACCTGCCCCGTAATGTTCTGCTGGTGGCGCTCGAAAGAAACAAAGTGGCCGTTTCCTCTTTCGCCAAGGGACGTCCCATGGAAGGTCTCGATGCTCCGGAAGACAACGATTCCGCGGAAAAGGCTTTGGTCGTCCAGAACCTGCACAGCCTGGCGACCACGGGCAAGAATCTGGCCGGCGCCAGCGTGGTTCAGAGTTTCAGCGATCTGATGCCGAAACTGAAGATTTCCGATTACGACTACATCATCTTCGATCTCCCTCCTTTGAGCCAAACCAGCGGTTCGTTGCGCCTCGCCAGCCAGATGGAGAGGACGGTTCTGGTGGTGGAAGCGGAAGAGACTCCGAAAGACAAGGTCAAACGCGTGAAGAGCCTTTTGAAAACCTCGCATGCGAACCTTTTCACCGTGGTCAACAAGGCGCGGCACTATGGCCCGAAATCTTTGGAGGAAGATATTTAACGGTTTGTTGCCGGTTGGGATCCTCCATCACGCAATCGGGCCGCTCACTTGAGCCTTCTTCGGAACATCTACTACGAGATCAAGCCCTACGTGCCCTTTGGCGCGCGGCTGGCTTTCCGCCGGGCTTTGGCCCGTCGAGTATTGGCGCGGTCGCGAGGCGAGTGGCCGGTGCTGGCCGGTTCCGACAGGCAACCCGCTCGCTGGCCGGGCTGGCCCGCCCAAAAGAAGTTCGCTTTGGTTCTCACCCACGATGTCGAGGGGCAAAAAGGCGTCGACAACGTGCCCAAGCTGGCTCGACTTGAGGAAACGATCGGTGTTCGGTCCTCTTTCAATTTCGTGCCCGAAGGCGGCTACCACACTCCAGCGGAACTCCGGGCTGATCTTGCGAGCCGGGGTTTCGAAGTTGGCGTGCATGACCTGCGCCACGACGGCAAGCTCTATCGATCCCAGCAGACCTTCCAACAGGCCGCAGTGAGAATTAACAGGTATCTGCACGACTGGAACGTGGGCGGATTCCGATCCGGTTTCATGCACCACAATCTCGATTGGCTTCACAACCTCGACATTGCTTACGACATGTCGACCTTTGACGTGGATCCTTTTGAGCCGCAACCGGACGGGGTGGGGACCATTTTTCCGTTTTGGGTGCCGAACCCGGCGTTCCGCGCCGGGCATGCCGGGTCGGGCGTTTCTCCAGGCTACGTGGAGATGCCTTACACCCTGGCCCAGGACTCGACGCTCTTCCTGCTCCTGGAGGAAAAAACGCCGGCGGTTTGGAAGGAAAAGCTCGATTGGGTGGCCGAACGCGGAGGGATGGCTCTGGTCAACGTGCACCCGGACTACATGGCTTTCGAGGGTTCGCCGCAACTCGGCGAGTACCCGGCGGAGATTTACGCCGAATTCCTCCGCTATGTGCAGAGGTCGTACGCCGGCCTGTTTTGGCTTGCTTTGCCCTGGGAGGTTGCCGCTTTGGTGCGGGAGAACATGGCGCCCGAGGAGACACGCAAGGCCCTGCCCGAGGCGAGAAACAAGTTGCCACTCGCTGTTTGAACTTTTGACCACGGACGAAAATGCCAGATCAAATCTCAATGGACGCGGTCACCTCCGCCCTCGACAAAGTGCAGAGCTGGGTCGAGGCGCGCAACTACAAGGGGCATGAGCCGTTCGACGGTCTCTCGTCTCCTTTGCGCGCCCTGACGTTCGGGAACCTGCTTTGCGAACGCCTGCTGCAGCAGGCGATCCGGCAGGCGCCGATCAATTTGCGTCCCCTGGTGGGCATCCCGCCGCTGGAATCGACAAAGGGCCGCGGTTACATGGCCTGGGGATATCTGACCCGCTTCAAGGCTACGGGGCAGGCGGCCTACCGGACCAAAGCCGAGGCGTGCCTCGATTGGCTGGATCACCACAAAGCTCGAAAGTTCACCGATCACAGCTGGAGCAATCATTATGATTTTTCCAGCCGCGGGGGCAGCTACACCAAGGAGGATCCCATTATTGTTTGGACCTCGCTGATCGGCCTGGCGTTCGTGGAAGCTTACGAACTGACCCAGGAAGAGCGCTGGCTCAAGATCGCGACTAGCGCCTGCGAGTGGGTCATGAAGCTGCCGCGCGAACGGACTGGGAGCGGAGATTGCCTCAGCTATTTGTCGTTCGTCCAGAGTTCGATTCACAATTCAAACATGCTCGGGGGCGCGTTGCTCGCCCGCTGCGGCAGCATTATTGGCCGGCGCGATTGTCTCGAAGTGGCGCGCAAGGCGATGGAATACAGCTGCTCTCGCCAGTTGGAGGACGGCGCCTGGTGGTATGGCGAGGCTCCAAAATATCACTGGATCGACAATTTCCACACCGGATACAACCTCAACTGCCTCGACTGCTATATCAAAGCCTCGGGCGACGAAGCGTATAAATCCAACCTTGAGCGCGGCCTGGCCTTTTACAAGCAACACTTTTTTGAAGAGAGCGGCCGGCCCCGCTATTATCACAATCGGACTTACCCGGTCGATATCCAATGCGCGGCCCAGGCCATTGAAACTCTCTCTCTCTTTTCGGATGATCCCGAATGCCGGGCCCTGGCCGTGAAGGTCGCTCAATGGACGATCGACAACATGCAAGATCGCGACGGGCACTTTTACTACCGCAAGTACCCGCTGATGACCGCCAAGACTCCCATGATTCATTGGGGGCAGGCCACGATGTTCAAAGCTCTGGCCGATCTGGTGCTGGTCCTCTCCGGAAAGAAGTCCGTGCCGGCTGGAGTCGCGGCTTAGGGGTTTTTTTTGGTGATTGGCGTCATTTTCCATCCGCAAGACCGGCCGTTCGTAGAAGAGTTCTTTCAGCTCTTCAAGACGCCGTGGGAGGCTTGCAGGCCTGGAGCGCGCTATGACGTGGTTCTCTGCGGGACCGGCGTGTTGCCATCTGCTGAAGCGGCGAAGGTGTTTGTGGTCTATGGAGGCCCGAGTTGCGCGGCGGACAAGCAGCTGGGCTTAAAAGCTGGCTCTTCTTCAGCGAAGGACCTTGAGATGTTTGGGAAGACAGTGCCGATCTACGGAGATCGGTGTCTTGTTTCTCGCGGCGGTTCCGACCAGGGGGAAGCTGTTGGCGTGCGGCGGACGGAGTATCAGGGCGCCACGGCCTGGCGGTTTGGGTATGAGTTGTTCTCCGAGGTCAGGACGTTGCTGAGCGTGGGACAGCCGGCCGAGAATGCCGCCACTCCCGCTTTGGATCTGCATATTTCGGCGTTGCGTCGCGCCATTCTGGAAGCCGGAATTCCGGTGCTTGAGATCCCGCCGGCGCCCCCGGGACGCAAATTCATCGGATGCCTCACGCACGACATTGACTTTGTCTTTCTGCGGCAACATCTCCTGGACCACACCATGGCGGGCTTTGTCTATCGGGCGACCCTGGGCAGCCTGAAGGATTGGTGGACCGGTTATCGGCCGTTCTCGCGGGTCTGGCGGAATTTCCTGGCCGTCTTGAAGCTGCCTCTGGTGCATTTGGGGATTTGTGAGGATTTTTGGGTTCCGTTCGGCAAGTACTTGAAGGCCGAGAACGGGCGCCCTTCCACTTTCTTCATCGTGCCGTTTAAGGACACCCCCGGCCGTCCAGTGAAGCCCGGCGACAATAGGCGGCGCGCCACAGCCTACGACATCTCCGATCTCGGCGAATGGGTCCAGAAGTTGGAAAAGGGAGGCTGCGAAGTGGCCCTGCACGGACTGGACGCGTGGGCAGACACGGAAAGCGCCCTCAAGGAGGCCGCGCGCATTGAGGCGTTTACCGGAGTGAAACCGAGCGGCGTCCGGATGCACTGGCTGTATTTCACGACCGGTTCCCCCGAAGTTTTGGATAAAGCGGGTCTCGGCTACGACTCGACCTGCGGCTACAACGACGCGGGCGGGTACAAGGCCGGCACAAGCCAGGCGTTTCGTCCCATCGGCTCAAACAACCTCCTCGAACTGCCCATGCATCTGCAGGACACCGCGTTGTTTTATCCGGACCGAATGCATTTGCGCGAAGCTGAGGCGTGGAAGTTGTGCGCCGGAGTGATCGCGAACGCAGATGAGCACGGCGGCGTGGTTACGCTGCTCTGGCACGACCGCAGTCTCGTTCCCGAACGCCAATGGGGGGATTTTTACGGCCGCCTTTTGACCGAGATGGATAAGAGGCCGGTCTGGTGGGCGACGGCCCGTGATGTTACCCAGTGGTTTGGCGTGCGGCGCTCTGTCCGGTTTGGGCCAGTGGAGCAAGCGGACGGGCGGATGCAGTGCAGCTTTGAGAACAACGTTCCCGACCTTTCACCGGGACTGGTTGCCCGCCTCTCCTTGATGGATGAATCAGGGCGTCTCCAGATTGCGGAGACGGAGATCAGCGGGCAAAAATCGGCGGCG
This sequence comes from uncultured Verrucomicrobiota bacterium, assembly GCA_964566945.1. Classification (GTDB taxonomy): domain Bacteria; phylum Verrucomicrobiota; class Verrucomicrobiia; order Limisphaerales; family SXQI01; genus DASVNK01. The sequence continues at coordinate 78,581 of CAZMKE010000005.1, read as the reverse complement.
TTTTCGTTTACCAGCAGGCTGGCGGAGAGCGCAGTCTCGGAACAGGAACACACTTTACGATCGGAATCGGCGGCGTTGGTCGCTTAAAAATCCAAAGGAACCATGGCTAAAATCTGCATGATCGCCTACACGTTCTACCACAGCGACCCGCGCGTGCGTCGGGAGGCGGAGGCTTTGGTGAGCCGGGGGGATCGCGTGGATTTCATCTGCGTTACGGATCCGAAGAATCCCGGAACGGACGCCCCGATGGGGGTGAAGCTCCATCCCTTGAGCGTTGGCCGCTACCAGGGGGGCAGCACGTTTCGCTATCTGCTGATTTACCTGAGTTTTCTGATCCGTTCTTCCTTCCTCGTCACCCGCCTGCATCTGAAGCACCGATATGACATCGTGCATGTGCATACCATGCCGGATTTTCTCGTTTTTGCGGCCCTCTTTCCCAAGCTGCTCGGAGCGAAAGTCATCCTGGATGTTCATGATCTCATGCCCGAATTGTACACCTGCAAGTTTGGCAAATCGGACAACTGGGTCGTGCGGATCATCACCTGGATAGAGCGGCTCAGCATTCGCTTTGCGGATCGCGCCATCGGGGTGAGCATTCCCCATCGCAACGCCTTGGTGGAGCATGGCAACCCGCTTTCGAAATTCTCGGTGATCATGAATGTTCCCGATCCGCGGATCTTCAGCGAATCCTGCGCTTCCGGCCGGACGCCTGACGGGAAGTTCCGCCTGATCTACCACGGAACTGTCGCCCGGCGGCACGGTCTGGAAATTGCCCTGCGGGCGGTGGCCTCCATCCGGAAACAGATTCCGGAACTCGAGTTCCTCGTCATCGGCCATGGCGATGATATGGAGCGCATCAAAAATCTGGCGCCCGAGCTCGGGCTGGCCGATTGCGTCAAATTCCAGGGCCGCGTGCCTGTGGACCAACTGCCGGCCTGGATTAAAAATGCGGACCTCGGAGTGATTCCCCTGATTTACGACGAATTTACCCGCTTCATGCTCCCCTTGAAGCTCCTCGAATATGTCCACCTCGGCATCCCGGCGATCGTAACCCGCACCGAGACGATTCAGACTTACTTCGATGACTCGATGGTCCGATTTACTCCTTCGGGGGATGTGGCGGCGGTGGCCAAGGCCATTCTTGATCTTTATCAGAATCCGCGAAGCCGGTCCGAGTTGTGCGAGAACGCGTCGCGCTTCAATCAGCGTTACAACTGGCAGGCTCAGAAGCAGGAACTCTTTACTCTCGTCGATTCCCTCCTCGACGTGCAACCGCAAGTGAAAGCAGAAGCTTTATGTCAATGAAAACCCTGGTGGTCGGTCTGGGCGAAGTTGGTGGCCCGCTCCTGGAAATTATCAAAGCCTCCCAGGAGGCTTATGGCGTTGATATCAAACCGGCGGGACCGATCCCGCACTGTGATATCATGCACCTCTGTTTTCCCTACGTGGATCGGGAGAAATTCATTGCCGAGTCGGTCCGCTACATCGGCAAGTACGCGCCGCTCCTCACCATCGTGAACAGCACCGTCGGGCCGGGAACCACCCGGGCGATCGCCGAGCAGGCGAAGGCGGACGTCGTTTACAGTCCAGTGCGCGGCAAGCATGTGAAGATGCGCCAGGACATGCTGCATTACGTCAAATTTGTCGGCGCGATCAATCCGGCCGCAGGACAAAAGGCGTGCGCCCATTTCGAGAGCGTGGGCATGAAGACCAGGCTCCTGGCCACGCCCGAAGCCGCCGAACTTGCGAAACTGACCGAGACCACTTACTTCGGAGTGCTGATCGCCTGGGCTCAGGAAGTCGAACGCTACTGCAAGAAATTCGGGGCGAATTACGAAGAGGTGATTGCCTTTTACGAGGAGATTGGCTTCTTCCCGCCTGTGAAATACTTCCCGGGCGTGATCGGAGGGCACTGCGTGATGCCGAACATCAAGATCCTCAAGCAGCATCTGCCGTCTGGCATCCTTGATGCGATCGAGAAATCCAATCACCTGAAAACCACCGGCCAAGGGGTGGAGGGCTGGCTGAGCTAGAAAGGCTATTTTATGTCCGCCACCCTTTGCTCGGCCCAGAAGGAGGGGCCGTCTATGGTCAGCTTTTCGTCTCCGGCAGCGGCACCCAAGCTCGGACCCTACGCGCTTATCACCCCGGCTCGCAATGAAGCGCAGTATATCGAACTGACGATCAAGTCCGTTATCGCGCAAACGATTCTCCCCTTGAAATGGGTGATTGTGAGCGACGGCTCGACCGATGGCACCGACGATATCGTTCGCCGCTATGTCCAGTCCCACCCCTGGATCGATTTGGTTCGCATGCCGGAGAGAACGAGCCGCGATTTTGCCGGCAAAGTGGGTTGCTTCAATGTCGGTTACGCGCGGTTGAAGGATTTGCCCTTTAAATTCATTGGTTCTCTGGACGCCGATATTTCGTTCGATCCGGAATACTTCGCCTTCCTCCTCGGAAAGTTTGAGGAAGACCCCAAGCTGGGGCTGGGCGGAACACCTTTCAGCGAGGGGGGCGCCACCTACAACTATCGTTTCGCCAGCACCGAGCATGTCTCCGGGGCCTGCCAGGTTTTCCGGCGTGCTTGCTTCGAGCAAATCGGCGGGTATGTGCCGCTGAAAGGCGGTGGGATCGATGTGGTGGCGGTGCTTTCCGCCCGCTCCAAGGGATGGCATACGCGGACGTTTACCGACAAGGTTTGTCTCCACCATCGGCCGATGGGCACAGGGGCGAATAAAAGCCGGATTCTCGCCGATTTTCGACTGGGCCAGCGGAACTACCGCCTTGGCTTCCATCCGCTCTGGCAACTTTTGCGATCCTTCTATCAGATGACGCGCAAGCCCTATCTGGTGGGGGGATGCGCCCTTCTCGCAGGTTACTTCAGTGCTTTGATCACTCGCATGGAGCAACCGATCAGCCGTGAGCTGATCGATTTCCAGCGAAAGGATCAGATGCGGCGCCTCTGCGCCTTGCTCCACATCGGCTCCCGAACCGCCAACTGAGCGGTTGGGAGGGAGCGAACTCTTCGGCCCGTCGGTCGGGATTCCACAACATCATGAAGAACGAAAAAGTTCACTCAGTAGTTTTAGGCGCCGGCCCAGCGGGGCTGGCGGCCGCATATACGCTCGCCAAAGCGGGCTTGAAGCCTGTCCTGCTGGAGCGGGACGCAGTTTCCGGAGGCTTGATGCGCTCCATCCACAAGGGCGACTTCGTCCTCGATGTTGGCCGCAAGGAACTCTACAACCGGCTGGAAAAGGTCGATGCGTTCTGGAGTGACTTGCTCGGGAGCGACTATCGCCCCTACCCACATCGAGGCGGGGTGCTTTATGATGGGGTGATCTTCGATCAATCGCCTCAGTACACCGGCTTCCGGCGCGGCATGCCCTGGTCGATGTTTCTGGGCTGTCTCTGGGATTTCGGTTGGGCGCAATTGGCGCCGAAATTCTCCAAGCCGCGCAATGTGGAGGAGTATTTTTATCAAAAGCGGGGCAAGCGGCTCACCCGGGTAGTTTCCCAGGGCTTTCAGGAGAAACTCACCGGACGCCCCTGGTCGCAGATTGCCCTGCCAGAGCGTTCGGATGCGCAGGCTGAACCCGGATTTATCGAAACTTTTAAAGGCGCTTTGGTGCGCACTTTTTCTTCGAAGGAAGTGAATACGCACAAGAACGTCTGGCGGCATCCGGCCAAGGGAACCGGCCAGATCTGCGATCAGTTGGATCAAGGCATTCGCAAGTTCGGCGGACGAATCTTTCACGGAGCGAAAATCCAGTCGGTGCGCACCGACGCAGGCCGGGTCAGGAGTGTGACCGCCGACGTCGGCGGAGAGGTGATGGAGTTTGAGACGGACCACCTGATCTCAAGCATCCCCATTGAGGCGTTGGTGCATCTCGTCCTCAACCGGCAGGTGGACAAGGATCCAACCAAGAACGTCGCTTCCCCCTTCCGGAAGAAAACCGTGATCATCGTCTACCTGTTTCTGAACGAGGCCCCGCGTTTCCCTCACGCCTGGTTGATTGTGACTTGCCCGAAGACGCGCATCGGCCGGATCACGAACTACGCGGGCTTCAATGGCGATATGGTGCCGCCGGGCAAAGGCGCTCTTTGCTTCGAGTATTACTGCTTTGATGACGAAGAGATGCTGAAGATGGACAACAAAGCCTTCTCTGAACTGGCATTGAAGGAGTGCGCCCGCTATAACCTCGCGGACACGGCAAAATGCTTTGACACCCTGGTGCTGCGCTTTCCGGGAGCCGACGCGTCCCAGAACCGCCACAACTGGATGAGCAAAATCCGGCTGGGCCTGCTGGAGGACTTAAAGGCCTTCCAGAATCTTTATTACGTAAGCCGGACTGATCTCGATATCGCCACGCTGGCCGGCATTGAATCGGCCGAGGCGGTCATCTCTGGCGATCGGGCTGCTTTTGATCGGCATCTCGACCCAACGGAAATCGGAATTCGGAGCACCAAAAAGGCTTTTGAATTCAAAATGCCCGCCGGCGTTTGACAAGACGCGCGGCATCGGTAGTTTCCTTCCTTCAATTTTTCGGGGCCGTAGTTTAAGTGGCAAAACGCTCGTGCGAAAGCGCGAGCATGAAGCGTTCAACTCCTTCCGGCTCCACCACTCTTTAGCATTCCCATCCGAAACCCTCTCATGCCAGGCATCCCAGATATCAAAGTCCGCGGCCGCTTCCTGCGCACGGCGCGATTGCGCAACGAATACTATGAGTTTCTCCCGAATCCGGCTGAGTTTTTGCGGGATGGCGTCCACTCCCTGAAAGCGGACCTGTTCTCCTATGTGCCGGAGTTCCATAAGGCGGTTCCTGACAATAATCTCTATTGGGAGCCCGACCCGATCGCCGTCATTCCTCTCACCACCTATGAGCAATGGTGGAAGCATCAGATTTCGGACAAGACTCGCAATATGGCCCGGAAGGCCGGGAAGAAAGGGGTCACCGTCAGCGTCGTTCCTTTTACTGACGAGTTCGTGAAGGGGATCATGGGGATCAACGATGAATCGCCCGTTCGCCAGGGGCGGCCGTATTGGCACTACCGGGAGGACTTTGAAACGGTCAAGCGGGAGAACATCACGTTCGTCGAGCAATCGCGCTACATCGCCGCTTACCTCGGCACGGAATTGATCGGATACATCAAGCTGGTGATTGGGGATCAAAAGGCCAGTCTCATGCAAATTCTTTCGAAAATCGGCCACCGCGATAAGGCGCCAAACAACGCGTTGATGGCCAAAGCCGTCGAGATTTGCTGCGAGCTGAAGATCCCCCGGCTGCATTATGCGAGCTGGAGCCGCCGAGGCCTGGGGGAATTCAAGCTCAGCCACGGGTTCGAAAAAGTTGAACTGCCCCGCTACTATGTGCCCCTGAGCTTTTTGGGCTCGATGGCCTTGAAGTTGCGGTTGCATCGCCAGCCGTTGAACTATTTTCCGCCGGCCTGGGTGGACCGTTATGCCGATGTCCGTGCCAAGTGGTACGACATCAAGTACGCGAACCTGCGCAACGCCCGGGCCTGAGCCGCGCGCCGCGTCTAAGGACCATTTTCTCCATTCCCAAGGCATTTAATGTCCGCTGAAGGTGAATTCATCGTTGCTCCCTCGGAACCGGTGCTCGTTACCGGAGGGAACGGATTTATTGGGGCGCGCGTGGTCGCCAATCTGGCGGATCGGGGGTTCAAGCGGATCCGTTGTCTGGTTCGGCCTTCGGGCGACCTGAAGAATTTGGAGGAGATCCGGCGAAAGTCCGGGCTCGGGGAAGGCCTCGAGTTCTTCTACGGCAATCTGCTGTCGCGGAAGGATTGCCTTGCCGTCACCAAGGAGGTCTCTCTCATTTACCATCTGGCCGCGGGCACCGGCGAGAAGTCCTTCCCGGATGCGTTTATGAACTCGGTGGTGACCACGCGCAATCTCCTCGACTCGGTCGTGGAGAATAAATGCCTGAAGCGCTTCGTCAGCATCAGCTCCTTCGCGGTTTACTCGAATCGCAACAAACCGAACCCGGCCGTGCTCGATGAGAACTGCCCGGTCGAGGAGACGCCGCACTTGCGTGGGGAGGCCTACTGTTACGCCAAACAGCGGCAGGATGAATTGATCTCCGATTACGGCAAAAAGTTCGGAATTTCCTATGTCCTCCTGCGGCCGGGCGTGGTCTACGGTCCGGGCAAGAACGCGATTTCGGGAAGAATCGGCCGGAACCTTGGCGTTTTTCTGCATTTTGGCGGATCGAATCGAATTCCGTTTACCTACGTGGACAACTGTGCGGACGCGGTCGTTCTCGCCGGGCTGGTCAAAGGCGTGGATCAGGAAGTATTTAATATTGTGGACGACGAATTGCCGACGAGCCGTTGGTTTTTGCGGGAATACAAGCGACGCGTGAAGAATTTTCGGTCCTTTTACGTGCCGAAGCCGCTTTGCTACCTGCTCTGCTCGACCTGGGAGAGGTACTCGCACTGGTCTCACGGCCAGTTTCCGCCCGTTTTAAACAAACTGGCCTGGCACGCTTACTGGAAGGGGAGTGACTACTCCAACGATAAGCTGAAGGCCCGTCTGGGCTGGCAACCGCGCGTGCCGACAGCGGAGGGAATGAACCGGTTTTTCGAGAGCTGCCGGGGCGCTGCGAATGCTTAAAATCGCCATTATCGGTTGCGGCAAAATCGCCGATTCTCACGCCGAGCAGATTTCGTGCATTCCCGCCGCCGAGATTGTCGCGGTCTGTGACCGGGAAATGCTGATGGCTGTTCAGCTTCAGGAACGCTTCAACATCAAGCGGGCGTTCAACGATGTTTCCGAAATGCTGAAGGAGGCTCGCCCGGATGTCGTCCACATCACCACCCCTCCGCAGAGCCACCTCGATCTCGGTTTGCTTTGCCTCGAGCACGGCTGCCACATCTACGTGGAAAAGCCCTTTACCACGAGTGCGACGGACGCAAAGAAGTTGATCGATGCGGCGGATAAGCAAAAGCTCAAGGTCTGCGTTGGGAATGATGCCCAGTTCACCCCGGCCGCGTTGGAGTTTCGCAAGTTGGTCAAGGCCGGCTATCTCGGCAGCCACCCGGTCCACATGGAGAGTTATTACTGCTATGTGATGGCCGGCAGTTACGCGAAAGCGTTGCTCGGCGACAAGGATCACTGGGTTCGCCGCCTCCCCGGCGGCCTTCTGCATAACATCATCAGCCATGGCTTGGTGCGAATCGCCGAGTTCATGGATGACCAGGATCCCAAAGTGATCGCCTACGGCTTCACCAGTCCCGCCTTGCGGGAAAGGTCCGAGGGTGAAATCATCGATGAACTCCGCGTGATTGTGGCCGATCGCCGGTCGACCACGGCCTACTTCACCTTCTCCTCTCAAATGCGGCCGTCCTTGCACCAACTCCGCGTTTTTGGCGCCGAGAATGGGCTGGTCCTCGACGATGATGAACAGTCCTGTCTGAAACTGCGAGGCGGGCGCTTCAAAAGTTACGGCGAGAAGTTTTTGCCCGCTCTCGGGTTCGCCTCGCAACATCTGGGCAATTTTCGCAGAAATGCGAAGCTCTTCTTGAAGCGGGAGTTTCATCTGAAGGGCGGGATGAGGAATCTCCTGAACGCCTTTTACGCCTCCATCATCAAGAATACACCGCCGCCCATCCCTGCCCGCGACATTCTTCTGACCTGCCGGCTCATGGACATGATCTTCGCTCAGTTGCCTCCCAATCCGGCGTTGACCCGAAAAAACTAAGGATGCCTCCCCAACTGGCAGCGTTCATCTTCTGGGCCTTTGTCATCTGGCTTTTCCGGCGGGATGCTAAGCAGTTCGGCCCCATGCGTCCGGCCCTTTGGGTGCCATTCATCTGGATTTGCATTAATGGAACCAAGGCTCTGATTTACTGGATGGGTGCACCGGTGGACGCGGATGCCGGGGAAGCGGAAGGGAGCTTTTGGGATCGAAATGTTTATCTTTTCCTCATCTGCATCGGCAGTGTCATCCTCATGCGGCGTCCCATTTTTTGGGACCGCGTCATGGCTCAAAGTCGTTGGGTTCTGGTCCTTTATGCCTACTATTTGCTGAGCACAATCTGGGCGGACAATCCTTTCGTTGCCTTCAAACGATGGTTCAAAGACGTCGGCGATCTGGTGATGATCCTGCTGATCCTCTCGGATGAAAAGCCCGTCGAAGCCTTGCGAGTCCTTTTCGTGCGATTCGCCTATCTGCTGGTTCCCCTGTCCGTGTTGGTGATCAAGTGGTACCCGGCGATTGGCCGCTACACCCATCGTTGGACTTACCAGACCTTTTACTGCGGCATGAGCTCCAACAAGAATGGGCTTGGACTGTTGGCCATGATCTCCACGATTTTCGTCCTCTGGCAGGTGGTTGATTTATACCGCGTTCGCCGTAAAGATCGTTCTCTCAGAGCGATCTGGCCCGAAGTCACCGTGATCCTCATGTGCGCCTGGCTTCTGAACCTTGCCCAGTCTCAAACGGCGACCGTCTGCACCGTTCTTTGGGTTGTTCTGTTCCTTGGGCTTCGAACCTCGTGGGTTCAACGGAATTTGGGGACTCTGCGATGGTTCGCCGCCGGGGCGATCCTTTTCCTCGTCTGTTTTACTGTAAGCCCCTCTCTGCGAGGTCTTCTTACCTCTTTCCTCGGACGCGCCGCAAATCTGTCCGACAGAACGCTGATTTGGGACGAAGCGCTCAAGGCAGTCGTCAATCCGATTGTGGGAGCAGGCTTCAACAGTTTCTGGGATACGCGCAACGCGGTGCCGATTTTCGAAGAATTTCACGTGACTCATTCTCACAACGGGTTTCTGGAAGTGTTTATGAATACGGGGCTTATCGGGCTCTTTCTGGTGTTTGTGATGCTCTTCCGAACGGCCCGGAACGTGACCTCGTATTTGACATCTGACCGCGCTTTGGGTTACCTCTTTTTTGCTCTGTTTTGGACGATTTTCTTCTTCAACTACACAGAAATCGCATTTTCGCGATCGAATGTCTTGGGTTTGTTATTGACCCTGCTCGCAATGACCCAACCGGGTGTCCGGGTGCTGGCTTCGGAGGAAAATGTGACCGGTGATGAGGAGGGACTGTCCGCGGATTGGGACGAGGGTGCTGGCGAAAACCGGCTGGAACCGGCGTGAGACGGTACGCTGAATGCTCCTCCAATTTTGAGCAGGCCGAGTAGCATCGGCGCAGTTCCGATCCGCATGGCAAGTTTTGCTCTGTAGTTGAGGAATGCTGCGTTAGCCAATTTGGCTCTGAAGTTAAAATTTCAATTGAAAAGAGATCGCATGAAATCGTTTGTTGCCATGCTTCTGTCGCTCGCAGCTTTTGCCGCGGAAGCATACGGGGCCACCCTCAGCGTGCCCTGTGATTTCCTCAGTATTTCGAACGCGTTGGCGTCTGCCAAAGAAGGGGATGTGGTGCAAATTGGAGCGGGCCAATGCACCTGGCAATCGCCGATCGTGATTGACCGGGGAATCAGTTTTACCATTCGGGGAGCCGGAACCAACCAGACAACCCTAGTGTCGCCGAATGTCTCCGCTCCGCCCCTATGGATCAAGAGCAATTCAAAGAACGTGTTCACCGTGTCCGATCTGAATTGCATCGGCCAGCCGAACGATATTAACGGATTCTTTGTCACCGGCCCTAATCCGCCGGCCCCCCCGATGAATGGCCCCATGCATTTCTACAATATCCAGATGCCCAGCGTTTACTACCGGGGCATCAACATCGGCGGCGGCGATTCGTTCGGTTTGGTCGATCACTGCTATTTCGAGACCGCCCAGGCCGGGCAGTTCAACCCGATCTCATTTGGCGGCAATGAATATCGCAGCTGGGCTAATCCCAATCCGCTCGGGACGACCAACGCAGTGGTGGTGGAAGACTGCTACTTCAAGACCCGTGCTGGCTGGTACGGAAACGGTTTCTTCGACTGTTACAACGGCGCGCAGGTGGTGGTTCGTCATAACACTTTTGATGGGGCTGCCAACACGGGGGCGCATGGCTACGATTCGCAGGTCACGTCGGTTCGCACCGGTGAAATCTACGCTAACGTCTTCACAAACATCACCGGGGCGACAACGCTTCTCGATTGGCGTGGCGGAACTCTCCTTTGGTTCAGTAACAAGGTCTACGCGCCGAACGTGGCGCCGACCACGGTCATGCCGCTCTTGAAGTATTACCGCGGGTGTCCTGGAATCGTCAGTACCATCGCCAATTGGGTGAATGTTCCGCAGGTCGTCAGCTTTGCCGCCAACCCGACAGATGGAACGGCCATGAACCTGATTAATCAGCCTCCCTACGTTTTTAAGGCGCAGATTACTTCTTCGAGCCAATATCGGCAGGTCGTGATTGGGCCGACCCTGGCTGATACGGTCTCCAATCTAGTGAGTTGCATTAACCTCGACCCGGCCGGGGCGGGCATCCGTTACTCTTCCGCCACTTTCTCCAATCCTTTGGGGCGGAACACGGACGTCCAGGTGGTCAGTTATAACGGCACGTCATTGACCTTGAAGAACATTCTCGACGGCTCAAATCCTTTCGGCTGGCCGGCGGCGTTCCAGCAAGGCATTATCGGCGTGACCAAATACACCAATACAGGGGTAACACGGTATCCCTGCTATTCGTGGGGGAATTACATCAACGGTGTGAAAACGGGCTTCGGCTTGGCTTTCATTACCGATGCTTGCAGCGGAATCAACGATATCGCCAATCTCCTCCAGTCGGGCCGCGATTATTTCCAGGACACCGACGCAAACTGGAATGGCTTGCCGCCCGGCTACGCTCCCTTGATCTATCCTCATCCTCTGAACGTCGCTTACTCCAACCAGGCTGCCCCGGCCGGCAGCGCGCCGAGCGCGCCCACTGGCTTCAAGTTAGTGCAATAAATTCGCTCAGGGTTTCGGGGGCATTTGCGGGAAGATCTTGGACTTCGCGCTTCGCAGTTGCAGCTTCGCGCTGGCCTTCTCTGCCAATTCAGATGTCTGAACAACGATCGAGGGGAATACAGTACCTTGGGGTGCTGTGTCTCGCCATCCTGCTGGCCGCGGCGGGAAGTCATCTGGTTGCTTCCTGGTTGAAAATCAAAGTCCGGGCGGCAGAGCCGTTCGTGATCGGCCAAAAGAACACCCACATCGCGTTTCTGGCAGGCTCTTCTGTCGCGGATTACGGGGTTGATTGGGATGAGATTGCCGAGACGGAAAACCTGCAGATTCATGTCTGGGGAATTGCCGCCGGATCGCCGGTCGAGCATGAACAGTTTCAACAGCTCGTTCCGGAGGCTCGGACCACTTTCATCGCTGTTTCCGCCGTCGATCTTGATGAGGCGTTGATCTCCGATTTTCGAGCGGCGATTGTCCCCCTGGACAAGGCGATGCGGGCCTTGTGGTCGGCTGGCGCGGATGCCCGGTACGCCCGGGAAGTGTTGAGCCAGTACCCTACCACCTGGCTGCGTTCTCTCTTCCCCACCCTTGGCCGGTCGCGCGGAATTCTCGGGGCCATTCGGGTAAAGCTGAAGGGAGCCATTCAATCTGCGGCCGGTGAAGACGCCGGTCCCACGATCAAATTCGGCAAGGATGGCGGCGGGGACAACTATCGCCGGCAGAAGATGAGCGACTGGCCGGCCGAGGAACTGCAAAGAAAGCTGGTCGCAATGAAGGTGACGTTCAAGGGCGAAACGTCGTTTCACGGATTGAAAGAGGGAGCTTTCAAACGGATGCTGGAGATGGCTGCTGCCCAGGGGCGGACTATCGTTTGTGTCATGCCTTCCTCCCCCGCCTACAAAAGGGCGTTCCTGTCGTCGGACCGGACGCGCGATTTCGAGGACTCACTGGAGCGCCTCAAATCGAGTGTGCCCAAGGTGGAATGGATTCGAGTAGACCAGTTGCCGGAGTTTTCTTCCGGGGATTATTTTTGCGATCTGACTCACCTGAACGAGCAAGGCAATAAGGTTGCAACCCAGGCGGTCAAGGATCGGCTGCGAAATCACCCTGCGGATAAATGAGTTTCACCTCGTTTGAGTTTCTGGCCTTCTTCGTGTTGGTCGCCGCTTTTCGGCAGATCTCCCGGAGCAGAGTCTCGGAAATCTGGCTGTTCGTTATCTCCAGCCTGATTTTCTATCTCACCTGGAATGTGCCGTGCATTCTCCTCGTGCTTCTCACGGGTTTCGTGGATTTCTCCGTCAGCCGCCGTCTGGTGCAAACTTCGGAGCCGTCCCGTCGACGAAACTTTCTGTTGCTCAGCCTGGCTTTCAATCTCGGAATGCTCGGCTTGTTTAAGTATGCCAATTTCTTCCTGAGCAGCCTCTCCGGCCTCTCTGCCTTGTTCGGCGCAAAGTTGTTTGAAGGCCGCTACAATATTTATCTTCCGCCGGCCATTTCCTTCTTCACGTTTTCCAGCCTGAGTTATGTGATCGACGTCTATTACGAACGGATTCCTCCAGCTGACAAGCTGCGGGACTATGTTTGCTATCTGACGTTCTTTCCCAAGCTGATGTCCGGCCCCATTGTGCGGGCGGGGGAGTTTCTGCCTCAACTTGCCAGCCGCGCCGCCACCAGCTGGGAGGACCTGGAAGTCGGCGTGGCGCATGTGATTCTGGGATCCCTCAAGAAGCTCGCCATCGCGGACCAGATCGGGCCGCATGTCAGTTCCATTTTTTCCGCGCCGGATCAGTTTGATCGGGTAACTTTAATTTTGGGGGCCCTGGGTTACACCGTTCAGATTTTCTGTGACTTCTCCGGGTATTCGGATATCGCCATCGGCTGCGGGCGCATTCTCGGCTTTCGCTTTCCCGAGAACTTCCAGATGCCGTACAGCTCCCGCAACATCGCAGAGTTCTGGCGGCGCTGGCACATTTCACTTTCCCGCTGGTTTCGAGATTATCTTTTTCTTCCCCTGGAGATGGCTTTTCGTTCGAACCCGAATCCCACACTGCGCGTTTCCCTGAACATGATGATTACCATGCTGCTCTGTGGCCTCTGGCATGGTCCAAGTTGGACCTTTGTGGCTTGGGGCGGCCTGCACGGAGCGGCGCTGGTGGCGCAAAGGATCTGGACCGCCAAAGGGCCGAATACAGCGCGCTGGGCTCCCTTGCCAAAAGGAGTGGCGGTTGCCGCCTCCCATTGCCTGACCGTGGGATTCGTGGTCGTCAGCATGGTTCTCTTTCGCGCCGAGACTTTGTCAAGCGCGGGAACTTACCTCTCGAGAATGCTGCTCGGAACGCATGGCGGCACTCGGGTGCTTTCCCCTTACATTGTCGTCGCGGTCGCGGTGGTCTTTCTGCTTCACCTGGCAGTCAACAAGGATCGGAACTTTGCCGAGGATTTGCCGAAGATGTCGTTTGTTCCCCGGTTGGCCAGCTACGCCACGCTGTTGTTGCTGCTCGTCGTCTTTGCGGCGACCGATTCGTCGAGCTTTATCTACTTCCAGTTTTAATTGGCCATGGAGGTTGTCTTTGATCAGGGGTTGGTGGCGGCGTTCGAGGCTTTGTCTCACGACAAGAATCCGCTCCATATCGATGCGGTTTATTCCCGGTCGACCCAATTCGGTCGGCCTGTGGTGTTTGGGATGGCGGCTGTCTTGCGCGGGCTGGCCCTCTGGTCGGCTGGCCGGCCTTTTCGTCTGCTGCAGCTCAAAGGACGGTTCAGTCACCCGTTTTTCGCCGGTGCTCGCTACCGTCTGAACGTCCGGGAGCTCGGGACGCAGGTGAAGGTGGAATACCTTTCCGGGGAGACAGTGCAGGCTTCGTTTAGTTTTACCTGGGCTGAGTTCGGGGGGGAGGAGCCTCTGGCCCTGCCTGCAGGAGCATCCCGCTTTGCCCCCCGCCTTGAAGCGGCGGACGGCGCTCTCGGGGAACTTGCGTCTCGCTGGAAAGGGATCGACTTTCCCTATGGAGTGGCGCGGGACGGCATCGGGAGCAATCTCGGAAAATTTGGCCTTGCTCCGGGTGCGATGCCATCAGCTCAATTGAACGCCCTTCTCGGATCGAGCTACCTGGTCGGAATGGAGATTCCCGGCTGTCAGGCGTTGTACACCAATTTCGACTTTAGCTTCCAGGATCAAGTGCCTTCCCCGGCCCAGGGTTTTGTCTTCTCGCGGGTCAATGCGCAGGAGGACGCCCGATTCAACCGCGTCGTTCTTTCTGGCGAGGGCGCCGGGATTCGATCCTTTACGCTGTCCGCTCTGGATCGGCCGCGGCCGGTCCGCTATTCGGCCGGAGAGATTAAGCTCGCTCTGGCGGAGACGGACACAAGCTCGTTCCGAAACAAGGTGGTCTTCATTTCGGGAGCCTCCCGCGGTTTCGGCGCGGTGTTAGCCAAGTGTTTTGGGTTGAGCGGCGCCACGGTGTTCGCGAACTACCTTTCCGCCGGCCGGGAAGCGGAGAATCTGCAAGCTGAGCTGGCTCAGTCGAATGCGGTCGTTCTTCCGTTGCAGGGCGATGTGACCTCACCGGACGATTGCCAGCGGTTGCGGCAGAAGGTGGTGGATCGCTCGGGCCGGCTGGATGCAGTCGTGTGCAATGCGTTTCCCGTGATCCCGAGCAAAGGTTTCCTCGAACAGACCGACGCCGAGTTCCTGAATTTTCTCAACGTTGGCCTCGCCGGTACGGTGTCGCTTCTCAAAGCGTTGTTGCCCGTGGTTGCTCCCAAGGGCTTGATCGTTCTCGTTTCAAGTTGTTACGTCCGGGATCCCAAGGCTAATTTCAGCCACTACATCGCCTGCAAAGCGGCTTTGGAATCTTTGGTCCGATCTCTGGCCCTCGAATTTCCAGCCCTGCGTTTTCTCGTGGTCCGCCCGCCTCGAATGCTGACGGATCAAACGAATGTCGCCTTTGACCTCTCGGGCGCTGCTTCGCCGGTCGCCGTCGTTCGCAGCCTGTTCGAGCAAGTCAGCGCCGGTTGCTTCGCGCCGGATTCAAACTTTGCCACCCTCGATCTGGCGGCGAGCTGAGAGAACATCGACCGTCTATGCTATTTAACGAGCTGAAACAGAATCTGAAGAAGGATTTCTCCGGCTTGCCGCGCCGCCGCATCGCGCTGCTTGGTGATTCGGCCACTCAGTTTCTCGCCAAGGCGATTACCGCCTACGGCTACGAGAAGCGAATCTCTTTCCAGGTTTTCGAAGCGGAGTTTGATCAGATCGATCGGCAGGTCGTGGATGCCGATTCTGAACTCTATCACTCGGATCCTGAATTTGTCGTTCTCAGCCTGTCGGCCGAACGGCTCTGGGAGCGGTTCACGGAAACGGCGCTTCCGGCTCGCGCCGATTTCGCCCGCGAAGTGGTCGGGCAACTGCAGCATTGGTGGCAAACGATCGCCTCCCGTTCGTCCGCGAAAATCATCCAGATGAACCTGGTGGAGAAGCACGATTTTGTTTTCGGTCATTTTTCCTCGAAAGTCGGCTCGTCCTTTTATTACCAGCTCAAGAAGATCAATTTCGAGCTGATGAATGCCGCTCAGGCGCAAAAGCAGGTTTTTGTCGCGGATATCGCGGCTCTCGCGGCTGATTTCGGCCACAGGAATGCCCACGATCCGCGTCTCTACGCGACTGCCAAAGTCGCCTTTGCCCTCGATTTTCTCCCCGCGGCCGCCAAGGCCGTGACAGATATCGTCTGCGCGCTGAGCGGGGCCATCAAGAAGTGCCTGATACTGGACCTGGACAACACGGTTTGGGGTGGAGTGATTGGGGATGACGGGATGGAGAACATTCAGATTGGCCATCTCGGACTGGGGCCCGCGTTCGACGGGCTCCAGAAATGGGCTCGGGAGCTGAAGAACCGGGGAATCATTTTGGCTGTCTGCAGCAAAAACGATGACGCAGTCGCCAAACGCCCTTTTCAGGACCATCCGGAAATGGTGTTGCGCCTGGGGGACATCGCGGTGTTTGTTGCTAACTGGGAGAATAAAGCCGACAACATCAAGCGAATTCAGGAAACGCTCAATATCGGCTTCGATTCCATGGTGTTCGTGGATGACAATCCCTTTGAAAGGAACCTCGTTCGCGAAATGCTGCCGGCTGTGACGGTTCCGGAGTTGCCGGAGGACCCCGCTCTTTACGTTCCGTATCTGGTTTCGCTGAATCTCTTTGAGACGACAGCGTTCTCGGATGAAGATTTGCAACGGACCCAGCAGTATCAGCAGGAGGCCGCTCGGACCGAACTGCAGAAGAAATTTGAGTCGGTCGATGACTACTTGAAGAGTCTGGAGATGCGATCGACGGTTAAGGCGTTCGACAGCTTCTCGGTCCCGCGGATCGCGCAGTTGACCCAGCGGTCCAACCAATTCAACCTCCGGACCGTTCGCTATTCCGATGCGGATATCGAGCGCATCAGGAATTCAGATAAATACGTCACTCTCTCCTTCGATCTTAAGGATCGGTTTGGCGATCACGGGCTGATTGGCTTGATCATTTTGGAAAAGCTCGATTCTGAGTCCTTATTTATCGATACCTGGATCATGAGCTGCCGTGTGCTCAAGCGCGGCATGGAGGAATTCATCGTGAACCAGATGGCAGCGCAGGCGCGCTCCCGCGGCTTTCGATACTTGATTGGCGAGTATCTCCCAACTGAGAAGAACAAGATGGTCAAAGATCTTTACAAAAACATGGGCTTCTCCGGAGCCAATGGCAAATGGGAGCTTGAACTCGAGTCGTTCAAGGAATTGCCTTCATTTATCGTTGCCAGCTAGCTTTTATGTCTAAATCGCCTGATCAAATCCTCGGTGAAATGAGCGCTGTTTTCCGTCGCGTCCTGGATGATGACTCCATCACGCTCAAGCGTGAAACGACGGCGAACGATGTCAAAAACTGGGACTCGCTGAATCACATTGAATTGGTGATGGCGACCGAGAAGCATTTCAATATCCGGTTCAATTTCGCGGAATTGCAGAAGTTTCGGAATGTGGGGGAGATGTGTGACAACATCATCACCAAATTAGGCGCAGCGGCGAAGTAGGGTTCGGATCGGACTTGTGATGATTGCGGTAACTGGATCTCTTGGGTTTATCGGCAGCCGGGTGCTTGGGGCGCTCGCTGCGCAGCGTGATCCGGGCTCTTTGCTCTCGGTGGATCACCCGTTCGTGGCGGAGAAGGCGGGAAATCAGGTCCCGCACGTGCCGTTTCTCGATCACGATGCTTTCCTGGCCAAACTCACCGCTGGAAAAGTGAATCCTGAGGTGATCATCCATTTGGGCGCATGCAGCAGCACCACCGAAACGAACTGGGATTACCTCCGCCGGAATAATCTCGAATACTCCCAGACGCTATGGAACTGGTGCGCGCAGCAAAAGGCGCGCTTGATCTATGCCTCGAGCGCCGCGACTTACGGAGATGGCTCGCGGGGATTTGACGATGAGTCTGAAATTTCGCGACTCCAACCGTTGAACCTTTACGGGAAATCAAAGCACGATTTCGATCTTTGGGTGCAGGCGCAACGCCAGCCAGGGCCGGCGCAATGCGCGGGTTTCAAATTCTTCAATGTCTTTGGCCCCGGCGAGAGCCACAAAGGACGCATGGCTTCGATGGTGTTCCACTCGTTTCATCAAATCCGGGCTTCCGGCCGGGTCCGTCTCTTCGAGTCCCATCGGCCGGATTATGCCCACGGTGGCCAGTTGCGTGATTTCATTTACATCGAGCAGGTGGTGGACGTCCTCCTCCAGTGCGTGGCCAATCCCTCGATTTCGGGATTGTTCAACCTGGGCACCGGCCGCGCGCGGTCCTTTGCTGATCTCTCGAACGCGGTGTTTGCCGCACTGAAAAAGCCGTCGCAAATCGATTATATCCCCATGCCCTTGGATATTCGCGACAAATACCAGTATTTCACTCAGGCGACCATGGCCAAGGCCGCGCGCGCCGGTTTGCGCCTTCCCGAGGTTTCGTTGGAAGACGCGGTGGCCGACTACGTCGGCCGTCTTCTTCGGGCTGAACAGGATTAAAGCGTGGCCTTGGTTGTTAACCGCTTCTTAAAATGTCTGTAAAGGATCTGTCAGAAGAAAGCTCGCCCATCGCAATGGGACGGCGGGATCGTGCGCTCAAAGCGCAATCCCTTGCGGGTGCGGCCGATTCGACCCGCTTGTCCCGCCGGCGCCTATTGGGCATTTTAGAGCGTGCCCGCTCGGCGCGCATTCTGGTCGTCGGCGATTTGATGCTCGATCATTTTGTTTGGGGCAATGTCCGGAGAATCTCGCCGGAAGCGCCGGTCCCAGTAGTGGAATTCAGCCACCAGAGTTTCATGCCCGGAGGCGCGGCGAACGTGGCCCGCAACGTTACCTCGCTCGAATCCCACGCGGAGTTGTTTGGCTTGGTCGGGCGGGATGAGTCCGCGCAACAGCTCAAAGCGCTCTTAACGGAGCAGAAGGTCGGTTGCGCGGGCATTTTGGCTGATTCACAACGCCCGACCAGCGTCAAAACGAGGATTATCGCCCACCAGCAGCAACTGGTTCGCCTGGATCGGGAAGCTGCCGTGGACATAGGCGCGGCGGCTTTGCGCCGGCTGAAACGGTCCCTGGTGGCTTGCCTGGATTCCGTCGACGCCGTCATTGTCGGTGATTACGGGAAAGGGACCATCTCGCAGCCGTTGTTGGATTTTCTTAAACGCGCTTGCCGGGACCGGGGGATCTGGCTGAGCCTGGATCCGAAGCCCGTCCATAAATTGGATCTGACCGGCCTTTCACTCATTACGCCCAATCGCAAGGAAGCTTTCGAACTGGCGGGCATCGGGGATTCAAACCGGCGGGTGAGCCCGCTGGAGGACTCGGCTCTGTTGTCCGTCGCGGAAAAATTGCTCGCCGGCCTCAAGCCGGAGCATCTGTTGATCACCCTCGGAGATCAGGGAATGCTTCTTTGCCAGCCCGATCGCCGCCCGTTCCATATTCCCACCGTGGCGCAAGAGGTGTTTGACGTTTCGGGCGCTGGCGATACGGTCATCGGCAGTTTTACTTTGGCTGTTGCCGCGGGAGCGACGCCTGCAGAAGCAGCCGTAATTTCAAATCATGCAGCCGGGGTGGTGGTGGGAAAACTTGGGACGGCAACCCTCACTCAACGGGAACTTGTAGAGAGCTTTAAACGGGATCGCGCCACGTCCGCGGCGCGCCGGTCGTAAAGCAGAAGTCGATTCAGAAAACTGAAGGCGCTCCGATATTCATTTCGGAGACGTGCACCAAGCAAAAGCATCATGAGACTACTTATTGCGAAACTCGGCGCCACCGGAGATGTCGTTCGCACCACCACTTTATTGCGTCGCTTTCCCGGTTCGGTCACCTGGATTACGGCCGCCAAGAACGCTCCGCTCTTGCAGAATATCGATTTTGACGTCCGGTGCCTTTCTTGGGAAGAGCGCGCTCAAGCCGCCGATTCGAATTACGATCTGGTAATCAACCTTGAGGATACTCTGGACGTTGCCGAGTTCGTTCGCACCATCAACCACAAGCAATTGTTTGGCGCCTATGCGGACCGGGAGAATCGCCTGGCCTACACAGACGATGCCCGCCGCTGGTTTGACCTGAGTTTGATCAGCCGTTTTGGACGCAAACGGGCTGATGAACTGAAATTTGAGAACCGGGCTTCGTATCAGGAACATATTTTCGCCGGACTGGGCTTCGAGTTTGCCGGAGAAGAATACGTCCTGCCAGCTCCACCGGACACCGGCCTGCGCGGTGACGTCGCTCTCGCAGCCGAGTCTGGACCGGTTTGGCCCATGAAGAAATGGGCCTATTATTCGGAATTGAAGGAGAGGCTGGAGTCCGCGGGGCTCACGGTCAACGTGCTGCCTCAGAGGAAAACGCTTCTCGAACATCTCGGCGATGTGGCGGGCCACCGCTGTTTGGTTGGCGGGGACAGTTTGCCGATGCACTTTGCCCTGGGCACTGGAGTGCGCACGGTTTCGATCTTCAATTGCACCAGTCCGTGGGAGATCCACGAGTACGGAATCCTCACGAAACTGATCTCCCCTTTCCTCGGCGAGTTCTTCTATAAGCGGGATTTTAATCCGCGCGCCACCACGGCGATCTCCTTGAACGAAGTTTTGGCGGCGACCCATGAACAGCTGCGCGCCGCGGAGCCGGCGGGCCGGCCGAAACGCTAACATTCCCTGGCGATGTCTCTGCTTGGATCAAACCTTCCCCGCCCGACCAGCCTCGATGCGGGCGTGTCGTCCGCGTCGATTATGGATGACGCCAAACGAGCTGGGTTTCAGCCCGGAGCGCCGTTGGTAGCCCTCCTCACCGGCGGCGGCGACAAGCCCTACGCTCTCGGCATCTCCGACGCGCTGGCGGGCGAAAAGATCCGGTTCGATTTTATTGGAAGTGACGACCTGCAGGTTCCCGAAGTCCTCAGAAATCCGTTTGCCCGTTTCCTCAATTTGCGCGGGGATCAGAATCCAAAAGCATCGCGCCTGCGGAAGTTCTGGCGATTGTTCTCATACTATTGTCGCTTGCTGGGCTACGCGGTCGTTTCGCAAGCCCCGATCTTCCACATCCTGTGGCATAACAAAATCCAGTGGCTGGATCGCACCCTGGTCCTTTTGTTTTACAAGATCCTGGGAAAGCGGCTGGTTTACACCGCTCACAATGTCAATACCGAAGCCCGCGACGGGAAGGACTCCGCGTGGAATCGAGCCACGCTTCGTTGGCAATACAAGCTGGTGGATCACGTCTTTGTCCACACCCAGAAAATGAAGGCTGAGATCACCGCGTCCTTCGGGGTCCCGGGTGGGAAGATTTCCGTCATTCCGTTTGGGATTAACGCGACCAATCCTTCCACCGGCCTCTCCTGCGCCGACGCGCGCGCCCGGTTTCAACTGCGCCCGGAGCACAAGGTGCTCCTCTTTTTCGGCAACGTCGCGGAATACAAAGGACTCGATGTGCTGCTGAAATCATTTGCGGAGTTGCTCCGGCGGGTTCCAGAGTATCGCTTGATTGTGGCCGGGCGCATCAAGTGCGCGCCCGCCTACTACGAATCGATCAAGACCGCGTTGCGCGGCCTGCCAAACCCGGATGCCGTTATCCAGCGGATCGAGTACATCCCGGATGATCAAGTCGAAGTCTTCTTTAAGGCCGCGGATGTGCTTGTTCTCCCCTACCGGGAAATCTTCCAGAGCGGCGTTCTCTTTCTTGGGTATAACTTCGGCCTGCCCGTGATCGTCGCGGATGTCGGATCGCTCAAAGAGGAAATCGTGGAAGGGGAGACCGGTTTTGCCTTCAAGCCGGAAGATTCTGCTGACCTCACCGGTGTGGTCCGGCGGTTCTTCAGCAGCCCGCTTTACCATCAGCGCTCCCTGAATCGCTCGAAAATTCGGGCGTACGCTCACGACCGCTACTCCTGGTCCAAAGTCGCCAAAATCACCACTTCCGTCTATTCGGCGTTGCTCCGCAAATCGTCCGCGACGGAGGAGGCTGCGACGGCGCCGGCTAACCGGCCGGCCATCGGGGTGACCTCCTCGAATCCCGTATGACAGCCCACGACGCAATTCCCGCGAGAACTCCGGCCGCGGCTGGCACGCAGAATCCAGGCTCGATGTCTGATCCGGCGGACGCTCTGGCCCATATCGAACGTTCGATGAGGGAGGGGGCCGATTTGCGCCTTCGGGTCGCGCGCGACTGTGGCAGCGCGATTGAGCGAGCCGCGCGGGCCATCGTCGCTTGCCTGGAATCTGGCGGGAAATTGCTCTTCTTCGGCAATGGTGGCAGCGCCGCGGACGCTCAGCATCTGGCCGCTGAATTCGTGGGGCGATTTGTGAAGGAACGGCAGGCTCTGCCCGCGATCGCGCTCACGACCGATTCATCGATCCTGACCGCGATTGGCAACGATTACGGGTTCGAGCGCGCCTTCTCCCGGCAGGTCGAAGCCCTCGGGCGGAAGGGCGATGTTGCCATCGGGATCAGCACCAGCGGGGATTCGCCGAACGTCCTCCTGGCCATCAAAGCTGCCCGTGAAAACGGCTTGATCACAATCGGCCTGGCCGGGAAAACCGGCGGCCAACTCGGCCGCTGCTGCGACATCCCCATTGTCGTTCCTGGCCAAAACACCGCCCGCATCCAGGAATGCCACATCGCAATTGGCCATATTCTCTGCGAATTGGCCGAGGCCGATCCCCGAATTTGCCCGTGAAATTCCGGCTACATTGTCGAATTGCAGATCGTTGACCTGTTGAAATGCGCATCGCTTACGTAGTCCATTATCAGTCGCCGGGCTTTACCCGGCAGCGGCCTTGTCTCCACAACCTCAGTTTGGGTTGCCGGGTGAAGGTCGAGCTGATTGCCGCGTCCCTGAAAGCCAGCGGGCATGACGTGGAGATCCTCTCCCAGGGCGAGGTCGATCAGAATCAATTCAAGTATTATCCCTTCTACCGGGAGGAGCAGCCTTTCGATCCGGATATCCCGATACTTTACGCCTCCGCTCTTCCGGTCAAATACATCACGGGAGTGTGGTCGGCGAACAGCACTTTGCGGCTCCTTAAGGCTCGAAATAAGATTGCCCCTTTCGATGTCGTCATCATCCAGACGCTCAAAACCGCGCAGATCGCCTGCACTTACTTTGCCAAGAATCATTTAAAGATCCCGGTCATTCTCCAGTACGAAGATGATTCGTTCTCGGATGTCGTCGGCAAGGCCCAGCCCGGGCTGAAGGCAAAGTACCATCGCCGTCAATATCGGAAGGTATTGAAGGAACTGTCCGGTTGCATCGCAGTGTCGCCGTACTTGCTTTCCCAGCTGCCGGCCGGCATTCCCAAACTGCTGCTCCGCGGCGTCGTGAATCGCTATATCTCCGACCCTGAAACGCTCCAGAGCGTTCCTCGAAAGAATCGCGCGGTTTTCTCGGGAACCCACGAGGGCGCCCAGGGGCTGGATCAGATGATCGCCGCCTGGAAAATCTTAAAGCTCCCGGATTGGGAGTTGCACATCGCCGGCCAGGGGCCGATTACCGGCCGTTTGAAGGACGCGGCCGCGGGCGTGCCAAGCATTGTCTTCCACGGGCTGTTGAACCAGGAGGCAAACGGCAAGCTGATCTGCTCCGCCCGGATTGGGATGAACCCTCAGGATCCGACCGAAACTCCCGGCACCTCCTTCGCGTTTAAGATTATAGAGTACCTCGCGGGGGGGCTGCACGTGATCACGACGCCCCGAGGCGAGCTCGAGCCCGAGTTGGAAAAGGGGATTACCTATATTCAGCAGAACTCTCCGGAGGCCATCGCCGCGTCCCTGCGGCAGGCCATCGACCAGCGTCGCTTCGACTCCAACGTGCGCGAGGCAACTCTGCAGATTTATGGCGCACCAGCCATTACCAAGTCGCTGAATCGAATGTTGGTGGAAGTGGTGGAGAATATGCGCAGCGGGGGCGAACGGCCGGCGGGGCAGCCTGCGTTTTCAAAGTCGGCTTTGGCGAGATGATACAATTGATTATTACAGTGAAGACCGTCCCGGGTCGGGTCGAGGACTACATCGCCGCTTTTGCCGGCATTGCGCCGGAAGTGCGGCTTGAGGAGGGGTGCCTGGAGTACGAGCTTTATCGGGATTCAGAGGATCCGCGCTTCGACAACCTGGTTCGGCCCGATACGGTCGTCATTTGCGAAAAGTGGGCGAGCATCGAGCTTCTGCAGAACCACAGCCGTAACAGCGCGCCCCTCAACCGTTTTCGCCAGGCTGTGAAGGACATCAGGCTCGAGTCCAGTTATATCCTGCTCAAGCCGATCCCCACCGCCTAAATCATTCAAACTTTTCCATGAGTCGCATTCTGATCTGCGGAGCATCCGGGATGATCGGCCACGCCCTCTGGCGGGCGTTGTCCGCCTCGAGCCACGAGCTTTTCGGGACCTTCCATGGCCGCGCCGATCGCTTCGAGAAGTATCGGCTTTTCAGTCAGGGAAGTTTCGAAAACGTCGAAGCGGCGGATTTCGCCCAGTTCACCGAGATCCTCGAAAAGGTCTCTCCGCAGGTGATCATCAACTGCGTCGGCATCACCAAGCGCAAAGCCGAGGCGGAAGATGTTTCAGCCATGTTCCAGGTCAACGGCCTGTTTCCCCATCGCCTGGCTCGTTGGGCTCAGAATCGGGCTCGCGTCATCCATTTCAGCACGGACTGCGTCTTTGACGGCGCGGACGGCAACTACCGCGAGCGGAGCGTCATGACCGCGCCCGACCTCTACGGTCAAAGCAAGTATTTCGGAGAGCTGGATTACGATCACTGCCTGACGATTCGGACGTCAATGATCGGCCGGGAAATCGCCGGTTTCAGCGAATTGCTCGAGTGGTTTCTGGCTCAACGCGGCAAGAGAATCCGAGGCTTTCGCAAGGCGCTTTACTCAGGCGTCACCACTCGCACCATGGCTTCCCGTATCATCCCTCGTTTGATCGAAGATTTTCCGAAACTCAGCGGCCGCTTCCAGATCGCGGGCCCGGTGATTTCCAAATACGATCTGCTGTGCCAATTGCGGGATGCATTTTCGCTGGATGTCACGATTGATCCCGAGGAGGGCTTTCATTGTGATCGCACCCTGCAATCGCAACGCTTCGCGGAGGCCACCGGCATGGTCATGCCGGGCTGGCCAGAGATGCTCGCGGATCTGGCGGCCGACCAAGATTTCTACGACAAACGTTAACTGAAATACTGCTACCATGGAAACCATACCCCAATTCCGGTCTTACGTTGATCTGACCGATTACGAATACCTGCGACCGGTGTTCGAAGAGCGCTACATCGCCGAGGGCCGTTTTGCTCAGGAATTTCAGAGCCAATTGTTGAAAATCATTGGGGCGCCCTATGGCTGCCTTGCCTCCAACGGAACGGTGGCCCTGTACATGGCCCTCAAGGCGCTTGGGATTGGGCCTGGAGATGAAGTCATCGTGCAGGATGTTACGTTCATTGCTTCCGCCAACTCCGTTTGCATGGCGGGTGCGGAACCGCGCTTCGCCGATATCAAAGCGCACAATGACCTGACTTTGGATCTCTCGCGGCTTCGCCTGACGCCCCGCACGCGGGCTCTGATTGCGTGCCCTCTGTTTGGCACCGCTTGCAGCAACATTGAAGAGATTCGGACATTCTGCCAGGAACACGGATTGTTCCTCGTTGAGGACGCCGCCCAGGCGCTTGGCGTGAAGACCAAAGAGCACCATTGCGGAACCTTCGGCGCGGCCGGAACGTTCTCCTTCTACGCGGACAAGACCATCACGACCGCGGAAGGCGGCATGGTCGTCACTGCCGACCCGAACGTCTATGATCGGATGCTTTACCTGCGCAACCAGGGACGCAAATCGAGCGGCACCTTTGTGCATCCGGAGTTGGGATACAACTTCCGCATGAATAATATCCTCGCTGCCCTGGGCCTGTCCCAGCTCACCAAACTCGAGCATATTCGCCGGCAAAAGCAGGAAATCGCCGCTCAGTATCGCCAGCATCTTGGCGATGCCGTGGAATATCTGGTGATTCGCAGTGATTTCGAGTATATCCCATTCCGCGTCGTGGCTTTTGTGCCGGATGCCAGCAAGGTCATGGCGTATATGAAAGACCGAGGAATCGAGCCGAGGTCCATGTTCTATCCGCTCCACCGGCAGCCTTGTTATGCTCACCTGTCCTACAAGGATGAAAGCTTTGAGAATTCCGTGAGATGTTTTAACGAAGGGATCTGCCTCCCGACCTGGGTTGGCCTTTCCGCCGAGCAGATCCGCTACGTGTCTGAAACTTTGAAAGAGGCCTTGGTAAAAACCCGTTAAAGAGGAGAAATCGAGATTGAAAGTAATGGCTATTGTTGGGACGCGGCCTGAGATAATTAAGCTCAGCCGCGTGATGAATGAGATCGAGCGTTTTCATAAGCTCGTCATCGTTCACACTGGGCAAAACTACGATTACGAGCTGAACGAGATTTTCTTTCAGGATCTCAAAATTCGCAGGCCGGATCACTTCTTGAATGCCGCTGGCGAGACCGCCGCCGAGACGATCGGGCTGGTTATTTCGCGCATCGATCCGCTGCTGGCTTCCGAACAGCCGGACGCCATTTTGCTGTATGGCGATACCAACAGCTGCCTCGCGGTTATTCCTGCCAAACGCCGCAAGATCCCGATCTTCCACTTCGAAGCGGGCAACCGTTGCTTTGACCAGCGGGTTCCCGAGGAATTAAACCGCAAGATCGTCGACCATCTCAGCGACATCAATATGCCGCTCACCGAGCATGCCCGTCGCTACCTGCTGGCAGAAGGCATCCGTCCCGAGACCGTGATCAAGATAGGGTCTCCCATGAAAGAGATTCTCGATCATTACCGGCCGGGCATCGAGGCTTCTGACGTTTTGACCCGGTTGGGCCTGAAGGAGCACGACTATTTCGTCGTCAGCTCTCATCGCGAAGAGAACGTTGATTCCCCGGAGAATTTCCGGGACTTGCTCGATAGCCTGACCGGCCTGGCACAGGAGTTTGGGCGGCGGATCATCGTTTCGACTCATCCGCGCACCCGCAAGCGCCTGGAATCCTCGGGCTTCCGCTTGACCGATGAACGCGTCGAATTTCTGAAACCGCTGGGTTTCGTGGATTACGTGAAGCTGCAGCTCGCCGCTTACTGCGTCATCTCGGACAGCGGGACAATCAGCGAAGAGTCCTCCATTCTGAACTTTCCCGCAGTCATGATCCGGCAGGCTCATGAACGGCCTGAGGGCATGGACGAGGGCACGTTGATTATGTGCGGCCTCAAACGTGCCTCCGTGGTGGAAGCTGTCAAAGCCGTTCGCGCGCAATGGGAAGACCGCGACCACCCCTTCCGGACGGTGGCCGATTACGATGTTCCGAATGTTTCAAAGAAAGTTTTACGGATTGTCATGAGTTACACCGATTATGTAAATCGGACGGTGTGGCGAAAGTCGCTTTAAAGCGGCTGATTGGGGAACGTTTGTCGAAAAAGGATTAGATTATGTTTAAAAACAAGACCTTGCTGATTACCGGCGGAACCGGTTCGTTCGGAAATGCCGTTGTTCGACGCTTTCTGCACACGGACATTGGCGAGATCCGGATTTTCAGCCGCGATGAGAAGAAGCAGGACGATATGCGGCACGAGCTGCGCAGTCCGAAGATGAAGTATTACATCGGCGACGTGCGCAACCCAAACAGCATCAATGATGCAATGCGGGGCGTCGACTATGTCTTCCATGCCGCCGCGCTGAAGCAGGTGCCCTCCTGCGAGTTTTACCCGGTGGAAGCCGTGGCGACAAACGTCCTCGGCGCGGAGAATACGATCACGGCGGCCATCAACCATCACGTCAAGAATGTGATCGTCCTGAGCACCGACAAGGCGGTCCATCCGATCAACGCCATGGGCATGTCGAAGGCCCTGATGGAAAAGGTCGCGATCGCCAAGTCGCGCGCGTTGAAAGCGGGCGAGACGACCATCTGCGTGACGCGGTATGGCAATGTGATGGCTTCCCGCGGTTCCGTGATTCCTCTCTTCGTGAATCAAATGAAAGCTGGCAAGCCGATCACCATCACTGATCCGGAGATGACCCGGTTTATGATGTCCCTCGACAACGCCGTGGATCTGGTTCTTTTCGCTTTTGAGCACGGTGTCGGCGGAGATACGTTCGTCCAGAAAGCGCAAGCCGCCACCATCGGCCAGCTGGCGCGGGTTTTGAAAAACATTTTCGCCTCGAACGTCGACATTCAGGTCATCGGCACTCGCCACGGGGAGAAAAAACATGAGACCCTGCTGAATCGCGAGGAAATGGTTCGCGCGGAAGACCTTGGGGACTACTATCGCGTCGGTTCCGACACGCGTGATTTGAACTACGCGCTCTTTTTTGAGAAGGGGTCGACCAAGCTCGCGGCCTCTGACGATTACACCTCGGGGAACACTTATCGCTTGAGCGACGGCGAATTAGAGACCATGCTGCTGGAGCTGGACTACATCCAGCGGGAACTTGGAAATCATTCGCTACCGCCCTTGAACTCGCGACTAGATGCTCCTGTCAGCATCCGTCCGCTGGCCGGGGTTGGGAGTTAGCCTTTTTTAATCTACAACCGAGCCTGAGGTTATGGTCAAGGGGATGCTCCTCAAGCTGATCGGCGAAGAAAGCGCCGGACGGCTTGACTATTTGCTGAATCGAAAGTCGAAGAACGACTGGGGGCCGCTCAATGGACAAAAGCTTCGCCAGGAAGCTTATGCGGCCATTACCAAACGGATTTCCTTTCGGGCGATTGTCGAGACGGGAACGTTCCTTGGAACCACTACTGACTATTTTGGCAAAGCGGGGCTCCCGGTCTACACTGTGGAAATTGATCCTCGAGCTTTTGGCTACGCGGCCCAGCGGTTTGCTAAAATCTCCGGCCGAATCCACGTGGTTCGCGGCAATAGTCCGGAGTTTTTAGCCGGGCTGGTCAAAGACCCCAGCTGTCCGAAAGAGCGGGTGTTCTTTTATCTGGATGCGCATGTTCAGGATTCTTCGGGTTACTTCAAGGCTCCCTTGGCCGAGGAGCTGGAAATCATCTTCTCCAACTGGAAGGAACCCGTGGTGATGATTGATGATTTTCAAGTCCCAGGAACCACATACTCCTTCGACGATTGGGGGGACCCGCGCAAGAACCTTTGCCTCGAGGCTTTGGCCGGACTCAAACCTTTGCAACTGACCCCATTTTTCCCGGCTTCGGGCCCGGAGCAAGAGACCGGAGCGAAGCGCGGATGGGTTGTTTTTGCCCGCGAGCCCGCCATCCTTCAGGAGTTGGAAAGCCTGAAGGAACTCCGAAGGCAGGCGGTTCTTGGATCTGCGTGAGGCGGGGTGGCTGCGATGCGGGCTTGCCCGCGCCAGTTGGATTTCCCTGACAACTTCTATTTTCCCAATCCGCAGCACAAAGCGGGGACTTCCGTCTGATGCATTGGATCGCAGGCCTTTAGTCGTCTGCTTCTGACCTTCTCGCGTGAAAGATCTCCTAGTTCACAGGTTTCCTTGAAAACGGTAATTCAGCGGCTGAAATATGCGCTCGCCGGACCGACGGCCTCGGCAGAGGTGCTCGACGGTCAGGAGAATCTCGCCGGGGTGAGATCCGGCTTGAAGAGCCGCACCTTTTCCAACGGGCTGATCACCGCCGCCGCGCAGGGCGTTCAGCTTTGCCTGAACATCGGCTCGACGGTGGTGCTGGCGCGCCTTCTGGACCCGAAAGATTTCGGCATTGTCGCCATCGTCATTTCGCTGGTCGGCTTCTTTCGCGTGTTCAATGACATGGGCTTGTCGACCGCGACCATTCAACGTGCGGAGATTACCCGAAGCCAGATTTCGAACCTCTTCTGGATCAATCTCGGCTCTGGAGGCCTGATTACGCTTCTGTTTGCTCTCAGCTCGCCGCTGGTCGCCTGGTTTTTTGCCGAGCCCCGGCTGACCGCTGTGACCCTGGTCCTGTCTGTCTCGTTTTTGCTCTCGGCTTCCACCGTGCAACATCTGGCGTTGCTCAAGCGCCATATGCAATTTGGAAAGATCGCGGTGATCCAGGTCTCATCGCTTCTTGGAGCGGTGATTCTGGCCATCGCCATGGCGTTCGCGGGCTTCAGCTATTGGTCCCTGGTGGCGATGCAACTTTGCAATCCCCTTTTCACCTGCGTCATGACCTGGCTGGTCTCCCGTTGGCGCCCGCTTTGGCCGACGCGAGGCAGCGGCACCGGACCGCTGCTCGGTTTCGGCCTGCGCTTGGCCGTCAGCAGCTTGATTTGGTCGGTGGCCCGCGGGTCGGATACTATTTTGGTCGGGAAAATGTTTGGCTCCGCTGCTTTGGGCTTTTATTCCAGGGCAGGCGCATTGTTGATCCGTCCGGTGGATCAACTGATGAGCCCGATCGAGGCAGTTATTGTTCCGACTTTGTCGCGGCTTTTGCCCGAACCGGAGCGCTATCGGAGGGCCGTGCTGGAGATTTACGAGGTGCTCGCTCTCGGCACTTTCTTTTTTTCCGGCTTGGCGTTTGGGCTTTCCCGTCAGTTTATCTTCGTGCTGCTCGGAGCCCGCTGGCAGGAGGCCGTTCCCATCTTTGCCGGCTTCAGCCTCTTGACGCTCTACATCCCGGTGGCCTCCGTTGTCGGCTGGCTTTTAACCAGCCAGGGCCGGGGAAAGGATTTCCTCCATATGAGCGTTATGGCGTCGGTCGTCACCACGTGCGCCTTTGCCACTGGCCTGGCCTTTGGTCCGGCTGGCGTCGCGACCTGTTATTCGCTCTTCTGCTTGGCTATTTGCCTCCCCGCGGCCTATTACATCGTGGGGCGCGATGGGCCGGTTCGGGCAAAAGATCTTTGGATGCGTTTCTTCACTCATCTTCCATTGTGGGCCATCGTCGCCGGTTGCACCTACATGGTTCAGCTTGCCTTGAATCAATGGTCTCCCATCGCGCAACTTTTGATTGCTGGCCTTGCCGGAGCTCTCGCCGGCCTGGCATTTGTTTTTGGCTTCGGCCCGTCTCGCCGTGCGGCCCTCGGCATGCGGACGAGCATTCTGCAGTGGAGAGCTTCGCTGGCCCGCTAATCGGTTCGGCTCCCCCTGGTCGGTTTTTCTGTCGGCCTTGATGCTCTCCTTGAGAAAACATTTCCGCTCGCTGGCTCATAATATGCCGAGCGTTACTCTGCCCCTGTTCCAAGCGAATGGCGTGGAGTCGGAGATTCGGCACGAGTCCAGAAGGAACGCGGCGTGACCAGCTGGATGACGGCGAGTGAAGGCGATGCCGGGGGGGCGGGATGGCAGCGCCAATGGCGCTTGATCGAGAAAAAAGAGCGCTGGGGCTTGACTTGGCGCGGCATTCTTTTGCTGGTCGTTCTGGTCGCCGCAGGGAGTGCGGTTCTTTTCTTTAATGCCTATCCCCTCCTTGCGCCCACCGCCAAGGCCGATTCGGATATCGCAGTGGTTGAAGGCTGGATCTCGCTGACGAGTGCGCGGCGCGCCGCGGAGTGGGTCCAATCGAATCGGGTTTCCATGGTCCTCGTGGGCGGCGGTCCGATTCTCGACGCGGCCGAATTCCATCAGGATATTACCACTTACGCTGATCTCGGCTTTCAGCGGCTTTCCCGCGCTGGGCTTCCCGCTTCGCTTATGACGGCCATTCCGTCCGCTGGGATTCCGCGCGATCGGACCTACACCGAAGCGCTGGCCATCAAATCGTGGCTCGCATCCAAAAACATCACTCCTTCCGGGTTGAACGTGATCAGCGAGGCGGTCCATGCGCGCCGCTCGCGGTTACTGTTTCGCAAGGCGTTCGGACCCGGTGTTCCGATTGGCGTGATCGCCCTGCCTCCGCGGGAATATCCCGCCAATGGCTGGTGGCGTTACAGTGCCGGCGTCAAGGAAGTGATCAGCGAGGCGGCGGCGTATGTTTACGTCCGGTTTTTCTTTTGGCCCTGAGGCGGACTGCGGTTTTGGGCGGTCCGAAACATCAGGCGGGGCCGTTTGAGGAATGAATCGGCCGCGTCCGCGCCGGGTTTTCCAAGTTTTCCTTGAGAGGGCCAAATCCATGCTTCACACTTTCTTCCATGCGAATGTTCGTGACCGGGGCGGCCGGTTTCATCGGTTTTCACCTTTGCCAGCGCTTGCTCAAAGAGGGGCATGTCGTCCATGGGCTGGATAATCTCAATTCCTATTACGATGTGCGTTTGAAGCAGTCCCGCCTCGCTCAAGTTGCTTCGGCTCCGAATTTTCATTTTCATCAGGCGGACCTGAGCGACCGGCCGGCCATCGAGCGGCTATTTAGCGAGATCAAACCGCAGCGCGTCATCAACCTGGCCGCGCAGGCAGGCGTTCGCTACTCCATTTCGAATCCGCACGCCTACGTCGAGAGCAATCTGGCGGGTTTTGTCAACATTCTCGAAGGCTGCCGCCATCATCAAGTCGAACATCTGGTCTACGCCTCTTCCAGCTCGGTCTACGGCTCGAATACGACCATGCCGTTCTCGACCCATCATAATGTCGATCACCCGCTCAGCCTCTACGCCGCCACCAAAAAGGCGAACGAACTGATGGCCCACACCTACAGCCATCTTTACAGGCTTCCGACCACCGGGCTAAGGTTCTTCACCGTCTATGGCCCATGGGGGCGCCCGGACATGGCGATGTTCATCTTCACCAAAGCGATTCTCGAGGGTGCTCAACTGCCGCTCTTCAACGAGGGCCGCATGCAGCGTGATTTCACTTACGTCGATGACATCGTCGAAGGCGTCGCCCGCGTCACGGAAAAGGTGCCTGGGGGAAACTTGGATTGGGATTCTGCAAACCCGGATCCTGGCTCCAGCAAAGCTCCGTACCGCATCTACAACATCGGCAACAACCATCCGGTTGAATTGCTCCACCTCATTCGCGTTTTGGAGGATAAACTCGGTCGGAAGGCCAACTTGAACTTGCTCCCCATGCAGCCGGGCGATGTGGAAAAGACTTTTGCGGATGTCAGTGATCTTACCCGGGACGTCGGCTTTAAGCCCTCCACTCCGATCGAAGTTGGCGTGGGACGCTTTGTTGATTGGTATCGCGATTTTTACTCGAAGAACTGACGCTCGTTCGCCGGGCGTCCTGCTCGTTAGGCCGGGGAAGGCTGGTTGGGAACGGTTCGACTCCGTTCTCCGTCTGATGTAACATTGGTTTCCCGTATGAACTCCCGGAGATTGAGAGCTTTGGCCGTCTGGCTCGCCTGGGTTGCGGCGGTTGGGTGCAAGGTGTTTGGCGTTGACCTGACCATGATCTGGGATTTTCCCGGCGATGGAGATAACGTGGTTGGCTACAATCTCTACGTAATTGCCGCGGGGCAAACTCAGTCCGGGATCGACATTGGCCTCACCACGAGTTATACCTTGGCCGGGGTGGAAGGGGGCGGGCCTTTTCTCATCTATCTCCGGGCCTACAATTCTGTTGGCGTAGAAGGCCCCCCATCCGAGGTGCTCGAATACCCCCCGAACAATCTCTGTTTAATGAGCCTCAGTCCACCGGGCGCTTCAGTGTCTTCCGTGCGCACCTTGGACACGATCGCCGTGATCGCGCCGGACGGTTGCGCCTTTACCGCCACCTCCGATAGCCCGTGGATTACCGTCACCGGCATTCGCCAATCCGGCGGCCAATCCTTGATCGATTACGCGATCGACAGCAATCGCCAGGAGCTGGATCGGGCTGGCAATATCTATGTCGGCGGCCTGCCATTCCCGATTCAGCAGGCCGCGGGAGTCCCGATCAGCCCGTTTATCCTCAAGCGGACTGTGCCATCCGGAGCAGTCGATGAAGATGGGGTTCTCGTCTTGGGCGTCCAGACCGAACGCGAAGACGGGCCGGTTCTGTACCAATGGTTCAAAGATGGGCAAGCCATCGATGGAGCGACCAACTCAACCTACGTTCGAGCCAACGTCCAACTCGCGGATGGAGGGGCTTACACAGTTCAAGCCAGCAACGACTTTGGCGTCACCGTGGACATCCCGATGAACATCGCCATTTACCAGCGTCCCCGGCTTCTCCCGGGCAGTGACTTGGCCACTCAATTGGTGAACCTCGGCGATACCGTGTTTTTCGGTGTGAATGCCAGCGGGAGTGATCTCCAGTATTTCTGGACCAAAGACGGCATTCCTGTCGGTGATTCGACGCCAACGCTGTTTTTCCCCTCGGTTTCACAAAATGACCTTGGCTTTTATGAGGTAACCGTTTCGAACCGGTTGGGAGTGATCCAGGTTCCGGGAGCCTACCTGACCACGCGGCAATTTGAGCGCCAGTTGGGCCGCCTTCACGTCAGCGTCCGCCCGGATCAGAGCCTCCACTTTCAGGCGGAGGGGGTTCCCGGTGCCGCCTACCAGATCCAGGTGTCCAAAGATCTGGTGGCATGGAAAGTCATCGACTCGGCCATCGTCGATGACGGCGGCTTGTTCACCATTGACGCGCCGACTCCCTCCGGTGGGAATGAGGGTTGGTTCGTGCGGACCGTTCGAGTTCCTCTTCCCCGCGATTCTTCGTTCGTTCAATCGCCCAGCCAGTAGGTGGGGTCGGTGGAGTGGCCGATCAAGAAGCTGCAGATTCTTGGAGACCGTCGCGGAGCCACTTTGAGCTTGCCGCGCCGGGAAGAAATTGGTTTTTTGAGAAATGTCTATCCGTTGCCAACGCAAAATGAGCTTTAGGACTGTTCGCTGTGCGGGGCTTCTGCCTTTGTCCGTCGTTTTCCTGCCGTTGGCGCTTTCGGCTCAGAGCGGGCCGGACGCATCTGCCGGCAAACCCGGACCCGGCTTGGGGACCTCAGCCTCCTCAGCGGGAGCCTCCAGCAGCCCGCAGGCTCCGGAGCAGCCCGTCGATAGCGTCAATTCTCCTTCGTTCTACGGAAGCGCTCCCGAGAGCGGGAGTTCCAGCCTCGGCCTCCCTTCGTTTGCGGCCGCAGGACCTTCGGTCAAGTCGCCCACCCCGCCGGAGTATCCCCTGCGCTGGGGGCCATTTTCTGCCCATCCGCATTTGACCTACGGACTTACCTACGCGGATGGCGTTCTCTACCGCCCAGGGTCCACGACCACCACGATTCTTAACACCATTTCTCCCGGGCTCACGATCGAGTCGGCCCATCTCTCGATCGACTACACCCCCTCGCTGAATTACTACGCCAAGGGCCCGTATGAGGACAGTCTCAATCACAGCGCCAACCTGCTGGCCAACTTTGGCTACGGTGATTGGATTTTCCGGATCGAGCAGGCCTATCAAGAGGGGTTTAATCCCACGATCGAAACCGGAACGCAGACCCAGACCGAGTCGCACAATACTTCGATCACAGCTACCTGGAACTTTAACGCCAACTGGTTCTTTGATTTCAGTTTAAGCCAGCAACTGCTGAGCAGCCAGGGCTTTCAAGGCCGGGACCAATGGTCGACCATGGATTGGATCAACTATCGGCTCACCCCGGAGCTTTCCTTTGGAGCAGGCGTGGGCGGGGGATACTCCAAGGTTGATATTGGCCCGGACATGGCTTTCGAGCAATTCCAAGGTCGGGTCAGTTGGCATCCTTCTCGCAAGCTCTCAGTCAACTTGAACGGCGGGATTGAAGTGCGCCAGTTCATCGACGTGGCTGGCTCGGATGACCTGATCAACCCCATCATGGGGGCGAGCATACTTTATCAGGTCTTTGATCACACCTCGCTTTTCCTGGCGGCCAATCGCGCGGTCGACAGCTCCTTTTTTGCCAACCAGATCACCGAAACTGCCAGTGTGAGCGGCGGGATCAATCAACGGCTCCTGCAACACTTCAATCTCGATGTAAGCCTGGGTTACAGAAACACCGAGTACAAGAACACATTCGTCTTTTTCAATCAATTCTTTACCACCGCCCGGCGCGACGATTACGCCTACGTGTCGACCAGCCTGGGCACCACTTTCCTGAAGAAGGGCACAGCTACCGTCTCCTACCTGCACGGGGACAATCAATCCACGCTCCAGGGCTACACCTACGCCACCGACCAAATCAGCCTCCAAATCGGCTACCGGTTCTAGGGCGTTCTCTCCAAGAGCGGATTAATCTGTGAATTTGCTGGTAACAGGCGGAGCCGGTTTCATTGGCAGCAATTTCATCCAGCACGTCATCGATCGGCCCCCGATCGAGAAGTTGGTGAATCTGGACTGCCTCACTTACGCTGGGCACCTTTCCAATCTCGCTCCGGTTGAGTCGCATCCGCGCTATTGCTTTGAGCGCGTTGATTTGCGTGACAGCGAAAGTCTGCAGCGCATATTCCGTCGGCATTCGATCACCCATGTGGTCCATCTCGCCGCCGAGTCTCACGTCGATCGGTCGATCTCGGGTCCGGCGGATTTCATCACCACCAATATTGTCGGCACCTTCAATTTGCTGGAATGTTGCCGCCGGTACTGGCTGGATTCTCAGCCGGTCCTTGGTCGCTTCCATCATGTTTCCACCGACGAGGTTTACGGCAGCCTTGGCCCCTCCGGCTACTTTACCGAAACCACTCCTTACGCGCCCAATTCGCCCTACTCGGCCAGCAAGGCGTCCAGCGACATGCTCGTCCGCGCCTACCACCATACTTACGGGCTCAACACCGTCGTCACCAATTGCTCCAACAATTATGGGCCCTGCCAGTTTCCGGAAAAATTGATTCCTGTTATTATTCAGAATCTGATCAAGCGCCAGCCTCTGCCAATTTACGGGGACGGGCTGAACGTCAGGGATTGGCTCTTTGTGCGCGATCACGCCGAAGCCTTGTGGCAGGTCCTGACGCGGGGGCGCTCCGGCCAGACTTATAATGTCGGGGGGAACAATGAGTGGGCCAACCTCCAGATCGTGCAACTTATCTGCGACTTGGTGGATGAGACGCGTCCGGATTTGGGAGGCAATTCCCGCGCGTTGATTTCCTTCGTTCCGGACCGGCCCGGTCACGACCGTCGTTATGCGATTGACGCGGCCAAAATCGAGCGCGAGTTAGGCTGGAAGCCGGCTTATACATTTGAAAAGGGCATCCGAGAAACTCTCGAATGGTATTTGACCCATCAGGCCTGGGTCGACCAGGTCCTCTCCGAGGCTAAACATTGACGCAGCCCAAGCGACGGCTTGCGGGCGTCATTTGTTGTCTTGGGGCGACATTTCCGGCAAAGCAAGTTGATTTTCCTTTTGCGCGTGCGCATAAGGTCGATTGTTTCTACACATGCAGGGCATTAGCGATAAAGCGAGTCTGACGGTTGGCTCCCGCCAACTCCGGGACGCAGAAGGGGTTGCGCATGGGGCGCGGCGGCTGATTTTTGCCGTTTCGGCGTTGGCAATCTGCTTTGCTTTGCCCCTTTGGGAATTGGTGCAGCTCGCGCTGAAGGAGGAGATTCACTCGCATCTGATCCTCATTCCGCTGATTTCCCTTTATTTGATTTGGCAAATCCGTCCGGAGCTGCCCCGTCCTCGATTCACCTTCAGCCCTGGGGCTCTGTTCGCCACGGTCCCGGTGGCCGCAGCCTTGCTGATTGCGCCGCATGTATTTCACTCGGTTGGTCCGATGGAGGTGTTGAGTCTTCGGATTCTGGCCTTTTGTGTTCTCCTGCAGGCGGTGCTTTTCACCGTAGGAGGCCGAGACTTCTTCCGCTCCATCCTATTCCCCGCCGCTTTCATGTTTTTCATGGTCCCGTTGCCGCCGTCGATTATCGAGCCGCTTGAAACCGCCTCGAAAGTGGCTTCCGCGGAAGTCTTCACCTGGATGATGGATTTGACGGGGAGCACGTATGTGCGGGAAGGGTTCGTCTTTGCGCTTCCCGGCTTGAACATTGAGGTGGCGCAGGAGTGCAGCGGCATTCGCTCCAGCCTCGTTCTCTTTATCGTCAGTGTGCTGGCATCCCACCTTTTTCTTCGGACCAGCTGGAAGCGGATTGTCTTTTCGCTTTTCGTCATTCCTTTGGGCGTGGCGCGCAATGCTTTCCGCATTTTTGTGCTTTCAGCGCTTTCGGTCCATTGGGATCGCAGTGTGATTGACAGCCCGTTGCACCATAAAGGCGGGCCTTTGTTCTTTGCGGTTTCCCTCGTTCCCTTTTTCCTCGTTCTCTTTTGGCTGCGCAAGACGGAAGGAAGTTCAAGAAAGGGGCCGTCTGGCAGCTAGTTCAACAGGATTGTATGATGCTTAGATTTACTCGCATTCTGCTTTGCTTTTGCTTGGCGGGCGGCCTTCTGCTTTCCAGCGGTTGCACAAAACGAGCCCGGGCTGAACGCCATGTCCAGCGCGGGGACGAGTCCTTTGCCAAGGGCGACATGGAGAAAGCCAAGCTCGAGTACCTCAATGCGGTTCGGAAAGGCATTCGGGATGCCCGGGTCATGGGCCGGTTGGGGGAAATGTTTCTGAAATCCGGTGAACTTCAGCAAGCGGCAAGCTTCCTGATTCAAGCGCGGAATTCGGAGCCCACAAACAATGTCGTGCGCCATCAACTGACCTCGATTTTCATGGCCGTCGGTCGGCCGGACCTGGCCCACGAGGAAGTGGATGTCATTTTAAAGACGGCGCCGAAGGATGCCCAGGCTCTCGTGGTCTTGGCGCAAACCTCGACCTCCAAAGAGGCCATCGATAGCGCGCGCGCGCGGATTGAGGCGCTCCAGGCGTCCTATCCCCAAAACGGCACCATCCCGTTCTGCCTCGGCCTTCTCTCCCAGAACGCCCGCGAATACCCCGCGGCGGTCTCTTTCTTCAAAAAAGCCGTTGCGCAGGATCCAAAGCAAAGCCGATTTCAGTTGGCTCTGGCCGATCTCTCCAATGCCTCGGGCGATCTGGCCACGGCCGAAACTGCCTACAAAGCGGCGGTTGCCCAGGCCCCCGTGAAGTCCTGGGAGCGTTTGCGTTACGCCGAGTTTCTAAACCACGCCCAGCGCGTCGAGGAGGCAGAAAAGCTTTTGGAAGACACCGTTAACAAAGCCCCTGATTTTGCCCGGGCGGTTAACCTGCTCACGGAGATCTTGATCACGCGCAACAAACTGGCCGAGGCCGCCAAGCGCAACGCCCAGGGCCTCGCCTTGGGGCCCACCCAGAGAGACCCTCTCCTGAACCGTGCCCGATTGAAGCTCGCGCAGCGTGATATCGCGGGCGCCCTGAAGGAATTGGAAGACTTGGTCAAGTCCTTCCCCAAGGATGCGGCTGTTCACTACGCCTATGCCACCGCCCAGCTTGCGAACGGCGATCGATCCAAGGCGCTCGCGTCCTTGGGGACCGCCGTCGGTTTTGACCCCAACCATATCCAGGCCGTTTTGCTCCGGGCTGAGCTTCAGCTGCAGCAGAGATTGTTCAACGACGCCATCCCCGATCTCACTCGGATCACCAAGGAATTCCCTCAATCCGCTGCCGCCTGGTTTTTGCTCGCTCGCGCTTATCGCGAGCGTCGAAGTTTCGACGAGGCTCTGACCATTTATGACCAGTTGATCAAAGGCCTCCCGAGTGACCCCCGGCCGCTCTTTAACAAGGGGCAGACCTATTTGGAAATGTCGAATCGAGCCGAAGCTCGCGCCGCCTTCAACAGTTGCCTCCTGGTAAACCCGGACTTTTACCAGGCGATCGAGGAGCTCACCAACCTGGACATTGCCGAGAAGAAGACGGATGCCGCGGCGGCTCGCCTCCAGCCCTACCTGCAGAAATATACGAATAACGCCGCCCTGATGATCCTTCAGGCGAAGACCCTGGCGTATCAGGGCAAAGTCGACGATGCGTTTAAAGTTGCCCAAAAAGCGACTGAGGTCGCTCCGGATAATTATGTGGCTCAGCGGGCTCTCGCGGATCTTTATACCTATACGGGCAAACGCGACGAAGCGATCAGCCGTTACCTGGTCATCGTCAAGAAAAACCCGAAAGACGACGCCGCCGCATTGCAACTGGGCCTTTTGCAGGAAGCGGCCAAGGATTACAAGGGCGCCCGGGCCACCTACGACGGGCTTCTGGAGGCCTTTCCGGACCATGCCATCGCCCTCAACAATCTGGCTAACATCGTGGCCGACAATTTTGGTGAGATCGACAAGGGGTTCGAGTATTCCCGGCGAGCCCGCGAGTTGGCCCCTCGCGAGCCGGCCATTGCGGACACCTACGGCTGGGCGCTTTTGCGCCAGGGGGATTATGCGCAGGCTCTCCCGGTGCTCGAGGAGGCCATCCAAAAGCTCGCCGATTTCCCGGAGGTTCAATACCACTTGGGGATGGCCTACTACATGACCGGCTCGGAGCAGCAGGCTGCGGCCGCTTTGGAACTCGCGGTCAAGTCTGGCAAGGATTTCGTGGGCAAGGATCGCGCTCAGAGCGCGCTCGCGATTTTGAAGATCAATCCGGCCAATGCCGCCCCGGAGACAATTCAGGCTTTGCAAAAGGCTGCCAAGGAGCGCCCGACTGATCTGATGGCCCGTTTGCGCCTCGCTCAGATTTTTGAAAGTCAGAAGCAATGGGAGAATGCCAATCAGAGCTATCAGGAGGCTCTGCGAATCAATCCGAAATCCACCAACGCCTACGTTCGCTTGGTTGATCTGAGTTTCACGTTCGGCCATCCCCAGCAGGGGATCGAGCTTGCCAAACAGCTTTGGACCCTCGCGCCCGATGGCGCCTTGGGCGCTTTCCTCGGCCCGCTTGGATACAAAGCGGGCGATTACAAATGGGCCTTGACCGTTCTGTCGGAGGCTCGCCGTGTTCGGCCCAACGATGGCCGGCTGGTTTTCTTTCAGGCAGCATCCACCTATGCCTTGGGAGACCTGAACAAGGCCAAAGCCCTTTTTGATGAGAGTGCTAAATCGGCTCAGAATCCCGCGCCATTGGGCAAGCTCGGGACGGCTCTTGTCTCTCAGGAGATCGATGGAAAGTTCTCTCCGGACGCCGCGAAGTTGGCCGCCGAGGCTTTGCGGCAGGATGCGGCCTTTGCTCCCGCGCTCATCGTCTCGGGTTTGCTGGCGGAAGGATCGGGCAATTTTCCCGAGGCGCGCTCTCGCTACGAGCAGGTGCTTTCCACTCAGCCGAATCACCTGACCGCGCAGCGATTGCTTGGGTTGGTGCTTGCTGAAAAGCTCAGTGATGACGTGAAGGCGGGGCAATTGCTGACCGATGTGAAGCGCGAGTTGCCGGCCGATTCCCTCATGAATAAAGCTCTGGGCAAGATCAGCTATCGTCGCGGCGACTACAAAGAGGCGGTCCGCCTTTTGAATGAAGCGGCGGTCACCCTGTCCAATGATGCCGATCTCCTCTATCATCTCGGAATGTCCCAGTACCGCTTGAACGATCGCGAGGCGAAGATCTCCCTTGGGCAGGCGTTAAAGCTTGATCCTAAATCGCAGTTGGCCGCTTCTGCGCAAAAGGCTATGGACGAGCTGAAATAGCTCCCGTCCCGTTTAAATTTGTGGGCAAAACAGGAGTTTTTATTCGATCGGTCGGGCGGGATTCCGGGATCCCGTCCGCATCTGCTTTCCTGTGGACCTTCTTGCCATAGGCTTTTCTTTGGTGGCCGCGCTGGCCTGCGGCGTTGCGGTCGTCGCCCTTTTCCGGGATCGCGGCACGCCCGGGCACCTCTGCTTCTGCATCGGCTTTGCGCTGCTTGGGGTGTCCACTCTCTTCGCGGGCCGGGCCATCCACTCGGGCGGGCCGGACGAGGCCCTGTTCTGGCATTACTGGCGCTTTCGTCCTGAGGCTCTTCTCCCCGCCGTTTGGGTCTATTTTAGCCTGCGTTATGCGCGCGGCGAGGCCAACCGCCCGCTCCGGACCCATCTTTGGTCCCTCGCTCTGGCTGGCGCCGCTCCGATCATTTCCGTCTTTTGTTTTGACGATCTCCTCATGGGATCGGTCATTCACGTGGGCGAACGCTGGGATTTTAAGATCGGCCCGGCCGGCTACGCGTTTTACATCGCAATGCTTCTGTCCTCGGGATTTCTGCTGGTCAATCTCGAGCATACCTTCCGCGCAGCCGTCGGCACCTATCGCTGGCGCATCAAGTTTATCATTCTTGGCGTGGCCGCGATCTTTACCGCCCGCGTTTATACCGCCAGCCAGATCGTTTTGTTTCAGCAGCACATCCCTTCTTTCGAGATCGTCAACGCCGCTTCCCTTCTCATTGGCTCGTGCTTCATCCTCCTGGCGCTCTATCGCAAGGATATTTTTCGGGTCGAGGTTTATCCTTCGCAGCAGGTCCTCCAGTTCTCCCTCACCACCATTCTCATTGGCGCGTATCTCCTTATCATCGGAATTTTTTCGAAGCTTCTCCGCGGATGGGAGGGGCCGGAAGCGTTTACTTTCAAAGCTTTTCTCCTGGTGCTCGCCTTCGCGTTGCTGGCGTTGTTCCTCTTGTCGGAGCGCAGCCGGGATCAGTTGCAGCGCTTTGTCAGCCGGCATTTGCACCGGCCGATGTACGATTATCGCGCGGTCTGGCTGACCTTTACCGAACGGACCGCCTCGGTCATGTCCGCGGAAACCTTGAGCCGCACCTTGGTGAACTGGCTTTCCGAGCAGCTTCGCGTGCTCTCGACTTCGGTTTGGCTGGCCGATTCAGACCAGCATACCTTCAATCTGGCCGCCTCCACCGGCCTGACTGAAGGCCGCGTCTTCATGGCGCCTCCGGATCTGGTGGACGCTCTGGCGAAATCGCCATTTCCTTTTGATGTCGATCAATCGCGCCTTCCCTGGGTCGAGCAGTTGCGTCCTTGCTTCGTCGACAATTTCAAAAAGGCTGGCAATCGCGTGTGTGTCCCTTTGGCCGCCAGCGGCCAGTTGGTCGGCATGATCACTCTGGGTGATCGGGTGAACAATGTGCCGCTCGGCCAGCAGGAATTTGACCTGCTGAAATGCATCGCCGACCAGGTCGCCTCGAATCTCTTGAATCTGCAATTGGCCAACCGCTTGCTCCAGGCCAAGGAAATGGAAGCCTTTCAGACGATCGCTGCCTTCTTCATCCATGATCTGAAGAACACTGCTTCCACGCTCAATCTCACGCTCCAGAATCTTCCCCGGCATTTCGATAATCCCGAATTCCGCAAAGACGCTCTCAAAGCCATCTCCAAGAGCGTCGCGCACATCCAGGAACTCATTTCCCGCCTTACCCTCTTCCGCCAGAAGCTCGAGATCAGTCCTCGCGAGCTCGACCTCAACAAGCTTCTGGAGTCCAGTATCGGTTGTCTCGCCGGCCAGGTTCCGGTCCGCACCGAGTTCCAGCCCCTCACTCCGATTCGCGCGGATGAAGATCAATTGCAGAAGGTGTTCACCAACCTCCTGCTCAACGCCCGGGAGTCGCTGAAAGACAACGGAGAGATTGTCCTCTCCACCTCCCGCCAAAACGGCTGGGCCATCGCCAGCGTCACGGATAACGGCTGCGGCATGAGCGCTGAGTTCATCACCCACTCCTTGTTTCGCCCATTCAAGACCACCAAAAAGGGCGGCATCGGCATCGGCATGTTCCAGACCAAGGCGATTGTCGAAGCTCACAAGGGGAAGATCGAAGTGGACAGTGAGCCCGGACGTGGCACAACCTTTCGAGTGTTCCTTCCTGACCCCCAACCGTCCTAAATGACTTTTATGGAATCCCCCGCCAAGCTCAAATTGTTGATCGTCGACGATGACGAGGAGATCCGCTCCCAAATGAAGTGGGCGCTGATCGACGATTACGACGTCCACGTCGCCGAGGATCGCGCCACCGCTCTCCAGGTTTTTGGCGATGCCCGGCCGTTCGTTGTTCTCCTCGATTTGGGCCTGCCGCCCTCTCCCGGGGAAACGACCGAGGGTCTCGCTGTTCTCAGCGAAGTGTTGCGCGCCGCTCCCCAGACCAAGGTCATCATCATCAGCGGTCAGTCCGACCGCGGGAACGCCCTCCGCGCCGTCTCCGAGGGCGCCTACGATTTTCTTGCCAAGCCCGTTCAGATGGACGAGCTCAAAGTCTTGCTCAAGCGCGCCTTCTACCTCGCCCAGTTGGAACGGGAGAAGGAAGATCTGCAGCGCCAGTTGCTTTCCTCCTCCTTGTTCGAGGAAATGCTCGGCACCAGCCCGCAAATGCAGGA
The DNA here is from genome assembly GCA_964566945.1 of uncultured Verrucomicrobiota bacterium. GTDB lineage: Bacteria > Verrucomicrobiota > Verrucomicrobiia > Limisphaerales > SXQI01 > DASVNK01. Next base: position 35,190 of record CAZMKE010000005.1, on the reverse strand, counting down.
GGTGTTCAATTCCCTGCGCAAAGTGGCCAAGACCGAAGCCCCGGTCCTCATTCTCGGTGAGAGCGGCACAGGCAAGGAGCGCGCTGCCCAGGCCATTCACAACCTCAGTTCGCGCAAAGCCGGCCCATTCGTCGCCATCAACTGCGGCGCCATTCCTGAGGCCTTGCTGGAAAGCGAACTTTTCGGCCATGAAAAAGGCTCCTTCACCGGAGCCCACGCCCAGCGCGTCGGCAAAGTCGAGACCGCCCAGGGAGGCACCCTCTTTTTGGATGAAATCGGCGAGTTGCCCCAGCCTTTGCAGGTGAAGTTTTTGCGCTTTCTCCAGGAGCGCGTCATTCAGCGAGTGGGCGGCCGCAAGGACATCCCGGTGGATTGCCGCGTTGTTGCCGCCACGAACCTTGATCTCAAGCGCGCCATGCTGGACGGCGGCTTCCGCGAGGACTTGTTTTACCGGATCGCCGTCGTGACCGTGAAGCTGCCTCCTCTCCGCGAGCGAACGGGCGATGTTCTCTTGCTCGCCCAGGCTTTTCTGAAGCGATTCGCCGCGGAGAGTTCCCGGGAAAAACTCCGGTTCTCCTCCGCTGCTCTGCGCGCCATGCAGCAATACCATTGGCCCGGCAACGTTCGCGAATTGGAAAACCGCGTTCGCCGCGCCGTCATCATGGCCGACAAATCGGCCATCACCGAGAACGATTTGGAGATCACCCCGCTCCTCACCCCTTCGGCCGCCACTTCCCTGAAGGAGGCTCGCGAAGCTCTGGAAAAGGACATGGTCCAAAAGGCGCTCGAACGCCACAAAGGCAATCTCACCCAGGCCGCTTTGGATCTCGGGATCAGCCGTCCGACCCTCTACGACATGCTGGAGAAGTACAAGATCGATGGAGCTCCGATCGTTCAGGCCTGAGCGCGCGCTTTTTCTTTTTTTAACTCGGGTTTGTTGCAGGGCGGCTGGGAAATCTCAGCCGCTCTTTTTATTTTATATATCCGTTGGCGCGGAATCTCAGGGCCGAACGAGCGGTCTCCGGGCTGACCTGAACCGCGCGATAAATCCGGCTTCGGTTGGACGCCGGCCGCGGATCGATCCACCTCACGCTGGGAGTGTTCAAGGTGAGGTTCGTCAAAGCGGTCCACGAGGGCGAGCCGGTCGATTCCGAGGCTTCGATCTGGAAAACCTCGCCCGGCTTTCCAAAGATCGTGACCCCAAAGAATAGGTCGCCCGTTAAGACTGGCCGATCCTGTGGCGACTGCGGCAGGATGATTCGCCGGATTCGATGGTTGCCTGTGTCAGCCACGATCAGGGAACCGTCCATTCCGAGCGCGATTCCGCCCGGCGAATTGAACATCGCCGTTCCCCGATCACCATTGGCAAACCCGGCGGCTCCCGTTCCCGCGACGGTATCCACGAAGCCACTGGGGCTAATGCGCCTAATCGTGTGATTGCCCGATTCGGTCAAATAGATGTTTCCATCCGGTGTGACCACAATTCCGTTGGGTTTGTTGAATCGCGCCAGCGGGCCCGCGCCGTCCCGATAACCGGTGGTTCCGTCGCCCGCGAGCGTGGTGACAGCGCCGCGGGGATCGATTTTGCGCACCCGCTGCCCGGTAAATTCGGTCACGAAGAGATTCCCTACGGAGTCCAGAGCCAATCCTCCCGGCTGGTTAAAGGTGGCCGTAGTGCCCACCCCATCCGATCCGCCCGGAGCGCCACTTCCGGCCCAGGTCGTCACCACGCCATCGCGGGCGATCTTTCGGATAACGTTATTGTCGAACTCAGAGACATAGAGAGTGCCGCTGCTGTCTTCGACTGCGTCGTTTGGGAATGCGAATCGCGCGCTCAGGGCGGGCCCGTTCAGATAACCGCGCGCGCCATCGCCAGCGAACGTCCTGACGGAGTGCTCTCCGATGCCGGTAATCAGCCTCAAGACATCGTTCTCCGCGTCCGTCACGATAATATCTCCGTCCCTCAGGGCCCTGGTCCCGTTCGGGAACGAGAAGTACGCGTCGGCCCCCACCCCATCCAGGTAGCCGACTTTTCCGTTGCCGGCGATTGTTCCCAGCGACCCGTCGGGTCCGAGGGTTCGGATCGCGTTGCCCAGGGTGTCTGCAAAGTAGATGGTGCCGTCGCTCGCGACCGAGGGGCCATCCGGCGCATTGAGCTGTCCTTGGAGAGCATTCGTCGCATCGAGATGGCCTGGAACCCCAGTTCCCGCGATGGTCGCCACGAGGATCGACAAGCCCGGCTGAACCGTCAGAGTGGCGGCCTCGCTGCGAATGGCGCCGCTCGCGTTGGTTATCTCCACGGTGTAACTGCCAGCATTGGTCAGGCTGGTCCTTGGTATCGTCAGCGATGCGTTGGTCGCCCCGGCAATCAGCTGGTCATTCCAGAACCACTGGAAACTAATCCCGTTCGTCGAGACCACGGAAAACCCGGCTTCTGCTCCCTCCGAAACGCTCATGGACGAAGGCTGCACGGAAATAACGGGAAGCGCCAGGAGTGGGGGAGGAGTCAGTTTGAGTAAAATGGCGTCTTGGCCGCCGGCGCCCTGGAGGCGGACTTGATCAATGCCGAAGTCCTTGTAGGTGCTGGTTCCAACATAAATAGGGCCGTTGGGGCCAACCACCGTTTGACCGTAATAGTTGCCATCGGTGTAGCTGGATCCAAAGATTTTCGACCAGACTAATCCGCCGGTCCACTCCAACTTGGCCACGAAACAGTCACTGATGCCTCCAAAAACCGCGGTTCCCACGTCGTTCGAATTGCTCAGGATTCCGGACAGGATCAACTGGCTGTCAACATCCGCCAGGATTTCGAACGGCACGACCTGCCGATTGATCTGCAGGAAAGCGCGGAATGTCCCGTTCTCGTCGAAGCGGATGACATAGCCCGCCTCTCCGGAGAATAGATTGGTTGAAAGGGCCAGGCCATCCAAAGTCCGGCCGCAAACGGCTATCTCTCCTCCAGGGAATCGCGCAACTCCCATGTTGTTCAGCATGCCCCCATTCAATGTTCGCCAGGTCTTTCCCCAAATTGGATCGCCATTCCTGTCGAATTTGCAGAGGAAACCGGTCGTGATCCCTTGGCTCCCGGCAAGCGCCAGCGAACCGAACGTGAGGCTGGGGCTGGTGAATGATCCGGTAATATAAAAATTCGAATTGGTGTCCGAACACAATCCCGTCGGCTGATTGATCGCCGCGCCGGAGCCGCGCTTGGCCCAGAGTAAATCACCCCCGGGCGAGACTTTGAGCGTTAGAACTTCCATGTTCGAAGAGCCGACCCGCAGGCTGCCGAATTGAAAGTTGCCACTCAGGGAAAAGGTAAAGATTGCGTTGCCATCGGAGTCTATGGCCGAAAACGGACTGTTGAGGAATGGGTATCCGCCAGCGCCACTGCCTGCAGCCCAGAGCAGAGTTCCGGTCGGGGAGATTTTCAGAAAACTGACGCCGGTCCCAAAGGAATGGGCTGTAGCCGAGTTTAAGGCGACAATGACGTTTTCGTTCGCGTCCAGAAGAAAGCGAGCCTGGGTCATTTCGTTGGAGTCGCTGGGGAAGGCCAGGCGCCAGATCACGTCGCCGGAGGCCCGGAGTTTTGAGATGACGAAAGCCGCGCCGGATATGTTGGTCGTTGAGAGTCGCGCCGGGCCCTGATGCGAACTGCCAAAGTAGGTGTTTCCCGCGTGATCGACCGCCACGCCGCTTCCAAAATCATCGAGGGAACCGGCCCCTTCCACGTACCACGTGAGCGTTGGAGTGCTAGCGCGGCAGCGGGGCTGGCCTGCGATAATGCAAATTCCAAAGATCGGAGCGAGAAACCATTTTGACAGAATTCGCCCTAGAGGGCCGCTCGTTTTGTGATGGAATACCTTGCCCCGATTAGAAGGTTTCATGACTGAATCAGACTGGAACTCACTGAGTAGGCTGGCAAGTGCATTTCGAGGCTGCCGACATGCCTGAATGTGCGCTTCAGCTGCCAAATTCTGCGTGGGTCGGTTGTAGCACGATGAAATCCGCCTGCCTCCGGTGGCCCATGTCTTTCGTTCTCGAGCATCCAGAGCCTTTTTTGCTGTTGTTGCCGCTTGATGGCCAAGGAAGCGTTGAATCCTTCCGATAAGTAGGAATGAACGACCGGGCGACGCCGAATAGGCCGGGTTGGGGGCTTTCCAAAGTCCTCTGGCTGGCTTTGGCTGTTCTGTTGCTTGTTGTTGCCGTCCTCACGAGCTTGCAAGTTCTCGCAGCCCGTTCCCGGGATGAATTTCAGGCGGAGCTCGCGGCGGCAGGGGTGAAGCTTGACTGGCCTTCGATCGTTCCACCGATGCCGCCGGACGACGAGAATTTTTATGCCACTCCGATTGCCCGAAGCTGGCTTCCTGCGAAAGGGGCTGGACCGAGGGGGCCGGATGAGATTTCAGCTCCGACGATCCCACCGGGTTGGCTCATTCAAGATCTGCTGTCGATGAGTGACCTGTCTGAGCTTCCGCGCGTTGGGGCAGAGGGCAGGACGCTCGAAGCCCTGGGCTTATGGTACGACCGGTGGAACGCCGAGTTCGCCCAGTTTAGAGAAGCGGCCCGGCGTCCCTTCGCTCAATTGCCCGGTGACTACAGTTCACCCGAAATTCTGCCTATCCAGAATTTCGTGAAAGCTCGATTGCTCGCGCAAATCCTTGCCTGCCGCGCGCGGGTTCATCTGCTTCAGGGCCGGAGTGATTTGGCCCTGGTTGATTTGGATATGCTCGCCATTCTCATCCGCGTGTTGGAGGCCCGGCCTGTCTGCCTGGTGAATTCGATGATGCGAGTGGCGTACGCGGGCCTTTATGTCGACGTGGTTAAAGATGGCTTCTCTCACTTGCTCTGGCGAGAGCCGGACTTGAGTTCGCTCCGCGCCCGGTTGGAGGGAATGGAGTTGATCCCCAATTTCCTCCGGTCGATTTGGGAAGGGGAGATGGCGGGAAACTGCCATCTTCTGAGCAAGTTTGCCGATGGGAACCACGCGGCCCGCCGCCGCCTTGTCAGCATGGTGGATGGCAGTCACTCCTGGCAAGCAGAGGCGATGGCCTTCATTCCGGCGATCTCCGTGCGCAAAAACCAATTGCTTCTCGCCCAACTGCTCCACCGTTCGCTCCGCGCGTTTGAGCCAGATGGCAGCCGATTTTATCCGGAACGAAGCCGGGCGGCCATGGCCGACGCCAACGCGGAGTTTTCGCGGACGCGGCTGCGAAACATTTTCGTCGGCTGGTTCTTGCCGAACAGCGATCGCGCCGCTATTACTTGCGCCCGGGTTCAGACCCGAATCGGCGAGGCGATCATCGTTTGTGCGCTCGAAAAGTTCCGGGCCGCGCACGGTGCGTATCCGGAGGCGCTCGCTGAAATGGGTGGAACACTGCCTCACGACCTTGTCAGCGGCCAGTCGATGATTTACCGACGCCCGGCTGCCGGTTTGTTCGTTCTCTACTGTGTCGGGCCAAACGGGAAGGATGATTCCGGATCTGGCGACGATTGGGTTTGGTAACCGATCCCTGAGGTCTAACGCGGGTCGGCAGGCTTCAGAGAGATTGGCCCGAAATAGGGACGTAGATGTTCGCGCTTCCACCACTCTCCAGTTTCCGTCCGTTGCTTGGTTGAGGTGAATTCATAAAGGTAAAGCTCCGCCCGAAGATATTTCGGGGGACTGTTCGGGAACGGGGTGTTTGCCAGGAGAGCCAGTACTTGTGGCTCGCCCTGGAGAAGCCTTACGCAGAAGTTCACGAACCAGGGATTTTGCTGGTAATCGGAGAGCGCCGCGAACCACATTTGCCAGTCGAGCCGGGGCTGGTGCGGGGCGACGAAGCTGGGGCGCCGCTTCAGGTCCCCCGCCTTGTAGCGAAACTCGTAGGGTTCCCAGCGCATCCCGTCGTTGCTCCCCTCGAGGATAATCTCCGGCCGCGTCTTCGTCATAACAGCGAACAACCCGTAGTTGTTGACGCTGCGGAACGGTTCGATCAGCCGCACCGTGTTGAGAAGCGGTGCGGGCCACGAGGAGGACACATCGAGAGCAAGACATGTTTGGACGACGCTGAACAGGAAAAGGAGAGACGCGAACGCGAGCACCAACAGCCTGGCCTTCCCGTCGGGCCGCGGCGTTGCGTCCACGATTGCGGAGGATGGGGGTGGTGGATCGGGAGGATCTGAGGGCCGCCCCCGGCGGATGCGAAAGGAGGCGAGGAAATCGTCGTCCAGCAGGGGCAGGCAAAGGAGCATGGTCAGGAAGTTGAAATAGCAGTAATTGCCAGTGATCGCGATGCCGGCTTGGAGGAGGACGAAACTGACCGCCGCAGCCACGCGCGCCTTGCGCCCGGCGAAGATCAGGAAGGGCGCCCCCAGTTCGATCAGATACATGATCCCAGTGGCAGCTACGAGCAGCTTCGACGGGAGTTGATAGGCCAGCCATCCCAGCGGGGTCGGGAGCGGCTGCGTTTCGAAGTGATAGAAAAGCGCGGTGAAATTCCGCCAGGAAGGGTCCCCACTCTGCAGCTTCACCACTCCGGATAGGAACATCAGCCGGAACAGCAGCCAGCAGAATAGCCACACGATTGCCCGGCGCGGTGCGGGCGCTTTTCTCAGAGGCCGCCAGCCGGGGGCGAGCAGCAGCGCGAGCAAACCGGACTCCAGCAGCAAGTTTTCCCACTGAAACCCGAGAAAATCGCGGCACGCGGTGGCGAGCGAAAGCCAGAGGACCCAGAGCGCGGCCAACAACGGGCCCGGGCAGAGCCCCGCGATGAGTGCCAGCGAGCAGGCGGCTCCCAACCCACACTGCAGCAGCAAGGAGAAATCTGAGTGGCTCACCCAGCAGAGCGTGGGAACTTCCAGCCAGCGCGTAAGCCCGGAGAGATTCACTGCCTCCAGGAAATCGGCCACCGGCAGAATCCCGCGCGACCCCGCCAGTCCCAGGATTTGCGTCCAGAGCGACGCGAAGGCGGAGAAGTAGGCCAGGCCAAGCCCGCGGATCAGCCAGTCTCGCGTTCGCCGTCGCCGCGGGTCTCGCGCCGCGAGATCGCCCAATCGCTGGACGATTGGGATCACGCGGCGATCTGTTTGCGAGGCGCGAAATCTCCGCAGCGTTTTCCGCCCGGAAACATCTTGTGCGGGTTGCAGCGTTTTTCCGGATCGAAAACCTGTCGCAGCGTCTGCATGGCGGCAAGGTCGGACTGAGAGAATTGGCGCGCCATGAAATCGACCTTCTCGATGCCGATGCCATGTTCGCCCGTGGCGCTCCCGCCGAACTCAATGCACTTATCGAGGATGTCCTCCCCCGCGCGAATGGCTTTCTTCACCTGCTCCGGATCGCGTTCATCGTAGAGCACAAGCGGATGGATGTTGCCGTCCCCGGCGTGGAAAACATTCGGAATGCGCAGTCCATACTTGGCGCTGGTGGCGCAGATGAATTCCATGATCTCCGGTAGTTTCGATCGCGGCACCACGCCATCCTGGGTGAGGTAGTTCGGGCTGAGGCGGCCGATCGCGCCGAATGCCCGCTTCCGGCATTTCCAGAGCAGAGCCCGTTCTTCCGCTGTTTTGGCGAGCCTCACTTCCCGCGCGCCATTGGCGCGGCAGATCGCGAGCACCTGTTCCGCCTGGCGTTCCAATCCCGCCGCCAGCCCGTCCAGTTCCACGATGAGAACCGCGCCCGCGTCCAGGGGAAAGCCGAATTGGTAGGCCGCTTCGACCGCCTGGGTGATCAACTGATCCATCATTTCGAGCGCAGCTGGCACCATCCCGGCAGAAATGATGTCACTCACCGTTTTGCTTGCCTGAGGGACGCTTTCAAAAACCCCGAGCATCGTTTTATAGCCCTCGGGCGCGCGGATCAGCTTTACCAGCACCTGAGTCACCGCGCCGAACATTCCCTCGCAGCCGATCACCGCCCCGCGCAGGTCGTAACCGTCAACATCTTCCCCTCCGTCCGGGGTGGTCCCAAGCCAGACCGCCTCGCCGCTGGGCAAGACAAGTTCGAATCCGAGAACGTGATTGGTGGTGACTCCGTATTTGAGCGTGTGCGGGCCGCCCGAGTTGGTGGCCACATTGCCGCCAATCGTGCAGGCCGGCTGGCTGGACGGGTCAGGCGCGTAGAGGAGGGAGCGGTGCCGCACGGCGTTGGTAATCCAGGAATTCACGCAGCCGGCTTCCACCAGCGCCCGCCGATTTTCGTAATCGACCTTCAAGACGCGGTTCATGCGCGTGAGCGCGATCATCACCCCGCCTTCGACCGGCAGGACAGCCCCGCTCAGGCTGGTTCCGGCGCCGCGGGGAATGATCGGCATCTGCGCGCGCGCGCACGCGGCGACCACCCGGCGAACTTCCTCCGCGCTGTTGGGCAGTACGACCACGTTGGGAAGGTTCTTTTCCAGCGTGTAGGCGTCGCACTCATATACGAGCAGATCTTCCGCCTGCGTGATGACCTGCGAGCGGCCGACGATTTGCTCCAATTCGCTTTGCAGCGCGGCACTGATTCCCGGCATGCCCGTAATCTAAAACGGCTGGGCGGCGTGAAAAAAGAAAAATTGAGGGCCGGACCGGGCCGCGGATCGCCGGATCGAGGCGGGTTTGGCGAGGGGTTAATCCTCGGGTTCCTGCTTGAGGGCCTTTTGCCAGGCCGCGATGCGATCGTCCAGCCCGAGTTCGGTGATCAGGGCTGCATCCAGCGCGCTGTTCTTGCAATCCGGCCCGAGCTCCTGGGCGATATGGAGTGCCAGCCGCGGATTGAAGGCGGTGATGTCCGACGATGGGAAGGAGTGATGAAGTCGGATCGCGTCAAAGGTCGACTCCGGCAAGCCCCAGAGGCGGAGGAGATAGGCGCCCACGTGAGCATGGTCCGCGCCAAAATTTTTCGTTTCCAGATCGAGGAGGATCGGCGTTTCGTGCCGGTGTTTGGCCCAAACCTCCTGATATTCCGGGCAGCTGGCCACCAGCACCACCTGCCCGATATCGTGCAGTAGTCCGATCAAGAATGCTTCGTCGCATTCCTCCGTGGCCAGCCCTTCGAGTGCGGCGATCCGCTTGGCGCGCACCGCCGTTTCCAGGCTCTGTTTCCAAATGGTTTCGTAAAGCTCGGTCTCGGCTGCTTCGTGGCAGAACTCGAACACCTGGGTGCTGACGATCAGCGCATGGACCACTCCCAGCCCGATCATCTGCACCGCGTCGAATACGGACGTGATCCGGCGCGCGGGAGCCAGGCTGGCAGAATTCACCATCTGCAAAAGCTTGGCCGTGAGCGCGAGGTCCCGCTCCACAATATCGCTGACCTCCTGCATCGGCATGTTATTGGAATGCAGCGCCTTGTTCAGCTCCTGGTACGTCTTGGAGACGGTCGGCAGGGCGTTGATCTTCCCTACATATTCGCGGACGCGGTTGTTTGCGGCGAAGTTTCGGGCGGCGCAGAGCGCGGCGATTTCACTGCTGAGCGCCGTTGGGCTGAAAGGCTTGTTGTAGTAACGATGTGCCAGGATGTGGCACTTGGCGGCCGTGATCTCATCTGTGAACCCGGACACTACCACCCGCCCGGTCGCTGGGTATCGCTGCGCCACCTCGGCGAGAAGTTCGAGGCCTGACATGCTGGGCATTGTCAGGTCGGACACGAGCACGTCGATCGCCTGCTCTTCCATCAGGCGTAATGCTTCTTCCCCGCCGGACGCGGTCAGGACCGAGCAGTCCTCTCCAATGAACGGGCCGAGCATGCCATAGATCCCGAGGATCGAGGGCTCGTCATCAACAAACAAAATCTTTTTGGACATTTTGAGCGACCGCTTCAGGGTGAGCGGCTTTGAGCTGTCCGCCTTCTTCGCGTGAACTGGAACGGACAAGCTGTTCTGCTAGAGCGGATATCGGCAGAAACTCCGCAGTGCTTTAACCGAGCGAAAGCGTTCTTGAGCATTCACTTATTTGGCTGGTTGGTTGGCAAAAAATGGGGAGTTCTCCGGTCCCGGGCTTTTGGGCATGGATCCGGAGAAGCGGCCGGGCTGGCGTCGAACTTCGGTGAGAACTTTTGCAAGTTTTGCGGCGTCAATTGGTTTTGTCAGGACTTGATCCATGCCGGCTTCGAGGCAGCTATCGATGTCTTGTTTCATCGCGTGAGCGGTCAGCGCCACGATCGGAGTCCGGGGTGCCGCCCCCGTTGCATGGGCTCGCAGGATGCGCGTCGCTTCCAGGCCATCCATCACCGGCATTTGGACGTCCATCAGGATCAGATCGAAGCACTCTCTGGCTCCGGCGCGCAGGGCTTCCTCGCCGTTGGCCACCACCGTCGCCTGATGGCCAAATTTCTGGAGCATCCGTTGGATCAGCTTTTGATTTACCACGTTGTCGTCGGCCACCAGGATCTTTAACGGCTCGCCTCCGGTGGGAGGGGGTAGGTTGGGTGTCGGAAGAGCGGGCGACCCAGCTTTGCGCGCCGCCAGCCCAAGAATGCTCTCGAGCAGCTCCGGCCCGCAAATTGGCTTGATCAGGCAGGGAATCTGGCTTGGCTCCCGATGCCGCGCCTGGCCGGCGCCCTCGCAGGTCGCGAGCAGAATCGTCCGGGAGCGCATCGGCGTCCTGAGTTGGGCGGCAAACTCGCCACCATCGATCCCGCGGATTTCGTGATCGACCAGGAGCACGGAAAACTCGTCCTGCTCGGCCTCAGCCTGGCCGAGTTGGATCAGCGCATCCCCTGCGGTGGCGGCCGGGGTTGGGCGCAATTCCCAGTGTCTCACGAGCGCTTCCAGTGCTTTGCGCTGGCGCTCGTTGTCGTCCAGAATCAGGACCCTTTGTCCGCGGAAGCCCGGGCGGTTGTCTGCGGGCGCTTGAGTTGCCCGATCACGCTCGAGGGAAAGACGGAAAAAGAAGTTCGTTCCCCGGTCGGGAATGCTCTCCACTGTGAGGTCTCCCCCCATCAATCTCGCCAGTTGGCGAGAAATGGAAAGCCCGAGTCCTGTTCCCCCAAAACGGCGTGTTGTGGAACCATCCACCTGCTGAAAAGCGCCGAAGATATGTTCAATCTTCTCGGCTGGAATGCCGATGCCCGTATCGGAAATTTTGAACTGCAGAGCGATCGCGTCCGGCTCGGCGGCGACGGTTGACACGGCGAGCTCGATCTCGCCGTGAGCCGTGAACTTTATGGCGTTTTGGAGCAGGTTTAGAAGCACCTGGCGAATCCGCGTCGGGTCGCCGAGAAACTTGCCGGGAAGCGCCGGTTCGATCGAACAGATGAGTTCGAGGCCTTTCTGGTGCGCCCCCAGCCGAATGGTCTTCATGACCTGCGAAATCATGTCATGCAGATCGAATGGGACTTTCTCGACCTCCATTTTGCCCGCTTCGATTTTCGAGAAGTCGAGAATGTCGTTGATGATCCCCATCAAAGCTTCCGCGGACACTTTCGCGGTCTGGAGGTAGTCGCGCTGCTCCTCGTTGAGTTCCGTGCCGAGCACCAGCTGAGTCATGCCGATCACTCCGTTCATGGGAGTGCGGATCTCGTGGCTCATGTTTGCCAGAAACTCGCTTTTGGCCCGGCTGGCCTGTTCCGCGGCTACGCGAGCTTTCTGCAATTCCCGGGTCCGTTCTTCCACCCGTCCTTCCAGGGAGAGCTGCGCCCGTTGCAGCTGCAAATCACGCTTTTCGATCTCGCCCAGCATGCCGTTGAAGTCGTCAATCAGCGACCCGAGTTCATCCTGAGACTGCCGCTCTGCGCGAATGGAATAGTTTCCCGAGGCCCGAATCGACCGGGCCACTTCCACCAGGTGCAGGACGGGGCGGACGATGCGCCGCGCCAGGAGGCAGGCGAAGATCCACGTCATCACCAGCGCCCCGGCAATCACAAGCGCCGCGATGCTGATCTGTTGCGCCACCCGCTGGTAAAAGCCGCGCAGATCTGATTCCATCAACAATTGTCCAAATGTTTCGCCCTGCCACGCCACCGGCCGGGTCAGCCGGACGGAACGCGCGTGGAATTCCAGGGATTGCCCGGGGCGGCTGATCTTGGCCGCGCCTCGCTCGGCCTGCCCGGGCCGATCGTATTCCGCGAATAACTCTCCGGAACGATCGTAGAGAATGACCCGCAGGATGTGCGGTTCGTGCTTTACGGACGCGAGCACGGTTTCCGCGCTTTTCCGGTCGTTGAAATCCAGCGCACTGATGCTGTTCTCCGCCACCACCGCTGATAACGATAAAAGCTTCGAAACCAGCTCCTTCCGGAATTCCATGATCTCGAACGCGAGGAAAGCGAGGGTCGTCAGAATCAGGGCGACTGCCGTTGCCCCGGCCATGGCGAGCACCTGTTTGGTGCGGATGGATCGCGGCTCGAAAAGGGTCAGGAACCTGTTCATTTGCCAACCACCTCCTCCGCCACTTTCAGCAATCGGGCATCGACGCTGAAGCCGGCCTGGCGGAGCGCGCCCAGATTCACGTTGAAGCGCACTTTGCCCTCGGTCAGCTTGAATTCGATCATGCCGCCGCCAGCCAGGAAGCCGGGCGCCTCGCCAATCGTGAGCGTGCTCGCCGGCAGTTTTGCCAGCAGGCCCTTGACTCTCTCTCGATTTGCTTCTGCGATATAGAGCACGTCCAGATTTTGCGATTCGTCGGGCAGATCCAGAGCCAGCGTTTGGAAGGGCCTGCCTTCCCAGCTCTTGCCGTAGATCACTTCATCCAGCGCCGTTTTGATCTCGGCGGACTGGACGATGCCGATGGCAAACCGCTTTTCCTGGCGGTCGCTTTTCGGCCAGCCAATATATTTGACGAAATTATGAATGTAGCGCGCTTTCACCTGGGCGCTGTTGAACTCGGCCCCTGGGGTCAGCAGCAGGGCCAGGCACCAGGCAGCGGCGATTCCGCACCGGGCGAGGCGATTAAACAGGATGGCGCGGGCCAGTTGCACGAGGCTCAGAACCGGTAAGTCAGTTTCGCCCGAAAGCTTCGTCCGTCCTGCGCGATCACATCCTGGGTGTGATCTTCGCCGCCTGGGTAGCCGTAATGTTCATCGAAGAGGTTGTAAACGCCGAAAGAGATATCGAGCCGGGGCAGCAGTTCGTGCGCATAGAGCGTCCAGTTCACCACGGTCAAAGCGGACGCCTGCTGGCGCGTGAGAGTCAGGGCGCGGCTGGCGTAATGCATCTCAATGCCGGAAAAGAGTTTTTCGTTCAACAGCGGGAAGATCAGGCCCGCTTTTACCAGATGCCCGGGTGAATTGCTGATTTCCAGTCCGTTGGCATCCTCCGCCCGCTGGACGGCATAAGAAGCGCGAGCGACCACCCCGTGGCTGAATCGGGCTTCGAATTCCGTCTCGATTCCATTTCCCGCCACCGAATCCGCGTTCGCATAAACGAAATCGCCCAATAACCCCGGCGACGCCTGTTGGGAGATCATGTCTCGCACTTCGAAACGGTAGGCGGAGAGGCTCGCGCGGTAGTTCTTGCCAAAATATTGCTCGAGCACCGCTTCGTAGGTGCGGATTTTTTCCGGGTTCAAACGGTTCGATGGAGTGGGTTTGCTCAGGTTGAATGTCAGTTCATAGGCGTTGGGAGCCCGAAAGGCCTCGCCGTAGAGCAGCTTGAGCGTGGTCAGCTTCGTGGGGCTGTAGATAATCCCCGCCCGCGGGTTGAGGTCTCCGCCCACGCCCTGGAAGTAGTCGTAACGCAGGCCGCCCACGATATCGAGATCATCGCGGATCTGGTAGTCAAGTTGCCCGAACGTGCCGAAATTGTGCCGCGGTTGGTCGTAATTGAGCTGCAAATCGTACGGATCCTGGTCGTAGGTCAGCAGGTGTTGCTGGATGTTGAACCGCGCGTCTGCGCCGACCACTCCCGTTAATCGATCCCAAAACGTGCGTCGCAAATTGATTTCCGGACTGATCCAGCGGCCGTCGCCATTTTCCGAGTTCAGCACGGGCGCGCCCAGGCCGCGGTCGTATGGAAAAATGCCGCGGTACAGATATTCGTCGTAGGCCACTTTGGCCATCACTCCGGTTTCCGCCTCGGGCGGCGTCTCGTAGCGGAGTTCAACGAAAGAACGCCTGTCCCGGGTGGTTTCCCGGCCGTCGTTGAAAACGGTGTTGAACGACGCGGTCGGAATGTTTTTTATCCGGTAGTAATAATTGCCTTCGAGAGTCAGCTCATGGTAGCGCAGGCTGCCGAAGAGGTATTCCGTTTTCTCTTCATCCGAATTCAGGGCGTAGCCGTTGAATTCCTTGTAATAGAGCCGGTCATTTCCTTCACTGCTCAGGAGGGAGCCGGACAGGCTGAGGTCGAGATCGTTCTTGAACTTGTGCCCGTAGGTCAGCCGCCCCTTGTACGTATCGTAACTCGCGGTTTCCGCCGACGCTTCCCCGCCGTCGATCTGGGCGCCGCTCCGGGTCACAATATTGATCACGCCAAAAAACGCGTTGTTTCCGTAAAGGGCCGAGCCCGGCCCCCGCACGACCTCGATCCGTTCGATGTTGTCGATGTCGATGTAGGCATCCGGACCGAGCGTGCCGGAATCGAACAAATTCTCGTTCATCCGGTGCCCGTCGATCATCACCAGCACTCGAGTGGTGTAATCGCCAGGCCGCAGGAATCCCCGCAGGCCGAAGTAGGAATAGTTGCGGTCGTTGTTGATGCTCATCCCGCGCACGCTATCCAGGACGTCCGCCACATTTCGATGTCCGAACCGAAGGATCTCGTCCCGCGTGATGACGGAGATGGAGGCCGGAGCCTTGGTTACCTTCTGTTCGTACTTGGAAGCGCTGTAGATCGATTCGACCTGCATCTGCCCCAATTCTTCGAGGCTCGGTTCAGCGGGTGCGGCGGGGTCTGTCGGGGGGGGATCGCTCTGGGCGCTTGCCGGGGCCAGGAGCCCGGCCCAAGCCACGGCGACCGCGCAGGCAAGCGAAGATTCGATTCTCATGAGTTATTGGGTGGGCGCGATTCCACGGGACCCGCCGGTAAACTGCGCTCTGGAGCATCAGCTCGCGTGCGAACAGGCACGGACAAAGCTCAACCCCTCCAGTTTTTTTCTGGCCGCTGACAACTCTGCGGGGTGTATCGGCAGGCTAGGGGTTTCCCTTAAGGGCCTGTCTTCGAATAGAATTTCGTACCTCCTCATCTTTTGGCGTGAGGCATCGTCGCCGGTTGCTTGCGGATTGCGCCCGATATGCTTGCGCGCAGCCGATCTATCGCATTCGTTTCTTATTCGAGTTCTCCGCGCGAGGAGTGGGCCCGCCTCGCGAGGTGCTTGAGCGACCCGGCCCTGTGCATCCAAACGCCCATTGAGGGCCTTCTTTCAAGAATCAACACTCGATCGTGATCCGCCGCGTTAGCAGGGGAGGGTGCGTTCTTAAGGCAGCCTTTAGCTTGATCGAACTGCTGGTGACGGTTGCTTTGATTGGTATCCTTGCGGGCCTGTTACTGCCGGCGCTAAGTCGGGCGAAAGTCGCCGCCCAGAGCGCGAGGTGCTCGAATAACATCCGGCAAATCCTTCTCGGAACCACCCTGTATGCTGCGGACTACGCATGCTTTCCGCTTTTTCTGTATGAGGCCAACTCGCGAGTTATTTGCTGGCCCGATGAAATACAATCGTACACGGGGGCAAGCTGGAGCAACGATCTCTATCGCTGCTCCGGCTTCCCTTGGACCAATCAACCCGCTCCGCAGGTCCTGGGAGCGGGTTACGGAGGCTACGGCAGCTACGATATGAACGCTGACGGTGTTTTTGAAATGGGGCCGTCGAGCATACGCTCGCTCGGTATTGGTGGCAGGTGCGCACCCGCGCTGGGCGAGTATCAGGCGCTCCGGGAGGCCCGAGTAGCGGCTCCCGCTGAAATGATTGGTTTTGGTGATTCGCTCATCTCGCGCGCACTCGCCTTGACCCGGACTTACTACTTTTCCCTTCCTCTCTACCTGCACACCCGAAGGGATATGGAAGCTCGTGTTGCAGAAGCGCGACGGCACTCCGGCAAATGGAATACCGGATTCTGCGATGGCCACGTTGAATCGCTCTGGCCCGGCAACCTGTTCGACACGTCTGATCAAATGCTGGCGCGCTGGAACTATGATCATCAGCCGAACAGGGGCTTTATTCGGCCATAGATGACAACAGGGGCTGAGCGGGAAGAACCCCATTTGCCGAATCGCGTCAGGCGATCGCTTCTGGTGTCACGGAGGAGACCAATTCCGGGAAGAGACAGTCCTGGCAGGCGCTGTTGGACTGATCACAGAAATCTTTGACGATCTGCAGCACGCCCTGCTGCTGCGCGGCGGTTTTCAGGAAACTGGCCGGAACTCCTCCAAAAAGTCGTTGGCGGGCCAGGCGCAGGACCGAGTTGTCCTCGCCGCCCGGCCAAAGGAGGTAGCGTTGTTCGGCCGCGGCTGCCAGTTCGTCATTCGCCCCGGCGCAGGCGCGGACATAAAGCCAGGGGAGGATCACGTTCATGGCAATATCGGTGGCTCGGTGGGAACCCAGCAATTGCTGCGGTTCATTCCAAGGTTTTGCGCGGAAGGTCCAGCGATAGCTCCAAAAGGGATCTTCGCCGGTTTCCAGCAACTCGGCCAGGGAAGACGCAAGGTCCGGGCTTTCGACTTTGCGTTCCAGCCAGCGTTCGAGGGCGGTCGGTAGGGTCTTGGCCGCCAGCCAGCGTGCCGCCAGGGCCAGCCGTCGCTGCGGATGATTCGCGGGGCGGATCCCCGCGAGGTTCCAGAATTTCGTTGGGAGGATCTGGTCTCGAAACTGGGCGGATTCCCGCCACCAGGTGTGCCAGAGCGTTCGCAAGTACTCTTCGGAGGGGCGCGGTTCCTGGAGTTGGGTTGGGAGCAAGCCGGCAATCCCGAACAGCCGGGCCTGCAGATGAAGCGCGGCGTCTGCCTCTCGCAAATCCTGGCTGATGATCGGCCGCAGTTCAGCCAGGCGTCGCATCGGCCAGACGTTCCGTTTGTAACCCAGAGCGGCGAAAAGTCCTTCCCAAAGAGTGCCCTCCCACCCGGCTTGCCGGGCTCGCGCTTGGAGTTGTTCCGCTTTGCAGCGGAGGCGGGCCTGGGCTGCCTGCTGGAGGATCTCCCGAACCTTTGCCGGCTCGAGCGCCCGCAGCGGAGCCGCGCATTGCCCGGCCAGGCCTGGCGGCGCGGCCTTCGGCTGCACCCCGAGCCAGAACGAGAGTTCGGCCACGGTCGAGTCGAGGGCTGGCTTCAGCGCGATTGAAGCCAGTCCCGGCCGCCTGGATTCGCGATCCCACGTGACGTGCAACAGCACCTTTTCGTAGGCCGGATTGCTGGCGTGCGCGTGTTGCTCCCAACCGGCCGGATCGAGGTCGATCTCGATATCCCCGCTGGCGGGGGGATTATCGCCCACCTGCACGAGCGCCTGTCGAAAGTCCGGGCCAGCTTCCCGGTTGAGAAAGCCCGGATGCAGAATGCGGATGCGCGTGCCGTCGGCCGCCACGAGCTTTTCGGGAACGATCCGCTGGTGAAGCCAGACTTGCTGCAGCAGCGCTTCCGGCGGGACACCAGCGGGTCCTTCCGACAGGCACAGCAAATTCCAGCGCTCCGCCCGCCAGCGCAAATAGCGGTTCGGCGGCGGAACGAAACCTTCGAGCGGATTGCGGTCCGGTGATGCTGCCAATTACGCCCGCAGGTTACCGAACGAGCGCGCCGGGAGGCCAGACAAACTTCAACGTAACCGGACGTAGCCAGGACCAAGAGTTTGTGACGAACGGGGAACCTGAGTGCGAAAGTTCCTGTGATCCAGAATCTTAAGCCCCAGTTTTTAGAACGTTGCGCCTAACTGTTCGACGGTATCCTGGCACTCTCGGCTGCTCCGATCGCATGATCGTCACTGGAGCCTTGGTCGACGTCTTGCTGCCAGATACGCTTTTATCGACCCCTCCGGAAGGACGCCAGCGTCTCAAAAGATCGAGTGGCCGGTAGTGTGGTACTGTGTCCCGAGAACGGTGAGCGTGTTTCGCCTGCGCCTGCTGGCGCGTGCCTGTGAAACGCAAATGTGTTGAGGGTTGCGTTGCAGGGAAGCAGCAAGTCTTGCCATTCGAGCACGGTCCCGGGTCGCTGACCATTTCTGATGCCGATTTGCGACCGCATCTGCCAAAGAAACAAAGAGACCATGAAATACATGCTCACCTGGACCGAACGGTCGCAAGGTTCGCCCATCGAATACGAAAATGCCCAAAAACGCATTCTGGAGGTTTTCACGCAATGGAAAGCCCCGGCTCATTTCAAAATCGAAATGTTCGTCATTCGAGTGGGTGACTGGGGTGGCTATATGTTGCTGGATTGCGATGATCCCGCCACCGTCCACAGATTCTGCTCGATGCTGCCGGCGTTCGTCTTTGAGGCGCGCCCGGTAATTCCCATTGAGGACGCGGTTCGTGTCGAACTCGAAGCCATCGCCTTTCGGGATGGTCTCCCGAAGAAATAAACGCGGGCCTGGCCCAGCAAGCGCAACATCGGCACTCGAAATTTTGAACTGGAGGGCCGAAGGGCCTGCTTCCCGAACATTGACCGAAGTCAGCCTGGTGGGTTGGGTTGCAAGATTTAATGGCCGCGTTGCTCCGGGGAAAACAGAAACCAGCGTTGGATAATAGCGACCAAAGGTTTTCCCAACTTCGTCGTTCGGGTTTCACGCTTCGGACTTTAGGCTCACTGGGCCAGCCGGGGCCGCGCTGCGATGGCAAGGGCCGTAGAGCGCGCCGAGCAAGAGGAAGACCGGCCAGGCCAGGCCGGGAATGTAGAGACTGAATTCGATGAAGGCTTGCAGGCACCAGCCCAGCAGTCCGAGCCAGATCAGCAGATCGAGCGGGTCCCGACTGCGATGACGATAGGAAGCCACCAGCAGGCCGGCCATTCCTGCCAGGAAGGCGACGCCCCCAAGGAAGCCGGAATCCGAGAATTGTTCGAGGTAATCGTTGTGGACCAGGCGGGCCATTTCGGCTTCCGGCGGCTTGAGTTGCTTGAAGAGCACGGAGAAGGTGCCCGGGCCGCTTCCGAGCATCGGATGAGTCTCCGCGATCTTGACCGCCGCCTGCCAATAAACAAAACGCGCGCCGACGCTGGTCGCGCCCTTTTGGAAATAGCCGCTGAAGCGGATGAAAAACGCGCCCAGGCCCAGCACCAGGCCTCCGACGATGAGGGCGGTTTTCACCCGGCGGGGGAGGGGAGTGTGCAGGGCGTAGACGCCCGCTACGATCAGGGCGATCAGCCAGCCGCCCTTGGAACCGGTCCAGAAGAAGCAGGCCACGGCTAGGTAACCGGTCAAACCGACCAGCACGCCGCGGAGAATGCGAGGCCAGCGGGCCGTCAAATGCCATGCCTGCCAGATAGCCGCCGGGAAAAAGAGCAGGAGCAGGCCGGCAAAAGCGTTGGGATAAACCAGGGTGGAGAAGACGCGGTTGCTCTCCATCTTGAGGAGGTATTCCCGCGGATACATCTGCCAGTTCGGGTTTTCATGGAACGCCTTGCGGGTGGCCTCGAGGCCGCCCGCATGTTGATCAAACCCGGAATAGAGGATGTAGCCAAAACCAATCAGGATCGGCGTCCAGAACCAGGGGCTGGAGCGGAGAGGCGCCAGGGCCCACCAACCGAGCAACAGTGCCACCGCACACGATCCAAAGTGCAGCACGGTAGGATGGGAAAGGCGAGGATCGACGGTTTGTCCACTGCTCAGGAGCTGGCAGAAAAACCAGAGGCCGAGCAGGGCAATGGGCCAGTCGGCCTTCGAGAAACGGGGCTTGAGCACGGGCGCCGCAGCCATCACGGCCACCAGCAGCACGCCGTAACCCCAGGCGATCGGCCAGGGGGTGAAGATGAATTCAGCCAGGTCCTTGGGCGTGCCGATCAGTTGATCAAAGATGATCGGATTGCCGAACTTGATTCCGCTGAGCCCGATCCAGAGGCCGCAGACCAGCGCGAAGAGTTTGGCCAAAGGTTGCGGCGCAGCCACGGCCGGGCGGGGAGCGGAGGTGCGCTGGGCTCGGTGACCTTCGGACTTCACAGGCGGAGTTTGAGCAGGCTGATTTCCACCGCGAGCGCTTCCTGCACGTTCGTCGTCAGCTGTCGTTGCAGCCGTTCGAGGTGGCGCAGGTTTTCCGCGGCTTCGCTGGCGGAGATGCGGGTCGCGAGTTGGGTGGTGGCCTCGCGCAACTGCGGCAGGGCGAACATGGAATCCGCCATTTTGAGGCAGGCAAACCAGATGTCACGCATCCACCATTGCAGCAGGAGAATCAACTCCGCCCGACGGCGGCGGTATTCGGCTTCAATTGCGGCGTTCAGTTCCGCTTCCCATTTCTCCTGGAGATTCTTGTCGGCATCCGGATAGCGGGAAAGCGGCGAGGCGGCCTCCAGCTGCTTCTCGATCGCTTCGCGAATTTCGCCCAGCCGGCCGGTAATGAGGCCGAGCAGGCGGTACCGGGCCAGCAGGCTTTTCTGCGGCTGGCTGGCTGAGTCAGCCAGGGATTGGATCCAGGCCTGGGCCGACGGATCGAGCCGCGCCCCGGGTTCACCCGCGAAATGCAGCCGGAGACAGCGGGAAACGATGGTCTCCAGCACTTGCTCGAACGAAGTGGTGAGAAGAATGATTATGGAGCGGGCTGGCGGTTCTTCCAGGGTCTTCAGGAACGCGTTGGCGGCCTGGACGTTCAGGCGGTCTGCGCCCGAGATGATCGCGACTTTGTATTCCGCTTCGGTCGGCTTGAGCGAAATCGTTTGGATGAGGTCGCGAATTTGCTCGATCGTGATGACGCGCAGTTTGGACTCGGGTCGCACCCATTGGAGGTCAGGAAGGTTGCCGCTGTCGATCCGGCGGCAGTTCAGGCAATGATCGCACGAGTCGAGAGCCTGGCCGCTGGGCGCGCGCGAAGGGGGATTGGCGCAGTTCAGCACTTTCGCGAGGGTTCGCGCCAGATCTTCCATTTCCCCGAGATCATCCCCGCTGAAGAGGTAGGCGTGCGCGAGACGTCCGGCCGCGAGGCTCTTTTGGAGCAGCCCGGCCACCGGCAGCTGTTCGGGAAAATCGCGCAGCGACATTTTCGGGGAAGATCATTCCCTATCCGGCCGAAGTCGCCAAGAAATTACCCGGTCCAGAGAGAAGAGCGAGAGTCGAAAGAGTGGGTTCCCAACCTTCAGCACTTCGTGGTAGGCTTTTCGCCGTGGACCCGACGAAACGATTCTTGAAAGCCTGCCTTTTGCTGCTGCTCAGCGCGGCAGCCTGGGCGGCTGCGCCGGTTTCCGCCGAAGCTCCGTGGTGGTCGCTGCGGCCGCTGGAGCGCCCGTCCGTCCCGCCCGCGCCGGGAGTGGGCGCAGGTGCGAACCCGATTGACGCGTTTGTGCGCGCGAAGCTCGCGACGGCAAAACTGCCTTTTTCCCCCGAGGCTTCGCGTCAGACTCTGATCCGGCGGGTCTATTTCGACCTCATCGGGCTGCCTCCCTCTCCGGAGGAGGTGGAGCGATTTGTGGCTGACTCCGACCCTCGCGCCTACGAAAACCTGGTAAACCGTTTGCTCGACCTGCCCCAGTATGGCGAGCGCTGGGCGCGCCATTGGCTGGATGTGGTCCACTACGGAGACACGCACGGCTACGACAAGGATCAACCGCGTCCCAACGCCTGGCCTTACCGTGATTATGTCATCCGCGCTTTTAACGAGGATCGTCCTTATGCCCGTTTCGTGCAGGAGCAGATCGCCGGCGATGTCTTGTTTCTGGACACGCGCGACGGGATCGAAGCGCTCGGGTTTATTTCCGCCGGCCCGTGGGATTTGATCGGGCACGCGGAGGTGCCTGAGACCAAGATTGACGGTCGCATTGCCCGGCACCTGGATCGGGACGACATGGTCTCGAATACGATCAACACCTTCAACAGCCTCACGGTGCAATGCGCGCAATGCCACAACCACAAGTTCGATCCGATCTCGAGCGAAGACTACTACAAGCTGCAGGCCGTATTTGCCGCGGTGGACCGAACCAATCGGGAGTATTACGAAAAGCCGGAACTGAACCACCGGCGTTCCAGCCTCAAGGAGAAGGAACGAACGCTGCAGGCGGAAAAGAAATCGCTCGAAGAGAAGATCGCGGCCGAGGGAGGCGACGAACTGGCCGATTTGAAGAAGAAGCTGGAGGCGGCGCGGAAACCCGGGGACGCGAAGCATCCCCCGGAGTATGGCTATCACAGCGCGATTGAGGCTCGTGAAGATGCGGTGAAATGGGTGCAGGTGGATCTCGGCCAGGAGGCCGCCCTCCAAAAGATCATTTTGCGTCCTGCCTGGGATGACTTTGCCGGTATCGGCCCGGGTTTTGGTTTCCCCCGGCGCTACAAGGTCGAAATCTCCCGGTTCGCGGATTTTGCCGAGGCCGCCCTGGTCGAGGACCACACCGGCACGGATCAAGCCAGCCCAGGAATCGAGCCGCGGCCCATTGCGGTGACCAACGGAGTCGCGCGGTTCATTCGCGTGACCGCGACCAAGCTGGGCGTGCGGCAGGGAGACTATATTTTCGCGCTGGCGGAGTTGGAAGCGCTGGACAAGGACGGCAAGAACCTGGCCCGGGGCAGGGCGGTTACGGCCCTCGATTCGATTGAGGCCCCCACCCGTTGGGCGAAAGCGAACCTGGTGGATGGCATTTACCCGGGGGGCGGGCGAACGGCTTCCGCCGATGAAGTTGCGGTTTTGCAGGCCAGCGTGGCCGAGGCCTATGCGCGCCGCGTGTCCGAAGAAACCCGCAACCGCTGGGCCTGGAATACGAATGAATTAGCGGAGGTGCAGAAGAACCTCGCGGCCATGCCCAAGCCGCTGGTCTCCTTCATTGGGGGCGTGCATTACGGCAGCGGCGCTTTTCGCGGGACCGGTCCGGATGGCGGCAAACCCCGCCGCATCGCTGTTCTGCCGCGCGGGGATGTGCGCCGTCCCGGCAAGGAAGTCCGGGCCGGGGCGCTCTCGGCGGTGGACGGGCCTGCGTCCGATTTCGATCTGGCGGCGGATGCCCCCGAAGGGGAGCGGCGGAAAGCGCTGGCGCTCTGGCTCACCGATCGACGGAATCCGCTCACCTGGCGCAGCATCGTCAACCGGGTCTGGCAATACCATTTTGGCCGCGGGTTGGTGGGCACGCCCAACGACTTTGGTCGCATGGGTGAGCTGCCGTCGCACCCAGAATTGCTCGATTGGCTGGCCGCGGAGTTTCGCGATGGCGGGCAATCGATCAAACAGCTGCACAAGCTCATCCTCCTGAGCGCCACCTACCGGCAAATTTCGTCGGTGATTCCGGAAACCGCGGGAGCGGCCGAAATGGATTCGGAGAACCGGCTGCTCTGGCGCGCCAACCGCCGCAAGCTGGAAGCAGAGGCCGTGAGAGACTCGGTGTTGTTTGTGAGCGGCCAACTCGATCCGCGCATGTATGGGCCCGGCTTTCAAGACTTCGTGGTCGAGAAGCCGGAACACTCGCCGCATTACGAATACGAGAAGTTCGATCCCACCGACGTGCGGGCGCGCCGGCGGTCCATCTACCGGTTTATTGTGCGCTCGCAGCAGCAGCCG
Source organism: uncultured Verrucomicrobiota bacterium (assembly GCA_964566945.1). GTDB lineage: Bacteria > Verrucomicrobiota > Verrucomicrobiia > Limisphaerales > SXQI01 > DASVNK01. The sequence goes on along the minus strand of CAZMKE010000005.1, from coordinate 11,693 downwards.
TTCATGACCACGCTGGACTGTGCCGATCCGTCAATGCTGGTCGCGCGGCGCAACGAGAGCGTTTCTCCGCTCCAGGCGCTCGCCCTCCTCAATAATGGCTTTATGCTGGCGCTCGCCGAGTCTTTTGCTCAAACGGTCGAGGCGCGGGAGACCCAGGAGACCGCCCAGGTGCGGCGGGCTTTTTCGCTGGCGCTCAGCCGGGCTCCGTCCGCCGGGGAGTTGGCTGATCTGTGCGATTACCGGCGAAAAAATGGCCTGGCGAATGCGTGCCGCCTGCTGTTCAACCTGAACGAATTCAACTTTGTGGACTAACTGTGGCTGCTTCCATCTCACCTTATCATCGGTTGCGCAGCACGAATGCTCCGCTCACGCGCCGCGAATTTCTCTGGCGATCGGGCGGCGGCCTGGGCGGGATTGCGCTCTCGGCTCTGCTCGGCGAGCAGAAGAGCCTCGCCACGACGTCGGAGGCCGGCGGCGTTTTCACCGGACGCCTCCAGTTCGCCCCCAAAGCGAAGCGGGTCGTCCAGCTGTTCATGGCCGGGGCGGCCAGCCACGTCGATATGTTCGACTACAAGCCGCTCCTGCAAAAGCGCAACGGCGAGAAGTGGGATGTCGGTGAAAAGGTCGAGTTGTTCCAGAGCGAGCCCGGATCGGTGTTCGCCTCGCCTTGGGGGTGGAAGCAGTATGGCGCCTGCGGGAAATGGTTGAACGACATTGTGGCCCCGCTCGGTTCGGTGGCGGATGAAATGGCGTTTGTTCACAATCTGGTTGGCAAGACCGGCGTGCACAGCCAGGCGACTTACCTCCAGGCCACGGGCTTTCAATTGCCCGGCTTTCCCGGGATGGGGGCCTGGGTGAGCTATGGCCTCGGGAGCATGAACGAGAATCTTCCCACCTTTGTGGTGCTGCCCGACCATCGCGGCTATGCCTCGAATGGGCCCAAAAATTGGGATTCCGCCTTTTTGCCTCCCCAACACTCGGGGACCATCATTTTTCCAGGCCGGGAAACTCCCATTGCCGATCTCTTTCCAACGAAGAAGGGCGAGTTTGTCACCCGGGCCAGTGAGGCCGACACGCAGGCCCTGCTTGCCCGCATGAACCGGCAATACTCGGCCACGCGCGAGGGAGACGCTCGTTTGGAGGCGCGCATTCGCAGCTACGAACTGGCGGCGCGCTTGCAACTCGCCGCGCCCGAGGCCCTCGATATTTCCCGGGAGCCGCAATACATCCTCGATGCCTACGGCATCGACCAGAGCACGAAGAACTGGCCGAAGGAAATCAACACCCGGGAAGAAGCCGATTATTTTGGGCGGAAATGCCTGGTCGCGCGCCGGCTTTTGGAGCGGGGCGTCCGCTTCGTGCAGATCTGGTCTGGGAACGATAATGGATTTCCGCGCCGTAATTGGGATTCGCACGAGGATATCGCCCGCGACCATGAACCGCTGGCCCTGGGCATGGCCAAGCCCACGGCGGCGTTCATCCAGGACCTCAAGTCGCGCGGCTTGCTGGATGACACGATCATCCTTTGGACGACCGAGTTTGGGCGGATGCCGTGCGCTCAGGGCGGCAAGGGGCGGGACCATAATCCGTTCGTATTTACCAACTGGCTGGCGGGCGGCGGCATTAAAGGCGGGGTTTCCTATGGGCCAAGCGATGAATGGGGCTACAAGCCGGCCGATCCCAATCACTCCTCCCAGGTCTACGACATCCACGCTACCATTCTGCACCTCCTCGGGATCAATCACGAGAAGCTGACGTTCCGGAATAACGGCATCGACCGGCGTCTGACCGACGTGCACGGTCAAGTCCTCCACGAGTTGATTGCCTGAACAACGGCCGGGAGCGATGACGGAATTCCTTTCTCCTACCCCCGTCATCGATTCCGGGAACCAGGCGGTCGCCGCCCTGGCGGCGGAACTGGCTGCAGGCGCTCCGGACGATGAGGAGATAGCCCGACGGCTGTTTGCGTGGGTGCGCGACGAAGTCCGGCATAGTTCGGATTGTGGAAGCCCGATTGTCACCTGCGCAGCCTCGGATGTTTTGCGGGCGCGCGTCGGATTCTGTTACGCCAAAAGCCATCTGTTGGCGGCCTTGCTACGAGCCCGCGGCATCCCGGCCGCGTTATGCTATCAGCGGCTGGCCTTCGACTCGGCGGCCAGCCGCTTCTGTCTGCATGGCCTGGTGGCCGTATTTCTTCAGGGCCACGGTTGGTATCGGATTGATCCGCGCGGAAACAAGCCTGGGATCCGAACGGAGTTCTGCCCTCCCGTGGAGCGGCTCGCTTTTACCCTGTCCCTTCCGGGCGAATCCGACGTCGCGGGCCGGTTCGCGGATGCCTGGCCGGCAGTGGTTTCAGCTTTGCAAGGTTTTGCCACGGCCAGCGAGGTGGCCGAGAACCTCCCGGATTGGCTGCCGGAGCGGGAATTGAATAGATGACTGCGAGCACTTGTCGGCGAGCCCGTCCGGCCTCAAGTTGAATCCAGTTTATGAGAATTCTACTGGTTGTGCTTTTCAACGCCTGGCTGGCGACAACCGCGATGGCGCAAGGGAAGATCGTGGGGATTGGCGTCAGCCTGTCCGCGGATGGCCAGACCGGTGAACTGAAGATTGCGAAGGTGATTCCTGCCGGGCCAGCCGAGAAAGCGGGGCTCAAGGCCGGCTGGGTGCTGCGCAAGGTAGGCGACTCGGACGTGGCCGGAAAGAAAATGACCGAGGTGGTGGCCCTGATACGGGGGCCGGTCGGGTCCAAGGTCAAATTGGAGTTGTTGAATCCCCAGGACAAACGCACGCAGTCGTTCGAGATCGCGCGTGAGGAGATTGTGCTGGCGGCGCCGGCGCAAGCCAAACGGGGCGATGCGGCCGCGCCGCTCAAGATCAAGGAATGGGTGAAAGGCGGGCCGGCCGATCCGCTCGACGGGAAGAATATTTACGTGGTGGAGTTCTGGGCCACCTGGTGTCCGCCATGCCGCGTGAGCATTCCTCACCTCACCGAGTTGCAAAAGCGCTTCAAGGACAAGGGAGTCGTTTTCATCGGGATCAGCGACGAGGCCCCGGCCACTGTGAAGCCGTTCGTGGCGAAGATGGGAGAACGGATGAATTACCTGGTGGCCTGTGATGACGATCGGCAGACCTTCGGACCGTACATGGAGGCTTTCCGGCATGACGGAATCCCAACCGCGTTCGTCGTTGATAAAAGCGGCAAGGTGGTGTGGGACGGGCATCCGATGGGCGGGTTGGAGCAGGCAATCGAATCGGTCCTGGCTGGGCAAAAGCCGCAGTAGCGCCTGTTTGCGTCTCCGGTGATCGCTACTGAAGCCGGTCGGGCAGGCTCCCCGCATAGCCGGTTAACTCCACATAGGCGGAGCCGAGTTCGCGACCAGCTTCGTCCGTGACCCGGCAGGCCCCTTCCCAGTAGGCGACCCCGCCCAGCGGGTCGTTGATCTCCTGAGCGGGGCAAAGGGGTTCGAGCGAGAAGGTGGCGGGCCGTCCGTTTTCCGGATCGATCGTGCGCAATTGGCCGGCGATCGGATAAACGGCGCCGGTGGACTTGCTTTTCCAGGTGCGCCGGGGCGTCCACGTGAATTCCGTGCTCGCTCGGTGGGTGACTTTTCCCGAGCGATCGATCCAGGCCAGCGTCGAGAACGGATCGGTGCCGCCATCCTTGCGCCGCATCCGGTAGGTCATGATTTCGCGTCCATCCTTGAGTTGGAGGCTGGCCCAATCCCAGCCGGCCTGGTCGAGGCCAAGCTGGCTGCTGCTGATTTCATGGTCCATCCAGGCTTCTCCGTGCACGGGCCTTTCCTCTCCGTTCACGGTCAGATGCCCGGCGGCCTGCAGGCGGGGAAAAGTAAGGTAGTAACTGGCGGCCGTGGGGTCCGCGCCCTTCCGTGAAACACCATTGGTTCCGAAAACGACCAGTGGCTTCGCCGGGCGGAGTTCGAGCGCGAATGCGGCGTCACCGCGAACAGACCCGTGAAGCGTCAGAACCTGGCGGGTTGCCGATTCGTCCGCCAAGCGCAGGGACCAGTTGCCGTTGCGCACCGCCAGGGTGTTGGTGCTGGCGGCGGCATCCCAGCCCGTTCGATTGAGGTGTTCTTGGTGAATGAACTTTTGATTCTTAGCATCCAGCAGCGCCATGTGCGCCAGGTGCAGTTCGCCATGCTCAAATAACGGAGAGCTGTTGGTGATCTGCGTAGAGTGGGTGTTTTTCGGTCCGGCAAAGCGGAAGAAGGTCGCTTGAAAGCCAAAATGGCGTTCCCCGTCGTCGAACAGGTGGCCGGTCACGTACCACCACTCGACTTTGAATTCCGGATGGCTCCCATGATCCGCTGGAAACTCCAATCGTCGTCCCGGCTGGGGCACGGCGAAACCATCGCCGGTTAATGGAGGTGGTGCGTAGTCTTCGGCCCCTTGGACCGGGGCAATCGTGCGGAGGCAAGCCAGCGCAGCGAGGAACGCGCCCAGTAAATTTTGCATAAAGTCCCGCATGCTCATTCTTCCTGATCCGCGGGCAAACAGGCACCCCAGCGGCCCACGCCGTAGGCCACGCTTGCGCCCATCCCGGTTACGAGGAGGGCCAGCGCTGCCATTTGCAGCCAGGGCAAATGAAAGCCCAGCGTCCAGCCGAAGGTCTGTTTGTTGATGACGTAGATCAGCATCCGGCCGAGCGCCAGGCTGACGATCGTTCCGACGGCCACTCCCGCCAGTGCCAGAGCCGCCCCTTCGCAAGCGGTGGCTTGCGCGATCTCCGTCCGGCTCAACCCGAGCGCGCGCAACGTGGTTAATTCGGCTCGCCGTTCCAACAGGACGCTGCCGAGGGTAAGCCCCAGGCCGATCACAGCCACCAGAACTCCGACCACTTCGAGCGCGTAGGTGATGGCGAAGGTCTGGCGGAACACCCGCAAGATTTCCGAACGCAGCCGCGCGTTGCTGAAAATCCGCAAGGCCGGATGGCGCGTGAGCCATTCGGTCCGGACGCTCTCAGCGGATATGCCTGCCCTAAGCCAAACCGCGAGAGCAGAAGCCTGGTCGTCCTGCAGCCATTCGGCGAAGTGCCGCCGATCGATCAGGATTGAGCCGCGCTCATTCCCGTAGTCAGAGAAAACACCGGCGATGAGCACCGATTTTTCACCGCGGGCCGTCGGAATGGCGATCCGGTCCCCGCGTCGCAGGCGAAACCGCTCCGTAAAGCTTTCACTGACCAGCGCCAGGCCCGAGTTCTGTTCGGGTGAGAATATGTCGGAGGAGAGCGGCGATTGCATCCAGGCAAGCCGCATTCGCTGCTGCATCACGCTCAGGTCAGCGCCGGACAAGACCGTTTTTCCGGAGGCCAGCTGGATTTCCCGGGCTTGAATCACGTTCACAGCTTCCACTGCTGGGTCCGCCGTGATTTGCTTCCAGGTGTCCGCGGAAATTCGGTTTTCAGAAGAAGCGCTTTGAGCGCCGCTGCTCGCCAGGTACAGGTCGGCCAGGAAGGTGCGCTCGATCCATCCGCGCATCGTTCCGTCAAAGCTGGCCACCAGGATCGCCATGCCCGAAGTCATGGCCATGGCGCAGATCAGGCCGGCTACCGCCAGCCGATGTCGGCCCGAGGGCTTCGCCAGATGGCCGGCGGCGATTCGCACCACCGCGAGGGCGCTGCCGATCGGCCGCAATGCCTCCCCCGTTTTTCGCAGGGTCCATCCTCCCAGAATGCCGCCGCCGAAAATCCAGCATAAGGCGGCCAGATAGCCCGCTGCCGGGAATCTTACTCCGCCCGCACATCGCACCGGAGGGGCTTGTTCCAGAATAAAGCCGACGAGGACAAAGACGCAGCCGAGCCACTCCTTGCTCCAGAAACCGGGCCCGGCCGCCGGCAGGTTGTGCCTCAAAAGGACCTGCGCTGGCGGCGTTCGCGCCGCAGTGCGCGCGGGGAGCCAGCCAGCCAGGAGGCTCGCGGCGAGAGCCAGCAAGATGGCGGCGGCAATTTCAGAGGCGTCCAGGCGCGCGTGCTGCACGCTGGTTGAATAGTAGAGCGCATTGACGGTGCGTCCGACCAAGCGCACGGAAAACTGCGCCCCCAGCCATCCAAGAACGACGCCCAGGATGCCGCCCGCCAATCCCAGAAAAGCCGCCTCCAGCAGCCAGGCCCGCTGCACCCAGCCTTCGGCCACGCCGAGCGAGCGCAAAATGCCGACCTCTTCCCGCCGCCGGACCACCGCGCCATCAAGCGCCTGGAAGATCAGGTAAAGGCCGACGAGCAAGGCGATGAGGGACAGAATCGTGAGGTTCAGCCGGAAGGCCCGGGTCATCGTGGCCGCGCTTTCACGCCGGTCCACGGGTGATGACACGACCCAGCGGCCACCGCTCCACTCCTCCAGTTTCTGCCTGAGAGCGGCTCGTCGCTCCGCCACCGAGGCGCCGGCTTCGACGATGAACTCGATCCGGCTCAGGAAACCCTTGCGCCCGGCCAGCGCCTGGACTGCGGGCAGGTCCATGATCAACAGGGTAGGCGGCGCTTGGGGACGTTCGCGCTGGAGCGGAATAATCCCGGCCACCTCCAGGCTGACGGCCTGATCATTGATCACCAGGCGCAAAGGGCCGTTCACGCGCAGGTGTTCACGATCGGCCAGCGCCTGGCTGATGAAAACCGCCCGAGGGTTCCGGAAACTTTCCCAGAAATGGGTTGATCCGGTCTCGCTTTGCCGGGCTTCGCGTGACTGGCCGAACCACGCTGGCTCGCTGGTTCGAGCCGTGGCGAGATTTCGGACGGCGATCAAATCCACGCCGAGCAGCTGAAATGTTTCCCGAGAGCCCACCGGCTCGTTCGGATCGGTCGCCGGCAGCGCAGCTGTTGTCTCAAATACAGGAATGATCGACACAGCTTCAGACCCCAATCGTTCCCTCAGTTCAATCAGGAGTGCCTCCGGGAGACGGCCGGCGGGAGCCTGGATCAGCCAATCGCTCTCCTGCGTGATCAAATCGGTGAAATTCTGGAAGCTCGCCACCGCCGCCCGGTTGGCCAGCCGGATGGAAAAGAAAACGCCGATGCCCAGCGCCAGGATCAGGACGAGCAGTGACGATTGCCGCGGAGCAGCCTGCCAATGCCGCAGGGTGAACTTGCGCAGCAGCAAGAGGGGCAATCCCTTGATTTCGTGATCCATGAACATCATGGGAGACGTCGCGCCGGAGAGTCCGAGACGATCGCCCCGTCGCGCAGGTGGATGACCCGGTGGCAAATCCGGGCCGCCTCTTCGCTGTGAGTCACGAGCACCAGAGCGGTTTGGGTTTCCTCGGTGAGATCTCGCAACAACGCGAGAATGTTCTCGCCATTGGCCGAATCAAGATTTCCGGTGGGCTCATCGGCCAGGATGAGGTCCGGTTGGTGCACCAGCGCCCGGGCAATTGCCACGCGCTGCATTTCGCCCCCGGATAATTGGCTCGGGAATGCCTGCGCGCGCGCCGCCAGTTTGATCCGGTCCAGCAAGGCATTCACCCGTTGGCGGCGCTCACTGGCAGGGACTCCGATCAACTGCAGGGGGAATTCGACATTCTCGAAGGCGGTGAGAGTGGGGAGCAAGTGGAAGAATTGAAACACCGTTCCAATGCGTCGGCGGCGGACGCGCGCCAACGCGTCACTGGAAAGTTGCTCCAACGCTTCGCCGTGCAGGAGAATCGAGCCGCGGTCCGGGCGGTCGACGCCGCCCAGGCAGTTCAGCAGAGTGGTTTTGCCGCTGCCGGACGGGCCGGTCAGAGCCAGGCGCTCCCCCGCTCGCAGTTCGAAGGAAATGTCGCGGAGCACCGGGCGGTCTCCGTAGGACTTCGAAACCGAGCGGGCTTGCAGCACGAGCGTGCCGCGAGCTTCGCTGGCATCTGGGCTGGCGTGATCGATCATAACTGCACAGAGGGCGGCGCGATAGAACTGACAATATCAAAACGCACTCAATCAAAATGCCCAAAGCCAGGCAGAGTGTCGAACGCGCCGTTTCCAAGGCCGGTGGAGATCATCTCGGATCGCCAAGTGCGTTCGACTGAGGGCAAGAAAAGGCGCAGATTTATCAAGTCAGGGGCAGCGGTCGGGAATTCGAGGGCCGAAATTGGCATTGTGCCCTGCGGCACGGCGTCGTGGGCGCGCTTTTCAGTATGAAAACCATCAGGCCCTCCCACCTTGCCCCCTCTCCACGGAATCTTGGCTCGCTCCTTCTCGTAGTCCTGTTCAGCGCCGCGAGTCTGAACGCGGCCACCTACGTGAACCGGCGAGGGCAGGGGGGCGCTGTCATCAGCGTTACACTCGGCTCGGAGGCTTGGCGGCCCGAGAACGGCCCTTACGTTGTGGAAAGCGCAGTCACCATTCCCACTGGGGAGCGGCTCGATATTGCGGGCGGGACGGTCGTGCAGTTCAACGCCGGTTGTCTCCTGCGCGTGGAGGGCAGCGTCAATGCCAGCGGAGCTTCGTTCCTGAGGAATGCCGACGGGCGCTGGGCCGGAATCTATCTTGCGCCTGGCTCGACAAACTGCGTGATCGAGAACTGCCAATTGGAAGGCAGCGGCAGTTACATGGGGTATATTGAAGGGGCGAACCGCTACGCGGCCATTCTTGTGAATCAATCGTCTCCGCGGTTGACTGGGAATCAAATCAGGAATATCGACGGACACGGGATTCTGCTGATTTCTTCCGCGGCGACGATCACCGGGAATCAGTTCACCGATGTCGGAGGCAACAACTATCCCATCGCATTCGCCAGCCTGGAACGCTTTCCGGCGATGGGTAACAACGCGCACCAGGGAACGGGCATTCATGGCATTGGAGTCCCCGGCGGAACCATGGCCGGGACGATCGTTTGGAACAATCCGGGGACGGATCTTGCTTACTACCTCACCGATTGGCTGACTCTGGCCGAGCACTCTTCGTGGACCCTCGATCCAGGCGTGGCCTGCCTCTCCCAGGGGAGCGGTGTAAAAGTGGAGGGCACGTTGAGGGCGAATGGTTCCGCGAGCGCGCATATCCGCTTCGCGGCGCAAACCCCGTCGGTGGACGGCGACCAATGGAGAGGCCTCTACTTCGGCGCCGACGCCGGCGATTCGAAGCTTGTCTACTGCGAAATCCAACATGCCGGCGCGTATATGGGCTATATCCGCGGCGCGAACCGCTACGCCTCAGTGCTGCTCGACGGGTGCAGTCCTTCCTTTTCGCATGTGGCGATCCAGTATAGCAGCAACGTCGGGGTTGAATGTTTCGAATCCACTGGCGCTTTTGCGGATTGCTCGTTCCTGCGGTGCCGTTCGTTCGCCTTCCTGGCGCGTGCGCAGAGCCGGCCAGTCCTGGATCGGCCGTCGTTCGAACAGAACGGCGCGGCCGGGGATTATGCCGTGGCTCAGGAGGCCAATTCTGTGATCAGTCCTACAGGCGCGAGCTTCTTGAACAATGCCTACTCGGGCGTCCGGGTCTTGGGCGGAACTGTCGCTTCGTCCGGCGTCTGGAAACGCTGGCACGCGGCCGCTCCCTATGTGGTGACCGACACAACGACGATCGCCGGTGGCGTGACCTTGCAGATCGAGCCGGGGACGGTGGTGAAGCTGCAGGGCTCCGCCTTGGTCTGCAACGGTGTGCTGCTGGCCGAAAGTGATGGAGAGCCGATCTCCTTTACCTCTTACCGGGACGACAATCTCGGAGGCGACTCCAATGGCGATGGAGCCGGGTCGACCCCGGTTGGGAACGACTGGAGCGGCATTTATCTGTCGCCCAACTCGGGGGCCTCCTCATTCCGCAATTTTAAGGTGCGTTACGCCGGAGCTTACCAAGGCTACATCAATGGGGCGAACCGCTACGCCAGTGTGTACGTCGATAGTTGCTCGCCCTCATTTGTGAATGGGCAGGTCAGCGAAAGCGGGCGCCATGGAATCGAGCTTTTCAGCTCCACGGCTCGACTGGACTCCGTTCACTTTTCGAACATGGCGGGCTACCCGGTCATCTTTGACAACTTGAACGCCTTTCCTCTGTTAAGCGGCAATTCCGCGGAAGGCTCGGGCGTCCATGGCATTCTGGTGCCGGGCGGAACGATGTCGGGAACTTCCCGCTGGAACTATCCTGGAACGGAATTGGCCTATGTTTTGGACGGCGACCTGGGATTGGCCGAAGGCTCCGCCTGGCAGATCGACCCGGGTTGCGTCATCAAGGGTTCGGGCGTCCGCATTCTCGTTTACGGCAGACTGCAGGCGCTTGGAACTTTGGCTCAACCGATCCTGTTTACTTCCGCCCAGGATAGTCCGGCCGCCGGGAACTGGAAGGGCCTCTATTTTGGCCCGGCCTCGCAGGGCTCGCGCTTGAGTTACTGCGAGTTGTCGTATGCCGGCACCTATCTGGGCTACATCAACGGGGAGAATCGCTACACGGCGATTTACGTCGAAGCCGCGCCCGTGGCTTTCGATCATCTGACCGTGCGGGATAGTTCTGGACAAGGCCTCGAATGCTGGGGATCGAGTCCGACTGTGCAGGATGCTGTTTTTCAGCGGAATCGGGGCTACGCTTTGCTGGCGCGGAATCAGAGCTGGCCGGTCATTGCGCGGGCCAGGCTGGAGAAGAATGGCGAAGCCGGCCGTTACACCGTGGGCATGGACGCCTCCAGCATCGTCACTCCGAGCGAAGTGGTGTTTGATCAGAATTTCTATCAGGGCGTCGAGAATGTCGGTGGAACGCTCGGCGCCTCCGGCGTGTGGAAGAATTGGTCAGCCAATGCTCCCTACGTGATCACTCGCGATGTGACGGTGGCCTCCGGCGTGACTTTGGAAATCGAACATGGCTCGGCGGTCAAGTTCGCAGGCTCGGGGCTCTACGTGAACGGAACTCTCCTGGCCAATGGGGCGGAGGGGCAGATTCGCATTTCGTCGGCGAAGGACGACGCCTTGGCCGGGGACAGCAACGGGGATGGCAACGGCAGCAGTCCTGCGGCGGGCGACTGGAAGGGGATCTACCTGTCGCCTTCGTCCGGCGCTTCCTTCTTTAACAATCTCGATGTCGCCTATGCCGGCAGTTATCTTGGCTACATCAATGGACAGAATCGCTACACGGCGTTTTATGTGGAAAGTTGTTCGCCGACCTTTACGAACGTGGTCGTCCACAATGCCCAGTCCGCGGGGCTCGATCTCTACTCCTCGCGGGCGGCGATTGTTGGGTCGACTTTCGCGGACTGCGGCGGCTATCCGATCAATTTCAGCACGCTCGATTGCTTTCCGGTCACGGCCAATAATGTCTCGCTCCGGAACGGGCAGCCGGGAGTTCATCTGGCCGGCGGGACTATCACCGTGTCAGGCAGCCTCTCGAAGCCGGGGGAAGCATTCCCGTATGTTGTGACGGATAATCTGGGCGTTGGAGCGGGAGCGGTGGTTAACGTGGCGGCTGGAGTGCAATTTCGCCTGGCCGGCGTTGGCGTTTATGTGAACGGGAGCCTGTTGCTCAATGGGACGGCCGATGCGCCTATCGTATTTTCGCCGCTGGCGGACAACCCGGCTCCGGCGAGCTGGCGGGGACTCTACTTTGGCGGCGCCGCGGCTTCGGGTTCGAGAGTTCACCATGTCGAGATCCGCTACGCCGGGTCGTATCAGGGTTATTTTTCGGGAGCGAACCGCTACGCGGCGCTCTTTCTTGAGCAAACGGACTTGAGTGTTAGCGGCGGCGTGAAAATGGTGGAAAAGCGCCGGTTTGAAAATACTGACGG
>CAZMKE010000004.1:0-342401 GCA_964566945.1 uncultured Verrucomicrobiota bacterium | reverse complement strand
CGCTGCTCAATCAGGGGACCATCGAGTCCCGCAACGGCGGCACGGTCTACCTCGGGGGCGAATGGACCAACGCGGGTTTGTTCAAAAGCACGCAAAGCACCCTGATCCTGGCGGGCACGCTCAATAGCGCCGCGCTCGGCGCGATCCAAAACGCCGGAACGATCAGCCTGCAAGGTTTGCTCATCAACACCAACCAGGTCCTGGCTCTCACCAGCTCTTTTGGCAATTGGGTGCTCGACGGCGGCACAATCCAGGGCGGCTTGGTCAACACCAACGGCGGCAGCCTGCGCTTGCGCAACGGCACGCTCGATGGCGTCACCCTGCAGGGAGGTTTTGCTATGCTGGACGGCGACAACATCCGAGTAGTCAACGGCCTGACGGTAAATGGAAAGCTGAGCCTCACCTCGGCGGGCGCCTATACCGGGATCAACTTCGACGGGGCGCAGACGCTCGGCGGCGCGGGCGAGGTTGTATTTGCAGGTGGCAACTACAGCTACCTCACGCCCAACGCATCCTTCACCATCGGCCCTAATGTGAAGATTCACGGCCTGACCGGATCGGTCGGCGATCGCGTGCCGGTTACGAATTCCGGGAGCATTATCGCTGATACGGCCGGAGGGGTGATCACCGTCCGCGGAAACCCGTTCACAAACACCGGCACAACCAACTCAATCAACGGCGGCCAACTGCTGATCAATCCCTGATGAGATATCGCGACCGCGCCGCCACAGATCCAAGACCCGGCAGAGCTGAATCTGAAGTGGCCGGCCGCCGATGGCCTGTCCTAACCGCGCAAAGTCATTTCTTGTGAAATTGCGCTGCCGTTTCACAATCAACCGAACGGGAAATTGCCCGTATCTATGATGAAAATTCTCAGGCCAGCTCTGCTTGCCTTCGGCGTTCTCGGCGCGCCCACGTTCGCCGCTCAAACCTTCGCGACCCGCGACATCGCCGCCTATGTACCGGACGCGACGGTGCTGGCGACCCCTGCCTCCAGCGAGCTCCGAGAACTGGTCGAGCGCTACAATGAAGATCGCGAGCGGCTGCAGCGGTTCGTCGGCGGACGATCCTCGAAGGCGTCGGACCACGCTTTGACCTCCTTCTACGAGACGTGGCTGAAGCGGTTGAGCGGGCTTTCCATGGATCGGCTCGGCGTTGAAGGACGAATCGACGCTGTGCTGCTGCAGAGCGAACTCACCCATCAACTGCGGCTGCAGAAGCGGAACAGGGCGCGCCTCGACGAAATCGAGCCGCTCCTGCCGGTGATCGAAACGATCGCTGACCTGCAAGAAAGGCGGCGCTTGCTGGAGGCGATCGATCCCAAAGCAGTCGCCTCCCAGCTGGATGCCGGACAGCGCCGGCTCCTGGAAGCGCGGAAAGCGCTGGAAGCCGGACTGGAGAAAGAGCCCCCGTCCGGCGTGGCGCCCTTGCGGCCCAGTAAAATCGCCGCGCTGCGCGCCGCCAACCGCGTGGACGAACTCATCGGCACGCTCGAGAATTGGTTCAAGTTCTCTGACGGCTATGATCCGGCCTTCAGCTGGTGGGTGAAGGAACCGCACGCGAAACTGGCTGAAGCGCTGCGCAATCAGAAGAAACTGCTGCGGGAAAAGATCGTCGGAGCCAAGCCGGATGAAGACGAGCCAATCGTCGGAGACCCGATCGGGCGCGAAGGGCTGATGGAGGAACTCGAGCGCGAGTTTGTCGCCTACACGCCGGAAGAATTGATCGAAATCGCCAATCGCGAATTCGCCTGGTGCGACGCCGAGTGGCGGCGGACCGCGCAAGAACTGGGCCTGGGTGGCGATTGGAAGGCAGCGCTCGAAAAGGCGAAGAATGACTACGTCCCGCCAGGCCGCCAGCCGGAACTGGTGCGGGACCTGGCCCGCGAGGTCACCGATTATCTCGAAAAGAACGAGCTGATCACCGTGCCAGCGCTCGCGGCGGATACCTGGCGCATGAGAATGATGACACCGGCCGAGCAAAAGGTGAACCCGTTCTTTCTCGGCGGGGAATCGATCATCGTCTCGTTCCCGGCCGCGGAAATGTCACACGAGGAAAAGCTGGCCAGTCTGCGAGGCAACAACGTGCATATGAGCAAAGCCACCGTTTTCCACGAACTCATCCCAGGCCACAGCCTCCAGGATTTCATGATGGCGCGCTACCAGCCACACCGGGGCGTGTTCAGCACCCCCTTCTGGATGGAAGGCTGGGCGCTCTGGTGGGAATTCCAGCTCTACGCCCGGGGTTATACCTCGAAAGATCCCCTCGACCGCGCCGGCGCCCTTTTCTGGCGCTCGCACCGCTGCGCCCGAATCATCTTCTCCCTCAATTTCCACTTGGGCAAATGGACGCCACAGCAGTGCATTGATTTCCTGGTCGAACGCGTCGGGCACGACCGCCAGACCGCCACGGGCGAAGTGCGCCGCTCGTTCAACGGCGATTACTCTCCTCTCTACCAGGCGGGCTACATGCTGGGAGCTCTCCAACTCCGCGCGCTCCATGCCGAACTCGTCGCGAAAGGCCAAATGACCGATCGCGCTTTCCATGACCGCATCCTGCAAGGCGGTTGCATGCCGATCGAATTGGTCCGGGCCCGCCTGCGCGGTGAAACGCTGCCGGCCAATTACAAGGCGAACTGGCGCTTTGCCGATTAGGAATCTTGACCGCGCTCGGCGACGGAGCGATTAGATTTGGGGTCGACGCCGTCGAAGTGGTTGTCTTACAGTGTCAAAGCCACGCATGACGAACCGATCTAGCCCGCTCCGCTGGTGCGCGCCTTTAAGCGCGCTCATCGCCTGCCTGCAATCGATCGCCGCGCCAGCGAACCCGGAATTTTTCGAAGCGAAAATTCGGCCCGTGCTTGCGGAGCAGTGCTACGATTGCCACAGCGCTTCCGCGAAAAAGCTGAAGGGCGGCTTGCGCGTTGACGGACGCCAGGAACTTCTGACTGGCGGGGAAACGGGACCGGCGGTTGTTCCGGGGCAACCGGAGAAGAGCCTGCTGCTGAAAGCCCTCTCTCACCAGGATCCAGACCTGGCGATGCCGCCCAAAAAGCCCAAATTGCCGGACGGCGTAATCGCCGATTTTGAACGATGGATTCGCGAAGGCGCCGAATGGCCCGCGGCCTCCGGGACCGTCGCGAAAAAGGAGGTGTTCGACCTTGAGGCGCGGAAGAGGAAACAACCCTGGCTCTGGGAGACGCCACACGCGCAGAAGACGCCTGCGGTCCAAAATTCCGATTGGCCAATCAGCCCGGAAGATTACTTCATCCTGGCCAAACTGGAAGCGAACGGACTCCGTCCGGCCCCGCCTGTCGATGAACGCTCGTGGTTGCGGCGCGTTTATTTCGTGATCACGGGGCTGCCGCCCTCCCCAGCCGACATCCGCTCGTTCCTCGCCGATCCCGGCGCGGGCAATCGGGAAAGGGTTGTGGACGAACTCCTCGCCTCGCCACACTTCGGAGAACGCTGGGCGCGCCACTGGATGGACCTGATGCGCTACGCGGAGTCGCGCGGCCATGAGAGCGATTACCCGATTGCCAACGCCTGGCAGTATCGCGATTACCTCATCCGGGCTTTCAACGAAGACGTCCCCTACAATCAATTCGTCTCCGAACATATCGCGGGAGATCTCCTGCCCCACCCGCGCCTTCGGCCCGGCACCACCATTAACGAATCCGTCCTGGCGACCGGCTGGCCTTTTTTAGGCGAAGAAAATCATTCGCCCGTGGATATTCGCGGCGACGAATGCGAACGGCTCGATAACAAAGTCGACGTGTTCAGTAAAACCTTTCTCGGCCTGACCGTCTCCTGCGCCCGTTGCCACGACCATAAATTCGACGCGATCCGGGCGCAGGACTACTACGCTCTGAGCGGATTCCTGCTGAGCTCCAGTTTTCGCCAGGTCCGATTCGAGGCGGAGCAAAACAATCGCGAGATTGCTGCAGAATTGTGCCGGCTCAGAAACGAATTCGCGCCTCGCCTCGCTCGCGCCACGGTAGCGGCGGATCAAGCCGGCATCGGGAAGATCGCTGAAACCCTCCAGCAAGCGGGCGCTCTCGCAGCGGCCGACGGCACGAACGCGGGAAATCGCTTGCCCTCAATGGACAGTGCCCGCCTTTGGCTCGAGCACTTGCGTGCGGCTTCAACCAACGCGTCCAGTCCGATCCACCTTCTGGCCCGCCAACTGCTGGAGCTTCCGGCCCCAACGAATCTGGCCAATGAGCGGGCCGCGCTTCCACCCAATGGCCGCATCGTCGCTGATTTCACGAGACCGGACCGCCAACCATGGAAAGCCGATGGTCCCGGGTTCGGGTCCGGACCGGCTGAAGCAGGTGACCTCATCCTGGGGAACGATCCTGCGCACCCGATCGCCCGGGTGATGCCCTACGGCGCGGCGCGGCGGGATCTCTTTTGGAATCGCCTGAAAAACGCGAGCGGCAACGAGGATGATTCCGGGCGGCTTGCCGCCACGGCTCGCGCGGGGCAAATGATCCGGACCCCAACGGTCACATTGGAAAGCGGCAAACTTCACTACCTCCTTCGCGGCAAAGCCAAGGTCTACGCCAGCGTCGATTCCCACCTGATGAACGAGGGGCCCCTCCATGCGATTCTCCTGAAAGCCTTCGATACCGGCCGGGAAGTGCGCTGGGTCACCCACGATCTAAGCGCCTACGCAGGCCATCGCGCCCATATTGAGTTCGGCCCGGACGGCCCCGGTGAATTGGAAATTCTCATGGCAGTGGAATCGCCGGAAACGCCGTCGTGGATGCCCGCTCTCCACTACCAACCGTCAAAGTCGGCGTCACGTGACGCGCTGGCCATGGAGTTTCAGAAAGCAGTGGAGATGGCTGCCGGGCAGCTCTCCAATGGTCGCGTGAGCCCCGAGAATGCCCTGCTCGCAGATTGGCTGGTGCAAAATCCTCGGCTCCTTCGCGGAGCCGAAAGCAGCGGGCTCGCAGAGGCTGCGACCGGATTCTTGAAGGCCCAAAGCGGCCTTGCCAGCCGAGTGCAGTGGGAATCGCACACCGCGGTGGCGCTTTTTGATGGCACTGGCGTCGATGAAAACGTCCTGATTCGCGGGAAGCCTTTCAAACCCGGTCCGCTCGCGCCACGCAGCCTGCCTGCCGCCTTCGCGGCGGCCCGCCCGATCACTTGTGCCGCTTCGAGCGGCCGCCAGGAACTCGCGGAACAACTCACTGATCCGGCGAACCCGCTGGTCGCCCGTGTGTTCGTCAACCGGATGTGGCACCACGTGTTTGGGCGCGGGATTGTGGCCACGGTGGACAACTTTGGCGCGTTGGGCGAGCGCCCGACTCATCCCGAGCTCCTGGATCACCTCGCCTGGCAGTTCATTCATCAGGATGAATGGTCACTCAAGCGGCTGGTCAAACGGCTGGTGCTCAGCCAGACGTTTCGCATGAGCAGCCTCCCGGCCTCTCCCGAGATCGAAGAGCGTGATCCCTCGAACGTCCTGCTCCATCGCATGAACGTGCGCCGGCTCGAAAGCGAAGTCATTCGCGACGAATTGCTGGCGGTGTCGGGCCGCCTGAGCCCAGCCGTCGGCGGCCCGCCCGAACCGGTTCACCTCACGGAATTCCTGGTGGGACGCGGCCGGCCCGACAAAAGCGGCCCGCTGGATGGCGACGGCCGCCGAAGCGTTTACCTGGCGGTGCGCAGGAACTTTTTACCCACGTTCATGCTCACCTTCGACACCCCGACTCCTTTCAGCACGGTGGGCCGCCGCAATGTCACCAATGTTCCGGCCCAATCCCTGGCGTTGATGAACGATCCGTTGTTCCACCAACAGGCTGAAGTCTGGGCGCAACGCATGCTCCGCGAAACCCCTCGTGAAGAATCGACGGCGCGCATCCGCTGGCTCTTTGAGTCCGCCTACGGACGCCCGCCGGAGGCCGCCGAGATCGCCGCCTGCGAGCAGTCCCTTCGTGAGATCCGCCAACTCGTCGCCGAGCAAAAGCCGGCCGCCGCCTGGGCCGAACTATGCCATGCGCTCTTGAACTCCAACGAATTCATTTACGTCCGATGAACCCTCGCAGACATTCCCTGTTCCTCGACCCGCGCATCAGCCGTCGCGAGATGTTGCGGCGGGCATCAAACGGATTCGGCGCGATAGCGTTGGCGGCGCTGCTCGGCTCCCGCGGTTCGTCGTCCGCCAGCGGCCCAAGCACGGGGGCGCGCGCACCGCTCGAACCGAAGCCGCCGCACTTCAAGCCGCGCGCGACCAGCGTGATCTTCCTTTTCATGGAAGGGGCGGTTTCCCAGGTGGACAGCTTCGATTACAAGCCGATGCTGGCCAAGTATCACGGGCAGGATCCCCGCAAGGCCATTGGCAAGCTGGAGAAAACCCAGTTCGAAAATGTCGGCCAGGTTCTCCAATCGCCGTGGAAATTCTCCCAACACGGCCAGAGCGGGCTCTGGGTGAGCGACCTGTTTCCGCACGTGGCCGGCTGCGCGGACGACCTGTGCGTCGTCCGCTCTCTCACTTCGAAATTTCCCGAGCACACGAGCGCCAACTATTTCCTCCATAGCGGCCTGGGCCTGCAAGGCCGGCCCAGCCTGGGCGCCTGGGTGACTTACGGGCTCGGGAGCCTGAACGAAGATCTGCCGGGCTACGTGGTGCTCAACGGGGGACAGATTCCTTCGGGCGGACTCGACAATTTCGGCAGCGGGTTCCTGCCGGCGACTTATCAAGGCTCGCTCCTGCACGCCAAGGGCACGCCCCTCGCCAACGTCGTGCCCGCCGAAAAATCGGCGAGCCTGCAGGAAGCCAAACGCCGATTGGTCGGCAAACTCAACCATGAAGGCCTGGAACTCTGCGGCCATGCCGATGCTCTGGAATCAGCCATTGCCAATTACGAACTGGCGGCCCGCATGCAAGTGGCTATCCCGGACCTGATGGACCTCTCGGGCGAAAGCGAGGCGACGAAGAGGCTCTACGGGCTGGATGCCGCGTTCGAACACACGCGCACCTACGCGCGCGAATGCCTGATCGCCCGCCGCCTGGTGGAACGAGGCGTTCGTTTTATCGAACTGACCATTCCCATGGTGGACGGCTACTCGCGCTGGGATGCGCATGGCGGACTTATCAAAAACCACGGTGATAACGCGCGAGCGGTTGACCAACCGATTGCGGGACTATTGACTGATCTGAAACAGCGGGGGTTGCTCGATCACACCCTCGTCGTTTGGGCGGGCGAGTTTGGCCGCACTCCGTTCGCTCAAGGAAGCGACGGACGCGACCACAATGAATTTGGGTTCAGCGTTTGGCTGGCGGGAGGCGGAATTCGAGGCGGACTGGCCTACGGTGCTACGGACGATTTCGGTTACAAAGCGGTGGAGAATCAACTGGAGATGTACGACCTCCATGCCACCATCCTGCACTTGCTCGGGCTGGAACATACCAAGCTCACTTACCGTTTCGGCGGACGCGACATCCGGCTGACCGACGTTTACGGCGAAGTGGTGCACGACCTGATCGCCTGAAAGCCCGCGCTGGACTCACGACCGCTAACTAAGTTCTCGCGCAATCGCCAGAAATAAAAAATCCCCTGGACACGGAGCCGAGGGGACCTTTTCCCTGAGCCCCAGCGGATTTCTCCCCGCTGGCACTTTACCCGCCCGCAAGCCTACACACGCTCCATCCGCCGACAATGAGGCGAGCGCCGAAATTGAATTACTGGATTCCAGTAAACTCGTTGAAGCGGTCCTTTCCGCGAAGCTCAGGGATTTACAGGATGCGCCCGCACGGAAGATCCCCGCCCTGCCCGGAGGCACGCAACGCTGGGTGATCCCGAAAAAATCGCTGACAGGCGACAGCACCGAACGAGTCGATACCCGCGTGCTCCAGGTCATCTATCGATTGGATCGGGCCAGTCGTCCCATCTTTGTCGGCCAGCAGATGGATGTCTTTATTGAAGCCCGCGGGACCCCGTCGAAACCAACAGCGCCGAGTGAGACTTCCAACCGCAGCGCAAAACCTCAGAGCACAGCCACCAGCTGATGGGAGATAACAAAGGAGAGAGGAGCCGGGATCAACAGCTCTAACGAGCGGCTGATTCCGGCTCCCCCAGGGAACGAATGTTGCGACGTAAAATCATACAGCGGCGCATTCCATTAGTTTTTGACTCCTGGCCTGGATTCGCAACTGCCGGGTTTGACGAACCCGCTCACGCCGGGCGTACTCGTCGAGCAACACCGGAAACACCAGGAGCGGATAATCCGTCGTCCAGGCCAGGGCGGCCGCTTCATTCGCCGCCGATTCGAGGCCCGATTGCAACGCCAGCGTTTCGTTATCGTCCAGCAACGCGCCGACCAGGCTCCCCTTGAGTTCGGCGAACCGAGCATGCAACTCAGCCCTCTCGAAGGTTGGGTATAACTCGAAGTCGTTCCCGACCTCGAAATCCACATCAGTTAATAATCTCGACTTCATTCTCGTATTCTTATCGTTGTTCTCTTGATTGGCCTTAAAACGAAAAACCCACGGAAGCTTTTCGGCGACCGTGGGCTTTCTGGAAATTCTATTGGTTTTGCCGTTAAGTTTCCCGTCCCACGTCGCCAGTCCCACGGAAGCAAATATGCCATGCAGCCATCAGGCTGGAGCATACCTGCTTTGAGCAGCGAATTGATTTTGTATTCGTGGGTTTCATCTTAAAACCGACCCTAGTAGAACCGATGAGCCGCTCTCTGTCAAAAAAATTGATCTGATTTTGTTAGCCGCCTTGCAAAATCAGCCTAACTGAGGAGCTCTTTCACCACATTGCCGTGAATATCGGTCAACCGGTAGCGCCGGCCCTGGTACTTGAACGTAAGCTTCTCATGTTCAATCCCTAGCGCGTAAAGCAAGCTCGCCTGCAGATCGTGCACGTGCACCGGGTTCTCGACCACGTTATAGCCAAACTCGTCGGTCGCCCCGTAACTCATGCCTCCTTTGAACCCGCCCCCAGCCACCCAACCGGTAAAGCATCGGGGATGATGGTCCCGTCCATAGTCGGTCGCAGTCAGTTTGCCCTGGGAATAATTGGTGCGCCCGAACTCTCCTCCCCAAACCACCAACGTGTCATCGAGCAAGCCGCGCTGCTTCAAGTCAGTCAGCAGGGCGTAGCACGGCTGATCAATATCCTTGCATTGGCGCCGGATGCCGGATGGAAGTCCGCCATGATGATCCCAGCCGGGATGATAAAGCTGAATGAAGCGGACGTTCCGCTCCGCCAGGCGCCGGGCCAGAATGCAATTCGCCGCGAACGTGCCTGGCTTGCGCGCCTCTTCTCCATAGAGTTCAAAGACCGAGTCGGGCTCGCCCGAGAGATCCAGCACTTCCGGAACGGACGTCTGCATCCGGTAGGCCATTTCATATTGGGCCACCCGGGCATTGATTTCCGGGTCTCCCAGATCTTCGTATTGCGCAGCGTGCAACTCGGCCAGGCGATCAAGCATCTTGCGGCGGCTCTCGCCGCTCACCCCATCCGGATTCTTCAGGAAGAGCACCGGTTCCTTTCCCGACCGGAACTGGACCCCCTGATGAATGGACGGGAGAAAACCATTGCCCCAAAGCCGTGAGTAGAGAGGCTGGTCGATCCGATCTTTGGAGATCAGAACCACAAACGCCGGCAGATTCTCGTTGGCGCTCCCCAGCCCGTAACTGAGCCAGGATCCAAACGAGGGGCGCCCCGCCATTTGCGATCCAGTCTGAAAGAAGGTAATAGCCGGGTCGTGATTGATCGCCTCGGTGTTGAGCGATTTAATGATGCAGAGATCATCCGCCATTTTGGCGGTGTGAGGCAGAAGTTCACTGATCCACGCACCGGAACGGCCATATTGAGCAAACTTGAAAGCAGACCCCGCCATGGGCAGGTGCGCCTGATTGGAGGTCATCGTGGTGAGGCGCTGGCCCATGCGGATCGATTCGGGCAAATCCTCACCATTCATCTTGTTGAGCACCGGCTTGTAATCGAACAGATCCAGCTGGGACGGGCCGCCGCTCATGAACAGGTAAATGATCCTTTGCGCTCGCGCCGCCACGTGCGGAGCTGTCATCACGCCGGCAAAAGGACTCGACGCTTCCTTGGCGGCGAAACTGCGCCGGAGCAAACCGGTCGCCGCCACGCCCCCCAGGCCGAGCGCAAAGCGTCCAAAAAAATCGCGACGCGTCATTTCGAAATTGATGTGCGTGTTGCTCATTATCGTTTGATGATCGTTTCGTCGAAGTTCAGGAGAGCGCTGGCCACCACCGAACCGGCCGCCAGGTCAATCGGCGGCAGTGCGGGATCATTCGCTTTATCCCCAACGTTCAAAAGCTTGAGGCTCTCCAGCTCATTCCGGGCAAAGATCTCATGCTGCTCCTCATAGATTTTCTTGAGGATATTCAGCTCTCCCGCTGTGGGCTTCCGGCTGGTCAGAGTCCGGAACAGATAACTGATGCGCGAGTCCAGCGTGCTCCCGCCCTCCTTGAACATCCTTTCCGCGAGCCAGCGGCTGGCTTCCGTGAGCTGGGGATCATTCAGAAGCACGAGCGATTGGAGAGGGGTGCTCGTCACCTGCCGGCGCACGATGCAATTGTTCCGCTCGGCGGCATCGAAAGAAATCATCGTGGGCGGCGGCGAAGTCCGTTTCCAAAACGTATAGAGACTGCGCCGGTAAAGCCCCTCCCCTTTGTCCCGCTCGTAGTGAGCGCCGGATTTTTCCTCCCACAAGCCCTCCGGCTGGTAGGGCTTCACAGGCGCTCCGCCAATCTTGTTCACCAGCAGCCCGCTGCTGGCCAGGGCGTTGTCCCGCAGCATCTCGGCCGAAAGACGATAGGAAGGCATCCGGGCGAGCAGCTTGTTTTCGGGATCCGCCGCCACGGCCTCCGCCGAGCCCCTCGAACTTTGCCGGTAAGTGGCGCTCATGGCGATCTGCTTGAGGAAACGTTTTACATCCCAGTGATGCTCGCGCAGGTCGAGCGCCAGCCAGTCGAGCAGCTCGGGATGCGTCGGCTGGTCGCCTTGCGTTCCGAAGTTATCCGAAGTCGCCACCAGCCCGCGCCCGAACATCTGCTGCCACAGGCGGTTCGCTGCCACCCGCGCGGGCAGAGGATTGGCCGGGTCTAACATCCACTGCGCCAGCCCGAGCCGATTCCTGGGATATTCCGGGTTGAACGGCAGAATCGCGGCGGGGGTGTCCATGGTCACGGGCGCGCCCGGCGCATCGTAAGCACCGCGTTTCAGGATAAACGCGGGCCGAGGCTTCGGCATTTCCCGCATCGCCATCACCTCGGGGATGGGATTGATCAGCCGGCTCTGCTCCGCGCGCAGGTCATGAATGTCCGCAAGGTGCTTCTGGTAAAGAGGATGGAAATTCGCCAGGTAGTAACTGAGCAAAAGTTCCCGCTGCCCGGCCGACAGACGATCCGCGCGCAGCGCTTCATTCAAGGCATTGCTCCCATGCAGATGCTCGATTTCAAGCGGCGTCAACGCGCGATCGAAAACCTTGAACTCATCCACGAACCCATCCCGGAAGCCATTGTCCCGAAACCGGTAGCCGATTGTCAGTTGCGGATTGCTCCGCTCGTAGGTGATGTCCTTCCAGAGATTGTCGCGCACGACATCCGTCTCCGTTTGCGTGCCGTTCCAATAGAGCTTTACGCCTTCCGCGCGGCTGGAACCGTCGTACGTCATCACGAGGTGCACCCACTCGTTCGTCCGCAGGACCGAACGGCTGGTCACCTTCAACGCGTTGCCCGGCCACATGTGGTGCAGCCCGAGACTGACATGCCCATTTTCAATCAGCATCTCGTAGCCGCGGCTGGCCGCGTCCAGCGCGGCGGAACTCCGGTGGAAAACGACCGCCCGCTTGGGGGTGACTGGAGTTCGCACCCAGATGCTGATCGAGAACGGATCCACGCGCGAAAACTCGCCGAGGCCATTAAAGACAAAACCATTCTCGCCATTCAGCGCCGCAGCTTTGCCGCGAAAGCCCTCGACCAACTGCGGCGATTCCGCTGCCGCCCCCGGCTTGTTCCCGTTCGCAGCGTTCGCCACTTTGCCATCCTTGATTTCTTCAAAGCTGAAAGATCCCACCAACCCATTTAGGACCGGCTCTTTCGGACGGTTCGCCAGCCACGCTTCGAAGGCGCTCTCCGCGTTCCGACGCAAGGCCGGGACTTGGGACTCCTTTTCCGTGATGGCAGATTTCAACGAAGCCAGCCGCCGGTCTTGATCCTCATCCGAGAGCAGCAGGGTCGGCACCGGCATCGAATCGGTAAAATAGGAACTCTGTCCGGACTCGTCGATATTGTTGAAGAACGAGAACAGTGAGTAGAAATCCTTCGTGGAGATCGGGTCAAACTTGTGGTCGTGACAACGCGAACACTCGAACGTCAGGGCCAGGAACGCCGTGCCCATCGTGTTCACCCGATCGACCACGTAACTCACGCGAAACTCCTCTTCCACGCTCCCGCCCTCCTCAGTTTGCATGTGGTGGCGATTGAACGCGGTGGCGAGGATTTGCTCTTTGGTCGGGTGCGGGAGCAGGTCGCCGGCCAGTTGCCAGGTCACGAACTGGTCATACGGCATGTTTTCGTTGAACGCCTTGATCACCCAATCACGCCAGGGCCACATCGCGCGATAGCGATCGGCTTGGTAGCCGTGCGTATCGGAGTAGCGTGCCAGATCCAGCCAGTCGACCGTCATCCGCTCGCCGTATGCTTTGGACGCGAGGAACTGGTCGACCATCTTCTCATAGGCGTTCTCCGACGTGTCCGCCAGAAAGGCATCGATTTGCTCCACGGACGGAGGCAGGCCGGTCAGATCGAAGGCGACCCGCCGGATCAGTTTCTCCCGGTTCGCTTCCGGCGCCGGTTTCAGCCCGGCCTTCTCCAGGCGCGACAAAATAAATCGATCGATGTCATTGCGCGCCCAATCCGTCTGCCGAACGGCCGGAGGAGAAACCGGCTCGGGAGGAATGAAGGCCCAATGTTTCTGCCATTTCGCCCCTTGCTCGATCCACTCGCGCACCAGGTCAATTTCGCCCTGGCTCAGGGTCAGGTGCGAATTGGGCGGGGGCATCTTATCGTCAGGGTCGTTCGTCACCAGACGGCGGTAAAGCTCGCTCTCCTGGGGCGCGCCCGGCTTCACGACGGACTTCCCGTCGTGCTGCCGAAACATCCCTTCCTCGGTGTCGAGCCGCAGCTTGGCTTTGCGCTGTTTTTCGTCGGGCCCGTGGCAGCTCACACAGCGATCGGAAATGATCGGGCGAATTTGCGCGTTGAAACTGACTCTCGTGCTGGCCGGAGCCGCAAAACCCTGGGCCGCCGCAGCCAGGGAAGCTAAAAGTATGGCAATGCGATGGGGCATGGCGCGTCAAAAAAAAGCTAACAGGTCTGGCAAAGCATGAACATTCCGCATTTTGTCACGAACACAACGCGGAGGCACTTGATAAAACGACACGGTCCCGCCGTCCTTTATTCGAATAAAAAAGCCGCCGGGCTCCGCGGAGCCGGCGGCTGTCGAAAGACGAAGACTGAAACTTAACGGCGGAATGGCACCCAGGCCGGTTCCGTTTCGTGCGTGGCGCACGCCTGATTGGTTGGGGCGTCCGCCGGACGCGCGCTCGGCTGCACCAATCGGTTCGCCAACAGGTACGCTTCCACTTCGTCGCCGCTGATGTCCGCGAGCATGTGCCCGTTGACCTCCACGCAGGGGCTCAGCATCTGGCCGCTCTTCTCAATCATTTCCTGGCGTTGCGCCGGATTGTTGATGATGTCCCGGTCTTCGAAGGGGAGTTCGTACTTGCGCATGATCGCGCGAACTCCCTGGCTCCAACCGCAGGTCGGTTTCAAGTAGGCAATAATTTTGGGCTTTTCCATAAGCAATACCCGGAAATTGCCACAGTGAGAGCAATTCGCAATGAGATTAACGGGCCGTTACTTCAGCCGATGGCCATCGTAGGTCCATTGAATGTCCGGCCGGCCCGGGTCGCCCGCCTTGGTCCCGGTGTTGGTGCAGGCGTAGGAATACTTGAAATAGGCGGCATGTCCGTCCCCGAAAACGAGGTTGGCCCCGGCGTTGTGTCGGGACGAAAGGCGCGCGGTGGTGCAATGCGCCACTCCCAATTCGTGCGTGGGATTTGTGCCGTAAAACGGCAATTCGGTGGAATGCGTCCGAACGTCCGAACAAAGAACGAAGGCCGAGGGATTCTGGATCAAGACCGCGGTAAACGGCGTTGAACTGTCGAGGCCGTCCGCTCCCTTATGGTTCATGCCGTAGTTAAAAACCACGCGCTCAAAAGGATTTAGCTCGGGATTCTTCACATTGGCCGCCGGGCAGCTCAGCACGGACTTGCCGTTGACGAACTCCGACGGATCGGCAGCGTAAGCCGCGAGCGGCTTCTTGTTCAAGTACGGCGGCAGCGCGTTGAACCAGGCATCGCCGCCCGCTCCGGCGCTCGCGATGGCCGCAAGGTCGTTCCAAGTCGGGTAGTCCTGGTCATACCCAGGCGGGGTGCCAACCGCCCCGTTCGCGATCCGGGCCAGGGGAAGCTTCTGGTTGTTCTCGTCCTGATAGATCAATTCGGCGAGGCCGAGTTGCCGCAGATTGCTGATGCAGACAATCTGATGCGCCTTCTGCTTAGCTCGGGTGAGCGCGGGCAACAACAGCCCGGCGAGAATGGCGATGATCGCCACCACGACCAGAAGTTCAATGAGGGTAAACGCGCG
The DNA here is from genome assembly GCA_964566945.1 of uncultured Verrucomicrobiota bacterium. Classification (GTDB taxonomy): domain Bacteria; phylum Verrucomicrobiota; class Verrucomicrobiia; order Limisphaerales; family SXQI01; genus DASVNK01. The sequence continues at coordinate 327,692 of CAZMKE010000004.1, read as the reverse complement.
CGCAGCGCTCCGAAGGCATTTTTTAGCATCCATAACTGTTTCTTTTCACGGGTTGAGATTAGCCGCCTTTCCAAAGCTGCGCTTTCGGCCGGTTGCCAATTCTTGTCGGCGCGTTGCGCGCTTTCCGGCCGGGAAATCCCTGAATTTCGTTGAAGCTGCCGGGCCGATCAGGCATCCATTCCGCCGATGTTGGCTTGCGGCCGATACCTCGCGCGCCTGAACACAGGAAGAGTCATCCTGTGGTGTTATGCCATTTGGTACTGCGTGAACGTCTGGAATCATTTCGATCTCCGACCGCGCCTTTGGCTCACCTCCCTCGGCCTGAGCATGATCATCGGAGTCGCCCTGGTCATCAGCACGCGCAGCTCAAGCAAGGGAAAAACCGAACTCGACCGCTGGCAGATCTTCCGGCTTTTCCTGATGCCTTTCTGCGTGTCGAGCTTTTCCGCCCTGGTCAAGGAAGCGGGCTATATCCTGATCTTCCCGCCTACGCTCCGGGAAAACCTGATCGGGGTGGCGCTGATCGCGGCTTTCGTCGCTCTCATCACTTTGTTGAAAAAAGGCGGGCGGAGCTGAAACTTGAACTGACGCGTTGAAAACAGGCCGCGCGACAGCTACTTTGACGGGCGATGTTGGAAGACCGCTCTTACATGCGTGACCCCAGTTACGGACCCTACCGGTCTATGACTGTCATCATGGTCATCACGCTGGCGGCCTGTTACATGGTCCAAGCGATCTTGGTCTCCAACAGCGAGGCGGGCGCCAACCTGATCGGCCAGATGGTTCTGACGAAGGCAGCCATTATCAAAGGCCGCCTCTGGCAGTTGGTGACTTTCCAATTTCTGCATGCCGGCTTCACGCATGTCCTGTTGAACTGCCTCGGGCTCTATTTCGTGGGGCGCGCCCTTGAGATTTCACTGGTGCCCAAACATTGGCTGGCGGTCTATTTCGGAGCGGGAATCGCGGGTGGCTTGCTTCACGCCGCCGGAAACGCCGTGCTCCCGTATCATTTTCCGGCGCCCGTGGTCGGTGCTTCGGCCGGGGTTTCGGGCTTGCTGGCCGCTTTCTCGTTCCTCTACCCGCAACAGGAAATTTATCTTTGGTTCGTTCTGCGCTTCCCGGCGAAGTTCTTTTTCATTATTTCCGTCATCCTCTCGCTCTTTTTCATCATCGTGCCCGAAGGCGGTCCGAGTGGTGGCGTCGCTCATGGGGCGCATCTGGGCGGCTTGCTTTTCGGCTACGCCTACGCCCGCTGGTTCATCCACTGGGATTGGAAGTTGCCCAGCTTCAACTTGTTCCGCCGCCCAAAAGTCTTCGTGCACAAACGCCAGCCAGCGGCTTGGCCCGCCCAAAAGCGCGAGAAGATCGATCTGCCCTCGGATGAATTTATCAGCCGCGAGGTCGATCCGATTCTCGACAAGATTTCCGCCCACGGCATCCAAAGTCTGACCGAACGCGAACGCCGCATTCTTGAAGCCGCCCGGGCCAAAATGGCGAAGCGCTAAAATCGGCGTTCTCTTGCAGAAGAGCGCCTATCGGGCTTCTTTCCCCCAAAAGCCAGCATCTTGGCATTGAACTAGCTACCCTGAAACCATTCCCGTTCGGGTGAACGGGGCGGCGGGTCGTGGAACAACCGTGTGTTTCCACGGCCCGCTTTTTGTTTTTGCAAGGCTCAGCGAGCAGACAGCCTTTCCATCGGGCCTCAACCTGGGCTCAGGTGGCAGGAATAAACCGCTGAAACAAGAGCGCGCCCCCAAGCAAGAGCACAAAAATCAGCGTGATGCCCGGCGAACCACCTCCAGCGACCGCCAGCAAATCGACTAAAACAATCCCCGCCAGCAGCCCCGACACGGTCCGGCCGATATTCTTCTCTCCGGACCAGAAAGTGAACCGCAGGTTCCGAAAGATCCACAAAAGCAAAATGCCGCTCAGCAGCATGCTCTTCTGCCGAAACCGGCCTTCGTTCACCAGGTAAGCCAGCAGAATCGGCACGCCCAGAAACCAGCACGGCCAGTACCGCAGCGCCCCTCGCGTGCTCTCGCTTTTCGCCACGTAGCTCAGCCCCACAATGTAAAACGCCAGGGCGAAGGAAGTCCAAATCGCCAGCCCGGTCACTCCTTCTTCACCCGCGGAACTTGCGACGAGAAAAAGGAAGAAACGGCACAACGCCATGATCACGGGCGAAAACGCAATTGCTTTGTGGACCACATCGTAGGTGATGATCGACGCCAGGAGCAGCACCGTCAGGAAAAACGTCAGCGGCCCGAAAAAAGCGAGCAGGACCGTCCCCAACACCAGCCATCCCACCCCAAATCCCCAAACTTCGCCCAGGGTGATCGCTCCCGACGGAATCGGCCGCTCCGGCCGATGCTGCCGGTCGAACTCCGCGTCAAACGCGTCGTTCAGGTACATTCCGCCGACATATAGGCAGGTGCCGCCGAACATCAGAAGGAAAAGCCCGCTCAACGGTCCTTCGCCGCCGAGCAGCCAGCCGGCAAAGCAGTTCGACCAGACCGTGGGCAGATTCGAGGCCCGCGCAAGAACGAGCAGGGTTCGAAGATGATCGCGCGTGCTGGTGCGGAGTTGTTCCATCCGGTCGTCTTCAGGCCAGGCCGCGTTCCGCCAGATGGCGCAACGTCCATTCGTACTCGCCCGCGAGCTGATCGACCACGCTGCGATTCTTCAGTTCAGGCGGCAGCACTTCCCAAGTGTAAGTCTCCATCTCGATGTGCGAGCACAGCGCGGGATTCTGCTGGAGGATGTCCATCACCCCAAGCAGATGGTCCACGGTGGTGTCAAAGATCCGCGAGGCTCCGCAATGCAACGGCACGTGGAAGTGGATGCGCCACTCGTCCTCGGGCTCCGCCTCCGGCGCCGCCGAAAGCTGCAAAGCCTGATCCAGGTCCAGGTAGCGCGTCAGAGTTCCGTTGCCATTGGCATTGCGCGCGATCACCTGGTGAAAATAAACCGGATCAACGAACGCCCTGAGCGCTTCTTTGGCCCCGGCCGTCGGGTTCACTTTCATCGCGGAGCTGAAATGCAATTTGCTGATTCGAATCCCATGCGCGGCGAACCGTTTCAACGCGCTTTCCGGATTCTCATATTCCACCGCCAGATGGCAGGTGTCATAGTTCACCCCCAGAAAACGGGTCAAGCGGTCGTCGTTCGGGTGTTCGACCCCTAACTGGACGAAAAACTCCGCGGTCTCCTCGCTCGTCTCGAGATAGCAGAGCGGCTCCGGCTCCAGGCCGAGATGCAGCACCTTGCCGCTGCGTTCGCTCACCGCTGCCACGCGCTCCACCGCCCGCCAGACGTTGCGGCGGATCGCCTCCTCCTGCTCCCGGGTTTTCACCAGCGGCTTGAAGGAACCTGGCACCGTGCTCACGCTCCCTTCCACGCCGGGAGGGACCAGCTCCGCCAGCAAATCAAACAGGCGATTCGTATAATCCACCCGCTCGTCCGTGGTCCAGTCCGGCACATACGCCAGCTCTTTCACGCGCCCGCCGTGGAACGTGCCGTAGGGGAACCCGTTGATCGTAAAAACGTAGCAATTCTCCCTTTCCAGCCAGCGCCGAAACTCCGCCAGGGTTTTGCGGTCGCTCAATTCCAGCGCGGCCTGGTTGCTGAGCCGCAGCCCGATCGCGTAGGCGCGGCCGGGCGCAACGCGGTCCCGCACCCGCAAGGTGTGTTCCTGCAAGGTTTGGAAGGTCTCGGGCCAGTCCTGCCCGCGGTGGATATTGGTGCAGTAGGCGAGATGAAGATTATGTTTGAGCTGCACGGGCTGGGCTTACTTCGCGGCGAGTTTAAACTTGGGAGACTGGCTCATGAACCGGATTGGATTCTGGTAGATCACCTTGTCGATCCAATCCTCGCCATGCTGGCGTTTGCGCATTTCCAAGGCGGTCCGCGGTACCGCCAGCGGCACGCTCACACCCCAATCGCAGGCGCTGTTCATCCAGATCCGGTCGGTGCCATGCACCTCGAGAATATCAATCGCCCGCGCGGGCGTGCACTTGCTTTCCGGATACAGCGTCATTCCCGCCCAGAATCCGGCGTCGAGCACCAGCTTGACCGTGTGCTCCTCCACATGATCAATGATCACTCGCTCCGGCTGGATGCGGCGGTCGTTCTTGAGCACGTCCAGGATCAGGCGGGTCCCTTTCAGTTTGTCCTCGAGATGCGGAGTGTGCACCAAAATCAATTGATTCAGCCGCGCCGCCAGCTCGACATGTTTTTCCAGCACCTTGAGTTCGTTCCGGCTGTTCTTATTCAAGCCGATCTCCCCGATGCCCAAAACGTTCGGACGGTCAATAAATTCGGGTATCAGCGCTATCACCTCTTCCGCCAGTTGCACATCCTCCGACTCTTTGGGGTTGATGCAAAGCCAGGTGTAATGCTGCAGGCCAAACTTCGCCGCGCGCTTCGGCTCGAAATCGGTCAGTTGCCGGAAATAGTCGTAAAATCCCCGCGCTGAACTGCGATCGTAGCCCGCCCAAAACGCCGGCTCGCACACCGCTACGCAGCCCGCGGTCGCCATATCCTGATAGTCGTCCGTCGTCCGGCTGACCATGTGCCCGTGTGGTTCGATGTAGCGCATAATTACTTCGCTCCCGGATAAGCGCCGCAAGCCGCTTTGGTAGTCGCGGCGGGGATCGGTTCCGTGGTGGGATCGCTAAAAGCCAGCAGCACCTTCTCCGCCCGATTCGCCGGAGCCCGCAACGAATCCAAGGCTTTCCGGAACTCGGCCATCCGAAAATCCTCCGCCCCGCTCCCCCGATCGACGCGATCCAGAAACGCCGCGAGGTCGATCAACTTGCAGCGCGCGTCCATGAAATACAAATCGAGCAGCTCCTGCCGTGTCATGCGCTCTAATGTAAAGGACGATCCCCGTTATGCACAGTCTGGAGTCGGATAACCGGGTCCCAATCGCCTCCAGCCTCCCTTACGCCGTTGCGATCACAGCGCTCTCCGCGGTCGGCGGGAGCGGATGCAATTGGGCGTCACGAAACCCGGCCGCCGCCAGCATCTGACGGTACTCACTGAAGGTGTACGCGTCGCCTTCCGGCGTAGTCCCGAGCATCACCAGGCTGAAGCTGGCTGCGGCTGGCGGGGTCACCCGATCCTCATTCGGCACAAACTCGACAATCACTACTCGTCCACCCGGGCGTAGCGCGGCGTGAACTCGTTTCAAGAATCCGGTGCACTCCACCACATTGAAGTGGTGCAAAAAGTTCGGCGCCAGCACGACATCGTAATCCCGGCCTAGATCCACCTTGAACGCGTCTCCCACGATCCGGCTGAACCTCGCTCCGAGCCCCGCCGCCCGCGCATTTTCCTCCGTCACGGCCAGCACCGCTTCCCAGTCGAGCGCCACCAGCTGCGCACGAGGGTTCCGCGTGGCAAAGGCGATCCCAAAAGCGCCGTGACTGGCCGATATATCCAGAATCCGGGCATCCCGCGCCGGGTCGAGCGACACCAGACCCGCGGCTCCCTGCGCCGCCGCTCCCACGATCGGCATCATCGCCCGCGCAAATTCCACCCAAGCCGGATGATCAGGCGCGGTCGTCCCGTGCTCGGACGTATGCAGCCGCCCCCGTCGAATGGTTGAAGCCAAATCTGTGAACGCTTCGGTTAAAGCGGGAGCGAGCAGGAACTTGACCGCGTTCCCCACGTAGGCGGGCGATTTGCCATCGAGAAAAACCGCGGACGAAGGCGTTAGCGCGTATTTCCCCGCTTCCTTGGTGAGGAAACCGAGGATGGTCAGATTGTCGCACAGGATTCGCAAACCGCGCTCCGGGCATTGGCAACGAACCGCCAGTTCGGCGGACGTCAGGCGTGCTTCGCCAATCTGCGAAAACACCCCCAGATCGATCCCCGCCTTCAAAGCGGCCGTCCGCTGGAAGGAGTTGATCGTCTCGAAGAACAGTTGAGGGGAAGGGGCGCTCGTTGGATCAGACATGGACATTGGGGCTGGTTGGTTTTTCCGGATGCGTCATTTAGAAACGAACTTCCCCGCAAAGCAAGTCCCGCTCTCGGCCACAAGCTTCTCCAGCTTCAATGACGCTTGAGAAACGCGATCAGGTCCGCCATTTCCTGCAGATTGATCCCGTTCTCCAGCCCATCCGGCATGAGCGACAGATTGGATGAGCGGAGGCTCGCCACCTCTTTGCGCAGGATCGTCCGGGTCGTCCCGTCCGCCAGTTTCATCACCAGGCTATTCGCCGTTTCCGCGGCAATGATGCCGTAGATCTCGTCATCATTTTGCAGGCGCGCGTTGTAGGCATGGTAGCCCGGCTGCACGTCCGAACTCGGGTCCAGGATATTCACCAGGATCTTCTCCGGCGGATGTTCCGCCACCGATCGCAGATCCGGCCCGATCTCGTTCCCTTTCCCCTCCATCTGGTGGCAGGTCACGCAGGTTTTTCCAAAAATCTGGCTGCCGCGCCCCGCATCTCCCTGCAGCGCCAAAGCCGGCCGATATTGTTCCACCACTGCCTGCCGATTCGACTTCGCGGCGCTGGCCAGCAGCTTCTCCGCGGAGCCCCGCACCCGGGCGGACTCATGCCGCAACAAACGCGCGCGCCGGCTGGCATCCAGTGATGATGCCGGAATTTCCCCACGCTCCACCTGTTGCAGAAGAGCGAACGTCCACGGTTCGCGGCGCAACAATTGCTCGAGGATCGCGTTGCGCACTTCCGGCCCGCGGCCATTCCAATCTTTCAGCAGAAGCCCTGGCGCCGCGTCCGCCCCGGTTTCCCCCAGGGCCGCAATGGCTTCGCGCTGACGATCCAGATCCACGGCGGGCGCGATCAGCTGCGCAAGGAGGCTGATGCCTTCTTCGCGATTAGAACCGCTTCGCGCCAGCAAGCGCGCGGCGATCAATCGTTCAGCCTCGCCCCGCGAACGATCCGCCGCCAACCTTCGGGCCGCGCTAAACAGCCCATCCGCTTTGCGGAGCACGCCACTCAGTTCATCCTCGCCGTTTTGACGCACGAGCGCCTCGCTCGTCAGATTCCTCCGCCCGAGGAATTGCAGAAAGGAGCCGTACTCGTCCATTTGTTCCAGGCTCGGTTTTTCGCTGAATTGAATGACGGGCTCAATCAAGCGAGCCAGCATTCCGCGATCATTCAGCCCCAAGGCCAGCATGCGCAGTGATTCTCCATACGCCGCCAGCGCCGGACCGCCCTGGCGCAGCATTTCCTCCGAAAGCCGGCGGGCGTGCGGCACCGCGGAACTCAGAACCGCCGCAACCATGAAGGCATCGTCCCGGTCTCGCGCTGCCAGGTGAGCCAAAGCCGCTCCCGCCTCCTCCAAATTCCACCGCCCCAGGCTGCACGCCAGTTGCAAGCGCACTTTCGCGTCCGGATCGTCCGCCAGTTTGGCGGCCGCCGCCACCACCTCGGCGTTGGTCAGGGATTCCGCCAGACGCAGGGCATTCTCGCGCAGGCGCGGAGAATCCGCCTGCAACGCCGCGATCACCAATCCCGGCGTAAGGACGTGCAAGGCTTGCAGCGTCCAAAGCGCATGGGCGCGGGCGAGCGGCGCCGCTTCCACTGCCACTTTTTCCAGCCCGGGAACTGCCGTCTTATCCCCGCTCCACAACAGCATCTGCTGAGCTTTGTCCCGCACCCAGCCGCTGGGCGACTCCAACTGCCTGACCAGTTCCACGGCCGGCAGCCCGGCCAGTTTGGGCATCTTCCGCGCCGCGGCGCCTTTCTTCACCACCCGATAAATCCTCCCCTTGTCATCGCCTGTCCGGTAGTTCGGCAGCAGCTCCGCCTTCCCGTTCGCCGGCAACCAGTCCGGATGCTCGATCATGTAGCGGTACATATCCACCACCCAGAGCGCTCCGTCCGGTCCCGCCCGTGTCATCACCGGCCGGCACCATCGATCTTCCGATGCGAAAAATTCACTGGCCTCCTCGCCCGCCGCCCGATGCGCGGCGAAGCTCACCCCATCGTCGGACACCACCTCGTGATGCACCAGATTGTGGAAAGGCTCGCAGGCAAACGCATGCGTCTCGCCCGCCGGAAAAAGCAATTCATCCCGGTAAATCATCCCCGAGCAGGCGGAGGTGAAATGGCCCGCTTCATCGAAGCTGTGATAGCGCTTTTCCTGGCGGCTCGCGGGAAACACTTTCGGATTGCGCGGCACGATCACCTGATGCGTTGGATCAGGCGACGGCACATGCGCATTCCGGCGGAGGTAACGGTCATCCAGCACGTAGTGCCACAGCGGCAAACTATTCTGCGTGCCAAACCAATGACCCCAATTGTCCGGATTCCGACCGAACTGGGATGGCCCCGACTGCGGATCAAACGCGCCATTATCCGGATCGAATCGAAAGTCCCGGCTGCCCAGCGCAATTTCCTCGCCCGTCAGCATCGACTTGATCTTCGTCGCCGCCGCGTAGCCCCGATGATGCCCGCCCGCCGCGCAGTAAACCCAGTTGTCGAGCCCCCAGCGCAGTCCATTGACGCGCAACTGCTGATTCCCCTCCAGAAACCCGGTGCAAAGCACCTGGCGCACGTCCGCGCGTCCGTCACCATCTGAATCCTTGAGGAACAAAACCTCCGGAGCGGCTGTCACGAGCACTCCGTCCCGCCAGGTCAGCAAGCCGTTTGGAAACCTCAGATTCTCCGCAAACAAGGTGCTTTTGTCGTACCGGCCATCTCCGTCCGTGTCTTCGAGCACCCTTATTCGCCCTCCCGGCTTCCCCCGCCCATCCAACCCCAGCGGATAATCCGCCATTTCGACCACCCAAAGCCGCCCGGCCGCATCCCAATCGATCGCCACCGGGTCGAACACCAACGGTTCGGCGGCGGCCAGTTCGACGGCGTATCCCTCCGGCACGTGGATTTTCCGCAGCGACTCTTCCGGCGTCAGGGGCGGCGAATCGGTGCGGGCTACCGCAGGCTCGGGCCGCGGCAGGCCCGCGGCCGCCCAATGCTCAGCCACCTCTTCGGCCGTCAGCGGCCGATCGAACAAGGCCGCCTCATCCAGCTTCCCCTCGAAATTCGCAAACCCATCGCTCCGGCCGCCGACAAAGACATCGTCCGCCGGCCCAGTTGCCTCGGCCTCCCCGGCCATCTCCAATCGCCCATCCAGGTAAACTTTTACCTGCCGTCCCTCCCGCGCCAGCACCACGTGATGCCAGGTCCGCAAGGAGAGCGGCGTCGGACCGGCCAGCGTTTGTTGCGCTTTGTTTCCGTTGAAATAAATCAACTTGCCGGCCTCGAGTGGCGAGTGCGTTCCCCCAATGCCCAAGTGATCGCCGTTCACCTCCGGGTCAGCCGGATTCCCGCGCGAGAAGAAGTAGCCGGTCACCGGCCGCGCCGACGCTTCCAGGCCGTTCCAAAACCAAACCTCCGCCGAAAAGGACGCCCCCAGCGCCACCTTCGCCTTCATCCGGCCGCCCGCAAAGTGAGCCGCGCGATTGATGGCCCCGGGCCCCGAAAAACGAGACGGTTTCAGGCCCGGGTTGGGAGAAACGCCTTCACCACTCCCCGGCCCCGGCAGGTAGAGCGCTACTCCGTCCTCAAACGTTCCCGCCACCGCGGACGGGGAGGAATCGCGAGCCACCGGAACGTTCATCTCCTCGAATCGCCAATACGCCTTGGGACGCGACGCCAGCACCCGCCGCGCATACGGTCCGTGTGCGGTTTCGAGAGGCCGGCGTTCCTGCCCGGACACTTCCTCCAGCAATCCGAGCAGCGTCTCCACAATCCGCGGCTCCGCTTGCGTCTCCAGTCCGGCGGTGCGCGCCGCCCACGTGGTGTAGCCGCCCAGTTTGTGCTGTTCCGGCGTCGGGATATATCCCTCCGCGCCGTTCGCCAGTTCGATATTGATCGTCGGCTGCAACGGGCTTTGCGCCTTCAGCTTCAGGCCCGTCAGCGCATACACCTCGTTCGGGATCGCGGCGATGCCCAACTCGCCAATCCGGATCGCCTGCAGGATCAGCTCCGTCTCGGGCTTTTCGTGCAGGTAAATCGCTTCCAAAGCGTAGATCTCCGGTTGAGCCTGTGGAAGCCGCTCGCCCAGGGTGGCCGCGGTCTTTCGCGCCCATTCCAACCGCTCGGGACTTGGCGTCCGATAGCGCAACGACAACGTCCGCTGCGCCATCCGGAGTGGCGCCCAGTCCGCATACTGAATGCCTTGAGCCGCTTCATGCACCCGGGTCGCGATTTCCTTCGCGTAAGCCTCGTAACCAATCTCCTTCTGTGGCGCGCCGTAATCCATCCACATCTGATCGCCGCTCGTCCCTTGCGACATGATTGCCACGAATGGACTGGCCGCGTTGGTCGCGCCGAGCAAGCGCGCCATCTCCAGCCGGAACTTGCCGTAGTAGTCGGACGAAAGCAGCGGCGAGCCGTAGTAGTGTTGCGAATAGTTTGCCAGCAGGGCGAGAGGACGCCCCTCCCGCGTTTGCACCGAAAGGATCGACAGGCCCGGATCCACCGGCCCGGAAGGCCCGATCGCGTCCGGGCTCTGGTAGCCCGGGTGCATGTTCGCCCGCACATTCCGATCGCCGAACGGGTCCTGCAACATCCGGTCCGGCCGCCGGATCCAGCGCCGCGTAAACGTGTGATCCCAGTCATTGATCGTGGTCCAGCCAATCCGTGCGGGAACCAGCGCGCGATTTGCCTCCACGATCGCCTGGGCAATCCGCCCCGGCAAAAAGGCGGCGTAATTCGTATCCACCCGGCTCCCGAGGCAACCCATGGCCGACGGCGCGGAGTGGGTGTGCGTGGAGGAAACCATCATTCGGCTCGTAGGAATGCCCGTTTCCGCGCTCGCCTGCCGTTTCGCGCGATCGATCAAATCGCGGTTCACCATGCAGCTGTCCACCACCGTCAGGACAATCCGGCTGGACCCGTCGTCCAGCGCGAGGCTGCGCGCTTCCAGCCGATCGACCGTCTGCGTCGAAGTGCGTTCGGTGAACATCGCGTTCACCAGCACCGGAAAATTCGTCGGCGAGATGTCCACCACGGAGGCCCCGGCCTTGAACACCGGCTCTGCAGCCTGAACCGCCAGCGAACCAGCCAGTAATCCTCCAAAGAGAGCGCAGGAGCGAACGATGGGCTTCATGCCCGCCATCTTATGCGCAGCTCTCCATGCGGCCAACGCAAAAGGCGCCCGCCAGCCCCGGGCCAGGCCGCCCCTAATCGACCGTCCGAACGGTGTAGCCGCCCGACTTCTCGTCGGGATGCAACTTGATGATTCCCCGCTTCTCCGCCTCCGCCAGCAAGTCATTGAATGAGCGGAACCCATAGGCGCGCTCGTTGAAGCCGGGGTTTCGGCGTTTGATCGCCTGCTTGATCATCGAGCCCCAGATATGGTCATTCTCGCCCCGCTCTTCAGCCAGGTCGTCCAGCGTGTCCTCGAGCAGGTCGAAGGCCTTTTCCAGCGCCGGCGCGCGATTGCTCTGCTCCGCCGGCCGCGAAGAAGCGGACGAGCTGCTCGCGGCCGCGGGACGGCGCCGCCCCTTCCCGGGAGCGGAGCGCACGAGATCATCGTAATAAATGAAATCGTCGCAATTGTTCAGGAAGAGATCGGAAGTGGAATTCTTGACGCCGACTCCAATCACCGTCTTGGCATTTTCCCGAAGTTTGCTCACCAGCGGCGAGAAATCCGAATCGCCGCTGATTATCACGAACGTGTCCACGTGGGCCTTTGTGTAACAGAGGTCCAGGGCGTCCACGACCATGCGAATGTCCGCCGAGTTCTTGCCGCTCTGGCGCAAATGGGGAATCTCGATCATCTCAAATGCGGCTTCGTGCAAAGCGCGTTTGAAGGTTTTGTAGCGATCGAAATCACAATAAGCCTTCTTCACCACGATGTGGCCCTTCAACAAAAGGCGTTCAATCACCTTATTGATCTCGAAAAGCGGATAATGCGCGTCGCGCGCGCCCAGCGCGATATTCTCCAGGTCCAGGAACACCGCCATGGTTGCTTCCACAGTATCCCGATCTTTTTCCATGTTCGCCATCTCCCCACCGTTCCAAAAACCCGGCCAACGGACAAGAACGGAACGGACGGACGCGGCGAACGGTCCGCTCTTGTGAATGATCGAGCGCGCCCGGCGATGGCGGACGAACTCTGGGCACGCCATTCCCTCGGCGCATTTTTACTGCCCTGCAATCACTTTGAGCGTCACACCCGTCTTGCTGTAACTGATGTCGAACTTCTTGCCGTTGCCGATCGACAGCCCGTTCACCGTCGCAAACGTGCCGCTGAGCGAACTCGCGGTCACGATCTGGAAGGTGTCGTTCAGACTCGGCTCGTACCCGCCCGCCAACGCAAGGTTAAGCGTGCCGCCCAGGATGGCCTGACTGGCCACGACCAGTTGATCAAAGCCGGTTCCAGCAATGGTTCCGCCAATCTTCAGGCTGAGCGACCCATCCGGTGTTTGGGTGTAATTGTTGCTCGTCTTGATTTGGCCCGGCGCAGATCCCGTCGCGAAACTGCAGGCGTTGGTAATAAACGCCGCCTCCAGCAATCCCGCCCCGCGGAAAGCGCCTCCGTGGAAATCCATGTAGGGGAACGCCTGCATATGCCCGGTGGTCAGCAAGGTCGTGCCTCCGGTTTGGGTAAACCCGCCGGTGAAATTGAACAGTCCCGTCACGGCCTCGACCGTCCCGGAGTTCTTGAATTGCACGCTCACCTGGGTGGTTCCGCTTCCGGCTGACTTGCGGAATGTGCCGGCGTTCACAAAGCTGGATCCGCCCGCGCCACCTCCGCCCACCAGGAGGTCGGCCTGGACATCGAAGACCGCCCCCGCCTGATTGTAAAACGCATTGCCGTTTCCCATCTGGATCGGCTGGATCGTCGTCACGACCACGGTGGATCGATTCTCGATATTCCGCGGCGCATCGCCCAATGGATTGGAGGGATTATACAAGGTGAGCGGCCCGGCAATCGTCATGCCCCCTTCCACAATGGTTCTCCCGGCGCCCGACATCGCCCCGTTGGACACGGTCAGCGGCCCCGTCACGACCAGGTCGGCTGCGCCCGCCACCGTGCCGCCGTTTGTCAGGAGCAACGAACTGACAGTGAGCGACGCCGCCGGACTGTCGACCTCCAGCTTCCCGCCATCCGCCACCACCGGCCCGGTCACTTTCGCTCCATCGACCGCAATCCCGACGGTCCCGTATCGAACGATGTCCAGCAGCCCTTCGATGAGCGTCGCCCCGTGGAAAAAGAGCGTGACCGGCAGAAAATCGAAGCCATTGGGATCAGGCCCGACCACGATCTGGTCCATGGAATGGAACGCGCCGTTCATCGACACGTCTCCCTTCTGCACCGTCACCGGCCCTGCCGCGGTCACCGAAGATGGCGGCAGGAAGGTTTGCGAGCCGCCGTAAAAAATCACGGACGCATTGGTGGCGATTTGCAAGCTGCCGCTGTGGGTTCCGCCGGCGCTGTTGAATTGCAGCGTTCCCGTCTCCACATCCACCGTTCCTTGATTGTTCAACGCCACCTTGTCGAAGTAAGTGACGGCCGTGCCGCCGGATTTGCGCAGCGTTCCGCGATTGATGAACTGCGGATAGGGCGCCTGGAAACCGCCCGAGAAGGCGATGCTCCGGTCGTTCCGGATCTCCAAGGAACCTTCGTTGATCACCAGCGCCCCAAGGTCCTGATAAAGAATCCCCTGATTCCCCTGCCACACGGCGTTCCCCTGGCTTAACAAAGTCACCGACGACAGCAGCAGCGAATTGAATCCGTTCGGATCGCCCAGCAGCAGCGAACCGGCCGCAATGTTCGTCCCGCCGCCTTGCATCGATCCGCTCAGGAACGCGAACTGCCCGCCCACCCGGAGGGTTTGCTTCGTAGTCAGCGCCGTGTTGGCCAGCGTCAAATTGGCCTCGACCGAAGAATCGGCGAGCAGCGTCACGCTCCCGCCGCCGAACCCGACGTTCTCTTTGGAGGCCAGGCTGTACAGGGTGGGCGTCCCGGAACTGTTGGTGATGGCGAACAAGCCGGCCGGCCGGTCGATCACCACGAAGTCGTTTTGCTGCGGCACGCGGTTTCCAGACCAGTTGGTCGCCACTTCCCACGGTCCATCGTGATCGTAGGCCCAGGTGATCGGGTCGCGCACTTCGAAATTGAAGCTGGCATCCGCCGGAGGATGATTTCCGGCCACGTCCGTGATGCTGGCTTTCAGCGTCGCCCGATACAGCCCGCGCGGCAGAGACGCGCTGAATCCGAATGTCACCGAATTGTTGGCCGAGTTGAACACAGCGCTGCTCACCGCCACCGCTTGATCGTCGCCGGTGCCAAAGGCGCCGTCCGGCCCGGCCGCGACCACCACCAGGCTCCCGGCCGACACACTCGCCGGATTCAGCGCCTCGGAGAAGCCGACCGTGAAATTGTTCACCGTGCCGGTCAGCTGCACCGTGTTCGTTTGCGGCGCCACTGACGCCACGGTTGGCGGCGTGGTATCGACGATGTTCACGACGATCGGGTCGGTCCAGGTTTCGTTCCCGCCGGTATCGGTCGCTTTCGCCCGCAGCGTAAAGCTCGCCGCGGTCGCGGTGAGAGCGGGGATGCGCATCCGGAAGTCGAACGGGAAACCTCCCACTGAACCGGCCAGAATGTTGTTCGTATAGAACTGCACATGGCTCACCTGCACGTCGTCCGCCACGCGCGCCGTGAACCGCGCCGCACTGCCGGCTTCGGCTTGCGCCGGTTGGAACGGGAAACTCGCGGTCAGGGAGATGGTCGGGGCCACTCCTTTCAGGTCGATCGGCAGGAAGTTCACGACCTGCAGGCCTGTGCCCGTGGCGGCGTAGGCCACGCCGTGATAAAGCCGCACCGCGGTCGCCCCGCCGTTGAAATCAAATCGCCCCTGCAGCCGGCTGGTGTCCGCCGGATTGCTCAGATCGAGCACCCCCACGTCCGCCGTGCTCCGGCCGGTGTTTCCGCCCGCGATCGCCGCCAGCCCGGAGCCGTTCGGCGCGCAATCATAAATTCCGATCGTCGACGGCGCTCCGACCACCTGCAACGCGTTCCCGGCGTCTTTCACAATTTCCAGGGACGGCACGCTCTGGACCACCCCGGAAACATAAATGGAGCCGCCGCCCGCCCGCAGCCGCACTTGGGTCGCCTGATAATTGTTCACCGGCAACGAGGCGGTCGCGTCGGCCAGGCTGTTGGTCACTGCGATCCGGAGAATCGTATGCTGCGCTCCTCCCTGGAACGAGACCGCATAGAGATTGTCCCCGTCCAACGCCAGATCCTGCAGAGTCCCGGGATACGCATGGTGATCCAGCACCACTCCGTTGATCACATCGACCAGGTAAATCTGCGTGTCGGTGGAGAAGTAAGCCCGGTCGCCGGCCAGTGCCACGCCACTGACCATCGCGCCCGGATTGAACTTCATCACCTGCCGCGGCTGCGAGGGGTTTGAGATGTCGAAGGCCAGAAAGCCATCGGTCCCGTCCACCTCGCAAAGTGTGCCCGCACCCAGCGCCACCCGTTTCGCCAACCCAGGATGGACCTGGCTCACAAAGATCGGGTTCTGGCCCGTCTGCACTTTCAGGAGCAAAACGCCGCTGTCCGACGCCGCCAGCGCGATCAAGTCATTCGCCACCGCGATATCGGTGCAGTAAGAAGCGGTGGCAAAGGTGGCGATCACTCCGGTCTGAGAGTAAACGCCATCCAGCGGGTTCAATCCGAGTTGCAGCGCCGCCCCATCCTTGATGCCATCTCCGTTCGTATCCGCGTTGTGCGGGTCCGTCCCGAGAATCTCCTCCACTTCATCGGGCAGCCCGTCCGCATCCGCATCCGCCGGGTCCGGCGCGGTCAAAGTGGTTTGGGGAATCGGCGAGTTCGAACCGTTCGGACCCGATGTGAAAACGGTGCGTCCGGTCGCCAGGGACACGGGATCGAGATACTCCACCAGATGTTTCGAGTCCGGCGCCAGCACCAGCGTGTCGAACTTGCCCTGCGCGTTCAACCGGCCGCGCTGCACAAAGCCGGTCTGCAAATCCGTCACCTTGTAATACAGGCGCGTGCGGGCTTCCGTTCCGCCCGACGCCAGATGCGACTCTCCGGCCACGAGATCATCCTGGCCGCGGCTGCCCGCGTCCGCGGAGCTCTGCCAGCCCCGGTTCAACAATTCCTGGAAAACCGCCGCCAGCTTCTGCGCGGCGGCCGTGAGAGCCGCCACGTTCCATTCCGCATCGGGCAGCGTGCCCGCTTTCATCCGGTCGATCCGATTGATCAACTGGGTCAAATCCGCGCTGGTCACGTTCGAGGGGAGCGGCAGCTGGCCGATCGCGGCGGCTTCCTCCGGTGAAATGCGCTTGCCGGCATCGCTCGAGTCATCCACGGCGTTCGAGATGGCCTGCATGATGTCCAGCCAGAGCTGCCCTTCCTGCCCCGCCACCTCGGTCCATCGGGTCGATCCCAACAACTGGCCGTAAAAGTCCGCCACCGCCGCCGCCAGCGCGGCTTGCTCCGCCCACACATCGTGCGTGATCTGCGAGGGGTCCGTCGCGAAGGCTCGCAGCACGCCCTCCCGATCCAGCGGCAGCGGGGGGTAGCGGCCGTTTTCCCGCAGGCAGTTCAGCCAGTCGCCATGCGCCAGGGCCGTATCAAGCGCGCATTTTGCGATGCCGGCCGCCGTCCCCGCCCACGGGATGCAGCCCAGCGCGGTGCTGATGCCCTGGCTGGCTACCGCTCCTTTGCAACCGGCCGGGTCAATGTTGCAATCGATCACCGAACCCACCACTCCCTGGACGATGCTCACCCCGCAGCCCACTCCCGGAATGGCCAGCAGCAGGCTGACCCCGCATTGCAGAGACGCGCTCCACTCTTTGTTCCGCTGCAGCTTGCACGGATCGGGATCGCCCGGACCGCCCGGCCCCCCAGGGCCGCCCGGACCAAAAGGAAATCCCACGCACGGCAGCCCGCCATCGCAGCCCCCATTCGATCCTCCCGCCACTCCGTGCCAGCCCGGCTGGCGCACCCCCACACCCGGATCGCTCTCCACATATTTGCCATCCGCGCTGACGGTCACCGCGCCCTGGATTTCCCAATGGCCGGTGCGGTGATTGAAGCTCCAAAGCGCGCTCTTCGCTCCCGGCGGCAGCACCTTGCCGGTCACCGGATCAGGCAGGTTTGGGAACCGCACCGGCACCGGCACGTCGAAATTCTGCGCCCCGTCCGTCTGAATCGTGATGACCAGTGGAAATTTCAACCCGAGCGGCAGCGGGCCCGGCAGGCGATCCGGCGGCACCGGCGCGATGCCCACCCGGCCGCCTCGCGTGCCGCTGTCGCTGAAAAGCGCGTTCGGCGGCACCGTGATGCTCACGCCCGCCAGCGCCGGGTTGTTCGAAGTCACATTCGCGGCAAACGTCACGGTCGTCTCCTTCGTGGCGCTCACCGCCTGCAATGTCCCCGGCTGGATGAGCGGCAGGAAAATCTGGCCGGTGCCGCCCGCCGGATTGTTCGTTCTCCCCGGCACCGCCTCCCACTGCTTGCCCACCGCGGGATAATACGCCCCGTCCGGATAATGGCTCACCGGCGCGGTCCGGCCGTCGATCTGCACGAAGAACGCCCCGCCCGGAGCCGGGCTCAGCACAAAACTTCCGTCGCTCCCGGTCACCGCCCGCAACGTCTCCTCGGCCCCATCCACCGTGATCGTCACTCCGGCCAATGGCACGTTCGCCCCCTGCGCGGTCTCCGCCGCAAACACCTGGCCGATCACCGCGGTTTGCGGAATCGCGCTCGTGCTCAGCGTCTCGAAACTCCATGACCTCAGCCCGCCCGGCGCCCCGTCCCCGTCCGCGTCCAACTCTTTCCCCTGTCCGTCCAGCACTCCGACCGGGTTGAACGAGACCGACACTTGCGTGCTCCCCGGGATCGGTTCGAGATAAAACAAAGTGGCTGTCCGCCGGTCGCTCGAAAGATCGATCCGCGTCAGCAGCTTTCGCGCCCCGGCGCTCGCGTAAAGGTTCGAGGAGGTCAGCACCGTATCCGCGGCCAGCGGAGCGCTGAACCGCACGATCGTATCGCGCGTCACCGCCACGTTCCCTTCCCCGTCCACCGGCGAGGTCTGCGCGATCGTCGTCACGCCGGCCGCCCGCAGCCGGAAAAACCGGCTGGTGCTGGCCGCGGGCAGCGTCACCGAGAGCGCGCTGCCCTCCGAACTCGTCGGCTGCCCCACCGCCTGCCACACTCCCGCCGCTCCCAGCGCGCTGATCGATTCCAGCACCGCCCCGCCGCTGCTGTTGGCCGGCCACGCGATCCGCACGCTTCCATTGTTCGCCACGCTGATGCTCAACGCGGGCAAAGCGCTCGATTGCGCGAACGCGAGCCAGGGACCACAAATCAAAACCGCGGAAACCCACCGAAAAATTCGGGACATAAACTCCTTGTCAGTTGTCTGTAAACGACGCGGAACGCTAGAACGCTGACGAACCCGCGCAAGCCAAAACCAACTCTCACACTCCCTCGGCACCCCGGGCGGATGGCCCCACTTTGGCTGGCACCACGCCTGATTCGCGCCATTGCGCCCCCGTCCCGAAAGGCGTTCACTCCACCTCATGTTCGCCGGTCATCTCGGAGCGGGCTTGCTGCTCAAGCGCCTTGAGCCAAAAGTCGGGCTCGGCAGCCTGTTCCTCGCAGCCATGCTCCTGGACGCCGTCCTTTGGCTTCTCCTCCCGCTCGGGCTCGAATCACTGCGCCTTCCTGCCCATTTTGACCGGATGTCCGATCTGCAATTTGACTTTCCCTATTCCCACAGCTTGCTCGCAAGCGTCCTCTGGTCCGCGGTAGCCGCTCTGGTTTGGCGAATGGCATTTCGGAGGCACGCCTCCACGCGGCGCGGCGGTGATCGGCCTCGCCGTGTTTTCGCACTTTATTCTCGACTGGCTGGTCCACTCACCGGAAATCCCACTCGCTGGCCGCAATTCACCTCTCCTGGGCCTCGGCCTCTGGAAATCGAGTCTGCCGCTCGCCTGGTCAACTCTGGCGCTGACAGGAACAGCCGCCTAACCGAACACGCAGGGCGCTCCTGGCGGGAGCACCCTTTTGCGTTTTCTTGGCTCGGATTTTAAGGTGCTTCCTCTCAACCGCTCGCGCCACGCAACGGACTTACTACCTGCCCGCGCTACCGCGTTGGCTCGGCAACGCATCTCCGGGCGAACGGTGATCCGAATCGCACATTCGTTGCAAAACTGTCACGAATATGCCGCACATTCGTCACGTCGTTCGATTTGATTTACCCCTCTGCACGCCTGGGTGGCGTGCGCCTGACCAGAGAAACGAGTCCGAAAAACTGCAAAATAATACTCGCATGACCAAACATCTAAATCGCGCCTCTCGAGGAGTTCTTCTCGGAGCCGCACTTATCGCCGCTTCCGGCCTTACTAGCAGCTTCGCTGCGCCCAACGGGCTCTCTTCAAAAGGAGGCGACGACAACGATCAGGAGGTTCTCATATTTTCGACCGTCGGAGACTCCCGCCAGGATCCTGTCAGCCCCGACCCTACCACTTTGCCTCTTTCCGGACAGGACGCGCACTGGCTGCAAAACACCAGGGCGCTCTCGCGCATTCTCAATTCGGTCGAGGATCTCCGCTCGGATTTCCTCTTTTTCAACGGCGATATGATTATGGGTTACGGCAAGGCATCGGTCCCCGCACTCCCGGCGTCACCGGCCGTCGGCGATGTCGTCAACTCCGATCTCGTTCAGTTTTATACCCAATATGCGTTCTGGCGCGGCCTGGTCGCGCGCTCGCTCGAAAACGGCACCTATATCGTTCCCGTTCCAGGCAATCACGAAACCCAGTGGAAAAAGGGCGGCAAAAAAGCCCAGGTCGAGAATGAAAACGCCTGGCGCGCGAATATGGGAGATCTGATTCTCGACGACAATCGGCTTCTCTCGCTTCTCGGTGAATCGGCCACTCACGAGGACATCGGAAACACCGCTGCTCCGGATGGGCTTGCCACCGATCAGAGCAAGCTCTCCTACAGCTTTGATTTTCATGGTTCCCATTTCGCCGTCATCAACACCGACCCGGTAGGGCGGGACGCCCACGCTCCCACCCAGTGGCTGGCCGGAGACCTGGCGGCAGCACGCGCTCGCGGTATAAAGACCCTATTCGTCTTCGGGCACAAACCTGCCTTCACCTATTACTACGGGGCCGTTACGCCGCTTCCCGCCTCGCCCTCCGGATTGGATAACGATCCCGCGTCGCGAGATGCCTTCTGGAAAGTCATCGAAGATAACGGCGCAACCTACTTCTGCGGCCACGAGCATATCTTCAACCTCAGCCAGCACGGCAAAGCCTGGCAGATTCTCGTCGGCTCGGGCGGTTCACCTTTCGAAGCCGCTCCGACCGATGCGACGATCAACCCCGCAACCGACCGCACTTACGCCTGGGCCACAGTCAAGGTCTACAAGAGCGGCAAGGTGAAGATTTCCGCCTACGGGTTCAACGATAGCTTCGGGCCAACTCAGGAACTGCAAACGATCACTCTCGGAAAATAGATCGAGGCAGAGCAATTCTGTTCACACGGCGGGGCTCTTTGAGCACCCGCCTTTTTTTGCGTATAGCGGCTGAAGGCCTTTTGCGATAATCGTAACGACGACGCATGGTCTGCCTGGATGCGGGGTCGTCGAATGCCCGCCTCGGTTAGATTTCGTGCGAGGTTCGCGGCGCCCAATCCCGCCGCAGAGGAACAGCAGATTCTTAAACGCCACCATTTTACTTACCTGCCGCGGCTTCCTGCGCGATCGGGAGCTCGACCCAGAAGCAGGAGCCGTGATCAGGAATACTCCAGCAGAATGGACACTTTTAAGTGGTGCTCCCACCAGGAATTGAACCTGGATCAACGGTTTAGGAAACCGCTGCTCTATCCATTTGAGCTATGGGAGCCGACTGCGCCAACCCTGCCTTCAGGGCCAACGGTGTCGACCATACCACACCCGCTTCCAACCATGCAAAGCAGTTCGCACCTGCACGGCCAAGCCGGTACATCTGGGCGATGCGCGAGCGCACCCCGCGTCGCAAGCCCGAAGGGCTTTGACTCACCCGAGCCCATGGTTGCGGAACACACGCTACCATGGGTTTCGCCACTACTAAGTCACCAACGCTGAAAGCGTTGAATCAATCTCGCTCTCAAAGCAAAGGGACTCGGGACCGTCGGTGTCATTTACCCTGGCCCGTAACAAAGCGTGACTCCCCACAATGGTATCTGCAATCAGAAGCGAAGAACGCTTTCGACGCTCCTCCGCCTTGAACGAATCCAGACTGGAGTCCGGCAACACTATGTTTTTGGGAGCGCGCGGCAGCGAGTCCCGCGTCGCTCGCTCGCACTCATTCCCCAAATGCCGCCAACTCCGCCGCCGTACAATGGGCAGAAGCGGGGTTGTCGCCGGACGCCGGCGTCCCGCGGATGCGAACGGCCGTGACTTTCACCGGTTCGGAAAGCCTCAGGGTAAAACGGGCGCCGGCTTGGAGCGGGCCCGGGCTCGACGCCGTGGTGGCGGGATAATCGGCCAATTCGCCCAAGGTTTCCCAGGGACCGTCACCGGTCCCGCGGGCCTCGACCCGGGGCCGCTGGCCGCTGGTGTCGAACCATCCGCCGTCATGGGAAACAGGGCCTTGGGTGAAAACGATCCGACGGACGGCAACGGGCTGGCTGAGAGCTGCCGCGAACCAGTCTTCCGCCGCCTTTTTCCCGTCGCGCGTTGTGGTGAAGCTGCCGGGATTGTCATCCACGATCGAGCCGAAACGGCTGTCCCAGGCGATCCGGCTCTGGCTCTCGGCCGCATCGAGTAGGAGGTTGGACGGCTCGGAGGCCGGCTGGATCGGGAGCCAGACGCGAAAGCGGTCACCCCGGCTGCCCGCTTCGGCAAAGGCTGTCAGGCTGAGCGGGAGCGGGTCGCCTGCTTTAAGATTTCCTCGAGTGCAACGCGCGGCGCCCCGCAGCCGGTAGACTTCCGCCCCGGGCCAGTTCCGGAACGGTTCGGGAGCGGGCTGAGGCTCAAAGCGGAGTGAAGATAGATCCGTGGAGCCCAGGGAAACCATCGCCAGGCTTTGCCCTTCACTGAACAGCCCCTCGTCCGCGGCCAGCACAAGCGGTCCATAGAAAAGCGCCGCCTTGCCGGCGTTCAGATGATCCCCCGCCACCAGGCGCGGCTCGATCCGCAGATTTAATTCCACCTCATCGCCGCTCTTCCACGTGCGGCGGAGCGTCAGGTACCCATCCGCACCGCGCTGCGCCGGCGCATCACTGCTGTTCACCCGCACCGACCAGGAACGGCACCAGGCCGGCACGCGCAGTTTCAAAGCGAAGTTCTCCACGCCTTCCGGAGCGAGGCGAAGCCGGACCTTTCCGTCCTTCGGATAGAGTGTTTCCGCGCGCAGGCTCAACCGGCCGCCGCCGGGCAAAACCAGAACCGCCTGGCCCGCCTCGAACAGATTAATGACAACCCCATCCGCATCCGTCGTCCAGGCGAAAGCCGGCAGCAGCGCGACGCCGCGAGGACCGCTGGAAAGGCAGCAGTGGCCGTCGAGATTCGAGCTGTACGGCTTGCGCCCTTCCATCTGCACGTAATACCCCCAGCCGGACCCGTCGCATTTTTGCGCTCCGAACAACTGGTTCAGCGTCACATGCTCCAGCTGATCGGCAAACCGCGCTTCACCCGTCAGCCGCAGCAGCTGCGCGTTGAATTGCTCCCAGGTCACCGTCACGCAGGTCTCGCCCACATCGGAAACGTTCGGCAGATCGAAATCGTCGTGAAAATGCTCATGGTAGCTGGCCGCGCCGGTGATATAGAGGCGGTGGTCGACAATGTCCTTCCAGGCGTTCAGGCAGGCTTCGAGAATCTCCGGCGGGCCGCCCGTCGTGCGGTAATACTCCAAAGCTCCGTTCAGGCACGACAGCATTTCGTAGGCTTTGCCGTTCCCGACTTTATCGACACGCTGCAGCGTCAATAAGCGGGAGACAATGTGCGGCCCGTCGGGATGTTCCCAGGCGCGCAGGATATATTTGCAGAAATCAAGGTAACGCGTCTCGCCCGTGAGCCGATAAAGCAGGACCATCGGCTCCAGCACGCTCGTGGGCGCCATGCCGACATGCTCTCCCGCTTGGAGAATGTCGCGCTGCCCCGGGGCCTCGCCGAATGTCCGGCACAGGAGATCGCCCATGCGGCGGCAGGCGGGGAGCGGATCGGTGTTGCCGGTGTAGCGCATGTACGTGATCAGACCGAGGAGATTGTACTTGTGCGCCCACACATCCCACTCCGTCCAGCGATCCCGTTCCACATAGGTCCCAAGGTAGCCATCATCAAGCTGGCACCGGACCAGTTCGCGCGCGGTCTCGTCGAGTTTGCCGCGCAAACCCGGGTCCCCGGTATAGACCCAGGCGAGCGTCGCGGCATGGAGCCACTTGCCCACATGCTCGCCGTCCCAGGATTGGCGGCCCGGCCGGTGGCGATACCCTTCCAGCAAGCGCCCGGTGTCGATCCGGGCGAGGCGATTGGTGGCGTTCGCGTCGATGCGCGCCCCGAGCCAGCCGGTGAAATGGACCTGGTCCGGCGGCTGAAATAGTTGCCGATCGGGAACGGCGGGCGGAACCTTGTCCGGCAAAGGCGCGATGGACGCAGTGGAATTGCTGGAAACAGCCAGACAAACCGCGGCCGCGAAGACGGGAACCACGGACAATAACGCTTTCATGACCGCTGAGAGTCTATAATTTCCGCCCGGCTGAAGCGATGCCAAAGAAAGAGGTCATTCCGCCTCGAAATGAGTGCGAAAGCGCTTCCGCGAAGCCCAGCCGCCAGCCGCCGCCATCTTGCGCCGCCGCCTGCGAAATGGAGATTTTCTTTGCCGCTCTGGAAATCCTGAACGATTCTCTTCCCATGGGGATGAGACGAGAGGCCCGCGAGCGAGCGGTGCAATTCTTATTTCAGTATGACCTGAATAAACCGGAGAACCTGGATGACGCGCTCAAGCAATTCTGGGATTCGCAGCGTGCTGCCGTGATTCAGGAGGAAAAGGCCAAAGCCCGCTGGGGCGAAGCGCAGGAGCTTCCGCCGCCCACGGCGGACGAGGCTGCGATGCGGCTGTTTGCGGATCCGCTCATCCGCGGCGCGCTGGAGCATCTGGCGGAGATCGACGGCAAGATCCAGTACTACGCGAAGAACTGGGACCTGACCCGCATGGCGGTGGTGGACCGGAACATTCTGCGCCTGGCGATCTACGAGATGCTGCATCGGCCGGACATCCCGCCCGTGGTGAGCATCAACGAAGCGGTCGACATTGCGAAACGATTCTCCACGGACGAGAGCGGCCGGTTCGTCAACGGCATTCTCGACAAGGTGAAGGGCGATCTGATGCGGCCCGCGCGCGTGGTCAAGACGTAGTGTTTACCGACCTCCATCTCCATACCACGTTCTCGGACGGCACCTATTCCCCGGAGGAATTGGCGGCCCAGGCCAAGCGTTTCGACTTGGTGGCGGTGGCCCTGACCGATCACGACACGGTCGAAGGGTGCCCGCGGATGAGAATCGCCTGCGAGGCGGCCGGCATTGAGTTCATTCCCGCCACGGAACTGACCGCGGAGGTGGATGGCATTGAGCTGCACATGCTGGGTTACTTCATCAATATCGAAAGCCCGGTCCTGCTCGAGCGGATGGCTCATTTCCAGGAAGGGCGCCACGAAAGAATCCGCGAGATCGTCGCCCGCCTGCAAAAATTGCAGGTGCCGCTGGACGAGGAGGACGTTTTCGAACTCGCCAATTGCCGTTCCCCCGGGCGGCCGCACGTAGCCCGCGCGCTGATCCAGCGCAAGGTCTGCAACAGCCTGGACGAAGCGTTCGAACGTTTCCTGAAAAAGAACCGCCCGGGCTGGGTGCCGAAGGAGAAGATTTCCGCCGCGGACGCCATTCGCTTGATTCACGACGCGGGCGGCCTGGCGGTGGTGGCCCATCCCGGGCTCGCGCGCACGGAGGAGGCTCTGCCCTCGCTCATTCGCGCCGGGATTGATGGCATCGAGTGCTTTCACACCAAGCATTCGCCGTCCGCTTCGGAATATTACGTCGGCCTGGCGGAGCAGCATCGGCTGCTGGTCACGGGCGGGTCCGATTGCCACGGCATGAACAAGGGCAAGCCGCTCATCGGCTCGATCAAGCTCCCCTATCAATACGTCCGCCGCTTGAAGGAACGCCTTTCGGCCGATCACCCGGCCCGCGCCGCCGCCGCCAACACTCCCGCCGCACCGGCCAAAGCTTAATTTCCATGGGGTTATTCGATAAATTCCGCGACGGACTCAAAAAGACGCAGGACAAGCTCGTCCACGAAATCAAGCGCATCGTCACCCTGTCTCCCCGGCTCACCGAGAGTTCGATGGAGGATCTGGAGCAGGCCCTGATCGCCGCCGATTTTGGCACGGAGATGACGACTCAAATCGTCGACGCCGTCCGGAAAAGCTACGAATCGCAAGGACGAAAGGGGGTCGATGTTTTCGCGGTGGCCCGGGGCGAACTGCAAAGAGCCCTCGTCCAGCCGGATCACGCCTTGCGCCGCAATCCGAGCGGGCTGACCGTTGTCTCCGTGGTCGGCGTGAACGGGACCGGCAAGACAACCACCTGCGCCAAGCTCGCCTGCTGGATGGCCCAAAACGGGCACAAGCCGCTGCTCGCGGCGTGCGACACTTTCCGGGCGGCGGCGATCGAGCAATTGAAACTTTGGGGGCAGCGGCTGAACGTGCCCGTCGTGGCCGGCGAGTACGGCGCGGATCCCGCCGCGGTCGCTCACGACGCCGTGTCCGCCGCGCTCGCGCGCGGATGCGATTACCTTTTCGTGGACACCGCCGGGCGCCTGCACACCAAGAGCAACCTGATGCAGGAACTGCAAAAGTTGCACCGGGTGATCGGCAAGCAAATGCCGGGCGCGCCGCATGAAGTGCTTCTGGTCCTGGACGCGACCACCGGCATGAACGCCTTGAACCAGGCCCGCGAATTCCACAAAGCCGCCACTCTTTCCGGCCTGGTCATCACCAAGCTCGATGGCACCAGCAAAGGCGGCATGGTCGCCGCGATCGCCCGCGAACTGGCCGTTCCCGTCAAATTTATCGGACTGGGCGAGCAGGCGGATGATCTCCAGCCGTTCGACGCCGCCGGGTTCGCCGCCGCCCTCTTTCCGGAAGCCGAAGCCTCCTGAGCCGCCATGCCCCGAGCCCCGTTCTCGCCGGAAGATGAGCGCTGCATGCGGCGTGCGCTCGCTCTCGCAGCCCGGGCCTGGGGCGCCACCTCGCCGAACCCGATGGTGGGCGCAGTGCTGGCTCGCGCGGGCGGGATCATTGGCGAGGGATGGCACCGGCGGGCTGGCGGGCCGCACGCTGAGATCAACGCGCTCCGGTCGGCCCAGCGGCGCGGCCATGATCCGCGCGGCGCGACTCTCTACGTCACTCTGGAACCGTGCTCCACATTCGGCCGCACCCCGCCTTGCACCGAGGCGATCCTGGCGCACGGCATCCGCCGCGTGGTCGCGGGGGCGGTCGATCCGAATCCGAGCCACGCCGGGCGCGGGTTCAAAATCCTGCGAAAGCAGCGCGTGCCCGCCACCTCCGGCCTGCTGGCTGAAGAGTGTGGGCGACTGAATGAAGCCTTCAATCATTGGGTCGTGGAGCGCCGGCCGTTCGTAACCCTCAAGTCCGCCATGAGCCTGGACGGCAAAATCGCCACCAACACGGGCGAATCCAACTGGATCACCGGCGAACGCGCCCGGGCCTTTGGCATGCGCCTCCGCGTGGGATCGGATGCAATTCTGTGCGGGATCAACACGATTCTACGGGACGATCCCGCGCTGTCACTCCGCCCGGCACCCGGTGTGAAAATCCCTCCCAACAAGGAGTACCGCCGCATCATTCTCGATCGCCACGCCCGGACGCCCCTCACCGCAAAAGTGGTCACGGACGAAAATGCGGGGCAAACCATCATCGCCGTCTCTCCATCCGCGCCGGTTCAGCGGGTGAAAGCACTGGAGAAACGGGCGCGCATCGTCACTGTGCCGCTCCGGCGCGATCATCGATCGTTTCAGCTCGACCGGCTGCTGGAGGAGCTCGCGCGGGAAAACATCACTTCCATCCTGGTTGAAGGCGGCGGGGAAACTCACGCCGGCTTTCTCGAACAACGCCTCGCCCAGCGCATCTGGTTCTTTTACGCGCCGCTGATCATTGGCGGAAGAGCCGCCCCGAAGTCGGTGGGGGGAGAACACACCTTCAATCACAACCAGGGCTTCCGGCTCGAAAAGCCGGAGTGGCAGCCGCTCGGTCCCGACTTGCTGCTCACCGGCCGGGTTCGGTATTGAAGCATTGACCTATGTTTACCGGAATTGTCGAAGAAGCAGGGCGCGTCGCGGCCATCCACGAAACCAGCCAGGGGATCCGCCTGGCGGTCGAAGCCCGCTTGGTGGGAACGGGCGCCAAGATCGGCGACAGCATCGCCGTGAACGGCTGCTGCCTGACCCTCGTCGAGCTGACCGAGTCCCCCAGCGGGGCCCGGCTCAGTTTCGATCTGCTGCGCGAGACTTGGAATCGGACCAACCTGCACGCCGCCCAGTCCGGATCGCTGGTCAACCTTGAGCGCTCGCTGCCGGGCGATGGCCGCATTCACGGCCATTTCGTCACCGGGCATATCGACGGCACCGGCCGGATCACCGCCTTCGAGCAGCGAGGGGCGGATTGGCATCTGCGCATCGAAGCGCCCGCTGACATTCTGCGCTACGTGGTCTTCAAGGGGTCAATCGCCGTTGATGGGATCAGCCTCACCGTCGCCGACGTGTTCCCGGACGGGTTTGCTCTCTGGATCATCCCTCATACCCGCTCGATCACTGCGCTGCGGGAACGTCGCCCGGGCGACCTCGTAAATCTCGAGGCCGACCTCCTGGCCAAATACGTGCAGAAGCTTTTGCACCCCTAGCTCTACCCGTCACGCGGCTTCATCCCCACCCATCCGCCCAAAGACCCGCGGACGCCCTTGTGGACTGCGGTGATGAAGCAGCGCCCCGTCACCGCTTTCGGAGCCTCTGAACGGCTGAGGCAACCCCTCGCGTGCTCAAGCTACTACAAGTGCCCTGAACGACCGGCCCTCCAAAACATTTCCTCCCACTCAACCTGTTGCGAGCAACCCCCAAAAATCTCGTCAACCTCGTACGCCAGCCGTTCGGACATCCGCAACAAAACCCACGGGCCGCAAACGCAGCGATTAGTCATAACCTATTATCAATCTTGCAGATACGAATATTCCACTTCAAAAATTCATAACAATCTTACCATCAAATACTTAACCACAAAACAACCCTAGAAACCCATCCAACAGAAACGACTTAATAGATCTATCAGCCCCTATTGTATACAAGCCAACACACCCGGGGAAAAACCTGTCTAAATACCCTGAAAAAACCCGGTTCTCACCCGCCGTCCACAATCCGTTGGAACATGCGTAAACCAAAGTTTCCCCTTGGAACCGATTTCATCTCCAAAATTCTTATCAGCAGCATTTTCCGTTCAGCTTGTTTTCAAACGGAATGCAACGCTGGCCTCCAAAGGGAAGAAATCCCGTTGGGCGTTTCGCTCTCCCCATCGAGCCACCGTCCACAAAAGCAGCTCCATCCTTCAAAAAATGCTCGTATCAGGCCCCGTTCTTAAGCATTCCTCAGGACTGACCCTATCCCGAAATAATAGATCCACTCAGATCTGTTTTCCTTGCACTGCTTCGCCAAATTTCTTATTGTGAACATCGAGGATTTTCCAAGCAATGACGACGCGAGCGGTTCTAATTGCGGCGGCGGCAGCTCGGCCCCTGGCCAAATCGACGGCTTGGGCGGGCTTCCCCGCCTCGCTCCGCCTCGCCGCTGAACCGCGGTTCACACCGGCCTGCTGTCCACCGCCGTCCATCCCACCAAGCGACCACTCACTTTTATGACCGTTGCCGATCGACTCGAACTCAGAGAACGCACTCACCTGGAGATTGCGTCGTCCGCCGCCGTCGCGGCCGGACTGGCCACAAACGAGGCGGAAGCCCGCCGAAACATCGAAAGCATCCTCGCGGAACATGGAGTCGCCCTCAAAAGCGCCTGGCTGCGCGAGCGGGGCGGAGGCATCAAAGGCTGGCGCTACTTTCTCCGAACCTTCGGCTACGAGGAAACCCTCGTGATCCGTCCCAAGCTCTCGGACGCGATCGCCACCCGCCCGGACCGGAGCTTCTCGATGAACGGCCATGCCGCCGGCCGACAATAGTCGCAATTTTCACCGCGCGCCTCGGCTCAAAGCTGATTCCTCTCTTGTCGGCAGGCCCGGCAACGCTCCAGCCGTAGCCCAGATGCGGGACGAGGGCGATCGGTTTGATCACTTTGATCAGACGGGGTGAAGACAGCGCGAAAGCAATCACCGGAACCTGTTATGCGCGGGCCGGGAGAAGTTTTGAGTGATTTTCCTCTCTCGCTGAGCAAAGAACCGGCCCATCGTCTTGGCGCAGGTTCGATTGCCGCCCGTCAATCGGTGACCGCTGTTTGGAAACGCGAATCCGCCAATAAATCCGGGCAAAAAGAAGTTGGTGGGCCCAACAGGATTTGAACCTGTGACCAAGCGATTATGAGTCGCCTGCTCTAACCGCTGAGCTATGGGCCCGGGAAGGCAGGTCAATTTCATCCACCCGCCAAAGACCGGCAAGCGATTTCGGACTCTGCCTTTGGGGCGGGCCGCCTTGGCCCCGACCGTCCAGATTCCGCACCTGCGGGAACTGTCCGTGCCCGGTTTCCGAGTTGCCACGAGGTTCAGCTCGATTATAGTCCGCCCGAATTCATCGAAGCCGGACCGCTGCTGAAAGCGGGAAGCGCTCATTACTCTTTGGAGACCTGGCTGGTGAATCATTGCCGGAATGCCGCTCGACGCCTTTGTTTACTGCGACTGTTTCGAAACCAACAATCTTCGCTGTGATCCGCCCGGAGACATCCAAGTAAGATTGGAACCGAGCGGGGACCTCACCTGCACCCCCGAAAACGACCGGGCCTGGTCCCAGTTCCTGGCCTGGAAACGGACCAAAGCCTGCCTGCACTACGGCATGATCCTGCTCCGGCACCGTCTCGGCACCACCGAGCAGATCGATTTGCTTCGAGCAGCCCTCGCGAAGCAGCCTCTGCCCGTTCTTTTGGAAAAGGTCCTCTACTCCGCCACCCACACGTGCGATTGGATTCCCTCGGCGCTCGTCCCGCGCCTCGCGGAAGAGGTGAAGCAGCTCAAGCCGGAACACCATGATCCCGCGGTGGCCAGCGCCCTGCAACTCTTCAAAATCCACATGGCCGAGCTGATCATCGCCGCCCAGCACACCGGCAAGCCGATCTGTTTTTAATCGCCCGGCTCGCTTCAATCCCCCAAATCGAGACGCACGCACACCGGCCGATGGTCGGAAGCCATCCCCCAATCCGGCATGGCCAGCACATAAGATCCCCGCGGATTCACCGCCTCCCGCAAGTTGGGGCTCACCAGGATGTAGTCGATTCGGGCGTAGATCTCATCCCGCGAAAAATAGTGCGTCCAATAGATCCGGCGCGGCTCGCCCCGCGCATCCGCCAGGGAATCGCCATTCTGTTCGGCCGGGCGGGGATCAAACAGGCGGGTCTTCCCTTTGCCCAGGATGGTGCGAACGGTCCGAGAGCTGACATCATCATTGAAATCCCCCAGCACCACCAGTTTGCCCCGCGGCTGGCGCTGGAAAAACGCATCGATCTGCTCGCGCAGCATGGCAGCCTCCGCTTCGCGCACGCCTTGCTGGTCCGCCTCCGCCATTTGCCGGCGCGACTTGAGATGGGCCGAGAGCAGAGTCACCCGTTCGTCCCGGGCAGCCGCCACTTCAATCTCCCCAAAGCCGCGCAGCACGTGAAATCGCCTTCCCTGGTAGAGGAAGCTTTCGTTGGTGTGCGGATTCCGGGACACGATCGGCAGCCGGCTGAGAAACGCCAGGTGAAGGTTGGTATCCGCTCCCTGCAAATACTCACTGTGCGGGAATTGAAGCCCCTCGACCGCAAGCGACCGCTGCAGTTCCTCCAGTGCGGCCGGTGATCCGACCTCCGCCAGGCCAATCACATCCGGGTTCAGCCTTTTGATGGAGGCGCGGACAAATTTCCGGCTTTCGGCGGTTTTCGGGGGATTGCCCAACGTCGGTGCATCGACATAAAACTCCAGATTATAGGTCGCCACCGTGAACGGCGCCGCCGACGCGCCCAGGCAGAGCAAAGCCACGAGCAGAAAAGGGATGATGCGCTTCACCCGGCCAGCATACTGGGCGCGGCGCGGGAGAAAACCCTTTTTCCAGCTCGTCCGGAAAAGGAGCGTCACCGGCGCTTGAGCTTTGATTTTACCACCCCGTTCGACCTCTTTGCCTCTCCCGGGCTTTGTTGTAGGTTGGCGCGAGGTATGAATCGCATCGTCGGATTGGAGACGGAGTACGGATGTCTCACGACCGATCCATCCGGCCCGCCCAGCGCGGTCGGCCGCGTGCGCAACTGGATCTTCGACCGGTCCCGCTACGGCCTGCCGGACATGCACCAGCGCGACTGGGACGAACCCGCGGGCAACGGCGGTTTTCTTTTCAACGGCGGGCGCGCCTACGTGGACATGGGGCACCTTGAATACTGCACGCCGGAATGCCTCTCCCTGACGGACATCCTCAAATATGACCGCGCCGGGGATGCCATCCTCCTGCAGGCGGTGAAAGATCTGCGCCTCTCCGAACAGGTCAGTTTCATCCGGAACAATATCGACCACTACTCCGGCGCGACCTTCGGGTGCCACGAGAATTATCTGGTGCGACGCTCGGCCCCTTTGACGGAGGCGAACGTCCTCTCGCTTCTCGCGTTCCTCACCCTGCGCCAGCTGTATGTGGGCGCCGGCCGGGTGGGCGCCACCCCCGGCGCGGAATTGCGCGGGGATCTGCTCCGGCATGGCGCGGACAGCCATTTCCAGATCAGCCAGCGGGCGGACTACATCAACAACGACCTTTTTGAATGGGTCCAGTTCAACCGGGCGATCATCAACACCCGCGATGAACCGCTGGCGGACGCGCGCAAATACCGACGGCTGCACCTGCTCCATGGGGACACCAGCGTTCTGCCCACCACGCTCCTGCTGAAGATCGGCACCACCTCGCTCGTCCTCGACCTGCTCGAACTGGACCACATGCCCAAGATCGTGCTGGCCGACGCGGTCATGACCTTCCGCGGCATGTCTCATCAGCCGGACGGCCCCTGGCTCGCCACTCTGGCGGATGGGCGGTGCGCCAGCGCGGCGGACCTCCTCTATGAATATTGCGAAGCCGCCACCAATGAATTCAAGGGGCGCGACACGGAAACGGATATCGTCCTCCAGATCTGGGATGAGACCCTCTCCGCCCTGACGAAAGACCCGGACGCGCTCGTCGGCCAGGTGGATTGGATCACCAAACGCTGGCTCTTCCGCCAGTTTGTGGAGAGCGAGAAGATCTCCTGGATTGATCCGTGGTTGCGCGCGCAGGACCTGGAGTTTCACCACATCGACCCGGCGCGCAGCCTCGGCCTGGCCTTGGCGAAAACGCCGGAAGTCTGGGATGTCACTCCGCAGGAGATTTCGGAGCATACCCGAAAACCGCCGGTCAATACCCGCGCCCAGATCCGTTCCCACATCATGCAGCAACTGAAGAACCAGCCGCTGCGCTACTTTGTTGACTGGGAGATTATCGACGCCGAAGGGATCAACTCACTGAACCTGCTGAACCCTTTTGAGTCATCCGTCGAAACGGTCGACCTCTGGTGCAGGCAACTCGAGGGGCTGCGGGTGAAACCGTAGCAGCCCTGGCCCGCGGTTTCGCTGCCGGCCTAGAACAGATCCTTGGCCTCGATAATGCCCTTCTCCATTTCGCGGACAATTGGCTGGGCGCGCGCCACCGCGTTCCGCTCCGTTTGCCCCAGGAACGATTTCAGTTCCACGCGCAACGCGGCGATGACATCCCCATTGCGATCGTGCAGCGGCAAGGTCACCACCACGGAATCCGCGTCGAGCTTGCCGTAAAAGGTTGCGTTTTTCTCGAACACCATCGGCTCGGTCTCGCCCGCGACATTGCCCAGCTCATGCTCATCCGTGCTGGCCACGATCCGCAAGGTCTGGTTTTCCGGCGTGCGGGCATAAACTTTGAGCGCTTCCACTCGGGGATAGTTTTCCTTCATCCGCCGGAGAAGCACCCGGATGAACGGCACGCGCGGGACGTAACTGACGTGCGCATCGGCGAAGTAGCTCACGGAATCGCTCTTGGTCCAAAAGCCCACCCGCCCGGCCGTGAAGCTGTTATCGGTGAGC
This sequence comes from uncultured Verrucomicrobiota bacterium, assembly GCA_964566945.1. GTDB lineage: Bacteria > Verrucomicrobiota > Verrucomicrobiia > Limisphaerales > SXQI01 > DASVNK01. The sequence continues at coordinate 294,347 of CAZMKE010000004.1, read as the reverse complement.
GTGGGAATGGCCTGTTTCCCATCGAAATAGCAGTTGATCTGGTTGGCTTTGCATTCCACCGCCAGCTCGTGCCAGACGCCGGCCGGAATTTGCATTTCCGGGCCGATCGGCGCGCTGCGCTGGCCCGCCACGACCTTTAAAAAGCGGAAGGTGTTCCCTTTGGCGCTGGCCCGCAGGTAATAATAGTTCTTCTCGTCCTGGTAACGGAACACCACCCCCGCCATCTGCTCCACCACGCCGTTCACGCATTTGATCCGCGTGGTAAACTTGAAATCCCCGAACACTTCGTTGGTGTAAACCAACAGCGGGTAATGTTCGTCGGTCAGATCGCGTGAGAGCTGGGCGAGCACCGAGCGCTGCTGCGCTTGCGCGTTCGGCGTGATCGCCGGCAGGGCGGACTGGACCTCGTCATCCATGATTTTCCAAATGCCCGGCTTGCCTTCCCCGGAAACCGTGCTGACAAATCCCGCGGGAAGTTCATTGCCGCGGTCCTTGCTGAAATCAAAGAAGAGCTCCTCCGCCCGGGCCTGTTGCAGGCCAAAGGACAAAACCGCTCCCCCAATGAGGGATTTCCACAATCGAGACGCAGTCCGCGACGCAAGGATCATCATGTGCCGGGTATTTTGCCGGTGGCGGGCCGTATTTCCATGCGAAAATTTCGAACGCCGGGGCGCCCCATCGCGGTCACGGCCGGAAATCCTGGCGCACCGTCAGGCAACCCCAGTGATCCCCGGCGGGCGCGAGCAGGTAAACCGCATCATACTCGTTCTCCTCCAGCTTGGGCGGAACGGGCGCCACGCCCAGCGCCTTGAAAAGGTCCGGCATTTTCTCGTGCGTCCAGCAAATCAGGACGGTTTTTCCCTTCAATTTCTCGTCCGCCAGAACCTCGCGCGCCAAATCCGGCCCTTCCTCCGCTTTAAAGGGCGTCTGCACCGGCAGGCTCAGGCTCGCCCCCAGCGGTTTCAAGGTCTGCTGGCAGCGCTGCCCCCGGCCGCCCTTGGCCAGAGCCGTCGCATACAGCGCCCCGGGCTGCCCGGCCTTTTTCAACTCTGGATTCTTCTCCAGAAACGCCGCCAAACTTTCCGCCCGGCGGTGCCCCAGATCGGACAACCCTTTGTCCGCCGGGTCGACCGGCTTCTCCGCATGCCGGATCACAATGATCGCCGACGGCTGTGCGAAACCAGCCCCGGCGCTCACCAGACAAACACAAAACAGCCACGCTTTGATAAACACCGCCGAATTCGACTGCCCCGTCGGGCGGCCGATTCGAAAAAAGACCGTATGAGACGATGGCGCGAAGCTCTCGACAAGGCCTGATCATTGGTGCAATGACCTAGGCGGACCGACATTCGTCGACCTTTAAGCTTTGTCTCCACTCCCTCCAGAATCGACCTGCATAGATGTATTTACTCCTAAGTTATCTCTTTTTGTTGCTTTTTTGCACTACCAAAGACACTGTTACTCCAAATGCGAGCAGCCTCAAAAGCCATTAAAACCTTACCGCAATCGGCCGGCTTTAAACCCTGCTCCGCGCAGGCAAGGAGTCGTCAAGAATCTCAATCAACGTAAACAGTTGGTAAACAACATGCGCACAAACGTAAGTCCTTGATTTAACATTTCTAACAGTGATAAGGGTGATCCAAACTGAACCGCAGATAGAGACCGACAGAAAGGGCGAGGCCTCTTAGCAGTTCGACCGTTATTCGAGCGATGTTCCGAGCGGATTTGCCTTCAGATTTAGCCCTCGGAACCGCCGGGCCCTCGATTTGGAGATGGAAGCCTGGAAGGACGAAACACGCGAAGCAATCCGACTTGGCTCGAATCCCAATTGGACTTCGCACTCCGGGTCGGTCGGGAGCCAATCGTCCCGGCATGGCCAGCGGACCGCAGGGGACTGGAGGGACCGAGTCAGGCTTGACTCTTAGGAAGGCTCTACGTATCTTCTGGCTGCATTAGATTCTATTGCTGGGTTGCCAGCGCGGAAGAAGTCGGAGTCAAACTGCCGACTTTTTTATTCCCCTGATGGGGTTGCGGATATGAACGCGGAGTTGTTAGCCATATTGGAATATTGGGAAAAGGAGAAAGGCATTAGCCGCAATGTACTCCTTTCCGCCGTTGAAGAGGCGTTGTTGTCCGCCGCGAAAAAGGCCGTCGGTCCCGCACGGGAATTGCGGGTTCAGATCGACCCGAAGAGCGGCGACATCAAGGCTTTCGCCAAGCTTGTTGCCACCGACAAGGTCATATCCAAGCACGACCAAATCTCCATTTTCGAAGCACGCCGGATCAAGCCAGACGTCCAGATCGGTGAAGAAATCGATGTGGAGGTGACTCCCACCGACTTCGGGCGCATCGCCAGCCAAAATGCCAAGCAGGCCCTGATGCAGCACATCCGCCGGGCGGAGAAACAGCTCATTTACGCCGAATTCAAGGATCGCACTGGCGATATCGTTAGCGGAACGGTCCGGCGCTTCGATCGCTCGGATGTCACCGTCGATCTGGGCAAGTACGAAGCGCTTCTGCCGAACCGCGAGCGCGTCCCGACCGAAGAGTACCAGATTGGCGAGCGCATTCGTTGCTACGTGCGCGCGGTGGAAAACACCATGCACGGCCCGGAAATCATCCTCTCCCGGGCGGACCCCCAATTTGTCGTCAAGCTTTTCCAACTCGAAGTGACCGAGATCAACGATGGCACCATCGAGATCAAGGGAATCGCGCGCGAACCCGGCTTCCGCACCAAGCTGGCTGTATTTTCCCGGGACGAAAAGGTCGATCCCGTGGGCGCCTGTGTCGGCCTGCGCGGCCAGCGGGTGAAGAACATCGTCCGCGAGCTCAACAACGAGAAGGTGGACATCATCAAGTGGGACAAGGATATCAAGGTCTACATCACCAATGCCCTGGCGCCCGCGAAGTTGAAGCAATTTGAAGTCGATGAAGCCAATCGGCGGGTGAAGGTCCTGGTCAGCCCCGATCAACTCTCTCTGGCGATCGGCAAGCGAGGCCAAAACGCCCGACTGACCTCGAAGCTGACAGGCTGGCATGTCGACATCGAACCGGAAGCCGTAGCCCAGATGGGATTCGAGCAAAAGGTGGCCCAAGCCGTGGATGCGATCGCGGTCATTCCCGGCCTGACCCGCGAGCAGGCGGATGTTTTGGTTCACCATGGATTCCTGAGCTTGGAAGATTTGCTCCAGGCAGAGTATAGTGACCTGGCGGATATTCCTGAAATTGGCGGCCAGGCCGGAGCCGTCATCGAGGCGGTTCGAACCGAAGCCGCCAAGAGGAACCTAGGAAAGTGATTCATTGAGGGTTATGGAAGCGAAATGTTCATTCAGCATGTAAGTGCATGAACGCTCATTTTCCATTCCGGCGTGAGATAAAGAAGTATGCCCGTTCGTATTTACGATTTAGCCAAGAAACTTGGACTCGAAAGCAAGGAAGTGCTCGCGAGGGCCAAGGAGCTGGGCATTACATCCGCCAAGGTGCCCAGCAGCTCGCTGGATAAAATCACCGCCGAATATCTCGAGAGCCAGTTTACCCCCCGGGTCGCCGCCCGAGGCCCGGAACACGTCGAGGGCGAACATGCCCCTGCCGAGCATGGCTCGGCCACCATTGCCCCTCCGGAGCATGCCCACGCCCCAGCCCCGGTCGTCGTCGCTCCTGGAGTTGAAACCGTCTCCGCTGCGCCCGAACAGCCTCCAGCGGTAGAAATCGCTCCGCCAATCGAGGCGGCCGCTGCCCCCGTTTCGGAGCCGGTATCCGCCGCTCCGGCGCCTCATCCTCACGCCCCGGCCCCGGCGGCTGCCCCGGAAGGTCCGCCCGCGCCCGCCGCTGAAACAGCCGCGCCTGTTCCCGCTGCTCCGATTTCACCCGCTCCTGTGGTAGAATCGGCGGCGCCCATCGCGGTTGAGGCCAAGGCCCCCACTTCGCCAACGCCTTCCCCCGCGCCCGTCGCGCCCGCGCAGCCTCCCACTCCCCCGCCTCCGCCTCCCGGACCGCAGGTCGGCGAGAAGATCGGATTTATTCAGCTGCCGCAGAAACCCGCGCCCCGGACCCCCGAGCGTGGCGCGCCCCAGCAGCGCGGTGGCCCCCCCCAACGCCCGCAGCCTCCCCAACGGCAGGATTTCCAGCGCGGACGGCAGGATTTCCAGCGCGGCCCCCAGCAGCAGTTCCGCGGCCCGCAGCAAGGCGGCTATCAGCAACGCGGCCAGTTTCAACAACGTCCCGGCCAGGGCCGCGACCAGGCAAGGCCCGGCCCCGCTCCCGACAAGTTCGTGCCGCCGACCTCCGGCGAAATGATCACGATGAAACCGCCGATCATCGTGCGCGATCTGGCGGAGCGGGTGCAGAAGAAGCCTTTCGAACTGATTGCCGCCCTCATGAAAGAGGGAGTATTCGCCACGGTGAACCAGGCCATCGATGAAATCGTGGCCCAAAAGGTATGCGCCCGTTACGGCTTCCGCTTCGAAGTCGAGAAGCGGGAGCGCGGCGGCGGCCAGGTCCATGCGCCCGTCCGAAAAGTTGAAGAGGACAAAGAGGACAAACCCGAACAACTCAAGCCTCGTCCCCCGGTGGTTACCATCATGGGCCACGTTGACCACGGCAAAACCACGCTGTTGGACGTCATCCGCAAGTCGGACGTCGCTGCGGGCGAAGCTGGCGGCATCACTCAGCACATCGGCGCCTATACGATTTCCATTCCGCATCCGGAACGCCCGAACGATCTCCAGCAGATCACCTTCCTTGACACTCCAGGCCACGCCGCATTCAGCGCTATGCGCGCCCGCGGAGCCAACGTCACCGACATCGTCATTCTGGTGGTCGCAGCCAACGATGGCGTCATGCCACAAACACTGGAAGCACTCAACCACGCAAGAGCGGCAAAAGTTCCGATCATCGTCGCTGTTAACAAGGTCGACCATCCGAATTCCAATCCCGTCCGCGTTCGCCAGCAACTCCAGGAAAAAGGAGTGGTGCCCGAGGAATGGGGCGGCGAAACGATTTTTCAGGATGTCTCCGCCCTGACGAAGACGAACATCGACAAACTGCTCGAATTGGTCGTCCTCCAGGCCGAAGTCATGGAATTGAAGGCCAATCCGGATCGCACCGCCAAGGGCAACGTGATCGAATCCGGCCTTGAGCCGGGCGGCCCCACCGCCACGGTGCTCGTGCGCAAAGGCACCCTGCACGTCGGCGATATTGTTTTGTGCGGACCGCACTACGGTAAAGTGCGCGCATTGATCAATGAGGACGGCAAGCGCATGAAGGAAGCTGGGCCTTCCGTCGCCGTGAAAATGCTCGGCCTCAACGGCGTGCCCGAAGCCGGGGTGGAATTCTCGGTGGTCGAAAACGAGAAGACCGCCCGTTCCATCGCCGAAGAGCGCGCCCTCGCCAACAAGGCCGAAGAGTTGGAACGCCGGCCCAAGGTCACTCTCGAAAACCTGTTCGATACGCTGGCTTCAGAACAGAACAAAGTTCTCAAAGTCGTCGTCAAAGCGGACACTCAGGGATCCGTCGAAGCCATCGTCGAGGCTCTCAAGAAGATCGAGTCGACCAAAGTCTCGCTCGAAATTATCCATTTTGCCGTCGGCACGATCACCGAATCGGACGTCATTCTCGCCTCCGCGTCCAAAGCGATCGTCCTCGGCTTCCATACGCGCATTGACAATGGCGTCTCGGAAGCGGCCAAGCGCGAAGGCGTGCAAATCAAGCTTTACGCGATCATCTACGAACTGATCGACCAGGTGAAGGAAGCCATGGCGGGCTTGCTGGATCCGCTCACCAAGGAAGTGGTGATCGGCTCGGCCGAAGTGCGCAAGATTTTCGCTCTGTCCAAGGGCGGGAACGTGGCTGGATGCGTGGTCGCCAATGGACGCATCGTCAAGGGCAAGATGCGCGTCATGCGCCGCAAAGGCCTTGTCTACGAAGGGGTTTCCCTCACCCTGCGCCGTTTCCAGGACGACGTGAACGAAGTGCGCGCCGGCATGGAATGCGGCATCCGCCTCGATGGCTTTGACGATTACCAGATCGGCGACGCCATTGAGTGCTATACCATCGAGAAAGTGCCGCAGAAGCTGTAAATCAGCTTCACCCGTGGCATCTTCCCCGGTGAGCTATACTCCGGTCTATGAATCTCAGGCACGAACGAGTTCGCGAATTGCTCAAGCGGGAGGTGGGTGAAGTCATCCGCCGCGAGATTCCGATCAACGAAGCCGGCCTTCTGACCGTGAATGAAGTCGGCGTCTCCAGCGATTTGCGCTCCGCGACCGTTTTTGTGGGCGTCATCGGCACGCCCGAACAGCGCAAAAAGGCTTCCGCTCTGTTGGAAAAGGAGGGCAAGCGCCTGCAGGGCCTGGTGGGACGGTCGGTCATCCTGAAATACACGCCTCACTTGAAATTTGTGATTGATCAATCGATTGAACGCGGCAACCGCGTTTTGGAGATTCTCGACGAACTCGAGAAGCGCTCCCCGAAAGATGAAGGTTTATCCGAAAATCATTGATCGCATTCTGGACGCGATACGGTCGAGTGAAACGATCTGCGTTGTCGGACATGTCCGGCCGGATGGGGATTGCGTCGGGTCGCAACTCGGCCTGAGCCTGGCTCTGCTCAACGCGGGCAAAAAAGTCACCGTCTGGAATCAGGACACTGTGCCGGCCAAACTGGCGTTTCTCGACTCCCGCAAGCTGATCGAGAAGCCGCAGAAAGGACAGCGCTTTGATTGCGTGATCGCCACAGACTGCGCAAGCCTGGAGCGGCTCGGCAGCGTCGCCGAATGCATCAATGAACGCCAGATCTTCATCAATATCGATCACCATACCAGCAACACCCGCTACGCGGATATGAACTGGATCGCCGCGCGCGAGCCCTCGACCGGTGAACTGATTTTCCGTCTCTTGAAAGTGGCAAACTGGCCGATCACCCCGGCCATTTCGGATTGCTTGTTCACCGCGGTGTCCACGGACACCGGCTCCTTCCAATATCCAACCACGCGGCCCGCCACTTACCATGTGGCCGGTGAATTGGTCAAAAAGGGCGCGAACCTGGCTAAGATTTGCGACGAGGTTTACCAATCCTATCCCCTCGCGCGAGTCCGCCTCCTAAGGCACGTTTACAACAAATTCCGCCTCACTCACGACAACCAGATCGCCTATTTCTGGTTGAAAAAGGCGGATTACACCAGGACCGGATCGGACTCCTCGGACAGTGAAGGGCTGATCGATCACATCCGGGCGATCGAGCCGGTCGTCGTCGCCTGCATCTTCGAGGAAGTGGAACCCGACCTGACGCGCATCAGCTTGCGCTCCAAAAGCCCCAAGGTCGACGTCAACAAGGTCGCCCAGCTCTTCGGCGGCGGCGGGCATCCCGCGGCAGCCGGGGCGCGCGTGCAGGGCACTCCCCTCTCGACCCAGCGCCGCGTGGTCAGCGCCTTGAAAAAGGCCTTGAACGAATCAGTTTAATGCGAACCTTTGACACATTCGATGGCGCCTTGCTCATCGATAAACCTTGCGGCCCCACTTCCCACGACGTCGTGGCGTCGGTCCGCCGCCATTTCCAGATCGAAAAGGTCGGCCACGCCGGCACGCTCGACCCCAACGCCACCGGCCTCCTGATCCTGCTGCTTGGAAAGGGCACCAAACTCTCGGAAAGGCTGATGTCCTCGGATAAAGTCTATGAAGGCACCGCCAAATTCGGAGAAGCCACCGACAGCTACGACTCGGACGGAGAGATCACCTCTTCCCTGCCCGTCCCTCCCCTGACCCTGGACGAGCTCAACCAATACGCGTCCGAATTCGTGGGAGACATCATGCAAACGCCCCCCATGGTTTCAGCGGTGAAGAAGGACGGGGTGCCGCTCTACAAGCTCGCCCGTAAAGGAGTCGAAGTCGAAAGAAAGCCCAAGCTGATCCACGTCTATAGCTTTCGCTTCTCCTCCTACGAAGAGCCCTTGGGACAATTCCGAGTGGCCTGCACCAAGGGGACGTACGTGCGATCCCTGGCCCATGAACTTGGAGAGAAAGTCGGCTGCGGGGCGCATCTCACGCAGCTCCGCCGCATCACGTCCGGCCGTTTCGACGTGGAAGACGCCATTCCCCTGGATCAGGCTCTGGAACTCTCCCAGGCCGACCTGGGCAAGCGAGTGATCCCGTTCCTCAAACTCTCGAGTCTCGAGTAGTGCAGTTGATCCGACAGGCGGCGGAATTGCAGCGCGGCGGGCGCAAGGCCAGCGTCGCGATCGGAGTGTTCGACGGGGTCCACCTCGGCCACCAGCAGGTCATCAAGCAGACCATCTCGGACGCCCGGCAGCACGGCGGGCTCGCACTGGCGCTGACCTTTGACCGCCATCCCAGCGCGGTTGTCGCCCCCGCCAAAGCCCCGCCTCTGATCTACTCGCTGCCCCAAAAATTGCGCGAGATCGAGCGGCTGGGCGTGGATGCCATCTTGCTGGTGGAATTCACCCGGGAATTCAGCCAGCAGACCGGAGACGCCTTCGTCCGGCAGCTGGCCCAAGATCTGCAGGCGTTGATCAGCGTCTCGGTGGGCAGCAACTTCACCTTTGGCCATAAAAAGAGCGGCAATGTGGATCTCCTGCGCTCCCTCGGCGCTGAACTTGGCTTCCAGGTGCACGGCCTCGATGCCGTTAGTTTGGGTGGCCGCATCGTCAGCAGCACGCGGATTCGCGAGACGATCGCGGCTGGCTCGATCAGCCAGGTGAACCAGATGCTCGGCCGCCCCTATTCCATCGCCGGGCCGGTGGTCCGCGGCGACCAACTCGGCCGCCAGCTGGGCTTTCCCACGGCGAACATTGGCATCACTGGATTAGCCCTGCCTCCCAACGGGGTCTATGCGGTCATTGCTCTCCACGGCGCTCTCTCAATTCGCGGAGTTGCGAACATAGGAGTGAGACCCACCGTCCATGGCGGCGCCGCCGAGCGCCGTTTTGAAGTTCACCTGTTCGACTTTCACGAAGAAATCTACGGAGCAGAACTCGAAATCATTTTCGCCGGTTTCCTGCGGGAAGAGCGCCGTTTCCCCAATCTTGACGAACTGAAAGCACAGATTGGGAAGGATCTGGCCGCCGCAAAAAGATTTCTCAACTAATTTCGCGCCAGCACGAATATTTCGTTTCGGCCCGCGTCTTGCTTAACAGGGGGAATGAGTGACGGCGGCTCACTCGTTTGACCATGAAAACTGTCCTGAAAGACTTAAAGACCGGGTTGCTCTTCCGGAATATGGACGAGTGGACGTCCGATCTGGGGGAAGCGGCCGGATTTCGGGATACGCTCGCGGCGCTGAAGTTTTGCCAGCGCAATAATCTCGCGGGAGTCGCGGTCATCCATGCTTTCGAAAACGGCACACCACAGCGCATTGTGGGCTTCCATCGCCGCAAGACTTCGGAGATCGCCGAAGCTGGCCTAGGCTGATTTCATCATCCGGCTGACCTTGTCCCGCACGGATTTGTCCATGGTGATCAAAGGCGGCCAGTCTCGGCGAAATCCCTCCCCAGCGAGTTTCCTGGTGGCATCAAAACCTAGTTTCGACCCCATGGCCAGATCCGCGGTGGCGTGATCAAGGACGTCCGCTGGACCTTTGGTGAAGAGGGTGTCGCGTTGCGGGTCGGTGTTCGCGCACAACCGGAAGAGCACGTCGCTGGTGTTGTGCACATCCACGTCGTCATCCACCACCACGATGTACTTCGTGAACATCATCTGGCCCATGCCCCACAAGCCGTGCATGATCTTGAACGCCTGCATCGGGTAGGTCTTGCGAATGCTCACGAACACCAGATTGTGAAAAACGCCTTCCGCCGGGAGCGCGATATCGACAATCTCCGGAAACGTCATGCGGAAGACCGGCAAAAAGATCCGAACGCTGGCGCTCCCGATGTAAAAGTCCTCCATGGGAGGAATTCCCACGATCGTCGCCGGATAGACTGCATCCCGGCGGTAAGTGATGGCGGTGAGGTGAAAAACCGGATAAAGATCCGGCAGCGAGTAGTAGCCGGTGTGGTCGCCAAAAGGCCCCTCCATCCGCAACGGTTCTTTGGGATCGATATACCCTTCAAGAACGACGTCGGCGTTGGCCGGCACCTCGAGATCGTTCGTCTGGCACTTCACCAACTCGACCGAATGACGGCGCAAATAGCCCGCCAGGAGGAATTCGTCGACGCCATCCGGCAGCGGCGCGGTGGCGCAAAAGGGATAAACAGGGTCGCCTCCCAGAAACACGCTGACCGGCATCTTTTCGCCGGTCTGGTAGTAGTGCCGCCCGTGACGGGCTCCGACCTTCTGCAACTGCCAGTGCATGCCGGTGCTGCGGTCGTCGTAGACCTGCATTCGGTACATCCCTACATTCCGCTCGCCGGTGACAGGATCCTTCGTCACCACGCAGGGCAGCGTAATGAAACGTCCGCCGTCAAGCGGCCAGCATTGTTGGATCGGCAGGTCCAGCAACGTTGGAAGCGGTCCGGCGGGCTTCTCCCCTTTCAGAATATCCGGCGCCGGAGGCCAGTTGGCCGCTGGCAACGGAGTTTCCAGCTTGCGCACCACCTCCTGGCACGGGCCGCTGGAAACGATCTTGGGGCGGGCATGGCGAAGTTCGAACGCCTTCCCCAACAACGCGGCCGCCTCCCGCAGGGTGGTCGGCGGCTTGGCGCGCAGCAATCCACCCAGGTCTTCTGCCACCGCGTCCACCGACTCAGCCCCCATGGCCAAAGCCATCCGACGGAGGGAACCGAGCGTATTCACCGCCAGGGGAAATGAGGATGTTTTGCCGTTGACTGTCGGGTTCTCAAAGAGCAGCGCCTTGCCTCCGCCGGGCTTTTTCATCTCCCGATCGGCAATTTCCGTTGCTTCGAGTTCGGTCGCAACCGTCTGGCCAATTCGGATCAACTCGCCCTGTGCCGCGAGCAAATCCAGGAAAGAACGGTAAGACGCGAATGACATTACTTGCTGCCCGGTTTCACCGCCGGCGCGGCCGCCAGATCGGGCGGCAGAGCATCGGCTGGGAAAGTTTCGACGGCAATCTGGATGAGGCTGGCCGTGGGAACGCTGAACTGCACCGAACCGTTGGAACGATCAACCAGCATGGCCACTCCCCGGAGATTACCCTGGTGTTGCCGGACAATATCGATCGTTTCCTTGACCCGGCCGCCTTGGGTGACCACATCCTCGACCACCAAGATCGGCTCCCCGGGGGCTATTTTGAAGCCGCGGCGCAAGACCAGCTTGCCTTCCTCCTTCTCCACGAAAATGAACCGGGCCTTCAACTGACGGGCTACTTCCTGGCCAATGACAAGGCCTCCCATGGCTGGAGAAACCACGGTGGTCGCGCCCCAAGATCGAACCCGATCGGCCAAAGCGGCTCCAAACCGCTCGACAACAGGCATTTCCTGAAGTGCAAGCGCGCATTGGAAGAATCGGCGGCTGTGCAAGCCGCTCCGAAGGATAAAATGCCCCTCAAGGAGCGCCCCGGTCTTTTTGAACAGGGCGAGAGCTTCCGATCGATCCATATTTTCTTTAAGGTTCTACCCGCGCCGACCGATATAGAGGCAAACGGGTTACTTGCAAAGTCCTTCATGATCAAAAAAGTTTGTAAAAATCGTTGACAGATCCGGCGGTTTTTACTTTCATGAGGACTGAGAGTGGTGCAGAGGTGAATTTCAGAAACTCACTGTCCATTCACGAGTATTGACGTAGCGTAAGGAGTTTGATAAAAAGATCCCTCGAACAGGGACTTCGAATTGGGAGACCTAGCATTGCTGAACTGAAGCTTATGAAAAGAAACAAACTGACGACGATGGCTGCCTTGTGCGTTGCGATTGCGACGTTTACCGTCACATCCGCGAGCGCCTTAACGTCCATCCAGGTACAGGAAATCAAGCAGGCTGTTTTGGGCGTGCCTGTTCCCGAAATGCCGGCAAAGGCTGCCGAGCTGGTAACCAAAGCCGAAAAGAAGGATCGTCAGGCGGTTGCGGTGACAGCCGTTCGTGCTGTTCTCCAAAAGCACCGCTCGGTTGCTCCTCTCGTTATTTCTGCGGTGACCAAAGCAGATCCTGAATTGGCCGCCACGGTCGCTGTTGCTGCTTCTGAAACTGTCAACGATCAGGCCCCTCAAATCGCCCGTGCCGCTGCCATCTCGGCCCCGGCCAAGGCTTCTGAAGTTGTGGCTGCTGTTAGCCACGCGGTTCCCTCCCAAGCCAGCGCTGTTGCCGAAACCGTCAGCATCGCTCAACGCGGTTCAGCGTCGAGTCAGCAGAATCCCGGTACCGTTACCATTTCCGACAAGCGTGTGAACGGTCAGAACTTCTTCCTTAACCCCCCGAAAGCCGCGACCAATGGGGTCTCGATTTACAACGCCCCTCCCGGCAGCTGATTAATTTTCATCCGAAACCTCCTATCCTTCGGGGTGGGAGGTTTTTTTTTGCCCACGATCGCTCGATGGTCAGAAGACAGACTTAACTGCAGCCGTTGGTGGCATCCCTTTTCCAGGAATCAAAACATCCGTGACAGCCGCCGGAACAAAATCTGCTTAGCTCAGATGGGCGCAAGCCGATAGACAGAATAAAGACACCACCTTATGAAACTGATTCAGCCCAACTGCAGAATTCAGTTTACCGCGGATGACCTCGATTTCATCGCGGAAACCCTTGGAAAGTCCCCGGAAGAGAAGAACAGCCTCCTGCAACTGCTCGCCGATCCCGAAACACGCGACCTGATTCTGGATGACGACAAACTTTTCCGCGCGCTATTGGAGCATCGAGGCTGCTTGCGCATTTCGAGCAGGCTGTACTTTTTTGTCATTGTTCGGCACGTCCTGCAATCGGTGGGCCTGGAGGACAGGGAGGTGGCTGATTACACCGCAGAAATGCTCTCGGAATATTCTGATTTTGAGCGCACGAAATGCCACGTCCCCGGCACGGCCGGCCCCCTGGACTATTTCTTTGAATTATTGGCGGCGTTGCAGACTGCGGATGAGCGAACCAGCTTTTACATCCGGGCTCATATCGGGAATCACTCTCTCTTCCTTTCCGGCGTTTTTCCCCAGCGCATCCGCTACCGGGCGGAACGCAAAGGTTTCCCGGATTTGAGCTACTACGAAGCCATGGGGCGATCCAGTTTTCGCATTGCCAGCGACCATCGCCTGGCCTCCCGTTACGAACTGGCTCCGATTTATTCGACCCTGGCCGACCGATTTCAGGAAACCCGAAGGGCGTTAAACGATATGAGCGAACGGCTGGTGTCCTTGGGAGACATCGAGACAGGCATTGACGCGCTTTTGCTGCATAGCCTCAGTCAAGGGTGGAGCTGATTGATCCCTCTCACAACTTTACCATCGCTTCGACCTGCGGGATGGTGAGTCGCGATTGGGTGTGATGGATGGTTCGCCAGCCTCTCTCCGCGCCTTGATCCACATTTTCCCGGCGATCGTCGATGTAAAGCAGTTCCCCCCCGGAGCGCTTCGCCACCTTCTCGAGAACTTCGTAGATCTTCGGATCCGGCTTCATCGAGCGGTGCTCGAAGGAATAGATATAGCCATCGAAATTCGCAAAAAACGGATAAACCGAGCGGATGTGCGCCACAGCCAATTCGTTGGTGTTAGAGAAGACGTAGGTCTTTATTCCCCGCTGTCGCAAACGGGTGTGCAGATCGATCATCTCCGGAATCGGCGTAAAAATATCCGCAAAAATATCCGCGAAATCCTGGAACTCACCGCGGAACCCAGTGACGCTCCGAACCTCCTCAAAGAATTGCCGGCTGGTGAGTTCGCCCGTCTCGTAACGATGGAGCAGCGGCGATTGATTCAACGACCGAATGATCTCATCGCGGGGAAAATCGCAAAACTTGCGCATTAAGGCCGCGACTTTGCCATAATCAAAATCGAGCAAAACCTTGCCCAGATCGAATACAACTGCCTCGGGAGCGTGCATCAGGAAGAAAACTGCCGCCGCCCCTCCAACGCCCGGCTCAGGGTCAGTTCATCGGCAAATTCCAAGCCGCCCCCCACCGGCAAGCCGTGCGCCAGCCGCGTCACTTTGATTCCGCGGGCGGCAAAAAGCTTGTTCAAGTAATAACTGGTTGCGTCGCCCTCCACATCCGACGAGAGGGCAATGATGATTTCAGCCACCGGGCTGGCCGCGCACCGGTTTTCCAAATCCGCCACCCGTAAATCTTCCGGTTCAACCCCGTTGAGCGGGGAGATCTTGCCGCCGAGAACGTGATAAACCCCGCGAAACACTCCGGCTTTCTCGATCGACAGAATGTCAACCGGCTTTTCCACGACACAGATCACCGAAGGATCACGCCGGGCGTCGTTACAAAATCCGCAGGGCTGCTGTTCCGTCAGGGCGCCGCACACCCGGCACTCGGAGATTCGGCGGCGGGCGTCGAGAATTGAATCGGCCAGCAAACGAACGGCGCCCTCTTCCGCCTGAACAATATGAAGGGCGATGCGCTCCGCTGACCTTGGCCCCACCCCCGGCAGCTTGGAGAGCACCGCCGTCAATCGAGTAATCGGTTCGGGAAAAGAGGCCACGGTCCAATCCGCTAAACCAGGCCGGGAATGCTGAAGCCCTGCGTCACTTTGCCCATCTCAGCGCTCGAAATTTCCTTCGCCTGCGCGAGCGCATTATTGACCGCGGTAATGATCATGTCCTCCAGCAACTGGACATCGGCCGGGTTGACCGCTTGCGGATCGATTTTAATGGAGCCGAGCGTGCCATCGCATTTCGCGTTCACTTTTACCACGCCGCCCCCGCTGGTCGCTTCGACGGTGCGGGCGGCGAGCGCGGCTTGAACTTCTTCCATCTGCCGCTGAATCCTCGCGGCTTGCTTCATCAATTTACCAATGCTGGACATATCTCCTAATTATTCCGGGTAGACTACTCTCAGGCACGCACTTCGACAATCGTCCCCTTAAATATCTCGAGAGCTTTCTTAATCAGCGGATCGTTCTTGAAATCCTCCTTCGAGAAGGCTGGACCAGCCTGGCCGGGGCTGGCGGACGGCGGGGCGGACGTTCGGGCGCTCACGGCTCCGCCGGATCGGGGAGCTGATGGCACTTCAACGGCTGGCGCCGGGGCTGGCTGAGGACGAACACGGCCGGCTGGAGCTTCCGCTAGCAGGAAGCGGACCGAGACATCCCGATAGCCCATTTCCCTGAGTTTTGTTTCGAGGATCGTGCGATTCTTCGAGTTATCCACCAGGCCCAGGTGATCCTTGAACTCCGGGTCAAACCCGATGGTAAATGCCGTCCGGGTCAAGCTCACCGGATGCGACTCCAGCAGATAAGTCTTCATGAACGGGCTCACCCGAGCCACCGCTTCGATCATTTGCGTCCAGACCGCCTCGAGATCCACGCCGTCGCCCGACGCGGCTGGCTGGGCTGGCGAAGCCGCTGGTGCCGTCACGGCCACGGGCTCTGATGAAATCGGGACGGCAGCGACCGGGTTCGGGGCCGGAGCCAGCACAGGGGGCGGCTCTGGCGGCGGAACTGGGGTCCGTTCAACCGTCCTAGGCGCCACCTTTTCCGTTGCTGGCGGGGAAAAGACCGGAGGCCGGACCGGAGCAGCGGGAGCTGGCGAGGCGGTGTTCTCGCTCCCACGCATCGGCCCCTCGGCCCGCAATTGCTGCAGCTTTTTCAGCACGGTCTCGATGCTCTGGGCATTCCGGGCTTCAATCGCCTTCAGCAGGGTGATTTCCAGAAAAATCTTTTTGGAAGCCGCGTCTCGCAGGCGTCCTTCGGCGTCGGCGAGCACTTCCATCACTCGCGTCACGGCGTCTGGCGTCAGCTTCTGGGCGTTCTCAGCCAAAGTGGCGGCTTCCGATTCCGAGACGTCCATCAGCGAAAGGTCGCCCTTGGAAAACTGGTAAACCATCAGGTTCCGGAAGTAGGCCAGGAGATCCGACAAAAGGCGTCCCAGGTCTTTCCCGTTGCGGGCAAGCTCGTTGAGCTCGCGCAGGGCTTCGCCAGCATCCGCCGCGATAATGGCCGCGGCCAGCGCCAACAACTGGCTCCGAGCGGCGAGGCCAAACATCGAAAGGACATCCTGCTCTTGAATCTTGGTCCCGCAGAAACTGATCAACTGATCAAGCGTCGATTCCGCGTCGCGCATCCCGCCCTCCGCCCCGCGCGCCACCGCGTAAAGCGCGGGCTCGTCAATTTCCACTTTCTCGCGCTGAGCGATCTCAGCCAAATGTTTCACGATCAATCCGCCGGGAATGCGTCGGAGATCGAACCGCTGGCAGCGAGAGAGAATCGTGGGCAGGACCTTTTCCGGTTCCGTAGTCGCGAACATGAATTTCACATGCTCGGGTGGTTCCTCCAGCGTCTTGAGCAGCGCGTTGAAGGCTTCCTTCGTTAGCATGTGCACTTCGTCGATGATGTAGATCTTGAACTTCGAACTGGCTGGCGCGTATTTGACCGTGTCCCGCAATTCGCGGATCTCATCGATGCCACGGTTGCTGGCGCCGTCAATCTCGAGAACGTCCAGCGAGCGCCCGTCCGCGATCTCGCGCGCCTTGGGATCGGAATCCGGGAAGTCCGCTTTGGGCCCTCCGGTGCAATTCAAACATTTGGCGAAAATGCGAGCGATGGTGGTCTTGCCGGTGCCACGGGGGCCGACAAACAGATAGGCGTGCGCAATGCGGTTCTGACTGATGGCGTTGCTGAGCGTTTGCGTGACATGTTCCTGGCCGACCACTTCGGAAAAGCGTTGCGGCCGGTACTTGCGCGCTATGACTTGGTACGACATCGGCCCACCACTGTATCGACGAAAAGTGAATTGCCAAGCCTGCAAGGCCCCGCCGTGCATTGCTCGATCGGCTCGACCGGGACGCGCCAAACTTCCGGTTTGTCACAGCCCGGCACTGATCGATAGGCTGGCCGCAATCTCGCATGCTAAAACTCGTCCGAGCGCTCCGCGCGTTCCTTTTTATTTCGGCCAGCGCCATTTACCTGAACTCCGCACTGCAAGCGGCGGATCCCGCCGACGTCCCGCCTCCCTGGGCCTACGCGGTGAATCCTCCGGACCTGAAGCTGCCAGCGGACGATGGTTCGCTCCGTCACGTGCCCGGAAGCGCCCGCGCCTTCACGCTCACGCAGGTGCGGGACGGCTTCCTTTCCCCGGACTGGCATCCGGAAGATCATCCGCCCCTGCCGGAAATTGTCGCGCACGGCCGCAAGCCCGCCGTGATGGCGTGCGGCTATTGCCATCGTGCCGAAGGGACGGGAGGGCCGGAGAACACCAGCCTGGCAGGCCTGCCAGCCGCGTATATCATTCAACAAATGGCGGACTTTAAGAGCGGCGTGCGAAGCAGTTCCGTTTCGGGGCGCGCCCCGGTGACCAACATGGTGGCGTCTGCCAAGGCTGCGACTGCGGAGGAGGTCGAAGCGGCCGCCGCCTATTTTGCGAGCCTTAAGCCCAAAGCTTTGATCCGGATTGTGGAAACCAACACGGTGCCCAGGCACCGGGTCCAAGGCTGGCACATGATGCCGATGAACAACGGAGAAACCGAGCCGATCGGCCAGCGCATCCTGGAGTCGCCGGAGGATCCGGCCCGATTCGTCAGCCGCGATTCCCGAGTGCGCTTCGTCGCCTACGTGCCGGAAGGAAGCGTTCAGCGCGGACAGGCTCTGGCGACTACGGGCGGCGCAGGCCGCACCGTGCAGTGCATCGTTTGCCACGGCCCGGACCTGAAGGGTCTTGGCCCGGTTCCGCCTATCGCCGGCCGCTCCCCAACCTACTTGATCCGCCAGCTCTACGATTTCCAGCATGGCGCCCGAACCGGCCTGATGGCGGCGCTCATGAAGCCGACGGTGGAGCACCTTACGTTGGACGACATGATCGCGCTGGCGGCGTACGTCGCCTCCTTGAAACCGTAGGCCTAAGGCAATATAGCCCTGTTTTGTCGGGATTTTGGCTCATTGCCTTTGCGTTCTCGCACCGAGTCCCGTATAAACCCCACCGCTTTCTATGAGTTCCAAAGGGAAATCTGCCCGCCTGCAGACAACTGTGAAAACCGTCGCGACCCCGCGAGCCAAGGCAGCGCCTACGGCGTCCGCCGCGCCACCTGCCCCCAAGTCCGCCGCCGGAACTTCCTTCAAGAAACTCCTCGTGGCCAACCGCGGTGAAATTGCCATCCGCGTCTTCCGCGCCGCCACGGAATTAGGCATCCGCACGGTCGCGATTTACGCCCAGGAAGACCGCCTGGGCGCGCATCGGTTCAAAGCCGATGAAGCCTACCTGATCGGCGAAGGCAGAGGGCCTGTCGGCGCGTATCTGGACATTCCCGCCATTGTCGCCCTCGCGAAGGAAAAGGGGGTGGACATGATTCACCCGGGCTACGGCTTCCTTTCCGAGAATGCCGAGTTTGCCCAGGCTTGCCAGGATCAGGGCATCACCTTCGTCGGGCCTCGCCCTGAACTCCTGAAGCTGATGGGCGACAAGGTCGCAGCCCGCGCTCTCGTCAAGAAAGTGGGCGTCCCCACCCTGCCCGGCACTGAGGAACCGGTCAGCGATCGGACAGCGGCGCTCAAGATCGCGAAGGAAATCGGATTTCCGCTCATTATCAAGGCGGCATTTGGCGGCGGCGGCCGCGGCATGCGCGTCGTGACCAAAGCGGCCGACCTGGCCAATCTGCTCGATGAAGCCAGAAACGAAGCAGGGCGCGCCTTTGGCAATCCGGCCGTGTTTTTGGAAAAGTACATTCCCCGCGCCAAGCATATCGAAGTGCAGGTGCTGGGAGACCGCCATGGCAACGTGCTCCATTTGCACGAGCGGGATTGCTCCGTCCAACGGCGCCACCAAAAAGTCATTGAAATCGCGCCGTCCGTTGAGCTCGAACCGCGCATCGTCCGGGAATTGTGCGAAGCCAGCGTCAAGATCGCATCCGAAGTCAGCTACGATAATGCCGGCACGATCGAGTACCTTCTTGATCTCGATTCAGGCGATTGGTTCTTCATCGAGATGAACCCTCGCATCCAGGTGGAGCACACCGTCACCGAGGTCATCACCGGCATCGACCTGGTCCGCTGCCAGATCCTGGTGGCGCAGGGCCGGGCCTTGACCGGGCCGGAACTGGATCTGCCCCCACAGGAAAAGATCCCCCGCATGGGCTATGCCGTGCAATGCCGGGTGACCACCGAAGATCCGGAAAACAAGTTCATCCCGAACTACGGCCGCATCCTGACCTACCGTTCCGCCGCCGGTTTCGGCATCCGCCTGGACGGCGGGATGGCGGAAGCGGGCAGCGTGATCACGCCGTTCTACGATTCGCTGCTGGTCAAGGTCACGGCCTCGGGACGCGATTTCAACATCGCCCTCCAACGGATGGACCGCGCCCTGCGCGAGTTCCGGATTCGCGGGGTTAAAACCAACATCCCGTTCCTGGAAAACGTTATCGCGAATAACACCTTCCGCTCGGGGCAGGCCACTACCACGCTGATCGACACCACGCCGGAACTGTTCCAGTTCGCGCCCCGCCGCGACCGCGCTTCCAAGCTGCTCGCGTTTCTCGGGGACGTAACCATCAACGGCAACCCGCAAGCCAAAGGCCATGGATTTAAAGCTCTGCCCCAAAAGCCGGTTCTGCCCACTTACGATCATAAAATGGTTCCGTCGCCCGGCACGCGCCAGTTGCTGCTGGAAGTGGGGCCGAAGAAGTTTGCGGAATGGACGCTCAAACAGAAGCGCCTCCTGATTACGGACACGACTTTCCGAGACGCCCATCAATCCCTCATGGCCACGCGGGTGCGGACCTATGACATGTTGGCGGTGGCGGATGCCGTCGCCCGACGCACACCGCAGCTGTTCAGCATGGAAATGTGGGGTGGGGCCACGTTCGACACCGCGATGCGGTTCCTGCATGAAGATCCTTGGAATCGGCTGCGCCTGCTCCGCCATAAAATTCCGAACATCTGCTTTCAGATGTTGTTCCGCGGATCCAACGCGGTCGGCTACTCGAATTACCCGGACAACGTGGTCGCCGGTTTTATCAGGCATGCCGCGGCCGAAGGGATCGACATCTTCCGCATCTTCGATTCGCTGAATTATCTGCCCAATCTGAAGGTCGCGATGGAAGCGGTGCATGACACGCACGCGATTTGCGAAGCGGCCATCTGCTACACCGGTGACATCCTTGATCCGCAGCGGACGAAATACTCGCTGAAGTATTACGTCAAACTGGCGCGCGAACTCGAAAAGATGGGAGCGCATTTCCTCGCAATCAAAGACATGGCCGGTCTTTGCCGTCCGTACGCCGCTCATCAGTTGGTGAAAGCGCTCAAGGAAGAGATCGGATTGCCGGTGCACTTCCATACGCACGACACCAGCGGAATCAACGCCGCCTCGATCCTGCAAGCCAGCGACGCGCAGGTTGACGTGGTCGACCTGGCCATCGCCTCGATGTCGGGCTCGACCAGCCAGCCCAACCTGAATTCCATCGTCGCCGCCCTGCAAAACACGCCCCGCGCCACCCTGCTTGATCTGGATGCACTCAACCAGTTTGCCGACTATTGGGAACAGGTCCGGGCGATCTATGCGCCTTTCGACACCGCGCCCAAAACCGGTTCAGCCGAGGTTTACCTGCACGAAATGCCGGGAGGCCAGTACACCAATTTGAAAGAACAGGCCGCGAGCATGGGCCTGAGTCATCGCTGGCCCGAAATCGCCCGCACCTACGCGGAAGTGAATCAGCTCTTTGGCGACATCGTAAAGGTGACCCCGAGCAGCAAGGTGGTCGGGGACATGACCATGTTCCTGATCACGCGGGGAATCAAACCGGCGGACGTGGTGAATCTGGAACCCGGCACCTCCTTCCCTGAATCCGTGATTGATATGATCTCGGGCGGCCTCGGGCAACCGATGGGCGGCTGGCCGAAGGATGTGCAGAGCGTCGTGCTGGGCAACCGGGAAGCAAAGCAGGAGCGCCCCGGAGAGAACATTCCCCCGCTTGATTTCGAGAAGACCCGCACGGAAACAGCCGCCCGGCTGAAGCGGGAAATGAACGATGACGACCTCTACAGTTACCTGATGTACCCGCAGGTCTTTACTGAGTTCGCCAAATTCAGCCGCGATTACAGCGACGTCAGCGTGCTGCCGACCTATTCCTTCTTCTTCGGCCTGAAGCCGGGCGAAGAAATTTCGGTCGATATCGAGGAAGGCAAGACGCTTTTCATCAAGCTGATCAACGTCGGCGCGGCTGACAAGGATGGATACCGCATCGTGCTGTTCGAAATGAACGGCATGCCGCGCGAAGCGGTCATCCACGATCGCTCTGTGGTCCCAAAGGCCAAGGCGCGGCCCAAAGCCGATCCGGCGAACCCGCTGCAGGTGGGCGCGCCCATCCCGGGCTTGGTGACCTCGCTCCATGTGAGCCGGCAGACCCGCGTCGCCAAAGGCGACAAGGTGATGACGCTGGAGGCCATGAAGATGCAGACCACGATTTATACTCCGGCCGACGGCGTGATCGAAGAGATCCACGCCCAGGTAGGCGAAGCGGTCGAGGCGCGGGATCTTCTGCTCGTGGTTCGTTCCTAGCGCGCCGCCCGTTCCCGAATCAGTGTTTTGAGCCGAGGATTTGCGGCGGGACAGCTCACCGCTGCTCCGCGCTCGGGCTCGAACCGAAAGCAAATCACTCCGAAGAACATCGAGAAAGAGTTTCCCCTCCCGGGGAGTTCCATGAATATTGAGGCATGCCGGGTTTAATCGCGATTGTCGGCCGACCGAATGTAGGGAAATCAGCCTTGTTTAACCGCATTGTCGGGAAACGCATCGCTATTGTCCACGACGAGCCCGGGGTCACCCGCGACCGCGTGAGCGCGGAAGCGGAGTGGCGCGGACGCAAGTTCACGCTGGTGGATACCGGCGGGATCGGCCTGCTGCGGGGCGAAAAAGCGGCGGATGTCATTACGCAGGCGGCCCTGGAACAAGTGGAACTCGCCATTGAGGCGGCCGACGTGATCATTCTGACGGTCAACACTCAGGAAGGAGTTGTCCCCCTCGATCGCGAGGTTGCGGAGCGGCTGCGCAAGACCGCCAAGCCGATCCTGGTGGCTGCGAACAAAGTCGATAACCGCCGCCTGGAGCCCGCCGCCGCTGAATTTACCGAACTCGGCTTCGAAAGGGTATTTCCCGTCACGGCGATTCACGGTGAAGGGATTGAAGCGCTGATGGAAGAGGCGATCCGGAGAATGCCGGAAGCGCCTGCCTCCGCCTCCGAACCTGAGCAATCCATTGGCGAACGCCCGTTAAAGCTGGCAATCGTCGGACGCCCGAACGTCGGCAAATCTTCCATCATCAACGCCCTCACCCGATCCCAACGCGTGGTGGTCAGCCCGATTCCCGGCACCACCCGGGACGCGGTGGACGTCCCTTTTGAGGTGGAGACCGAAGGCGTGCGGCAAAAGTATGTCCTCATCGATACCGCCGGCGTCCGACAGGAACGGAGAATCGATGATTCGGTCGAGTTTTTCAGCGTGAAACGCACGGACGAATCGATCGCCCGGGCTGATATCGTCGTGTTTGTGCTTGATGCCGAGTCCGGGGTGACCACCCAGGACAAAAAGATCGGCGGAAAGATCGTCGAAGAGCGCAAAGCCTGCATCGTGGTCGTTAACAAATGGGATCTGGTGGACGAGCCGGTCCGCGACGCGCGGAAAAAGGAGATCGAACGGCGCAACCGGGGAGAGCACGCTGAAGGAACCAAGCAGATGACGACGCTGGCGGAATTCGCCCAGTGGGTGCAGCGCAACCTGTTTTTCATCGACTACGCGCCGGTCATTTTCACTTCAGCGAAATCGGGTTTTCATCTCGATCGCTTGCTGGAAGCGGTCCGTTACGTGTCGGATCAATTGAAGCAAAAGATCCCGACCGCCTTGCTGAACCGCACCCTGCGGGACGCGATTGAACAACGGCAGCCGGTCAGCGCCGCCGGGCACCATCTGAAGTTTTTCTACGCTACGCAGATCAAGCAGACGCCGCCCACGTTCGCCCTTTTCGTCAACCGGGATGAACTGTTTTCGCCGCCTTACCAAAAGTACCTGGCGAACCAACTCCGCAAGGCCTTTGGCTACGAAGGCTGCCCGCTGATGCTTATTCCGAAGCCGCGGCCCAAAACCATTGAACCGGTGCGGAAACGCCTCCATGCCGCCGTTCAGCGGCGCCAGCGCAACCCCAGCTCGGATCGCCGGGGCAAAGGCCGGCCAAACACCCGCCGAAAGCGGCCCGGCAAAGGGTGAGGCCGCCCGCGGCACGCCAATTAGCTGGCGCACGGGTTTTAACATTTAAGCTGTTGCCTTCCGGGACCATCTGTGTTTTTTAGATGGTCGTCGCGGGTCGAGGATGCGCCCTGCCGACCTCTATGCCGGAACCCAGTCCAAAACAAGAATACCTTCTCGGGGTCGACCTTGGCGGGACCAAGATCCTTTCCGGCGTATTCACTCCGCAGATGAAGTGCCTGGGCAAGGTGAAAATCAGCACCAAGGCTGACCGCGGCCCTGAATCAGTCATCGAGCGCATCGCCCGCTGCATCACAGACGCCATTGATGAGTGCGACCTCTCGCGCGACCAGATTCGAGGGATTGGCATTGGCGCCCCAGGGGCCGTGGATACTGGCACGGGCGAGGTGCTCTTCGCTCCCAACCTGCCCGGCTGGAAAAAGGTTCCGCTCAAAAAGGAGTTGGAGAAAGAGCTAAAAATCCCCGTATTTCTCGAGAACGACTGCAATATCTGCACTTTGGGGGTCCACCAGGTCGAACTGGAGGGCAAGCCCAAATACATGGTCGGGTTGTTCATCGGCACTGGCATCGGCGCCGGGATCATCCTCGATGGCAAGCTCTACTCAGGTTTCAATCGGACGGCGGGCGAAGTGGGCCACATGGTTGTCGAGGTGGGCGGCCCGAAATGCGGGTGCGGGAATCGCGGCTGCTTCGAAGCGGTCGCCGGACGGCAGGCCATTTTCAAGAAAATCCAGAACCTCGTCAAAGACGGCCAAAAGACCGTGCTTACCGAGACGCTCGGATCGGACCTGACGGACCTCCGGAGCGGGGACCTGCGCAAGGCGCTCAAGCGCGGCGATAAGCTCGTGGAACGGGTGGTGGAGGAAGCCGCGGAATACATCGGCATCGGCATCGCCAATCTCATCAATATTCTTAGCCCGCAAACGGTTGTGCTGGGCGGCGGCGTGATCGACGCTCTCGAGGATGAGATGATGGCGATCATTGTCGAGACGGCTCACGACTACGCCCTCCCGGGCACCGACGCCAACATTGAGATCATCGCGTCGAAGCTCGCGGACGACGCTGGCATCGTCGGTGGAGCGGTTCTGGCGCGGCGCGAGACCAAGTAAGAGTCCCATGGCTGGAGAAGTCCGCGCCGTCGTCGATATCGGCACCAACTCCGTCAAACTGCTGGTGGCGGAAGTCGCGGACGGCCAGGTGCGGCCCTTGCACGAGTCGAGCCAGCAGACGCGGCTCGGCCAGGGCTTCTACGAGACTCACACCCTCCAGGCTGAACCGATCCGGGACACCGCCCGCGCGGTCGCCCAGTTCCGTGCGGATTGCGCGCAATGGCAACCCGCCCGCTTCCGCATCATCGCCACCAGCGCGGCGCGGGACGCCCAAAACGCGGAAGAGCTGCTCGGAGCCGTCCAAGCTGCGGCCGGCTTGCCCGTGGAGATCATCTCCGGCGAACAGGAAGCCGACTGGGCCTATCTCGGCGTCACCAGCGATCCCAGCCTCTCCGCTTCCTCCCTGCTGGTGCTGGATGTCGGCGGCGGCAGCAGTGAATTCATCCTCGGGCGTGCCGGCCACAGGCTTTTTGCGGAAAGCTTTCGCCTCGGAAGTGTGCGCCTGCTCGAGAGGCTCGCTTTAAGCGATCCGCCCGCCGCCGCCGAACTTGCCGCCTGTGAGCACGAGGTCGAAACCATCCTGCAAAGGAACGTCCGCCCGCACCTCGCGCCGCTGCTCGCCTCTCTCGGTTCCGATTGCCAGCTGGTGGGAACCGGCGGCACCAGCACCATCCTCGCTCGCATCCAGCTGCAACTCGATTCTTTCGATCGCGAACGCATTGAAGGCGTTCGCCTAACCCGCTCGTTTCTCCAGGAACAGAAAGTGCGCCTCTGGAGCCTGCCGCTGGAAAAACGCCGCCAGATCATGGGCCTGCCTCCGAATCGAGCCGACGTGATCCTCACCGGCCTCGTCATTTTCGAGCGCGTCATGGCGGAATTCGGGCTCCCGACCCTGCGAGCCAGCACCCGGGGAATTCGATTTGCCGCGCTGGTGGCGGAATATCAAAGCCCCCCCGCCTCGCCTGCAGGACACTAACGCGCTCTGGTCTAGTCTCACCGGAAACGGTATCTTCAACGAGATGGAACCCGACCTAACCTGCGGACCGGGACAGATGAATTTCGACGAAACGCTCCGCCGCAATCTTCGGAAGACGGTGGATGAACGGTATGAAACCTTGATGGCGGCCTTGCGTCACACCTACGCGACTGGCCAGTGGCCCGTTGTCGACCGCAGAGCCAAGGAACAGCGGATGCTATGTTCAATCCAGCGGAAATTGTCCGGATCTTAAATGAAGAGAATGTTGACTACGTGCTGATCGGGGGACTGGCCGCCACTCTCTAGAAGGCCAGAGCTCCGGCAACTCGATATATCCGCGTGGTTCCCTGGTTCTGCTGGAATGGAACCGTCCGATCGTCGATAAATCGCCCCGGGATTTCGATTTGCCGCGCTGATGGCGGGATGACATGCTCAAGCCCGGCTTTATGCGGCGGGCATTCACTTTGATCGAGCTCTTGGTGGTCATTGCCATTATTGCCATTCTCGCCAGTTTGCTTTTACCGGCACTGAGCACGGCCAAGGCCAAAGCGCATTCACTCGCCTGCGTGAACAACCTCAAGCAGTGGGCGCTGGCCATGCACCTCTACATTGAGGACGGGAATGATTATCTGCCGCCGGAGGGCACCGGGACCGCCCTGAATCAACAAACCGGCTGGTATGTGGTCCTGCCGAGGCAACTCGGACTCGCGAGCTACTTCGAAATGCCCTGGCATACCAACTCCGCCGCGCCGGTCGGCAAATCCATTTTCATCTGCCCGGCCAATCCGCGCCGCAGCAACGGAAATCACCTTTTCCATTACTGCCTGAACGAGCACATCGACGAGACCGGCAACAACGATCATCCAGTGAAGTTCTCCGCCATTCCCAATTCCTCATCGGTGGTCTGGCTTTTCGACAATGGGAAACTGGCCGCCCGGGCTCAGCAAAACAATGTTCACACCAACCTGCACGAGCGCGGCGCCAATTTCGCTTTCGTGGATGGGCATGTCCGGCGATTCAAAAACACCGAGTATTGGGATTTCAGCAAGGACAAGGGGCGCACGAACAATCCCAGCCTGATCTGGCGGCCGTGGGATTTTTGAGCCTTACTGATTGGGGTGGACGTCCTGTCCGGCTCCGCGATCGAAACCCGAATCCGTTCGAAAAAGCCCGAATCATGCGGGTGGGAGGAGCATCGATAATTGTTTCCCGCCAAGGTGCGACCACAGCGGCCAAGGGATTTCCGTGATGGAATTTGGTGGGATTAGTGGAATTACGGCCCTTTTCGGCCTCCCGCTCGAAGCGGGATGGGAAAATGAGTGGAGCTTTTCCCGTAGTTACCGAGGCGCGCCAATCGAGCATTACGAATTGGGGTGGACGCCCCGTCCGGCTCCGCGATCGAAACCCGAATACGTTCGAAAAAGCCCGAATCATGCGGGTGCGCTGAGACGCCGAGACGGAGAGCAGGGAGGGAGCGGACATCCAGGACGATCGTTCCAGGCACGAAGACGGGCGCATCCAACCTTGGCGGTAAGGACAGCCTTCGACAGGCCAAGCCCAAATCGACTCGAAATGACCGTCGCAATGTCCTCAGGTTCGATGGTTAGGAATGTTAAATCAACGAGTTACGCATAAAATGTAGACTTATTGAGGGCGGACGGCACCGAGGCGCGCCAATTAAGGCACGAAGATGCAACCACAATGCAACCGCAATTTAACCACGAGGCGCGAGACGACCGACGTTCGTGGCGGACCGCCAACGGCGCGGCGACCCGCCACGAACGAGAGATCTCGATTCATCGTTTAAAACGGCAAATTGTCAAAGAACAGGGTAAAGGGGCAGTCAGTTGCAGAGCGCAGGCCAAAGAGGCCAGAAAGTGGGACAGTGATGAGCTGGTCCACGCGAACATTCTGGCCAATCGGAGAACAGTAAGGGGTGCTTCTGAGTGTTCCATATGACTTTCCCGCAGATATTTCCATCGCACGAGAGTGAGTGAACGTGTGGGTAATCCGAGTGGAGAGAAGGGCTACGGGTGTCCCAGAATTTTTTAGCAACTGGAGGTACACTCATATCGATCATGTTAGTCGAGATTAACCGGATGTCCGAGTTCGCACGTTGGAACGCCGCGGCGAAGCAACGCTGCCCCGTTTTGGGGAGCGTTGCCGGATGGGCACCGGGAAACCGCTGAGGGCAGAGCCGTAGAGGCGGCCTTGCTCTGAGGAGTTGTTCCCAATGACCGGAATGAGAATTCCCGATCACGCACCTAAACTGTACCCTAAAAGTGCTTTTCATGTCAACCAATCACATCTAGAAGTAGAAAGAGAGCGCTCGCAATGGGATTGTTGATGCAAGGCGCGGCGCAGCGCGATAGGCTCCCGCCTCGTTATGTGGCATGACTTTCTCAACGTTTTGTGGCGGCCCAGCGAGAACGGCCCTCAAACGCTGCGGTGGGTGGTGGGCTGGATGGCGGCGATTCTGGCGGGATGGACTGTCTTCTACACGATTCGGCATGCAAAGAAACCGCCCGGCAACAAGAGAACCGCCGTGGTCCTGTTGCTGCTTTGGACGCTCCTGCCACCGATCTTCTTCTGGTTCGACTACTTCGTTATTTGGCCCAACGAGCTGAAGCTTCCCGATCCCTCGTTTGCGAAGCTGGAGGAATTTAAGTATGGGCAGGAGCTGAGCAGAAACGTCTGGCTGGCGTTTGTCGCTGTTGTCGCGACTGTCCTGCTGAAGGAGGAAAAAAAGGCGAAGGGTAGGGAGTGAATCGCCTCAGACGGTGAGGCCGCCAATTCAGCGGCTCCTCAAAAGGTCGCGCGGACCTGCCGCCAGTCAAGGTCCGAACCACTCCGTCGCCGCAATTACGCTCCTGATCTTCGGTGGGTCCATGGGAATCCACTGAATCCAGCCGTCGTCTGTCTGGAGCCGCTTCTCCCACTCGCGAATGAGCCTCTCGCGAGTCGTGGCCTCTTCCACCGAGAACCGGAGAAGCATTCGCGGCGAGGCGGGGCCGGGATCGGTGATGACTTCGACGGTGACGGTGATGGTCTCGTGCGGGTTTACTACTGCGTCGCCAAGGCCCGAAGTGCGCACCGGCACGTTCGGCATCGGCATGTTGAATGGCGGACCGTAGTCGAGTTCAACGGGCTGCTCGAAAAGCCGCAGAGGTCGATCAGCGCGGTTGGTGAGGACGACGACGGCGAATCGTTTCCCAAAGACGCCGTTGGTGAACGTGACGAAGTGCGCCCCGAAGGTTGGCACGTCCAGGGTAGCCTCGGGAACGCGCCAGAGGGCGACCGCCAAGCCTGCGAGCAGCAGGAGGCACAGCAGCACCATTGCGAGCGCGCGGCGGCCGGGCCGAAGTCTGGAGAGTGGTACCACGGGGCGAGTTTCGCTAAGCAGAGGGCGGCAGCAAGTCCTTTAGGACGATTCGCACGAGCCGCATATCAGGTGAAGCGGCGACGAAGAGATGTCAGATCGGCGCATCGCGATGCCCGTTTCGCGACCAAGGGCGATCTCAAAAAGGCGGCCAACAGGACAACGAACAGCGCGGCCAGCGCCACGTCCCCCTTTGATGTTTCAGCTCTGGCGTTGCACGGCCAAGCTACCGAAGCCGCCGCACCAGAACGCCTTCGTCGGTGTCGCCGCCCACCTTCATCTTCCACCCTAAGGTGGAGGGTAAATCAGCACGGAGGGCCGGTAGGCGTAGTGGTAATGGTAGGCACAGTATGATTGCTGCCAAATCTGGCCGTTGGTCATCTTCCAGATGGTTTCCCCCCGTCCAACCTTCAAATGTGCCGTCGATCTGAGTTTCAACGACTGCCTCCGAAGGAGCGACCGGGGGCGGTGCGTCGTAGCCAGGCGTTGCGGGCTGTTGGACCCTCGGGCCGCCCTTCGCTTCCGCGAGCTTCGCATTTGCATGATCCATTGCCGCGCAGCCGCTCAGAAGCAGCGCAGAGGTGGCCAGCAGGTAATGCCCTCGATCCATAAGACCACCGTTCAATTCGTGACCTCGATCCCGGACGGCTCTCGATGTTGGACAGCCCCTGACCGGTCCGGCTTGGGACGCGCTCGACACGGGGGGTAAATATCTTCATCTTGCAGGCGTCGTTTCCGAGCCATCCAGATGAAACTTGTCCTGCCAGAGGGGAATTACTACGGATGCTGCAACTCTTCCAAACACGCCGGCCTCCTGGTGTTGTCCGAATGCGCTTACGCTCCGCACCTTGACATTCCCAGGCACGCCCACGAAAACGCGTATTTCATTTTCGCCCTGAGCGGCGGTCAAGAAGAGTCGTTCGGACTCCGCAGTCGGACTTATGCACCCGGCACTTTGGCTTTCCATCCGGCCGGCGAATTCCACCGCGAAAAGCTCGGGCCGACCGGAATGCGGGGTTTGCACGTGGAATTCGGATCCGACTGGCTTAAACGCCACCCTGACGTCTCGCAATACCTCGAAAACGGCTCGCACTTCCAAGGCGGAAGGTTCGCCTGGCTCGCGCGGAAGGTTCATCAGGAGTTTTGTTGCATGGATGACGTTGCTCCGGCCGCGATTGAAGGCTTGGTGCTCGAGATCCTGGCAGAGGCGACCCGGGCCGGGCGGCGGGAGACGGCGGGGAAGCACCCGCGATGGCTGATGCAGGCGAAGGAGCTGATCCATGCCAGCTTCTCGGAACCGCTATCGCTGTCCCACTTGGCGGCCGCCGTTTGCGTCCATCCCGTGCACTTGTCGCGGGAATTCCGCAGGCATTACCACTGCACGGTGGCCGAGTACGTGCGCCAACTGCGCGTCGCACGGGCCTGCGCGGAAATTTCGACCTCGAACCGATCTTTGGCCGACATAGCCATCGAGGCGGGATTTTCCGATCAGGCGCATTTTACGCACGTCTGCAAGAGACTGACTGGACGAACGCCGGGCCAATTCAGAACCGGAGCGTCGCCGCGCTAAGAACGGACAAAGGCGATTGCGGTGCGCAAGACCGCAATCGTCCGGGTGTTATTGTGGCGGCGTGAACTGCTTCGAATCGATCCTGACGAAACGGCGCAAACCCTTGGTTGCGCTCCTGCGGGCCAGCGCCGCTGAGGCCTCGGTGTTCAAGCTCCTGATCAGCCTTGCTCTACCCGCCGCGCACGGACAGCCGGAGGCGTCGCAGAGGCTTCAGTACGCCCCAGACCGGGAGTACGACCTGCAGCATCTCTCGGCGGATCTGACCATTGACTACGAGAAGAGGTCCTTCGAGGGAGTCGTCGTCAATACGGTGGCTCCGTTGCGACCCGCATTAGCGACGATTCGCCTTGATTGCGGCGAGAACCTGGCGGTCACGCTCTGCGAAATCGCCGGGCAGCCGTCCCTTTTCACACGGACAGGGGACAAGCTCTTGATCACAGCTCCCCATCCCCTCGCCGAGGGGCAGCCCGTTGACGTGGCGGTCCACTACAATAGCCGAGGGGACGACGACGGCCGCGCGAAAGAACGGTCGAAGTTCCACTGGATCGACCCGACAGGCACGGACCCGCACCGCGCCGGGTTCTGGACGCTGGGCGAGCCTTACTTCAACCGCCAGTGGCTTCCGACCTGGGACTACCCGAATGACCTCACAACGTCCGAGATGCGGGTCACGGTGCCCGCCGACTGGTCCCTGATCGGAAACGGCGTCCTTAAGTCCGACCGCCTCAGCGGCGACGGTAGAACGCGCACATTTCATTGGAAAATGGACGAACCACACGCCACCTACCTCATCTCGCTGGCGGGCGGGCCGTTCGAAATCAAGAGGGACGAGTGGCGGGGCGTCGAACTCATGTACGTGGTTCCGAAGGGCAAAGGCGATCGGATCAACGACATCTTCGGCGCCACGGGGGATATGCTCTCCTTTTACTCCGAAACCTTCGGCGTGAAGTATCCCTGGTCGAAATACGCACAAACCGTCGCCTATGACTACTCGGGAGGCCAGGAGAACGTAACGGCGGCGACGCTCGAGGCGGGAGATTGGGGCGACCGAAGGAGCGGCTACAAGACCAGCGAGCACGGTCTCGCTCACGAGCTGGTGCATCAATGGTTTGGCGATCTCGTCACCTGCAAGCACTGGGGCGAGATCTGGCTAAAGGAGGGCTTTGCGGACCTGTTCGCGGACGTCTACTTCGAGCAGAAGCGGGGCAAAAACGCCTACGACCGCGCCGTCGACAGTCGGATGCGCGCTTATATCTCCGAAAGTCGCCGCTTTAAGCGCCCCCTGGCGACGCACGTTTACGACGACGCTCTGTCCCTGTTCGACGGCCACACTTATGGAAAGGGCGAGGCCGTCCTGCATACGCTTCGGCGCCTGCTCGGCGACGCGGCGTTTTTCAAGGGACTTCAGCACTTTCTCGCCACTCACCGCCATCAGTTGGTGGACAGCCACGATCTCTGCAGCGCCATGACGGAGGCGACCGGGACAAACCTGGAACCTTTCTTCGATCAGTGGA
Source organism: uncultured Verrucomicrobiota bacterium (assembly GCA_964566945.1). GTDB lineage: Bacteria > Verrucomicrobiota > Verrucomicrobiia > Limisphaerales > SXQI01 > DASVNK01. The sequence goes on along the minus strand of CAZMKE010000004.1, from coordinate 262,564 downwards.
TCTTCAAGCCGGGGCATCCCGTCCTGGAGTACGGCTGGCTTTGGGATGATACGCAGAAGCAGGTCGTGCTGACCGTCCGCCAGACCCAGGACACGAAAGACGGAACTCCGATCTATGACCTGAACGCGACGGTGGGACTGATTGGCGGCGCTCGCCTGACGCGGAGCAGGGTGCGGCTGCACGAGGTGGGACAGACGATTCGGATCCGCGCGAGCGCAAAGCCAGAGGCCGTGCTTCTCGATCCCGACCACGACTTCCTGCGGGAGATGCCCGTGCTGAACTGGGCGCGAGAGGAGTGGCTGCCGATCTTCAAAAACGCCCCGAATCCCACAGACCGGGAGGAGGCCATGGGCCGGATACTGGCGGAAAACCCTGCCGACGCGGTGGTAGAGCAGGTGGCGGAGGGAGTCCGGGCCGACACCGGGCAGTTTCCGGCGTTCCAGGACATCAAGCCCCTCGCGGAGCTGAGGCGGGAGGACCTTCGCCCGCTCTTTCGCGAGCAGATGGCGCACCCGGACTGCGAAAGGTCAGCGCAGGCCATCCGCGCCCTGGGCTTGCTGCGCAAGGACGAAGCCGACATCCGGCGCCTGCGCGGCCTGGTTAACGAAGACCAGCCCTACGCGGTCGTCCGGTCCGCGATTGCGGCGCTGGCGAACTGGGACGCCCCAGGCAATCGCGACGTCTTTCAAGGCGCGACAAAGCAAGCGTCCCCCCAGGACAGCGTCCGCCTGGCAGCCCTGGACGCGTTGGCGAGGGCCGATGCGGCGGAAGGAAGGGCACCGTCCGAATTGTGCGCGCGGGCGGCCCGCATCGCGATGCGTTTTCTGTCGGACCGCGCCAAAGGGGTGCAGGACTCGCCCGTCATGGCGGCCCGGCTGCGCGCCACAGCGGACCCCGAAGGCAATCCGGCGATCGCGGGCTTTGTGAAGAGCCTCCGGTTGCTCGTCCCGCTGGCCTGCGACGACGTCGAGGCCAGCGGACTGGTGGAGGCCGGGGAGAGGATTAGCCGCATCTGCACTTTCAAACTGGTCACCGAACAATCGGAATGGTACCTGCAACTCTCAATGACGGCGGACGAGAGAGTCGCCCATCTTCGCGTCTATAATCCCGTCACCTGGCAGATGGGCCTGCCGCAATAGCGTGTCAATTTAGTCCCGCCGCGCTCGCGATGAATGGTCCCGATCAAACCGGCGCCGCTGGCCTCCCGAAATCGCCGCAGGCATGGTATTTTCGCCGTATGACGTCCGAGGCCAATCAGCCCCCTGGGGTCCATGAGGTGATCCGACCGACGAGCTTCATTGAAGCCCCGGCTTTGGGGCGGCAATTGGGCGTTGATCTGACCATCGCGAGCGAAACATCCCAACATACGGGGAGCTTCAAGTTTCGGGCGGCCTATCATCTCGCAGCGCGGGTGCAGCATCGTCGCATTATCACGGCGTCCTCCGGGAATTTCGGACAGGCCCTGGCGCTCGCCTGCGGAATGCTTCACAAATCCTGCCTGGTCGTCATGCCGAGCACCGCTTCCAAGGTCAAAATCGGCGCTGTGCGCGAATTCGGCGGCGAGGTTGAACTGATCGACTTGGACCGGATTTCGCGCGCGGAGCACGTTCGTCAGCTGGCCGATCGGCATGGTGATGCGTACGTCGCCAGCCCGTACGACGATCCACTCGTGATTGAGGGCAATGCAACCCTGGGCAGGGAACTGGCCGAGTGTGGAAGGTCGTTCGATTGCGTGGTCGTCCCCGTCGGGGGCGGCGGACTGGCATCGGGCGTCATTCGGGGTCTGCGCGGCAGCGGACGCCCGGTGGGAGTGTACGGCGCCGAGCCGACGGCAGCGAACGACGCCGCCCAGTCCCTGAGGTGCGGCTGCCTGCTCGCCTTCGAAAATGAGCCTCGAACCGTGGCGGACGGCACCCGGACGTTGAGCCTGGGCCGGCACAACTGGCCGATCTTGCGAGGGGATCTCGAAGGGATCGTCGAAGTCAGCGAACGGCAGATTGAAGAGGCGGTTCGCCTGCTGCATCGGCTGGCCAACTTAAGAGTGGAGCCTACCGGAGCGCTCGGACTGGCCGCGCTGATGGCTGAACCGGCCCTGTTTTGCGGACGCGCCGTGTGCTGCGTCGCCAGCGGAGGCAATGTGGATGCCGACCTGTTCCGCAGTATCGTGGCGCTTACGTAAGCCGGGCCCGAGGTATCGCAAAGGCATCCACGCTGGCCGCCAGAATTGCCGAAGCGTCTTCAGCCTTCACCGCCCGTGTTCAGCGGGGAAGATTCTACCGGATTTTGACTGGTCTTCTTGGACAAACTCATTACATTTTTCGCGCTGAAACCGTTGCTCTCCAACGATTGGGCTTTTGGCAGGCAAGTCGTGGAAAGGTTCCTTATGGCTGAACGCTGGTTATCCGTGGACGAAATCGCAGCGCATCTAGCGGGCAACCCGGACACCATTTTCAAATGGATCACCCGGAAGAGCATGCCCGCGCACAAGGTCAGGCGGCTGTGGAACCTCACGGTCCGCAAACTCAAAACCCTCAAACACCGCCGCGTGATGACCACGACTGTCCACATTTTTATCACGACTGTTTAATCGCCATGGCCCGCACGAAACCAAACGCCTCAAAAGACTCCTCCGCGAAGCTCGGCTTCGAGGCGAAGCTCTGGCTCGCCGCCCACAAGCTCCGCAACAACATGGACGCGGCGGAATACAAGCACGTCGTCCTCGGCCTCATCTTCCTGAAATACATCTCCGACAGCTTCGAGGAGCACCCTGCGAAGCTGCAGGCCGGTGAAGGCGACTACGCCGGGGCCAATCCCGAGGACCCGGACGAATACAAGGCCGAGAACGTCTTCTGGGTGCCGCCCGCCGCGCGCTGGAGCTACCTGCAAAACAGCGCCAAGCAGCCCACCATCGGCAAGATCGTGGACGACGCCATGGTCGCCATCGAGCGCGACAACCCGCGCCTCAAGGGCGTCCTGCCCAAGGACTACGCCCGCCCCGCGCTCGACAAGCACCGCCTCGGCGAACTCATCGACCTCATCGGCACCATCGGCCTCGGCGACAAGGAGAGCCGCAGCAAGGACATCCTCGGCCGCGTCTATGAATACTTCCTCACCCAGTTCGCCAGCGCGAAGGGGAAGAACGGCGGGCAGTTCTACACGCCGTCCTGCGTCGTGCGCCTGCTCGTCGAGCCGGTGCCAGTCCGGAAGGACCTCGCGCCCTACAAGGGCCGCATCTACGACCCCGCCTGCGGCTCCGGCGGCATGTTCGTGCAGTCGGAAAAATTCGTCGAATCCCACGGCGGCAAGCTGGGCGACATCTCCGTTTACGGCCAGGAAAGCAACGCCACCACGCGCCGCCTGGCCATCATGAACCTCGCCATCCGCGGCATCGAGGCCGACCTCGGCCCCGAGCACGCCGACACCTTCCGCCGCGACCTCCATCCCGACCTCCGCGCCGACTGCGTCCTCGCCAACCCGCCCTTCAACGACTCCGACTGGTTCCGCAAGGACGACGACGTGCGCTGGCAGTTCGGCGTCCCGCCCAAGGGCAACGCCAACTTCGCCTGGGTGCAGCACTTCATCCACCACCTCGCTCCGCAGGGCATGGCCGGCTTCGTCCTCGCCAATGGCAGCATGTCGTCGAACCAGTCCGGCGAAGTGGGTTTTGAGTCCGCTTTCTGGACGAAATCGAGTAGGCTTTCGCAACGAGCAACAGCATGAATGACGGAACAATGACATTTGCCAGCCTCTTCTCTGGATGCGGGGGATTTGACCTCGGCTTCGCATCGCGTGGCTTTAGATCAAAGGGTGCGTTCGACTGTGACCCCGATGCGGTCGAAAACTTCGCTGCCAATGTTGATGGCCCTGTCAGTCGTGTTGACCTGACCCAGGGTATTCCCGACGAGCAATCACTGTTTGGCGTTGATGCGTTGATTGCTGGCCCGCCTTGCCAAGGGTTTTCAACGGCTGGGAAGAGATTGGTAAATGACGAGCGAAACCATCTCCTGACGCTGACAGGAACATTGGCTCGGAGAGTCTCGCCGAAAGTTCTCGTCGTTGAAAACGTCTCCGGTGCTTTGTCTGGCGAGCATGCACGGTATTTTAAAGCTCTCGATACTTCGATGCGCCACGCGGGCTACCGCACGCGTACCATGCGCTGTCAGGCAGCGGACTTGGGCATGGCACAACTCAGGCGACGTGTCTTATTCTTCGCGTGGAGGACTGGCAGGGATGTTGAATTCAAGGTGCCCATCGCCCGCCGTGGGGAACTCCGAACAGTTTTGGTTGGGGCGGACAAACAGCCTAACCACAATCCCCGCCGACTGTCCAAAAACAGTCGAGACTGGCAAATTGCTCAGAGAATTAAGCCGGGCCAGAAGCTTTCCAATGTTCGTGGGGGGCAGAATGCCGTCGCGACATGGGACATACCTGAGGTGTTTGGAAGCGTCACCGACCATGAACGCACTGTTCTCGAATTGCTCAGAAGGTTGAGGAGGCAAGAACGGCAACGAGACCATGGTGATGCCGATCCTGTATCAATCGCCCGGTTGGAGTCGGCGCTCGGCTCTCGTTTTCATCGGCTTGTCGAAGGCTTAATCGCGAAGGGATATTTGAGGCGCGTGGACGGAGGTATCGACCTTGTCGGGACGTTTAATGGCAAGTTTCGCCGACTGGCATGGGACAAGCCGAGTTGCACGGTGGACACGCGGTTCGGGGCACCCAGATACTTTCTGCACCCATCGCAACAACGGGGATTCACCGTTCGCGAGGCAGCACGGATTCAAGGGTTTCCTGACCACTATGTTTTCCAAGGAGCCGAACAGGCGCAGTATCGGGTGATCGGAAATGCCGTTCCGCCACCCCTCGGCTCGTTTGCTGCGGAGATTGTGAAACAGCTTTTAGGGAGGGAGCCATGACCGTAGAGAATCTTCGAGCTCTGGTTAGAAAGTGGGACTTCGAGATGACGGGCGACGCATCTGCCCAGTCCGAATACGGATTCATTCTGGACCAACTCGATTACCACGCGATGAAGGAGTGGCGCACCTATCTCCCCGCCGAGAATCCAGTCTTCAATCCAAGCTACATCGAAAGGCTAGCCGCATGGATTGGGAACGTGACGGTCGAGGCAGACCAGAAGCTACTCTTAAAGTATGCGGCGCGTATCAGCTTTTTTTCGCATGACGACTTTGCGGCTCTTTACCGCACGGCCATGGAACGAGAAATTACTCGTTGGGTGGCTTCGCAAGTTGCTGCCCGTTTGGAACCACACGGTTGGCAATCATTTCACGAGTTGGTCGAGAGGGAAATCCACCTTCACACGTGGTTTTGTCCAGTGACCGACAGCATGGACATCAACGAATTTCACAAAGTAAACCACCTTCAAGGCGTCGGGCACCGACCTGGGTTTGCGGCACTACAAATGATCGCCGAAAGCACGGCGAACCCGAATCCCCAGCTCGCAGGGGACTGGATTCGTTACCTGGCTAACCCAAGCTCTGCACCGCTCGACCCAACCCGACGCCGTCCTCCTCTAACTCGAATAGTTTTACTTGAGGACATAGTTGGCTCCGCAAGCCAATGTCTTGATGCAATTCGCTGGGCAGTAGCAAACCTTGGCAAACCCGTCCTATTTGTTCCGTTGATTCTGTGCCCAAATGGCGTGGAGGCGCTTCGCAATGAAGAAGCAGCATCGGGCGGTAGGCTCACCGTCCGTCCTGTGATTGAGCTTCGTCGGAGCGACGTTCTTGGCCCCGAGCGCCAAGGTCAACCGGGATGGCCTATCTCTATTGAAGTGGAAGACCTAGCGACGCGTTGTGCTCCACGGGCATCGCTCAACATGGATACTTTTGGCTACAGAAGCACAGGCTGCTCGCTCACGACATTTTCCAACACCCCCGACAACACGCTGCCAATAGTCCATCACAAGCCTGCAAACGGTGCTTGGGAACCCCTCTTCCCGCGTATCTTTCGCGACTAACATGAACATCACTATCAATCCGTTTCAGCAGCTCTACCTCTCCGACGATACGCCGACGGAGAACAGTTTTGTCCAGTTGTTCAGTGCGGAAGTATTGCAGACTGCTATCCACCCGGTGTTTCAAGGCAACAATGTCGTGCTGAGCGGGCCGCAGGGATGCGGGAAAACGATGATTCTAAATTTGCTCCGCCCTGAGATGCGCATCGCCTATTGGGACGCTGGAAAAGCAGATGACTTTCCCGTTCCCAAAGAACTGCGGACTTTCATTTCAGCAGGCATCAATCTCACGCGCAGCGGAATCACGGACCTAGTTCAAGTCACACTTGATCGTGGTGACGATGGGGATAACCGGGAACTGCCTCTTTATTTCGCGGATTTCTTCAATTACTTGGTCGTTGAGGATATCATCCAGTCCGTGGAGAAAATCGGGAGCCGGCCCGAGGTGTTTGATTCATTGGTTAACCCTTCACTCTCGACGCAGTTCGCAAAGTCTGTAGCAGCGGAAGACTGCTGGTTCGGTGCCCTTGAAGGCGTTCAATCCATAGAGGAGCTGAAGAGGCGAATTTCGGAACGCGTTGGCGTTTATCGGCGCTGGGTGAATGGAAATCTGCCCGAAAGAGAGCCTCCCGAAGCCATCCGGCAGAGCAAAACAAATATTGGTGAGCCGATATCGCGAACTGCGGATTGCCTACGGCAATGCGGAATGATTGCAGCCGAGGTTCCCGTGCTAATCCGAGTTGACCAGATCGAGGAGATGCACCGGGCCTTCACTGAACGGCAGCGAGTGCTGTTGCTATCTTTTCGAAAAATGCTGAATCGGGTTTTCTATTCCCGTGATGCGCGCGTTCACTATCGCGCGGGAACGCGGCGTTACGGCTGGGACAATCCAGAGTTCTTGGGTGTCTGGGGTAGTGAGGCAAGGTTGGAAAACCGCCGCAACTATCACCGGATCGAGATGGATGAAGAGATTTTTCTGTTGGGGGAGTCCAATACCCGGCGAAGGAACCTTGTTTTTGAGCGGTTTGCGGTCGACGCCTTTCAGAAGAGGGTCGCGTATTTTTTCAGCCGAGAGCAAGACGTTGGGGCGCTCCCAGCGAATCTCGCCAAGTCAGTTTTCGGCAAGCATCCTGTTGCCGAGGAGCGGCTGATCCAGTTGAACCTGAACGCCGATGATAACCAAGTTGATCGAGCATTAGGCTTGGATGTTGCGAACGATGCTGGCAACTGGAGTGAAGAATGGCGGACCTTCCTTCGAAAGGAATATCGCTCCAGCCGCGCGGGAATGTTGGATGCGGTGCTCGCCGCCGCATGGGGGCGGCAAACGGGCGGTGCGCACTCAAAGCGTCAGCATCGGGAATCGCCGCCGCCAGAGGACACTCCGTGGCGGAACCGCAAGTGGTGGAGAAAAGAGCGGCTCGATCAGGCCGTGTTGCAACTCACTACTCGATGCCAACAGCGGTTCATGTGGTGGGGATTTGACGACATTCGCTCCCTGAGTGGCGGAAACATCACCGTCTTTCTCCATATTTGTCACCGCGTGTGGGATGGGTTTCTAAAGAATGAGTCGAGCTTGCCACCGGAGAAGCGCACCGAGCTCCTCAAGGGCGGCACAATCGACAGGAATATTCAGGCCGCAGGAATCCTGTTTGCGAGCAACGAGTGGTTCAAGAAATTGCCCGAGGAGCCAGGCGGCAATGCCCGGCAGAGTTTCGTCGAAAAGCTTGGGATGCGTTTGAACGCGGACATGATGAACGACCTCAACATGGCGTATCCAGGTGGCAACGGAATCTCTGTGCAGTTGGCTCAATTCAAGTCGGAAGACGACGAAGTCACGCTCCTGAGGAACTTCATTCAAGAGGCGATCGGGTATGGTGCCTTGTTTGCATCCGAGCATTCTTCGAAGTCAAAACAAGGGGGCAGGCGGATAAAGTTCTACCTCAACCCAATTCTTTGCCCACGCTTTCAACTTCCCGAGGCGAAAACGAAAGAGCCCTATTATTGGTCGATGGAGGAGCTTTTTACCCTTGTGAAGAAAGCTCAAGTGACCTTGTCCCGAGCCCAGCGAACCCGTCCTAAACAAACCGAGCAGCATCCATTGTTGCCAGGTTTCCCCGATAGCAAAACATGAAATACCGACCATGGGGGCCGGTTGATTGGGCTCTGTCATTAAGCAGTCAAAAGCCATGGCGTTTCGTCGGTGCTATCGGCACCGAAGAACGCTCGCTGACCAGTTGGGAGCACATGAAAGGGCTCGGCGTTGTTGCAAGTGAGCATTTCGCCGAAATTCAGGACATTGATTCCGATAAATACCGGGATAGGACACGAGTTGCGTTGGAAGCACGGCGCGCGCGGTTCACTCACAGTGGTGGCAGTCAGGCTCAAGTGGAACGCATGGAACTCATGGCCGAGTTGTTTCTCGTCAATGCCTTCGCGCGACGGGCGGAAGCGGCTGCGACCTCTATCGTGTTGGACATCACGTCGTTTCCAAAACGGTTCTTTTTTCCGATCCTTCGCATGCTGGCCGGAAACCCGGGTGTGCAGAATCTCTTGGTCACCTACACCTCGCCGGCAAGTTACGCCCCAGACGACGAACCGCTCTACGAGGATATTGAGCCGTGGCGTGTCTTGCCGGGGTTCGGAGGAACCGCAACCAGCGGAGCACAGTGGGTGGTGAGTGTTGGATTCTTGGTCGAAAGCTTGCGAATGTATATTGGCAGCGCTCAAGATGAGAAAATGAAGCTGCTCATTCCTTTCCCAGCGCCCTTGGCAGCTTTGCGAAGAACTTGGGAGTCCGTAGCAAACTTGGAAAGAGACCAGAAAGACGGTCGGTTCGAGAAATTTCGGGTTGAGACGCTCGATATGTCGGCGGCGTTTGACCGAATTCGACAACTTGCAGGGAATCCAGAGAAGCCTTTGGCTTTCGCACCATTCGGCCCCAAACCGACTTCCGCTGCGATGTGTCTCTACGCAATGCAACGGGGCTCGTCAGTCCACTACCCGCAACCAACTGTTTACCATCCCGAGTATTCGCGCGGTATTCGAAACAACGATCCTGCTGCAGCCGTGAGCGCTTATTGGGTTAAGCATGAGGGCGAGAACCTCTACGCCGTCTAATTTCCAGCCGAACGCGAGTTTCATCGGGTTGACTCCCTCGCTGCCGCCGCTCGGTCGGGCTTCGCCCAATGCTCCGCATTGTCTCTGTCGGTCGGCCCCGCCTCCCTCCAGTCACCGGCACGCCCATCGAGAAGACGGATGCGAACACGCGGGCGGTCTTTGGCGATTACATTTCCATCTACGACATCCAGCGAGCCGTCGCCGACAAGGCCACGGTGCCGATCTATTACGAGAGCCGCATCGCCAAGCTGGGCCTGAACTCCAGCGAGCTGCCGAAGCTGGACGCGGAGTTTGAGGAGATCACCGAAGGCGAGGAGCTGACGAAGAAGGAGAAACTCAAAACCAAGTGGGCCGCGCTGGAGGCGCTGGTGGGCGATCCGAAGCGCATCGCGCTCATCGCCGCCGATCTGGTGGCGCACTTCGAGAAACGCACTGAGGCGATGGACGGCAAGGCGATGGTCGTCTGCATGAGCCGCCGCATCTGCGTGGACCTTTACGAGGCGCTCATCAAGCTGCGCCCCGAGTGGGCGAGCGCGAAGGATGACGACGACGATGTAGCGGCGGTCTGTGACCGCCGAACCGCAGATGACCACGGCGCTCAAAGAGCGCCGCTACAGTCCAAAGCCTGCGTGGCGAAGGTCATCATGACCGGCAGCGCCGACGACGGCCCCGAGTGGCAGCCGCACATCCGCAACAAGGATAAGCGCCGCAAGCTGGCGAACCGCTTCAAGGACAGCAAAGACCCCTTCCGCATCGTCATCGTGCGCGACATGTGGCTGACCGGCTTCGACGCGCCCTGCCTGCACACCATGTATGCCGACAAGCCGATGCAGGGCCACGGTCTCATGCAGGCCATCGCCCGCGTGAACCGTGTCTTCCGCGACAAGCCCGGCGGCTTGGTGGTGGATTACCTCGGCCTCGCCGATCAACTCAAGCACGCTCTCGCCAACTACACCGAGAGCGGCGGCAAAGGCGATCCCACCTACGAGACCAAACAGGCCATCGCGATCATTCTGGAGAAGCACGGCATCGCCTGCGACATCCTGCATGGCTCGGATTGGAGGAAATCCGTGGGCGACGGCAAGAAGACGCTCTTTCGCGGGGGAAACCTGCTCGCCGCAATCGATTCACGTAGGTGACGCGGAGGCAGTGAAAACCGAGGTGGGGCATCCTGACCTTGATGAAGAATTGCTGCCATCCCCGATCAACGGATTGTGTCAACACTGTTGACACAATTGGGATGGAGTCATTTCTTGCGTCTTCTCCCGCTCGAGAAGCATTTGCAGCGCGACTTTTACGCGGAGATCCCGTAACGAAAAGCCATGGGTTGCCTGGCCCGGCTGCGCCCCTGCGCCTTCAGGGACGCGTCGGCGGAGTCCATCAACAGGTTGGGATTAGTTTGGCTCGGTTCATACGTTAGTACATAGTCGCTTCTTGTGAACATTATCGGTTCTCCAGTTGGGAGCCCATCCATGAGCGCCTCCGGTCAATCGGCGCCGGATGGAGGAACCGCCCGCGCCGACCAGAGCTGTCAACTGCCGAGAATTCCCGACCAGGAGCTGCTCCGGCGCATCGGCCGCGGCAGTTACGGCGAAGCGCGGCTTGCGCGGTGATCCCAAGTTTATGAAACTCATTCTCCTCCTCATCGGCCTGGCCGCGAGCCTCAGCGCGTACGCTACGGCCCCGGACTTGATTCTCTTCAACGGCAAAGTTTTCACTGCGGACCCGGCCGGCCTCAACGCGGAAGCGCTCGCCATTCGCGGCGAACGCATTGTGAAGGTCGGCACCACGAAGAAAATCTCGGCGCTTGCGGGCCTGAAAACCAAACGCATTGATCTCGGCGGACGCGTCGTCGTCCCCGGGTTTAACGATGCGCACTTCCACCACCTGCCCAATCCCGAGGGCGTGACGGTCCAGCTTCCCATGCCGCCAGGCGCCGTCGTGCCGGAGCCGAGTTGGGACGAAGTGCTCGCGGCCTTGCCGGCGGCGGTCAAGCAGGCGCGCAAAGGCCAGTGGATTTACGCCAGCGTCGGCCAGACCGTCGTCAACGACCCGCGCGCCACCCGCGATCCGCTCGACCAAATCGCACCCGACAATCCGGTGCTGATAAGTTCGTGGTTCGGCCACGGGAATCTTTTCAACACGGCGGCGCTGCGTCGCGTCGGCATCCGCGAGGAGGAGCCGGACCCGCTGGGCGGGCGCTTCGGAAGGTCTGCCGGCACGCAACGCGTCACCGGCATGGTTTACGAGTACGCGACCTGGCCGCCCTTTCGAGCATTGGAAGAGAGTTGCACGGACGAGGAAATCATCCGCAGCCTCAGGCAGCTCGCCGGGGAAGCCGCGCAGTTCGGCATTACTTCGATCCAAAACATGACCTACCTGAAGCCCACGCGTTACGTCGAGTTGCTGCGCCGGGCCGATTTTCCCTTGCGGATGCGCGTCATTCGGTGGCCCGCGACGGACACGCGCCGACGAGACTCGGAGGAGGGCCTGGATGTTCCGCTGCATCCGCCCGGGGCGCCTCGCGTCACGGTGAGCGGCACGAAGTGGGTGCTGGATGGCTCGCCGCTCGAGCGTGGCATGGCCATTCGCGGCGAGTATCGCGACCAGCCCGGATGGTCGGGCACGCTGAATTTTCCCGAGTCTGAAATCTGCACGATGCTGCGCGAAACCATCGCGCGCAAGGACCAGTCGCTCCTGCACGCCGTCGGCGACAAGACGGTCGAAGCTGTGCTGAACGCGATGGAAGCGGTGGACGCCAACGCCAGTCACTGGCCCGCCCGCCGGGTGCGCATCGAGCATGGCGACGGGTTGCTCCCCGACTTGCTGCCGCGCGCGAAAGCCATGGGCGTCGTCGTGGTGCAAAACCCGACGCACTTCGATCCGGGGGTCGCTCACTTCTTCGAGCGCTTCGGCACGAATCATCCTTATCTGTCGCTCCGATCGCTCGCGGCGGCGGGCGTTCCGCTGGCGATCGGCTCGGACGGCCCGATGAATCCCGGTTTGAACATACTGTTCGCCGAGATACACCCGTCGCGGCCCGGCGAAGGCATCACCCGCGAGCAAGCCGTCGAGGCTTACACGCGCGGCTCCGCCTTTGCCGAATTCGCCGAGAAAGACAAGGGGAGCCTGGCCGCTGGCCAACTCGCCGACCTCGCCGTGCTCTCGCAGGACATTTTTACGGCGCCCCCTCCCGAACTGCCGAAGACCGTGAGCGTGCTGACGCTCGTCGGCGGGAAGATTGTCCATGACAGCGGCGTGCTGGGCGGAAGTGACATGAAGACTATCCAGTCAACGAAATGATTGGAGGCCAAGGTCCGGCTTCGCCTCTGCGAGGCTACGCCGGGACGGCGTTGTGCTTGCGCAAGCGCTCGTGCAAATCCTGGGTCAGGCCGACGTAATGATGCTGGGAATTTAGGAGCCTGTTGAACTATGGCCACAGGCCGCCTTTAAGCCCTTTTCGGCCCCGGCAGCGTCACTCCTCCCGGCTTCGCCTCTGCGAGACTACGCCGTGGCAGGCTTCGTTCGGAGCGGTCTTTGGCTGTGCGGCCCGGCTTCGCCTCTGCGGGGCTACGCCGGGGCGTGGCGGGCTTCGTTCGTCGCTCCTCGCCGGACTCCAAAAATTGCGTTCAACTCGTCATGTTCCAATAATTCAACAGGCTCCTCGCGATTCCAAGAGATACACGTAACGAAAGGCCATGGGTTGCCTGGCCCGGCTTCGCCTCTGCGAGGCTACGCCGGGGCGGGGCAGGCTTCGTTGGTCGCTCCGCGACGGACGAATCGGTTCAAAAGTGCTTCTTGGCGAAGGCCCGGCCGGAATGCGACTTGAGGTATTTCTCGAATGCCGCGGCCTTCGTGGAATCAGAAAAGGCGACGGCTACGGCAATGCGCCACGGGCGAAATTTGGAGGTGTGCGGGACTTCGCCGGCGTTGTGTTTGCGCAAGCGCTCGTGCAGATCCTCGGTCAGGCCGACGTAATGATGCTCGGCCTCCAACGATTCCAAGAGATACACGTAACGAAAGGCCACGGGTTGCCTGGGCGTAGTTTGGAGCTTTACTTCTGGGTCCGGCTTCGCCTCTGCGAGGCTACGCCGGGACAGCCTTCGTTCGTCGCTTCGCGACGAACGAAGGCTGGTGGAGGCGGCGGGAGTTGAACCCGCGTCCCTGGCAAATAAACCAGATGCGACTACATGCTTAGTCGGGATGGATTTGTCTGCTGTGCGATGGCGTCCCAACTCGAGTCGCACTACATAGTCTGCATGGAAAAGTTTCGGCGAACGACGCGCAGTCTCCGTCTTTCGCCTAACCTGCTGCAACGTTCACTCCCGTAGCAGGTGTCCAGGGTGAACGCTCTCGGCGCTTAGGCCGCGAGGGCTAATTCTTCGTTAGCTTTTATTTTTGTGGTTCGATGATTAACGAGGCCAACGGACCATCCTCGGCATGCCGCTCCTGGCGCATTTCCCAAGTCGAAACCAGTACGCCCCCCACCTTAACGGCAAAGGCAATATCGACGGTTTTCAACGTGGGTCAAGCGCCGGGCGGCCAAAGGGCCAAAGGGGCGAAGGGCTGGGAAGGGCTGGCAAGGGCTCTCTGGCACCCCCGCCGGGGCCAATCCGCCGGAGATTTGAGGGCGCTCGACCGCGCCGGCCCGAAAAGCCTGCCAAAACGCCTGTTTTTTCCGTTTGACCGCCGGGAGGGGGGTTCGCTACGTTGCGCGACTCAGTTTTCTTGTATGTTTACGCAGATTCGGAAGCACCAGAAGACGCTCTGGATATTTATCAGCTCGATGGTGATCATCAGTTTCGTTTGGTATTTCAATCCAAACCAACGCTGGGCTCGCCGGGGCGGTGGCGGCGGCGGGTACGGTGATGACCGGGTGGGGATGATCAACGGAGAGCCGGTCCACCGCGCCGAGTACACCGACGCTTATCGCGAAGCGGTGCTGCACTATCTCTTTACCTACGGCGACTGGCCGCAGGACAACGAGATGACCCGCCAGATGCGCCCGGTGGAACGGGAGACGCGCAATCGCATCTTCCTCACGCACAAGATCAAGGAACTGAACATCCAGGTGGATGACGCGTCGGTGGTGGATTGGATCACGACGGCTTTCCAGGACCGCGAGACGAAGCAGTACCACAATGAGTACTATCAGCGGTTTATCCAGAACATTCAGCAACGCCGCCTGAAGGAAGCGGATTTCCTCCGCTACGCCCGTCATCAGGTCGCCATTTCGCATCTGGCCGCGGTGGCCGGGGCGAGCGGCAAGCTGGTGACTCCGCAGGAGGCCGAACAGACTTTCCGCCAGGAACATGAGCGGGTGGACACGAAGATCGCCCTTTTCTCGCTGTCCAACTACGTGGCCAGCGTCCAAGTGACGGATGAAGCGGTAGCCCGCTTCTACACAAACCGGCAATCGGCCTACCGCCTGCCGGAACGACTGCAATTGAGCTACGTGGAATTCCCAAGCTCGAATTACCTGGCGAAAGCGGATGAACGGCTGACCGCGGAAACGAACCTCAGCCAGCGCATTGACTCGATTTACCTGCAGCGCGGCCCGAACTTCTACACGGACATCAGCGGCCAACCGCTGGCCGCGGACGCCGCGAAAGAACGGATCCGGAACGACCTGAAGAAGGAAGTGGCGCTGACCGAAGCGCGCAAGGACGCGTTCGCCTTCGCGAACGAGCTGGCCGAGATCCCGGTGAAAACGAACTCGGTGAACCCGGCCGAAACGCTGGAAGAACTGGCGCAAAAGAAGAATCTGAAAGCGCAAGTCACCGAACCGTTCACGCAGACCCAGAGCCCTCCGGGATTGAACGTGCCGGAGCAGTTCACCCGCATGGCTTTCCGCCTGACGGCGGAAGAGCCGATCGTGAGCGAGCCGGTCGGGGGAGAAGACGCCTTTTTCGTGGTGTCCTTCAAGCGCAAGGTTCCGAGCGAACTGCCGGGCTTGGATGCGATTCGCGACCGGGTGGTGCAGGATTTCAAGCGGTCGGAAACTTTGACGCTGGCCCGCCAGGCCGCAGCAACCTTCCTGGCGGCGGTGACGAACAGCACCTCGAAGGGCGAGGCGTTCGACGCGATGGGCAAGCAGCCGGGGATGAACGTGGTGGATCTCCCGCCGTTCACCCGCGACGCGCGCTCGTCGATCGAAGGGATCCCCTTTCAGGTGAACGCCGCCACCCTGCGCAATGCCGCGTTCGAAATGGGAGAGGGCCAGGTGAGCACCTACCTGCCGAGCAGCGATGGGGGATTTGTGGTCTACGTGGAAAAATTCCTGCCCGCGGCTGACGATGACGTGAAGCGCGAACTGCCGAACTTTGTCCAGGAGCTGCGCCGCCGCAACGCCGCGGAGGCGTTCAACGAATGGTTTGCCCACGAAGTGCAGTTGGCGAAGCTGCAACTGCCGGGCGATCGCGCGACGGCGCAGGTGGGCGAGGAATAATAGATATTTTCCGTCGAAACTCCGAAAGACCGCGCGGTCTTTCGGAGTTTTTCTTTTTTACCGCCAGACCAACCCGAGTCCAGCGGTTCTGATCGAGCGCCATCCAGAAGCGCGCCCGCGGCGGGCAGCGTTCTCGCTGGTCGAAATGGCGCTCACGCTTTACAAAGCCGCATGCTGAATCTGATTTGGCTGGGGTTGCTCCTGGGAGGCGTCGTGATCGGCGGCGCCACGGGAAGGCTCAAAGAAGTGTCGGACGGAGCGATGGACGGCGCCAAGACGGCGGTGACCCTGGCGTTCGGCCTGATCGGCGTGATGAGCGTGTGGCTGGGAGTGATGCGCCTGGCGGAACGCTCCGGATTTGTCCATTTCCTCTCGCGAGGCCTGCGCCCGCTGCTGAAGCGACTGTTCCCGGATGTGCCGGAGGATCACCCGGCGATGGGTTCGATGGTGATGAACATCGCGGCGAACATGCTGGGCCTGCTGAACGCGGCCACCCCGCTCGGGCTGCGCGCGATGCGAGATCTGGAGCGGTTGAACCCACGGCCCGGCACCGCGACGAACGCGATGTGCAC
Organism: uncultured Verrucomicrobiota bacterium; assembly: GCA_964566945.1. Classification (GTDB taxonomy): domain Bacteria; phylum Verrucomicrobiota; class Verrucomicrobiia; order Limisphaerales; family SXQI01; genus DASVNK01. Next base: position 246,453 of record CAZMKE010000004.1, on the reverse strand, counting down.
CTTCCTGGCAATCAATACCGGGTCGGTCCAGCTGCTGCCGATCACGGCGATCGCGCTCCTGGCCACGGCCGGGGCAAAATCGCCTTATGCAATCGTCGGGACCAGTCTCATGGCGACATTCTTCTCAAGCGCGGCCGGGCTGATCGCGGTGAAAGCGCTGGAGAAGCTGGGGTGGTTCGACACGGAAGAGACCGGTTCCACGGCCAAGCCCAAGGAATCCGAGGCCACGCCAGAGATCGCTCTCGCCTCGGACTTGAAACCGATCAATTCCGTCCGGCTGGTGGTGCTGGGGCTGTTCGGCCTCTTTTTCGTTTTATCGGTGGGGATGATCGCGTTTCCGGAATCGTTCGGCCAAGCGGCCGCGCCCGAGCTGCAGCGGCAGAGCAGTTTTGTGCGCACGATCAATGGCATTTCGATCGCCGCCATTCCTTTCCTGATCCTTTTCTTCCCGCTGTATGGCTCTCTGAAAGGGCTGAAGGTCTACGAGGAATTTGTGGAGGGAGCGAAAGAGGGCTTCAACGTGGCGATTCGCATCATTCCGTATTGGGTGACGATGCTGATCGCAATCTCGATCTTCCGGGGCGGCGGCGGCATTGATCTGGTGACGCGGGTGTTTCGGCCGGTGCTCGACCTGGCGGGCTTCCCGCCGGAGCTGCTGCCGATGGGCCTGATGCGCCCGTTGAGCGGGAGCGGCTCCTTCGCGATCCTGTCGGACCTGGTAAAGCAATTCGGGCCGGATCACCTGCTGGCGCGCACGGCAGCCACCATTTACGGGAGCACGGAAACGACATTTTACGTGATTGCGGTTTACTTCGGGGCGGTAGGGATCCAACGCACGCGCCACGCGATTCCAGCCGGCCTGATCGCGGATCTGGCCGGCATTATCGCCTCCATCATCATCTGCCGAATCGTGTTCGGCTGAACCCCCCGGACCAAGCCCGGGGAAAGGCTTAACCGACCTTCTGGATCAGCGCCTCGGCTTCGCGCAGGGCATCCGCCAGTTTGCCGGCATCCTTGCCCGCGCCACGGGCGAATTCGGGACGTCCCCCGCCCTTCCCGCCGACGATCGGAGCGATGGCCTGGATGATCTTCCCGGCTTGAATCTGCCTGGTGAGATCCGCGGAAACGCTGGCCACGAGGGAAACGGACCCGTCGGCCGCGCCCGCCAGCACCATCACGCCTTTGAAGTCTCCCTTGAGGGCATCAACGATTGACTGAAGATAGTCGCCATCGACACTGCCGAGATTCTCGATCAGCGCCAGGGTCTTGCCCACGGTTCTGGCCCGGGCGACCAAGGCCCGGCCTGCTTCGGCGGCCTGCTTCTGCTGCAGAGTTTTCAACTGCCGCTCCAGTTCCTTTTGGTGGGCGAGGAGCGCATCCACCTTCTTCTCCAATTCGCCCACGGGAGAATTGAGCTTGCCGGCGATGCTCTGGATGGTTTGCAGATCCTGGAGCGCGCGATTGTAAGCTTCCACACCGGCGATCGCCTCCACGCGGCGGACCCCGGCGGCAATGGCGCTCTCGCCCACGATGCGGAAATAGCCGATCTCTCCGGTGGCCCGGGAGTGGGTTCCGCCGCAAAGCTCCATGGAATAACCGTTCAACTGCTGCGGCTGGCCGCCGACCTGCACGACCCGGACCTGATCGCCGTATTTCTCGCCGAAAAGGTGGGTGATATCCCCGCGCCGCTTGACCTCGCTGTAGGGAATTTCGATCCAGCTCACGGGCGCATTTTCCACGATCCGTTCATTCACGAGCCGCTCGATTTCGCGAATCTGCTGGGGCGTGAGCGGACCGTGGTTGAAATCAAAGGTCAGTTTTTCCGGCCCGACGTACGAGCCTTTTTGAACCGCGTCCTTGCTCACCACTTCATGCAGAGCCCAGTGAAAAAGGTGCGTGACGGTGTGATGCCGCTGAATGGCCGCCCGCCGTTTGCCTTCGACCGCGATCTGCACTTCAGCGCCGACGGAGGGGGCATCTTCATCGGCTAGGAAGTGAACCCAGGTGTGGCCGGCTTTTTGCGTGTTAACCACATGCCAGACCTGGCTGCCACTGGTGATGGCGCCGGTGTCGCCCACCTGGCCGCCCATTTCGGCGTAAAAAGGGGAGCTATCGAATGTCACCGCCAGCTTGTCCTTGAGCTTCACCACGTCCGCGACGCGCGCGGTCAATTCCAGGCTGTCATAGCCGACGAAGCGCGTAGGGGCGGCGCCCTCGATATGGGTGACAGAAATCACTTCCCGCTTTTGGGCGGCGCGAGCCCGTTCGCGCTGCTCATCCATGAGCTTTTCAAAGCCGCTGGTGTTCACCGAAAGACCGGCTTCGCGAGCCATCAACTGGGTCAAATCCACCGGGAAGCCGTAGGTATCATAAAGCTTGAAAGCGAAATCGCCGGTGATCTCCTGCTCTTTCCCGCGAAGGCGCGCGACCTCCTCGTTGAACATCTGAATGCCGCGATCCAGCGTCTTGTTGAACGCCTCTTCTTCCGAGCGGATCGTGTTCTTGACCAGTTCCTGCCGCTGTTTGATCTCCGGAAAGACGTGGCTCATGGTCTCGACCAGCACGTCGGCCAGCTCGTAGAAGAACGGCTTGTGGAAGCCGAGCGTGCGGCCGTATTTCACCGCGCGGCGGAGAATGCGGCGCAGGACGTAATTGCGGTCGTTGTTCCCGGGCAGAATCCCGTCCGCAATGGCGAAGCTGAGAGTGCGGATATGATCCGAGATGACGCGAAAGGCCACATCGATCTTTTCCTGCTCGTTGTCGCCGGTCGATCCGGGCGGCGGCAGGGTCGATCCGTACTTTTTGCCGCTCATTTGCTCGAGGCGGTTGAAGATCGGACGGAAAATATCGGTCTCGTAGTTGGAGATGATGCCGCCAAAATTCGTGAAGTTTTTGGTCCCCTGCATGATGGCGGTCACACGCTCGAAACCCATGCCGGTATCGACATGCTGGGCGGGCAGAGGGGTGAAAGTGCCATCCGGATTGGCATTGAACTGAATGAACACCAGGTTCCAAATCTCAATGCACTCGGCGGTGCCTTTGTTCACGAGGGAGCCTTGGGTGTCGCCCGCCGGGGTGAGGTCCACGTGCAGTTCCGAGCAGGGACCGCACGGACCGGTCTCGCCCATCATCCAGAAATTGTCCTTCTTATTCCCGTTGACGATATGGATCTTCGGATCGAGGCCCGCGGCGCGGAAATGCGCGGCCCAAAGGTCCCAAGCCTCCTGATCAAATTCGCTCGGGTCGTTTTTTGACTTATCGGGCGAGTAAACCGTGGCGTAGATGCGGTTTTTCGGGAATTTCCAAATGCCGGTGACCAGTTCCCAGGCCCAATCGATCGCTTCCTTTTTGAAGTAGTTGCCGAAACTCCAATTGCCCAGCATTTCGAAAAAGGTGTGGTGGTAGGTGTCCAGCCCGACGTCCTCGAGATCGTTATGCTTGCCGCCCGCGCGGATGCACTTCTGGGTGTCGGCGGCGCGAGGCGGATTGTATGGGCAGGGCTGCTGGCCAAGGAAGATCGGCACGAACTGGTTCATGCCGGCATTGGTGAAAAGGAGATTGGGGCTGTCCGGCATCAGGCTGGACGAGGGAACGATGGTGTGCCCTTTCGACTTGAAGAAATCGAGAAACGATTGGCGTATTTCGCTGCTGGTCATAGCTAAACCGCTGGGCAGCAATGAGGTTCAATCCCCCACCGGCTCCTTCCCTTTCGAAGGAATAAAGGAACCAGACCCTGCGGGAACGGGGAAAATACATGGGGACCGGGGCCTTGTCGATGCAGCTTGCGTTATCGCCTGGCGACCGGCGTGATGACCGTCATGGGCCTCTGGACGGCGCGGTTCGAACGAGTTCGGAATTTTCTGCGAGATTGCCAAACAGAGGCTCGTTTTTTAAGGTGGCGAACCGCTGGAGCGTAAATGACGTGGCAGCGTGTGGATGGCCGAAAACAAAGTACAGCTCGAGATCTTCGAGGGACCGCTCGATTTGCTCCTTTATCTGGTGAAGAAGGAGGAAGTCGACATTTACGAGGTCAACCTCACCAAGATCGCGACGCAATTCATTGAGTATGTGGAGCTCATGAAAGAGCTCGACCTGGACATTGCCGGGGAATTCCTGGTGATGGCGGCCACGCTCATGTACATCAAGAGCCGCGAGCTGCTGCCCAAAAACCAGCAGGTGGAAGCTCCGGAAGAAGATGACGAAGAGGATCCCCGGTGGGAACTGATCCGGCAGCTGGTCGAATACAAGAAGTTCAAAGATGCCGCGGGCAGGCTGCAGGAGCGGGAACTGCTGCAGGAGCAGATTTACGCACGGGTGCCGGGACGCCCGGAGTTTGCGGTGGAAACGCCGAACGTGCGGCCCGAGGTCTCGATTTTCGACCTGGTGAACGCGGTCAGCACGATTCTCAAACGGTTCGGCCAGCGCTCCCAAACGCGCGATGTTTTCGAAGACAAGTGGAGCGTGAGCGAAAAAATCGAGATGATCGTCGACCTAGTGCGGGACCGGCCCCGCCTGAAATTTGGCGAACTGTTCGAAACGGCCGCGCACCGGATTGAGGTGGTAGTGACTTTCCTGGCGTTGCTCGAGTTGATTCGGATGAAACAATTGCGGATCGAACAAAACGAGACGTTCGGCGATATCGAGATCAGCCCGGCGCTGCCGCCGCCCCCGCCCCTGCCGCGCGACAACGAAGAGAATAACCCGGCCACTCCCGCCTAATCGACCCCGAGCATGGAACTGAAATTTGTCATTGAATCGATCCTGTTCACCTCGCAAAAGCCGCTGAACCTCCGGGAGCTGCGCGAAATCCTGACGGTCTCGGCCGAAAAGGGAGAAGAAGAGGCGGTGAAGGCCTACAAGAAAGTGAAGGAGGACGAGATCGAGGCGGTGCTGGGTGAACTGGAACGGGACCATGCGCAGAGCGGGCGCAGCTACTATCTGGCCTGCGTGGCCGGATCGTGGCAGTTCGTCACGCGGCCGGATTACATGCCGTGGCTCCGGACGTTGTTCGGCGTGAAGACGCGTCCGCCCCGGCTGTCGCAGCCGGCGCTGGAGACGCTGGCAATCGTCGCCTACCGGCAGCCGATCACTCGCGCCGAGATCGAGCAGATCCGCGGCGTGGCGGTGGATGGCGTGGTGGCCACCCTTTTGGAACGCGGCCTGATTGAGAACGCGGGCCGGGCCGAAGTGGTGGGACGGCCGATGATGTACGCCACCGCCCCGCTGTTCCTCGAATACTTTGGCCTGCGCAGCCTGGATGAACTGCCCTCGGCCGATGAACTGCGGCGCATTCCGGTGCAGAAGCCGGAAGCGCTCCTGACCGTGGAGGACAACGCCGCCGCGCCAGCCGCGCCGGCGCCAGCGGCCACCGAAGAGAAGGCAGCCGCCCCGATCGTCCAAGCCGACACCGAAACCGAATCTACCGCCCAATCGCCGGAACCCGGCGGCACTTCAACGGCCGCGGGCGCCCCGGAATCAGAACTCCCCCGCTAATCGCATGAATTTGCAGCAGCACCGCCAGGCGATCGACCGCCTCGACAAACAGATCGTAGCCTTGCTCAACGAACGGACGAAGCACGTCCTGGAGATTGGCGACATCAAGATCAAGGCGGGCGAAGAGATCTATGCGCCGCATCGGGAGCTGGCCGTGCTGGAGCGAGTTTGCAAACTAAACGAAGGCCCGATCACGAACGATTCGTTGCGCGCGGTCTACCGCGAGATCATGTCGAGCGCGCTCTCGCTCGAGAAGACGATGACGATCGCCTATTTCGGGCCCGAGGCGACTTTCACCCATCAGGCGGCCATCCGGAAATTCGGGGCCAGCCTGAACTATTCGGCCCAAAAGACGATCGCCGATGTGTTCGTGGAAGTCAGCAAAGGCCGGGCGGACTACGGCGTGGTGCCGATCGAGAACTCGACCGAAGGGGTGGTGACGCACACTCTGGACATGTTCGTCGACAGCGAGTTGAAAATCGCCGCCCAGATCATTCTGCCGATCCAACAGTGCCTGATGGCGAACTGCCCGATGGACCAGATCAAGAAGGTCTACTCCCATCCGCAGCCGATCGCACAGTGCCGGCAGTACCTGCAAACGCGCCTGCACCACGTGGAAATCGTGGAAACCTCGTCGACCACCCGGGCGGCGGAAATCGCCGGCAAAGAAAAGAATGCGGCGGCGATCGCCGGCGCACTGGCCGCTGAGCGGTACGGGCTCGAAATTCTGGAGAAAGACATCCAGGACAGTTCAAGCAACGCGACCCGGTTTTTCGTCCTGGGCCGGCGCTGCAGCCCGGCGACGGGCAAAGACCGCACCAGCCTGATGCTCAGCATCGCCCACAAGGTCGGGGCGCTGCACAAGGCCCTGGCCATTTTCAGCCGGTACAAGCTGAACATGACGCGGATCGAATCGCGGCCAAACAAGCGCAAAGCCTGGGAATACTTCTTCTTCGTCGATTGCGACGGACATAGCGATGATAAACAGCTGGGCGGCGCCCTGCGCGAACTGAACAAGGTCTGCACCTATGTGAAAGTTCTCGGATCGTATCCGAACGGGGAGTAGATCCCGAAGATGGTTCCGGCTGGCGGCCGGAGCGAGCGGCGGAGCCGCAAGAGATTCCAGGCGGTGAGCAAAGCCTTTACACGCGAATCGGACCAGGACGAACCGGTCGTCCTGCCCCTGCGCACGCCTCTGCCGCCGGGCGTGAAGAACTATATCACCCCTGCGGGCGCGGCTCGCTTGCAAGCGGAGCTGGCTCGCCTCGAAGCGCAGCCACCCTCCCCGGAGCGGGAAGCCCGGATGCGGCAGTTGCGGGAGATCGTCGGGAGCCTGGTGATCGCCGAACCCCCGGTCGAACAGGACACAATCCGGTTCGGCGCGGAGGTCGTCGTCCAGCGCGCCTCGGGGACGGAGCGTTATAAACTCGTGGGCGTCGACGAAACCGACCTGGATCGCAACGACATCAGCTGGCTCTCGCCATTGGCCAAGGCTCTGCTCGGGAAACGCGCGGGTGAAAAAGTCCGATTCCGCGCGCCCGGCGGCTGGGAGGAGATGTCCATCCTCTCGATCGCCTACGCGTAAGGTTCGCGCCCGCCGCTTACTCCAGGCGAACCCGGTAGAACCGGTGGCGGGCCGTGCTGAAGGCCGGATCACTGACCTGGGTCACGCCCGTGCTGCTCGCACTCACATCCTGCAGCTTCGTCCAGGCGCCCGCGCCCAACGCATCCCGATACTCGATGGCGTAGCTCTTGCCGGCCACGGCGTGCAGGTTCAAGAGGAAAGCCCCGGCGCTCGAGCCGGCGGCTTCGATCTTCAGGAAGTCCGAAGCGTTGGCCGGATCGGTGCCCGCAAGGAATTCCTGCAAATCGGTGAAACCGTCGCCGTCAAAATCACCTGAACCATCGCGCGAGAGGTTGCCGAAATGGGCGATTTCCCACGCGTCCGGCAAGCCATCGCCATCCGAGTCCGCCGCCACCGGGGCGCTGTTTGACCGGCCCGGGGTTGGCGCGGGAAAATCCACGATGTTCGGACTGCCATCGGGCAGCCGCCCTTGCGAAACATCCACGGTCTGCGCGCCGAAGACGACGCTGTCGATGGGGACGCCGTTGGCATCATAAATCCCGATCTCTTCGCCCTTGGCCGAAAGATTGAAATCGGCGTGACGGGCGCCCTTGCCAGGCGAACTATCCGCCTCCATCCGCAAAAACGCGTTCGTGCCCACGCCAATGAAGGAAAGCGGAGCGATGTGGAATTTCGCACGGTCGGTCAGATCGTCGGTAAGGAACAGTCCGCCGAGCGCCACGGGCGCAGAGCCGCCATTGAAGATTTCAAACCAATCATTTCCCACGGAAGGGCTGGCCATCCATTCGTTGATCCGCAGATCCTGCACCGACCCGGTGGCTACAGGGCGGTTGGTCGCGCCTGGGGAGGGCTGGTTGAGCGTCCAGGGGCCGCTGCCGTCCGGCACGCGTCCGAGCGAAAGCCCGGCCACCTGGATGCCGTAGCGAACCGCGTCGACCAGACCGCCGCCGCGAACGGGAGCATCGAACAGATAGAGCGTGCCTCCATCCTGCTCCAAGCCGAACCCGGTGTTGTTCGTGCTGGGGGGCGCCAGCGGATCGAAGGAAACGACCAGGAAAGAACCGGCCTCAATGAACGTCCCGGCAGCAAAACGCCAGCGGGCAGGGTTGGCCGGATCGTCGCTGAGGCTGACCCCAGAGAGGTCCAGCCGATTGGTCGATGGGTTGTAAAGTTCCGCCCAATCGGGGCCGCCGGCCGCATTTCTCGCCAGCAGCTCGTTCAACAGAACCGTGCCGCTTTGCGAACCGCCGACCACGTTGGTGACGGAAGTCACCACATCGACCGCGAGCGCCATGGCAATGTCGCTGCTGCTCAGGTTGGCCTGATGCACTTCAACAGCCACCACATTGTCGCCCTGGATCAGGCCGGTGGCCGGGGCCGAAAGGGGCCCGACCAGCGTCGCGTCCGAAATCGTGCTGGACGAGAAGGTGGAGTAGGTGATCAAACCGGCCGGCATGTTCCGGCGAAAAATTTCGTTCCCGTTCAGGTAAACGACCAAGCCGTCGTCGATCACCTCGGTCAGATTCAGGGAGGCGGAATCAACCGGCCCGGTGTAGTTGAAGTGGGCGCGGAAATAGAAAGTCGATTGCTCCGGCGTTTTGAACGGGAGGGTGGTGGCGACTGGAATGGGCATTTTCGAGGCGCCGTTGCCATGATACAAAAGGGCTCGGCCCGAGCTCCAAGTTTCATCGTTGTAGTTTGCCGCCCGCCAGGCCGTGCCATGGTCAACACCATTGGCGTCGTAGCGCCACGTATTCGTCAAGGTGAGGGCGGACACGGTGGTGCGAATGACATTGGTCCCGCCGCCGCTCGCCGTTCCGCCCGGGTTTGCCGCGCCCGGGGTCGGCATGACCAGGAACCCGATGTTATCGGAGCCGTTCGGGCTGCGCCCCTCGGAAATATCGGTCGTTTGCGGACCATAGCTGACGAGGTCGAGCGGAACGAGGTTCTCATCCGCCAGCTGGATCTGGCCGACATCCGCGGACAGCTTGAAATTGAGATGTCCCGGCGCGGCCTTGCCATCCGACGCGAACGCCAAAAAGCTGCCGGCTCCGATGAACGAAAGCGGAGGAATCTGATAGCGATCCGGAGTGCCGGCGGCATCCGAAAGGAAAAGGCCGCCCAGAGCAACGGGCTGGCTCGCCGGATTGTAAAGCTCAACAAAGCTGCCTGCCGGAGCAAATTCCGTATTCGCCAGCCATTCGTTAATCCGAATCCCTTGAGGGCCAGCCAGGCCCAGGGGCCGATTCTCCACGCCAAATGTGGGCTCGCACAGGGTCCACGAGCCATCAAAACTCCGGCCAAGCGAAAGGTCCGAAGCCTGCACGCCGAACTGAACCGAATCCACCACGCGCCCGGCCGGATCCATCAAGTAGAGGGAATCACCGCTGGCGTTTAGATTGAAGCCGAGGTGCAACCCGCTGTTCGTGCTGGCATCCGCGAACAGCACCCGGTATTCGCCGGCGGCAAGGGTTGTGCTCTGCGGGAAAACGAAAGCGACCAGCCCGTTCGTGTCCGGGGTGAGCCGGAAGCCCGAGAGGTCGACAGCGCTGGATCCAAAATTAAACAATTCGACCAGATCGGGAGTGGCGAGCGAGTTGGTCAAGACGTGAGTGTTCCTGGCCAGAATCTCGTTCAAACGCACCGAGGCGGCCGGAGCCGGCGCGCCGGTGTCCACCGTCCAGGAAACCGTCGCGACCGAAGCATCCTCGCCAAAGAGCGGATCATTTTCGTAGAGCCCGGCATCCGTCTTGCCGGCCACCTCGACGATGTGCAAGCCGTTCGACAAATTGCTCAACACAATCGGGGTGGCGATGGGAATCTCGTCGCTCCACGCGTTGCCATCGATGCGCCACTTATAGGCGACGAAGCCGGAACCTTGCGGCCAGCCGCTGGCCGGAATGCCAGAGCCGCTTCGATTGATTCCGAGGGTCAAGGTCGCCGTCGTCGCGGAGATCACGCCCTTGGGCTGGCCGCTGACGTAAATGCCGGGAGGCACAGCCGCGCCCTTGTCCTTCCCGCCGGGCCCAGTGCCTCGCGCAGGAGAGCCAGCCCGCGGCGTAAACCAGTCGCGCAAAACCTGCGCCTGTTCCCAGGAGGAGAACTGCGTTTCTTCCACGGCGGGAATGTGCTTGAGCAGGGCGTTCCCAACGTAATTGCCAGTTCCGGGACCATCCCAAGGCATGGGCAGGATATTGTTGTTAAACGTCACCGTCACCTGGGTGGCGTCATAATTTCGAACCAACTGGTCCGCGTCCGTGATGACGTTTCCTTCAAGGTAGTAACCTTTGCCGAAAGTCGTGAGGGACGGCGTGGTATCCCGGACGTTCACGATCCCGGAGGCGAAATCGTTTCCGCCCTGCTTGGTGGTATGGACGATGGTATTATTGAACAGAGTGAAGAAATTCCCCTGCTTGGCCGTGGCCGCGTTATCGCAATCGTAAATGAGGTTGCCGAGGATGGTGATCTCGGAGGTATTGCCGCTGTCATCCCCGCCCGAGACCGCGCTGGAACTGTCCGGCGCGCCGTTCTGATGAATGTGGAGAAAGATGTTATTCTCAATCCAGGCATCCGTGCCATCGATGTCAAAACCATCATCCCCGCCGCCCATCAGCACATTGTCCACAAAGTAAACCAACGGGCCACCCCGCTGGCCGCCCGTGAAATCGACCACATCGTTGTAGCCGTTCGGCGGGCCGAAAAAATTTCGGTAGAAAATGCCATGGCCGCCCTGCTTGACGCCACCCGTGCCGTGCCCAGGCTCAAATGCGGCGGTCGGAGTCGGAAAATGGCAGTGGCTCACGACGAAAGATGAGGAATCGAGCGAGACGAATTGTTTGTCCGTGGTGCCGAACTCCAAATAGTCGAGGAAGACCGTGCCGGCCGAGGAATGAATTGCCGTGGAGCCGTTGAATTCAATAAAGGCGTGGCTGATTCGAGTCTCTGGCGATCCCACCGCGCCGTTGATCACGATGCCGCCCCAAAGGGCGGTCGTTCCTGGCGCGCGCGTGAAGCGGATCGGGGCGGCTTCGGTTCCTTCGGCCAGCAACCGTCCGCCGTTGTTCACCGTCAGGTTTGCGCCCGAGCCCAGATAGACCGTCGTGCCGGGATCAATCGTCAGGGTGGCCCCGCTGTTGATCGTTATCCCCGAGGCAGCTTCGTACGGGCCGCCCGCCGCCGTCCAGTGCACTTCGCCAGCAATGACCGCGGGCGCGCTCTGGGGAGCGCCAGCGTCGAACCAGATATCCAGATTCGTCCGCGCGACTTCGATCTGGTTCGCTCCAATGGAGCGAATCGTGAGGCGATTGAGGCCGGGAGCAAGCGTGACATTCACGCGCCACGTGCCCTGCCACGCGACCCAATCGGCCGTTTGCCCATTCACCCGCACCTGGCGGGTGTCGATTGCGTTTGCCGTCCCCGTGACGACGGCCGCAGCCGTGGTGGCGTGAAAATAACCGTCCACTTGAGGCAAAGCCACGGCAGCCGACAACGCCAGCGGGATTTGTGAGAGCACATAGGCCCGGTGCGAGGCATTGAACGCTTTCATGATTTGCACCGTGTCCGCAGGGACGTACCCGCCCAGCAACTGATCCACCAGGGGGTTCATCCGGTCCGGCGCGAAGACGCTGTCGGCGAGATCCTTGAGCTGCGCATAATAGATCGGGGCGAACTCGGGCGTCTTTATGAAGCGATCCATCGTCGGGAGATTGGTCATGAGAAAAATCCCGTCGCGCGGGCTAGCGCTGCTGAGCCCGCGGCCCATGACGGTATCGAGATCATAGGGCAGCGCCTGAAAGCGAGTGTCCACCGCGCCGCGGTAGAGCGCGTAGTCGTCCCCGACACCGTTGGCCAGGGCGGTTTCCTGATTATCGAGCAAGGTGTTCACCGCCATGTAGCGCATCCATTCCTCGACGTTGAGCGTCTTTTGCACGTCCGCAACATAAGTGGCGGCGGTCGTGCCGTTGGTCACGTTTAACACGCTCAGCAGCCGGATCAGGTCCGACCAGTCATTGGCGACGAAATTGTTCTGCTTGAAGTACGCGTTGGTGTAGACCGGAATCGCCCAGTTCGCGCCGTGCCATTTCAAGTCGGCCACGCTGTTCACGCTCGGATCGCACAGGACCTGATCGCGAATGCCGCGATAGGAATTCCCGTTGGGATCAAGCGGAAAAGTTCGCTGGATGAAATCGCCGTTATACTGCTCGTTTGCGGCGTAGGAGCCGAAAGAATTGATGTCATTCAGCGGCAGGCTCATCAGGTTCGTGCTGTTGACCCGCACCTGCACCGCGCGCGAATCCGGCATGGCCACCCCCGCGGCGCGCATGACCGCGCTGCCGATCACCTGCGAAAACGCATACTGCGAATTCAAATTGATCCCGGCCTGGCCTTTCCAGAGCCGGTCTGCGGGAATGTTAATGTGATAGTTGTTCGGGTTGGATTGGCGCGTGCCGTGGCCACGATTGCGGACGCTCACGTTGTAGCGAACTTCCGTGGTGGTGCCGTTCGCCAGGACTCCATCAGACGTCACCCAAGTGGCGTTCATCTCCGCGTCACTGTCCGAATCCGGACAGCCCCGCCCGAGCGCATAGATCTCCGCCCGCTCGGCCTCCGTCATGATAATCCGGTAGATCGGCTGGGCGTTCAGGGTCGCTCCCGAGTCCACCTGATAGAGCAGGTTCGCGGTTCGGCTCGAATTCGAGGGTGGAACAAAGCTCGGATACTGGCGGGTTTGCCCCGAACCATCTGTCGCGGTGATAAAAAATTCCACGATCGCATGTTCCGGCTGCGCTGGAAGAAATGCGCCGTAAAGGCCATCCCCTTTCAATCCATCCTGATGAGCGCCGTCATCCAGCATGGCGGCCTGTTGGAAAGTTTTCTGGCCATCCAAGCGCCAATGGAGCGTCACGGTGGTCGTCGCGATATTCTCATCCACCACGCGCGCGGTGATGGACACGACATCCGAGGGATGCGGGATTTTCGGCCAGTGGGCGACTCCGGAAATAAAAGGAACGGCATTGTCAGTGGCCACCGAGTTCGGCTGGCCGGGAGTGCCCGACAGATTCTTGTTCGGCGCCCAGTTGTGAGCGTAGCTGTTCGGCAGGCTCGAATTGATCAACTCCAACGAGGCGCCGCGGCCATCCGCCGGCGCATCCCAAACCCAGCCTTGGTGATTGTATTGGATGGGGCCCATCACGCGCGTGGCCCAATCGCCGTCACTGTAGAACTCGACCGAATCGACCACCTTCCCGGCGTTGTCGGAAATCTCCAGGACATGCCCCAGTTTGCCGGTCCACCCGGCCACGAAATTTGCCACCCCCGGGTGCGAACTCTGGAACGTGGCCGCATCCGCCGCCACCACCAAGAATGCCCCCGCCGGCATAATGGTCCCGGTGGGGAATTGGAAGTGAACCCCCTTGGTCACCTGCCACCCGGAAAGATCGACTGCTTTGGTTCCGGTGTTCTGCAACTCGAACCACTGCTCCAGGTGATTCGTGCCCGGTGGGTGATACATGATCTCGTTGATCACAATGGACGGAGAGGACGCGGCGGACGCCGAGAGCGCCTGCGCCAAAATAGCCAGCAAGCCAATTAGCAGAACCGCCGCGGTGGAAAATGGACGCCGCAGCCCGGAAGGTCGATTCGTATGTTTAGCCATGAAAATTGGTCGAAGACCGGAAAGGCATTCCAAGGACGTCAAACGCTCTGACCTGTGCCTGCAACAATCCTTCCCGAAGATGTCATTCACCCTGCTCAATGTCGGCATTTACCCCTACAAGGTAGCAGAGTTCGTACCCAGTGGAGGCTGTTTCCTCCATCTCTGGGGAAAAATGTCTTGTCCGGAAGCGGCAAATCCTGATTTTGCGGCGCTGCCCGCAAGTTTGAGCGCCCTTAAAATCCTTGTCCCTTGATGGGACTGGTGAAGACGCCCTGGCTCAGGTTGGTGAACGTCCCTCCCCCCGTCGTCGCCAGCGCCGCGGCCCGCACCATGTAAATCTGCCCACCGGCGGGCGCGCTATCCGCAAACGCAGTGTCGGCCACAGGGGTCGGGGTCAGTTGCTGGAACGGCCCCACCGCGCCGGTGTCCGATCGATAAACGTAATAGCCAAGCACTCCCGGCACCGCCGACCAATGCAAGGTCACCGAGTCACGCGTGACGGTCCACCCCGGCCCGCCCGGCGGCGCCAGCACCGGATAACGCAGGGTGGGATCTCCCAGGATTTCCAGCGAACGCACCGAGGCAAAGCCGACAGCCGACCAGCGATTGACCACATCCGCAACTTCACTGCCGATTGAAAGACCCACCCCGAGACCATCCGCCCGCCAGGGGTCGCTCAGGAACAGGAAAGGGCTCGCCGTCAATCCCCCGCTCGGCAGAGTCAAAAGCGAGCGCAGGAAGTTGTTTTGGGTATTCCAATCCGGGAAGTAGGAGCCCCGGAGATAATAGAACGCACAATTTGCTCGGACCACGCCGCGCGCCACATCTGCCGTGGTATGCTGAAAGTTCGGGAGCGCGTCGTTGATCCGATCGAACGCGCCCGGGCCCGACTCAACTCCAAAAAGGAAACTGCGATTGTCGGACAGCACGTCGCCATTAAGCGGCTGCCCGAACATCCGGACTTTGCTCAACATTCCGCCCGCGAGCTGAGCCGGCAGGGTTGAACCATTCACCACATACTCCGCCGCCATGGCGTTGGCGGCAAAGCTGGTCACGCCCATGCGATACTGGAAATTCTTCTTCAAGTATCGCTTGAGCAGCGCCGTCTCCGACTCCGCAAACGCTGGCATGTAGGCAAGGTCAATCCGCGAGACGGGAATTTCCAGGCGCGCTTCACTCGCTGGATTCTCCGGGATCCGGTTCTGATCGAGCCGGCCATCGCCCGGCACGTTCCAATTGAACAGGAAGCTCGAATTGGTCGCGGTTTGGGTGTCGGTCCAGACGCCATCCACATCGCCGTAAAACAGGTCGCTCGCCCACGCCCCCAGATGCGACCCATGAACCTCGGTGGAACTATGTCCGTCGTCCGCCGCCGTGCCCGTATAGGGCACCGGCACGTGGCCGAGGCAGAGAAGCTGCTTAATCTCCGGACCAAACTGCGCGTAATTGCTCCGAATGAACGGTTTGATCACGTTCACCATGGTGTTGTAGTTCGGCAGGAACCGGGCTGGAGACGAGTAGTCATCAATATGCCGCGGGACATCCGCGCGCAGGACTTGCCAGCCGTCACCCACGAGGCTAGAGACGAATCCACTCAATTCCGGCTCCAGCCCGGCGCTGAGCGTCTGATCCACCAGGAGAATCAACTTGCCGCGCTGGTGAAGCGGGGTGCCGTTGCGCGTCGCCTTGATGAACTGGCCGTTGTCATCCGGCAGGCCGGTCTGCAGATTCGCGACGCGCGTGTTGACGTTATACTCGTAGCGCTCTCCTTCCACGATGGCGCTGTCGAAGAAGTTGGTCCCGAAAGCCGCGCGCGAACTTTCCCAATCGCTCGCCCCTGCCACCCGCCGCCGGATCTCCGTGATCGCATTCGTGGGCGAAATCCAGGCGAGATTGATGCCCCGCGGATTGTCCGACGCGATCGCGCTGATCAACGTCGGAGTAAGGCCGAGCACGCCGGCCGCATTGAAAATCACGATGTCGTCCAGCGTGCCGTTGATCGCTCCGGTACCGTCGCCAGCGGAGCCGATGGCAATGAACCCGTCGGGATTGTTCAAAACCGCCGGCGGCGGGATGCCGGGGCCGGCCACGCGCGTGGAGGGCGCATCAAAAGAAAGGCTGGTCTCCTCCGGCGAGTAGGTAACCAATCCGTAGGACCAATTGTTGGCACGGGCCGTGATCGGGAGCTGCACGTTCGTCACGGTGCTGCCGGCACGCACGCTGGTGAGCGCGAGGATGGAACCGTTGGGCGAGACGCGCACGGCGAGGTTCGGGGCCTGCAAGACGGTAGCCCATGCCCCCGGCCCCCGGCCCGACGACCAACCCGGTTTCAACCGAAAGAAGATGCTGCCCCGGACCGCCGCAATGTTTGGCCGCCCGGACGGTTCGACCGCCCGGTAGCGCAGAGCCGAGCCGTCGAACAACTGAACGCCCGGTCCCTGGAATCCATTGGGGACCACGACCGCATTGTTCCCCGAGACCGGTTGCTGGCCTTCCTCCCCCTGCAGCGTGCCCCGGCTGAAACGCCACGATGCCAGGCTCCGCCACGGAACCACCTGGCTGTTGTTTGGATTTGGGTCCTCCGAATCGACCACCCCGTCACCGTCCGAATCAATCTCCACCGCAGAGATGATCCTGGGGAGCAGGGCCGCCATGAGAACCCAACTGGAGAGAGCTTTACCGGTGCGCATACGACAGGGAACTCTTGAACCGAAGAAGGGATGATTCCAAGCAAAACTGGCAGACCGTCCCAGGCCTGAACCGGCGTTCGCGAGCAGGAGATTCGCGGTTAATCTTGGACAAGAAGTGGAGGGAGGAGGCACAGGGAAGGTGGTTTGCTTTTAATGGCGCAGCGCAAGCCGCGCCTGGAAAGCCGAGAGATGCCTATGACAGTATTCAGGAAAGGCCCGCTCCTTCTCGCCTCGCTGATCGGGCTCAGCGTCATGAGTGCGGTTCGGATTCACGCCGACGCCAAAACCGCCTACGAAAAACAGTGCACCAAGTGCCACGGCGCCGACGGAAAGGGACTGACCAAAATGGGCCGGCAATCGGGCGCCAAGGATTACACCGATCCCAAAGTCCAGGAAGGCGTCACAGACGAAGCCGCGTTCAAAGCGATCAAAGAGGGGTTGAAAGTCAAAGGCAAGGAAGTGATGAAACCGAGCGAAGGCCTGAGCGACGCGGAGATCAAGGAAGTGATCGCTTACATGCGCGCTTTCAAAAAGTAGAGCTGTTTCTCTGTGCTGAGTCAGCCCAAGCGATAACAGGTGGTGTTGTTCACTGCCGTCCGCCGGAAATTGTCGTCGAGATTCAGGGTCGTTTCCGCTCCACCGAGCAGAAGATACCCGCCGGGACGCAAAACCCGGCGGGTGCGACTCAGGATGGCCTTCTTGGTATCGACATCAAAATAGATCAGCACATTTCTCATCAGCACCAGATCGAAGGCCGCCAGGAAGGGCCAATCCTTGACGAGGTTCATCTCTCGAAATTCGACGCGCTTCCGCAGGGCCTCTGAAATGATCCAGTCGGCGCCGGAGCGGGCGAAATACTTGACCAGCAGGGTGGCTGGCAGTCCTCGATTCACTTCCAACTGACTGAAGCGACCGGCTCGAGCGCGATCGAGCGTCTCGGAAGAAAGATCCGTCGCGAGAAAACGGACCTTCCAATCGAGGAGTGCCGGAAAATGCTCCGCCATGAGCATGAGCAAACTGTAAGGCTCCTGGCCGGTGGACGCTGCCCCGCACCAGATGTCCAATTGCTTCTCCGAGGCGCGAGCCGCCATGAGTTCGGGAATAATCGTCTTCCGCAGCGCTTCAAATGGATGCAAATCCCGGAAGAACGAAGTCTCGTTCGTGGTCATGGCTTCGACCACTTTCCGATGCATGCCGTTTTTCGGACTTGCCCGAAGCTTGCCGATCAGTTCGCTGACCGAACCGATCTGCTCCCGGCGGGCCAGCGTCTGCAGGCGGGCCTCCACCAGATACTCCTTGCCGGGTTCCAGGACGATGGCTGATTCATCCCGAATGAACCGGCAAACATAATCGAACTCGGCCGCGTTCATGTTTTACAAAGCACGTTTGCAGGCCCCCGAGGCGCAAACGCAACGGCTGGATTGACCCGTCGCACGATCGCTGCCGGAATTTGCTCCAGGGGGAGGATTTCGTCGGCCAGGCCTGCCCGGACCACCGCACCGGGCATCCCCCAAACCACGCTCGAGGCTTCGTCCTGCGCGATCACCCGTCCGCCGGCCTCGCGAATGTCTCCGCATCCCCGCAGCCCGTCCTGGCCCATGCCGGTCAGAACCAAGGCGAGGGCTTTCCCTCCGTAAGCTTCCGCAACGGAGCGGAAAAGGACATCCACCGCCGGCCGGCAGGAGTTTTCAGGCGGATCTTCGTTAGTGACTAATCTCACGTCATCTCCGTAACGCTGGACTTTCATGTGAAAGCCGCCAGGGGCCACCCACAACTCTCCCGGGCGCACCGTGCTGCCGTTTGCGCCCTCCCGCCCCGCGTAGCTGGAAAGAGCGCCCAGCCGTTCTGCCAGAAGGCGGGTAAAAAGCGGAGGCATGTGCTGCACGATCAAAATCGGAATCTTGAGGCCGGCCGGCAACTTGGAGATCAACGCGGACAGGGCATTGGGTCCGCCGGTCGAGACTCCGATGGCCAGCACCTCCGGCCGAGCCTGAGGCGCCTGCCCGAAAACGAGCGAGCCAGTGGCCCGGGGATCCCTTAAAAAGGCATGGCTGGCGACTGTCTTTGCAGCCGGGGCAGCCGGCAAAGATTCTCCAGGCGGGCGCCGGCACAGCGCTTTGATGCGCGGAACCAATTCATCCCTCACCCGCTGCATGCCGGCGGTCACGCTCCCCACGTTGGCCGGCTTGGTGACGTAGTCATTCGCTCCGAGCGCGAGCGCATCCAGAGTCGCAGACGCCCCCCGCTCGGTCAGCGTGCTGAACATGATGACGGGCAGCCGCGGATACAACTTCCGAAGGCGCCGGAGAGTCTCCAAGCCGTCCCAGCCCGGCATTTCGATGTCCAACGTGATGACATCGGGATTCACTTGCGGAATGCGCGCCAGAGCAATCTCCCCGCTGGGAGCAATGCCGGCAATTTCGATATCGGGATCTTGGGTCAGGGAATCCGAGACCAGCCTCCGGATCACCACCGCATCATCGACGACGAGCACTCGAATTTTTGGCATAGCTTTTTGCCCGGTTTGCGCGCGCTTTTCCCAGCCCCTCCAACTCAAGCGAGCCCGAGCAGCGCCACTTTCTCCATCAGCATTTCCGGGCTGAACGGCTTCATCAGATATTCATTCGCTCCGGCGGCGAGCGCCTTTTGCACCTGATCCAGCGAAGATTCAGTCGTCACCATCATCAACCGAATGCCTCCGAGCAGAGGATTCGCCCGCACCGCGCAGACGAAATCGTAGCCGTTCATCACCGGCATGTTCCAATCCACCAGGACCAGATCCACTTCCTCCCCTTGAAACAGGCGGTGCAGCGCCTCGCGGCCATGAGCAGCCTCGGTCACGCTGAAGCCCGCCCCTTTCAGGGCGCGCGCGAGGATCATTCGCATGGAACGGGAATCATCTACAACTAGAGCACGCATCTGAAACATTTCCTCCTTTCACGCGGCTGGCTGATCCGGCCGGGCAATCCCGAACGAAGTGCAGTGCGGAACGCATTCTCGCTCCCCGAAATAGTCGATATAGCGAGTCGACCAATGTTGCCATTGGCGCGCGGGGTCATCCCGCCACTCCCGATATTTTTCCACGCCGACGTTGTAGAGCTTCTGCGTCATGTAACTGTCCTCCGCGGCAATTTCTCGGGCCTCCCAGATATAGCAGCTTCGATCGCGTTGATAGTCATCCCAAGGACAGGCGATGACGCGAACCTGATCCACCCGGCCATCCGCTGCGCCGCCAGCAATCTGATCCTCCAGAATGATGTCCAGCCGGTCGCGCCCCCCTCGACTCGCCCGCGCGCGCCGCCCCAGGGACAGCGTAAATCCCTCCAGCGCCTCCCCATCGAGAACTCGGTGATGATAAAACGTGAACGTCATTAATGCCGGATCGCTCAGCAAGAAATTCACAAAGAGGCGCAGGCGCGGCGGCGCGCCAATGAGCGCTCTTTGGATCAACTGCTCAAGGACGGGCGAAGCTCCGAAGTCCTCGAGCTTGTGCGCATGCGATCGAAAGATCGTCATGCCGATCTTGTTCCAGGGACGCGACCAACCCACGCCTTTGGCTCCACGCTTCTCCTCGAGCAGATTCATGAACTTGCGCAACAGCCAGGCCGGCTTGCGCGGTCGGCTGAGTTCCCGGATTAACGCCGGGATCGCAAAATCCCTGGTTTGCCGATTGGTTGGTTTAACTATTGTAGCCATACGCGAACAGATCGGCCGGTCTCGGCCAAGTTGAAAAGCTCCCCGGGCGCATAATTGGCGACCCGCGCCTGATGAGAAATGGCCTCCAGATCCACGCCGCGCTCCGACAACCTCCGCGCCACGTCGTCCGGAACGAGGTTCGCGAGGTTTGCCACGGCGACCGATGGCAGTTCCAACGAAACCCGGGAAATCGCACCCTCCGTCACACGGATGCACAGATTCCCGGACTGAGGCGCCTGAACCGCCGCGACCGGCTCAGGAGGCCGATCGCTCTTAAGGGCAGCGGAGGGAACGGGCGCTTCAGCGAGCACTCCGTCGAGAAGGCGCGACCACGGAACGGGCGCAGCCAAAGCCGCCAGCATCTTGACCCATCCATGAAAGGCTCTTAAAAAATAGATCGCCTCCGGGGCCCCGGCGGCCCGAAACGCCATCCGATGCTCGCCCAGAATTTCCCCGATCCTTTCGGAGATCCGCCATTCGTGAACCGGGAAGGGCCGATGCGTGCAGAAAGGCTCACATAACACTCGGTGCAATCGCGGCAACCGGTCGCGCATAGGGGCAAGCAACCGCTCGCTAAAGCCCATCTGCGTCAAATGCCCCATCGTTCTCTCCGGCGAGATGGATTCCGCCTGGGCGTCGGCAATCAGGCTCCGAAGGCCTCTCGCAAAATCCGGCGTTAGATCCTTAACGCACCCAAAGTCCACCAGTCCAACCATGGGCTGGCCCTGTCCCAGAATGAATCGGTAGTTGCCCGGGTGCGGGTCGGCATGCAAACGCCGCCACGCGAGGCAGCTCGCCAGGAAGAGTCGAATCAAGGTCGCGCTGAATGACCGGCGCACCTGCAGATTCCAGGAATCGGAGTCGCCGAGGGGAGCACCCGGCACCCAACCCATCGTTAACACTGACGGCCCGCTGAACTCGTCAAAAACCGCGGGGATGAGGAGATCCGGCCAGGAAGCCGCCCGGGCGCCAAAATCTCTCAGTGCATCGGCCTCGCGCCTGAAATCGAGTTCGCTCTCCAACATCGAGCCGATCTCGCGCCGGTAGGCGTTCAGATCGAAATCCCGCCGCAGATTGCCCAGCGGCGCCGCGAGCCAGCCCAAGAGCTTTAAGTCGACGCCAATTTGCTCCCGAAGGCCCGGAATCTGCACCTTGACCGCAACCTCGGTTCCATCGTGCAGGTTGGCACGATGCACCTGTGCGATGGACGCTGACACTCCTTCGGGTTCGAAAGCGCGAAAACATTCCCGCCAGGGACGCCCAAGCTGGCGTTCGATTTCCAGAAGCGCCTCGTTTCCGGAGAGGGAAGGCCTGTTTTCCATCAAACGCATCAAGCTCCGGCTGGCGGCGGCATTGCGGGTGAGCCCCAGGATCTGGCCCACCTTCTGCGGGAGTCCGTGCGTCGCGCCCAAGCGATCCACCAGGCGTTCCTCCCGTTCCTGGCGACGCGGACCGAAGCGAACGGAACGGGCGGCCATGGCGCCCGCGAGGGCGCCTAACCGACCGATCCGCTGCAACGTCCGTCTCATGACTCGCTCGGTTGTCAGCGCTGGACCGTCTCGACAATCGCCTGGAGATCAGCGGCCATCCGCGAAAGCTCCTCGGAAGCCCTTTGGGAATCCACGGCGCCCGTCGTGGCGCTCTTCGCGGTGGCCGCCACGCCAGTGATATTCTCGGCGATTTCCGAGCTCCCCTTGGCCGCCTCAGCCACGTTTCTGCTGATTTCGTTGGTGGTCGCTGTCTGTTCTTCCACGGCGCTGGCGATAGTGTTCTGGTAATCGTTGATCTTGCTGATCACCCCGCTGATCTCCCCGATCGCCGCGACTGCGCTGCGCGTGTCGTTCTGGATCGCTTCAATCTTTTGGCTGATATCCTCGGTTGCCTTGGCGGTTTCCTTGGCCAGCTCCTTAACCTCGTTGGCAACCACGGCGAAGCCCTTCCCAGCTTCCCCCGCGCGGGCAGCCTCGATCGTCGCATTGAGAGCGAGCAGATTCGTCTGCTGCGCGATCGAAGTGATGACTTTGATGACCTTGCCGATTTCAGCGCTGCTCTCGCCGAGTTTCGAAACGGTGGCATTCGCGGTTTCGGCGGTTTTCACGGCAACGGCAGCCACCTTGGCCGCATCAAGCGCATTTTTCGCGATCTCCCTGATGCTCGCGCTCATTTCCTCGGTTCCGGTGGCCACCGTCTGCACATTCCGGCTGACCTGCTCGGCCGCGGCGGAGACGACGCTGGCTTGAGTGGAGGTTTCTTCGGCATTGCTGACCATCTGTTTGCTGTTGGCCGAAAGCTCTTCGGACGCCGAACCGAGGGTCTGAGCGCTGTCCGCGACTTTGGCGAGGACGCGTTTGAGATTCTCTTTCAACTCATTCTCCCGCTTTTCCTGCGCAACCCGATCCGTGACGCGGTCCCAGGTCACCATCGCGCCAAGGTACTTTTTATCCCGGTCAAAGATGGCGCTGACCAGCAATTCCAAAGTCTCCGGGCCAAACTGGATCACAGCCCGGTGCGGAAGATTCCTGGGATCGGACAAAATCCGCCGAGCCTGCGCGGGGGTTTTGTGGAATATATCGATGCTCTGGCCGATCAATTGATCCACCGGGACCGGCAGATGCTTCTCGAAAGTCCGGAACGTTTTCAATGAAGCCGGATTCACATAGCGCAAAGTGAGATTAGTGTCGGCAAACATGGTGTTGATCGGCGTATTCTCGACCATGTTCGCCAGGCGGGCCGCTTCGCGCTTCTGCTCGCCCAGGTGCACCCAATCAATGTGGTCCGTCCCAAAAACCTCGATCAATTCGTTTCGGGTTTGATTGAAAGCGGCGGCCATCGCCCCGACTTCATCCCGCGAATTCACCGCCAGCTCATCCCGGATATCCCCTTGAGCCAGCTTCCCGATGGCCTCCTGCAAGCCGGAAATTCCCAGCAGAATCGGGCGCGTCGTCCACCAGATCATGCCGACTCCCAGCAAGGCCCCAACCAGGGTCACCAGAGCGATCGCCCAACGCAACGCGTTGGTCCCGGCAAACAGCTCATTGTCGGCCGCCCGGACGAAAGAGGTAAAGCCTCCCCCCACGTAGCCCAGGGTCGGCACGCTCCGCGCATAGCCACCGGGCTGAACAAATGCCCGCCCGCGCTCCTTCGACATGCGGGCGTTCTGCCCGAAGGAAACCCCCTCGCTTTCGGAAGATTTGCGCGAAGCCTCGGCAATACTTTCGCCGGTTTCGAAAAAATTGACCTTCAAGAGGTCCGAATAGCGGCATTCAATCTTCCCGGTCTCCGCTGGATCCACGTCGACGATCAACCGCCCCGCCGAATCCACGACATTCAGTTCACTGGATGCCAAACCGCGCCTTTGCAATTGTTTGGTTTCTTCGAGAACAATGTTTTCCACCAGGTGCGAGGCAAAGTAGTTCTGCCAGTAGCCTCGCACTTGCCCAGTCCGCTTGTCCCGAATCGGCGCGGTGAATGTCATCGTCCAAACCGGAGCTTTGTCTCCATACAGTTCGGAAACAATCGGAGCCTTTTCGGGCGCGGTCACCACCGAGCCATTCAGCATGCCTGCTGCGTTCCCGGTCGTGAACTTCCCTTCCGCCGCCAGCCTGAACCCATCCGTATCGGCGAGAGACCTTCCGGCCAACCCGGCCGACTTCGCCAAAGCCGAGCCATCCGGAGCCACCGAATTAGCCGCGACGATCCGCCCGGCCGGGTCGAGAATAGCGCTCAACGAATAGCAGCCGTAGCATTTAACGTAGTCGTTGATCAACGACACCAGCTCGCTTTGCTCGGCCGGGCTGAGCTTGGCAAGATCCCGCTGCACCTCGCGGTTCAGGCAGAATGCCTGCACATCCCCGTAGCGCTCAAACAGGCACCGGTCGATCTTGTTTTGGACGGAGCGGGCCGTCGATGCGAGCGACTGGACGGTCCCTTCTTCGATTTGCTTCGCCTCGCGCTGTAGCGCGAAATAGAGGAGCCCCATGCAAATGACTGCAACGAAAGTGGTCGGTCCGGCCACTTTCATGCTTAAACCGGAGAGAACGCCACTCCAGGGCCTCTCCTTTCGGCTCGAACTCAGGGGCGGGCGCGCCGGGCGGCCGGGCTTCCGTGCCGGCCCATCCGACCGGGGGGGTAAGCCGCCGTGTCGCTGCGCTGGGCGTTCGGTGGGAGGGGCATGCTCAAGCTGCTCCTCTTCGTAGATTAGGTCACTGAATCGATGGGTTGTCATATAAGAATTCTAATGCGGTGAACCCGCGGCCCGATCGGATCCGCCCGAGACGCTGCTCTGGAGGTTGAGCACCTGGCCGTGGTCCAGGATCAGCAAAAGCCTGCCTTCCAGTTTATAGGCGCCGCGGATCATTTCCCGCGCCGTTCCGCGAACCGTCTCGGGGGGCGGCTCAAAAAGATCCGGTCTCGTATCGATCACATCCCCGATTTGATCGACCAGGAGGCTGACAGCCCCGTCCTCGGTGCGCAAAACGACATTCATCGGGAGCTCCGAATCCGATCGCGGCAGAAGCCCTAAACGGCTTCTCAAGTCCAGCGCCGTGACAATCTGGCCGCGCAGGTTGATCAAACCTTGAACCATGGGCGGAGCCAGCGGAACACGCGTCATCGGCTGATAGCGGACCACCTCTTGCACCGCGCGGACCTCCACTCCAAAGAAGAGCTGATCCAGGTAGAAGGTCGCAAATTGCAGCGAATCGCTCATAAATATTTCAAGCCGCGAGTTCCGGAGCCGCGCCAGGACCGGCCCCGTAAAAGGACGGGTCAGCTGCCCGAATTAGCGATTTGACATCCAGCAGGTCGGTCACCTGATCCTGGATCAAAACCGACCCAAAAATCCCGTGGCTGCAGGCGTGCCGCTTCACGGTGATGCTCTCCTGCACGACATCCCGGATTTCCCCCACGACCAAGCCCACGCTCCGCCCGTTTTCGCTGTAGACGATGACCTGCATCGGGCCATTCGCAGGCGGCCCGTCATCCCGAAGGGCGGGGATATGTTTAGCCACTCGAACGAGTGGAAGGATCTGACCTCGATAGTTGACGACCTCCTGCGCTCCGGAGTATTCGACCATCTCTGGCGGAAATTCCTCCAGCCGGGCCACCATGGACAATGGGATCGCCATCCGGCTCCCCTGCCCCGCATCGAAAAGAAGCAGAGTTTGCCGATTGTCAAAACCCTTGCGCCCAGAGGCCGTGCTGTCCGCCAGGGCCCGCTCGCGCGCGGCATTGACGACCCCGGCCTTTTGCGCGATGCCCAGCACATCCAGAATCAACGCCACCGTTCCGTCCTCCATGATCGTGGCGCCAGCGAACGCCGATACGCCTTTCAATTGTTTGCCCAGCGGCTTGACCACGATTTCTTCCGAATCGCTAATGTCGTCTACCACCAAGCCGAAAGGGCTTCGATCCGCCTGCAAGACCACAATGTTGACCGCCCCGTCGGCGCGCTGAGGGACGGCGGGCGCAACCCCCAGTTCGCGGTCGAGGTAGGCCAACGGCAAAAGCTTGCCTCGCAGCCGATAAACGGGCGTGCCATGGATGAACTCGATTTGCGTGCGAGCCTCGTCCGGCTCCAATCGGACCAACTCGAGCAGGCTCACTTGGGGAATGGCGAATCGATCGCCGCTCGCACTGACAATCAGCGCCGGAATGATCGCCAGGGTCAGCGGAATCTTGATTCTCAGAGTGGTGCCTTCCCCCAGGTCCGTCTGGAGATCGACCGTTCCGCCGATCTTTTCGATGTTCGTTTTGACCACATCCATTCCGACCCCCCGTCCGGACACATTCGTGATCTTCTCCGCCGTGGAAAAGCCCGGCAGAAAAATGAGCTGCAGTGCGTCATGCGGGGAAAGCCGGGCGATCTGCTCCGGCCGGAGCAGGGCTCGCTCCAGAGCCTTTTGCTTGATGCGGGCTGCGTCAATGCCTGCGCCGTCATCGGTGATCTCGATGTTCACCTGGCCGCCCTCATGGTAGGCGCGCATTTTCAGGAGCCCTTCCCGCGGCTTGCCGGCATTTTCCCGCGCATCCGGCGTTTCAATCCCGTGATCGACCGAGTTCCGCACGATATGAGTCAGCGGGTCCTTGATCGCCTCGATGATCGTCTTGTCGAGTTCCGTCTCCTGCCCCTCCATCTCGATCCGGACTTCCTTCCCGCAGCTGGCCGCCAGATCCCGCACCACTCGCGGCAACTTGTTCCAGACATTGCCGATCGGCTGCATGCGGGTCTTCATGACGTGGCCCTGCAACTCTGTTGTGATCAGGTTCAGGCGCTGGGAGGTGGCGAGAAAGGCCCCGTCGGCCGACTGGCTGCTGAATTGCAGGATCTGGTTTCGAGCCAGAACCAACTCGCCCACCAGATTCATGAGTTTATCGAGCAACCCCACATCCACCCGGATGGTGCTATCCGAAATTGCGCTGGAGCGGCTCTCCGCCCCATCGCCGGATCCGCTTTCCTCTTCCGCTGCGGAGCTTTTCGGCAGGATCAGCGGCGGCACGGGCGGCGGCAACGGCTCCGGGGCGGAGTCGGCCAGCAAAGCTTCCTCGATCGTGAGCGGCGGCAACGGAACGGGAGGCAGACTCAAGGCAAGGGCGCTTTCACCGCCCAACCGGGTCAGTTCCTGAATCAGGACGCTGTGATCCTTCTCGCCCGGGCCGCCCGTCTGCTCGATCTGTTCGAGCATGCCCCGGACTGCGTCGACGGTGGAGAGAAGCGCGGTGGTGATCGACGGGGTAAGGGTGAGGCTGCCTTCGCGCAATTTGCTCAGAAGATTCTCGGCCACATGAGCCACCGCTTCCAACCGGCCAAAGCCAAGGAAGCCGCTGGCCCCCTTCAACGTGTGAAGCGTCCGAAAAATGCTTCCGATTGTTTCTTTGGAGTCCGCATCTTTTTCGAGGGCGATCAGGTCTTGATCCAGGCGATCGAGATTCTCGTAACTCTCAACCAGGAACTCTCTTACTATCTCGTCCATACACGGCGGTCGGCGCACTGCGAATTCTGGCCGTCCCACAAGCAAAAAAGGCACCGCCGCGCCAGAAGCGGCGCAGCGGTGCCTTCGACGTTCAAAGCCAGAATTGCTAGCCATCAAGGCGGGCAGGCCCGCAGGCCAGCCCTTACGAGAAGATTAATCGGCAAGTACGCAAAAACGTTTAGCAACAACTTGCTGAAAGGCCGCGGGGCGCGACAACGGGAAAAAAGGGTAGGATTATTGGGCAAAAACATTCTCCGCCGCCCGGCCGGCGGCCTTCGCCGCCGCCAAACGGCGATCGCTGGCCAACAGTTTCTCCAGCCTCCGGCGGAGATCGGCCAACTCCTTTGATCGAAACGAGTCCTTCGTCTTCTCCAGCACGTCGATCGTGTCGCGCAAGGCTTCCAGAATCAACAAAGGCGTGGTCGGAGCGGCTTCCGGCCGCCCCCCTGGACCGGACAGGCGCGCCGAGACCGCGACATCGCGCAAGCTTTCCAAATTCGCCAGGACGCTCTCAAAGCAGACCGCGAAGTAAGCTTCAAATGGCTCTTTGAGCACGGGACCCGGGCTTAGGCGAAGGTGCTGCTCGACCGCCTGGAGGTCTCGCTGGCACGAGGAAAGCCGCTGGCTCAAGCTGTGAATGCCTTGCTCCAAAGCCGCCCGCTGCAGGGTCTTCTTCACCAAGTCCAGCAAATGATCCAGGTCGAGCGGTTTCACCAGGTAAGCCGCCGCCTGCATTTTCATGGCGGCCAGAGCCGTTTCGACCCCCGGAAATCCGGTTACCAGGATGACCGGCAATGAGGGCCGAACCGAGTGGCAGAATTCCACGAACTCCAGCCGCTCGTTTCCGGACATCCGTATATCCGCAATTGCCAGGTCAAAGGGCGTTCTGCCCGCCTCGGCCGCCGCTTGGGTCGCATCCGGAAAGTCGCCGACTCGAAATCCGCTTTTTCTCAAGAACTCCGCGAGCGACAGACGAGAAGACTCGTCATCGTCAACGACCAATAATCTATGCTTCATTCCACTTCTCCGCAGACGGGAAATCAATTCTTCAAAGCGGTGATTTCTCTATCCCCGATCGATTCGACCGGTCCCTGGAAGCGTCACACGAAAAACCGTTCCTCGATCCAGCTCACTTTCCACTTGAACCTCTCCCTTCATCGAAACCACGAGGCTCTGCACCAACGCCAGCCCCAAACCCATGCCACGCTGGTCCCCCTCCTTCTTGGTGGTAAAGAAAGGTTCGAAAATTCGAGTCTTGATCGCATCCGGGATGCCGCAGCCCTCGTCAGAAACTTCAAGGACTATTTGATCGGCATCCCTGTGGAAACCCACGCTCACCGCATCTCCCTCCGAGGATGCTTGAATCGCGTTTTGCGTCAAGTTGTAAAGGATCTGGCTGACGGCCGCTTCGGGCAGCTCGACTCTTCCGCTCTCCCGCTCCGCGGGCATCGAGAGGCGGAGAGCGATCCCACGGCTCCGGCTGATCACTCCTAACACCGCCACAACGTCCTCAATCAGGTCCTGCACGTAAAAAGCCTTTACCTCCGCAAGGCCAAACTCAAATAGCCCGGACATCCGCCGCGTGACCGCCGCCACGCGGTCCAACTCCCGCCCAATGATTTCCACGTAGCGCCTTTTCGGGTCCGCCGGCTCCAGCTCGTCCCTCAAAAGGCGCAAGTAAACTTTCATCCCGTTGAGCGGGTTGTTGATCTCATGTGCGATCGCGGCCAACCCCCCTGAGCCCCACTCCGCGCATGGCGAGGCTGCGCGCCCGGCGTCTTGAGATTTGCCCCCGCCTCGCGCTCCCTCTGCCGGCGTGGCGGCTGAGGGGGGCAAAGCGGATCCGGGCGGACCGGGTGAGATCATGGCTTTCGGTGTGGCGGTCACAATCGCCTGCAAGCTACTGAAAAGCACGGGCAGAGGCACTCATCATTTTTTGGCATCCGCTTCGAATTTTTTCCTCACCACGCACTCCTGAGAAAAATGCCTTAAGCGCTCCCGGAGGTCCTCCGATAGGATTTCCGTCGTGGCGTCTGCAGGAATTTCCGCAGACCCTCGCCTTGATGGACGAGCAATCGGCTCCGAACGTCGAAGGCACCGCTAGCGCACCTTGGGAGAGGTGTTTCTACCGGTGCCTTTTTTGTTCTCCCGGTCGCGCCAAACGGTTTATGACGATGCCTGGTAATGACGCGAGCACAGGGGCGGGCGCCCCGAATCCGAAGATCCAGAAGCTGGCGGCTTTTCTCATGATGCTCACGCCGGAGAATGCCGCCCAGATTCTCAAGGGGCTGGACGACGAGCTGGTGGAGCAGGTTGCCGGGGAAATGTCCGGACTGACAAACGTCCCCCAGGAAATGCAGCTGGCTGTCCTCGAAGAATTCTCCCCGGTTGCCCAGGAGGCGGCCACCGCCGTCCGTGGCGGAGTGGAGCGGACCCAGCATGTCCTCGAACGCTCGGTCGGGATTTTTCGCGCCTCAGAAATCATGAGCCGCGTCTCGCCCACCCGCGCTGCGGTCGCCGCCACCGAGCAAATCGCCGAGATGGACCCCTCCAAGATTTACCATCTGCTCAAGCACGAGCAGCCGCAAACCATCGCCATGTTCCTGAGCTACCTCAGCCCGGAGCGCGCCGCCAAGGTTCTCAGCCTGCTCCGGCCGGAACAACGGAATGAAGTGGTCGAGCGCCTTGCAACCCTCTCTCCGACTTCCAACGAGATCATCCAGGACGTCCTCGAAGTCCTCCGCTCAAACGCCGGAGCCCAGCGCACCCAACCGTTGAACAATACCGGCGGAGTCAAAGCGGCCGCCCAGTTGATCAACGCCCTGCCCAAGCCCGACGGGAAAGCCATCCTCTCCTCACTCAGCGAGCGGAATGCCGAACTGGCCGAGGCGGTTCACCAGAAAATGTTCGCTTTCGAGGATTTTCGCCGCCTGGACGTCCGCTCGCTCCAGAAGATTCTGCAGCAGGTCGAAGTGCGCACTCTCACCGTGGCGCTCAAAGCCGCTTCCGAGCAGCTCAAGGAAACCTTCCTGAGCGCGCTCTCGCGGCGCGGCGCGGAAAACGTCCGCGAGGAACTTGACTCGCTCAACGCCGTCAAACTCAAGGAAATCCAGGCGGCCCAACTCGAGATCATTGAGGCCGCCCGCCGCCTCGAAACCGAAGGTGAACTCGACATGAGCGAACTCTGATTTCTGACGTATGCCCGAGGAAGCCATTTCATCCCCCTCTCCGGCGCGCGACAGCGGCAGCGCAGACATTGTCTCGCAGGCGGAAATCGAATCGCTGCTCATGCAGGTAGGCGCCGGCGATTCGCCAGCTGCCGGCGCGCCCGCGGCCGTCGCTTCAGACCTCGAACCAGCGCTCGCCCAGCCCCGCTACCCTCAATTCTCCGCTTTCTCCGCCGCCGACCTGCGCTGCCTCCGCCTCCGCCATGAGGAGTTGATCCGCCGCGCCGGCATTCAGATCGCCAGCCTGCTGCGGCTCGAATGCAGCATGCAGATGTCGAAGCTGGAGACCGTGCCGCTGCAGACGTTTACCCACGGGATGAGCGATCCCACTTATCTGTCCCTTTTCAAGCTGCCTCCATTGCGTGGGATTGGCTTGCTCGAAGTCCCCCTCCGCCTCGGCCTCTGTTTGGTTGATCGCCTTCTCGGCGGCCCGGGCCGGAGGGCGGACAACCCCCGCTCCTTGAGTGATATTGAGCAGCGGCTGATCGCCCGGGTTGTCGACGCGCTCCTGGCCGAGATCTGCGGCTACTGGAGCAGTTTCATCGATCTCAGCGTGGGCATTCTTGGCCGGGAGAGCAGCGCCCGCTTCCTCCAGATCGCGCCGCCCAGCACCATGATGCTCGTCGTCGGCATTTCGCCCTCGATCAACGGCGAGTCGCTGGAGGAAATTCAAATTGCCTTCCCCCGGCAGATGCTGGAACCGCTGCTGGAGAAGCTCGTCATGGTCGGCGCCGAGGAAGCCGCGTCCACGGCGGCAGCGGCTGAAGAGTGGAATCCCGCCTTTGCGGGGTTGAAGCTGCCGATGACGGTCGAGTTCCCGCCGATCCAAACAACCGCGCAGGTGCTCGCCCACCTTCAGCCCGGAGACTTTCTGCCCCTGGGTGAAAAGGCCGGCCAGGAACTCATTGTCCGGCTCGCCGGGAAAATGAAATTCTCGGCTGAACTTGGCACAGCCGCCGGCAAATGGGCCGCCCGCATCCGCGGCCAAAACCGAAACTGACCCTTCTTACAGATATGCAAACGTTGGAAATCCCAAATAGGGCCGTCCTGCTCGACCTGCCGGTGGCCATCACAGCCGAATTTGATTCCACCAAAATGAGTCTACGGGAAATGCTCAGGCTTCGCGTCGGGTCGGTCATCCAACTTGAGCAAACCGCCGATTCACCCGCCAGCCTCTTCGCCAATCAAAAGCTGATCGGCCGCGGCCAGGTCGTCGTCAGCGGCAACAAACTCGCCATTCAGGTCGAGGAACTGATCGGCGCCCGCCGGTAGTTTTGATCCGAGATTTTATGGTTACCGAACTGCCAGCCGTCGAAGAGATCCGAGAGTTCGCCGAAACCGCCCTCCAAAGCGTTTTCGAAACAATGCTCTCGATTGAGCTCGCCCCAATCCCGGCCGCCACTCTCGAAAAAAAGGCCGAGGATCAGATCGTCAGCTCCGTTGGCTTCAACGGCATCGTCATTGGCTCCGTCTCCCTCCACACCCATCTCCCGTTCGCGCGGCTTTTGACCAGCCGGATGCTTGGCATTCCCGATGCCGAAATTGAGGGTGAAATGATCAATGACGCGCTTGGCGAACTGAGCAACATGGTCGCTGGTTACGTCAAATCGCGGCTTTGCGACCGGGGCTGCGCCTGCGTCCTCACGATCCCCTCCATCGTTCGCGGAGCGGACCTGCATGTCCAGACGCCTCCGCAGGTCATCTCCCGCGTCCTCGGTTTTCAATTCGAATCGTACCAACTGCGTGTTTCCGTTTTTGTCAAAGAGGCCTAGTCCCATGAAAATTCTCACTGTTGATGATAGCAAGACCATTCGCATGATCGTGACCAAGGCGCTGCGCGCTTTCGATTGCGCCGTTCTGGAGGCGGAAAACGGCGTGGTTGGCCTCGCCGTCGCCGCCCGGGAGCGTCCCGACCTCATCCTTCTCGACTACACCATGCCGGTGATGGACGGGTTCGAGGTGCTCGCCCGCCTCCGATCGGATCCCGATCTGAAAACCACTCCGGTGATCATGCTCACGGCAGAAGCCGGCCGCGAGACCGTCCTCAAGATCGCCCGCCTCGGCGTCCGCGATTACCTGATCAAGCCTTTCAAGGAGGATCTGCTGCTCGAGCGCGTGAAGCGGGTGGTCGGCCTCCAGCCCCGCGTCAACAGCCCATCCCGCGCCCGAAGATTCGACGATCCCATTCAGCTCCTGGTCCTGGACGACAAGCCAGCCATCGCGGCTCAAGTCCGCAACGCGCTCGTCGACACCCCCTGGCAAGTCTCCACCGCCAGCCAGCCCGGGGAAGCTCTCGACGCCTGCGCCAAGGGCGGGGTTGACCTCGTTCTGGCTAGTCTTTCCCTGCCGAATGAGGCCGCTTTTGCTTTTTTCCAAAATATTCGCGGGCTCGCAGCCACCGCCTCCATCCCTGTCTTCGGCATGGCAGTGCGCACTGCCGCCGCGGAGCAGGCTCGCGCCCAGCAGGCCGGCTTCGCCGGCATTCTCGGCAAGCCAATCGACGCGGATGACCTCAAATCCAAGGTTTCCCGAACCCTTAAACTCGACACCTCCTACCGTTACTTCCTCCAGCAGGAGAGCGCCCTCATTCTCACGATTCCCAAGGAGCCCAGCCAGGCCGTCCTTCAGGACATTTCGGGCCAGCTCCAGGACCAGCTGACCAAAACGGCCGAAGCGGGCAGCGATCGCCTCTTCATCGATCTTAGCCCGCTCAGCAAAGTCACCCTCCCCATCGCCGAACTCATGGTCAATGCCAGCCAATTGTGCGAGGGCCTCCTCCTCAAAATCGCCATCGTGGCCAATGCCTCTTTGAAGAGCGAATGCGTCGGTTACGAGGAAGTTCGCCCCCTCACCTTCGTCGAATCCCTCGGGGAAGCGCTGCACCCCCCCGCTGACGCCGGAGCAGTTCGCGCGGAGCCTGCCCTTGCCTGAAAACTCCCGGCCGGAGCTCCTGATTTCCCGATTGCGGGCACGGCCGCAGGCGCCATGGGGCTTTTCCATAGTTGTCATTTCGCCATCTCTGTGCGATGGAAAAGCCCAGGATGTGCATTCCCGGATTCCCCGCCGCCTGGCGGTTACTTAGGCTCCTTTCTATTTTGACGGCTTTCTGCGCCGCGGGCCCGGGTCGGGCCGAAGTCCAGGTCCTCGCCGAACACCGTGAACCGGCGAAGGCGGCGGCTCGTTTCGAGTTCCAGAACATTTCACCTCCCAGACGGTCTGACGCGGCTAGTGCCGGCACGTTCACGCTTCTTGAAGGCCGGATCGATCCCAATAGCGGAGGGCTCGCCGCGCTGAACGACGGCGAGCTGCCTGAAACCGAGGACGAACCGCAGGAGAACTTCTTCTTCGCCGCGGGCAGCCCGGGCGGCCGCCTCCTCCTTGATCTCGGGAAGGTCATCACGGTCAAGGAAGTAAACACCTACTCCTGGCACCGGCGCGAACGCAGCCCCCAGGTTTACCAACTCTTCGGCGCGGACGGAGCGGCGGCCAGTTTTGTCCGGCAGCCCGCTCCGGGCGCCGATCTTATCCAGGCCGGCTGGACCCGCCTTGCTCAGGTCGACACCCGGCTGCCCGAGCAGCGTCCAGGCGGGCAATGCGCCGTCAGCATCCGGAATCCAGACGGCCACCTTGGCTCGTTCCGCTACCTGATCTTTCAAGTCTCCCCCACCGAGAACAACGACCCGTTCGGCCAGACCTTTTTCAGCGAGATCGACGTCATTGATGCCGAACACTCGGCAACCGAGGAGGCGGCCCCCTCTGGTCTGGCCGTGTCCCTCGACACCGCTGCCGCTCCCGACCTCGAAGCGTGGTCCAGGGAAAAGCTCCTGCCCGCCGTCACCAATTGGTATCCGAAACTCTCCCGCCTCCTAGCCAGCGACGGCTACGAGCCCCCTTCCAAGATCATTCTCCGTTTCCGATCTGATATGAACCCCGGCATCCCGGCCGCTGCCAGCGGCCACAGTGTCAGCCTGAACGCCGCCTGGTTCCGGCGAAACTTGCAGGGCGAAGCAATGGGGAGCGTGATCCATGAACTCGTTCACGTCGTTCAGAACTACGGCTGGGGCCAGCGGCGCAATCCCCAGGCCGCGCGCCCGCCAGGATGGGTGGTCGAAGGGATTGCCGATTACGTCCGCTGGTTCCTTTACGAACCAGTCGCGTTTGGCGCCGAAATCACCGAGCGCAACTTTCCCAAAGCCCGTTACGACTCCAGCTACCGCATCACGGCCAACTTTCTGCACTGGGTCGCAACTATCTACGGACATGAAGTAATTTCAAAACTGAACGCCGCCGCGCGCGAAGGGACTTACACGGAAGATTTTTGGCTCCAGCAAACCGGTGTCACCCTCCAGCAAGCCAACGATGCCTGGCGCGCCGTCCACGAACGCCGCCTTGCCCGGCTCAATCCTCATCCTGCGCAGTAACCGGACCACCGGCACTTGCCCCAAATGCCCTCAATTTATGCGCGTTCAAAAAGCTCCTCTCGCAGCGATCCCACCGCGGAAACTGCCGACGCCGGAAAGCCGGTCGTCAGTGGCCTCGGAGGCAAACCTGCCGGCCAAAGGAGAAGAGACTGATCCGGAAGTGCGGCATGTAGCGAAGGCGTGCGACGCGGTCTACTTGCCCGATCCGTCCAAAGCCAAGGCCTGGGCTGCGACGGAAGGAGCCACGGACTGGGCGCCCTTTGGCGGAGCGGTCATGCGGGCGATGGCTTACCGACGGAACGGAAAGACTTACCTGATCTTTCGCGGGACAAAGGGAGCACGGGACGTTTGCACCGACCTCACTTGCATTTACTGGCTCTCACCGCCTCGGCACCTCGGCTTTGCGGCGGCGTGGCGACGGATTCGACCGGAATTCCAGAAGTGGAACGCGAGGCAAAGCGCCAGCCAGCCGCTGGTTATCGCGGGGCACTCGCTGGGCGGAGCGACGGCGGTGGTCGCCGCGCTCGATCTGGCCGAAGGGTCAACCGCGCCAGAGGTGATTACCTTCGGCTGTCCACGCGTCGGCTCGATCGAGTTTTCGTGGCTCTTTCATCAACGGAAGATCGGCATTCGCCGCTTTGTGCATGCGCAGGATGGAGTAACCGTGATCCCACCATGGGGCCTTTACCTGCCGATTGGCATTCCGCTTCGCCTCGGCGGGACCGGGCAGCCGGCCCCGCCACCTCCCATGGGATCCATGGGAGGGGTGGGCGGGCCGGGCCAAAGCGGACCCACAGCTTTTCAACAACTTTTCCCTCTGGCCCTGCAAATCATACATCCCGCGCTCGGGCACGCCTTTTGGAGCAATCGGGATGCCTGCAAATTCATGGATCCGAGCCAGACCAGCCTTGGCCGGCTTGCGCTGGGGCCGGCGGGCTTGCTGCTTAAGGTGGCTTTTTGGATGCTGCTCACGCCACTGCTGCTCTGCCTGATCGCGGTGCTGGCGCATCCCGTGGCAACGTCAGACCTGGCGCGCCAAAGCCTGAGCCAATCCCGCTGGGTGCGCTGGCTGGCGACAGGCGGTTTGATGTTCGCGGTCCAGCAAGTCGCCTACGGCCTCGCTTGGGGCTGCCCCACCTGGCTGCGCGCCGGCTTAAGCGCGGCGGTCGTGGTGTGGCTGGCCACGCACGTGACTGCGGGCGCATTCGCCTTCGGGCTGATCTTTCTGACAATCGTTCTCCTGCTGGCGGCCTATCGCTTCCTGGGCGGGAGCACCGACCATTCGATGGCGTTCTACGTCCGCGCGCTGGGCGCAAAGCCGGTGAGGGAGTAGCGACCCCAAAAAGTTGTGCCCACAACGGATTATCTTTCTCCCATCTTAGCGGTGCGACATCCAAACCGCACTGATTGGCAAGCCAAGTAGATTACTGCTTACTATAAGGCTTCGATTCCAAAACGCGCCAATCGCCGAGGTCTATTCGGGAGAGGCGCTGTTGTTTCGGCCAAGCACGGACCGATCAGTGCAAAATCACAGCGCTGGAGCATCACACTGCAGATTGACGAGAATAGGAGTCGTCCAAATGGAATTTTTCCCCTATTACTGACCGAGGTGTCTCATGTGCCGTATTGCCAGGCTTTTTTTGCTTATCTTAGCTTTCACAAGCATTTCTTCGCGCCCCCTTTTCATGATCCCTGCGGCCGCAGGCACCACAACCAATGCACCTTCTTTTGTAAATTTTGAGACGCCTGTCGTGCACCCGATCGCCCTGAGTCCTTCTGGCAAAATGCTGGCTGTTTGCAATCTCCCAAACGGGCGTGTGGACGTATTCCGCAGCGACTCCGTGGGCCTAACGAAAACTGGCAGTGTGCCGGTTGGGATTGATCCAGTGAGCGTGAGGTTTCGCAATGACACCGAGGTTTGGGTTGTTAACTACATTTCCGGGTCCATCAACATCATCGACCCCACGCAGCTGCGCGTAATCGCAATTCTCCAAACTCAACCCCGGCCCACCGACGTAATCTTTGGCGGCGCCCCGGAGAAGGCCTTCGTCGCAGCCTCCTTGCCCAACTTGATTCAAGTATTCGACCCCGTCTCGCAGCTTCTCGCTACAAATATTTCAGTGCAAGCCGAACGCCCCACTGCGCTGGCGATCAGCCCCGACCGCCTGAGAGTTTACGCCACGATCAAAGAGTCAGGCAATCACACAACGATTCTCGCGCGGAACCTTGCGCCGTTGCATGAATTCTCCAAGCCAGGCCCAGTCGACGATGTATCCGGTCCTTATGAGGGTGCCAACCCACCGCCGAACGCCGGGAAGGCTTTTTCTCCACTTTTCAATCCTGCCCTCGGCACGAACCAGCCTCCGCTCACGAGCATGATCGTCCGGAAAATGCCTGACGGGACGTGGCGGGATGGCAATCAACGGGATTGGAGTGATTACGTTAGCGGCCCCAAGGCAGGTTCGTCCGGCCGGATGCCGGGTTGGGACATGCTCGACCATGATATCGCGACGGTAGATGCAAACACTTTCGAGGTATCGTACATTGACGGTCTGATGACCATCTGCCTCGACCTGGCAGTTAACCCCGCCAACGGAATGATCGCGATGATTGGAACTGAATCGCGCAACGAACTCCGCTTCGAGCCCAATCTAAATGGAATCTTTAGCAAAGCGGTTCTGGCGCTCGTCCAGTTGGATCGGTCGCCCTCGTTGCTCGATTTGAATCCGCATCTCGACTACCTGACGCGCTCCATTTCGATTCCAGAACGGCACAAATCGATCGGCGACCCTCGTTCAATTGTGTGGAGCGCGGATGGGACCCGCTGTTATGTCGCGGGCAGGGGCTCGGACAATATGTTGGTCCTCGATGTTAACGGCCTTCGGACTCACGAACCAGTGCATCTCGACGCCGGCCCCGCCGGTTTAGCCCTCGATGAATCTCACAAGCGCATTTTTGTTTTTAGCAGATTTGACCTCAGCATCTCGTGGCTCGATCTGGACAATCTCAATGTCGTCGGAAAAGTCAGGCTCTTCGATCCTACTCCAGAAGCGATAAGGAGAGGGCGTGTTTCGTTTTACAACACTCAAGAAACCTCTGGACTTGGACACGTTTCGTGCGCCACCTGCCACGTCGACGCGCGAATGGACCGCCTGGCTTGGGATCTCGGCAATCCGGCCGGGGAAATGCAGCCGTTGCCAACCAACCTGACAATCATAGCCGGCGGGCCAGCGCGTCCGCACAGCTTCCATCCCCTGAAGGGGGCGATGATTACTCCGACCTTGCAGGACATCATTGGCCATGAGCCTTTCCACTGGCGCGGTGACAAAGCTGGAATCGAGGAATTCAACGCCACTTACATGAACCTGCAGTCTGCGGACAACCTTCTCACTGCCAGCGCAATGGCTGACCTGAAAGCCTTTTTCAGTAGCATCTACTTCCCCCCAAATCCGTACGGCTTGATGGCCCCCACCAATCTTCCTCTCGTGGGCTATCGCTCTCCGATACCGCCAGATTCCAAAGCGCAATTGCCAAACGGCAACGCCTACAAAGGCTCGAGTACAGGCGGCTGCGCCACGTGCCACCGGCCTCCGGCAGGCTTAGGTCAGGACACTGCTTCCGGAGCAGGCGAGGCTAACCACAGTGTCGAAGCATTCCTCCTTGAGAGCTCAGATGGGCTTGTTTTCAAGAACGCGCAATTTCGGAATTTATACGAGCGTTCCGGATTGAGGTACGATAGCACCAATAGCACGGCAGGCTTCGGCTTCCTGCACGATGGGCGAGCGGACCGTCTTGAGCGCTTTATCTTCGAAGGCGCAGACACTTTTGCCGGAGTGACGAATGCAACACAGGTTGCTAATATTCTTGCCGCGCTCGTTGTCGCCGGGTCCCAGGACTTAACCGATCCAGCTTCCCGGATCACCTCTACGCGTGGGGCGGCGCCCGCTGCAGGCCAGCAAATCCCTCTGACCTCTGCGAACACTTCAGATCGCCTGACCGATGCTCTGCAAATGATCCGCCCAAGCGTCCTGCGGCCAAACGGGCCGGAGGTCGAACTGGTGGTTCGTGGCGTGTTGGATGGCTTGCCCCGAAGCTGGTGGTGGGATCAAGCCAACCTTCGCTTCCAGTCGGATCGTGAGCGTGAAGTGCTTACGACGAACGAATTGCGAAACCTTGTCTCCACAAACTCCAGTTTCGTCCTCAACATTGTGCACCGCGGAACAGGCCGCAGGCTGGCGCTAGATCAGGACGAAGATGGCTATTTTGATCGCGACGAGCTGGATGCCCAAAGTGATCCGGCAGATGCGAAATCGGTTCCACAGCACTTGGTCCTTCGAATTCGCCGTGAGTCAGCTGATCCATCGAACGGATTGACGATCTTGGAGTGGGATCAAATCGCCACGCTGACCTACACCCTGGAATACAAGACAAACGTATCCGAGCCTTTTTGGGAATTGTGGGAGACTTCCGGACAAACAAACCGCGCGCGAATTCCCACCTTTCAAGATCGACGTTTCTTCAGATTAACCGCTGAGCCTAAACCGAATTGGTAACCCCCTTCTGCTCCTGCCTGACGTCAGGCCGGTGTTCTCCTGCCGACGGCTTACCGCTTTCTGGGCGGAAGCACAGGCCATTCGATGATGTTCTACGCCCGCGCGCTGGGCACAAAGCCGGTGAGGGAGTAGCGGCCGCATCCCCAACCAGGACGCGACCGCCATCGTTCAGCCCCTGGCTCAGACTTGTTCAGATCTTCCCCATCTTGCCGAGTTGGTAATCCTGAAACGCCGTTTGGATCTCCGCCCGGCTGTTCATCACGAATGGACCATAGCCCACCACCGGTTCATCGAACGGCTCTCCGTCCATCACCAGCAGCTTCGCGTCTGTCCGGGCGCTCACCGTGATGCCGTCCCCGGCGCGATCGAAGATCACCAGATCCCCCTCGTGCGCGCCGCGATCGCCGTTCACCTGCACCTCACCGTTCAGCACCAGGAACGCTGTGGTGTGGCCGTTGGGCAGCGGCAGCTCTGCCGACTTGCCGGCCTTCAACTCGACATCCCACAGATTGATCGGTGTGAAGGTCTTTGCCGGGCCTTGGGCGCCGCCAGATTGACCCGCGATCACCCGCACGACGCCCCCCTCCCACGGCAGAACTACATTCGGGATCTGCTCCTTCCGGAGCGTCTGATACCCCGGCTTCGCGCTCTTGTCGCGGGCGCGCAGGTTGATCCAGAGCTGCACCATTTGGAGCGTGCCCCCGGCGCGCGTGAACTCCGCCGAGTGAAACTCCTCATGCACGATGCCGTTTCCCGCCGTCATCCATTGCACGTCGCCCGGCCCGATCGTCCCGCCGCCACCACTCGAATCGCGATGCGCCAGCTCGCCCTGATACGCCACGGTGACCGTCTCAAACCCCTTATGAGGATGGCTGCCCACGCCCCGTTTCTCGTTCCCGGGGGCAAACCGATGCGGTGCGGCGTAATCAAGCAACAGGAATGGGCTCAACTCGCGGCCCAGGCCGTTGTAGTCAAAAACCGACCGCACCGGGAACCCGTTGCCGACCCAGTGCATGGTCGAACTTTGATGGATCTGAACCAGCTTCTTCATCATTGGATCCTTTCCGCTCGCGGCGTTCATATCCTTTGGCCGCGACCGAACGGTAGCCCGAGCCGGCCCGGTGGAAAAATGCCCAGTTCCTTCGCTGAGCATGCAGGCAAGGCATGCTCAGCTTTTATCTCATCGGCGAAATTCGGGTCAGTAAGCAACCGCCGAGTCCGAGCTTACAAAACAAGAAGGAATGTAAAGCTTACTTTACACATGGACAAGCATGCTTTACACTGATGCCGATGAACACAAAACTGATTCCGGAGGCCGCCCAGACCTCTTATGGCATGGCGTTCAAATTGAACGCCTGGGCAATTGTGGCAATCCTGATCGCCGCCGCAGGCCGCTGGGGGGCAGAGTCACACGCCGCAGACCCGCTGACGCGCGCCGCACTGGCGCTTCTCCCGATGATCCCGAGCGCCCTTTACATGCGGACGATCGTCCATTGGATTCGGACTCTGGATGAACTGCAGCGGCGCATTCAACAAGAGGCCTGGTTCTTCGCGACTGCGGGAACGATCATCGTTTTGACAGCACTGAATGCTCTTGCCCCGAGTAGCCTGCTGGCCGGCACCGGAGCAACCCACGGGCTCGGATGGGAGGGAACTTACGCCCTGGCCCTCTGCCTATGGATGACGGGTTGCGTCGTTTCCAACCGTGGTTATCGATGAAAAACCGGTTACGAGAGCTGCGTGCCGACAAGCGGTGGTCCCAGGCCGATCTGGCCGAGCAATTGCGCGTCTCACGTCAAACCGTCAACGCGATCGAGACCGAACGGTACGAGCCCAGTTTAAGCCTGGCCTTCAAGGTCTCCTGGCTTTTCAAACTGCCCGTCGAGCAGATTTTCAGCCCCGATCCTGCTTAAACCCTCACTATGCGAGGGGTCAGAGCAATGCCCCATTGCTAATTCTGCCTGGCGGAACATTCCACGTGTGCGAGCTCGCACCTCGACTCGAACCGATCAGCAAACTCATAAGAGTCTTGTTACCGTGTCGCGTGGCTTCAGCTAGCGCCGAAATCGTATCGCTCGATTCTAAGTTCGGATTTGCACCTCGCTCAAGCAAAAGTTTAACGACCGGAATCCTCCGCGCTGTGACCGCGAGAAACAGTGCCGTTTCCGCGCCCGGATATCCGCGCTGGATTTTTTCCTCTTTTCCAGCAGGTATCGCGCCTAAAGTCATGGCTGTAACGAGCGACCGGGCGGCCTAAATCATCTTTCGTCACGTTCACTTCGATCAAGCCGGGCCGGCGGCTGAACTCATGGTCGCCGGCGAAGCGGCGCACTGTGAGATTCCCGGCACCGTCACTCTCCGCTATCAGCCGGCCTCGTTCATCATAGGCGTAACCGGTTGAGCGTCCGGTGGGCGGCGTCCAGCCCTGCAATCGCCCCGTATCGTCGGTTTCGCGCGCTTGGATTCACCCTCTTTGATTGCGTTCTTTCAGTTTCGGATTCTGCTTGTCTTCCTTTTTTGAAAGCCGTCCTGCGACCGCCTCTAGCCCTGCTGGCAACTCGTCGCAAAGACCATTTTTTTTGAGCCAATAAGAAACATCACGTCGCCGTTTATCAAGGATGTCCAAACGAGCACCAGCTTCAATTAGCAACCGGCCTGTCTCCACAGTCACGGCGTACGTAAGAGCTGTCCGCCCCTCTTTGTCCTGGTGGTTCACGTTCGCGCCTTGTTCTAAGAGCACCCGAATTACTTTCGCAAGATTCTTATCGTGCACGCCAAATTGAGGTTCGGCGCTCATGACTTTAGATCCCGAAGGGTACTGTCGGATGGAAACATTGACCATTTCGGCGTGGACCGCATGGAAAAGAGCTGTGTATCCTTGGGAGTCCGTCGCATCCATTCTTGCCCCCTTTTTCAGAAGTGCCTCAACCAATCCCGGCAGCTTTCTGCCGGCGGCAAACATTAGCGAGGTCACGCCTGGAACGGTAGTTCCGTTCGGGTTCGCTCCAGCGTCCAACAACATCTTCGCGATCTGTTCCTCGCCTCGGACACACGCCTCGGCGAGACCGTCGGAGCGGTCGGTTCGGACACTCGCGCCAGCGTCTAATAGGAGCTTGACGAAACGAGGATCTCCCGTGCTCACCGCGCATTCTAAGGGTGAAGAACCGTCCGGGTGTGTGTTGTCCGGGTCAGCTCCGGCATCGAGGATTCGCTTTGCGAACCATGGCTCTCCTGTTTCGATCGCCTTCTCCAGCGGACTCCATCCAAACTTGTGTCGGATATTGACATCCACCCCTGAGACAAGGCAGCGTTCAACCTCCGCCCTATCCTTCACTCTTAAGGCATTGATCAGGAGTTCCGTCGCACTTTTCTTCCGTTTTGCGGGTGGAGTCTTCTCTTTGGTCGTAGCGCGTAAAAGCTCAAGTATTTCTCTCTTCCCCTCTTTTTCCGCCACAGCAAAGGAATCCGACTCATCAGGACCTTCATGCCACGGGTCGGCTCCGGCTCGTAACAAACTCTGTACGATTTCCAGATATCCGCAGCGCACTGCGTTCAAGAGGGCCGTCCCGCCATGACTGTCCTTCCCGTTGGGATCGGCACCGTGTTTTAGTAACAAATCCACCAAATCTTGCCTACCCCCAAATATCGCTTGGTCTAGCGGGCGGAATATCCATTCTTTGTTCGGGTCAGCGCCAACGTGCAGTAGCGCCTCCACCATCTCTACTGAACCCGTAGCAAGCGCACGTGCCAACGCCGTTTCGCCACGACCATCGCCATCGTTCGGATCAGCTCCAGCATCTTTGAGAATTGGAAACAATTCGGGATGCCCGGATATCACTGCGGTGAGCATGAGAGCCTGCGGTGGCGGAACGCGGTTTGAAATAAGTGTCCTTAACCGGCGCACATTTGCCTTGCGCACCGCATGCTCGTACTCAAAATCGGTATTTCCTTGAATTTTTGCCATCGCTCTTAATCCACAATGCGAACAACCACCGGAATGACTCCTTTCTGCAGTGAACTTCTGCCAAGCTCCTCAATTATCAGCATGTCCGAAGGCCTCTGCCCCTTAACTTGTCCGCGGATTCCTGTGATAAAGAGTGCTGTGCGGGAATACGTGTGCTTTCCAGCATAGTTGATTATTGACCAGAACTGGTCCGTTTTGCTCCCAGGCCTCAAGTAGTCCGTAAACAGAGCGGCCGTCGTGGCTTTAGCTTCTGCTATCAACCAGGCTTTTGGAAAAGACCCTGCCGCGTGCGGTGATCTAGGGCCTATCACAATATCCGGTCTTGGCACCGAAAGCCCCGCCATTCGCAAAATCTCCTTGGGATCCGCTTTTTCATTGCACGAAAAGCCGTCGGCCAGCGGTCGTCCATCTGTCGTGATAGGCACCTCAAAATACAGATTATCAGGCGCGTGCAGC
The DNA here is from genome assembly GCA_964566945.1 of uncultured Verrucomicrobiota bacterium. GTDB lineage: Bacteria > Verrucomicrobiota > Verrucomicrobiia > Limisphaerales > SXQI01 > DASVNK01. Next base: position 202,742 of record CAZMKE010000004.1, on the reverse strand, counting down.
GAGTTACAGATCGTTCTCCTAAAAACATCGCCAAGGGCCACACCTTCCTTAAAACTCGCAAGAAAGTCTTGTGTCGGCAGAAGACCCTTTACCTGCTTAACCACTTGGTCCTTTGCAATATTCCCAATCGTTTCGAACACCTTCTTGCGGCCCTGTGCAATCGCTGTCGTCCGCAATCCCTGAAAACCAACTTGCATTGAGTTTGCGATGTTTATTTCAATGATCGTAAACTCTCCACTCGGGTCCGAGTACAAATAAGGATTTGAATTGGCAAACGCATAGGCGTGCAACGTTTCGGGCGTTTTGATGATGCCTTTCCATGGATCCCTCTCCAAGAACCTGCCTGTCTCCGGATCATAGTCTCGGGCACGCATGTGGTAAAATCCGGTATTGGATTCCAACCAGGCTCCATGGAAACGGAAGTCGCCGCCCGAGCCTGTCGCCGTGAATGTGGTCGGATCGGTAAAGCCAGAGCGCGTGTTACCGAAGCCATCGTAACGGAAGCGCGCGTCCAAGCCTCCTGTCGCGTTCGCGAGCCCGAGCACTGAACCGCTGGCGTCCTCCATGTAGAATTTGGCGTTGCTTGGGTTGCCCGAGCCATCCACTTCGAAGCGCATGAGCGGTTGATCGCCGGCGTAAATGTAGACCGCTTTCACATTGTCGCTGGCGTCGGTGATCATATGGATCACTTCGAGTGAACTGCCGATGCTTGGGCCTACCACGAAACGACGGTCCAATCCCGTACTCGTCGCGCGAACGCGTCGACCTTCAGGATCGTAGTAATAGCTGGTCGTGTTCCCGGATTTGCTGATCGTGCTCAGGCGATCATCGACCGTGTAGGTGGCACTGATGGTGGGCGTGACGATCGTGTTCACGTTGCCGCCAGAATCATAGCCATACGTTTGGGTAACCGTTGTGCCTTGTTTAATCTCTTTGAGCTGGAAGCCTGGGTCGTAACCGTAGCTGTACGTCGTTCCGCTCATTGTTTTGGAGGCGCGACTGCCGTTATCGATGTAGGTGTAGCTGTTATCCGCGGTCGTCCCGGAAAAATCCTCGCTCACAACTCGCAAACCCTGGCCGCTCTGATAGCCAATGGTCACCGACGTGTTGTCCAGCCACTGCACGCTCGTCGGTTCGCCGACCGGACCTCGAACGTAGGTTGCTTTTTCCAGCACTGCGCCAGAAGGATAACCTTTGTGTTCGATGCTTTGCACGAAATCTCCGTTCGCCGGATTCGCTCCATTCTTGTAATACTCGTAATCTGTGCGCAACACCGGCGTGAGCAGCGAATCATCATCTGAGCCATTGGCCTTGAACGCCGTTCGCAATTCCAGCCGCCCGAGTTTGTCTCGCTCGAATTCAAAGCGATATTGTCGCGAGCGCGAGGGCGAGTTCAAGCCCGTTTCAACGTAGACGTCGATGGCCTGGAGATGGCCCAATCCATTGTACTCGTACTCCGACACATACGTCTTAGTGCTGGTGCCATTGGATTTGGCGCGCACGCCGAGCTCCTCGACCCAGCCTGAACCTTGATAATGCTCGAGCCAGTGGCGCTTCCTGTGAATCAGCTCCGATCGACCTGTCGAAGCTCCGTTGCTCACGTTAATCTCGCTGCGAGCAAGGACCGCCCAATCATCGCCATCGGACACTGTGATGATACCGCTCCCGCTGGTGATATTCACAGGAACCGACGCCCCAGCGGCTTTTATCTGAAAGCTCTGCCCTTCGATGCTGTCAAAAACGTAGTAGGGGGTTCCGCTGGTGATGCCGCCTGGCAGAGTGGCTGTAGAACTAAAACGTATGGCATCCCCTTCCACCAAGGTGTGATCCGGCACAAGAACGCGATGTGTGGCTGCATCGACAGTGCAAATCCGCCCGTAACCATAATCCATCACCTGTTTGGTCCCGGAACCGGCCGGACTCAAATACTCCACCTTGTCAATCTTGTCTCCCGGCTCGTAGCTGAAGGTGGCCTTTTCGTCTGCGTTGGAATCCAATTGGAGTGTCCCGCTGGTTCTTCGTTTCAAGTACCGCTCCGTTAACCGGCCAGTGTTCGCTTCGTAACGGAAATCGATGGCCCCGCTGTTCGGGAGATCGATACTCGAAGGCAGGTGCTTCGCCCCATCCGTAGTCGTATTGTAGTTGAAGCGTTTCACCGCGCTCAAACCCGCGTACCGAATCGTCTCCTCCCGTTCCTGGCTGTCATAGGTGTACTCGAGCAACGTCTCAGTCGTATTGCCAACGTTCCGCAAGGGCACGATCGGCGCCTTCACATATCGCAGACCCGACTGATAAGGGCTCGCATTGGGCGTAAAATATTCAAACGTGTAATTCTTGCCCGCCAAATCGGTCGCGCTCTTTAACTGTCCGGCGCTGCCACCAGCCTCTCCGGCATAATAGCTCAAAGTGCGAACGCGATTTCCTGCGTCGGTTATTGTCCGCGGGTACTCCTCGGCTTCAAGCATCGGATCATCGAGCAAGTACGTGAATTGTGTATTCCCGCAGCAGCTGTTTCCGGTAACACTCAAAAGCAAACCTTCCTTTGAATACAGCGACGTAGAAACACGGCCTAGCGGATCGGTCGCAGTCACACTACTGCCGTTGGCCGGCCCGCTCGCTCCTCCGGTGTGCTCAATCGAATACTGAAACGACCAACCCGCCGGCCCTGGGTCCAGACCGTTACCGCTTGGGGCGTGACTCACCATGTGCGATGGATGCAGGGCGTTAATTTGCAGACTGTTGACCACACGACCGGCGGCGTCATACTGATAGGCCACGTCGCGCTCGCTTGATTGTTCGCGGGCGACCAACCCTCGCTTTTCTCGCGTCGAAGTGAGTGCGACCGTCCCGGGCCGCTTGATGGTCTCTTCCAATCCGTTGTGGGTATGCGTTGTCACTGCTCCGGCAGAATCTGACTCGGCACTTAGCCGTCCAAGATTGTCATAGGCGAATGCCGGTTGTGATCCGTCCTGCAGCGTCCAACCGCTCAGCCGGCCGCTCGCATCGATCGCCCGCGTCATCGATCCGAGCGTGGCGGTTCCGGAGACTTGCGTCCAATCACCGTTCCCATCGTAGGCATAATTGACACCGATCGACCCTGGATAGGTGGCGCTGGCGTCTCGTCCCATATCATCATAGGTGAACGTGGAATTCTGCCCATTGGCCGACAGTGACGTCATTCGCAGATTGGCGTCATACGTGCCGGTGAGCGTGGTCCCGAGGCCATCACTGAGAGTCGTGCTTCCGTTCGGCGTATTATAGAGACTTCCGCTGTTCAAGGTCATGGCCTGGTAGACCGGAGTGCTCCCGTTCTTGCTAACAACCGTTTCCTCCTTCTCTCCGTTGGAGTAGTCCCATCTTATGAGTGCGCTACTTTCATCTGGAACCCCTGGAGAAAGCTCCTTATTGTAGACCTTCAACGGTCGGCCAACGCCATCATAGGTGTTGATCTCCACGGCGCCATCTGGACGCACCGTCCTCTTCGGAACTCCTGAGGGTTCGAATTCACGCAATGTCCGGACGTCCGCCATATTCGCCGGTGGGTTCGCAGGATCGTAAGGACCAAACGTCTCGATGGATGGGATGTATTCGACCTCATTTAGTGTGAGAGGCGCGGAGGGGGTCTGGGTAGTCACAACCTTTGCTCCGTTGGGATCGCTCGTAAGATAGGCGGTCTCATTTAACATGATTCCGCGCGTGTCGTATATGTAAGTCTTTTCCGATCCGTACAGGTCTTTCGTGTAAACTACGTTTCCCTGTCCGTCGTACCCCGTCACCAGCGTAGCGCTGCTCTGCCCGTCGACGGTAGTCACAACCTTGCCCTTGATTCGGTTACCCGTGATCGAAAGCTGATCGGTCACAGGTTGATCGTAGTCGAATGTGGTCACGTTCCCGACACCGTCCATACGGCTACTCAGTCTTCCCTTCGCGTCATAGGTATTCTGTGCGACCCGCTTGCCTCGGGCATCAACGATCGCCGTCAGAAAGTGCGGGCGCTGCGGATCGTCGTAAAAGTATTTGGTCGTCAGGTATTCGGCGTTCCCCACGCTGGTGCGTTTCACGCGTTGCCTCACTTCACGCAGATCGCCCTTTTCATCATAAGTGTAAATCAACGCGGGAGTTCCCTGTGGATCCAGCGGATCGTAAATCGCGGTGATGCGGCCGTTTTCACGTTCAATTCGAAGGGATTTCCGGAGTGTAGACCCCACAAAGGCCGATACCCCTTGTCCATCGAAGACCAAACGCTCTCCGCTCTTCAACTTGATCTCGCTGACGTACGGCTTGCCCCAGGCTTGAACGCCGATATCCGACACTGTTGGATTACTGACATTGGAGTATTCATGCCAGCCCAAATCTTCCCGAAGCATTGTGTATTCAGTACCGTCGGCCAGAATGAGCTTGAATCCGCGGATATCATAGCCATCGAGAGCGACATGGCCGTTGGCTGCCCATTTGAGCGTTGGGATTCCGATGTACTCATTGCCTGTGTACGTGCCGTTCTGCCAGTCCAGTAATTCCAGACGCGCCCCGACTCCAGGCAGCGTTTTCCACATCGGAATCACCTTTTGCTCCGTATTATCGATTTTCGGTGAAAAATAGAAGGTCGTGCGCCGGCCATCGGGCAGCGTGAGCGTCACGTTTCGGCCGGACATCGCACTTGGCCCGTCGGGATTCACCCGCTTCGAAAAGGTCTCTCGACTTGGGCTGAACTGAACCAATTCCTCCACTTCCTCGCGCATTTCGTCCAACTCAACATCCAGGTCGATCAGCGAGTATTTCCAGCCAGGTCCAAAATCGCCCCCTTTGCCGGCGTTGGCGTCAAGCGAACTGTACGTTCGTTGCACCGATAACGGCACGCCTTCGACAGGGACGTTCAAGTCTTCAACCGTGAAAGTAAAGTCGCCCAACTTGAGCTGGTTATCGAGAATGAATCGCCGTTGAACAGGCGTGGCGAAATCAGCGCCTCCTTGAACATTCAATTCCACAAAGTAACTGCCGTTCGGCAAAGTGGATAAATCGAATGTGCCGAGAACAGCCCCTGCTTGAACCTGGGTATTGCTGACAATTCGTTGCACTTCAAAAGGCGATTTCCAGGCCGGAGCCTCAGAATCTCGTGCCAGCCGGGAGAGGGTCAAGGTGTATTGAAAAAAGTCGTTGCCAACCGGAGGAGCGTTCGCGTCGAGCGCCGTTCCCTTTACCTGCAGGGTCGCGTCCTTCACCACCAGAATTTGATCCCTGTACTCCGGCCGATCGGTCGAGTTCGCCGGCGTAACAGGCGTCTCGGGATATGTAGCTGTATCGCGCCCCATATTCGAGATATCCGCCTGAGGTGCGGCATTTCCGCTGGCCTTCACGTGAACGGTGACCCTGGCGGTACTCCGATTCCCCTTCTGGTCCGCGACGACGTAGGTAAAAGAATCAGTGCCGCGGTACGTTCCGGGATTGTACTGGAGACGCTCTGGGTTGGATAGCTTCGTCACAGTTGCGCCGTGGGAGCCTTGCGTCCAAGTGGCGATCGTCAAGACGTCCCCTTCGGGATCGGAATCATTACCTAAAACGGGGACTATGATCATCGGGAATCCAGGCGTCGAATTCTCGATCGTCGTGTAGTTTAAGTCGTCCAGAGCGACGGGAGGCTGGTTCAGGTTCAGTTCGTCGACGACCGTGATGGTCAGCATGGCGGACGCGACCGCACCGCCTGCGCCTGTCACATCGTAACGCGCGGTCATAGTCCCAACCTGACCATCTGAACTGAAGAGAACGGCATGTCCCCCGCTCTCGACCGCAAGCGTGCCACGGCTCGGATTGGCCACGTTGTCCAAAGGGTCGCGCACGACGGTCGTAATCGTCAAGGTCGATCCATCCAACGCCGGATTCTGATCGTTCGCCAGGACATCAATGCGAACGTTCTGCAACCCGCGGAGGACCATTCGTACGTCCGGCTTGAGAATCGGCTGAAGACCACTTCCTCCGATCTGCAGCGTTACTCGAGCCGTGCTCTCCGACCCTCGGGAATCCCGGATCGTATAAGAGAATGCATACGTGCCGGAACCAGCCACACGAGTGAATGACAAATGCTTCCCATCTGGGACGATGGCGATTGAACCGGCAGCGGGATCCAGCGGTGAGAGCGCAACAATCTGCAATTCGTCGTACTGTGTCGCATTGGCAGGATTGATGTCCGGGTCTGTATCATTATCCAGCACTGGCAGCGTGACCGGACCGGAACTGCTGCTCGCGACCACGTATTTGTCGTCGTTGGCTTGCGGCGGATCGTTCACGGGCGACACCCATACCGTCACCGTGGCCGTCCCAACCTGCTGGCCATCTTCCAGGAGAGTGTAGGTAAACGTGTCCGGCGTACTGTCGCCCATTGTCCACGAGTAATTCGGCGATGGATCGTAGTTGAATGTTCCGTTGGCGGCTCCAAGTGAAACCTTGCCGTGGGGCGAGGCGTCCTGCGCAAGAGCCACCTGATACGAGTGCCCGGAGCGTTGATCATCATTGAGGAGAACATTCAATACATTCTGACGAGAATCTTCCTGGACAACGAACCGATCGCAGTTGGCGACAGCCGTCATAACCGCGGTCCCTGGTCCCGGCACTTCACTGGCGCTTTGGCCTCTGCAAATACCATCGAGAATTGAGCCAACCGCGTCTTTGATGTCACTCGCAGATTGGATCTCCCGGAACAGACCTGGGGAAGCGACATCGCGCAACAGATTCATGGCGTCCGCATAGGTTTGCTGATAGTAAGTGTCATTGCACATTGTCCAATTCAGCACTTCTGTATCGGCGACCTTCTCCGTCGCGCTAATGGTCGCAATCGTTATCAATGGCTTAATGTTATTGGCGACGGAAAGCACGTCCGATGCGTTGCCGAACGGGTAAAAGAGGCAGCCCGGAAACGACGTATCGCGGAGGGACAACAGACCGTCCGACACCACGACGATCAACGGCATTGAATATGTGCTCGGTTGGCCGGCCGATCCCGTGCGGCGTGGACCGAGAAGCTCCTGCTTTGCCCGCAACAGGCCGTCTTTTAGCGATGTAAGGCTAAAGGGCGTAACCTCAAGCGACTTTACGAACTGCTTCGCAACATTGATATCGGTTGTCAGCGGCAGAAATTGGCAAGGATTGTCCGTGAAGGCGACCGCGCCCACTTTGACCGCAATCCCTTCCCCGGCCAGCCGACCCAATAGATCCAAAACACCCGCTTTGGCGCTCTCCAGTCTTGCGCCATTAAGCATGGAACCGGAGGTGTCAATCGCCAACATCAGATCCAAAGGGCGCTGCACGCCGCTGCACAGCCTTATCGTGACTTCGTCTCCACCGCTCCGCGTGCCGTCAACTACGTCCAGTCTCAGAGTATACGTTCCCACATCCGAGAAGCTGGCTGTCACCTTGTCCGGCTGGCCTGAAATCCCCCGGGACGTAAATGTAACGGAACTTCCCGGCGGACCGTCGATTTTTGACCACGTAGCGCTGTAGACCGGAGGCAACGAATTTCCAACGACCGAAGACTCTGCCTGGAACGTCGTCGGCAGCGTACCGGCTGAAAGTGTTCTGTCTGGTCCCGCATTAACGACAAGTGCCGGGTTAGCGGGAAGAACCGTGATCTTGGTCGTATCTGCAACAACAGTTCCATCCTTGTCCACGCTCAGCTTCAGCTCGTACTCGCCGGGCAATCCAAAGCCCGAATGCGTGAATGATGACCCGGCATTCGCAAACGATACATCTCCCGGTCCGCTTACCTTTTCCCAAGCGACTGTCAGTCCTGGCCCTGTGAGAACAGCCCGATTATTCAAATAGCCCGCCAACTCCACGACACGGCCGATCGTAACAGTTTGATCGGGCCCGGCTGTCAGAGTCAGGCTCCCGGAAGGCACGACATTCAACGTTCCACTCTTCGTTGTTGTTCCACCGTCCCCATCCTTCGCCGTGACGGTAAATGGCCGCGCCGTCGAAGCAATCACCGCCCCACTATATCGGTACCCGATCCCGAGCAGAACATCCTGGGCAAGGCCGGGAGACGCGTTCACATCGAAGGTAATGACCAACGCCGTCCCGTCGTAGCCCCCAACGAAACTTCCGACCTTTCCGGCCGCATCTCGAATTTCGCCCGGTGTGACGTTCGGGTCACCACTGGCGGCCGGAACAAAGGTCAGGCCATTCCGGCTCGGATGGCAACGTAACTGATCGCCCGCCATCGGGCTGTTCATTAGAACGCGAAGCTCTCCATATCCGAAGTTGTAAGAATCCGAATCGGTCAGACTTCCAGTTCCACCGGTGACTTGAACAAACAGCAAGTACTCCACGCCCGCGAGTTGATCGGAGTATGCGTTGTTCGGTCCCTGGCCAAATGTCAAAGCCGGAGGCTGATTCACACTGACCTCCGTCGGGGAGGGTGTATACCCGTTCTTGAACGCCTTCAATCTCACCGTGCCCGCCGCGGGCAGAACCTGTCCCCCCGACGGCAATTGAGGATCCGTCGCCACCGGGTCATTGCCACTCGAGGTGTAGCGAATATCCGGCGGAGTCGTCGCCGTGGTGGCGTTAATTCTTGCCTGCTTGACGCCACCCGATGGCGGCGAGACGGACCGGAAGCTCGCTGGCTGAGCCGCGACGCTTGAGCTCGCGGAGGTATAAGTTTGGGTCAGAACGGGCGAAGCCAGAATGTTGGCACCTGAACTCCAGCTTTGCGCTTGAACGGGTTGCATCCCGCTGGGTGGCACCGTGAGATTCTTTGGCGAACTTTCTGGCGGCGCGAGCAGAAGATCCGCCGGCGTTGGATCCGAGACCGAGGCGACCACTTCCACCCGCGGGTTCCAGAACTCCTGTTGAACGCCCAGTTCGTTGCAGTAAAACAGGTACGTTCGGTGATAACTGCTTGTCGTCCCGGAAAGCCAGCGAAAGTCCGTGCCATTTGCGACCGCCTGGCCCTGGACGTTGAAAATGCGGGAGGCGGACGAGACCACAGGCGTGGTGTCTCCCGCGGGCCGCACGTATCCGACAAACAGGAACCATTGGTTGGCCGGCAATTGCGTGACGAGAAAGTACGGATTGCTGTTGGCAGAATCGGAAGTCGTGCCCGTCAGGTCACTGACTGTGCCTCCCAACGGCCCCAGATAGCTGATGCCAGACACCGTATCCGGGGTCGCATCCAATCTGCGGAGCCAGACGGAAAAGCGATAGGTCTTGGTCCGATCCACATTGAAGGTGCTGCTCTCCCAGCCGCCATCCCCGTCCGACAAGCTGCCCGTAGGCGCGGTGTCCATGTTGTAACCGACCCAAACCTTGTCTGTAGTCCCATAAGGCGTAGTTCGGAGTTCGATCGCGTTCTCTATCGTGTCCCCTTTTTGGGAAAAACCCGGCTGGCTGCCCTGCGAGCCGACTACCCAAGTACTCGCATCAAGAATGTTGGCATTCGGCTGAAGCACCTTAACTTGGGCGCCGGAAGGCGCTGAGATGGTCACCGTCTGGCCGCCGTTGTACGCCCCGCCGGGCGGGCTGAAGGTCGGCACGCCCAACTGAGTGACGGTGTCCGAGTTGCTATAATTGCTTTTGAAGGCTTTCCATTTCGTGGTGACGCTCGCGGCGACCGTGATGCCAGACGACCCGCCGGTGTAGAGAGTGCTGGAGGTGGTCGGCTCTGTCTCGTCAGTCGAATAGTAAATCGACGCGCCGGCAGTGAGGGTCGATGCGACAATGGTCAACACGGAGCCCGATGAATTCAGTGTCGTGGTGAGCTGAGGCTTTGCGGCCTGAAAAATAAGATTGTACGTGCCGACAGGGGAATCGAAATATTGAGAGCCGCGTTGGCCTGCCGTGATTGAAGTGGCGCTGTTGATGGTAATCTTTACCGGCATCGTCTGGCCTTGTTGCCCCGAGAGGTCAGGGTTCCCGTCGGTGCGATAGTAGACCTTTGGCCGTTGCGCCAAAGTTCCTTCCCAGAACTCCATTCCTGTGACTTTTGTAGTGCCGCTATACAAGAGGCTGCCGATTCTCACCGCCGTGGTGCCAGGCCGGAGGTAACTAAACTCGTTGGAGAAATAGCTCCAGGTCAAAGGCACGTTGGGCGTGGAAAGCAGCTGGTACTGCCACCAACCGCCCGCATCGCGCCGGCAAACCGGCGTGCCAGGCTGAAGGGTGGGACCGTGATAGGCATTTTGAAGGGTGAGCGTATTGCCAGTTACACCGGCCACTTCCATCGAAGCAGTGCTTATGTCCTGATACTGGAAAAGGTCCGAGAGGCCATTTGGTTGGTTATCGTGCAAAACGGAGGCCGTTTGGGAAAAATTCACCAGTGGCGTGAAAATGTTGTAGTAAAACTCAGGCGGACGATTCGCGAATGTTTGGGCGTCCGCCACGAGGACCGTAGTCCCTCCATCAGCCAGCGATGCTGTTAGATAGGTGGCTGGGTAATGCTGATCGTTAATGTCATCCGCCGAAACCGGGGTGCCATCGTCCGCGAAATTGTAGACCCCGGCGTAATCAGAAGGGCCGCCAGCCAGCTCCTTTCGGTAATATCCGGCGACGGTATAAGTGCGGCCGTAGCTGACATCAACACTCGCTGTCGAGTAGAGACCCGAGCTGTTGGCAACCATGCCTTTGAACGACCCAGGGAATCCGCTGGATGGGGCATTCGGATCCGGCGAGACGTTCCAGGAGTTCCACGCTGAAAGATTCAACGTCTCTCCGTAGGCATTGTCAAATCCGAAGTTCGGTAAGAGCCAGACATCCGCCGGGCTGTTATTGAGAACGGTGTTTCCCGGAGATAGGGCCACGCCGTTGATTACGATCTTCGGCGCGTTCAGCTGATTGACGTGGGCGGTAACAAAGCCGGAATCGATGTAGCCCGCTTTTCGAGCTTTGACCCTGATTCGGGTGGCGGAAGGAACAGGCCTTGTCGCTACGCCCGTGTTGTCCGCGATAAGAGACACAGGGGATCCAGAGCCTGCAAGATAAAGATCCAGCGTCGCACCGGGCAGGGTGTTCAAGGTGAGGGTCGCCGACGTAGCGGGTGCGACCGGATAGGCAGCAGCGCTGGTAGGTTGCGGCACACGAAAATAGTACGTTCCGCTGTAGGTCGGATCTCCCCTGAATGTGGTCGAGGTAAATGCCCAAGCCTGAATGATTCCTGAGCCCGCCCCCATGCCATCGAAAGAAGGGCTGCTCCCTGAGGTCGTCGTTTTCCAATAACTCCCGGTTTCGACATATGAGATGGTCGCTCCGGGAACCGCTGTCATGGTCACAGCCAGGGGCCCATTTGCGTACTGGATCGCTGAATGATTCGCCGGGCTAAAAGAAACGGGACCGGCTTTTGGAATCGGGGTCATCGTGGTTACCGCGGAAGCGCTGTAGCCAGCCTGAAACGCACGAGCCTTGATCACGGCGTAAGTGCTGCTGACAGAGGGCGGGACCGTGGAGTAACCACTGGTCGGATCGCTGCCGTCAATGCTGTAACAAACCGTAGCGCCGACTTGCGACGTGGCGCTCACGGTCGCAACTGTATGGTCGGAGTTAAAGCTCGGGGCGTTGAACGATGGTGCTGACACAGCGGGCGGCTGGCTTGCCGAGAAATCGGCCCGAAAGACATACGACCCAGTCCCACCAGAGAAGCTCCGAACTTGAGCGTAGTAGGTCCCTGCGGAAACCAATCGGGTGATCGCGAAATTTGGATACGGGTTGTCGTCGTTATGGTTAAGCTCGTTCCCGCTCGAATCCAGGAGATATCCGTATGTATCGGTGGCGCCGGTGGTGTAAATCGTCAGGTAACCGCTGGAACCCACCACGATTCGGAAGAAATCGTTATCGCCGCCGTAGTTCAGCTGCCCGGAGATGTTGCTGTTCAACGCAGCCGTCGCTGCGGTTCCGATGCTGTTCCCGTAGTCGTCAGACACGTTGGCCGCGGCAAATTTGAGATCCACCGGAACGTAGCTCGCTCCCGCAGTATACGTTTGGTAAAAGGGCAGCGAGGAGGAGAAAGCCCCGTAAGCGTTCCCCGCCACCGGATCGAGCGTGACGCTGGTGCCCGTATTGTTGTACCACTGATCCCCTCCGTCCGTCTCGAGAGACATCAAGACATAGATCGTGTTTGCCGCCAACATGATCGGTTGGGGCAAGCTGGCGTAGGCGAATTGCCCAGGCGGCTTCCCCGACGTGTCAATCTGCACAGAGCCGCCGTTGAGCGCCACGCCGCCCGAATCGAAAAGCTTGACGCTGTGAGTCTGGCTATTGCCAGACACGATCCATCGCCCCAAATCGGAGACCCAGACCGGCGCGCTTCCGACCGCGAATTGCAGCCCCACCCAGCCGGAGTAATTGTTTCTGAGGCCAGCAAAGGAAGAGATTCCTGAAATCAGCGTCGGACCGTTGGTATATGCTTGCAGCTGGTACGAGCCGGTTCCCCCTGATTTGTGACGCACTCGGATGTAGTAGGCACCCGGACTCACCGGATAGGAAATCCGAAAGTTTGGAGCCACGGCACTGTCATCGTCACTCATCAATTCGTATCCCTTACTGTCTAATAGATGCCCGTAGGTATCGGTGGAGCCTGTGGTATAAACAACCAAGTTCCCGGGGCTACTCACGTTCACCACAAAGAAATCCTCATCCCCGGAACAGTTGATTGTTCCAGCAGTACTTGCACCCAGCGAAATCAGCGTCGCTTGGGAAGGCCTATTTCCGTGGTCATCGCCGGCACACGGGCTCGCGCAATCGGCGATTGGATTGGTTGGGACGTAGGTCGAACTGTTTGGAGGTCCTGAATAAGTCCAATCGGCACCGCCGCAATAGCTGAGGTTCAAACTGGTAACGGTAGAATAGTGGCCCTGGATCGCATAATTGCAATCGACGAATCGACAGTTGTTTATGGCCACGGAAGAATTGTCAACAGCCACTCCGTAGGTCGCGTTGCGGATCTCAAGGTAAGAGAGAGTTGTGCCGCCGTTCACGGAACTGAGATTAATCGCCTGATATGCGTAAACTCCAACTGGCGCGCCCGGAACGATCGTCTCTCCAACGGTATTATCGTTGACCGATACGAAGTAGGCCTTCGCAGACGAACTGGTTTGACAAGTCACAGTGTCTTTGAGGGTGATCGACGCGGCAGAAGCCTCCTTTACCACCACGCCGCCTTGGATGACCGTGTTACCTGTGAGGGTGATTGGGGCCTTCACGAGGTAGGTCCCACTGGAAAGAGTGACATTCGTCGCCGTGCCGACGAGCGCATAATCAAGAACCACACCTCGCCTTGGCAGGCCGGCGCGAGCCACCTGGACTTTTGCGTTGCCGGAGCCAGTTCTTGCCAACTGGCGAGCCGGCAGGGTCCGACCAGTGGCGGCCCGTGGTTTTTGTTCGACCGGCGCTGCTTCCGGAAGCTTGGAGGTCAGGGTTTTTAGCTCGGGATAGGAGACAGCCTCAAAAAGGATGGTGCGACCCTCGATTGTTTGCCATCGCTTGCGAACGCCCACTTCGGCGGCGCTGCTTTCCCCGGGCGCATTTTCAAGGGAAAAGGCCCGCCCACGGCCAATTTCCATTCCGGAAAAATCGATGCTTTCATCGGTCAGCTCGGGTTCCGCCATCGCTAACGCGGCTTCAGGAGCGGCTTTCTGGATCACTTGCCGCGTCACCCGCGGCTCCTTTTCCGGAAAGAACTCCGTAATCACCTCCAGCTCGGAAGTTTCGGAATTGAATGACTTGTCATAGTCCTCCGGCCGGCCCGGCCTTTCGTCGAGAATGATATCTTGCTCAATCCCGCCCGAGGACAAAACCAGGCGGATGCTCGCGGAAACGCCTTGGAAGGCATCCGGAAACACAACTTCATTCCGTGCTTCATTGAGTTGGCCTACCGAATCCTTGAGTGAAGCAATCGTCACACTCTTTCCCGAAGTGCGGTCAAAATAGCCCAATCCCAAAACACGACTTTTCAGCAGGGTTCCGTCCGGCAGCGTGACTTGCACTGGATCCTCCGCGTTTGGGTTCGACTTTAACAGAACTTTGTGCGGGATTTGCCTCGCGCTGAGGCCGCTGCCGTCGGGCAGAATCTCAAATTGGGGAACGCTGTCACGCCACTGGCCTTTCTCGTCCTGATATGCGATCCCGGCCCCGAGTTCGGTATAGGTGCTGCTTCTCAAACGCAGCCTGCCATTGGCCAGATACTCCGGAATCTGCCGGCGCACGACCTTTTGATGCGAACTCCAGTGGAGAACATCCAGGTTAGTCAAAGCCGCGGCGCGCGCTGCATCCGAGTCGAACTCAACAAAACTATTCGTCTTCAGAATCCTCGAACCGTCGAAATCGAGGAACTCCGTGATGCTCTCCACCCGTTTGTAGTGCTCGCCCGCTTCGACCACCGTGGGCGGTTGGATGCTGCTGGTCCGGACACCAGGCAGGGCTTCTTCGCCTTTCAGCTCGCCTCGAATCGTGTAGCGATTCGTTTTCAAAAGGTCCGAACCATTCTTGCTGGCCTCTCGCGAAATGCTCTCGATAATCCGATAACCTGGCCCCCGCTCCACCACGGTTGGCGCGACAATTAACGGGCCCGCTTTTGCAGTCACGATTGCGGCAAGGTCAAGATTGGCTTGAATATTGGTTTCGACGCTGAAGGAGCCGTCGGGCAATAAGGTCTCACTGATCTGCACTACCGAGTTCTCTGCCAGCGGGCGTCCCACCGGATGCTGCACACTGCCAGGACCCAGTACGGGATCCGAAGGACTCCCCAGATCGCCTTGCGCTACCGGATCATCACCCAAAGCCGGAACATTGGCAGGTTGCCGCGGGGGAGCGGCGGTAATTACGGAGAGCGGCAGTTGAGCAATCTCAGGCGGCAAAAAGGGCGGCGGGATTGACGGGACACTCCGATCCGCCGATGCAATTTCCCCCTCTTCCCGCTCAGCCAGATCGTCAAAGGCCTCGGCCGACACCAGATCCTGGGCACGTCCAATTCCTGTGAGCGAAACGACAAGGACCAAAGCCAGGCAAAGGACCCACCTTCTTCGTCGTCCCCCTTCGCCGATCGACGCACTCGGCATCGGCCGCGTCTCCACCAGCGACTGCAATCCGCTGTTGCGGTTGGGCTCCAATTGCGCGCTTCCCAGGGAGCCCGTCGTCGCGAATGCCGTCATCCTCTCGGGAATTCCCCGGCTCGGCGACGCAAAATTGGGACTTGGGCAACTGCCGCTCGAACTAAAGAATTGCGTCCGGCGGGAAATCCGCTCATCCAGCTTTCGATCGTTGACTGCGTTCATGGAAGAATTAGCTGGCCCAAGTCTCTGCCGAAAAAACGCACCCTTGGCTAGAGGGGGAAAGTACCCGTTAGGCGGGTACAAGTACCCGCCCCTAAGGCCGGCTCGGAAATTGCCTGCTAAAGCTTGCCTTCCGCGCGGCTGAAGCCGACTGCTTCCAAGCCCGCGGCCCGATATTCGCTGTTGTGGGCGGCGCCTGAGTTCTTTGATAACGAAGTGCGGCCCGTGCGGTTCAATTACCACGCACCCCAGCCGATCCCCGCGCCAACAGGCGGCGGCGGACCCATTCGGCAACGACCAACCAGATTGCTTCGGCTAGACTCACGCACGCTTAAGATTGGTCTTAAACCCAGGAACTCACTCCCCCAACCTGCCGAAAGGTTTACTGTTTCCCAACCTCTGCCGGAAAAATTCCTGTCGGTCCTGGCCCCTCGGCGGCGATATTATTGATTGGATGGATGATTTCGAGTTGCTGGCCGAGTATGTCCGGGGATCGGAGCAAGCGTTTGCCACACTGGTGCACCGGCATCTGGACGCGGTCTACTCCGTCGCGGTCCGGGTGCTGCGCTCGCCGCAACTGGCGGAGGAAGCCGCGTTTGCCACTTTCCACGAACTGGCCCGCAACGCGCCCCGTTTGAAACCGGCTTCGCCCTTGATCGCCTGGCTGTTTTGCGTGGCGCGGCGCACGGCCATCGACAGCTTGAGGCGCGAAGGCCGGCGCCAGGTCCGCGAAGGGTAAGCCTGCAGCGAGCCGGAAATGCTGGAGGCTTTGGATTGCGCTCTGGAGCGCCTGAAGCCGGCCGACCGTGACATTCTCCTCCAGCGCTTCTACGACGAAATGCCCGTCGCCACCATAGCCCAGTCCCTCGAGATCACGGCCGAGGCCACGCAAAAACGGATCGAACGGGCGCTGGACCGCCTCCGCGCCCGGCTGCCCAGCGCTCCCCAACGCTCCGCAGAAACCGTGGCGGGAGGGCTGACGCAATTCGCCAGCCAGCTCCCCCCGATCGGAATGGCCACTGCGATTCTGGCGCGAATGCCCGCAGCCTCGAAAGCTTCGGCCGCCGCCAAAATCACCGGGATGACCGTAGGGCAAAAAACAGCGATCGGGCTGGCCCTCACGGCCTTGCTCGCCACGGAGCTCTGGCAGTTTGCACGGTTCGATCGGCTGCGGGACGAAGCGGCATCGTCCCGGCGCGCCGTGGACGGGGTCGAGCAGGAACTGGGACGCGTCCGGGAGGAACTCCGAATGGCCCGCCAGCTGCAGGATCGGGCGCGCAAGGAACATCTCGAATTGCTTTCACTGCGCGGCCGCGTTCAGCAGCTTCGCGCGGAGCTCCTGCGAACGCAACAAGCCAGCCGGTCCTCCAGTGGCCAAACTCCTCCGGCCCCAGCCCAGGATTCCATCCTCTTCAGCCTCGCGCTCACCAACCAGATTCCGCCGGGCCAATCTCTGATCGCGGGGGGCTGGCGGACTCTTGGGACTCGACGCTATCTCCTAGTCACGCCGGAGCGGCAAAAAGACGCGACGGACAACGAATTCATCGTCACGAAACCCCAAGTCATCGCAGCTCCGGAGACATTTTGGAACGAGATCGGCTGGGGAGAAGCCCGGAGCGACGCGCATCACAGCGCCGTCGCCGGCCTCATGAAACAGAGCGAGGTTGATACCCTGCTGGCCGCGGCCAAAAGCGCGCCCGGCGCCGATTTCTCAAACGTTTCGCGGGCCGAGCGAAAAGAGGGGGAATATCTCGCCTTCGGCTTTTCAGTGGATGATGAAGCCGGGACGGGTGTCATGCTCAGCTTGGACGTCCGGCCCCGCCTCAGCCCGGACGACCAATCCGTGACGCTGGAAATTCAGCCATCCGATTTCGGGACAAACGCGCCCGTCCACCCGTCGCTACACAGTGCCCCGTGATCGCCAGGAACGGCTCGAAGGAACCCTCGCTGGTTCTACCGGGCAATCGTCCGAAAATAGGATTGGGCGCCCGTGATCGGAAGCGAGTTCGTGAATGGCCGCCCGGCCGAATTCGTAGATAGATTGGTCCAGACCGGATTGGCCAGCGAAGAAGCGGCCTGCAGGACCGCCTCCAGGCGATCTCCGGAGTTGCTCGCCACCTGCACATTGCCCGCTTTCAGCGTGATGGCCGTTCGCGGCCCGCGCGCGAACGCCAGGAAGAACGGCGCCTTGTCGGAGTCTGGCCCGGCGATCCGAAAAGCGCCGCCCAGATAGAGGAAATTCTCGTCGACGGCCAAAACGCCAGGTCCGGCATCAGGAGCCGGATTCCAATCGTACGCCCCGCCGTTGGCGGTCGAAAGCGCACCCAGGTCATGCCGGTTCTCACCGCCAATCGAGGTGAAGGTTCCACCCACGTAGATCGTCGCCGGCGTCGCCGCCAGACTGTTAACAATGCCGCTGCTCGGCAGTGCTGCGTCGATCGGCAGCAGGGAATTATCGGACAACCGGTACGCCCCGAACCCGCGCAACGCAATTCCGCTCATGGTCGAGAATTGACCGCCGACAAACAGGGCTTCCTCGTTCGCCGCCAGTTCATTCACCGCCTGATTCGGGCTGGGCTTCGGATTCCAGAACACCGCCGCGCCCGTGACGGGCGAGACGGCCGCCAAGCGCAACATGCTTATCGAGTTCACCGTAGTGAAGTCCCCAGCCAGGTAAAGATTGGTTCCGGCCAGAAGGACGGATGTGACTGCGGTCCCGCCTCCCAGCTTCGCGTCAAACGGCGGGTAGGGATCGCCCGTGCTAGCGTCTAAAACGCCTGTAAAGCGGCGCGCCAGGCTCCCGATCACCGTAAAAGCGCCGCCCACGTAAACTTTGTCTCCCTGGACGGCCAGCGAGCGAACGGACACGGCAGCGGTTCCATTGGTCCCGCGGAAAGTGAAGGGAAGGACCGATCCATCCAGGCGATCTACTAACGCAAGAGACCGCGCCAAGTTCGTCCTATTGACGTTCGTGAATGCACCACCGACATAAATGCCCTGTGAACCCGAAGCCAGAGCCAGCACCGGGCCGTCAAACACGGGCGCCCACGGCAAGGGCTCCCCGGTTTCGGCGGAGAGAGCAGCTGCCCGGGTTCTCCCCACGCCGCCGAACGAGAGAAAGTCTCCCGCGGTCAGCATGCGGCCGTTCTGCCGGGCCAGCGCGTTGGCGCCATAAGCCGCTCCACTGGAGCCATTCACCTCCGTGGCAAGTGGCGTCGGCAGCACCTGGCTGGCGGCCAGGTCCCAACCCGCCAGCATCACATGATCCTCGCCGAGAGCTCCGGTAAACTGGCCGCCCACATACAACGAACTGCCATCCAGCAGGATCGATCGCACCAGATTCAGCGTGCTCGCGCTTTCCAACTGGAAGTCGAGAGAAGTCGCAGCTCCGTTTCCGGCGTCCAACGCGGCAAAGCCCCGCCGACTGCTGATGCTGATCGTCGTAAAATCGCCGCCCACATAGACCGTGGAACCATCCACCGCCAACGCCCGCACCACCCCGTTTGGATTCGGGTTGAAAGTGGTTAGCGCTGCGCCCGTGGCAGCATCGATAGCTGCCAAACGGCTCCTCGGCTTCCCGCCGGCGTTATTGAACTGCCCTCCGATAAAAACGGTATTGCCCGACACAGCCAGCGCCAACACGGTGCTATCCGCTCCCGGATTCCAACCGCTCGCCAGCCCGTTGGTCAGAGTGATTGCGGCAATGTTCTGTCGATTGGAACCGCCCAAACTGCTGAAGTTCCCTCCCACATAAAGCAAGCCATCCACCACCGACAAGGCGTTCACGGAACCGCCGGACAACCGCGCATTCCACACCAGGGACCCGTTGCTCATACTCACTCCGGCCAGCCCGGACACCGTTTGTCCCGCCACCCTCGTAAACTGTCCGCCGACATAGACAACATCCCCAACCTGCGCGAGAGCGTTTACCGCCGCACCGTTGAGCTGCGCATCCCACGTCGTATCCAGCGAGAGGTCCGATTTCAGGCGCGCCACATGATAGATCGCCTCCGAACCCAGAACCGTAAAATCACCGCCAATGAACCATCCACCGGATCCATCTGGAATCACCGCCCGCACCGTTCCATCCATCTCCGGCGGCGAGCCCAGCGGCAACCCGCTCGCCATGTCGAACAACGCCGCCGGTCCGGTGCGCGGCCCCAAATAGGAAAACTCACCCCCAAGATAGACCGTATTGCTTACTGCCAGAACGGTGTTGATCGTCCCGTTGGGTATCCAGAATTTATGGTCGGGACTGGCGACCGGCTGCGCGCGCACCGAAACTATAGAGACGGCAGCAGCGGCCAACAGAGAACTCCACACCAAGAAAGAACTCCGACGGCAGGCAAAACGGCTTTTTTTCATAGGCAAAAGGGTTTGAGAAATTACATAAAGGTCAGTCTCCTCGCGGAAGGCCAATAACTGAAAGTACACATCAAGAATCCCCCCAATGGATTTCACCAACAATCGCCTTTTTGGCAAAAGCCGCGCATCTTTTGCTGCGCTTACCCGAACCGCACGGAACAAGTAGCGCGCCTGAGCACCGCAAATCCGGTTCCCCCAGGGCAGCCGCAATCCTTAGTTGCGGCTTTTTCCGGTGTTTGTGGATTTGCGTCGGTTTGTTGACGGGCCTTTCGGGCGGCTTGTCCCCCGGTTACCCATAACAGTTCGATGAATTCCGAGACCCAAAGCATTCCGGCTACAGGGTCGGAGGGCGTGGCCAACGAACAGAACTTCCGCCCCGGCGCGGCCAGCCATTGTTCTCGATGACTACGCTCCCTGGAGATGCAGAGCCCCGGCGCGGGAGATGTCGAACTGGCGGCCGGGTTCGAGGCCGAGTTCCGTGAGAGGTTCGGCCAGGGCCAGATTCGATGGGTACAGTTCGTTGACGTTGTCGAGCGTGACGTCGCCGCGGATCAGATTCTCGGCGAGATGAACGGCCAGGGCGGGACTGAAGGCGTTGAAAGAGTCCGGAGCGGCGTGGTGGCGAGCGACCGCTTCGAGCATCGGGAAGGGCAAGCCCCAGAGGCCGAGCAGATACGCTCCGGCATCGGCATGGGTGACGCCCCAGGCTTCAAGTTCGATCTCGTAGAGCGGCCGCTTCTCGCAGCGGGCGATCTGGATGATTTCGCGGTAGTCCTCCTCGAGGTTGCGGGCGAAAGCGAGCTTGCCGATGTCGTGCAAAAGGCCGCCCAGGTAAGCCGTGGGAGAAAGGCCCCGTTCCCCGTGCCCCTCTTCCCGCTGATGGCAAATCCGGCGGCTGAGTTCGGCCACGCGCTGGGAGTGGCCCCAGACGCTTTCGGCCGTGAGGTAGGTGTGGCGAACATGGTCAAACCGCGAGATCGCTTCAAGACTGAGAACGATCGACTCGACCAGATCAAACCCGAGAAAGAGCACGACTTCCGTGAGTTCGCTCACCGGCTGAACCCGACCGTAAAACGGGGAATTCACGATCTGGAGCAGTTTGGCCGAGATGCCGACATCCCGGCCAATGATCTGGGCGATGCGGGCCGGATCTGGATTCCGGGAACGGACTTCGCGGACCACCTCCGCATAGACAGCGGGCTCAGATGGAAAGGCGCGAATCCGGGAGACCAGCAACTTGATCCGTTCGTTGGGCACGAGCACCTGGGCGGCTTCACAAGCCTGCAGAGCTTCGGCGAGAGAGCGCGGGTCGAGGGGCAGCGAGAGCAGATGATGGCCGGCAAAGGCGCAGCGGAGGCGGCTTTCATCGTCAACCTCCTCATCAGCCAGAAGGAAACGGGCGACGTTCGGCTGCCGCTTCCAGACTTCACCCAGAAAATTGACCGACTCGAAAATGCCGTTGTGAAAGTAGCAGAGGATCGCCTCGCAATCGCCGCGGGCCGTCAGGTCGAGAGCTTCCGCTGGTTTGGTCACGACGCGCACCGCCCGCCCGCCCGCCGCTAACCGCAAGGTATCGGCCAAGCCGGGGCACGCGGACGATTCGTCCGTCAAAAGGAGAATAGATTTCGGGTCTGACATCCCGGAAGGCCCAATAAGCCTAAAAGACTTTCGGCCAATAACGGGAGAAACTTGAGGGATTTCCTTGGAAAGCAGAGGCAACTCTCAGTTAACGGTAACGGAGAACCGATTGAAGGGAACGCAGAGAGCCGACACCCTTTGGGAAAACGCCGCGGATTCAAAGGGGGCCACCGCCCTTTCCATTGGGAATCATTAGGTTAGAGATCCAGAATAGGCTTAGCCCCGGTTTTTGCGCGGGCAATGATCGGCTTTGCCCTCGGGAGTTTCTGTGGCATCCTTCGATCGATGACACCCGGCAGCCTGAGCTTCGCCGCCAAAGAATGGTTTTGGCCAGCGGCGGCGATTTTTGCTGCGGGTCTCTTTCTCCTCATCCGCTCGTACTCCCGGACCACCCTCTCCCCGGGCTTAAGGACCCTCTCCGCCGGATTGAAACTGATTGGGCTGGCGTTGCTTCTGGCGATTTTACTTGAGCCGACCTGGACCACGAACCGTCCCCGGGAAGGGGCGAACCTCTTTGCGATCCTGGCGGATAACAGCATGGGGTTGCAGGTGCGGGACACGGACGAACGCCGGACCCGCGGCGAAATCCTGAGGGACGCACTGACCTCGGACCACACCCATTGGCAAAGCAAACTGGAGGAGCTGTTCCAGCTGCGCCGATATCAATTCGACGCGCGGCTGGAGAGCACGCGAGACTTTACCGGCTTGAATTTTGAAGGGCGCGAAACGGCGCTGGGGCATGCGTTGAAGAGCACCGGAGAACGGTTCCACGGCCAACCGCTGGCCGGCGTGCTCCTGTTCACTGATGGAAATGCGACCGATCTCGACCAAGGATTCGGAGATAGTGCCGGATTGCCGCCGGTCTACCCGGTGCTGATTGGCAAGGAGTCCGACCTGACCGATCTGGCGCTAAAGAATGTCAGTGCGAGCCAAACCGTCTTTGAGGACGCGCCCGTAACCGTTTCGGGCACGATCAGCGCTGCGGGATTTGCGCGCGAAAAGATCAAGGCGCAGGTGCTGCTGGATGGCCGCACGGTGGCGGAACAAGTGTTGCAGCCGAAAAGCGCGCGGGAAGACTTGCCGGTGCGTTTTGAGCTGAAGCCAGATCAAATGGGAATTTCGTTCTACGAACTTCGCGTTTCACTCGCGGATGCCCAGGAGAAAACCAACCTTGCCGAAGCGACTTTGTTCAACAACTCCCGCTTGCTGGCGGTGGACCGGGGCAAAGGGCCGCACCGCATCCTCTACGTGGCGGGACGGCCGAACTGGGAATACAAGTTTATGAACCGCGCGGTGTCGGAAGATCCGCAACTGCAGCTCACGGGCATCATTCGAATCGCGCGGCGCGAGCCGAAGTTCACGTTCCGGGGAAGGGCCGGAGAATCGAGCAACCCGCTCTTCCGCGGCTTTAACAAAGGAGAGGAGGAAACGGAGCGATTCGATCAACCGGTGTTGATCCGGCTGAATACCAAGGACGAGGAGGAATTGCGCGCCGGTTTCCCGAAAACGGCCGAAGACCTCTACGGTTTCGAAGGAGTGATCCTGGATGACGTGGAATCGGAGTTTTTCACCGCGGAGCAGTTGATGCTGCTCCAGCGCTACGTGTCGGAGCGCGGCGGCGGCTTCCTGATGCTCGGCGGCGTGGATACGTTTCAGGATGGGAAGTATGGGCGGACGCCCGTGGGAGAGATGCTGCCCGTTTACCTGGACCGCCTGCCGGATGCGGAAGGCCAGGGCGACAACGAGGTTTTCAAGCTCGACCTGACCCGGGAAGGATGGCTGCAGCCGTGGATCCGACTGCGGAGCACCGAACAGGAGGAACGGACCCGACTGGAGGCGCATCCCTCCTACCAGGTGCTGAACAAGCTCCGTGACATCAAGCCGGGCGCAAGCGTCCTGGCCACGGTGCGGGACAATCTTGGCCGCCAGTATCCCGCGGTGGCCTTCCAGCGATTTGGAAACGGACGCGCGGTCACGGTGGCGATTGGCGACCTTTGGCGCGGCGGTTTTGAAAGTGAAAAGGCGCAGGAGGATCTGCAGAAAGGCTGGCGGCAGATGCTGCGCTGGCTGATCTCAGACGCAGCCCGGCAATGCGACATCCGCGCGCAGGCCCGGCCGGACGGCGACGCCGACGGCACGATGGAGCTGCTGGTGCGGGCTCGGGACAAGAGTTTCCAACCGATGGACAACGCCAGCGTGCAGGTCACGGTCAGCGCGCGAACCAGCGACGGGAAAACCAACGTGGTCACCCTGCCCGCCGAGGCTTCCGGCAAAGAACCGGGAGTGTATCGGGCTGCTTACGTGCCGCGAGACCCCGGGGCCTATCGTGCGTCCGCGGCCATCAACGATTCGGCCGGGGTGCGCGTGGCGGAGGTGGAAACCGGGTGGGCATCGGAACCGCTGGCGAAAGAATTTGCCTCGCTCGTGCCGAACCGCGCTCTGCTGGAAGAGATCGCGCGAAAAACCGGCGGGGAAGTGCTGACCCTCGATCGGCTGGACCGATTCGCGGGCGAGCTCCAGAACAAGAAAGCGCCGGTGATCGAAACCTACAGCTTCCCGCTCTGGCACAAACCGCTGGTCTTCGCGATCGCGCTCGCGCTGTTCGTTTCGGAATGGGGCATCCGGCGAGTGAAAGGATTGGCATGAGCCGAGGGGTGGATCAACAGAACCACCTTGGCCGCCCGTCGCGCCGATGGAGGAAACGCCTGGCGCAAGCCGCGGCCTGCGGCCTTTTGCTGCTCGGCAGTCCGGCCGGGAGCCGGGCGGCGGGAACGAATTCTCCGATCGATCTTTTGATCGTGGCGGGCGCGCCCGGTGAAAGCGAATTTGGGCAAGTGTTCAACGAGACGGTGCAGGATTGGGTGCAAGCCTGCCGGGCCGGAAATAAATCCTTCCAGGTGATCGAGCCGCTTCCCGGCGAGACGAACCAGTTAGAAAGAATTCGTGCGGTCCTGACAAACCAACCGGCGGGCGACCAGGAACTTTGGATCGCGCTGGTCGGCCACGGCACTTTTGATGGCAAGGACGCGAAATTCAACCTCGCGGGACCGGACCTTTCGGCGACGGAATGCGCGGCCATCCTGAAACAAGTGCAGCGGCCCATCGTGTTCATCAACACCAGTTCGGCCAGCGCACCGTTCATCAATGCGCTTTCCGGGCCAAATCGGATGATCGTGACCGCCACCAAGAGCGGGTTCGAGGAGAACTACGCCCGGTTCGGCAAATACTTCGCCCGGGCGATGGCCGATCTCTCGGCGGACCTGGACAAGGACGGCCAGGTCTCACTGCTCGAGGCATTCCTGATGGCGTCACGGCAGGTGGACGATTTCTACAAGGGAGAACGGCGGCTCTCGACCGAACATGCGTTGATCGACGACAACGGTGATGGAAAGGGAACGCCAGCCAGCTTTTATCGTGGAGTGCGTCCGGCGAAGAAGCCCGAAGAAGCGGCGAACTTGGACGGATTTCGCGCGCATCAGGTCCACTTCGTGCCGAACGAAGCCGAAGCAAAGCTTTCTCCCCCGCAGCGGAAGAAACGAAACGATCTGGAGATGCAACTGGAGCAGGCGCGGGCGCGCAAAGCGGCGCTCTCGGAGGAGGCCTATCTGAAAGAAATCGAGCCGATCCTGCTGGAGTTGGCTCATTTTTATCACGAAGCCGCGGGAGCAAAGACTGAATCGAAGCCGGCCACGGAGGCGGGCGCCGAACCCAGCAACGCACAAAAATAACGCGCCTCACCTTCCGGCTTGTCTGTTGACCACACGCTTGCAAGATTGAAATCGATGTTCGGCCGCTCCGCCCTGTTGATCGCGAATCTTTCGCTCGCCCTGGGAACGCTTCTCGCGTTCTCGGGCTGTCCCACGCCGCCGAAGCCATCTCCCCATGTGACCGCGCTGGAACCCACGCCGCGCAACACACCGCTGGCCCCGGCCATCGAGCATCCAACCGCCGCGCCGTCAGGCGCCGGCCACCCAGCCTTCCCCGACGGCGGGCTGCAGACCGTGGTGGTGCCGCCCGTCGTGGCCCCGAACGTGGCGCTGCGGGATCACGCGGAATCCGTGCTGCCGGAAGAAAGATTCTCCCTCCCGCACGGGAAGCTGCCGCTCTCAAGCTGGGCGCAGCTGTGCGGCTTTTCGGAAATTCGTTCGGCCCCTAACGCCAATCCACCGCTGCTGGAATTGACCGGCCCGGGCGGAAACCTCACCCTGATGATCGGACAGCGCTTTGCCAAGTGGAACGGGATCAATCTCGGGCTGGCTTACCCGCCGGTGCCGGAACGAGGCCAGGTGCTGGTGCACTCGATTGACGTGGAAAAGAATTTCTACCCGCTGGCCCTGGGCAACCTGACCCTGGCGAGGCAGACCCGCGTGCTGGTGATTGATCCCGGGCATGGCGGCGCTGATCCCGGCTCGCGCGCCACGACGCGCAAAGCGCTGGAGAAAGACCTGTCGCTCGATTGGGCGCTGCGAGTGGAACGGATGCTGGCGAACACCGTCTGGAAAGTAATCCTGACCCGGAGGGACGACCGGGACACCCCCCTCCTGGAACGGGTGGCCATCGCCGACGCGAATCGCGCGGACCTTTTTATCAGCCTGCATTTCAACTCCCTGGAGAACAGCGGGAACGGAAAGCCGGACGAAACGGGTATTGAGACCTATTGCCTGACTCCAGCGGGCGCTCCGTCGAACGTCACGCGGAATTTTGAGGATGACATGCGCCGGGTTTACCCGAACAACGAATTCGACGCGCAAAATCTGCTGCTGGCCGCCCGCATGCAGTCGAGCCTGATCTCAACGACCGGACGGAGAGATCGCGGGGTGCGCCGGGCGCGCTTCATGACGGTGGTGCGGGAACAAAAGCGGCCGGCGGTGCTGGTGGAGGGAGGCTTCCTCTCGAACCCGACGGAAGCAAGCCTGATTTTGCAGCCGGAATTTCGGGACCAGATGGCGCGAGCGGTCTGCAACGCCCTGCCGAACTAACCCACGAGCGGCGCCGCATGCCAGAAAATCACATCCTAGTGACGGGCGGAGCGGGGTTCATCGGATCGCACCTGACCGAGCGCCTGCTGCACGACGGACATGCCGTAACCGTGATCGATGATTGCTCGACCGGATCGCTGAAAAATCTGGCCGTGGCCGCGAATCACCCGCGGCTCGCCATCCGGCAAAGCCGGGTTTCCGAATGCACCGACCTTCGGGAGATCTGCGCCCGCTCCAGCTTTATTTATCACCTCGCGGCGGCGGTGGGCGTGGAATTAGTGGTGCACTCGCCGATCCGGACGATCGAGACGAACCTGGCCGAAACCGAAGCGATCCTGATCGCGGCCGCAGCGGCGAAAACGCCGCTTCTTCTGGCCTCCACCTCGGAAGTCTACGGGAAAAGCAGCAAGCCGGCCTTCAGCGAGGACGATGATTTGCTGATCGGGCCGCCGCACTTGGGCCGCTGGAGCTACGCCTGCTCGAAGCTGATGGATGAATTCCTGGGGATGGCCTATTTTCGGGAGCGCGCATTGCCCGTGATCATCGCGCGGCTCTTCAATACGGTGGGACCGCGCCAGACCGGGCGGTACGGCATGGTGCTGCCGCGCTTCGTCAGCGCGGCGCTGAAGAACGAGCCGTTGCGGGTCTTCGGGAGCGGGGAACAAACACGCTGCTTCTGCCATGTGCGGGATACCGTGGAAGCGTTGACGCGGCTGCGCAACACGCCAGCCGCCACCGGGCAGGTGTTCAACATCGGGAGCACGAGCGAAATCACCATTCGAGCCCTGGCGGAGCGTGTGATCCAACGGCTCGGCTCGAGTTCGCAAATTCAAACGGTGCCCTACCAGGAAGCGTACATGCCGGGGTTTGAAGACATGCTCAAGCGGAAGCCAGTGATCGAGAAGCTGCAACGAACGACCGGTTTCACACCGGGGATTCCGCTGGACGAGATCATCACGAGCATCGCGGCGGAAATGCGCGTCCGCTCCTCGTGAACCCAGTATTCGTTTGCGAAATGGCCGGGTCTCGGGCATTTCGAACGCGGTGAATGAACCTGATCGACACGATCCTGAATCTGGCCGGCCTGTTTCTCTGGATTGACTGGCGTTCCGGACGGGTGGCGCGCCGGCCACAAACCACGATCTCCCTGGCGAACGCGGCCCGGCCGGCGGAGCGGGGGCGGGGCAGCGGCCACGGATCGCTCGGACTTTTGATTCTGATCCTGGCGGTGAGGCCGTGCTTTTACTACACGATCGGAGCCAAACTCAATTGGACGCCGCAACTGGATCTGCTGGCGCTTTCGCTGCCGTGGCGGAGCGACATGCTGGACCGCATGTATCTCTACTCAACCGCCACGTTCTCGCTGACGCTGGGGTTCTTTTATGGGGCGATGCTGCTTCTGAACGTGATCCATCGAGCGGCCCCGGACGCGGAAGTGATGCCCCATTTCATCCGCTTGCAGTTGGGTTGGCTGGGGAAACTGCCCTGGCCTCTGAAACTGGCCCTGCCAAGCCTGCTGGCGGCGGCCGCTTGGGCAGCTGCCCTGCCGTTGCTCGCCTACATTCAATTGCTGCCAGGCATCCCGCCCGCCGGAGCGATCTGGGGGCAGGCCACTGCGTTCGCCCTGGCAGCGCTCCTCGGCTGGAAATGGCTGTTGATCGCGCTTTTTGGCCTCCACTTTCTGAACTTGTATATCTACCTCGGAGCGCATCCGCTTTGGGCCTTCGTGAGCCAGACCGCGCGAATCGTCCTGCGGCCGCTGTCGTTCATGACCTTTCCGAAGCTGGACCTGGCGCCGCTGGCGGGGGCGGCCGCGGTCTGGCTGCTGAGCAACGGGGTGCTCCGCCCCGCAGTGGTGCAGCTTTATCAGAAATTCTCCTCGTGAGCGCGCCCTATCTCAAAGAAGCGCCTGGAGGAGTTTATCTGGCGGTGAAAGTGCAGCCGCGAGCTTCGCGGCAAAAAGTGGGCGGGCTGCACGGGGCCGAGCTGAAGATCAGCGTGACGGCTCCACCCGTCGACGCGGCGGCCAATCAGGCGCTGGTCGATTTTCTGGCAGACCTACTCGCTGTTCCCCGTTCGGCGGTGGAACTGACTCGCGGCCAGACTTCGCGGCACAAGACGCTTTTCGTCCGGGGCCTTTCCGCGGCGGCGGCGCTGGCGAAATTGACGCCGCACCTGCCTTGAAATAAAACGCCCAGCTAATCAACCGGCAGCCATCCGTTTGCCGGCGGCGCGGATGTTCATCCGCAGTTCCTTCGGCGCAACCACACGGGCGTGGCCGCCCCAGGAAAGGATCCAGCGTTCCACCTCGACCAAGCTGGAAAGGGTCAGCTCGAGTTCCACGCCGCCTCGGGGCAGCTCCCGCAGTTTTTGCGAGGCATGCCATTTTTTCTCGCGGATGTAGTCGGTCACTTCATCGTCGAACCGGATGACCACGCGCATCTTCTTGGTTCCGGTATGAATGCCGAAGCTGTTGCGCAGCTCCTCCTGAATGGAGAAGCCATCATCACGAGGAAAGGTGACCCCGGTTTTTTCGATGCTTTGAATCCGAATAGGGGAAAACGTGCGGACATCGTTCCGGAGATGATCGAAGGCAAACAAGAACCACTCGCCATTTACGTTGGCCAGGTGATAAGGATCAATGATCCGTTCCTCGGCCTTCTTCTGGCGCGGCTTCCGGTAAAAAATGCGGAGCTGCTCGCACCGGGCAGTGGCTCGGGCGAGCTTGTCAAAGTTTTCCAGATTCAGGATCGGCTCGGCGCTGGTGCGGAAAGAGACGGATTCACTCCAGTCGCTGAGATTCAGGGAAATGGACTCAGGCAGACTGTCGCTCATTTTCTTAAACGCACTGAGGAGGGGTTTCTCGAAACTGGTGCCGCGATATTGCTGGAGGGCTTTTTCGGCCACGGCGAGGGCGAACAGTTCTCCCTCCGATATCGTCAGCGAAGGGAAACTGCTCACATCCCCTTCGTAGTAATAGCCGTGGCGGATCTCTTCGTAGCGCAGCGGCAGCTGCAACCGATCCCGCATGAAATCGATATCGCGAGCGATCGAACGAGGACTGACCTCCAGATCTCGGGCCAGCGTGTTGGCATTGGGATACTTGCCCTGCTGAATCGCGGAATGGATCTGCAACATCCGCTGAAGCGGGGGCCGGGTGGCAAACAGTTCTTTGCTGGTCGAGCGTCGTCGTGCCATGCCTCTCTTTTTACAAAGGAGGAACGCCTTTCCGAAAGGAGAAAGCGCTGGAGGGAACCGGAAAGAGTGCTAAAGATGTGCGGAGGGGGCGGCAGAAAAGCCCGCGCCCAAAGAATTTTCAGCGCAGTGGCGCTCAGAACACATGAACACGACAGCGGAACAACTTTGGGATCGTTTTAAGCAGTTCTACACGGAATTTCCGTCGATCGGCCTTTCCACCGACCTGAGCCGGACGCGCCTGGACGCGGACTATCTGAACCGCATGGCGCCCGCGCTGCAAAAGAGTTTCACGGCCATGGATCAGCTGGAGCGCGGAGCCATCGCCAATCCGGACGAGAAGCGCATGGTAGGCCATTACTGGCTGCGGAACGCGGCCCTCGCCCCGGCCTCAGACCTGCGCAAAGAGATCGAAGAAACCATCGCCGCGGTCAAGAGTTTCGCCCACCAGGTGCACTCGGGCGCGGTCCAAGGCGAGCGAGGGGTCTTTCGCAAATTGCTCGTGATCGGAATCGGCGGATCGGCGCTCGGCCCGCAATTCGTTGCGCACGCGCTCGGACAGCCGGGATCGGATCGCATGCAAGTCTGCTTTTTCGACAACACCGATCCCGACGGGATGGACAAGGTGCTTGGCCAGATCGGAGCGGACCTGGGCCATACGCTCAGCATCGTGATTTCAAAGTCAGGCGGCACCAAGGAAACGCGCAACGGCATGCTGGAAGCCCAGCGAGCCTACGAAGCGGCGGGCCTAAAATTCGCCCGGCACGTCGTGGCTGTGACCGGCGCGGGAAGCGAACTGGACCGGGTGGCGGAAAAGGCTGGCTGGCTGCGCCGGTTCCCGATGTGGGATTGGGTGGGGGGAAGGACCAGCGAAACCTCGGCGGTGGGGCTGCTGCCGGCCGCGCTGCAAGGGCTGGATATCGATGCCCTGCTGGCCGGCGCCGCCGCCTGCGACCAAGTCACCCGAAAACACAGCTTCGCGGAAAACCCGGCCGCGCAACTCGCGCTGGCCTGGCATTGCATCGGCGATGGCCGGGGCGCGCGCGACATGGTGATCCTGCCGTACAAGGACCGGCTGGAACTGTTCTCGAAATACCTGCAGCAGTTGATCATGGAGTCGCTCGGCAAAGAGCGGGATCTCGATGGCAAGGTGGTCAACCAGGGAATCGCCGTCTACGGGAACAAGGGATCGACCGACCAGCACGCCTACATCCAGCAACTGCGCGATGGGTTGAACAATTTCTTCGTCACGTTCATCCAGGTGCTCAAAGACCGCCAGACCCGTTCGATGGAAGTCGAACCAGGGGCGACCAGCGGAGATTACCTGACCGGGTTCTATCTCGGAACGCGCCAGGCGCTCTGGGAAAGCGACCGGCAATCGATCACCCTGGCCATCCAACAGGTCGACGCTTTCCACGTCGGCGTGCTCATCGCGTTGTACGAGAGGGCCGTCGGGCTGTATGCGACGCTGGTCAACATC
Source organism: uncultured Verrucomicrobiota bacterium (assembly GCA_964566945.1). Lineage (GTDB taxonomy): Bacteria > Verrucomicrobiota > Verrucomicrobiia > Limisphaerales > SXQI01 > DASVNK01. The sequence goes on along the minus strand of CAZMKE010000004.1, from coordinate 171,837 downwards.
AATGCGTATCATCAACCGGGGGTTGAAGCCGGCAAGAAGGCGGCCGGGATCGTCTTGCAGACCCAGGCGGCCGTGCTGGCGTTCCTGGCGAAGAATCCCGCTCAAGCGCACGCGGCGGAAGAGATCGCCGCGGGCTTGCCGCAGCCAGCCAACATCGAAACCATCTTTAAAATCTGCCAGCACCTCGCCGCGAACCAGCGCATCAGCGCCACCGGCCCAGGGCTGGCCGCCCGTTTCCGAGCCGGAGTAAAATGACGGGCAAGCGCGGCATGCAACTGGATCGGGTGGTGCTCCTGGGGCGCACTTGGGACGAGTACCGCCGCTATTTCCTGATCGATCCGGAGGCGTGGAAAGGCAAGCGCGTGCTCGACGTGGCGGGCGGCGTCAGCTCGTTCTGCGCGGAAGCAAACGCCTTGGGAATCGTGGCAACTTCGTGCGATCCGATTTACAACCGAACGCCCGCGAGCATCCGAGCCCAGGCCGAGCCGGACCTGAATCACGTCTACAACATCGTGCATGGGCTGCCGACCTATCGCTGGGATTTTTACCGGGACCCGGATCACATGCGGGAGTTGCGTTCCCGCGCCCTGCAGACGTTTCTGCCGGACTACGCGCAGCATCGGTCGCTGCGCTATGTGCCTGGATTGCTGCCCAACCTGCCCTTTCCCGATCGCCATTTTGACTTGTCGTTGGTTTCCTACCTGCTCTTCGCCTACGAGGACAAGTTCAGCTACGAATTCCATCGCGATTCGATCGTGGAGCTGATGCGGGTGACAGGCGGCGAGTTGCGCATTTATCCGACCGTGACGTTCGAAGCGGAAGAGAGCAGCTACGTGGCGAAGCTGCTGGCTGATCCTGAGCTGCACGGATTCGCATTCGAGATGGTAAAGACCGAGTTTGAATTCCTGCTCAATTCGAACCGATTTCTGCGAGTCGTCCGACGGTGACCGGCGGAAACAGGGCTTGCAGGATCGGCTGCGACGGCCAAGGATGCTCGACAAGTGAAAGCTCCCTGCCCCCGATTGCTCCACTGCCTGCTGCTGCCTCTTGTCCTGCTTGCGCTCGCGAGCGCTCCGAATTCCACCAGCGCGGCGCCTGGGCCGGTGAAGGTGTTCATCCTCGCCGGACAATCGAACATGGAGGGGCAGGCGGTGGCGGACCTGGACGGGAAGGACTACAACGAGGGCAAAGGAACCCTGGCGCAGTTCATGAGCCTCCCGGACAAAGCGGGCCGGTTCCCACACTTGCGAGACGCATCCGGAAACTGGGCGGTGCGCCGCGACGTCTGGGTGCGTTACCAACGCGAGGATAAACCGCTTTTGGCCGGGCCGCTGGGAATCGGCTTCACCGTTTACGGCGACAAGCATCATTTCGGCCCCGAACTGCAATTTGGCCATGTCCTCGGCGATTACTGCACCAACCAGGTGCTGTTGATCAAAACGGCCTGGGGCGGGAAAAGCCTCTACGAAGATTTCCGCCCACCGAGTTCCGGAGGGAAAGTGGGGCCGTACTTTAAAAAGATGCTGGCCGAAGTGCGCGAAGGACTGGCCAACCTGAAGAAGGATTTCCCGGAGTCCGGCGGCGGGGAATGCGAACTCGCGGGTTTCGTCTGGTACCAAGGTTGGAACGACGGCGCCTCCCCGAAAGTAGGCGTGCCCCAGTACGAGGCGAACCTGGTGAATCTAATCCGCGATGTTCGCCGGGAACTGGGCGCGCCAAAACTTCCGGTGGTCATTGGCGAACTGACCGGGCCTTGGGTGCAGGCGCCGGACGAATGGGCCGCGCTCCGACGGGCGCAAGCCGCGGCGGCCGCGCAACCCGAATTCGCGGACAACGTCGTGTTTGTGGAGACCCACGATTTTGTGCGCAAGCCCGAAGAGTCTCCCAATCCGGGGCATGGACATCACGAATTCGGCAACGCCGAAACCTGCCTTCTGGTGGGCGACGCGCTGGGTCAAGGGATGGTTCGACTCCTCAGCCTAGGCTCTCGGCCGAACCAAGGAGATTAGAGACCCCGATCCATTGATCCCGAGAAAACGGGTCGACCAGCCCCCGACAATCAAGCGCTTTCATGCGAAAAGCGAATTTATTTCATAATCGCAACAATCAGGCCCCTCCCTGAAAAAAGATTCCGAGAATCACGGATTCAAGCTCGACTTCCACTCGGTGATCCCATATCCCGACCTCGTTATTTGATTCTGCAGCCGCCTGCCAGATCCTACGAAGAATTTTATGACCATGAAGAATCCCCTGCGCTCCGCAGTGCTGGGCCTGTCCGCACTCAGCGCTTTTTTTCTCGGCGTCGAATCCAGCCACGCCGGCTGGAGCGGGGCCATGAACGGACTCGGCTACGGATCGACCTCGGTTAACGTGACGTCATCGACCCTGGCGGCAGCGAAGGTTGGGTCCACCGCCACCAACGGGCCAACCGCTTCGATGGTGCCGGCCGCGGGCTATACTTTCTGCGCGCCCCTGCCGGACGGAGCGTCCGCAAATACTGTCGCCCGGGTCAAAGGAGGTCCAGGCTATGTGTGGCAGGCGAGCACGATTGGGAGCAATGGCGACAAGACCGACAACCTCGAGATCGAACAACGAGTGGTCGTCCGGCCCGCGAACTGCGCCTCGCTCACGATGTCCTCGCTTCTTCCTCCTGGGGCTTTTGATCCGCAAACAGGTTTGGGCGCGATCAGCGTGATTACGAAAGGCACCGCGGGAACGGCGCTTCTGTTGCGGGGATTTGAGGTTCCGCCGGGAACTATGATTCCGGTGGACGATCCCAATACGCCGAACAACGAAACGACCGATTTCCTCAAAGCGAACGGATTGTTGAAATTTGAGAACCTGATGGTGGGGCCATTCGAGTACGGGGCAGCGTGTCCGCTCACTATCTATTTTGCGTTGGATAATCCCGACCTGAACAATTTCATCTTCACCACCGATGGCCTGGCCAAGAGCAACCCGATTCAAGTGACGTGCCCGGCGCCCGCCACGGTCGAATGTGGACAGGCTTATCACTATCCTGACCTGTCCGTAACGGGCGGCTGCGGAAACCTTATCGTGACCTATTCCCCTGCCGAAAGCCAATTGCAGTTGGGAGCAAACACAGTGACTGTGACAGCCACGGACGAGCAAGCGGACAGCGGGAGCTGCACCTTCATTGTCACCAAGGTGGACACTCAGCGGCCGGTTATTTCCGGCTGTCCGGGGAACATCCGGGTGGACAGCTTGCCCACGCAATGCGGACAGAACGTGAGTTGGGTTGAGCCCACAGCCTCAGATTCGTGCAGCCTGGGCAGTTTCACCGCCGACCACCACCCCGGGGATTTCTTCCCGGTGGGAACCACCACGGTGACTTACACCGCGCAGGACGCTTCCGGCAACGTGGCCGCCTGCAGTTTCACGGTAACCGTGGATGATAAGACCGCTCCAGTGCCCGACCTCGCGTCGCTGCCCGTGATTCAGGGACAATGCTCCGCCACGGTGACGACCACGCCAACCGCGACGGACAATTGCCGCGGCCAGCTCGCGGGCACGACCACGTCGCCGCGGAGCTACACTGCCCAAGGCACTTACACGGTGGTCTGGACCTACAACGATGGAAACGGAAACATTGCCACGCAGAACCAAACCGTGATCGTGGCGGACACCGCGCCCCCGGCCGCGCCCAGCCTCGCTGACGTAAATGCCTCCTGCGGGACCCCGGTAACGCTGACCGCCCCGCCCGCGGTCGACAACTGCTCGGGAACAGTCACCGGCCGGACGGCCACCGCCTTCCCGATCACGCAACCCGGAACCACCGTGGTAACCTGGACATTTACTGACGCGGCCGGAAACAGCTCCACAGCCAATCAGAAGGTAACGATCTCAGGATACACCTTCGTGGGCTTCTACTCGCCCATCAACGGCTCCGGAGGGACTTGCGCCAATATTGCCAGGAACGTGAACGGAGGGAGTTCCGTGCCGATCAAATTCGATTTCAAGTGCGGCTCGAGCTACATCACCAGCACCAGCGGCACTCCGAAGCCAACGGTGAAAATCCAGCGCTGGTCCAGCAACTGCGCCATGATCAGCGAACAGTCGTTTACCGCGGATTACCAGAACGACTGGCACGTGAACTGGGACACGTCCAGCGCGCCGAAGGGCATCTACAAGATCATCGTGATTCTGCCGGACAACAGCAGCAACTACGTGTTCATCAACCTGAAGTAACGCAGGGTTTTCGGTCGCGGCCCGGGCATTCTGGCCGCGCCCGGCGGGCCTCGATTCTGAGCGGACAGACAAACGAGCAAAGCGCCGATTGCCTTTTCGCTCTCGCGAAACGACGCTTTGCCCTGTGTTGCCGCCTTGAAAGAAGCCAAAAGCTTCTCAAGGCTCAGGCCAGTACAGCTCAACCAACGGAAACCACCGAGTTCTGGCTGCCGAACGGATTCGGCACGGCCATCTGCGCATTGGGATCATCCTGCCAGACGCCATCAACTACGAACCGATACTCATAGTCGCCCGACTCGAGCTGTTTCTCCACGCGCCATTCCCCGTCCGTGCCTTTGGCGAGAGGGGTGGCGCTGGGGCTCCAATTGTTGAACGTTCCCGCGACGGATACCTGCATGGCTCCGGGGGCGTGCAGTTGAAAGCGGCAGCTTCGGTTCCGAATAGAAAGGCCGCCGACAAGAATGGCGGTGGGCAATTCGGGGCCGGTATTGCCGCGAGCCGGAAAGTTGCGCGGCTTCGAGGAGCGCGCACGCAAATCCCGGTCCCGGAGCGTCTTCCCGGGCAGAGTCTCAAGCGCCTGGCCCAGCTTCTCTTCCCGTTCGCATCGGTTTTCACGAACGTCCCGGGTTGATAGGCGTTGCGCCTTCATAACCGCTCCTTTCGTTAGGATATTTTAACTTCCTGCGATTTAGCCGGGGCTTTCTCCAGCTTCGGCAGATGCACCTGCAGCACTCCATCCTTGAACTCCGCCGTGATCTTCGCGCCGTCGGCTTGCTCCGGCAGCGTAAAGCTCCGCTCAAATTTCCCGTAGGCCCTCTCCACACGATGATACTTTCGGGTCTTCTCTTCCTTTTCCACCTTCCGCTCGCCCGAAATCGTCATCACTCCCTCTTCTACCGTGACTTTGACCTCTTCCTTTTTCAGGCCCGGCAACTCAGCCTTCACGACGAACTCCTTTTCGTCCTCCGTAATATCAACCAGCGGCGCCCAGTCTGTTGTGGTGATCGCTTCCTCGCCGTTGGGCTTCGGCATGATCCGGCCCATTGTTGAAGCGAGTCGTTGTTCGAATTCTTCGAGGTCCTTGAAAGGATCCCAGGCCGTGCTCCGAAATGGATTCCATCTTGTTAGCGCATTCATAACCTGCTCCTTTTGTTCTCTTGAGTCCTATTACAACTTTGCTGCAGGTTAAGAAAAAAGGCTGTTCGGGATTTGCCAAGTCCGAACCGTTTTTTGCCGCCAGCCAAAGCGGAGAAAAAGAGCAGCTGCCTCGGCGGAGAAGCCGCTCGAGGCAACTGGCAGGCGCGCTACTCGACCCGCTGATAATGCCCGTTCTCGGCTTCCGAGAACGTCCGCCGATCCACCCCTTCGCCCTCGGCCTGCGCCACGCGAATCCGCTGAACCACGAGGCGCTCCTGGTAGCCGTAAGTGCGCAGGAAGCAGAGCCAGCCCTTGATCCCGCCGCCCCGCTGGCGAAGCCATTGCGCCTTCAAGGCCGGGGCATGCTTCTCCAAAATCTCCTCCATCTCGCGACGGGCGGCGGCTTCGTTCGCCGCCAAGCCCGCTGAGACCGCGGCGGACATGGCGATTTCGAGATGCGTGCGTTGACGACGTTCGATCCTGGCAGACACTTTCATAGGCGGCACCTTTTTCGAGTTATCGCAACATTCCAAATACGCCGCCTAACCACAATAAGGGAATGCCTGATCAGCCAGAATCCATTACCTCATGGCGCTTCCCGGTTTCAGGGATGGGCAACAAGGAAAAATTCCGATCCAAAACTACGAGTGAAGAAAAAATGGTCGGAGCGACAGGATTCGAACCTGCCGGTTTCGGAGGTTTTTGTGGCCGTTTTTGCGAGTTTTTTGGATTTTACTGCCAGCCTACTGCCAATCTTCGGGTGAAACCGAGATCGTTCTATCGAATCCCGTTTTTGGTGAGCGCCTGGCTGCGAGGGGGTCTCTTGTCGCTGCGCGAGTGCTTGCTTGGTTACGGAAGCGGGCACAACGTTTTCGGGTGACGTGCAGGATGCGACGTTTGAGGCCGGGGGATGTGGTGCGGGTGACGGATGCAGTGCATTACAGTTTGCCGGCGGGGTTGCATCATGGCGATCTGGTGAAGCTGGTGCGCTTCGATCACGGTTACTGGCAAGTGGAACGGCTCGGCCAGGGGTACTTGGTTTTTCCGTCCAGGATCGACGCCGGCTTTGAGTATGAGCTGAAGGGGCGGTGGGTCCAGGAGACGGATCCGCGGGTGGCGGCGATCGTCGGGCTACGCGGTAACCGTGATGAGGACGGGTGTTCCGAGTTCGGGCCTTTGGTTAGGTCGACGTTCGTCAGCCGCCGGTGACGGAGGATAGGCGGGCTCCAGGTTTCGGCTTTCGACCGGGCGGTTGCCGGGTCGGTGGCTCGGAATACGACACGCTTGCACGGGGGGAGGACGCTGCTAGCCTCCCGGAGCGGAGAAGGACATGGCTGACACCGAACTACTCAGGTTTTTGACATGGCTGACGGGCGATCCGGCGTTCGAAGTCGATCAACGAGACGAACTGGAAGCCGTGGACCTCGCGGGACGTGGCCCCGTAATCCTTCCCGACGCGATCGGACAGATCCGGGGGTTGCGTTTGCTTTACGCGGTCGGCAACTCGCTCGCAGTGCTCCCGGAGTCTCTCGGCTGGGCCAAGGATTTGCGGGAGCTTTATGTTTCCAATAACCGGCTCGGAACGCTCCCGCAGTCCATCGGCTTGCTCACAAATCTGCGGCTGCTCGAAGCGGTGCAAAATGAGCTCACATCGCTCCCGGACTCCGTGGGCCAGCTCAGACAAATGCGGCGGCTTGACATCGGAGCTAACCGGCTCTCGGCGCTCCCGGATTCTTTGTTCCGGCTCGCGACCTTGCGGGAACTCAACGCCTATAACAACTGCCTTACCGCCCTCCCGGAGTCCTTCGGTCAGCTTAAAGGGCTACTCGAATTTAACGTCTTCAACAATGAACTCGCAGCCCTCCCTGAGTCCCTGGGCCAGCTTACACATTTGCGGCGGCTTGACGTTGGAAACAATCCACTCTCTGCTCTTCCGGGAACTCTAGGGCGGCTCACAAACTTAGTGGAGCTTTACGCAGCTGGAACCCTGCTCACGGCGCTCCCGGATTCCGTGGGAGAGCTCGCGAATTTGGAAAGGCTCGAGATTCCTAACAACGAGATTGCGACTCTTCCGGAGTCTCTTTGTAAACTGACGAACTTGCGGGAACTCAACGCGCAGTACAACCCGCTCACAGAGCTCCCAAAGTCTCTCGGTCGGCTGGAGAATCTTCAAAGGCTTCGCGTCTCTGGCAGTAAGCTCACGACGCTCCCGGACTCCCTCGGAGAGCTCTCCAGTTTACAGCTACTTGACGCAGCCGACAACGCACTCTCGGCACTCCCAGACACCCTGGACGGACTGGAACAGCTGAGGGTTTTGAATCTCTCGAACAATCGTCTGACCAGGATCGGCCACGGCCTCGGCTTGCTGGTGGCATCCTCTCGCGCCCTCGACACGCTGTTTTTGCATGGGAACGAGGGGCTAGGCATTCCTCCCGAGCTCCTCGGTCCAACCGCTGATCAGGTTTATGGTGCAGGAAATATTGGGTTGACCGAGGAGAGGAAGTTAAAGCCGAGGAATCCCAAAGAGCTGGCTCCGTACCTGCGCGATCTGGCGAACGGTGATGTGGTTCCGACCAACGAGGTGCGGTTGCTGGTGGTGGGGCCGGGAGGGCATGGCAAGAGCTCGTTGATTGAGTATTTGAGGAATCGGACGTTTCGGCCGGGCCGCGAGACGACGGAGGGGATCGATATTGCGCAGTGGAATGTGCCGGGGAATGGGGGACAGGAGATTCGGGTCAATGTGTGGGATTTTGGCGGGCAGGAAATTCAGCATTCGACTCACGAGTTTTTTTTGTCGGAGCGGAGCGTGTACCTGCTGGTTTTCTCGCCGCGGGACGACCAGGCGGCGTCGACTGGACTTTATTACTGGCTCGATTTGATTCATCTGGTGGCACCGGAGGCTCCGGTGATCGTCGCTCTGAGCAAGCAGGATGAGGGGGCGCATTTGATTAACGACGCGCAAGATTTGAAAAAACTGCACCCCAAACTCGTCGATTTTGTGCCGGTGACTTGCGCGCCGAGGCCAGGAACGCCCGATAATCGCGAGCGGCTTGGCACCCTGATTCAGGAAACGGTGCGAAACCTCGAGCACGTGAGTTACCGCCTGCCGAAGCGGTGGATGGCGGCAAAGCAAAAGCTGGAGAAGCGAGGGAAGGATTATCTCAGTTATCAGGGATTCGTGGAGATCTGCAATGACTGCCTGGTCTCGAATCCCGAGGAGCAACGGGTGCTGGCCAACTTGCTCAATGATTTGGGGACGATGCTCAATTATGGAAGAAGGCTGCCGCTTGAGGAGACGCATATCCTGAATCCGCGGTGGGTGACGGAGGGGGTCTACGCGGTCGTCCTGTGCAAGGAGCTGAGCGCGCGGAAAGGGGTGCTCGATGAAGCGCTCCTGGCAGAGCAGTTGTCCGCCTCCCGGCACGCCGCGAAGTACCCAGGGCAAGCGCAGCGGTTTATCCTGCAGATGATGCTGAGCTTTAAGCTGGCGTACCCGCTCGGGTCGCGGAATGGCGTGATGGAGTATCTGGTGCCGAATGCGCTGCCTCACCAGGAATCGGACGGCAATCACGTGATTGCAGACGCGTTGAGGTTCGAGATTTATTTTCCGCGGATTCTGCCAACAAGCTTGATGTCGCGATTTATCGTGGCGATGCACGGAAAGGCGACGGTGCAGTCGATGTGGAGGCTGGGAATCTATGGACGGTTGCAGGGGCACGAGTTTCTGGTGACGGCGCATCCGAAGGAGCGGAGGGTGCGGATAGCGGTGGGAGGCGTTGGACGCACGCGGGTGAGTGTCCTGGATCAGATTCGGGCGGAGTGGCACGTGATCTGTCGGGAGCGGGAGGGGTTGGTACGGGAGGAACGGACGTTCCCACCGGGCAAGCCGGAGGCGGAGCCGTATTCATTTCAAGCTCTGCTCGAAGCAGAAAAAAAGGGCGTCCAATCCATTTGGCTGCCCAACGATGTTGGCGATGTCAACGTACGGGAGTGGCTTGACGGCGTCACCGATGCGGCGGCGCGAGCACGGGCTCAAGCCGCGGCCGGGGAACCGGGGCGGCCGCATGTCCAGGTGTTCAACGAGGTAAAAGTTATGAGAGATGATCGAAGTATTCATGCGACGACGATTACCGGGAGCCGTCTCGCGACTGGGGATCACGCGAACCTAGGGGATCAAACACAGCTGAACGGCGGCAACACGGCGGAGCTGCTCAAGGTTCTACAGGAGTTGCGCCGGGTAATTACGGAGGCGCGCGGTCAAGGCGCGAGCGTCGATGATTGCGATGTGGCTGAGGACGCGATCAGCAAACTGGAGGCAGCGGTGCAGCGGCCAAAGGAGCCGGCTGCGAAAAAGGAGGCGAAAGGCGCGCTGGCGATGCTGAAGGGAACCGCCAGCGGGCTGACCTCCCTGGCTACGATCGGCACTAAGTTCCACGCTGTGTTGAATCAAATTGAGCCGCTCATGGTGAAAGCGTTTGAGTGGACAATGCGCTAAACACGAATTGCCAATCTGGTAGAGCAAAGTTGATCCGCCTCGGTATTCTGATGCGGCGATTTTGAAGCCCGGGTCCTCGTTGCAAGGTGTTTTTGTCCAGATTGGATAACTGAGGCATTAGGGCCGAGTTGTGGAGCTGGGATCATTCGATTTTCTTTAGAGATTCATTTTTATAGACGGTCCGAGGGCCTTTTGGTTTATTCGCCCCCAAGGACGTCTTGGACGAGGCAAAGCTCACTCTGGACACAAATCTGTTCCGCAAGGATCGAACTCTTGCGGCGTACTTGGCTATTGCCCTGAAGGCGGCGCGGGAGGCGAGGCTTCTGCATATTATCCCGACGGAGCTGGAGGCGCGCTCGGTGATTGAGCCGATTCTCAGGGACCATACATCAGCGCTGAAGACGGCCTGGCTCCGGCAGCCGAACGGCGGGATCCGGGGGTGGACGATGTTTTTGGCGAAGCTGGGGTACCGCGAACGGCTGACGGTGGAGCCGGTTTCGCCTGCGGATCTTGTGCGGGAGTTTGACGCCGGCCGGGGTGCGGATCTGGCGGGCGATTTTGGACCTGGAGGGGCGTTGAGCAGAGATTAGGACGCTGAGTTATTGGCGTCGAAAATTGGAGGATTTGCGCGGGGTTCCAAGGGGGCCCTTAGCCCCCTTGGCCGTGTTCGGAGGCAGCGAATGGCGGATTGGCCGAGCTTCGCCACCCTCTTCGGAACGGAGTTTCCCCTTTGCTTCACTGCTTCGGGGGTCCGGCCGGCAAGGACATCGCAGGTGAAGCCGCATAGATTCTGATTGTAATCAATTTTTCTGATCTGTAGAGTTCACCCAATCCCTAACAGCTAAGGTTTCCATGGAAGCGCATGAAGGAAATCGCCGGCCAAACCACGGCGAGTTTGGTGATTCGAGGCGAGCTATCTTGCGTGATGTGTTTGTTGACTTCATGGGCAGTTTGGTGCCGGGCTTGGTTTTCACGGCGATGAGCGTAGTGACCATCGGACTTTCTGGGGTGCTGCTGTTCTTTTTGCTGACCTCTGCATGGCAGGGGAAGGCACCTCCAGTCTCCATCTCGCTTAAGGATGCGATTGAACCCTTTCGCTGGGAGTTCTTGGTCTGCTTCATCTTTACGTCATATGTGATTGGAAACCTTGCCTATCGCGCCGACCCGAAGAATCCCGACTACGCGAGCGCACAGTTCGTTTATTCGACATCTAGTAAGTCTGACCAGAGTATCTCAGCTGTACAACCCGTCAAAGGCAGCGACTGGAACGCGAAATTGCAGAACTTGGCCAACAGAGTTACCTCCTTTTGCAACCGATTTTCAAAGACACCTCGGGGCAGATGGGGTTCCTGGCGTAACCGCATCATCCGAAAAATCTGCGCAACGAGTGAATCGCTGATCCTCAGCTACCGAAAAATGGACGTTCAGTTTCCCTATTTGTTTCTTCACGAATATTTGAGCGGGCGAGGTCTGGTCCACCTGTCGAACCACATCCCCTGGCAGGGCAATGACCCGACAACGCACCAAAACCGTTCCAAGATGTTTATCAACGTCCTCAAAATCAGGTTAAATCTTACCGTTCCCGATCATTGCGGAGAGACCATTCGGACTGAAGCGCACATCCGACTAATGTCCTCGGTGTGGTTCGCCGCCGGATGGCTAAAGCGAATGGCACTGGTAGGCTTAACGATCTCTCTCGGAATTGTGCTCTTTCGCGGGAAATCGGATTTTCCAATACCTCAATTGTCTGTGGTCCTCTCAATTTGGAGTGCAGGCGTCCTTGCTGGCGGGTACTTTACGCGGCGGTCCATCCGGAAGTTCTTCCACTATCAACGGGTACGGGAAGTTGTTTATGTGATCGAAACTGCCCATTGGGTGAAGTTTCGGATGGGAATAGATTTATTTGCCCACTTGCAAGCCCCTCCCGGAGACACCCCACGGCTTGCTCATTGACCGCAAAGATTTTAATCCGCTTCAGCTACCAAGCAACTCCTTGTGACGGACGCGCCGCAATCGCATGAAGGAAATGGAGAATGCTTTCTCCAAGGTGTGACGGAGTTTCACGGCAAGGCCTCCGCGGGGATGATTTTGTTCGGCTCGCTAACGATGAATTTGCCGCGCCGGTCTTTGGCGGTGTAGATCCGGCCGTGCACGATCCTCCAGGCGCGCTTGCAGCTCGGGCATTGGAATTGGCCCGGAGGCAGGTCGCCACGGAGTGGCGTGGCCGTAAAGACTGCAAGCTCGCCGTGGTGGCTGCAATGACCGCAGGTGACGGTAAATGCACTCATGCGGCCTCCTGACGCGAAGCCGTGGCGATGGCTTTGACCCGATCGAGCTGGCTCCAGTATTCGGTGATGTGGTCGGGATGCCGGCTCAGGGTGTGCAGGAGATCCGCAAGGTAGCCCGGATCGGCGGGGTAGATTCCGGCCTGCCAGTGGGCGAGGACCTGGGTCTTGCGGGCGAGCGGCAGGGTGCGGATTTCTGCGCGGCACCGGCGCCAAGTGGCCGCTCTAAAGTCGCGGATGCGCTGCCAGTGGCGGGCGAACTCAGCGTCTCGCTCGGCGATCCGATCTTCGGGCCGTGTGGTCTGGACGAGTTCCGGAAAGAGCGGCACGGCCGCAAGCTCGCGGTGGATGGACCGTCGAGCGGCCGCGAGTCTCCGGGGTGTGAGCCGGGGCCGGGTGTGGACACGCTCGGTGCGGAGAAATTTCATGCTGCCCTCCCCCAGCCGAACGCGGCTCGCTGGTAGTTGTCCCGGTGTTCGTGGGCGTCGTCGTCGGGCTCTTGCTGGATGAGGATGTCGAGGGCGTCCTCGAAAGTGTCGACTTCGTCTTGGGTGAGGACGTCGAGCAGGTCGTGCCGGAGGGTCCGGTTCCAGTGGGAAACGGCTTCGCCTTCGGCGGCGATGGCGTCTTCGCAGGGATCGAAGGTCTCGCAATCGACGGTGTAGATGTAGCGGCCTTTGCCGGTGGTTGCCGGGGTGCCGAGGATCTCGGCGGCCGCAGCGGCGGCGTAGAGGTCCAGGGCGGATTGGGGGATGCGGAACCGCAGGGTAACGGAGGCAATCATCGCGAGGTCTCCTGGGGCTGGGCGTGTCGGTTGACGGTGGACTTGGCGGCGCATTCGATCCCCGTGACGGTGTTGGGGTGGATGTTCCCCTGGCCTTCGGCGGTTTCGAGCCAGCCCAGGAGATAGTAGAGGAATTCCCTCTGCTCCTGCGGTGTGGCGCGCTCCAGCTGGCGGTTGATGGTGGCGATCTTGCCGGGGGTCATGGCTGGGCCTCCTTCCGGATCCGGATCATGACGGGGACTTTGAGGGTGCCGCGGCAGCTGTGGCATTGGCGGCACTTGCCGTCCGCGCAATCGGCGCGGATGGGGAGCGGGACGGGTGAATCAGGCCGGGGAACGCCGGCGGCGAGGGCGAGGGCCTGGAGTGCGAGGGCGCGGCTCATATTCCTGCCTCCTGCAGCCGGGCGTCGTGGCCCTGGATGTAGATCCAGCAATTACGCGTGCGGTCGATGGTGGCGTCTTCGGCTGGCAGGTTGTGAGCGTCTAACCATCTCAAGACCTTTGGCCAGAGCATGCCGGTGGGAAAGAATACGATCACTGTGGATGGCCCCGGCGTGGGGGTGTCTTGCGGGAGCTGGTTAGCGCCAGCGGCCGCGGGGTTGGTGTCAGTTTTCATTGCGCAAAAATATTACTCTTGCGTGTAATATTACGCAACGGAATATTCTGTTTAGTTGTTCACTTTTTCGAAGGTTTTCGCGCGAAAGCGGGCGTTCTTTGAGCGCCTGGAACGAGCCCCCCAGGTTCTCGGCTCGCTTCCAGGCGCGAACAGGAATGCGTTCCCTGCGCACGCATCAGGCATGTCAGCCGCCAAGGCCAGGATCTCCCGGCTGGCCAGCCGGCATCCGTGCGGCCGAGGCGGCCGGCTGGCGTGACTGATGGCCCCGGCGCGCTCTCCCGTCGCGTTCCCGATCGCTGGCGCGACCTTTCGCTCCTCCGGCTTTTGCTTCTTTTGGCCGTCTCAAAAGAAGGGTCGTTCTACGCGAGCTTGCTCGCAGGAATGGCCGCCGGCAGGGCGCGTTTAGTGCACCGGGGCTGAGGAATTCTTCAGGCCCGGTCTCGAATCAGGGGGCGGAGTGAGTCTTTCGGCACCCGCAGGGGCGGGTTCCACGCTTCGGCGGGGTGGAGGGGGGAAGCGTGGGGCCCGAACCGAGGACGGCCGAATGTCTCACGGAGCCGGGGGAAGAACGTCCGGAGAGCCCAATCAGACCCAAGGCCGAAGGGAACGGCGCTCGGGAGGACAGTGATGAGATAGCGGGAGCGTCGAAGGAGCTACCCGGGTGCTCGGCTATTCGCAGGCCGGGAAGGTCAAGCTTGTGTTTCGGCACGCCCTTGCCTCCGGAGGAAGCAAAGACCAAGTGTTGAGGCCCCGAGCAGCAGCGCGGTGGAGCCCGCATCGGGAACCGGTCCGAAAGTGCCGGTGGCAAAGGCGGCGTCCGTTACTTCGTCGGTCGGGGAATTTAAGTACGTCGCGGTCCAATCGAACGAGCCGTGGCCTGTTGAGTCGAACTGAAGAGTGAAGTGATTCTGGTATTCGTAGCCGACAGGATGAAAATCGGAACGGGAGCCAGCGGCGATCGTGGTCCCGCCGAAGCTCCGAAACTTGCCTGTGATTGGATCCACTTGAGCGTCGAATAGCTCCATGAAGCCGCCCACATTGGTGAACTGAAACCCATATCCATCAACGGTGCCTACGATTACAGGGTTGATCGACTGCGGGTCGGGTATATCCAGGTAGGTGATCGTCCCGTGAAAGTGCCCCTTGGGAACGTTGGCTCCTTGGGACGCGAAGAAAGAACCGTCTCCCTCGATGGGGAGAACGATGTAGTTGTTTGCCGCGGCAGAGGCAATAGACAGTAAAAGGCCGGTGCCTAAGGTTACAATGCCCGCTTTGGGCTGGAGGGGTATTAAAGCCATAACGATGGTTGTTTTGCAGGAAGACGGGAATTCGCGCAAAGGAAAAGTGCCCGTCCACCCCCTGAGTTGGCGTGGGCTGTTCTCTGGCGAGGGCTGATGAAATCAGGGCCTGGCCCAAGCGATTCCCGGGATTTCCGCCTTGAATTGCGTTTTGCGGTCGGCAGGATTGCAATATGGATCCGAACCAGTACGTGCTTCAGGGGAAAGGGTTCGCACTTTCAAATTTCTTGTACGGAGCTGACTTCCTAATTACTGCCTGCGAGACGTTCATCGCGTTTGTCGGGGTGTGGATGGTGGTGGTCGGGTTGATTCAGATTTTTACCCCAAAACAGCCGTGGGTGAGCATCGGGTCTATCGTCCTGCTTGTCGCGTATGGTTTGCATTGCACGCACGCCCTGGCCATTCCTGAAGCAGCAGGATTGACAAGTTATTCGCCCCTTGCGGAGCCTTCGGAGCGCCGGGTGCCACCCTTGGTGCTGACCTTCTGGGCAATGGCGGGTGGCTTGGTCTTGTTCAGTATCCTCCGTCTGATTAGGGTTCGGCGGGAGTCAAAGGTGTTCGATTCAAACTAAGCCGCGGCTGGGAAGTGGCGGTGGAGCTGAGCAAGGAAACGGCGCCTGCACCGACAGCGATGAGATAACGGGAGGTCTCTACTGCAGACCTAGTTCCTCGCGCTGCAGCAGTGAGGTCAGATGCCGCTTTTGGGGCCGGCATCGGCAGCACCCCCTAGCGCATCAAGGGGGGCTGCGCGCGTCGCATCCAAGGTCGCGGCGTGCAGCCGGAGAATCGAGACGCCAATCGCATCCTTAGCCGCCTTTCTAAGGGCTTCGATAGAGGGGTCGGCACCTATTTTCCGTGTCGCCGTGTCATTCTGAGCGGAAAGTCGGTCCGCAGTGGTCGGAGGGTTCATCTTCAGTAGACTATCCCGCCGCATTCTGGTTGTCGAATGGGGTCCCGCGCTTGACTGAGCGTTCTTCGGAACCGGAGGAACCATTCCGCGATGGAATAACGGAAGTGGCTGGCTGACAGTTCTTTAGCCGCGTTTACATTTATTGCCAAATCTCTTTATCCGGAAGTCACTGCCAAATCTCTGTGCGTATCGATGAGAATTGGCAGTGGATTCTCAGGCGGTAAGATTCAATAACAATAGGCACTTACAGAAGCTTCCGGTTACTGCCAATTCGCTCGTTTTTTGGGGTTGCTGCCACTACTGCCAATTCTCCCTCTCTCCCGTAGGGAGAGAGAGGGATGGAGAAGTTGGCAGTGGACGTGGCTCCGGAAATCGACCTGGCAGCGGGTCCAGTGAGTGGATTCGAGACTTGACCCAGGCGGTTACGGGCGAGAGGGAATGCGGCATGGCGCAGTGTTGGGACAGGCAGCCCGGGGAGTCGGCGAAGGCTTACGCGGCGTTCGTGGAGTATCTCCGGCTGGGGGTGCAGCGGTCGCAGGAGCAGGCGGCGGTGAACCTGCGAAAAAG
The DNA here is from genome assembly GCA_964566945.1 of uncultured Verrucomicrobiota bacterium. GTDB lineage: Bacteria > Verrucomicrobiota > Verrucomicrobiia > Limisphaerales > SXQI01 > DASVNK01. Next base: position 155,537 of record CAZMKE010000004.1, on the reverse strand, counting down.
CGTCGGAACTCTGCGGAGGTGGGCAGAGGGGTTCGGGTGGGTGGAGAGGGCGGCGGAGTATGATGGGTTTGTGGCGGCGCAGGAACGGGAAATGGCGCTGGTGGTGACGCGGGAACGGGCGGTGGTATGGGCGAAACGGCAGGAGGAGTTGAAGGAGGCGGAGCATGCGATGGCGCTGCGGTGCCTGGCGAAGGCGGAGGAGTTGTTGAATCGGACGGATGTGCGGTGGAGTGGCGGGGATATCGCGAAGCTGCTCGATGTGGCGAGCAAGCTGGGGCGGCTGAGCACGGGGATGGCGACGGATCGGCGGCAGGAGGAGGTGGTGGGCGCGGATGGGGGCCCGGTGCAGGTGCAGGTGGATATCTCGAGCGCGCTGCGGAAGGTCTACGGCTCGGAGTTGCCAGCTCCGGGGACGTCGGAGGGAGAGGTGATCGACGTGCGGGAGGTGCGGGAGGTCCACGAGGTCAAGGGGGTGAGGGATGCAGGCTGAGATGCTCGCTTATTTGCGGGCGGGGCGCGAGGCGGGGTGCCCGGCGGATCAGATGGAGCGTTTCATCGTGGGCGGGATCGCGCTGCAGCCGCGGCAATTGGCAGCGAGTGCGGCGGCGCGAGCGTGCGACGGGGGTGACGGGCCAACCGAGATTGGGTTCGGCGGCGCGCGCGGGGGCGGAAAGTCATTTTGGAGCTTCTCCCAGGTTGCTGTTGACGACTGTGCCCGCGTTCCGGGCCTCAAGGTTCTGTTCTTAAGAAAAGTCGGGAAGGCGAACACAGAGCAGTTGGACGATCTGAGGAAGAGAGTGTTGAAGGGAGTCGCGCACACGTTCGTTTCGCATCGGGGTCTTCTGAACTTTCCAAATGGGAGCAGGATTGTGGCTGGTCACTTCCAACACGAGAACGACATCGACGCGTATTTGGGGCTGGAGTACGACATCATCATTGTCGAGGAAGCAACGACGCTGACGGAGAGGAAGTATCGGGACATCAAGACGTGCCTGCGAAGCAGTAAGCCGAACTGGCGGCCGAGGATGTATCTGACGACGAACCCGGGTGGCGTGGGTCACGCGTGGTTCAAGCGGCGGTTTATCGGGCCGTGGAGGGATGGGAAGGAGACGGAGACTCGGTTTGTGCAGTCGTTGGTGGAGGACAATGCCTTCATCAATTCGGAGTATCGATCGACCTTGGACAAGCTGACCGGGTGGCAGGGATCGGCTTGGAGGAAGGGCAATTGGGATCTGCCGATGGGGCAATACTTCCCGACGTTCTCAGAGGCGGTGCATGTGCGCGAGTTTGGGGATGAGTGTGTGAGGGAATGGGCTGGCGCCATGGATTACGGGTTCACGCATTACACCTGCTTTTACATCGGGGGCATCGATCACGACGGGAATTTCTACGTCGTCGATTTCCATAGGGCGCGGCAACGTCTACCGCAATGGCATGTGCCGCAGATCAAGGGGATGGTCGGCCGGCACAAGATGACGGTGCCGGGGAATGCGGGCGGGCTGGCGGAGCGGAAGCTGGAGTTGAGCGATCTGACGCGGTGCGTGGTGGGGGCGGATGCGTTCTCGAAGCAGAGTGATGGGACGACGATCGCGCAGTGTTATGCGAAGCTCGGGATCCGGATGACGTGCGCGAATACGGATAGGCTCCAAGGCTGGGCGGATATGCAGCAGCGCCTGGGCGATCCGGACCATGGGATTGCTCCGAAGTTGTTCATTCATCCGCGGTGCGCGCCGTTGATCGAGTGCCTCCAGACTTTGGAGCACGATCCGAACCGGCCGGAGGATGTGCGCAAGGTGGATTGCGACGATGAAGGGAATGGCGGGGATGACGATGCGGATTGCGTCCGGTATTTGATCGCAACGAGGAATAAACGGGTGGCGATGCGGAAGTTGAAGGGGACGTAGGCGACCGAGAGAAGGCGCAGAGATGGTTTTGGGCTCGCGTTAGGTGCGCGTTTTCCTAAGATGGCCAAAGCCCAGCAGAGGGCGTGCTGTGTCTAAAGCCGAGCAAGTGGCTCCCGATGCGACGAGCGAAGTGACGAACGGTAAGAACGTCCGGCGATGGATTCCGTTCGTATTGTTCAGTCTTTTTCTGGTGGGATTCGGTGTGATGCTGGCATTCTCGAAGGGACCGGAACCTTTGTTGACCCTCTCCCTTGTCGGATCCACGAACATCAACGGCAGGGAGGTGGAAACTTACGAGATCAGCAATCACGGAACTGCACCAGCGGTTCATTCAGGGATGGGGCTTTTCAGTGTTTGGCCTGGTTGTATCAGCTCCGGTGCTGGCTACAGCTTTAATCGTAGTGTCATCCTGCCGGGGGAAACGCAAACAATCGATGTCCCTCTCCCACGACCGCTGAAGCTCAAGCACCAGTTCGCCTGCGTATTGCTGCCTGACACGCTTCGGACGAGAATCTATAGGTGGCAACAGTGCCCCAACAGACCGAAGGGCAATCCGCGTTGGGTGTTTCCAAAGTTTCTTCAGATCACGCCAGTGGAGGTGGTAGTGCGATCTGAGTTGGCGAGCCAGGATTTCTCCGATTGAAGGGCGAGAGCGGGTGGCGATGCGGAAGTTGCGCGGAGCGTAGGCGGAGCGGACGACAAGCCCAGCGCGCGGGACGCGCAGCCGGCCGGCGCTTGAAGCAGCGTGCAGTCAGCGAAGCGCGGAGGCCCAGCGAGCGGACGGAGCAAACCGCGTCCATCTGCGGAGGGAGGGAGCGTAGCCGGAGCGCGAGCTCTGGAGCTACCGCCGGGCACGGATACAGAAAAAAAGCTGCAGGTCGCAGCCGAGGCCGCAACCCGCAGCGCTTTGTCAGTCTTCCGCCGATTCGTCCGGCTGTAGTCCGAGGATGTAGTCGGCGGCTTTTTGGGCCTGGGCCGCGGCGGTGACCACGAGTTTGGCGTCGTTCTTCAGCTGTTTCAGCCAGCTCGCAATGTAGGCGGCTGAGTTGTCGACGACGCGGTCGACAATCCCGGCGTGCCCGCAAAGGAAGGCAGCGCCCATCTCGGCGACGAGTTCTTCCCGGGCGTAGGGGTCGGAGCCAAACTGGTTGTGTTCGCCTTTGTCAGCGACGCCGCGGCGGTTCAAGCGGGACTCGTGGCCGGTGGCGTGGGTGAGTTCGTGGAAGAGCGTGTCGTAGTAGGCCTCCGGCTTTTCGAAACGCTCCGGGACCGGCATGCGGACGAGGTCCAGGGCCGGTGCGTAGGATGCAGAATCGCCGCCGTGCTGGATGACCGGCGGCTTGGGCATGCCCTTGACCAGCTGCGCCGCGCTCTGGATGGGGCTGAAGTCGTGGACGGGCGTGTCCACCTTGGGGTAGTCGATCGCTTCGCACTGCTCGACATTGAAGACCGAATAGTAGCGGAGGAGCGGGATGCGCTTTTGTACGGGTGCGCCTTGCTCCGGATCAAGCCACTTCCAAAACACTACCGGTGTGGATTTCTCGCCTTTGCGGACGTTTCCGCCGCGGGCGAGGGCTTGCTTGAAGGTGAGCCAGTACGGACTGCCAAACTCCGTGGCGTGCAGCAGAAACGTGTTCACCCCGCGATAGGGCCGGCCGCTGTGGAGATTTTTCGGGAGGGCCAGGCTTCCCTGAGAGGTCCAAGGCTTGTGCCAGGCGACCGTGCCTTGCTCCAGGAGGGTGATGATTCGTTCGGTGATGATGTTGTAGACTGTGTTGTTCATAGGTTTGTGGTGAGAAAAGCCGGTGGCTCGCACGTCCGCCGCGTGGCCACGCCACCGACAAAGGGTTTCAATCTTGAGGGTTGGGCTGCGCCTCTTGACCGAGGGCAGCATCGATCCGGGCCATGATGGCCTTGCGCTCGGCGTCGTGAGCTGGCTGGCTCTGCTCGACGATGTCGGACGAGGTGAGAACCAACCGGCCGGACGCGGTGATCTCGATGTGAACGCGAGCGCCCGGCCGAAAGCCCGCTTGCTCGAGCCACTTGCCGGTGAGCCTGATCTTCGGCTTGATCTTGCCAGCGTGAAAATCGCCGGTGGCTTCAATCTTGAGTGTCCGCGCGCTCATGCGGCACCTCCGTTCAAGTCGCGGAGCAGGCGCTGGATCTGCACGACGCTGTAGAGATGCCGCTTGTAGAGTGCGAAGAATTCTCCGTCCTTGCGGATGATCCAGTCGCCGGCGCTGTTGATGCCGAGGGTGAACCGGATCATACGGCCCTCCTTGCGCAATAGCCGCGTGACATGCGCTCGGACCGGCCGGCCCGCCGAATGGACTCCGACCGCGCGCGAGCCCCGTAACGCTGCGAATGAAGGATGATGTAGAGCACGACAGCCGCGAACACGACCGCGTGACGAACCAATGGATCGAAAATGCTCATAAAAGAAATGCGGGTGCCCGACCGAAGCCGAACACCCGCGATAAAACCGAACGAATTAACCAACCAACACGAACGACCAGAACCGCGACGCCGCCGCTTGATCAATGCGCGCCCGCACTGACCGAAGCTCGCCGATGGCCCAACGCGCCCGCGTGCGCCACTGCTGGGCCGCGCCGCGCTCGTACCACGCCGAGCGCTCCTCGCACAACCACGCCAACGTGTCCTCTAGGTCCGACTGCTCACGAAACAACTTGTCTGTATTCATATGTGTAACTCAGAGCGCAACCACCGCGGCTGCTACTGCTGATGTCTTCAGCACAGCGGGCCGTTACACATAAGGAACTAAGGGCCAGCCGGGCCGCGCGGAAACGGAGGGGTCGCTGGTCCGCGTCCGGCGGTAAGGCCGAACCGGAGGGTCCGCGTGTCAAGGTGGAGTCGTTCAGCGAAATGGAGCGCAGCGGAATGGCGCGGTGCCCGGAGGGCAGAACGAACTACCTTGATACGTGGACACCGGCGCTAGGCTGGAGACATCAGTAGTAGTAGTCCGGGTCATAGGGCTGGAGGCTCAGGGCGAAGGCACAGGCGCGCAGCTCTGAGGAATTCTTCAGAGCGAGCACCGTAGCCGAAGCCCGCGCCGGAAGCCCGTCTACGCCAGGCCGGACCCCGCAAGCGAGGGAGGGGGCTCGTGAAAGCTCAGAGCGCAACGAGCAAATCCTTCCAAGGGCAGAAGCGAGTCTTCGAGCTTTGCCCTCTGACTTTCCCCGGAGCCGTGCAGTGGCGCTGACTTGCAGCACGGCAGAGGGGTGCGGGGAGTTGCTTCCCCGCGTGAGCAGCATGGGTCAGGGTCCCATGCGCAGCGAACCAGCCGTAACGAACGAGCTTGCGAGCTGACTTTGAAGGGTTGCGGCGGACCGGGCGTTGACCGTGACTGCGCGAGCCGCGGGGAGTTTGATCCCGACCGGAGGCAACGGATCTGCGGGAAGGTTTCGCCGTGAATCGTAACCCCCGAGCTTGCGAGCAAACCTTTCCGTGGGCTGAGCCCGAGCGCGCGCCTCAGTTGGAACCGGAGGGAAGTGTTACCCGGCGCGTCCGAAACGCGCGCGCGAGGGCGAGCCGGTCCGAGCGAAGCGATGGCAAGCGCGTTAGCGCGCAGAGGCGAGTGCGCGCGCGCGGGCCAGTAACGATGAGCAGACTAGCGCGCGTGTCGAACGTAGACGGTGCCACGGTACGGGAAAACCGCACGGCAACGCGGGGCCGGGGTTGGAATAAGCGCGCAGGTCAACCGCCAGGCGTCAGCAACCGAGCGGAGCGAGCTGGCTTGGAGCGCAGCGACGCGCACGCAGAGTGACTGAGCGCCAGCGAAGGCGCGGTTGCGTGCTTCGTAGTCCGCGAGCGCAGCGAGGTGATGTTCACGGCTTGCGAACAGGCACCGAAGTCCTACTTTGGTACGGATGGAGGATTCGGAATCAGCCAGCGAGGTGGGGGAGTGGGAGAAGATTCAAGCTCTCCTCGCCCAGATGAGGGCGGAAGGGAGAGTGGTTAGTCACTGGTATACTGCGGAGGCCTACCTGGCTTTGCCTTTACTGGATCGACTCCAGGAGGAGTCGCAATGCGCGTTGTCGGGTTTGCAGCGGTTGGTGGATGAGGCAACGGGAGCGGTCATTTTCTGGCGTAGGGAATCGAGTGCTCCGAATGGGCGTGCCAGTTGGCTGAATATCGCGCAACCGTGTCCGGATCGCGAATGATGAGGAGGTTTTCGGCGTTCTTTTCTTCGGCGGCCTTGGTGAAGTTGAAGCTGCCGGTGAGCAGGGTTTTGCCGTCGATGATGATGACTTTGTTGTGGGCGATGGCGTGCTGGGCGTCGATGAGGACGGGAACGCCTTCGTTCTGGAGGAAGGTGGCGGAGGTGTAGCGTTCGGTGCGCTGGGATTTGTCGAGGATGACGGTGATCTTCACGCCGCGGCGTTGGGCGAGGACGATGGCCTTGGCGATCGGAGTGGAGGTGAATGAGTAGGCCTGGACGGAGATGGACTGGGTGGCCTTCCCGATTTCGCGGACGACGGCGCCGGTGCAGCCGCCGCGGGGCGAGAAGAAAACTTCGATCGGTTTCTCCTGGACGGACTGAGCGAGAACAGCCCCCCGGCCCTCCCCCCACCCTACCCACCCGGCCCCTACCCCCGTCCCTATGAGCAAGGCCAGTGCCCCACCCCGTTTTATTTTTTCGAACCGCATGAGGGGCAAATATGGGTTTTGGGGCGGGGTTTGCAACTGGGGGGGGATTGGATCGACATGGTCGACGAGGCGGGCGGTGGTAGAGGGTTTCGCTTGGGTGATCAGAACGGACGCCACAACCCCTACAGGGTTGGGATTATTTTTCTGCGATGGACCCAGGGTAGGCCTCGGAGCCGGCCAACCCTGGGCTGGGGAGCCGGAACACCGTTGGCGTTCGGGAGGGTCGGGGCGAAGTTTCCAGGTCCCCGCCAACGACTCCGGTTTCTATTGACTTCAGCCTAGACGGTGGAGAGCATCCCCAATAATCACCACTGACTTTTGTGAGTTGGTTTAAAAAACTGTTTCATTCCGAGCCACGCGCAGAAAGTAAACCGTCCGAGGCGAAAGGCTCGACTTTACTGATCCTTCCCGACGCTCAATTCGAGCTTGCGGAAAAGTTCGCGACGGTTTCGCAGCATGAGAATGACAGGATCGGCCGAGAAGAAATGTCCCGCCAGAACTTCAGTGAGGCGCTACCGCGCCTCTTGGCGTGTTTCACTCAAACTGGCGGTGTTCTGTATCTGCTCTTGATGGCTCAGTGCAGCTACGGCTTTGTGGTCAAAAAGGCTCAAGATGGAGATATCGATCGTGATCTAGAGGTTGTCTTGTCGACGGGAATCAATGCGATCAGCAAGTTCATTGCCCAGGTTTCTTCGAACGATGCGTTTCCGAAAAAGGGAGAACCTTTCGGCGTGCGCGCAAATCTCTTGTCACTGAAGGCGCAGATCTATCGCGATCCCAAAGCGCTGACCGCGGCTGAAGATGATTACAAGGCGGCGATCAAACTTGGGAGCAACGATTCGGACAACATCCGTATTTGGAAAGGCAACCTGGAATCGATGGCGCAGGTCCGGCGCGCCCTGTCCTGATTCTCTTTCGCCGAGGCACCCGGTCGCTTGGTTTACCGAGGTGCGAAACCGCCTCCCACGCTAAACCGTAGCCTGCCTCAGTGAAACGCTTCCACTTCCTGCCGACTCCGGAGCGCGGGTCGCGGAAGGAAGGTGCATTGCAGAGAGGCCGCAACCCCTTCAGGGTTGGGATCATGTTTTTCCGTTGGACCCAGGGTAGGCCTCGGCGGCCAACCCTGGGCTGAAGGGCCGGAACGCCGTTGGCGTTCGGGAACACCTAAGCGATCGGAAGCCGAATTCATCCGATTGCGTTACCTTTATCGCGATCCTCTTCGCAGCCCTGCCCACTGATCATTCATTAGCTTCGCGTACGATTCCACAGAACTGTGTTCTTCGGGATAGTCCTTCTCCGTAAAAACTTTCTCAGCCAACTGGAAGTGCTGGCTCGCCCTATTCAGCATGTCTTCCTTGGCGTCTTTATCCACTTCAAGCGCATACGTAGACAAGGTAAACCCCAACTCCTTGTGGGCGCGCGCCCAATCCGTCGGAAACTCTTCACGGGTAAGACTAGACAAGGCATTCTCGAATGAATGCTCACACTCGTCCCGCAAGCGGGACCATTTACGCAAACGTTCAGCTTTCTCGGCCATCGTCGTTTCGGCTGTAGGCTTTTCGATCACTACCAAGAAGGCGCGTTGGTGCCGCAAAGCGACGCCCAAATTCATTTGAACGACACCCCAGTTACGTCGGTTAACATCTCGGTTTATTGAACCTGCAGCTCGACGAAATGCCAACACGGCTTGATTTGCCCAATTAAGGGCCTCGGTGACGTTGGCCGTTGCCACGCAACCTCGCCAAGAAACCGTTCCGAGCGTGTTGTTGGCAGAAATCCATTGGTCTTGGTATCCCAACTCCTCACTCTTCTTTATTGCTCCCTGGCACGCAGCAACGGCTTCCGTTAACGCTCTCCGATCAGAAGGGTCGTCCACCCCGCCTGCCGAATCGCTAAGAACGCGCGCAAGTGTGAGTTGGATATGTATCCACAGTTTATCCTCTTCATTCGAATCCGTTAGCCGCAAAGCATCCTGATACTGAGTTGCCGCCGCCTTCCAATCGTGCTTGATAAATGCAACCGCTCCGAGCTCCAGGGATGCATCCCTTTCGATCTTGCTGACCCGCTTCAACTCTTTTTCTTGGTTCGCCCTCACCTGGACCGCCAAAAGCTTACGCTCCTCCGCGGTGGCGGCCGCTTGAAAGATTTCGTCCCGGATACGTTCTTCAGTGGTTCCAGCTTCTGTCGCGAGCTCACTCAACGCATCCCGCCGGGTACCGACTGGATCATTCCCAGCTTTGGCGATCTTTGAGACGAAAGTCGCCGCGTAGAACGCACCGCTCGCCAAGCCCTTCTGATTTTCCATGATCTGGTTGAGCTTCTTCAACGCTTCCGGGTTTTCTCCGGATCGCCACCACCAAAGGGCAAGAATAAACAGCGCCACTCCACCGGTGGCCTTGACACTGAATTTTCCGATCTTTGGTATCCGCGCGGAGTCCAGGCGAATCACGATCGTCCCCGTGAAGAAATAGCCAAAGAGCCCAGCTAGCAGGGCGACGAAAACCCCAAGCGGCTTGTCGACTTCTGCCAAGGACCGCCGCAAAACGAAAATCGCCAGAGCTAGTATCACAAAGGCCGCGCCACCGAACACCCAGGACGCCGCTCCCCGCTGGTCTCTCTTTGTCGTCATCGCTTCCCCCTCCCTTGATCCTTGATCGGAGCACTTTCTTTCGAACGGATTTTTGTTGGCAATGTCAATCTCACCCCCGTGCCGCCAACGAAATTGGGTTGACCTGGGCGGTTAACGGGTTCTTGAAGGAGGCATGCCGGTCGATAGTACGCACCCTTTGTATGATGAGTTTTTGCCGAAGTGGATTCGGGCGCGGGATGTGATTGCGGGCGAAGACGCGATCAAAGCCGCAGGCGAGGCTTATGTGCCGCGGTTGGATTCGCAGAGCGAGGATGAGTTTGCAGCGTATGTCCAGCGGGCCAGTTTTTTCAATGCGACGGGGCGCACGGCGGAGGGCTTTTCCGGGATGGTGTTTCGGCGTGATCCGGTGACGAAGTTGCCGGAGCCGGGGTCGCCGGTCGGAAAGGTGCTGGATCGGTTCCGGACGGATATCGATATGCTGGGGACGCCGCTCTATGGGTATGTGAAGCAGGTGTCGGGCGAGGTGATGAAGACGGGCCGGGGCGGGACGCTGGTGGAGTGGCATGACGAGGAGCAGCGGCCGTTTGTCTGTTTTTACGAGGCGGAGCGGATCATCAACTGGCGGATGGAGCGGATCAACGGGACGATGACGCTTTCGCTGGTGGTGCTGATGGAGTCGTTCGACGAGCCGCCGGAGGATGACCTTTTCGATTTGCGGCCGCAGCCACAGTTACGGGTGTTGCGGCTCGACCGGTCGGGTGTGACGCCGCGGCTGGTGACGGAGGTGTGGCGCCCGGAGGCGGGGAACGAGGAGAAGAAGCCGCGGTGGGTTTTGCTGGAGAGTGTTTCGCCGAAGCGGGCGGGGCTGGCGCTGCCGTTTATTCCGTTCGTGTTTCACGGGCCAACGAATGATTTGCCGACGCCGGAGAAGCCGCCCTTGGATGACATCGTGGCGGTGAACATCGCGCATTACCGGTGCGACGCGGATTTCAAACATGGCTTGCACTTCACGGCGCTCCCGACGGCGTGGGTGGCCGGCTTCGACAAGGAGACGCAGCTGCGCATTGGGTCGACGACCGCGTGGGTGAGTGATGATCCGCAGGCGCGCGCGGGGTACCTGGAGTTTCAGGGGGAAGGGCTCAAGACTTTCGAGCGGGAGAAGGATCGCCTGGAGAGGTTGATGGCGGTTTTGGGGAGCCGGATGCTGGAGAGCCAGAAGCGGGTGAGTGAGTCGGCCGAGGCGCTGCAGTTGCGGCAGGCGGGCGAGTCGAGCGTGGTCGCGAATATCAGCGCGAGCTTGAGCAAGAGTCTGACGAAGGTGCTGCGGTGGGCGTATTGGTGGCTGACGAGCGAGGCGGACCCGGAATCGATCCCGGCGGAGACGGTGTCGATCGAGCTGAACCGAGATTTTGAGACGGCGACGATGAACGCTCAGGAGTTGGTCGCGGTGGTCCAGGCGTGGCAGGCGCAGTTGATCAGCCACGAGACGGCGCTGGATCTGTTGCGGCAGGGAGAAATCATCGCGGCGAACCGGACGAACGAGGAGGAGCTGGGGTTGCTCGAGGCCCGTCCGGCACCGGTGCTGGGGGTGCGGGCGAGTCTGAAGAAGGTGCGAGCGGCCGAGGCGGGGCAAGGCGGCGGCTCGATTGCGAATGGATGATTTCCGCGTGTTCCAAATGGAAAGCGCGGGAGGCGGACTGTGACGGTCCGCTCGACGCCGGGCGCGCCTCGCGTGTGCGGGGCGCGTTTTTGTTATGACGAAGTTGGTGCAGGTGGTTTTGGATCGGACGGTGCGGCTGGACCGGGTGGCGGCCGGCCTGGCGGCGGACGCGGACGGGGCGCTGGTGGATCTGCGAAAGCGGGTGCTGGGTGAGCTGGTGGCCGGGGAACGTGGTTCGGGCGGCTCGGTCGGGGCCTTGGTGGCGGCTCGGTTCGATCGGGTGTTGGCGGAGCTGACGGGGGCATTGCGGTCGGTGCGGGCGGATCAGGTGGGGTTTACGCGGAAGGAGCTGGCCCGGGCGGCGGGGCGGACGTTGCTGTTTCGCGAGGATAAGGTTGGGCCGCTGCCGGAGGTGATGGGGGCATCGTTCGAGGATTGGTTTGGCCGGATTCGGGATGACTTGGAGCTGAAGGTGGAGGCGTCGGTGCGGCGGTTGTTCGCGACTGATCCTGATCCGGATTTGCCGACGGATTTTCTGATGCGCGAGTTCTCGGTGGCAGTGACGGCCCTGGATGCGCTGATCCGGACGATGGTGCAGGCGATCGCGAATCGGGTGATGCGGGAGGTGGCGTCGAGGTCGTTGCCGGAGGTGGGGTGGCAGCAGGTGAGCGTTTTGGATTCCCGGACGTCCCGGGTGTGCCAGGATTATGCGTTCAAGGAGTGGGATTCCCAGTTTCGGCCGATCGGGCATGATCTGCCGTTTCAGGATGGGACGCCGCGGCATTGGAATTGTCGGGCGGTGATTGTGCCGGCGGTGGCTGGATTATCGCGTTGACGGCGCAGCGCTCGTTCGACTGAATCGGCCTATGGCGGAATCCAAAACAAACGATACGGGGGACTCCTGGGAAAAGATCAGCGAAGAGCTAGACAAAGAAAGCGCGAAGACAGCCTTCGAGCTTGGCTGGGGTATCGTTACGAGAATCGGCAAAAAGGCTTGGGAGGAGATCCAGGTAAGGCGGGCTTTGGAGAAATATGCCGTGAAATACAACGAGCGGCATGGGCAGGTGAAACTCTTCGGTGCTCCCGTCCCAATTCCGTTGCATCAGATCTACACAGAGGCCCAAATTGTAAAACCGAATTTTCTCAGCGCCTTCTCCAACCCAGAGGAGATGGAGAAGGACTTTCGGGAGGGCTCACGGCAACATCGGGCGTTTCGTACCGGGCGCACTGATGCCGTCGAGGTTGCAAATGAGAATCAGTTTCTGAATCTCTTAGGCGCGCCTGGAGCGGGCAAGTCGACGTTCCTCCGTAAGCTTGGACAAAAGGCGCTGATTGGGCGATCCGCCGATGGACGCTTCGCGGAGAGGCTTGGCGGCCAGTCGGTGTATTATCACGGCAAGCTGCCTGTACTGATCGAGTTGCGCCGATTCAAAGGCGAATTGGTCGACTTACAGGGAATGATTGCGAATGAGTTTGCGATCTGCGGCTTTCCGAAGAGCAGCGCCTTCGTGGCCGGCGCGCTCGACGAGGGAGGGCTGCTGGTACTGCTGGATGGTCTGGACGAGGTCCCTGACTGGCGGCTCACCCAAGTCATTGAGCATGTGCGAGACTTTGTTGATTGCTACGGGCAGGTGGGGCCGTATGGAAACCGCTTTGTGACTTCCTGCCGCACGGCGCACTATAAGGGATTCTTCAGCAAGTTCACGGATGTTGTCCTGGCGGATTTCAGCGATGAGCAGATTCAGCAGTTTGCGCGAAACCGTTTCCGTTCGGAGGTGGACGTCACCGATCGCACTGCGGATCAGTTTTTCGCAGAGCTCAGCAAGCCGGAGCATGCGGGCTCTCTTGAGCTAGCTCGCACTCCGCTGCTTCTGGGTTTCCTGTGCGTCACCTATGACAGTGCCAACGAATTCCCTTCGACTCGAGCCAAGCTTTATCAGCGCGCCTTGGAGATTCTACTGCGGGAGTGGAGCGCCTCCAAACGGGTGCACGATGAGCCCGCCTACAAAGAACTGAATACAGACCTGGAGATAGAGATGCTCGCGGAGATGGCCGCCGAGCTCTTTGACCAAGACCGTTTCTTTTTCAGCCGGGATCGGGCGAAACGAAAAATACGCACCTTCATGCTGGAGAACTTGAATGCACCCAAGTCGTTGGATGCGGAACAGATTCTGACCGCAGTGGAGGTTCACCAAGGGCTCATCGTGAAGCGGGCGAGCGACAGCTATTCATTTTCTCACTTGACCATCCAGGAGTATCTTACGGCACGAAGGATTTGGGAAAGCGGAGAAGATAATTGGAGATCTTGCGTCGAGAATCATTTTTTCCAAGCCCGATGGGCGGTCGTCTTTCAGTTGATGGCCGGGTTCGGGCGAGCGGATGATTTGCTCACGACAATGGCGAATTGCTGTGTACGCGAAGCCACTTGCGGAGATCCCCAGGTGCCAGCCATTCTGGGATGGGTTCATTCGAATCTCGAGGATTCTGGCCGTGCGCCAGCTTTGGAGTCAGCTGAGACAAGGCTTTACCTGCTTACTTTGGGTTTATCTCTTGCCATGGTCCACGCTGTTACGCGAGAGATCGACCGCGTCACCGTCCTTGCCCTCGCTGTCGCCCTCGACCGCGCCCTTGCTCTCGGAACAGTTCTGGGCCTGGGTTTTCCCATCGACATCGAGGGAGCCCGAGACCTTGTCTCCCAGGTCGAACGCGGCTTTAACCTCATCCGCGACCTGTCTTTCACCCGCGACCGCGCGCACTGCCTAGCGCACGTCCTCGCCAACGGCCTCGTCAGCGGTGGAGATCGGTATCCGAGGGTGAAACCGGCGGTAGCGGAACCTCTTCGAGGAGTCGCAGAGCTGGAGCTGAAGCAATTCGCTCAAGCAATCGAGAATTTGCACGCTAAACTCAGCTTGCCGCGGGATATGGATGGCATCGCAGGACTTACAAGACCCCTCGAGGGCTTTGCCTTAATTTGCCGCTGTAAAAAGGGGGCGTTCAGCCTGTCCGCGACCGCGTGGGATCAAGTTTGCCAAAAGATCCTCGCGGCAGCGCCGCGGTAATTGGCGTTCGAATTCGTTACCGGAGGTTCGGTGGCAGCAGGTGAGCGTTTTGGATTCCCGGACGTCCCGGGTGTGCCAGGAGTATGCATTCAAGGAGTGGGATTCCCAGTTTCGGCCGATTGGGCATGATCTGCCGTTTCAGGATGGGACGCCGCGGCATTGGAATTGCCGGTCGGTGATTGTGCCGGTGGTGGGGGGTGCGCTGAAGTTCCGCAACGGGATTATCCAGTTGACTCACCGAGGGACGTTAGACTGAATCGGGCCATGTCGAAATCGACGGGGGAACAGGCCGCGGCATCGGTTGAGTCATGGAGAAAGTTTAACGAGAAAGTCGCTGAGGAGAGCGCAAAGACTGCCTTTGAACTTGGCTGGAAGATCGTAACGAAGCTAGCGAACATGGCTTGGGAGGAGGTCAAAGTTCGGGAGGCCTTGGAGAACTACGCGGCCCGTTACAATGAGCGTCATGGCCACCTGAAACTATTTGGTGCCCATAACCCAATTCCGCTGCACCAGATCTACACCGAGGCGGAAATCGTAAAGGCTGAATTCCTGAGCGCATTTGCCGATCAGCGGGAAATGGAGGAGAGCTTCAAGCGCGGCTCACGGCAACACCAAGCTTTCCGAACGGAGCGTAGGGATGCAGTTCAGGTGGCAAATGAAACTCAGTTTTTGAATCTGCTCGGAGCGCCCGGCGCAGGGAAATCAACTTTTCTGCGTAAACTGGGCCAGAAAGCGCTGATGGGGCGAACCTCAGGTGGACGGATCTGGGAAAACCTGAAAGCGGAGGCCGCCTACCGGCACGAGAAGCTTCCGGTAATGATTGAGTTGCGCAAGTTCAGAGCCGAGGCGATTGATCTGGTAGGCCTGATCACTCGAGAGTTCACAACATGCGGTTTCCCGGAGGCCCAAACGTTTGTTGATGGAGCCTTGAAGGAAGGTGGACTGCTGATTCTCTTGGACGGTTTGGATGAAGTGCCGGATGCAAGGCTCACCGATGTCGTCGAACATCTGCGAGATTTTGTTGACCGATACGGGGCGAGGGGGCCGGACGGAAACCGCTTCGTGACTTCCTGCCGCACCGCGCATTACAGAGCATATTTTCGAAAGTTTACCGATGTGGTTCTCGCAGACTTCAGCGACGGCCAAATAGAGCAATTTGCTCGAAACCGCTTTCGCTCCGAGGCCGACATAATCGATAAGACAGCGGCCAACTTCCTCACGACGCTGCATGAGCCCGAACATGCCGGATCACTGGAACTTGCACGCACGCCACTCCTTCTTGGGTTTCTCTGCGTCACTTTCGATTATCGGAAAGAGCTGCCGGCTACTCGCTCAAAGCTTTATCAGCGTGCCTTGGATATCCTACTGAGAGAATGGGGCGCTTCGAACCGAGTACACGACGAACCCGCGTACAAGGACCTAAACTCAGACCTGGAGCTTGACATGCTCGCGAACCTTGCGGAGGAGCTTTTTCTCCATGATCGCTTCTTTTTCACACGCGATTGGGCGAAAGGCGGCATCCGAAAATTCATGGAAGAGTGCCTTAGCGCCCCCAAGTCCCTTGATGCTGATCAGATCCTCACTGCAGTTGAAGTTCATCAGGGGCTGATCGTAAAACGCGCAAGTGACAGTTACTCGTTCTCTCATTTGACAATTCAGGAATACCTGACCGCCCGGCGAATTTGGGATCAGGGTGAGGCGTGCAGGAAGCGCCTTATTGAGAATCATTTATTTGAGGCACGTTGGCATGTGGTCCTTGAATTAATGGCCGGCTTTGGCGAAGCCGATCGCCTGTTGCTTACCATCACTGATCGATGTTGCTCAGAAGCTGCCAAAGGCAGCGACAATGAGAGGCGATTCCTGACTTGGCTCGAGGATTGTTGCCCTCGGCAGAATGAGGCATGTTCCTTGGATGGAGCTATTGCGGGCGCAGTCGCCCGTTTGAAACTTTTCGTCTTCGCCCTAACCTCCGGCGTTGCTCGCGCTCTCGACTTAACGCTCGATCTTGACCAGGACCTCGAGCGCTCCCGCACGCGCGCACGCGCGCGCAGCCTCGAACTTGCCCGCATCGACGCCCGCGACCTCGCTGTC
This sequence comes from uncultured Verrucomicrobiota bacterium, assembly GCA_964566945.1. Lineage (GTDB taxonomy): Bacteria > Verrucomicrobiota > Verrucomicrobiia > Limisphaerales > SXQI01 > DASVNK01. Next base: position 139,565 of record CAZMKE010000004.1, on the reverse strand, counting down.
GCTCTCACACGTTCCATCGCCCGCGACCTCGCCTTCGGAGACAGCCTCGCGAACAGGCTCGACCGCGAGCTCGCCCTGGACCGCGGTCTTACTCGCGCCCTGGACCTCGCCCGTGCCCTCGATCGCGAGCTCCCCCTCGACCGCGACCGTGATCGCACCGAGGCCCGCACGCGCGCACGCGGTCTCGCGACCACTCTCGAACGCGCGCTCGCCCTCGGCCACGACCGAACAATTACCCTGTCGTTCGCTCTCGCGCTCGCCCGTTCAGGCAACCACGAATTCGAACCCACCTTGGGCTGCGATCAGCTCTCTGCAGAAGCCCTCACTTGCCTCAGGGAGCTTGCACAAACGGACGATAGCCATCTTTTTGAGCGCCTGAGTTCGCTTAATTCGCGGATGCATGTTCCGAACGTTAGGGATGGCGAATTATCCCATCTTAAGAGATCGATCGACGGGTTCATCCTCGCCAATCGGTGCAAACGGGCAGCATATAATGTTTCGGCCACTGCATGGGCTCAGGTTTGCCGCAATATTCTGTTCTTGCGCGCCGGAGAGCTCCCGCAGGAGGTGTGAAACCATCATTCCAAGGAACTGCTTGGAACGGCGGTCGGTTGGTCGGGGCTGGACAGCCGAAGCCCAGCCGGACTGATTGAAGCCGATTGCGCTGAACAATCAGTGCGCGGAGGAGCCCCGGAGAGCTTTCGGGATTGTCTTAAGGGCCGGGGTGCTTTATCAGGCCGGGGATCATGTCATCACTGCTTTTTTGCTGGAGGGAATTGCCTGGGGTGGAGATTTGCCCGGAGACGCTGGTTGAATCGCTGGAGGATCTGGAATCGCGGCCCGGGTTGGTGGGGATACCGGTCCAGGAGCTGGCGGCGGCGTTTCGCCGGGAGTTTGGTGAGGTGCGCGAGGAGAATGGGAATTTGTCTTGGGAATCCGGGGATCAGCGGTTTGAGGCGATCCCGGTGCTGAAGGCGGACGGGTTGGCGTCTTTGGTGCCGGTGTATTGTTCGAAGGACGGTGCTGTGCCGGGGAGGGTCCGGGCGGTGGCGGAAGGGCTGGGGTGCCGGGTTTTTGAAGCGCCGGAGTCCGGCGGTTGAGGTTTGGCGCTGTTTTCGTTGGTGTGGGTTTCAGTGTTTCAGTGTCCGAGCCAAGGCCTGATGGATTGGTCCGGTGTTCCAGGGTTTACGGGTGGCTTAAGGGCTCGAGGGGACTCTCGCCCCACCTTGATTTGGGGGGAATCACGGTTAGGGGGTCGTTTTGAGCGGCTGGAGGTTTGACGGAGGTTTCGGTGACGACGGGTCGGGGCCTGATCGATTGGGCTGTTGTTCCGTGGCTTGAAGGCTAAGGAGCCTGTTGAACTATTGCCACAGGCCGCCTTGAAGTCCTTTTTGGATCCGGCCGCGTCACTCCTCAATCACGTATTCATGCGAATATGCTCAATCGTCGCTCCTCGCCGGTCGCCAAAAATTGCGTTCAACTCGGCGCGCGCCAATAATTCAAAAGGCTCCTGGAGGGGACTCTCGCCCCACCTTGATGGGCGAGGATATCGGTTACGCCCCGGCGGATTGCCGATTGGGCGGGGAGCGGGTAGAAACGGCGGATCATGTGCGGGAGGTATACAGACACGAAACGGAACAAGGCGCTGCTGGCGAAGGTGGGGTATGTCGCTGATCTGGCGTTTACGCCGCGGTTCAATATCGCGCCGACGCAGGAGGCGAGCATGGTGGCGCTCGGGGGTGACGACCGACCGGAGCATCGGCGGGCGCGGTGGGGTCTGATCCCGTTCTGGGCGAAGGATGAGAAGATCGCGGCGAGCATGATCAATGCCCGGGCGGAAACGGTGGCGACGAAACCGGCGTTCCGGCAGGCGTACAAGAAGCGGCGGTGCTTGGTGTTGGCGGATGGATTTTTCGAATGGCAGAAGCGGCCGGATGGCAAACAGCCGATTTATATCCGGATGCGGGAGGGTGAACCGTTTGCTTTCGGCGGGCTGTGGGAACGGTGGGAGAATGCGGAGCGGGCGGTGGAGAGTTTCTGCATTGTGACGACTGCGCCGAATGAGCTGTGCGCGACGGTGCATGATCGGATGCCGCTGATTTTGCGCGAGGATGATTTTGCAGCGTGGCTCGATGTGAAGACTGGGCCGGAGACGGTGGCGGGTCTGCTGCGGCCGTTCGCGGCGGGGCCGATGGAGTGTTATCCGGTGAGCCGAATTGTGAATAATGCCCGAAATGAGACGCCGGGATGTGTGGTGAGGGATGAGGGGGCTGGGGGCGGAGGCGGTTGAGGCCGACCGGGGACCCTCGCTCAACCGAGGCTGCGCGAAATTGCGGCGATCACGGAGCGGTTGCCCTCGATTGAGGCCTCGATTATGTCCGTAATGGTCTGTGTCGGCGAAGCAAATGTTCCCAACCAGCCGTGCCTCATCAAATAGATAAACTCGGTGTTGCTCAGCGATCGATTGCAATTTTCCGCGTCCAGTCTGGTGATCCGCTCTTCTCCTTTCGTTGATTGCAGAACGCAGTCTACAAAGCCCAACGGAAGGTAAAACGCGTCCACGAACCCCGTGGAGAGGGGTTCGAATAACACCTGCTTACAGAACTTGAAAAAGAAATACTCACCTCCCAAACGGTAGTCGAGCGGCCCTCGCGTCACCTGTCGGCCGCCTGAATAGCTGGCGAAACGCTTCATTCTGGTGAGATCTTTCTGGAATTGCGGTTCCGCCGCATTAAAGTGCCATCCGCGAGTTGCCTTCGGCAATCTTTTGTATTGGACCATCACGTAAGAGTCAAAACGGTGATTGTAATACACCAAATCGACCCCAAGCACACGCTCTACACTGGTCCGATTGGCATTGAAGATTGTTACCCTTTCATTCTCTTTCTCGAACTCGACCCAACCCTGAACGTAGTCATTGATCCGCTCGAAACCAGGAAGAATTCTGGATTGGTGGCTTAGTATCTGATCCTCCAAAAGAACGGCTTGTTTGATATTTTTTAAAAACGGCGCGACCTTTACTTCATCGACGCGCAGGCCAGATCTGATTTCGTCTTTGTCCAAGCCGAAGATTTCGAGGGCCACTCGTGTAGCGTCCTTTTCCTGCGCAATGTTCTCGTAGGCATCCGAGCTGCCGGACGGAGCCTCCATGCCGCGAAGCTTCTCCAAATCTCGGATAAAGTCCGCAGCTTGCGGACGCCGCTCGGCAATCAGATTAAGCAAGGCATCCCAATTCTGGGCGGTGAGCCTCGCCGCTGGCCGAGCAAGGTGCCCTGTTAGTTCTGCGTAGAGCTCGGGGCACCGCTCAAGTTCGTTGACGGGAAGGCGGTCTAAATTGAAGAACTCCGAGAACCTCATTCGGACTCGTCCGGTTTCAGCCGCTTGGGTCTCTGTGGCAAAGCTGAGGTAGTCGAGCGACTGTCCGGTGAACGATAAGATTGCAATTTCGTTGCGCCCGGGTTCTAGATCAGAACGGCTCAGACCATAGGTAAAAGAAGCTCCGTTCTGCGCCTTCCGTTTCAACTCTCCGGAATGGCCAGGCTCCAGCAATCTGATAATTATTCCCGCGTAGCTCATTGATGAGTAGCCCGTCGTCCAGAAAGGATGGAATGCGTTAGCGTCATCCTGTTTTGTTGCCGTTCTTTGCCGAGTGCGTCGTCGCGCGTCCCGCCCTGCGGCTCGATGTCAAAAAAAGCGTTCCCTGTTTCACACCTGCCCGCACTCCTTCCTTTTTGTCAGGTCCGCGACCACGGCTTCAAGGAGCTCTTCCCCGGTGGCGCGGGAGGCAGCGACCTGGCCTTCAAGGTCGTCAACCAGCGCCATCAACTGGTCGAGTTTGGCGACGATGCGGATCTGTTCCGCGAGTGGGGGAATTGGGATAAGGACCTCTTCGAGAATGCCCAGATTAATGTTTTTCTGAGCCGTGGAGGGTGCAAAGCTCTCGAGCTGCTCCTTCGCCGTTCTCATAAAGTATTCGAAGTACCGGACCGACGGTATTGGATGCGCAGGGATAAAACCAACGACGCTGTCAGGAAAGCACGCATCGAATCCGAGAATCCCAGAGTCTGCAATGTTCGCTGCGATCGTGATACACAATGTTCCGGCTGGCCACATCTTGCTTTGAGCTAATCCGACTTCATTGTAGCAGCTCGTGAAAGTTGTGATGATGCCATTGGCACGTGCAACGTCGCCCGTTTGAACCAACCGATATACACCATTAGTAAACAGTGCCGGATCGTTTCTCGGACGATGTTTCGACTTTCCTCTACCAAAAACGCCGAGTTCTGGAAACTTTGACCACGCCCACCCGGCGGGTAGCGGATACGGGGTTATCGCGCCGCCCTGGTCACCGAATGCTCGGTTGGTTGTCTCGCCAGGTTGGCTCATGATCTTCTTCAAGAAGACTTCCGCGGGTTCGTCCTTTGGGTCTTGGGGGACGAGTTTGCCTTGGACGGCGAGGGTGAGGATCGATTTGCGGAGGTCGGCGGGGGTGATGTCGTAGGATTTGTGGAAGAGGAGATTGAGGTTGGAGGGCGTGGGTGATTCGGAAAAGCGGGCCAGCGAGGAGCGGGCCAGGTCCGCTGCCCGCGAGTCCCGTTCCTGGAGCTGCGCTTCCAAGCGATCGCACAGCGCCATCAACTCGTCCACTTTTGCCACGATGCGCTTCTGCTCGGCGAGCGGGGGGAGGGGCAAGCGGATTGCCTCCAGTTTTCCCTTGGTGATATGCTGGAGGCCGACCGCTCCTTGTGCATGGGAGATCATTTCATCCAGACGCGCGTTGATCGCAAGGCGAAGGAAAGTTTTCAAAAAGACACCTTCAATCAACTGGCATCGGAAGATGTGCTGGTTGAGGTATGCTAAGCCGCGGTTCCAAATGAATGCGCCAAAAGAGGTACCAGGGGTTCCGGACCAACTTATCAAAAAATCTCCGTCATGAACATGAAACTTCGCATCGACTTCAACTTTACAGCGATTGAAGCTGGCATTCTCATTGTTCAGGTTTTGAATGCGAATAATGGGGATACCTTCAGATGACCAATCCACGGGTTTGAACGCTTTGCCGTTAACCATCTCCATCGTGTCACCGACAGCGACCCAGCCCCAATTTGTTGGAATATCGAACGGCACGTCGTCGAGGTCGGGTCGACCTCTCCGCCCTTCCCGAATCCTAAAGTTTTCAGAGAGGGTTAGCTGCGATTTAGCCGACTCGCCTTTGAATTGCTTGCAGAGTTTTCCGCGCACTGCGAGTTGCAGAATGATTTCGCGCATCGGTCGAAGCGCATTAGGCTTGTCGATCAGGAGGTCGAACGTTTTGAAAAGGGTTTCCAGCTTCATTAAGCGGAGGCGATGACGGCCTGGTGGAGTTCCTGTTTCAGAGCTGCGCGTGTCTCCGCGATTTGGGCGAGGAGCTTTTCGTATTCGGGCAAAAGGTTGTCCACGTCGCCCGGGCCGGTGTCGGAGTTGTGCGGGTTTTTGAGATCGAGGTTGTAGTTGGCCGCTTTAATCTCGTCGATGGAGACGCGCCAGGCGCGTTCGTTATCCTGGCGTTTGCTGTAGGCTCCGGACTTGTCGGGTTTGCCCCACCACTTTTTCTCCGGCTCGAACTCCTCGATTTGGATCGGTTTGCCTTTGTTGTAACTCTTCGCGCCGGGCGGGTACGGGTGCTCGTAGTACCAGACTTCGCGGGTGGGCGCGCCCTTGGTGAAGAAGAGGAGGTTCGTCCGGATTCCGGTGTACGGGTTGAAAACTCCGTTCGGCAAGCGGACGATGGTATGGAGATTGCAGTCCGCGAGGAGTGCTTCCTTGATACGGGTCTTGACGCCTTCGCCGAAGAGGGTTCCATCGGGAAGGACGAGACCGGCGCGGCCGCCGGGTTTCAGGAGGCGCATCAGGAGGACAAGAAAGAGGTCGGCGGTCTCCCGGGTGCGAAATTCAGCCGGGTAATTGGACTCGATGCCATCCTCCTCCATGCCGCCGAAGGGGGGATTGGTAACGATGACATTAACGCGCTCCTTGGGACCCCAGCTGATGAGGGGCTTCCGCAGGGTATTATCGTGGCGGACGTTGGAAGGAACGTCGATGCCGTGCAGAAGGAGATTGGTCATGCAGAGGATGTGCGGCAGGTGCTTCTTCTCGATGCCCGCAAAGCAGTCCTGGATGGTGGCTTCGTCGGCCTCGGTCTTTGCCTGTTTGCGCAGGTGTTCGATGGCGCAGACGAGAAAGCCGCCGGTGCCGCAGGCTGGGTCCAGGACGGTCTCGCCGAGGCGCGGGTTGACCTGGTCGACGATAAACTGGGTGACGGCGCGCGGGGTGTAGAACTCGCCGGCGTTCCCGGCGGCCTGCAGGTCTTTGAGAAGCTTCTCGTAAATATCGCCAAAAAGATGGCGGTCTTCGGAGGCGTTGAAGTCGATGCCGTTGATGGTGTTGATGACCTGGCGCATCAACGTGCCGTTCTTCATGTAGTTGTTGGCATCCTCAAAGGCCGTCCGGACGAGGCCGGCGATGCGGTCGCCGCCGCCGGTGAGCGCCTTGAGCTTGGGCAAAAGGGTGTTGTTGACGAAGTCGAGCAGCGCGTCGCCGGTGATGCCCTCGTCATCGCCAGCCCAGGCGGACCAGCGAAGGTTTTTGGGCAGGGGCGATTTGTAATTATCGCGCAGGAGTTCGAGCTCCTTTTCGCGGTCATCGAAGATTTTCAGAAAGAACATCCAGCCGAGCTGTTCGAGACGCTGGGCATCCCCGTAGGTGCCAGCGTCTTTGCGCATGATGTCCTGGATGGTCTTAACGAGATTGGAAACGTTGGGCATGGGTGAGCTAAAATGTTGAAATCACGGGGTTCAGGGTTCGGGCTACGCGGCTTTCTGGTAGAGGGCGCTCTCCAATTCGCGGAGGGCCGTGAGGTAGCCGGCTTTCCCTCCGAAGGCTTTGACGATCTCGATGGGGGTGCCGAGCCCGCTGAGGGGCTCGACCTTCAGGATGTCCATAGACTCAACGCTGGTGATCCCGGCGTCGGCGTATTTGTCGAGCAGGGCGTTCAGGACGGCGCGGGCCTGCGCGCCGTATTTGGCAAAGACGTCGCGCTTTTTCACCCGATCGGCGCGCTCGCGGCGGGTGCGGGGCGGCTGGTCGAAAGCCACGTGGCAGACGAGGTCAAACGCGTCGAAATCCTTGCCGACCTTTTCGGCGAGCTCCTCGAGAAAGACGCCTTGATTGGCTAATTCTTCAAGAATCGCTGCTTTACGGGCCGCATCGTTCCAGGCGGTGAGAAAATCGTTGAGGGAGGCGAAGCGCTTGCGAACAGCCTTTCGGGTGTAATCCGTGAGCGACTCGGTGATGAGTTTGCCATTGCCGCCGAGGTACTGGACGCGTTCAGTGGCGACGAAGACGGGCACGTTATCGACGTAGTAGCGGTTTGGGGGGGTGCCGCCAGCGCCAGGCCCGGGTCCGGGGTCGGGCGGAAGGGGCTGGAGGCCGGGCAGGTCAGTGCCGGGAGCGCCTGGCTGGGAGGTATCATCGGGCGGCACGGGCGAATCCCCGTCGCCGGGTTGGTAGATCTGGACGGGGTCGCCATCGAAAGCGGGATCGGCAAAGAGCGCGGTGGCCCGGCGAAAGTCCATGATGGTGAAGAACAACTTGTTGTAATCCTCGTTGATCCGGGTGCCGCGGCCGATGATTTGCTTGAACTCGGTCATCGAGGCGATGCGCCGGTCGAGGACAATCAGGTGGCAGGTCTGGGCATCGACGCCGGTGCTCATGAGCCGCGAGGTGCACGCGATCACCGGGTAGATGGATTCCGGATCGATGAAGTTGTCGAGCTGGGCTTTGCCCTCGGCGTTGTCGCCGGTGATGCGCATGACGTATTTGTTATTGGCGGCGGCGAGGTCGGGATTCTCGTTGACCAGGGCCTGGCGCATGCGCTCGGCGTGTTCGATGGTTTCGCAGAAGATAATGGTCTTGGCGAAGCGATCGGTGGCGCGGAGGAATTCGGTGACCTTGGCGGCAACAAGGGTGGTGCGTTGCTCCAGGATGAGGTTACGGTCGAAGTCGCTGGCGTTGTATTCGCGGTCTTCAATGACCCGGCCGTATTTGTCGGTCTGGCCTTCTTCGGGCCGCCAGCCGTCGAGGTCTTTATCCAGGCCGATGCGGACGACTTTGTAGGGAGCGAGGAAGCCGTCCTCAATGCCCTGGCGGAGCGAGTAGGTGTAAATGGGCTCTCCGAAGTACTCGATATTGGAGATGGTCCTGGTCTCTTTGGGGGTGGCGGTGAGGCCGATCTGGGTCGCGGACGAGAAGTATTCGAGGACCTGACGCCAGGCGGCATCGTCGGCGGCACTGCCGCGGTGGCACTCGTCGACGATGACGAGGTCAAAAAAGTCGCGGGAGAACTGCTTGTAAACGTTTCTGTCCTCCTCGGTGCCCGTGACGGCTTGATAGAGGCAGAGGTAAATCTCGAAGGCCTTGTCGACCTTGCGATTGGTGATTTTGGTCATGGCCTTGCCGAAGGGCTTGAAGTCGTTGGTTTTGGTCTGGTCGGCGAGAATGTTGCGGTCAACGAGGAAGAGAATCCGCTTTTTGGCGCCCGATTTCCAAAGACGCCAGATGATTTGGAAGGCGGTGTAGGTTTTGCCCGTGCCCGTCGCCATGACGAGGAGGACGCGAGTTTCTCCGCGCGCGATGGCTTCGACGGTGCGATTAATGGCGATGAGCTGGTAGTAGCGTGCGCCTTTGCCCGAGCCATCGAAGTAATAGTCCTGAGTGGCGATGGCAATTTCGTCCGGCTGGAGATTCTTGGCGGCGCAGTAGCGGCGCCAGAGTTCTTCGGGGCTGGGAAATTTGTGGAGCGGGATCTCCCTGGTCACCTTGCCGCCGGACGCGCTGCGATCGTGCTCGAGAAAGGCGTCGCCGTTGGTGCTGTAGGCAAAGAGGATGTCGAGGGTTTCGGCGTATTCGAGGGCTTGCTGCATCCCGTCGCCGACCGAGTGATTGTTGTCTTTGGCCTCGATGAGAGCAATGGGAAGGTTGGTCTTGTAATAGAGGAGGTAGTCGACTCGTTTTGCCTCACCGCGCTTGACGGTCTTGCCGTGGACCATCACGCGGCCCTTGGTGAAGGACACCTCCTCCTTGATCTGGGTCATGAGGTCCCAGCCCGCGCCGTTTGGACCGGAAAGCGCGGGTGTGACGAACTTGGAGCGGATGTCAGTTTCTGAGAGCGCCTTTTTGTTCATTCAGCGCCGCACGCATCCGCGCGGGAGTCTGGAGGTAAACCTTTGCCTCTGTGACAGTTTCTTCCAATTGCGCTGGCGAGGCTAAAAGACTGTCAAGCTGTGTCAATGTGAAAAGGAGGGAGTGAAGTTTGGGGAATGCGGGTAATCGGGGGAGTTTTTGAAGTGTCACGACCGGCGCCGAATGAGATTTGCTGCCAAGGTGACAGCCAGAGGCTCAAGGCAGTACGAAATTCGTTCCCGGAAGGCATCAGTCCTTGCCGGGCGGCCGCATGAGTTGCTACCCTCCCTGAATGAAGAGCCGACGGGATGGGCTAAATTTCGGAAACGAACAAGGAGATGAACGTGACCGCTCCGATTGCAGAAATCTTTAGATGCCCAGAAAGGTGATCGAGCCGTTTCTATTGAAAAAGGCTCCGACACCTTTTGGCACGAAGAATCCATGAGGCGCACAGAACCCAAACCTCCCGTTGGCAAAGCCCTGATCTCTTTTGCTGCGTGCAAGATCTCAACTGGTGTCGAGACTTGTCCGCCGATCGGAGGTCTCGGGTGAGCGATCCCGCGCAACTTGCACGCAACGTGATCCGAACGACGAAGAAGGAAAATGGAAAAGCCACGTCTCCAGAACCTGTGTTCATGCCACGGGCGGTTTACTTCGACACCAACATTCTGCGTGGTGCCGGTTGGCCCAAAGGGAATGCCCAACTATTACAGGTGATCAACCACGCCGAGTGGTTGAGCATTCAGCTTTGCCTCCCTGACGTTGTTCGCCGGGAACTCGAAGGGCATTGGATCAGAACAGTGGAGAAGAATTGGCAAGACGCAAATTCACAGACGGCTGCTTTGACGAAGACCTTAAAGCCACTTCTGAGTATTGCGAAGCTGCCCGAATTGCCCGATGAACCCCAGTTGATGGAGCACTTCTACAAGGATGCTCAGCCCGCGATAAAACAATTTGTCTCCGTCGCAACGACAACGAGACCTGTTTCGGATTTTGTCAAGATGGCGATCCTTCGCCAGGCGACCTTCGATGATCAGGGGAATGGATTCCGAGATGCCGTCATCCTGTGCTCTATCTTGGAACACGCTGAAACGCACGGATTTGTCAGTGCAGTTCTGGTTTCCGAGGACGGAGACTTCCAGCGCCCAGGCGTCAGCAACTTGCTTTCGTCATTAGGTTTTGATTTCCGAGTCATAAAGAAGCTGGATGAATTAGAAACTCTGCTCAAGAAGAACAAGAATGCTGCGTTTCGTGAATACCTTGAGGCCGAACGCAGCCAGATGCTGGACGCCTTGAACGACAAGAGTGAGGAGATCGAAGCGTTCCTGGTCGCAAATCTTTCGGTCAGTGCACGGGACTTGGGTGTGTGGAACAAGATCAGGAAAGTCGAATCATTGAGATTACTCTCTATCGAAAATGCCCACACAGGATTCGATTTCTTATCCACAAAACGCGCAGGCCCCAGCAGGGTCAGAATCTCCGCCGACGTAAAGGTGGAGGTGATCTTGGACATGGAACAATATGCTCCGCCGCCAGAGGAACGGTTCAAGGTCGGCGGACAGATTGTTCCGTCACCAGAACCAACCTCTGACTGGGCCGCACTTATCTCGGAGCAAATGGCCAGAGTGCGTGAGGGCATGGCGGTCGTCGAAGCGGAAGCAACCAGAACCCAAGACAAATACTCGGACATCGTTTTCACGGGTGCGTATTGGAAACCATCTGGAGGCGGTTTGGCCGCATGGGCCGGTCTTGGTCGCACATAACTCCGATTGAACATGGACAAGCAACATAAAGCATCCACCGGTTTTCGACTCGACGTTTGGGCGCTAATCCAGCGTGCAAGACAAAAGTTCGCCTCGAACGTAGAGGGCGCGAATTTGAGCCTGCCCTTTGTGGTATTTCGGATTCGCCCCCTTGATTTGGAACAATCCGTCGCCCGTGAAATCGTTTTGAGGATGAGGGATCGCCGAGTCCTCAACGCTAGAGAATGTTGTGACAACTGCATCGACAATGCGTTGGAGTCTCTCCAGGAGATTCGAGCGATGTTGGTAGATCAGCAAGTCGCCCTGAAAACCGTTCCCGACGGCCCACTCGCGTTGTTGATCGAGTTTATGCTTCATGGAATCCGACAGTTCCTGACGTATGAGCAGAGGCTTAAAGACAGCGTGCCGTCCCAGATCATTGTTCCAAGCATACCGGATGTCCGTCCTCCTGCGGACCGACTCGCAAAGTATCAGGCAGCGTTGGAGACGTTGCGTGCCCACCTAGCTAACTCCCTGCTGCAAGTGTGTAGGATCGCGGATTTCGATCCCAAAAAGCTCGATGCGAGGTTGAGCCAAAGCGAGCAGTGGGACTCGGACCTTTACGTAAATGGAGACCATGGGTGAGCATAGGGAGTTGGCGGCGGAAGGGAAGGAAAAGGCGTGGGGGGAGGAGGCGCTACCCGTTGGGAAGATCGGGACGAGCGCGGAACGGGATGCCGGTGTGGACGGCCACGGATGAGGATGACGGAAAAAGTATCGGCCCCGCAATGCGAACTTTTGCCTACCGCGGGGAAGACACCCACCCCCTACCCCCTCCCGATCGGCCGGGAGGGGCGGAAAAAAGAAGGGGTCTTTAACCCAGGGCGGCGGCTCGCGGACGAGCCTTGCACTGGGCTGTGATCGCATCGTCCCGATGGGACTTCGGTTTGCGCTGACGCGGGGCCGGATTGCCGCGGCAGTTCGCGGCGGGGTCGATGGAATGTTAGCCTCGTGAAGCCAAGGTGGAATAGGACCGAACGCTGCCGCCTATTCGAGGGGCTTCGTCCCGCGGATCCCTGCTGGATCGACAGGTGATTGGCTTTTGGGTGACGGAGCGCAATGGGCGACACAAGCTGAAACGAGTGACGCCAACGCCCAGACGCAAACGACCGCCAACGCCAAATACGTCTGCGAGTTCGCCGATCCCCAAGCGCCGGCAACGTGTCGGACGCCCCATCGTAACGTCGACGCGGCACCAAGCATGAAACTCGCGAGCGTAATCCCCCCAAACAAGAAATCTATGACAGCTGAATGAGTAATTTCCGCGCCTCTCGTGAAAAATTCCCACAAGCGGCAGATGAGGAGTCCGTATAGGCTCCAGAGAGAACATCGATCCGGCTCAAAGGGGTTCTCGTTCCGCCGGGCCTGGTCGAGATTTGCAAACGTGCCAGGACAAGCCGCCGCCGCACTTTTGGGGGCGTAGTCCTGCGGAACCACACCAAACAGAACCTCGTACTGGCACGCCGCGACTTGAGCCAATGTATAGAGCCGCCGATTCCGCCTCTCAAGGAGCCAAAACACGAGGGAAAAAAAAGTCACTCCGAAAGACGTTGCGGCAACACGCAGCAGCCAGAATCTGGAAAACACCTCCTTGAAGGTCAGCGAGTAGGCGAGCGCCCCAAGAATTGCAAAATATCCGCCAAGGACAGTGTTTCGCCAGGTGAGAAAGTAACGGTACTGCTCTGCCGATTGCTTATACATTTCGGCGAACAGTGCGTGACTCGCTTTTTCGATTCTATCGGGTTTCTCCAGTACCTGAATACTAAGATTCCGTTCTCAGCAGGCAAGGTGGAAATCCACCTCGATGGCGAGCAGGAGCATTTGCAATATCGAGTGGAGAGTTTTCTGTTGACGCAGGTTGCTAAGGGGCTCATTTCCGTTTTCGAAAGGTGACGGCCCGTTTGGGCCTGAATGGAAAGATGGCGCTGAAGTATCAATACAAGTCGAAGGACGAGGTTCCGGCGGAGCATGCGTCCCTGTATGTCGAGAGGGACGGGGCATTCGTGCTGGATGTGGAGGGGGTGGTGGCGCGGGGGAGGCTGGATGAGTTTCGGGAGAATAATATCCGGCTGACGAATGAGTTGAAGCGGTTCGACGGGATCGATGCGGAGAAGGCGAAGGAGCTGCTGCAAAAGCAGGCGGAGCTGGAGGAGCATAATCTGATCAAGAGCGGGGATCTGGGGAAGATCCTGGAGAACAAGCTGGCGCCGCTCCGGGCGGATCTGGAAAGGGAACGAAACGAGAAGCAGCGGTTACAGGGGCAGCTGGAGAGTTTCACGCTGAACCAGGCGCTGCAAGCGGCGGGGGCGAAAGCCGGGCTGCGCCCGTCCGCGGTGCCTGACCTATTGGCGCGCGCGCAGGGCGTGTTCAAGGTGGTGAATGGGCAGGTGGCATCGAATGAGCCTGGCGTGACTTTGGATGTGTGGCTGGAGGTGTTGAAGACCGAAGCGACGCATTTGTTTGAACAGAATTCCGGCGGCGGCGCTGCTGGAAACGGCTCCGGTGGGGCTGGGTTAGCGAACGGGAAAAAGAACCCGTTCTGTAGGAAAACCTGGAACCTCACGGAGCAGAGCAAGATCACTCGCGAGAATCCGCGCCTGGCGGCGCAGTTGCGCAGTGAAGCCGGCCGGTAATGAGGTTCCGTAACTCGGAACCATAGTGGCAAAAACCAAGGTATCGGACATTATTGTCCCCAGCATCTGGGCTCCTTACGCGCTGGAAAAAACAACGGAGCTTTCGGAGGTCATCGCGGCGGGCATTGCCGGGCGTGACCCGCACTTCGACGAGGTCGCCTCGGGCGGCGGTCAAACGGCAAACCTCCCCTATTGGAAGGACATCACTGGTGACAGTGAGGTCCTGAGTGATTCGGGCGGGATGACGGTGGATAAGATCACGTCCGGGCAGGACATCTGCGCGATCAATAACCGGGGCAAGTTGTGGGGCGCGAATGTGCTCTCGAAATTGCTGTCGGGTGATGATCCGGCGGGCGAGCTCGCGATGCTGGTGGGCGGGTATTGGGCGCGGGATATGCAGCGGATTTTGATGCAGATCCTGGCGGGCTTGTTCGACAACACGAACGGGGTGCTGCGGACGACGCATCGGCTGAACATTTACTCGGATGTGGCGACGGGCTCGATCACGGACGCGATGCGCCTGACGGGGGACACGTTCATTGACGGGCTGTTGAAGCTCGGGGATGCGAGCCAAAAGCTGACGGCGGTGGCGATGCACTCGGACACGGAGGGCTTTCTTCGCAAACGGGATCTGATCGATACCGTGCCTGACTCTGAGGGCAAGCCCGTCATCAAGCTCTTTCAGGGTCGCCGGGTCGTCGTCGATGACAATTGCCCAAAGGTGGCCGGGACCAACTCCAGTGCTTACACGACCTACCTCTTTGGGGAGGGCGCGTTTGCTTGGGGCGATGGCACCCTTGACCCCGAGGACGCTGTTGAGACGGACCGGGATATCACGAACTCGGATTCGCTGCTGGCGAATCGGCGGCGGTTCATTCTGCATCCGCGCGGGGTGAAGTGGATCGGGTCGCCCGCAGGGGCTTCGCCGACGAATGCGGAGTTCGCGACGGGCACCAACTGGGCAAAAGTGTACCTCGACAAAAACATTCGCATCGTGGCGGTGCGGCACAACGTGACGGCATAAGGGTGGCATAAGGCTGAAATAAGGCAGAAAGCTCGCGAGGCCCCGGGCGGGTTTGCGCCGGGGCGAGCGGGCGGAAAGGAAAAGCATGGGTAATCGAGTTCGAAAGGTGGGCTCCAGCGTGACGGTGGGGCGGAGTGCGTCGGCGCAGCTGGGGTTTTTTGGCGTGGCGCCGGTGTCCCAGCCGACAAGCGCGAATCAGGCGGCGCTGACGGATAGCACGGGCGGGACGCCGTCCACGACCCTGGCGGCGATCACGGCCGGGGCGAGTTATGCGCAGGCGGATATGACAGCGGTGAAGAATGCGCTGGCGTCCCAGGCGCGGCTGCTGAACGAGCTGAGAAATCAGCTGGTGGCGCTGGGCCTGATCAAAGGTTCGTGATGCCGTACTACCCACAGATCAAGCGCCGGCGGATCGAACGCGGGCCGGAACGCCTGCGGTCGCGCCGGCCTTTGGTGGTGGAGCCCGCAGTGGCGGTGGAGCCGGTGGAGAAGGCGGGAGAGGCGGCAGGGGCGGCCGCGGCCGTGGTGGTGGCGGCGGTCCCTCCCCTGCCCGAGGCCGGCTCTGCAGCCTGTGCGAAAAAGGGGCGAGTGTTGTTTGGTCCGAAACCGAAGGCTGTAAGCCCGTTGAAATAATATGCGTTTCTTGATGGCAGTTTTGATGCTGGCGCTGGGCAGCTGCGCGCCGGTGCGTGCGGCTGGGGCGACTGGCTACAGGTATGTGGTGAGTTACTCGGGGCGGCCGGAGGGCCAGGTGGATGCTGCCAAGGGGACGCTGTTGATCGATGAGCTGGATGCGGAGCTTTACATCAAGACGACGGCTCAGGGTGTCCGCACTGGCTGGAAGCTGTTTGCGACTGGTGCTGTTGATACTTCCTCGCTGGTGTCTTGGAGCGCGGTTTCCGATGCGCCCTACGATTCGTCGACCTGGAACGGCAGCACGAATCTTGCGACGCGGAATGTCATCCGCGATGAGGTCGAGTATGTCTTGACTCTGATTCCCGCGATAAATGCAACTGACGGTTACGTCCCTTACCGCGTTGGTCCCAGTTCGTTTGGGGATACTCCGCTTTTTCGAATTAACAGCTCAGCGATGGGTTTCGGCTCCACGAACAAGTTTATCAACAAGCCGCAGACCTCTTCGCTTGGGCTTGGCGTTGACGCGCTAAACTCTCTTTCGGGTGGTACCGGCAACACAATGGTGGGGTGGCATGCTGGTCAGTCTTTGACGACAGGCGGGGGGAATGTTGGTGTTGGTGCGAGTGCGCTTGGGGGCGCGACTGCTGCTGGTTCCAGTGTGGCGGTGGGCGGGTCATCGCAGCTCAGTGCGCTTGACGGGCAGTACAATACTTCGGTTGGTTCCGGTTCCCTCTCTGCCAATCAGAGTGGGTGGCATAATACGGCGATTGGTGTGAGTGCGCTTTCGTCCGCGACCGCCGACCAAAATGTGGCCGTGGGTTCTGGGGCCGGGAGTTCTGTAACCTCTGGTTTCGGAAACGTTCTGCTTGGCTATGCCTCGCAGCTTTCCGCTGGGACTGATCAAAACGAAATCGTCATTGGTTCTGGAGCGACTGGGAAGGGCAATAATACTGCGACCATCGGGAATTCGAGCGTGGTCGATATTTACCTGCCCAAATCGATCTACAATTACGGTTTTGGGCTGGCGTCGGCGAATTACGAGCGCGGGCAGATCAAGCACAGCGGGAATTCAGCGGGCTGGGTGTTCGACTCGCAGGCGGGCGGGACGGGCGGTTATCGAGACATCAATTTCAACTTTGGTGGGACGAATCGGGTCAATATCACGCCCACGGGAAGTGTAACCATTACGCCGGACTTCACGGCCGATCCGGCTCTGACCTGGTTTTGGTTTCGGAACGCCATGTTCGTGAACCGGAATGCTGATTTTGAGTTGAATTACGGCGGCGGCGCGGCCGAGGTGGCCTTGTACCCGAGCGCCTCGGGCAACAATTTCATCTTCAGTTCAGGTTCGACCCTGCCCGGCGCGTATGGGCTTTTTGTGTTCCAGAATAACCATGTGACGGTGGCGAAGCTGACGGCGGATGGGGCCATGTATGTCGCGGCGACGGTGTATACCGTTGGCTCCGGTTTTATTTACGATCTGGCCGGGTCTGGTTCGCCCGAGGGCGTGGTGACGGCAACGAAGGGCTCGACCTATCGGCGCTCTGACGGAGGGGCCGGGACGAGCTTCTACGTTAAGGAATCGGGCATTGGAAACACAGGATGGGCAGCGAAATGAAGTCCGCATTTCTTTTTCTCCTGGTGTCCGTGGTTTGCGCGCAGGACCTGCCGCCTTTGCCGGTGGGTCGCGGTTTGACGAATGCGCCAGCGGTGACGGTGGTTCCGGCGGGCGTGGGGCCGCGGGAGGTGATCCGCTGGGAGGGGTGGAGGCCGGGGCAGCAGTGGCAGGTGGCGGTGAATGTGGGGGGGCGGCCGCCGGTGCTGGTGAGCACGAACCGGATCTGCGCGGGGACGGTGCTCTCGAAGATGCCGGATGGGTTGTACGAGCTGACGGTGAAGCCGGTGCGGCGGGATGGGACGTTTGGAGCGGCGGCGACGATGGTCCTGCTGTGGACGGATGAGGAGCCGCTGCCGGTAACGCGGCTGCGGGTGGAGGGCGAGTGATGTTGCACGAGTTGCTGAGTGAGCTGGCCGCGCGGCGGGGTTGGACCTTTCGCTCGGCGGTGTTCCAGGCGCGGGAGCTGGCCCGGGTGAGCCGGGTGAGTTTCCGGACGGCGGCTTTGAATCTGCTGAAGCGATGACACTGGTTCAAGAAACAGGTCCTGGTCTGGTGGACGCGAACACTTACGCGCTGGTCGCGGATGGGGATGCGTATCACGAGGGGCATTTGTATGCGGCCGCTTGGACGGGGGCCTCGACCGCGACGAAGGAGGCGGCGCTGGTGATGGCGACGCGGCTGATCGATGCGTGCTACCAGTTCGGCGGGTACAAGAATGGGCTGAGCCAGGGGCTGCAGTGGCCGCGGCGGCGGTGCATTGATCCGGATGCGGGGCAGGATCGGCGGTCGATTTTCGCGAATAATAACGGGCCGTACTTCAGCGAAGATGCCGTGCCGCGGGCGGTGGTGGAGGCGACGTGCGAGGTGGCGCGGGAGTTGATGAAGGCGGATTCGACGGATGCGGTGGATGGCGAGGGGCTTTCTCAGCTCACGTTGACTGGCGCGGTGCACATCCAGTTCGCGAAGAAGGATAAGCAGCCGACGATTCCGCCGACGGCGCAATTGATGCTGGCGAAGCTCGGGACTTACCTGGGCCGCTCTGGTGGCGTGGCAAGGCTGGTGCGGACATGAGCGCGATCCCGATTACAGGCATTGTCCGCAGGACGGTCTCGCTGACGTGGGATCTGCTCGGGGAGCTGGTGTCGACGGCGTTGTTCGTGAAGGTGCTGTCCTACAACACAGACCTGGCAAGCGGCGTGGCGGCGCAGGTGGTGGCGACGGCTCCGTGCGAGGTGCTGAAGCTGTATTACTCGTCGCATGATTTTGACGGGTCGACGGTGGTGTATGGGGACGAGAAATGGCTGGTGCGCGGCTCGGACCTGGAGGGGATCTATCCCCTGCCCTCGGCGGGCGACTGGTTCGAGGTGGCCGGCGTGCGCTGGGACGTGAAGGCGGCACTGGTGGATCCGACGCGGAGTTTGTGGACTTTCCAGGTGCGCGGGCAGCAGTTCGACGCGAGCCAGACGGTGAGCGCGACGGCGGATTGGGGGACGCTGGCGGCGGAAACGTCGAGCGAGGATTGGGGGAATTTGGAGCTATTCGATTCGGTGGAGGACTATGGAATCTGAAAAACTATCCGTCCGAATCCGAGCCATCTGAACTATGCCAAAGCGGGTGCAAATTCGGCGCGGGACAACGGCGCAAACGGCGGCTTTTACGGGCGCGCCAGGCGAGGTGACGTACAACACGGAGACGAAGCGGCTGACGGCGCATGATGGGTCGACGCCGGGCGGGCATCCGCAGGCGCTGCTGAGCGAGGCGCTGCTGAAGGGGAATAATCTCGGCGACGTGGCGAGTCCGGCGGCGGCGCGGGCGAGCCTGGGAGTTTTCTCGCAGGATGAGGTGTACAGCCTGGCGGGGGTGCGGGTGCGAGCGCCGCGGTTGTATTACAACGGGATCACGGCGTTCCAGACGTATGTGGCGCTGCCGGCGGCGATCGGCACGAATGAGTTTACGGCGCGGCTGGCGATCCGGTATCCGGCGACGGCGGGAACGGCGCGGACGATCGGCTTTTTCTCGACGAGCAATGCGGCTCCGGCGGCGGGATCGTTCGCGGTGCAGATCACGGCAGCCGGGGAGCTGGAGGTGCGGCTGTATGGCGCGACGACGAGTGACTACAGCTACCAGGTGACGAACGGCGTCTGGGCGGCGTTCGCCGGGAAGGTGGTGGAGCTGCACCTGGTGCGGAATGCGCTGGGGCTGTTCATCTATGTGAATGGGGTGCAGGTGGCGACGGCTCCGGCCGGAGCGTTTGGGACGGCGCCGGGATTTACGGGGAGCGTGGCGGCGAGTTACTTCGTGTTCGGAAGCGGGATGGCGGGGACTGCGCCGTTCTTTGGGGAGTGGCTCGGGTTCAGCCTGTTCAATTACGCGTTCACGGCGGCGCAGAGTGCGGCGGTGTTCGTGGAGGGGGTGCCGGTATCGGATGTGTGGCCGACGGCGGCGCTGGAGTACATCTCGGCGACGGCGGATCGGGATCTTTCGGCGGCGTCGAACTGGGCGAATGTGGACCTGGCCTCTTACGACGAGTCGGGGGACTTGTCCCTGGTGGCGTCGTCGGCCGGGCAGAAGTGCAAGCTGGTTTCAGGCGCGCTGCTGGGGGCTCCGACGCTGGGGAAACGGTATCGGCTGAGCTGCACGGCGGCGAACCTGGCGGGCGGGCCGTTTGCGGTCTACAGCGCGGGCGGGGATCTGCTGGGGACGATTTCCGCGAACGGGAATTTCGTGTGCACGTTCGTACCGACGGTGACGTTTGGCGATCTGGAGGTGCGGGCGCTGGCGGCGGGGTCGGTGGATCTGGACAATTTCTCGCTGCAGCCAGGGCTGGCGGCGGTGGACCTGAGCTTCCGGGAGGCCTCGAATTATTGCGTGCCGGGACGGCAGGGCGGGCCGGTGGCGGATGCCGTGCATTCGGCGGCGGGCGCGCCCAGCCTGATGTTTGGCGCGCGGACGGGGCTGTTGCTGCGGGGGCAAACCAATACGAATGGGAATCAGCAGGTCTTCGGCGTGCCGGTGCTGCGAGCGACGGCGCGGATCGCGGCGGTGCTGGCGAATGTGGCGACGGATGGGACGGCAGTGACGAGCTTGAGCGTGGGGAATGCGTCCGGCGGCACGCAGATCGTGAATGCGGCGGCGGTGAGCGCGGGGCTGAATGACCTGGCGCTGGCGGGGCGGTTTTCGTCCACGGGGAATTTATGGGTGGCGGCGAATGGGACTTCCACGGTGACGTTGCTGGTGTTGTTTGACGATGTCTTATGACCGCGAAGCTGAATGAGAATACTTCGGTGCCGCTGAGGATCGTGGTGCCGGTGGTGGCAACCGTGGCGGGCGCGGCCTGGGCGCTATCGGTGCAGTTGAACGGGCTGCGGGCGGAGATGGGATCGATGAACCGGCAATTGATCGAGATGAACGCGAAGATCGAGGGGGCGTGGTCGCGACAAAATATGGGGCTGTGGGTGACGAAGTTTCAAAGGGATAACCCGGCGATCAAGATTCCGGACGCGCAGGAAGGGGTGCAGCGATGAAGAGGCCATCCCCTGCTCTGCCGGCGCGGAAGGTTGGCTCGGGGCCGACGCCGCCGGCGCGGGTGCATTTGATGCGCCGGCTCCGGAAGAAACGGCCGGCGCGGAGGGCGCTTTCAGCGAGTTAAGGATTTATGGCGAACGCACTTTATAAGAAGGCAAAAGAGGGGTTTCTCCTGGGCGAGATCGATTTTGACACGGCGACGATCAAGGCGGCGCTGGTGCGCGGTTACACGCCGGACACGACGAATCACAAGTTTGTGTCGGATGTGACGGGCGCGGGCGGGACGCTCGTGGCGACCTCGGCGGCGCTGGGGAGCAAAACGGGAACGGCGGGAGTGGCGGATGCAGCGGACTTCGCGTTTACGGCGGTGGCTGCCGGTGCAGCCTGCGCGCATATCGTTTTGTTTCAGAGCTCGGCGGTGACGGGAGGCGCGGATGTGGCGGCGAGCGCGCAACGGCTGATTGCGCTTTATGACAGCGGCGGGCTTCCGGTAACGCCGAACGGCAATGACATCAATGTGACGGTGAACACGAACGGATGGTTTGAGATTTGATTATGACGGCGGATGAGCTTCACGATTTGATGACGGGTGATCCGGCCAGCAAGGCCCATGCGGACGCGGGGCGGGATCAGGATGCGGCGGATGCGCTGGCGGCGGCGTTGCCGAAGGTGGCGCGTGAGACGCGGATGACGACGCTGGCGATTGCAGGGGCGCTGGGGCCGGAGCTGGCCGGGCGGATGACGCACACGATCAACGTGGCGGTGCAGGCGGGGAATGCGCTGCTGGGAGAGATTCAGTGGTCGCTGCGGCAAGGGGGCGTGGATGTGGGGCATCCGGCGACTTGGGGCACTTTGGATGCTTTGGTGGCAGTGGCGGTCCCGGGCGGGCTGACGGCGGCGGATGCGGCCGCGATCAAAGGGCTTTCGCTCACAGCGCAGGTGGTGACGGCAGACCAGGTGTCGGCGGCGTGGGTGCGGTATCGGCCCGGTGGTTTTGTGCAGGCTTTGTAAGGTATGGCAACGCGGAATCTTTCTTACGCCTCGTCGGCATCGATCACGTGCACGCTGGATTCGCTGGCGAATGGATCGGCGCGCGAATGCACGGCGGTGGACAACGGGACGAACAAGTATGTGGATGCGGAGTTGTATCTGGCGATTCCGCTGGCGGCCGGGACTCCTGGCTCAGACAAGGCGATCAACGTTTACTTTTACGCGAGCGAGGACGGGACGAACTACACGGACAACGCGACGGGATCGGATGCGGCGGTGACGTTGCGATCGCCGAGCAATCTGCTCGGGCCGTTCGTTATCGCGACGCCGGATTCTGGCGCGCTGACGTATAAGGCGGTGGTGGCGTCGGTGGCGCGGTTCTTTGGCGGGGTCCTTCCTCGCAAGTGGGGCTTTGTGGTGGAGAACCGGACGGGCCTGGCTTTTGGGACGGGTTGCGTGAAGAGCTACACAGGCCTGACGGAGACGATCACCTAATGCTGCCGAAGGTTCCCCAGGGCGCTCTGATCAATCCGGCGCATCCGCTGGCGCGCGGGCTGGCGGGGTGTTGGCGCTTTGGCGAGCACGGTGGCCTTGCGTGCTTTGACTCGGCTCGAACGAATAAGGGGACGGCGGCGGGTGGGTTTACGCGGAAGATGACGGATCGCGGCCGGGGCGTGGCGCTGGATGGGACAACGGGGACGAAGATCGACTGCGGGTCGAGCACGCTGCTGCGGCCGACGGCGGCGGGGAGTTTTGTGTGCCGGGTGAAGTTCAACTCGGTGGCGACTTCGTTTACCACGATCATGAGCAACGGCTCGATGGGTGGGAGCGAGGCGAACGGGGTGAACATTTACCCGCAGAGTTCCCTTCTGAAGGCGAGCTTCAATAATGGGACGGCGAGCCACCAGATCGTGACGGGGGGGACGACGCTGGCAAACGGGGTGTGGTACCAGGTGGTGGTGACGTGGGATTCGAGCAACATCAACGTGTGGCTGAACGGCAAGCGGGACGTGACGACGACGGCGCAGACGGTGGTGCCGAGTCCGGCGTTCAATTTCTTCATCGGGTCGGACGGGGCGGCGACGGCGGGGTCTTACGTCAACGCGACGTATGACTATGTGATGGTTTACGGGCGGGCGCTAACGCCGGCGGAGGTGCTGGCGCTGTACGCTGATCCGGATTGCTACCTGATTCCTCCGCGGGTGGCGGTGCTATCGGCGGCGCTGCCGCAGACGGTGAATCTGGGGTTTGTCGCGAGCGGCGAACAGATTTGGGCGCCCACGGTGGTGCTGAATGTGGCCCCCGGGTTCGTGGCCAGTGGCGAGCAGCTCTGGGATCTGGCGGTCGCGCAGAACGTCACGCTCGGGACGGTGGCGAGTGGCGACCAGGTGTTTGGGGTGACGGTGGCGACGGGGGTGGCGCTGGGGTTCGTCGCGTCGGGTGAACAGGTGTTCGGGCCGACCGTGACTCAGACGGTGGCCCTGAGCTCGATTGATTCGGGCGAGCAGGTTTTTGCGCCGGCGGTGGGGGTGGTCGGGGCTTTGACGGTGACTTTGAGCTTTATTGCGTCGGGTGAGTCGGTGTTTCCGCTGTCGATTGACGGGCTTTATCGGTTCCGGTGGGGGCGGTATTTGCGCGATGAGCGCCGGAACACGCTGGAGCGCGGGCGGAGCCGGCGTCTAGCGCGGCTGTGCGGATTGTGATTTCCCTCGGATCGTGGGCTGCGGTGAGGCGTCGCAGGCAGCCGGCGGGATGAGGATGAAAGGAACGTGTGAAGATTCGGTCTGTGATGGTTGGTGCGGTGTTGGCTTGGGCGGCAGTTTTCGGGATGGGTTGCGCAACGGCGGCTCCGGGCTCGCTGGGCGGGTTGCTGGCGAAGCGGCAGGTGGTGACGACAAATCAGGTGCCGGTGGTGGTGGTGAGCGAACAGGCGATTCCTGTCGTGCAGGCGGACGGGGTGGTGCGGACGAATTACCTGACGCTGACGAATTACGAAGCCCGCACGGTGTATGTGACGAACACGGTCTGGCAGGCGTCGACGGGGGCTCAGGATGTGCTGACCACGGTGAACGCGGCCGCTCCGTTCATTCCTGCGCCGTTTGGGCAGTTCGTGGGATTCGGGGCGAGCCTGGCGGCGCTGGCGCTGGGGGCAATCGCGAAACGGAAGAACGATCAGAATGCTTCGCTCGCGACGCAGCTCGAGGCGGTGGTGCGGGGTGTGGAGAAGGCTTCGGCGGTCTTGCCGGAAGGATCGCAGCTGAAGAAGACGATTGCCGGGGTGGCGGAGAAGTTGGATGTGGGGGCGGCTCTGGATCGGACGGTGCAGGAGCTGACGTAGCGATGTAAACTTTCGCGAGCGAACGTCGTGAATCCGGGGTTGGCCTGATTGCCCTGCGAGGCGAAGAACGTAGCGTTCGGCTCGTTAGTTTACTGAACCCGAAAGTGAAGAGGCTGATTCTCAGAGGGGTCGGCCTCTTAAATTGGGTGACAAAGGCCCACAGTTCGCCGATCTCGCAGTGCCGCTGATGGATGCGCGTGATTTTGTTTTCTTATTGACAGCATTCCTTCGATTTGGATCCTAAGCGGCGTGAAAATCCCCATCCAGTCTCTGGTTCGAGCGTTTGCCGTTGCCGCGGTCGCACTGTTTCTATCGGTGCAGGCCGCCGAGCCCACCCCGACACCCCCACAGGAATTCGAGTATTTGAAAGCGCTTCCCGGGCGGTGGCATTTGGAGGGTGAGATCTCTGAGAGCCCGTTCGGATCGGCAGGGCGTGATTCTTTCGAAACTGAAATGCGGTTTCGCCACAACGGTTTCGCTCTCGAGGAAGCAGGTGTAGCGAATGGGGACGATGGCGGCAAGTTCTCCTATAGCATCACGACCTACTATGATAGCAAGACCAAGACGGTCAGCGGGATATTTTTGGACAGCGTGGGCGGCGTGATGAGAAGCCGCGTAAAGGTGACCAAGGGAATGGTTCTTTATCAATGGGACGAAGAGGCCAAAGGGAAGACTTACAAGTGCAAGGATACAATGCGCCTGGCTCCGGACGGCGCTAGCTGGACGTACGAATGGATGTATTCCGAAGATGGAGTGAATTGGAAGCTTCGATTCAGGGGAACCGCCAAGAGGGTTGGGAAGGCGTGATCGGCAGCCCTTCGCTCCGCGGTCTCGAAGGTGAAGAGCTTCGCCCTAGAGACCTCAAACAAACCCCGCACCACCTGTCTTCCAGTCACTTCACCTCTCCCGATCCCAACTTCGCCAACAATGCGTCAACGGTCACCCCTTGCGCAGTGCCAGGAGGGTTATTCTGGTAGGCCGAAGTCCTCTTAAATTTTCCTCGCAAGGTGTAATCGATACCTACGGTGTATACGCTGCCGGCCACGTTCGTTAAGGTGATCCTCGATTCCGGCGTCGTCTCCTCCGTCATGCCTGAAAACACCACAGAGACCGCTTCTCCGGCTTTAATCCGATCTAGCTTTGTTGACCATTTGCTCTGTGCAGAGACTCTTTTGTCTACAGCAAGTCCCCACGCGGTCACATCAGTCAAATCTTGCGGCCATTGATTTATTACCACCATGCCATCGGTGCAGATATACAACCGCACGTTGTGGTAATCGAATTCGCGCCTCGGAGGGTCTTGCAACACAATTCCATTTCGAAGCGCTTCAACCCGCGGCCACACGATCTGATTCATTTCGTCTCTGAATCTCGCAAACGATTGGAAGTAAAGGTTTGAGAGAGGCATGCCCGCATTTACCGTGGTCGATGCGGACACTTCACCCGTTAAATACTTCTCAAACAACTTCCCAAGAGTCTTGTGCTTCATCGTTACTCTGCAGCTAACGGCTATGGATGCAAACGCCCCCCCTCCGCCCCCTCCACCTCCTGCTTGATTGCTGGTAAAAGTGGGGCCAGGTGACTCCTGATAGTGCACTTCGATACGAGCGTCGTATGGGTCCCCAGCCGAACGAGTGACATTGTAACCAAGCCTGCGTAGCTTCCATTCGAACCAAAAAGAGCGAGAAATTAGCTTGTAAGTTCCCACCTCCTCTTTAAGACCTCTGTCCTCAAAATACCAACACGGCAGAACATCTCGTGATACGATTGTCTGCATCAGGTTCTCGTGGTAGTCCAGAAAAATCACCTTGATCTGCTGCAACTCGGTCACCGGCCCGACTGGAGGAGTCTCACAGCCGCCTAAACCAGAAATTACGATCGCTAGGAGCCAGAGTTGTAATCTTTTCATCGCTTATGTTGTCCTAATGATGAACACGGAAGGTGTTTGCAACGATCAATTCAGTTGGGTAGCATGCAAGGAACCCGCTGGCAATCAGAAAGAGGGGCGCAATCGAGGCTTCTGCCCTTTGAGTTCCCTGGTTGGAAGACGGTCTAACTCGTTTTTCGGCAATGGAAGCTGGGCAAGACCTGGGAAGCCGTCAACGCCCGCTTGCGCGCACTTGTCTGCGAACAGGGATGCAAACGAACTCGCCCAACGGCTGCCGTCATGGATGGCCAAACCGTAAAATCGGACTGCCACGGAGGCCAGGGGGTACGATGCAGGCAAGAAAAGCGGCATCTCTCGTCGACACACTAGGTCTACACTAGGTCTCCAGCTTGCCGTTGTCGTGACGCCAGCCGTCTGGGCGGTGGGGGGGGGTGAGAACTGGGTTCGCCGGTCGAAAGCGCTCGGCCGGTTGCGATCAGTTCCCGAATTTTGCTTTGAGGGAGGCCCGATTCGCTTCCTCGTCCGCGCCGCCATAGAGCAGTTCCGGATCTCCAAAGCCAGGGTCGCTTTGGACGCGCCATGCTCCTTCGACGGCGTGGGTCCCGTTCGCGCCCAGGGTGAACTGGTAGGATTGGCTCTTCAGGATCTTATTTTCTCCAGGCCTTGAAACGAAGGTGCCTCCATTCTTGGCTTTAACGACCGTCGTTACTTCAATTTGGCGATTTGAGTTGTTCTTGTAGGTGATGGCAAAAGTCAGTTTGTGGGTGTCGGGATCGTAATCGACGTCCTTGTCGCTGACCTCGACAAATGAAACGGCATTTTCGTCCGATGTCGGCGCGGGATCGACAGGGGCTGGATTTGGCCGCGGGCGGGGGCGGGGCCGCGGCTCGGGCTCAGGGGAACCGTTGAGGATTTCGGCTACGCGGGCCTTGGACCAGTCGTACAACTCCTGTCCGCGGCTCAGAAATGCGGAATCGAGTGTGCCACATTTGCTTTGCCGTCCCGCCGTCAGCCCGTATTCGACTGCCTTTTGCCGCTGCTCGGGCGTCCCGTGGTGTTGAGGAGAATTGAAGGCATAATCTCCGAAATCGTAGGCGGCCCGGCGCGCAATGTCTGCGATGGACTCGGCTGCGCCGGCCAGCAAGGGATTTTGCCCTGTCTGTTCCCGCAACCGGCCCCCAAACCAGTAGCCTCCAAGAATGTCAGCCTGGAGTTCAAGCTCCGGCCCATTTGAAGCCTCCCTTTGCATGCGCCTGAGGGTTTTGAATTGAAACTCGTGGCCGTACTCATGGGACAGAATGAAGCCGGAGGCTTGCCAGGCGAATGCATCACCTTTCTCTAGTCGCATTTTATCGACAAGGGGTTGCCCGAGATAGACCTTTTGGTCCGGCGCGGCGAACGCGTTCATGTCCATGCAGAGGTAAATCTGGCTCTGCAGGCCCAGACGCCTGTTCCACACCCCCTCCTCTATGAGAACAAGCTGCAACGATTGGTTCGCAGGCAGGACTCGGACGGCCTGACCGCCCCCAGTTCCCCCAGCCCCAGCAGCGAGGATTCCCAAGCAGCCTGAGTGTGACTGGGCCTGTGGTGTAAGAATGCTCAACGCGAAAAGGCACAAAAAGGCAATCTTGTTCAAGTGTGTCATGCGCAACCTCCGATAAGCTGGCTGAATGATATGGATCCTGATAGGCGGACGCAAGAGAATTTGGAGCCTCCCGCGAGTGAGCCGGGGTCTTCTTCTGGCAAGGATGCTAAGCCAACGAATCCCTAAGTGGTGCTCCTTGGGCGCGATCGTGAAACGCGAAAACACTCAGGGGAGGTTCTCGGGCGTTGGCCTGGGTGGGGGAGGACCGGGACGTGGCTGCGGCGCTGGATCGGACGGCGCAGGAGGGGGCGTCAACGGTTCGCCCTGCCCATAGCCTGACGGGTGGAAACTTTCCACTTGCACCCGCGCATCCCGATCAATAATTCTTTCAAGAAGCAAAGCCCATGTCACTCCAAATCGCATACGCAACCCTGCTCATTGCCCTCGGAGTCCAATTCCAGCCCACTGCCTTCGGCAGCACAAACTGGAATGAAATTCGCCTCTCTCCGGAGAAGTCACTCTCTTCTGTCTGCTCAGGAGCGGGATTGTTCGTTGCGGTGGGGAAAGGGGGCCTAATTATGAAATCTGCAGATGGCCTCCATTGGGGCGTTTGCGATTCCCCGACCACCAACAATCTGCGACAGGCCGGATTTACCCCAAAGGGTTTCGTTGTCGCAGGCGACAACGGCACAATTTTAAGCTCAGAGAACGGGGTAAATTGGACAACCCGACCTTTCCCATTCCCAAACGCAGATTTTACCGACGCCACGATCTCATACTTCAACGACAGTATTCATGTCTACTCAAACGCCGCAGCAACCCAAGATGCGACTACCGCCACCGATTACGCGAATTCAGATTGGAGAGCGCAGTGGACGGCAGATCAGTTAACTGTAACCAAAATCTCCCATCTCCCGAGTCGCGGTTTTTTGGGAGCGCGCGTCACAAAAGCGTTTATCACCAACCATTTGGCCAATATTGTATACACCTCATTTAGCGGCGATATTTTAACCTCCCAAGATTCCCTGAACTGGACTCCCCTCCGCCCCCTTGATAACGACGTCGCTATTAAATCCGCCGGCCCCGATTTTTTTCTAAATGGACTGCCATTACCACCTGAATCCAGCGCCCTGGGTGAATCACTTTTTGCAAACGACTTAACTGCAATCGCATACGGTAGCGGTGTATATTGCATCGCTCAATGGAACACTTGTATCCTTACAAAGGACTTTTTCCAATATCGATTAGCGGAAACATACGCCTCGACGAACAGGTTCTTGAAGCTCATCAGCTCGGCGTATTTGGACGGTTATTTTGTTTTCGTAGGCGGCGATACGATCGTCTCCACCGGAAAGATTTTCCCGCGCCTTGCGTTCCCGCCGCTGATTCTCACCAATCCAAATGGCAAATCTGTAACAATTGGAGACTCACTCTCACTGACTGGCAAGGCTGTTGGATTTCCGCCTATAACCATTCAGTGGCTCAAAGATGACTCACCCATCCAAGGAGCAACAAACAAGATTTACCAAATTCCATCCATGCGCGAGTCGGAAGCCGGCATTTACCGATTCGATGCGCAGAATGAAGGAGGAAAAACCTCAAGCCGCAATGCAATAGTCAACGCAGCGGAACGCTGGCAAAAGAGAGACGTTACCCAAGCAGCCCCCTACTCCACAGCTTTCCTAGCCGCCGGGACAAACATTTTTGCATTTGATCGCCCAACGCTATTTAAATCCAACACATTTATTCGCGCAGGATGGCAGTTGGGTGCCATCGATAGGCGAGAGGGGACTTCCGGCGTTTGGACCAATGTTCGCGCCGGCGGAGACTACGCGATCCACTGTGGAGCTCTTTACGGAGACAACTTTTATTTTGCAGGCGAAAGCGGGAAGATTTTTACGAGCAAGGATGGAAATGTCTGGGGAATTATTAATTCGGGTGTCCCACAAAATTTATTCGCAATTGCGAGCGATCCATCCTTTATCGCCGTCGGTGGAAGCCATGGCACACTTTTAACTTCCAAAGACGGCCAGCACTGGCTCTCCGAATACACTGGATTCAACGGCCGTATCACCGCCATTACGGCAACCCCCAACAGCATCGCGGTTATCGTCGACGCAAAGGAAATATACATTCGCGCTGGCCTTGGCGGTTGGCGAAGCGGCTCACCGGGAACTACGAATTACCTGAACAATATTGCCTATAACCGGGGCGTATTCATGGCAGCAGCGGCAGATCGCCTTATCATCTCCATGGATGGAATTTCCTGGAGGGCCAAACGTATTTCCCTTCCTCCTTCTGCCGTGCTCGTCAATGTTTTCACTTCAGAGAATAGGTTTCTCGCAGCTGCAAGTAATAGTGGTGACACATTGGTTTTCGAAAGTGAACCTATCCCAGAGATGCCGTACTTCCAGAACATTTCATGGCCGCGTGTCGCAGTCGCAAGTGGTGGAACGGCGAGCTTCAGTGCCCCAGTTTTTGATCAACCAGTAGGGTATCGGTGGATTAAGGGTGGAATTCCTCTTTCAGCCCAGACCAACGCGATCCTTGTCCTAAACAATTGCTCTTCAAGCGACGAAGGAGAGTATTTTCTGGAAGTTGCGTTCCCCGCCGGGGTTACCCATCTCGGCCCTTATGTGCTAGCAGTAATCCCGACGACTCCGCAAATCCGTTCCGCCAAACTGGGGACCGGCCGCCTTGGGGTGCGGGTTGATTTTGCCCCGGGCACCGCCGTCCGGGTCGACGCGAGCAGTGCTCTGCAGGATGGATCCTGGCTTTCCTTAACGAATTTCCTTGGTGACTCTCCAGGGATCTTCACCGTTCCGCTGGAGACACGGTCAAACGATTTCTTCCGAGCCTTTAGCCTCCCAAAATTCTGAAGTATGGCCCGATTTCTCCTTCATCTTGTCGCAATTGCCCTGACTGCTGGCTATTGCCGCTGCGACGAAAGTATTTTAACCGTTACCGGTGCTTTACGGCCGATCGACCTGGTGGCGGCGGGAGGATCACCATATCCATCCGAAACGATCCTTACACGCTTCTTTGACGCACAGTTTCAGAGAATGCCCGGAACGCTTCCAGGGAGCGGGGAGGATATTTGGAACAACAGTTCTGATTACCTTGCAGGCGCCTTCGGCTCCCAAGGCGGAGCGCCCATTCATATTAATCCCGCCGGGGACGATCTTTCCAACTACGTGCTACCTCGTTTTTTCGGGTTTTGGACTGTTAATGTCGGTAGCACTGACGCGAAGCTAACTGTCGAGTACGCAAACTACGATGGCGCACTCGGACGGGTTGAGAGGCAGTTGCCGAAACTTCTTGAGTGGTCTGTTGGTCCGCTCAGGTTTTCGAAACCCACCTATACATTCATCGGTTTCTCGTCTCCGGACCCTATCAGCTCTGTTCTCGTACGACTGGATCCAACTGTCAGAATTGGTCTCTTTCGATTCGCGGGATCACCGCAACCTCCTAACCAACTTCCGGATTGCCCCGCCCTTCCAGGCCTTGTGGATCAAGCACCCACGTTGCCTCAATCGATCACGCTGCCTAATGGTTGGCGCTCACGTGTGGAATTTTCCGCTCGATCTGGTTTAGTGTTGAAAGACGTTTATCTAAATGGTCGGTACGTGTGCAAGAGGATAAGTTGCCCTTACCTTCGGGTGGCAACAAGTGCAAGTCCGGAACAGGAGGTGCGGATCGGACTGCAAGCTCCTGGATGCCATTTGCTGGCCTGCGAACCGCCAATAGAGGATTCCCAAGGGCGGTTTCACATTTCTGCCACTTGGGCCGTTGAAGGAATTGGGAAGAGTCGCCTTCGAGTCACCCAAAAATTCATCTTTGATCCGTACGATCCAATAGCGGCTGTAGGGCCGGGTGGCCTCCTACAGGGGCAGCGACTGATTCCAAATGTGAGTTACGGATTTCAAGCTTGGTGCAATGAGAAACTTGAGTCAGTTAAAATTATTCAGCGCGTTCACAGCCTTGTCGATGGTTTAAGGAGTCCGAGCGTAATGGTGGCTCAGGATATTCCTACGTTGGTGAATGGTCACTTGGACTACGTTCTCAAGGTTTTGGATGGGAGCTCTGGAAACCCTTTACGTCGTGAGGCATACGTAAAGGACGTCATAAAGGAGGGCGGCAGCGGCGGTTACGACAGTTTTCATCAAACGTGGTCTTCCAAAGTGGAGAAACCGTTTCGGCTCTTCAATTTGGTCGGCTGTCCAGAATGCACGCATATGCATTGGAAGTGGGCGGCCGCTGGCGCTGTTTTTGGCCACAATTATATGGGAATAGATGGCAATGTAATAATCCCCTCTGGATCCAAGCAATCTGTCGACATCGCCGTTGTTTCGAATGTGACCGGCGAAGACGAAGACGATGGAATGCTGAAGGTAGAAAATCACGATTATGGCGCTTTATCTGACGATCCAGTGTTGTATTATATTGGTCGATCGACAGCTCCTTCGGATTCATTTTGCGAACATGGGGCGTTTTTCAAAACTGACCTGGAGGGATCGAGCGCCGCAGGGGATTTTCCTCACTGGCAATGGGATGTAACTCCGCTTTTCAGGATTTTGCCTGGAGTCTTTGACAATGACCACAATGTGATGTTACTTAATACCAGTTCCAGTACAATCAAAGGGCCAATCTTCATCCGCAAATCTGCCTTGTGGGAGCCGGAAGCAACCAAGATTTCGAATTTAGGTCCGGGAGAGGTGTTTACAGTTTACGATCAGTTCCCGGCAGAGGAATTGCAGGTCTTGGTCGGCAGGTCCAGCGTGGAAAGCTTACTCTCACAGCAGGAGCCTTACTGCGGAATTAGGCGCTGACCTGGTTGCCAGGGCGAGGCAGCACTCATGCACCTTCAGCTTTTCCATTTGCGCCGTTAGAGGGATGAGGAACCTTCGCGGTTGGCGGGAAGTTCGGAGGTGGCCCGGCTTACGTGGCGTAGGTGCGGTGTTGCGGATCGTAGGCCATGCGCGTTTTCAGTTCCGGGATGATGGAGCGCCAGACGGTGCGCTCGCTGATTTTGGTGTAGCGCTGCACGCGGTCGGCGAGTTGGGTGACGGTCATGTGCTCGCCGGCCACCGACGCGAGGAAGGCGGGGTAGTCGAACTCGGCGGCGATGCTGGGTTTGGTGCGGAATTTGCCTTTGGCCTTTGGGCCGGGTTTTTCTTCGTCTTCGGCGGGGGCGTCGACTTGGTCCCAGCAGATGCCGGTGGTCGAGTGCTTCAGCCAGATTGAAGTTGTGGTCTGTCCGTGGATGTCCTTGGCCGCTGCCCTTCGTCCTCGCTTTGGGAGTTTCAGCTCGAAGAGGCCCTCGTCATATTCGCGGAGCACCATCACCGCTCGCGCCCAATTCGTCAGGTCCGAGCTGCCCAGCCCGTCATAGGCGAAGTCGCGCGAGGTCCAGCCGCTCTTGCTCTTGGGATCGCGCGGGGGTTTGCCGCTGTGATGCAGGATCATCCAGACGACGCCGGTGGCTTCGCCAATAGGGTTGAGGCCGTTGCGGAAGAATTGGGAGCAGACGCTTTGCTTGCTGATGTCGTCCCCGATGTAGGCGAGGACGGGGTCGAGCCAGACGAGGTCGGGTTTGTCGCGGTCGATAACGCGGCGGAGGAGTTCGCAGAATTGTGGGCCGGTGTGGGAGCTGATTTTGCGGACTGTCAGATGGCGATGGACCTGGCGGATGACTTCGGGGTGGTCCGCGCCGGGGAGGTTCATTCCTCGCCAGACGCCTTGGAACATTTCGGCGGTGTCGCCGAGGTCGTTTTCCGCCTGGATGATTAGGGATTTAAGGGGCTTGGAGGGGCAGATGCCAAAGGCGGGGCGTTCGAGCGCCCAGAGGATGGCCATTTGCATTTCAAGGGACGACTTGCCCACGCCGGATTGGCCGATGATGAGGCAGGAACCACCTTTGCAGAGCCAGCGGTTTCCCAAGACGGAGTTGGCATCTTTATCGGCGTCGAACTCGAGGAGGTCTTTGACCTGGATCTCGGTGCCGAGGGCGGCGGCGTCCTGCTCGATCTGCCAGTCGGTGAAGCTTTCCGCGCCGAGGTTGAGGGCGAGGAGTTCCTGGCGCTGGGTGAAGCGGATGCAGTTCGGCAGGCGGCTGAAGCGGGAGGGGTTTTTGTTTTTCTCATCCGGCCGGTAGTCGCGGAAATGGGTATAGAGGAG
The DNA here is from genome assembly GCA_964566945.1 of uncultured Verrucomicrobiota bacterium. Taxonomy (GTDB): domain Bacteria; phylum Verrucomicrobiota; class Verrucomicrobiia; order Limisphaerales; family SXQI01; genus DASVNK01. Next base: position 106,130 of record CAZMKE010000004.1, on the reverse strand, counting down.
TTTGACGCGCTCGTCGTATTCGGCGCGGTCTTTGGCGTGGACTTTGACCCAGGCGTGAAGGCTGCGGCCGCCGGAGGAGATAACGGCGGCGGCGGGAATGCGGGATTGGGTGATGAGGGACCATTGTTCCTGGGGGCTGATATCGTCGAACTCCAAGAGGCAATGGCGATAGGCGGTGACGTCCGCGTCGCGGGAGCCGCCGATCTGGAGGGGGTTGAGGGAAATGAAAATGCCGTTGCGATCGCTGGAGCGGAGGAATTTGTTGGGATCGCCGGCGGCGGCGTCGAGCTTGGAGAGCCATTCTTCGCGGGTGAGGACGACGCCGGCGTCTTTGGGGACTTCGCGGCCGTCCTCGTTGGTGCGGGCAAGGCAGATGCGGACGCCCTCCCCTTTTGCAAAGGCGGCGGTGAGGAGCGCGGTGGCGCCATTGGGAATGGGGGACGGGATCTGCGCGGCGGTGTCGACGGTGTAGCGCCTGGGGCCGGGCTCGGCTCGGGGCGGGCCGGACGGCGGCGGCAACGGGGCGGGGCTGGGCCGGTCGGGCACCGGGGGCTGCGGGCCGCGGTAAGTGTGGGTGATGCCGGCGCGGAGGAGGTAGCCGCGGCCTTTGGGGTCCGGGGTGCGGTCGGCATCGCGGAGTTTGTGCTCGATGTCGCTCTCGGTCCAAGGGGGCTGGCAACGCGCGCTATACTCGAGCATGAGGGGGCGGGCGTGATCGATCGAAAGGCCGAAGCCCTGGCAGAGGACGCAGGCGACGCGGAAGGTCTGGTCATGGCCGCTCTGGCCGGAAATGGCCGGGGGCATCCGGTCGAGGTAGCGACGGGCTTTTTCGAGGGGGCTCATCCGGCGGGTCAGGCAGCGTCGGCAATGAATCGGGCGTCCGCTTCGTTATGGTCGGTGATCTTGTGCTCGGGCCACCGGGCGCGGGCGGCGGCGAGCATGGCGGCTTTGTCGGCATTCCCCTTCCCTGTCGCATGTTTCTTGATCGTGCCGACGGGAATGGCTGTGTACGGAATTTGCTCGGTTTCGCACCAGGCGGTGAGCACGGCGATGAGGCCGCCGTAGACGTGGGCGGCATCGACGCCGAGATGGCGGCGGACTTCCTCAAAGGCGACGAGGTCCAAGGGGCGATAGGCGGCGCAGAGGTCATGCAGGTAGCGGCGGAAATGGACGAAGCGCATGCCGCCGCCCTCAAACCGGCTGCCTTTGAGGTTCCAGACTCCAGAGGCGACGATGGCGTCGCCGCGCTTCACGGCCCAGCCGCAGTGGGTGCCGGGGTCAATTCCGACAATGGTTGTCATGGTGGAGTTCGATGCGTTTGTGTTTGGCCTGGGTGCGGGCGTCGCTGAATGTCAGGGCGGAGCCGGAGGCGATCTCCGATTGATCGTAACGGCTGATGATCCGCCAATGGCAGCGGTGGCCGACCCAGTAGTAGACGGTTTGGTAGGGGCGTCGTTTCATGGGGTGACGGCGTAGCCGAGGGATTTGTAGAGGCTGAGGCGCTCGCGGAATTGGCCGGCGAGAACGCGGTGGGCATGCGTGTCCGAAAAGTCGTAGATGATCCCCTGCTCTTTGCCCCTGAAGGCGCGGAGGACGCGGCCGGTGCGTTGCTCGGCCTTGATGCGGGAGCGTCCGCCGCTGACGAGGATCAGGACGTTGAGGCAAGGCAGGTCGAGCCCTTCATCGGCCAGGCTGGTGGCGACGAGGCAGGTCTTGCGGCCGGTGCGGATGGAATCGAGCGCGGCAGTGCGGGCGCGCTGGCCGAGCTGGGAATGGACGAGGACGGCTCGCTCGCCGATGGCGGCGGCGATTTGAGCGCCGTGCTCGATCTGGTTGACGAGGACAAGAACGCGATCGCGCGCGTGTTGTTGCGCGGTGCGGACGGCGGCTTGGGTGCGGGCGGTGTTGTGCTTGATGCCGAGGTCCGCACAGGCGAACCAGGCGCAATGGCGATAGATCTGAAAGCGGGCATTGAGCTCGGCCTGGAGGGCGTCAAGCTGGCGGGCTTTGGCGGCGGAGGTGGAGCGGGCCTGGGCGAGGGTGAGTTTGCGGAGGACTTCCTGGATGCGGCGTGCGGCGAGGCGCTTGAAGCTCTTCGGGCCGCGGAGGGAGCGGCAACGGCGGCGGTACTCGAGCTCGATCGCAGCATCGATGCGGGCGGAGACGTCGTCCGAATCGTGCAGGGTGATGACGCGGGCGCTGACGAGCCGAGCGGAGACTTCGGCGCGGTCGACCTTAAAGATGAGGTTTCCGTAGAGGGCGAGGAGGTCCTGGTCGCGGCTGGGATCTCCGGAAAAGGGCGTGGCGTCCAGGCCGAAGCGGACGGGGCATTTCTCAATGATGCGCCGCCAGGTGGGGGCGGTGCTGTGCTTGGCTTCGTCAACGATGAGGACGTCCCGGTCGGACATGTCGAGGCCGGGGGTGACGCAGGAGCAGCGGATGCGGGTGTGCTCGACGAGGTGCGAGTGCTCCTGGAGCGCGGCGGTGGCTTGGTCCCGGGTCTCGATGGTGGGAGCCAGCCAACCGATCCGCATGGGCCGGTCGAGCCACCAGGCTTGGGCCATTTGTGCAAGGGCCGCGGCGGCGGTGACGGTTTTACCACCGGCGGCCGGGATCTGGACGAGGCCTCGGATCTGGGTGCAGATCCACTCGACGGCGCGCTGCTGGTAGGGCTCCAGGGTTTTCATCGATGTGTGGCTTACAGCCTCCGGGCGCAGTCGCGCTCGATCCGAACGCGCAGGAAAGCGGCGTCTCGGTCGGTGAGGCCGAAGTCCTCGGGCTTCGGGGCCTGGCCTTTGTGGTTCAGGCGCGGGAACGCCTGAATGATGGTGAGGAATCGCCGATACATGGTCTCGTACCCGGCCGGATCGGCGGCCGGGGCCTGTTGCTTCGGAGTGTACGCGCCACCCGCTGCGCTTAAGTCTCCCTGCCGATCCAGGCTGGGGCTTCCATCGGAGCCGCGATGCTCCTTTACATCGGGTCGACTGCCTGCGCTCGTCTCCCGCAGCTCACGAGCGGACTCTCCCTGGGTTTGTGCGCGTGTCATGGGAAGTTAGTTCAGGGCGGCGAGACCGGAGCCGATGACGGCAATGGCCGCATGGCTGTGCTCCGGGCTGTATTTGGCCATGGCGTTTTTGAGGTCGTGCACGCAGGCGTCGATCTGGCGCTGATCTTCTTCAGACAGGCCGGCGATGAGTCCCTGGATGATGAGTTTCTGGGCTTCGTGGGCGTTCATAGGGGTGGGAGCGGAGGCCGGGCGCTTTTGAGGTTAGCAGAGGCAATGAGCGCGCGCCGACCTCCGCAAAGTCAGATGTTGAGTTTTGGTTGGTTCGGGTCGTCGAGGCGCTCCTCGATCTCGTCCTTGAATCGCTGGCTGTAGCTGATTTTGGTTTTGATCGAAGGGGTGCTGCCGGCGCAGTTCACTTCGGTGGCGAAACCGATGGAGACTTGGGAGTTTTCGTCGTCGTCGCGGAGTTCGGTGATTTTCGGCCAATGGACTTTGAGGAGGTCGCGGATCTGATCGCACAGTTTGTCGATGATCTGGGCCTCGCGTTGCTCCGCGTTGAGTGGGGTTTTGGGCTTTTTCATTGGACCTCCCAGGGTGCGGGTTCGGCGGTGACGGCTGCGAGCTGCGGGCCGTGACGCGGGTATTTCTCCTTGTCGGTGTAGTACACCCGGATCTGGTTGTACTTTTTGCCGTTCTTTTCGTAGTGGCCGACGGCGCACCACCCGCGCGCGGCGACGACATTGTCGGTGGTGAGTTCGACTTCCTGGCCGGCTTCCTGCGCGAGGCCGAAACAGGTGATGAAGTTGTCGACCTTCCAGGCGAGGTCGGGGTGGAAGGTGAGCCACTCGGTGAACTCCGTGCCGTTCTCGACGGATTTGATGGCGAGTTCAAATTGCTCAGCTCCACGGTATTTCGGAGCCTGGCTGAGGCATTGGTCCGCCGCGGTGATTTCCAGGAGGTAATCGCCGTCGGGTAGGAGCTCGAATTTCTTGTTGGGTTGGGCGGTGTATTTGAAGGTGGGCATGGTTAGTCTTCTTCGGTTGAATTGATGGGCTTGAGGTAAAGCACGTCTTTGGGCGTGCGCATAAAGGGCGCGAGTTTGGCTTTGAGCTCGCGGGTGGCGGCGGCCTTGCTGAGGCCTTTTGCGGCAGCGTAGGCGTCCGTGAGGCCTTTCTTGGCCGGATTATCCTTGGCGGTGCTCAGGCGAAGGTCGCAACAGGCCAGGAAATCCGGAGCGGGCAGGCCGGTGGCTTGGAACGCGCCGAGGACATCGGCGCAGGAGCTGCGGCCGGCTTTGGTCTTCACTTCGAAGCCCGGGATTGTCAGGCCTTGTTTTACGGCCAGCTGCAACGCGTGGTAGTCGACGGCGTCGCACCAGGCTCGCAGTTGTCGGGAGAGCGCTTTTGCTTTGGCCATCTCGGTGGGCGATTTGATTTCGCTCGCGTGGTATTGCTGCAGCTTCCAGTCCTCGCGACCGGCGTTCACTGCATGGGCTCTCTCATTGAGGGCTGTGCATTTAATCTTTTTGTCGCACCAACCGCAGTAGCTGCAGGGCGTGGGGAGCGCAGAGGGCGAGGTGACACGGGCCGCGATGGGCTCAAGGATGCGCAGGGCAGCTTCGCGGTCGAACCGGAGGACCTCGGCGCGCTTGAAGCAAGCGTAGAGGAGGTGGACGCTGACTTCGCCGCCGCCGAGTTCTTCAATGCGGGAGAGGGCGTAAAGGGCCATCTGCGGGGCATAGCCGCTGTGACGCCACTTGAGATCGAAGATCTCGCGGCCGCAAACGGCGTCGCGAGTGCCAGGAATGCGCGTGTAGTCCTCGAGGATGACTTCGGTCTCGGTCTCCCAAAGCAGCGGCTGCTTGGAGGCAGGCGCGTGAACGCGAATGTAATCGGCAGCCCAGCGAACGCCCTCCGCGTCTTCGTCGGGCAAGAGGTCGAGCATGGTGTCGTCACCCTCGAAGTGTTTCCGCAGGGCGATGTGGCGGTCGGTGCCGGCATCGGTGTAACCGGTATCGCCGGACTCAAACCGGGGGCATTCGGCCAAAGCTGGCAGTGATGAGGCGCGGAGCATGGGTCAGCCTTTCTTTCCGCCGTTGCGGACGAATGCGACGAATTTCGCGGTGTCTTTGTGGATGGAGAGGGCGCGCTGAGGAGTGAGGTCGAGGAGCGAGCCGAGCGGCTGAATCCATTTGTTGTCCTCAAGCCACTTGAGGACTGTCGCTTGGTCGTCGGCCGGGATGGCCTCGGCCAGGGCGGCAGCGCCTTCCGGACTAACTTTCTTGGGATCGCGCGGGTTGGCCCAGTTGATTTCGGCGGGCTTCGGAAGTTGGGGCTGGGGCTCGGCTGGCTGGCCGGCGGAGGGCGGCGGCACGGTGGTTACGGAGGTGACTTGCGCGGGCTTGGGATCGGCTACGGGTTGGGTCGGCAGGAGCGCCTTCGGTTCGGCGTCTGTCTCGCTTTCGTCTTCCGGGTTGCCGCTGACGCCAGCGACGATTTCGGGACAGAGCATGGCGACAACGTTCGACAGGAGACGGGCGCGGAGCATGTTGCCGGGCGTCTTGGTCCAGGCGGAGTTCGGGCGGAGCAGGAATTGCTTCTTTGCGTCCTCGATCGTGAATGAGTCAGTGACGCTGTTTCCCTCGAAGGTGAATTCCGCGGTTGCCTTCTGGCCGTCGTTGCCGGTGTTGATCCAGCGGACTTTGCCGCCTTTGGCGCGGAACTCGGCGTAGATCGCGAGTGCCTTCTTTCGGAGTTTTCCGTCGACGATGTCGTAGGTGCGGACGATGTCGAAGGGGGTTTTGTTCTCCGCGAACGCCGCAAGTGCGAGGAAGACGCCTTGCGCTTCATTGCTCAGGCCGAACATCAGCGCGTACGGCTTTCCCAGTTTGATGGCGGCTTCGATGGGGTCCTGGATTCTGTTGTATAACGTGATTTCTTGTGACATATTTGCCTCTGTTAGTTTTCTTGTTGCCCGTTCGGCGTTAGCGCGCTGAGCGGGTAAATTTTTGTCTGGCCTCGATTCTCCGAATGGTGGCGCAGCAGGCGCATTGGCGCGGGCTGGCGATGTGGGCGTTCGGCGGCAGGTGCAATTCGAATTCGTAGCCCCGGTGGTGCCATTGGCATTCCGGGCACTTGGACCAGGGCTCCCCTGCTCGTTTGGTGGTGAGGAGTGCGGCAAATGCGACGAGGGCGGCCATGAGCGAAAGCATGGAGAGAGTGAGGAGAATGGCTGTAATCACAGGATTCCTTTGTGGGTGAGCTTTTCAATTACGCGCTCAAGGTCAGCGACGCGGATGCGAGGGCTGCGCGAGGAAAGGCGAACGACCGAGAGCTTTCGCCTCGCGATCCATCGGTTGATGGTGCGGCGGGAGACGCCGAGCTGGGTGGCGGCCTGGGAAAGCGTGAGGAGCGCGGTCACTTGGCGGCCTTTCCCTTTTTGCCGAGGACGCGGGCGATGCATTCCTCCACGAGCGACGATTGGGTCTTGCCGGTTTCTTCCGCGGCGGCCTGCAGGAGGGCAAGGGTCTCCAGGGAGACGCGGGCGCTGATGTTCACTTTGGGCTGAGGTTTTGATTCGGCTGCCATCTGCCGAGAGTAATATTACGTCGTGTAATATTTTTCAAGGAATATTTCGGGGATTTTTTCGGGAGGCGTTTAAAAAAAGGCTTTGCGTAATATTACGAGGCGGATTATTGCTTGCGGTGGAAACGGAAACCTAAATTATGACCAGAGACGCGAACACGAAACCCGAGCGCCTTTCTTCAGCCGGCGTTACTCTTTCCGGCATCAAGATCGTCCGCACTTTCCGATTGTCCCTCGAGAGCGTCGAGCTGGTTCAACGGGCGGCAGAAGAAAGCGGCGCTTCTCAGGGGGAGTTGATCGAGCAATGCATTATCCAGTCGGTCGCGGAAGTGTCAGCCCGGCTGCTGGCTGAGCGGCGCAAGCGCGAGGAGCAGCGCGCGGCGGCTCTCGCGCGCGTGGTGGTGCGGCCTGTGGGCCGGCCGCGCAAGGATGGGGCGGCTACCAAAGGAGCGGCAGCTCCGGCTGGGCTGAAGAAAAGCCAGCGGAGCTGAGCGTGCTCGGGCCTTCGCCCGATTCGTGCATTTCTACGCGGGCGATCGCGGCTGTATGCTCCCGGACGGGCTTCGCGAATAGGCGCTTGGCCGTTTGGATCGCGTCCCAAGCAGTCTCCCGTTCGTGGCTGGTGAAAACGTGGGTGGCTTTGCGGGTGGCCGCGAAGAAGAAGGGCCGGTAGTCAAACCGGTCATCGGTGAGGGGGATGGGACCGCTTTTCGCAAGGATCTCTGCTTCTGTCATCTTTTCGAGGTCGCTGAGGGTTCCGAGCACGGGGGCGAGGGTGAGGAAGTTGATTCTTATTGTCTTCATGCGCGCTGAGGTTCGCCCAGGGGGTCTGCCAATGGCTGTCCTACCCAATGATCGGGGCAGCGGCGAAGTGAAGTTTCCGGAAAAACCGGACAAAAGGTGTAAGGCAAATCCCGATTTTTGAACTATCTGCCTGTGTTTGCTTGGCCTGAGGCGGGGGCTCTGTAGGGTTCCGGTTTCGGCGCTTTGCCGCGCAACCCGAAACGTTCGGCTCCCAGGTGGCTGTCCCGCCTGGGAGCCCTTTTTCTTTTGCGGGTGGGCTATTTGTCCCAGGGCCTGGCGGGCGGGCTCGCGGGCTGCGGGGTCATGAGGTTGGCGGCGTCGGAGCCTTTGACATGGGCTCCGCGAATGGCGGTGGGGTCGGCGATGATTCCAACGAGGGCGTAGGCGAGCTGGCGTTCGCCAATCCCCGCGGTGATGGTAACCCCCTCCATCTTTTTCGGCGGCGGCAGGAACGCGAAGGCCGGGAATTCGGCTCCTTCGCCCGATTTCGTGGGTTGGTCGGCTCTGGTAAAGCGCGTGATTTGCAGCGGCGCCGATTTGTAGACGAGGACTCCGGGCGCGTCCGTCCGCTCCCAGCCCTGGCTGCCGCTCACCAAGAGCGTGGGACGGACCGAAAGTCGCATCCAGGCTTTTGGCAGGTCGCGCGCGCGGATCCCCTCGATGATGGGAATGAGATTCACACGATTGGTTGCGGGGACGAGGAAAACGTCCCGGCCCTCGAGGGCGTAGGTGTTCAGGCTGATGGTGAGCTTTGGCTGAGCGAACAGGATCGCAGCGAGGCCGGCCAGGGCGATCGCGGCGGCGAGGGCGAGGAGGGAGCGTTTCGTGTGAGGTGCGCGCAGGGTGATTGGCATGGGCTAGGGCTTGATCGCCCAGAAACGCTTGGCTTCCTGTGGGGTGACGAGCTCTCGGTAATGCCGGAAGAGCATGTCCGTGGAGTGGTGGCCCATTTGCAGCGCTGTTTTCTCCGCGCTTCCGTGCAGGGCCAGGTGGTAGGAGGCAAATGAATGCCTGAGGCAATCGTGCGGCCACTTCTCTCCTGCCACTTTGATCCACTGCTCTCTGCTCGCGGTCAGCTTCTTTTTGAAGCCTTCGAAGCCGGCGGCGATTCGGAGCTTGTTCAGGAGTCCGCGAGTGTTTTGCGGTGGGAACTCCGCGCCGATCCGGAGCCATGCCTGGCAGTTTGGCGACAGTTCGACCACCCGTCGTTTGCGCGTCTTGGCTATGTGTCCGGCTACGATCGCGACGCCGCGCTTCAGGTCGATGTCTGTCTCTTGCATCGCCTGAATTTCTTCTGGCCTGATTCCAGCGAAGAGCGCGAGCGCGAGGTATCCGCAGAATCTTGGCTCATGGTCGCGGGCCGCGTGCATGAGGCGTTTTGCCTGGGCGACGGTGAGGATGCCTGGAGCCTTGTCGTCCTGCTTCTCTTTCTCCAACACCGCTGTCGGGTCCTGCGTGCTCCATTGGCGGGCTTTGGCGGCGCGGAAGAATGTCTGAAGGTCTATGCGCTTGGTGCGAATGGTCGCGGGTTTCCAACCATCCGTGGCGAGCCATTGCACGATGTCGTTTCGCGAGACTTCGGAGACGAGTTTGTCGCCAATGGCGTTTTTGAGCGCGGTGACGTTGCTGCGAAGGTTTTTGATCGAGCGGACGCGATTACCGGCTGTCTCCTTTTCCCGGACGAGGAGGTCGAGGGCCGCTGAGATTTTCAGGGGCGTAAGCTGCGCGTGATGCTGCTCGTAAAAGCGGACAGCATCCGCGACGGACGCTCCCAAGACGGCAAGGCGGTCGCGAGCTCGTGCGAATTCGGCGCGTTCCTCGGGCTTGAGCGAGAGGGCGGCAGTGCCGTGGTTGCGGACTTCGACAATTTTCGCTTCGCGGGCGGCCTTGGCTTCGTCCTCAGTCGCGTAGAATTCCCGGACGCCGCCGACTGAACGGCAGTCGAGCAGCCAGGGCTTTTTGCCGGCATGGACGTTTCGAATTGGGATTTTACTGCCAAACACTGCCAAAGAAGATGGCAAAAACGGGCCAAAAGTGTCAAGCTGCGGCAAGGCGCGGTTTTGGTGGGATTGCGCAGGAAACCCCTGATTTTATTGGTTTTCGTGGGCAGATGCCGGAAAAGAAAATGGTCGGAGCGACAGGATTCGAACCTGCGACGTCTTGCTCCCAAAGCAAGTGCTCTAGCCAGGCTGAGCTACGCTCCGACTCAAGGGGCGACAATATTCACGCAGCCCGCCCGTTGCGCAACTGCGATCTCGCCCACTGGAAACCGTTGATCCGACAATCACTGGAACGGAAACGGATTCAGAAGGACTGGACTCCTTGCCGCAATCCCCTGTTAATTCCTCCATGCCAAAGATCCATTACTGCGCGAGCTGGGCCGTCTGGGCGCTGGCCGCGATCTTTTTTCTGGCCGCGCGGCCTGCGCCGGCCGCTTCGCAAGACCTGCCCGCGCTGATTCGTTCGGGGATCGGGAGCCGCGTGTCGGTGGCCGATGGAACGGGGACCAACAGCGTAAAGCTGGAACGCCGGTGGCGAGGAGACACGGGCAGCTTTCGGCTGAAAAACTCAGGAACCGTGGCGGTGAAAGTGCGGGAGATCGTCCTGGCAGACGTGGAGCACGGCCTTCCGCCTTCCAGCCCGATTTACGCGGAAGGATTCCAAATGCTCTCCCAGACTGCCGGAACGCTGGCCGAACCGAAAGATGTCGGCTCCTACACCGACCGCAGCCACTACCGCCTGCCCGAGCCTCCCGGATTCCGGACGGTCTACGGGATGATGATGATTTCCCCTCCCGGGGCCGACCGCCTCCTGATCGGCTTTACGTCCTGCCGCCGGTTCAATGGAAAGCTGCACTTTAATGGCTCCCGCCTGCAGATCGTTCTCGAGACGGAAGACCTGGAACTCGGACCAGGCGAGGCGTGGACGCTCGAAGGCCTTCAAGTGGCCGCGAACCCGAGCCGGGATGTGTTGCTGGAACGGCTGGCCTCCCGCATTCAAGGAAATCACCCGCGCCTCCGGCATGACCCGACGCCCACCGGGTGGTGCTCGTGGTATTGCTTTGGACCCGGAGTCACGGCGAAGAACATCACCGACAATCTCGACTGGATCGCCCAAAATCTGCCCGCCCTGCGCTACATCCAGATCGATGACGGCTATCAGCCGTGGATGGGGGATTGGCTGGAGACCGGCAAGGCGTTCGGCGGCGGGGTGCAGGGGGTGCTGCAGGATATCCGGACCCGCGGCTTTCAACCGGCGATCTGGGTTGCCCCGTTCATCGCGAGCGAACAGTCACGGCTTTTCCGCGATCACCCCGATTGGTTCGTACAAGATGACCAAGGCAAGCCGCTTCGGTCGGACCGAGTCGGCTTCGGCGGATGGCGCCTCGGGCCATGGTACGCCCTGGATGGCACCCATCCGGAAGCGCAAAAGTGGCTCGAAGAGCTTTTCCGGACGATGCGGCGGGATTGGGGCTGCACGTACTTCAAACTGGATGCTACTTACTGGGGCACTCTGCCCGGGGGCCATCGCCATGATCCGAAAGCCACGCGCATCGAGGCTTATCGGCGCGGGATGGAAGCGATCCGCCGGGGCGCGGGCGACGCCCTGCTGATGGGATGCAACCACCCGCTCTGGCCGTCGCTCGGGTTGGTGCACGCCTCCAGAAGTTCGCTCGATATCGAGCGCTCGTGGGCCAGCTTTACCGGAATCGGCCGGGAAAACCTCCTGCGCGGCTGGCAAAACGGCCGGCTCTGGTGGAACGACCCGGATTGTGTGGTTCTCCACGACGGTTCTTCCAAGGACATCATGGACGCCGGGGGCAAGCCGACGACGACAGGCAAGGTGCCGGACAACGAATATCAATTCCACGCGACTCTGATTTATGCGACGGGAGGCATGCTGTTGAGCGGTGATGATCTGACCCATATCACCCCGAGGCGAGCCGCCATGCTGAAAAAGCTGCTGCCCCCCAGCGGGGTTTGCGCCCGGTTTGAAGATGAAGCCTTCACGGTGGGAACCACCCGCTTGCGCAAAAGGCAGATGATATCGGTGTTCAATTGGTCGGACCAGCCGGTGGATCGGGTGATCAAGCTTTCAGGCAAGTCGCGCCTGACCGACTACTGGTCGGGTGAAGACCTCGGCCTCCACTCCGACGAGTATCAAATCGAGCAAATGCCAGCCCACTCAGCTCGGCTGATCGAAGTGAGGCCGAACTAGAATCCCGAGTTCGCCCTCCGCCCGCACTATTCCCACTCGATCGTGGCGGGGGGCTTGCTGGAAATATCGAAGCAAACCCGGTTCACGCCCTTGACCTCATTGATGATGCGCGAAGAGACCTTCTCCAGAAGTTCGTAGGGCAACTTAACCCAATCTGCTGTCATGCCGTCCTGGGATTCGACCACCCGAAGGGCGATGGTGTACTCGTAGGTTCGCTCGTCCCCCATCACGCCGACGCTCTTGACCGGGAGCAACACCGCGAAGCTCTGCCAGACTTTGTAGTACCAGCCGCTCTGCTTCATTTCGTCCACGACGACAGCGTCCGCGTTGCGCAGGATGTTCAGCCGGGAGTTGGTGACATCGCCGAGAATCCGCACCGCCAGCCCCGGACCGGGGAACGGCTGGCGGAAAACGATCTCCTTGGGCAAGCCAAGTTCGAGCCCGAGCTGGCGCACCTCGTCCTTGAAAAGGCACTTCAGCGGTTCCAGAAGAGCGAATTTCATCCGCTTGGGCAGCCCGCCCACGTTGTGATGGCTCTTGATCATGGCCGCGGGATTGCCCGCAATCGGCACGGACTCGATCACGTCCGGGTAAAGGGTGCCCTGGGCGAGAAACTTCGCCTTGCCAGCGCGCTTGGTGGCCGCCTCGAACACTTCGATAAACGTCTTCCCGATGATCTTGCGCTTGCGCTCCGGATCGGTCACGCCCTTGAGCTTGGAGAGAAAAAGCTTTGAGGCATCCTCGTACTGCAGCTTGATGCGGAAATTGCTCCCAAACACCTGCTGCACCACCTCCGCCTCCCGGGAACGGAGCAGGCCGTTATTGACAAAAATGCAGGTAAGTTGATCACCGATCGCTTTGTGAATGAGTGCGGCCGCCACGCTCGAATCCACGCCGCCGCTCAAGCCTAAAATCACCCGTTCCGGGCCGACGGTGGCGCGGATCTCCTCGACTGCCTGATCGACGTAGTTGCGCATTGTCCAGTCTTTGCCGCAGCCGCAAATCTTGTGGACGAAATTGTTGATGATCTCCCTGCCCTTGGGCGTGTGGACGACCTCCGGGTGGAACTGCAACCCATAGAGGTGCCGGTCGCGATTCTCAATGACGGCAAACGGGGAATTCTCGGTGGTGGCGACGGGCACGAATCCCTTGGGCATCTTCGTCAGCTTGTCGCCATGCGAATTCCAGACCTGGATCTGCTCGGGCAGCCCGGTGAGCAGAGGGCAACCCGCGTCGCGGATGGTGAGCGTGCCTTTTCCGTACTCGCGTTTCTGGCCCGGTTCGACCTTGCCGCCGAGGTATTGCGCCAGCAACTGGATGCCGAAGCAGATCCCGAGGATCGGCACGCGCAGCTTGAAAATCTCCTTGTCCGGCAACGGGGCATCCTCGGCGTAAACACTAGACGGGCCGCCGGAAAGGATCAGGCCGCTCGGTTTGAGGCGGGCGATCTCCGCGGCCGGAGTGTCATAGCGGAGGATGACCGAATAGACATTGCACTCGCGAATGCGCCGCGCGATGACTTGGGTGTACTGCGATCCAAAGTCGAGAATGACGATCTGCTCGTTCATCGAATGAAAAAGGAAACCTCTGCACTCGATTTGAGCGTTTGACTAGAAAAAAATGCGCCCCGCCGAAAATCGGGAAAATCGGCGGGGCTTTTTCCAGCCGAGCAATCGGGATCTAGCGTCTCTTCAACAAAAGCGTGCCCAGCACGCCAATCCCAAACGCCACCGCCAAGGACTGGTAAGGATGCTGGCGAATGACGATGTCAGCTTCGGCTGCCATCCGGCGCGCCTGCTTCTGGGCTTCCCGGCAGGTGTTGCGGGCGGTTTGGAGGGTTTCCGACAACCGTTCCCCCGCCCCGCTGGCGGATTGCTTGAGGTCTTCGCCAGCGGCTTTTAACAGGCTGGTCGTGTCATGAACCAGAGCTTCCGTGTCCTTGCAAAGTCTTTCCGCGTAACGGGCGCTATTCATAAAATCTCCTCTCGTTCCTTCAGGTTCCTGCCGCAAGCCAGGCCTCCAAGCACCTGGCTGCGGGCTGCGGTTAAATGCCAAAGCCGAAGCGATATTTCTCTTCCTCCGGCTTGATGCCAAGACAGGCGCACAGGCGCTTGGCAGCGGCCATGCCAGCCGCTGTTTTGAGCATGCGATCGAAATCCGGCTTCGGCAGGTCGATCCCTTCGTGTTTGATCCCGTGAACCCTGCAACCGTTCTCGAGCAGTTCGTTCAGGAACTGTTCGCAGGCCACCGGATCATCCGTGCCGTAATGATTAATCGGGGAGTGCTCCCGAATGCGGGTCGAATATTCAACAGTATATTTGGGCAACATAAGTTTTCTCCTTTCCTGGCTGGATGTTTTTACCCGTCACCGCACCACGAGCACCGAGCAGGGCGCATGTTGCACCACGCGCTCCGCGGTGCTCCCGAGGAAGAAATGCTTCGCGCCAGTATGGCCGTGGGTGGGAATGACGATCAGGTCGCACTGTTCGGCCTTGGCATAGTCCACAATGGCCTGCCAGGGCTTGGCCAGCTTCACTTCCATGGCGCAGTCCACCCCTTCGCCTTCCAGTTTCTCCTTCAGCGCTTCGAGCCGGGTTTTCCGCTCTTTCATCTGCTGAATGTTGATCTCCTCCATCTCACGGGGGACGATGGCGTATTCCACCGGTTGAATGATCGGTTCGACCGCGTGCAAGAGGTGCAGTTTGCTCCCGAATTGCGCCGCAATCGCGCTGGCTCTCTCCACGGCCGCCTCCGAAAGCGGACTGAAATCAACCGGAACCAGCACCGCCCGAGGGGCAAACTCCCTGGTAGCCACGTGCGTTCGAGTTTTGGGCAGAGTGACAGTTTTCATAAACAGACTCCTTTCTCCTGCGGTGCCAAAGGCTCGCGTTTGTGATCCGCCGGATCTACCGATTGCTCGCCAGACGAATGCCCGATCAAGTCGGTCTCCAATCGAAGGGAGGACTCGCTCCTTGGTTGCTGCTTCGCCGGTCCAGTTATCCAGCGCGCGTTCATAGCACCTGTTTAATTAGACCCTGAAAACGGCACGCTGTTCGACTGCCGATTGCCGATTCCTGAACCGATTTTGGCATTTCACCCCTTCAAACTCCGGACAGGCCAAGTGCTTGCGAAAATGTCCGGCACATTTCCCGCATACCCCAAGCAGCGCCAAAATGTCTCATTCGAAATCATCGGTGCCGATTGACACCGCGAACTCGCCTCCCTACTGTATCCCGCTCGCTCCGGGCTGCCTCGGAGCGCGAGCACCCTTTATCCAGAAAGTCTGAACGTGAATGTAACGATTGAGAATGTCGCGCCGTGCCGGAAGGTGTTGAAAGTCGATGTGGACGCCAAAACCGTCCAGGATGCCTTCGAGAGCGTGACCAATGAATTCCAACGCTCGGTGAAACTGCCCGGTTTCCGCCCGGGCAAGGTGCCTCGTGATATCATTACGAAGAACTTCGCCAAAGACCTGGAATTGGAGGTCCGCCGCCGGATCATCAACGACTCCTACAAAAAGGCGATTGCCGAACAGAACCTGCACCCGGTGGGCTCCCCCAACATCAAGGAGGGCGCCCTGGATAAGACCCAGAATTTCACTTTCGACGCCACGGTGGAGACTGCGCCGGAATTCGAATTGCCCGAATACAAAGGCCTGGCCGTGAAGAAGGAAATCCGCACGGTGAACGACGCGGACATGGAGCGGGCGCTGAATGTCCTCCGCGAACGGGTGGCGAAGTACAATGACGTGGAACGGGCGATCCAGGACGGCGACGTCGTCGTGGTCAACTATGCCGGCACTTCAGAAGGCCGTCCTCTGACCGATTTTGCGCCGACCGCGCGCGGCTTGACCCAGCAGCAGAACTTCTGGATGGAAATCAAGTCCGGCCATTTCATTCCGGGTTTCACCGACCAACTGATCGGGGCCGTCAAGGGCGACAAAAAGTCGGTCACGGTGACGTTTCCGGCGGAATTTGTGGCGCCCCAACTGAGCGGCAAGCAGGGCGTTTACGAAGTGGAAGTGCTTCAGGTAAAGGAAAAGGTCCTGCCGGAACTCAACGATGAATTTGGCAAGCAGTGGGGCGCGGAAGGGATCGACCAACTGCGCGAAGGCGTGCGCCGGGATCTCGAATCCGAGCTGGAAAACAAGACCCGCCGCAGCGTCCGCTCCCAGCTCATCCAGGCTTTGAGCGAGCGCGTGCAGTGCGAATTGCCGGAGTCGCTCGTCCAAGGAGAGACTCGCAACACGGTCTACAGCATCGTGGCGGAAAACACCCAGCGCGGCGTGAGCAAGGAAGCCATCGACGAAAAGAAGGACGAGATTTTCAACTACGCCGCCAATACCGCCAAGGAGAAGCTCAAAGTGGCTTTCTTGCTTGGTCGGATTGCGGAAAAGGAGAAAATTCAGGTTTCCCGCGAAGAACTCACCCAGCGCGTTCTCGCCATCGCGCAAGAGCGCGAGGTGAAGCCCGAAAAGCTCATCAAGGACTTGCAGAAATCCGACGGGTTTGGGGCGATTCACGAGCAGATTCTGCTCGCCAAAGTCGTTGATTTTCTGGAGCAGAACGCAGCCATCCAGGAAGTTCAACCGTCTGAAGCGCCAGCCGCCCAAGCCTGAGAACCGCACCCCTCCCACCGAGAATTCTCGGGAGTTGAGCTGCCGCCTTTTTGGTGGTAGGTAAAGCCCATGAGGTTTGAGAGGGTGTTTCGCTCCGGAGTCTTTTCTCTGCTGTTGGTTCTGTTGTGCAATTGCACGACGGAACCGGTCACAGGCCGGCGCCAGTTGAGCTTTGTTGGAGCGGGCGAAGAAGTTCAGCTCGGCATGACCGAGTTCGACAAGCTCAAGCAGAGCACTCCGATCAACAAAGATCCCAAAATCAATGCTCTGGTCCAGCGCGTCGGTGCGAGCATCGCGGCGGCCGCCAAGAACGACCTTCCAAACGCTCAATGGGAATTTGTCGTTTTTGAAAGCAAAGAGGCCAATGCTTTCTGCCTGCCCGGGGGAAAGGTCGGGGTTTACACCGGCATCCTGCCGATCACGAAAGACGATGCCGGCCTCGCCACGGTGCTGGGTCATGAAGTGGCCCACGCCGCGGCGCATCACGGGGCCGAACGCATGAGCCAGGCGACCGCGATGCAAGCTGCCGGGCAATTGGTGGGCGTGGGCCTGGCCACGGCCGGGGCCAGCGACACCGTCCAGTCCCTGGCTTCTGTAGCCTACCCCACTCTCGCGCAGGTGGGCGTTCTGCTGCCCTACTCCCGCGTGCAGGAGTCGTCCGCTGATCGCATCGGCCTCAGCTACATGGCCCGGGCCGGGTACGCGCCCGAGGAGGCTTTGAAATTCTGGAAGCGCTTCGCCGCTTATAATCAAAGCCAGGGCGGCAAGGGCACGCCGAGCTTTCTGAGCACTCACCCGCTCGATGATGTGCGCATCAAGCAGATCGAAAGCTGGCTGCCCCAGGTGCATCAGGAAATGAACTCCGGAGCCGCGCCGGCCAGATAATGAAACGGGCCTCCCTCCCGTTTGTCTCCGTCAATGTCGCCATCACCGCCGATGGCAAGCTCGCGCCCGATAATCGCGATTTCGTCCCATTCAGCAGTCCGCGCGACCATGAGCTTCTCTATGAACTGCGCGCGCGGGCCGATGCGGTCCTCTCCGGAGCGCGCACGGTGGACCTCGGCCGGATCGACCTCGGCCCCGGTGGCCTGAAGTATCGGCGCAAACGCCTTGAGAAGGGGCTGGCCGAATTCAACCTGCGGGTCATCGCGAGCGGATCGGCCTCGATCGACCCCAACGCCTATGTTTTCCAAGAACGTTTCTCGCCGATCCTGCTCCTGACCACGGAAGCGGCCCCGGCCTCGCGGCTGCGACGACTGTCAAAAGCTGTCGATGACCTGTTCGTCTCGCCGGGCGCCACGCTCGATTTCCACGCCGCTCTCGTCTGGCTGCGCGAGCGATGGAAAGTAAAACATCTGCACTGCGAAGGGGGCGGCGAGATCAACGCGCCGATCCTGCGCCAACGGCTGGCCCAGGAAGTTTACGTCACGATCTGCCCCGTGATTTTCGGCGGACGCCGCGCGCCCACGCTCGCCGATGGCCCCGGGATCGACCATCTCGCCGACGCCACCCGGCTGAAGTTGAAACGGCGCGAAGTGATTGGCGGCGAGTTGTACGCGGTTTACCAGGTCCTTTCCTGAGGGGGGCGCGCCCCGCCCTCGCCCGCCAGTTCTGTTTGCACTTCCTATCCAAGGCTCGTACAACGGGCGCGAACAATGGACTGGACCGCGAATGTTGCCGTGCATGAGAGCGCTTCGCCGTCTTTTCTGCGCGAGAGAATCCTGGCCGCTCTCGCGGCCGGCCGCGTTCATCCCTCCCTCATTTATTCCGGGCTGAGGCAAACCTCCCTCTGGATCGCCCTGCATCGCGCCTTCTCCCCGGCGCACCGGGACGAGAGCTGCCTTTCGATTTACGAAAACGCCTTTCAGGAAGCGGTGCAACGCGTGCGGGGCAACGTTGCTCATGTAGTCAGCCTCGCCTGCGGGGACGGGTCCAAAGATGTGCGCTGCCTGAAGGGATTGCGAGCCTCGGAACGAGCGGCGCTCTACACGCCCGTGGACATCAGCCTCGATCTCGCCCTCACCGCCGCCCGCGCCGCCAACTCCGCCCTCCCCGGACTCCAGTCCACGCCGCTCCTCTGCGACCTTCCACATTGTTCAGTTCTGCCAGCGATTCTAAAAGGGTTCGACCCCTCCGGTTGCGAACGCATCCTGCTCTTTCTGGGAACCATTCATAACTATTGGCCGCCGGAAATTCTCCGTTCGATTCTTTATCCGCTGCGGTCTCAGGATCAATTGCTCCTGAGCGCAAACCTTGCCCCGGCTGGAAACTACGAACAAGCGGTTCGGGAAATCGCCAGCCAGTATGATAACGAACCGACCCGCCGCTGGCTGATGGGGGCTCTGTCGGAACTCGACCTCACCGCCGCCGACGGCGATCTGGGTTTCGAAATTTCCGAATCCCCCTGGCCAGGGCTCAAGAAAATCGAGGCGTTCTTTACGCTCCGGCGCGAACGAACCCTGGCCCTCTTCGAGCATCCTTTCAATTTCAGGGCCGGCTCGCGTCTCTCGGTTTTTTTCTCGCATCGGTTTACGGTCGATCACATCCATCAGTTCCTCGCCCAAGCAGGCCTGTCTGTGATCAAGACCTGGGCCGATGCCGCCGAGTCCGAGGGACTTTTCCTCTGCCAGCGCGCTCCAGCCGGAGCGCGCTAAAAAACCGCAAGGGCGTCCAAAACCGCTTTGACCTTGGGCGCCTCGTGAGTGCGAAACAGGCTTGTCTTGCCAAGCGCAGCCAGCACCGCAAAGAACGCCTCGGCGTTCCGAACCTCCTCGCCAAAATACTCGAAGGCGTGCGGCAACGCGTGACACACCGGATACCCCAGCTTCCGCAGCCGGAAGGTGTTCAAGAAAACCGTCATTTGATGGCGCACGCGCACCGCGCTGTCCTGAAGGTTCTTGTAGTAAAATCCCAGGCCGGGATCGATAAACAGCTTGTTCAAGCCAGCCTTCTCCGCCCGCTCCACCTCCCGCGCAAAATAGTCCAGCATGAACCCGATCGGGTCCCGGCTCAGGTCAAATTCCCCCACTTCGCGCACATTCCGCCCTTGCACAAAGCAAATGATGACCGCGCCATCGTAATCTTTGGCCAAACGATAAAAATCGTCCGTGCCATCCGTGCCGGTCAAATTGATAATCCGCGCCCCCGCTTCGAAACATCGTCGGGCAACGGGCATGCTGTAGGTCTCCACGGAAATCGGAATTCGCAACTCTTTCAACCCCTCCAACACCGGAAGCAGCTTGGAGTGCTGCAGAGCGTCATCCGCCCGCGCCGCCTGCGCCAGGCTCGACTCCGCGCCAATATCGACAATATCCGCGCCCTGCGCCTGCAGAACGAACGCCCGGCGAATCGCCATCTCCGCCGTGACGCACACGCTCTCGCGATACCACGAATCGGCGGAAAGGTTGATCACTCCCATCAAACTGGGCCGTTGGTTCGAGGCCACCAGCCGCCCACGCACTGAAAACTCGCGAATCGCCGCTTTGAGATCGGCTCCGTGAGCCTGCGCCAGTTCCTGGAGCATTTCCAACGAAAGCATCCGGCTATTCTAAGCGGCGAATCACCAAAGCTCAACGATCGAGGAATCGCCGACAAGGTGGAACCGCCGCAAATCGAGAAGATCTGCCATTTGAAATGGCGCGCTCGGCGGGAATCGAACCCACGACCACCTGCTTAGAAGGCAGATGCTCTATCCAACTGAGCTACGAGCGCAGCCTGACATGTTGATGCGCAAGATGCCAATGATCCTACCGAATGGCAACTGCCGGGAACGACCCCATTTAACGGAGCAGAACGCTGTCCGCCGTCTCCCAAGCTCTCCAACGCGAGCCAAACGCTGTTTGCCACTCGGCAGGCATCCATTATCATCGGCTTTAATGAATCATGAAGCCGAGCAGCCGAAGAATGCGGTGGTCAACACCGAGGAGTTCATTGGCAAGACCGTCGGTCGGCGACGGACAGGCGATCCCGCGCGGATTCAAAGAATTGGCCGGGCCATTTATCGCTCAGCCGGATTCAGGGTCTGCGATCCCGGCGTTTACCGGTTTAAATCCCATGAAGAGGCAAATCAATGGATGCTGCAGATGGCGGTAAAGAGAGCGCTCCAAGCGGCGAAGAGCTAGTCCCGAGAGCACCGGAAGAACGAGATTTGGTAGCACTCTGCCGGACCTTGAATCAACTGGGGGCAAAGTACATCGTCATCGGCGGGTTCGCGGCGATATACGCTGGCCACGGCCGCTTAACCGAGGATGTCGACCTCTTGATTGAGACATCACCATCGAACGAAGCGCTGGTATACAAAGCTCTTAAGTCTCTGCCGGATCAAGCAGTCAACCAACTTGAGCCGGGTGACGTCGAAAAATTCACCGTCGTCAGAGTCGCGGACGAGATCGTCGTCGACCTAATGAAATCGGCGTCGGGAATTGACTACGCCGGGGCGGTAAACGATGTGGTGGTCCGGACAGTCGGCGGAGTCGCGATTCCATTCGCCTCGCACCGCCTTTTGTGGAGGATGAAATCCAGGACACACCGGGCCAAAGACGCGCCCGACTTGGTTTTTCTGCAGGAAGTCTTCGCCGCCCGCGGCGAAAAACTACCCGAGGCGTGACGATCTCCCCCCCCCTCGCTGAAAACGCGACCCGTGCTGGATTTGCCGGCCTCAGGCCTTGCCCAGGCTGCGTTGAATCGCCTCCTCGAGGATCTTCAGGGCTCGTTCGAATTCTTCGTCGGTAATTCGGAGGGAAGGGGTCAGGGTGAGGATGTTGCCCATGGTAACCTTGAAGTTGAGGCCGAGGGTGAGAGCGGCGTACATGGCCGCTTCGGCTTCTTTGAGAGCCCGGCGTCCATCCGGGTGTGCCAGTTCGATCCCCATCATCAAGCCCAGGCCGCGAACGTCCCCGATGATCGGCAGCCTCCGGCGCATTTCCGCCCCGGCCTGCAGAAAGCGCTGGCCCAGGCGGGTGGCGCGCTCCAACAGTTTTTCCTCCTCGATCACCTGGAGAGTGGCCAGGGCCGCAGCGCAGGCCACCGGATTCTTTTCGTGCGTGTAGTGGCCGAAGGCGGTTTGCTTCGGAATGTTCAACGTGTCGCGCGCGATCACGGAAGCGAGCGGGAAGATTCCCCCGCCCAGCCCTTTCCCTAAAACGAGGATGTCAGGCACAACCTCATAATGCTCGCAGGCAAACATTTTGCCGGTGCGACCGAGGCAATACGGGATTTCATCGAGAATGAGCAGCGCTCCGTGGCGATCACAGGCGGCCCGGATTCGCTTCCAGTAATCCTTCGGCGGAATAAAGGGGGTCGAGCGAACGGTTTCGCCAATGACGGCGGCGATATCCCCCTCCTTTTCGAGCACGTACTCGATGTAATCCGCGCAACTCAAGTTGCAGGTTGTGCCGCATTTGAACGGACAGCCGCGCGGGTCCGCGGGCGGGACATGCTCGCACCCAGGCATAAGCGGCCCGATCGAGTTGCGGAAAATGGCCTCGCCACCAACGGAAATCGCATCGAGGGAGGCGCCGTGAAATGAATCCCACATCGAAATTGTCTTGTGGCGGCCGGTGGCGACTCGAGCCAGTTTCAAGGCGATGCCGATGGCGCTCGTGCCGCCAGGGGCAAACAACAGCCGCTTGAGATTGCCCGGGGCGAGTTCGGTCAATTTGCGGGCCAGATCAATGGCCGGAACGCAGGTGTAACGGCGGGTGCAAAAGGAAAGCTCCTGCATCTGCCGGGTGATCGCCTCAATCACCCGCGGATGGCTGAAGCCAGCCTGATGCACATTGTTGCCGTGAAAATCGAGCAACTCGCGGCCCTGATGATCAATGATGGACGCGCCGCGGCACCCGCTCAGGACATTCAGGCAGGGGGTGGAGAGGGATTGGTGGATGAAATACTTCGCATCCTCGTCCAGCAAATGGCGGGTTTCCGCATCGATATTCTCCCGGCTCCACTCCACGCGCAGCGGCGAGAGATTGATATCTCCTTCGGACTTCAGCTTATCGAGCGCGATCTGCTCATTCATGGCGCGGATATTTGGCCTGAGGCCCTCGTTCTTGTCAGGTGAAAGTTGCACAAATTGCCTCGTCCCACTTCGTAACAATTCGGTGACGAATCATCTCCATGATGGATTTTAGGCCATCTCCCGGGGCAAGCTCCCGGTCGATGCAGAGTGCGGATGTTGCCATTGTCGGAGGAGGAATTGTGGGACTGGCGTTTGCCCGGGCCCAGGCGCGGCGCGGCCGCAAGGTGGTGCTTTTTGAGCGCTCCGAAATCGCGGTGGGCGCTTCGGTGCGCAACTTTGGCCTGATCTGGCCGGTCGGGCAGGCGCCCGGCGCTTTGCACGATCGCGCCCTGCGGTCGCGGGAAATCTGGCTGGAGATTATCGCCCAGGCAGGCCTCTGGAGCGCGCCCACAGGTTCGTTGCACCTGGCTTATGCGGCGGATGAATGGGCGGTGCTGGAGGAGTATTTTCAGGAGTTGGGCTCTGACACGCACGGCCGAACCTTGCTCACTCCCGCCCAGGCGCAGCAGCGAAGCCGCGTGATCCGCGGCCAGGATCTGGCTGGCGCTCTTTGGAGTCCGACGGAAGTGAACATCGACCCGCGGCAAGCCATCCGGAAAATTCCGGACTATCTCCGCGCTGCCTGGGGAGTGGACCTCCGCTTCGGCGCCCAGGTTTCCCATATTTCCCTGCCGCGGATCACCACCACGGCGGGCGAATGGACCGCCCGGGAAGCGATCATCTGCTCCGGAGCGGATTTTGAAACGCTCTATCCGGCAGCGTTCGCCGGCAGCGGCCTGACCCGCTGCAAACTGCAGATGCTCCGCACTGTCCCGCAGCCGCCAGGCTGGCATCTCGGCCCGAGCTTGTGCGCGGGGCTGACCCTGGCGCATTACGATTGCTTCAAGTCGTGCCCCACGCTCGCTCCGCTCAAAGAGAGGTTTGCCCGCGAATTTCCGTTCCACGTCGAAAACGGGATTCACCTCCTGCTGGCGGAAACCAGCCTGGGAGAACTGACCATCGGCGATTCGCATCACTACGGGAACACGCCCGACCCCTTCGATCGCGAGGACGTGAACCAGGCGATCCTGAGCTACCTGCGCGGCTTCGCCTCCGGTCCCGACTTCCAAATCGCCGAACGCTGGCACGGGGTTTACCCGAAATTGCCAGGCCGCTCTGAATTCATTGCCCGGCCGGAACCGGGCGTGCTGGTGGTCACCGGCCTGGGCGGGTCAGGAATGACCCTCTCATTTGGCCTGGCCGAAGAACTGGCGAGTGCAGCGGAATGAACTCTACCACGGAAGCGAGAAGGTTTTGACGTAGCTCAACGCCTTGATCGCTTCGATCACGCCCTCTTTGATTCCAAGGCCGCTGTCCTTGATCCCGCCAAACGGGCTGTTCTCCACGCGGAAGCCTGGCACTTCGTTGATGTTCACCGTGCCGCAGCGCAGCTCTTTGATGAACCGGCGGGCATGATCAAGGTTGTTGGTGACAATGCCGGAACTGAGCCCATACGGAGTCCCATTCGCGATGGCAATCGCCTCCTCGATCGTTTCGAAGGCCAGCACCGGGGCCAGGGGACCAAACGACTCGCAAGTGACCATGCGCGCGTCCCGCGGCACGTTGGTGATAACCGTTGGTTCCAGCAGCGCCCCCTCGCGCTTGCCGCCAATCCGCACTTTTGCGCCGTTCTGCACCGCTTCCTTCAGAACAGTCTCCAGATAGGCCGCAGCCCCTTCATCGATGACCGTTCCGACCTTGGTCTTTTCGTCGAACGGATCACCACAGACATACTCGCGGGTTTTTTCCGTCAGCGCGTCCGCGAACTTCTCCGCGATCGAACGATGAACGAGAATCCGCTTTACGGCGGTGCAGCGTTGCCCGGAGTTGCGGTAGCTCCCCTCGGCGGCCAGTTGCACCGCCAGGCCCAGATCCGCATCCGCCAGCACAATCAGCGGATCGTTCCCGCCCAACTCCAGCACCACACGCTTGTAACCGGCCCCGGCGGCGATCTGCTTGCCCACCGGGACGCTCCCGGTAAACAGAACCGCTTCGACCCGCTCGTCTTTCACCAGCGGCTTGGCCACCTCCTCGGTGGGCCCGAGCAGGACGCTGAGCATGGCCGGAGGCAAGCCCGCCTCGTAAAGCAGTTCCACAAACCGAATCGCGGTCAGCGGCGTCTTTTCGGACGGCTTCAGAATCATCGGCGTGCCCGCCGCAATCGACGGACAAACTTTGTGCGCCACCTGGTTCAACGGATGGTTGAACGGGGTGATGGCCACGGCGAGCGTCAATGGCTCGCGCGTGGTGAAAATCTTCCGAGCCTTGCCCTGCGCCGAGACGTCGCAGGAGAAGATCTGCCCGTCATCCCGCAGAGCCTCAATCGCGGCAAAGCGGAGCACATCAATTCCCCGCCCCACCTCGTAGCGCGATTCCCGCAGGCAAAGGCCGCTCTCACTGGTGATCAGGCGGGCAAATTCCTCGCGGCGCTGCTCCAGTTTCTGCCGAGCCTGGTCGAGGATTTCCGAACGCTTGTAACGTGTCAGGTCCCGTGGCGCGTCGAGCCCCGCGCGAATCGCCGCCTCCACGTCTTCGCGCGACGCCAGGCGGACCTCGCCCACCACATTTTTATGGTAGGGGTTGCGAATGGCCAGAACTCCGGAACCCGCCACGGGTTTTCCGGCCGCCAGGCAGTGCAAAGTCAGTGTCTCGCTCATAGATCAGGAAATCAGTCCGTTCAGGAGAAAGTCGAAGATGTCGAAGTTGCGGGGATCGCACAGAATTCGCTCCCGATATTCAGGATTCAGAGGATGGGAGAAAATGAACGGAACTATTTCCTCGTAGCGCCCGCCGTGTGAACGCAACCGGCCGTGCAAGACGGACAAGTCGTGATGCGCCGGCGTGCGCCCCAGGGTCAGATCCCTCCCGGCGCACGCCACCAGGTCACCCAAGCGATCCGCCGGAAGCTGCAGCTTCAACGCCGCCTCCTCGCGCGTGTAAACTTCCGTCACTCCGGCCAGCCCGAACAGAAATTCACGAACCGCGGCCGCGGGAACATTCTTCGGAATGTGGATGACCGCGAACGATCCCAGGGCGCCATGATGTACCACGTACGGGTCGGTAATTGGCAGGATCACCCGGAAGCCCGCGCCAAATTTCTCCGTAAGCAAGCTCTCCAGATAAATCACATTGGGCGAACCGTCCCGGCGTTGTTTGGGATTCATCCCATGATCCGCAGTCACGCCCACCAGGGCGCCCAAAGCCAGCAGTTCGCCGATCTGCGCGTCAATGCCCGCGTAAAAGCGCAGAGCCTCGCCGTCATCGGGTGCATAGGTGTGCTGAATGTAATCCGTGGTGGAAAGGTAGAGGAAATCGGCCCTGCCCGCTTTCAAGAGGCTCACTCCCGCCTTGAGCACGTAAATGCTCGCGTCACCACTGTAAATCGCCGGTGTTTTCTCCCCTACCAACTCCTCGACTTGCGCGACGCCGTGGGACGCCAGTTGCGCCTGGTTCGCTTTTTCCGACGAGAATGCCAGCCCGCCATTGGCAATCAGCTTGTGGGCAAAAATATCCCGCAGCTTTTCCTTCGCTGTCACCACGCCCACCTTCCGGCCAGCCCGGGCCGCCGCCGGAAAAATCGTGTCGGCGCGGAGGAACTCAGCCGAATTCATCATCACTTCCCGTCCCGCGGCCTCATCGTAAAAATAGTTTCCGCCAATGCCATGGACGGCTGGCGGAACACCGGTGACGATCGACGAATTGTTAACGTTGGTGAACGTGGGCATCGCTGCCCGCGCCAGCGCCCGCACGCCCGTGAGGCACATCTGCTGCAGATTCGGCATTAACCCGCGGCCCAGGGCGGCATCCAGATATTCGTCGGATGACCCATCAAGGCAAATCGCCGCCACCGCCCGCGGCGGACAATGAAAAGCCCGGCCGTTGACCTGAAATGAACACTCTTTTGCTGTCATGCAGAATTGGATCTAAGCATTCGCCGGAGCGATCTCCACCGACCGCCGCTGCGGATAAAGAAGAAAACAAAGAAACGCGGAAATGAAGGCCAGCACCGCCAAAAGCGCGAAGCCATGGCTGTACCCGGTCTTATCGACAATCTTGCCGAACTGCGCCCCAGCCAGGATGCCCGCCGCGTAGCCCACGCCATCGACAATACCGGACACCGTCGCCGCCAGGCCAGGCCCGCGAATCTCCACGGACAAAGTGCCGCTCAGAAGGCTGTAGGGCCCGTAAATCAGAAACCCAATCAGTCCGATCGCAACGGTGATGTATCCCAGCCCCATGGCAAAGATGGTGGGGATGATGTAAAGCAGGCTCGCCAGCAACGCGAGCAGAATGAACAGGAGCCATTTGCGGGTTTTTTCCTGAATCCGCCCGTAAATCCAGCCGGTCGAAAGAATGCCGATCGCCCCGAAAATATCGAAGGGCGTCGAGAGCAGCGCCGCCACCTGGTTGGACACGCTGGGCCCGCCCTCCGTCCGCAGGAAGTCGACCAGCCACGTGTTAAAGGTCTCCCGCAGCAGGGTCAGGGTAAAGCTGAGCGCGCAGACCACCCAAAACTGTCTCGCCGTCAGCAGAGATTTGAACGCCCCGGACTGCGCGGCCTTCCTGGCCTCTGGCCGGGCCGCCGCTTTCGCACGATCCCGGGGCAGCAGCACGAAAATGAGCACCAGGAGGATCACCACCACGGCTGAGGGCGCCGCCATGATGGCCCGCCAATTATTGCCGGTAACCTTGCCAACGAATCCCGCGAAAAGCGTGGCGCACGCCCCCCCGGCCACGAAACTGAGCGAGAGCAGCGCAATGGCAAAGGGCATGCGCTTCCCGTCAAACCAGGAAGACACCATTTTCACCATCGCGGGCCAGCTCGCGGACGCGGCGAATCGATTCGCAGAATAGAACAAGGCGAGCATTCCCAGCGTCGGCGCCAATCCGCCGCAAACACCCATGATCGCCACCAACAGCAGCGACCCCAAAAAGCCGGCGCGCCCTCCCACCCGGTCCACGAGCGTCCCGAAAAAGAATTTGCCGAGCGCGTAGGCCACCGTGCTGTAGCTGGCAATGGCCCCGATTTCGGCTCGCGTCGTCTTGAAATGCTCCTGCAGCAGCGGAACCGCCACCGAGAAATTCTTCCGGCAAAGGTACACTCCGATGTAACCGACGATGGTCAGAGCCAGCCAAAGGTAGGGACGGGGCATCTTTCCGGCCTCAAGCGCTTCCAACGATGCACCCGCTTGATCCGGATCCGAAGGCGTAACTGTATCTGAGTCTAACGACAAAACGATTCGATCTAACGGGCCGAGTGTGGCGGGAATGTGACGATCCGGAAACTCTAAAGTGACAGCTGGCCTGCGAGCTTGCCAGGGAAACCCGTTCGCGAGAAAACAGCAGAGATGAAAAGCGAGGTTCACCTGCCCCGGTCCCGCCCGACAGCGTTTACCTTAATCGAACTACTGGTGGTCATCGCGATCATTGCCATCCTCGCCAGCCTCCTTTTGCCCGCCTTGGCCAGGGCGAAAGAGAAAGCCAGCCGCACCGCCTGCCTGAACAACCTGCGCCAGCTCGGGCTGGCCATGAGCCTTTACGTGAATGACAACAACGATCGCATGCCCTGGCCGCAATGGCACAACGATTACGGGCCGAGCTGGCTCTACATGCCATTTCAAGGCCGCGCTCCCGATCCGTGGAAAACCAACGAGCTGCCTTACGTCCTGCAAGGCCTGTACTACCCTTACCTGCAGAACCGTTCGGTCTACTACTGTCCCCTCGACAAAACCAACAACGTCAACTTCGTCAAACGCCTCCAACGCGTCTCGAGCTACGTCATGAACGGCGCGGTCTGCGGCTACGGCGGGTTCTCCGGAGGGCGCACTTACAAGATTTCCCAGTTTAATCCGACAGCTTACGTCATGTGGGAGCCCGAACCGCACGATTTCGGCGGATACTACGCTTACAACTCCGGGCTCGATGCCAGCCAGCTCCCGAACGAGGCGGAGGGGATCGGCAAGCGCCACGTCAAGGGAGCGGTCATTCTTGGCTTTGACGCCCGCGCGCTCTTCATCAAGGTGGAGACGTTCCGCCAGGAAGCCCTGGCTGCGCCCGGCCTGCTCTGGTGCAATCCCGGCTCAAAAAATGGCATGTAGGGGCCGTTTCTCCTGATCCACAGCGTCAAGGTTGCCATTTTTTTCAAACCTACTATTGACATAGTATCTACTATGATCATAGTATTCCTACACAATCTCAAAATATGAAATCGGCTCAACCTTCCAACCTGGAAATGCAGGTGCTCTCGGTCCTCTGGAAGCATGGCCCGTTGACGGCACGCGCCGTCCTGGAGCGCATGCCGGACGGCAAACAACGGGCTTACACCACGGTCTTGTCCGTGCTCCAGGTGATGGAGAAGAAGGGCCTGGTCAAACACGAGGAAGATGGGAACCGGCATATTTACGCGCCGCGAGTGAAACAGAAAGCCGTGGTGAAACCGCTCCTCAGCGGCCTGATTAAGACGCTCTTCGGAGGCCGGCCGACCGCCGCGATGCAGCATCTGTTGGACGCGTCCGAGGTAACTCCGGCGGACTTGGCGGAAATGCGCAAGCTGCTCGATAACTACGAACCACCGAAAGGAGGCTGATCATGAATGCTTTGCTCCACGCGCTCTCGTCCCCAGCCTGGACGCGCCTGGTCACAGCCCTGGCGCACTCTCTCTGGTTGGGAGTCTGCTGGGTGGCTGTGCTGGCGGCGGCGTTGCGCGTTGCCGGAAGCAACCCGGACAAACGCTATCGCCGGGCTCTCGGGGCGCTCGGAGGCTTCGTGCTCTCCATCTTCCTGGTTTGGTCGCTCGAGGACGATTCGATGCAGCGCTCCCGAATCCCGCCTGCCCCGGTCCTGCGCGCGCCCGCTGCCGCGGCGCTAGTCGGCGGCCTTCCATCGCCCGCGGCCGCGACTCCGGCCAACGGCCCGGTCGCCCATCCCAGGCCCTGGACCGGTCTAATGGCCCTTTTTTGGGCCAGCGGGGCTTCTGTGATGCTGCTGCGGCTTTTCGGCCGAATTCTGGCCTCCAACCGCTTGCGCCAGGCGAGCATGCCCATCACCGAGCCGCGACTGGTTGCGCTCCTCGCCGAGTTGAGGGAGCGGCTCGGCTGGTCGCGGACGGTCCGCCTGGCAGCCAACCGGCTGATCACCGCGCCTGCGGTTACGGGAATCCTGATTCCGACCATTCTCGTCCCCACGGCCTTGTTTGCCGGCATCCCCGAGGGTCAGCTGCGCGCCATCCTTCTGCACGAACTGGCGCACATCCGCCGCCACGATTTCCTGGTGAACATTCTTCAACAATTCATCGAGGCCGCGTTGTTCTTCAACCCGGCGGTCTGGTGGATCGGCCGCCAGATTCGCGTTGAGCGCGAGGTTTGTTGCGACCGCATCGCCGTCGCCGCCTGTTCAGAAAAGGACTATGCGGCCGCTTTGGCCGAGTTTGCCCAGCACGCCCGTTTCTCAGATTTGCCGCTCGAAGCCGCCTTTCCCGGCCCTCGGGGCCCCTCGACCCTTCTTGAGCGAGTGCGCCGGTTGCTGGTGGCCGAATATCAGCCCTCGGTGCGATTGCCCTGGCACAGCTCGCTGGCCGTACTGGCGTGCGCCGCGCTGCTGCTGACGGGGGCATGGCGGGGGACGCGCGTCGCGGTCACGTTCGCCGCCGATTACCTGTCCGCGCAAAAGCGCATCCAGGAGATCGCCCGGCTCAAAACCAGCGTCGACGCCCCTGAGCGCAGTTCTTCGGAAGCGGACCAGATCCAGATTGCCGGCGAAGTTCACACCGAAGACGGCGCTCCTCTGCCGGAGCGCACTTACATCCACCTGACGGTCCAAAACCTACGATCCTCCGTGGCGTTTGGCCCGTTGCCGGTGAAAAACGGCCGGTTCCAGCGAACCGTGGGACCGGGCGATCTGTTCCTGGCGGCCTCGGCATCCGAAGGTTACGGGCCGGTTTTCGTTGGCCCGCTGCGATCCGGGCCGGAGGGATCCCTGACAAACATCGTCCTGGTTCTGCCGAAAGGTTACGAAAGCCGTATTCAGGTGATCGATCCCGCCGGGAAAGGAATCGCCGGCGTTCAGTTGCAGGGTATTTACCAGAACCCCGTTTCTCTGTTCCCCATTCTGCAAAAAACCGATTCCGAAGGCTTCATCCGCCTCCCGCACAGTGTTGACGCTCCCATGCGCTGGACGGCTTCCGCCCGCGGCTTTCAGGACCAGCCGGCCGAGAACGTTCGCTTGCTTCCGCACACGACCTATCCGTGGAGGCTTCTGCCAGCGCGAACGACGACCGTGCAAGTGGTTCGCAAAACCGATGGCCTGCCCATTGCGCAAGCCGCGGTCCGCTTCCTCGCCACCGCGGGCGGATCGGTGCTGGCCGACGCGAGCAACCACCCCCCAGCCACAACCACCGACGAGCATGGAGTTTTCAAATTGTCCTCCCTGGCCGAGGGCGCGCGGCAAATCCTGCTGATTGCTCGCGACGGTTACGCTCCCAAGGTATTGGCGGACGTCGCAGCTGGCCAGAATCTGAAAGTGGAGCTGAGTCCGGAAATACAGATCAGCGGAGTGATCCAAGGGGATCTGGCGCGGCTCACAAATTCGCCCGAGCCTGAAGTCTATTTTGCCCAGGTGGTGCGGCAAGGTTCGTCCTGCACCTATCTCGAGCCAAAACGGATTCCAGTCAGCTTCGCGAACGGCCAGGCCGCCTTTCGCGTGGCGGGGGCATGGGAGGGGGATGCGGCCATCACCGTCGCCGGCAAGACTTACGAGCTGGCCCTGGGCGAATCCAAAACCAACCTCGTGCTGCAAATCCCAACCGTCGCCGACCGGAGACAAATCGTCGTCAGATTTCGCACGCCGACCAATGCCCCTCCCGTCACCGGGCAATTGGAAGTGTCGAGCGAAAGCGCACGGACAAGCCTGCCTATTGCGAACAATGAAACTCGATTCGAAGCGCCTATCGGCAGTTTTCCGTCCTGGTTCACTCGAGGAATAATCGGCTATTGGGCTCCCGAAAACCCGAGCTTTCAGGTGCAGGCCGGGGACGGCCCCCAGGTGATTGAGATCCCGGTCCTGCCTGCGGGAGCGATCCACGGACATGCGCGGGCCGAAGACGGCTCGGAAGCCAGCGGCGTCCTCATCACCGTCGTTGAGGCCAAGCCGGCCCCAGGCAAACAACCAGGCCCTCTCGGCGAGGTTGGCAAGAACACGGCGTCGGCCAACGAGAAGGCAGCCGGGTTCATTGCCCAACCGCTGCCCTTGGGAGGCGAATACATGCTGGTGGCCAGTCGCGGGCCCCAATACGCCGCCAGCACCGTGATCGCGTTGTCGGCGGAAAAGCCGATTCAAGAAGCAGAGCTTCGCTTCGTTCCGGGCCAAACGATCTCCGGACAGGTGGTGGACGAGCAAGGCCGCGGCCTCGCCAACCTTCCTTTGCTGCTGGATTATCAAACTCCCTACAGCCACTCCTTCAGAATCTGGGGGGACTCCTCGCTCCAGGGCCCGCGGACCGATGCTGAAGGACGCTTTGCTTTCAGCAATCTGAACGAGCGCCTGCCCGGTTCGTACCAAATCGCGATCAAGACCCGGGGGCGTCAACCGGTGGAACAGAAGGCCAGATTCTCCAAACCGTTAAAAATCACGCTGCTCGCTGGAGAGAGGCTTGCGGTCCGGGCGATCGATGACCGAACGGGCAAGCCGGTCCGAGGCGCAAGCTTTTATGCCATGGCCGCCGACTTCAAAGCGGGTGATCCCGGCAACCTGATTGACGCCGACAGCCCGTCCGGCGCGGATGGCCGCGTCGAGTTTTCGCAACTCGCCCGGCGGGAATACAATCTTTATTGCCGCGCAGGCGAAATTGCGGATGCGGATCGTCACGTTCAGATTCCCCGGCCCCCGGAGGATCCTCTGACGATTCGCATCAAGCCCTATCCCGGCCTGCGACTCGGCGATGAAGACGGCTTCTGACGAGCCTCTGTCCCGCCAACCCACGCTTTACTTCCAGGCGCCGGAGCGCGTAAAAATGACGGCACACCTTTTTACGTATGTGGAGAAATCTCATCCTTTGCGCTTGGGCTGTCGTTTCATTGCTGGCGGCCGATGACTACCCTTTGGGTCCGGATTCAATGCC
Source organism: uncultured Verrucomicrobiota bacterium (assembly GCA_964566945.1). GTDB lineage: Bacteria > Verrucomicrobiota > Verrucomicrobiia > Limisphaerales > SXQI01 > DASVNK01. Next base: position 73,727 of record CAZMKE010000004.1, on the reverse strand, counting down.
CAAGCCGGGCGTGCCCGCGGGCCGGGTGGAACAGTTCAGCTTCAACGAGTCGAAGATTTTTCCCGGGACTCAGCGCGATTGCTGGATCTACATTCCCGCCCAGTACGACGCCGCCAAGCCAGCCGCCTTGATGGTTTTTCAAGACGGCCGTGGTTACGTCACGACCAACGGCCAGCAGCGCATCCCGATCGTGTTCGACAACCTGATTCACGCGAAGGAAATGCCCGTGACCATCGCGCTGTTCGTCAATCCGGGCGTTCGTGGGTCCGGGCCAAGCAGCAGCAACCGGAGTTTTGAATACGACTCGCTCGGGGACGCGTACGTCCGCTTCCTGATCGACGAATTCATCCCCTACGCACTCCAAAAGTTCGACGTAAAAGTCACGGATGATCCCAACCTGCACGCCATCGCCGGCATGAGCTCCGGCGCGATTTGCGCCTTTACCGCAGCGTGGGAAAGGCCTGATTACTTCCGCAAGGTCCTCTCGCAAATCGGCAGCTTCACCAACATTCGCGGCGGACACAACTACCCGGCTCTGATTCGCAAAACGGAACGCAAACCGATCCGGGTTTTCCTTCAGGACGGCTCGAACGACCTGAACAACCTGCATGGCAACTGGCCGCTGGCGAATCAGGAAATGGCCTCGGCGCTTCAATTCACCGGTTACGACTACAAATTCGTCCTCGGGGACGGCGCGCACAGTGGCAAACACGGCGGTGCGATCATGCCGGACACGCTCCGCTGGCTCTGGCGCCCGGCGTCGGACCTTCCGCATCCTTTGACCAAGGACAATCTGGGCGGCGATGAAGCGCTTTCGAAAATCCTGCCCGAAAAAGGCGATTGGGAACTGGTCGGGGAAGGCTACGGCTTCACCGATGCGGCCTGCGGCGACGCGCAGGGCAACTTTTACTTCAGTGATCTGAACAAAGGGCTCCTCTTCAAAGTGCCTCCGGGCGGCAAGCCTTCTCCCTGGTTTGAGCAGGGCATCAAAATTAGCGGCTTGAAGTTCGGCCCGGACGGCAAGCTCTACGCCGCCACCCAGGGAACGGTGGGGGGGCCTAAAGACGAAAAGAAAAAGATTATCGCGATCGATCCTGAAACTAAGGAAGTAACAGACATCGCCACGGATGTTCAGCCGAACGACCTGATCGTCTCGAAAGCCGGCTGGATTTACTTCACCGACACGGGAAAAGGTGAAGTCGTCCGAGTGCCGATTTCCGCCCGAAACATGTCACGCCCTCAAACGGCCGCGGGCGGCATCAATAAACCGAACGGCATCTCTTTGTCGGCGGATCAGCAGTTCCTGGTGGTTTCCGAATATGGCGGATCCAATGTCTGGACCTTTGTCATCGTGCCGGATGGACTGATCCACTCTGGAGAACGTTACATGACCCTCCGGACCCCGCCCGACCGGGCAGATAGCGGGGGCGACGGCATGACCACGGACGCTCAGAGCCACTACTACGTCACCAGCCACGCGGGAATTCAGGTGTTCGACGCTACTGGCCGATTAGGAGGCGTCATTCCTAAACCGTCACCCAAGGCCTGCGTCAGCGTGGCTCTGGCCGGGCCGGATCGCGACTATCTTTACGCCTGCGCCAGCGATAAGATCTACCGCCGGAAAACCCTGATGAAAAGCGCCCTGCTCGCCAGCCCCTGAGGCTCCCTGGAGGCGCGGGCCGCACGCCGCAAAGGCCGGGCGCCCGATGGCGCCCAAAGATTTCGGGATTGCGCTTGCCGGGACATTCGGAAAAATCAGGGAGGTTTAGACTTTCGTCTGGTACCCGATGAACGGCTGGCAAAAAACATTCGCGAGGGCGCGCTTGGCCGCGCTCGCTTGGTTGTTTGCCGCCTTGATCTTCCCGGGCGCACGCCGGACCGCGGCGGCGCCCCCGATTTCCCAGTGGGTGCATAAGCAATGGCGCACTGAGGAAGGGCTCCCCCAAAATTCCGTCTATTGCATCGCCCAGGATTCCCGCGGATTCCTCTGGTTTGGAACCGAGAACGGACTGGGCCGGTACGACGGCGTCCTCTGCGAAACCTTCGCTGAGCAGAAGCACACTCCCGCCCAGCATAATTTCGTCAGTTCCGTCCTCGCGGCCAGGGATGGATCTCTCTGGGTCGGCACCCGCACCGGCGGGTTGACGCATTATCATGAAGACTTGGCCGAGCCCGCAATTCCAACCGCCGCCCGCGAGCGGGTCCAAGCGCTGGCGGAAACGCCGGATGGTTCCCTGTGGATCGGCACTCCCGATGGGTTGAAGCAGCTCCGCGGCCAAACCTACACCTCGTTCGGGCCGCAGAGCGGGCTCCCCTCCGCTGATGTGACCGCCTTGTTGGTGGCCAAAAACGGCGTGCTCTGGATTGGCTGCGGTAACGGAACCATAGCCGCTTTGGAGAACAACCAATTCCACTCCTATACGAACACCCTCGCACTCCGGCAAACCGCGGTGATGGGGCTCGCCGCCGAGTCCGGCACGGGCGACATTCTCGTCGCCTACGATCGCGACGGTCTCTTCCGCCTGCACAAATCCGCCTTCACCCCCATCCTCATCCTCGGCCGCAAGGTCGAGAACATCCAGGCTCTCTGCGTTTCCCGCGACGACGCCATTTGGGTCGGCACCCAGAACGACGGACTTTTCCGGCTGAAGGACGGGGAAGATTCCCAGGTCAATCTGCAAAATGGACTGGAGGTGGACAATGTGTTTGCCGTGATGGAGGACGCGGTCGGATCCATCTGGGTGGGGACCCTGCACTGCGGCCTGCATCGGCTTTACGTTGGCGCGGTCACCACCGCGGGCAAGAGCCAGGGGCTCCCGACCGATGAGATCAATTGCCTGCTCGAACTTGCCCCGGGCAAATATCTGATCGGGACAAAAAATGCCGGCGCCTTCCATTTTGCCAACGGCGAGTTCTCCCGGCTCGACCTGCCTGGCCTGCCCAAAGATATTCGCGCCCTGCTGCGCGCCAAAGATGGGAGCGTCTGGATGGGCGGCGGAGAGAGCGGAGGGCTCTTCTACCACGATGGCGCCGAGTGGCACAAACCTCTGACCCTCAGCGATGGCCTCGCCGCGGACGATGTCTCGGCCCTCTACCAGAGCCAGTCGGGAGAGATCTGGGTGGGCAGCCATCTTGGGGGCATAACCGTGATCGATCCAATCTCCCGCAAGCCAGCCCGGACCTTGACGAACGATTTCCTGCGAACTCACCTGCGCTGCTTCGGCGAAACGGAGGGAGGCAAGACGCTCTGGATCGGCACGCAAGATGGCCTGGTCCAACTGAAGAATGGAGTTTTGACCCCCCACTTTCTCAAGGGATACCCGGATATCTGCATCCGCACCTTCTACACGGACGCCGAGGATGTGCTGTGGATTGGCACTCGTGACGATGGCTTGCTCCGGCTTTCCACCAACGGCCTGTTTTCCTTCGATTCGGAGCGCGGCCTGCGGCAGCCCCGGGTCTACCAATTGCTCCCGGTGGGAGATCATCTGTGGCTGGCGGGAAACCACGGCATTGAGCGCGCCAGTTTTGCGGAGCTAAATGCCGTGGCGAGCGGGCGCGCCGCGCGCATTGCCTCGCTGGTGTTAACGGAGCGCGATGGCCTCCGCACTGTCGAGTGCGGGAGCGACGCCGGTCCTTCCGCGCTGGCCGCGCCAGACGACACCCTCTGGTTTGCCACGCGTCGCGGGCTCGCGGCTGTCCGCCCCGAGAAAGTTGGGCCGCTCCCCCGGGCGCCCCGCCCTTTCATCACCAAAGTCCGGCTCGACGAGACCTCGGTCCGGCCCGAAACCTTCAAACAAGCGCCGGCGGGCGTCACCCTGGTGCAGTTCAGCTACACCGCGGTCGATCTGCGGCACGGCAACCTGAGTTACGCCTACAAGCTCGACGGGGTGGACCGATCCTGGGTTGAGGCCGGCCGTGACCGCGAGGCGGTCTACCACGATCTCAAACCGGGCGCTTACGTTTTTCACGTGCGCGCAGCCCGGGATCAGCCGGAAACCGACAGCGAGTCCACCCTGGCGTTCAGCGTTGCTCCCCGTTTTTATCAAACCGCCCTTTTCCTCTGGAGCTCCATCATTGCCGGAGCGGGCGCCATCCGCGGCCTCTATGCCTGGCGCGTCGCCGGCATGAAAAGGCGGACCCAAACTCTCCAAAAACTCGTGCAGGTGCGCACCGCGGAGCTCGAGGAGGAGGTAGCGCACCGCAAACATGCCGAGGAGCAACAGATCGCCCTGAACGCGGAGTTGGAAACGCGCGTGGAACAGCGCACTGCGGAACTCACTCACGCCTACGAAGATCTCCGGACCGAGCTGCGCGAACGGCAGCGGGTCGAAATGGAACTGGCCGCGAGCGAAGCGAGGCTCCGCCGCGTCGTTGACTCCGGCATGGTGGGAATCCTTTTCTGGCGGCCCGACGGCCAAATCCTGGAAGCCAACGAAACCTTGTTGAGCATGATCGGCTATTCGCAGGAAGAACTGAAAGCCGGCCGCATCTCCTGGACTGCCCTCACGCCCCAGGAATACGCCCCGCTCGATCGAGCTGCTCTCGAAGAAATCCATCGCACCGGAGTTTGCACCCCTTTCGAGAAAGAATGCCTGCGCCGGGATGGATCGCGCTTTCCGGTGCTCATCGGCGGGGCCTCCCTGGCCTCCGGAGATGAGGACCTGGTCTGCTTCGTGCTCGACATTTCCGAGCGGAAAGCCGCCGAGGAAAGTGTCCGGCAGCTTGCCCAGTCACTGGAACAACGCGTCCGAGAGCGGACCGTCCAACTCGCCCAGATCAATCAGCAGCTGGCCGCCGAGGTGCAGGAGCGCAAGCGCGTCGCCGTCGCGCTCTCGGCCTTCTCCCAACTCGGGCAAAAACTCCACGGCGCCCGCACCGAAAAGGAGGCCGCCACCATCATCGTGCTGACCGCAAAATCGCTCGTGCCCCATGACCTCTGCTCGATCGAGCTGTATGACCGCGCGAGCCAGCTTTATCCGGTGATCCAAACCGAACTTGAAGGCGAGCCCGCCGGCCGCGAACCGATGCGATCGAGCATCTCGGTGCCCATCCGCAACGGCTCTCGCGTGATTGGGGTGATCGGTCTTCGAAGCACCGCCCTCGACGCTTTCGACGCGGCGGACGCCAACACACTCCAGGCGCTGGGCGATTACTGTGGAGGCGCTCTGGACCGGATCCACGCCGAAGAGGCCCGCCGTGAAATGGAACGGCGCTTCGGCGCTTTCATGGCGAACGCTCCTGCCTTGGCCTGGATCAAGGACGCCGAGCTGCGTTACATTTTCACCAACCCTGTCTTCCAAAAATTCCTGGGGCTCGACGGACCAGCGATCGAAGACAAGCGAGACCAGGAGTTGTGGCCCGAAGCCACCGCGGAACGCATCCGGGCCAACGACCTTCTTGTGTTTGAAACGGCGCAACCCTTGGAGACCCAGGAAACTCTCAAGCGCGCCGACCAGGAAACCCGCACCCTCCTTACTCTCCGATTCCCCTTCACCACCGCCAGCGGAGAGCGGCTGGTCGCCGGCATGGCCGTGGACATCACCGAACAGAAGCGAGCGGAGGAAGCTCTCCGCCGGCTGCCCCAAAGCATCCTCGAAGCCCAGGAACAGGAGCGCCGCCGGCTCGCCCGGGAATTGCACGACAGTGTCAATCAAGCCATTGCGTCGGCCAAGTTCCGGATTCAGACCGCGGAGAACCAAATCCTCCGAAACGACCCAAAGTGGCAGGATTCTTGCAGCAAATCGAAGGAAATGCTCGACCTCGTTTTGAAACAGGTTCGCCACCTTTCACACGATCTCCGCCCCGGAGAATTGGATGATTTCGGCATTCTGCCAGCCGCACGGACGGCTTTTCATGAATTTGAGGCCCGCACCGGCATCACCGTGCAGTTTCGCGCCGAAGGACTGGAGAATCGACTCGACCCCGCGATTGAATCGACGCTTTATCGAGTCATTCAGGAAGCCCTGACGAATATCGAGAAGCACTCCAGAGCTTCCTTGGTCACGGTCGAACTGGCTCGGGGAAAGGAAGTGAGCCTCGACATCTGCGACAACGGCGTCGGCTTCCGGAACGACCTGCCGAAAGGAGGCACCCGCGGGCTGGGCCTGATGTATATGCAGGAGCGCGCCAGCCTCATCGGTGGGTCTTATTGGCTCAAAACCTCCCCTGGGCAGGGGGTGCACATTCATATCGCAATTCCGTATCAACCCCGGCCAAGCTAATGCTCGACAACACACCCATTACCGTTCTCCTCGTTGACGATCACCCGTTCGTCCGTGAAGGGATTCGCTCATTTCTTTCCGATCAACCTGGCTTCCAAGTTGTTGCGGAAGCGTCGAACGGCGACGAAGCTCTGCACTTGTCCGAGAAACTTCGGCCGGATTTTGTCCTGCTCGATATCAATATGCCGGACGTGAACGGGATTGAGATTCTCGGAAATCTTCGCCGGAGCGTGCCCGACACGAAAGTGCTAGTGCTCACCGTCCACAACTCCCGCGAATACGTTCTCCACGTCGCCCGGGCTGGCGCTCACGGCTATCTGCTCAAGGAATCGCCCCCGGAAGATCTGCTCGCCGCGATTCGTGCGATCCAATCAGGACAGCGCTACTACAGCTCGGCCGTTTCCAGCTATGTGGTCGACGAATACGAACGGATCAAGCCCGGCCCCCGCAAACCAGAAGATCGCAACCTCACGCCTCGCGAGATAGAGGTCCTGATTCTCACCGCCAAGGGCAAGAGCGTGAAAGAGATCTCGGACGACCTGAATATCGCGGTCGCAACCGCCCAAACTTTCCGCGCGAGGGTCATGGATAAACTTAATATCCATCATTTAGCCGGCTTAGTAAAATACGCCCTACAAAAGGGCTATCTACCTCTGGAGTAATTACTTACACTCCAAACTCACTCATCTGGAGTTTCTCAACAATTTCCAGCTTGTCATATCTCCATATGACAAAACGTAAATGATTTTAGATTTTGCCAGTCCGGAGGTAATGCCAGACACTTTAGGCAGCTTTTAAAGCTTTTGGGGCAATGAAGGACAGCTTCGCCTCTGATTTCGGACGGCGTCGCAAAATGCCAATTCTGCGCAATTGGCCTCTTCGGGTGAGTGAGCGGCACGTCTAGCTCATAGCGCGCGGTGACCGGGGTATTTCGGGTTGTCGATCTTGGGTGGCCCGTGCGCATGAGCTAGACGTGCCGCTCCTTTTATTTCTCGGGTCGCGAAAGGCTCGAAAGGACGGCCAATTCCGCCAGCAGCAGGGTGAGGATGGAGTAAACCTGCAGAGGAAAGCTGAATTTGGCGTGCGCCAGGCAGCCGCCTACCGCCACCCAAACCATCACCACAAATTCCCATGGACCGAACACGCCGCCCGGTAAAAACCATCGTGTCAAGGCCACTGCGAGCAGGCAAAGGATCAGCATCGAGCCCGCCCAACCGAAGGTAACCCGCGTCTCCAGCCAATCATCATGCAAGAACGCCTGCCCAGCCTGAGCGGGATCTTGGCGATAAAGAGGATACAAAGCCCGAAACGCACCCGGCCCGATTCCGAACAACGGATAGTCGAGGGCCATTTGCCGGGCATTGTCATAGAGCTCATTGGGATTCGCGTAAGGTGTTCGAAAACAATCGCGCAACCGCGGCGCCAGTTGGTCCCAGCCCAGCGCTCCCCCGAGCGCCACCACCCCAAAGCAGACCAGCACCACCACGCAGCGCGTTCTCCAGGACCCTCGCCGGTGCACCAGAAACACAAAAGCCGTCACCGCCAGCAAGACCAAGGTGACCAGACTGCCTCCCTGGCTGGTAGCCACGATCGGCGCCGCCCCGCAGATGACCGCGCACAGCAGGAGGAAAACATGCGCCCCGCCTCCTGCCCGGCGGCCATCCCAAACGGCCAGCCGGGCCCGTTCCCGTTCCGTCCACCAAAAACCGAGGACGACCGGCCACGCCAGATTCATGTATTGGGCCGCGTTGCCGTTAAATGCGAACGGGCCAAAACTGTTTTCCGGCGCGCCAAATCCGCGCCGCAACCACAGCAAATTTGCCGTGCCCGAAAGCCTCTGAAAAATCCCCTCCAACGCGAGCGCGGTCGTATTGACCGCGATCATCCAGAACACGCGGCGAAACCGCGGAGGCAAGCCAAGCACAACCTCCGACTCGCCGGCAATCGCGCGGGGCGGATGCGCCAGCCAATCCCGCAACGACCAGAAGAAACAGGCCAGCGCGAGATAATTCCAGAACGTCTGCCAGCTGAGCCAGCTGTCATACGTGAAGGGCAGCCAGCTGACAAAGCGGTGGTACTCCAGCCGATGCTCAAAGATATCGAAGCTCGCCCGCGCGTTCAGGGCGGCCACCAGGCAATAGAAGAGCACCCCCAAGGTCAGAACCGCCATCGCCCGGGCCATCCGAATTCCCGCGCGGAGCAGCGGATCCTCAGCCGCCGAAATCCGCTCGACCGCCAAAGCACCCGTCCGCCAGCGGAGAAGCCACTTCCCGGCCAAAATCAGGCCGCCGGCATAGGAAAGCCCGTTTAACAACCAGATCGCCCAAAGTTCCGTCGTGCCAAACAGCCACGGCGCCAGCAGCAGCACCGCCGCGGCCAGAAAGCCGCCAGCCTCATCCGCCAGGCCAAAAGCATCCCGCCTGAATCCCGGTTCGCGCAACGCAACGACCACGCCGGATTTTAGGAGCCTCCGCGCTTCACGCCAGTTTCGAATTGCAGTTTCGAATTGCAGATGGTCCGGCAATTCGCAATTTTCTCCCCATGACTTCGGCCGAGGCGCTCATTGCTCTGAACATGATCCCGCATGTCGGGCCGGTGCGTTTGCGGCAGCTGCTGGAACACTTCACCGAACCGGCCAGCGTCCTCCAGGCGTCCAAAGCATCCCTCCTGCGCGTTCAGGGCGTGAGCGACGTGACAGCCGACTCCATCTCGGGCTGGGAAAAAAACATCGACCTAAGCGCGGAACTGAAGCGCATCCAGGAGTTTGGCTGCCGGGTCGTCACCCAACTCGACGAACATTATCCGCCGCTCCTGCGGGAAATCTACGACCCGCCCATCGTGCTTTACGTCAAAGGGACGCTCACGTCCCGCGACAAGAATGCCATCGCGCTCGTCGGCTCGCGCCTGACCACCAACTACGGCACGGGCATCGCCCGGAAATTCGCCTATCAACTGGCCTACATGGGCATCACCGTGGTGAGCGGGGGCGCGCGCGGCATCGACACCGCTGCTCACCAGGGAGCCCTGACCGCGAAAGGCCGGACGATTGCCGTGCTCGGCACGGGGATCAATCAAGTGTTCCCTCCCGAAAATGCCCAACTTTTCGAGAAGATCGCGGCGAACGGAGCCCTCATGACACAATTTCCCTTCAACCGGCCGGCGGATAAACAAAGCTTCCCAATTCGCAACCGGATCGTTGCCGGGATGACCCTGGGAACCGTGATTGTTGAGGCGAATCTGACCAGCGGAGCCCTGATTACCGCCAACTTCGCGGTCGAGTACGGGCGGCAGGTTTTTGCCGTCCCAGGCCCGATCGATTCCCCGCGCAGCAAGGGCTGCCACGACCTGATCAAGAAAGGCGCGAAACTTTGCGAGAGCGCCGAAGACATCGTCACGGAATTTGAATACCTTTTTCCGACGAGCAACAAGCCGCCCTCGACCGGAGAGCCGGCTCAACTCCCGGGCCTGACGCTCAACGAAAGCGAGAAACTGCTCTTCGAAGCGTTGGGCCGGGAGGAGGTCTACATGGATGAACTCATCGCCCGCACCGGGCTCGCTCCCTCGACCGTTTCGGTCGCGCTTTTGACCCTGGAAATGAAAAAGCTCGTCAGACAGATGCCTGGCAAGCTTTTCTCGAGGATCTATCGGGATTAAGAGCCGACCTTAGTGGGTTTCCGGCGGCTTCCCCTGCCCAGGCTGCTGCGGAGGCGGAACCACGCGCACCGGAATCGGGAAGCGCAGCTTCAGCACATCGTCCACCAGGATTTCCATGAAGTAGGTGCCGGCCGTTTCGAACTTCACCTGGCCAAACACCGTCACGTTCGTGGCGTTGTGGCTCGGATCCTGCAGGCCAAACTTCACTTTGCTGTCGCGCAAAACAGTCGTCTGGTCAGGAGCGATCAGCCGCACGCTCTCCGTAAAATTCCCAATGCCTGCCGCCCAGCGGTTGAAGACGCACAGCTTGAACGCCACCACCGGCAGTTGAGGCACGGTGACAAAGCCAATCACGCCGACGAGAATGAAATTGCCGCTGCTTTCCTGGCGGACGTCTTCACACATGAGCGACGCCTGGAGATCGGGAAGAATTCGAGTTGCTTGCATTTGCTTGTTTTCTATTTGGTTAAATTCTCGGCGGCGCTCACCGTATTCCGCATCAGCATGGCGATGGTCATCGGGCCCACGCCGCCCGGATTGGGGGTAATCCGCCCCGCCACCAGCCGCACTGTTTCAAAATCGACATCCCCGGCCAGCCTGGATCCGCCTTTCGCCGCCGGGTCGGAAATCCGGTTCACTCCCACGTCCATGACCGCCGCGCCGGGCTTGACCATCTCGCTCTTTACAAAATTCGCAACCCCCATCGCCGCGACAACGATATCCGCCCGGCGACAGTGCTCCTGAATATCCCGGCTCTGGGAATGGCACACCGTCACGGTGGCGTTGGCATGCCGCGCCTTTTGCATGAGCAATGCCGCCATCGGCTTGCCCACGATATTTCCGCGCCCAAGCACCACCACCTGAGCCCCTTCGATGGTCACGCGGCTCCGGATCAACAGCTCGTGCACGCCAGCTGGAGTGCAGGGAACAAAGCCCGATCCATCCCCCAACAGCAGTTTGCCCATGTTAACCGGGTGAAACCCATCCACATCCTTGTCCGGCCGGACCGCGGAATAAATGGCGCTCGAATCGATTTGCTTGGGAATTGGGGCCTGCACGAGAATTCCATGCACGGACTGGTCGTCGTTCAAGCGCCGCACCAGCGCCAGCAGTTCCGCCTGCGCGGCCCTTTCCGGGAGAACGTAAGTTTCCGACCGAATGCCGAGCCGCTGGCTCGTTTTCTCCTTCATCCCCACATAAACCTGGGAGGCGGGATCTTCTCCCACGCGAATGAAGATCAGGCGGGGCTCGATGCCTCGATGTTTCAAGGCATCAACGCGCTGAGCGGTCTCAACATGGATCTGCTCCGCGATCGCCCGCCCATCGATAAGATTGCCGGCCGCCATTAGGGAGCGATGTCGAGCGTTTCGAGCTGGAGAATCGGAGTGTTCGGCCAACGGGGATCAATCGCTTCTTCGCCGCTGACGATGACCTTCTGCCCCTTGTACTGCTTCAATTTCACCCCCATCTTGTCCTCGTAGAGATAATCGATCGTCTTTTTGGTTTCAGGATGAACCAACTCGTACCAGGTCGGGGCTTGAATGCTGCGTGTGGGCCGCACAATCCCTTCCCGGCGCACCACCCGCTTGTTCGCCGCCACTTGCGTCTTGGCCGCGGCGGCTGGCGCCGCAACCGCCGGAACAGCGGCCGCCGCCACTGGCGCAGCGGGAACCGGGCTTGCGGTAGCCGCAGGTTGAATCTGGGTGGGGGGAATCAAAGCATCCTGCGCTGGTTGGGCGGGCGCAGAAGCAATCGGTTGAGCGGGCACAAGCGGGGCAGCCGGGATGATGGTCGCAGGTGCAGGCGCAGGCTTCACCGGCTCAGCCTTGGCCAGGGGCGCAGGCGCGACCGCAGCCACCGGAGGCGGAACCCCAGCACCAGCCGCCTTGATCAGCGCGGCATCAACGAAAGCATAAGCTCCAGCCGGGGCTTCCACTTCAATCCAGTCGCCCATCGTCCGAATTGCGTTGATCTTATCGCCCTTGTTGAGGCGGCCGATGACGCTGTAATTGTCTCCCGGTCCGGCCCGGAGATTCAGGCGAGTGGCGCCCACCGCTCCATCTTTGACGAGCGGCGCGTAAACCCACACCGGTGTATTCGAAGGCAATTTGATCTTGGCCCAATTGGTCGGCTCGCCGGCCTTGGGGCGTTCCGCCGGCACGTACTCGATTACAGTCACCTGTTCCCCGCGTTGCAGTTGCGTGACCACTTCGCCAATCAATGAGGGCTGCCCCCGGACGTTGATCTTCAGTTCGCTCACCACCGCCTGCTCCTCGGCCGTGCAGACTGCGGCTGTGAGGGCGGCGAACAAAAGCACAAATAGCGTTTTCACGAGTCTCTGCATGTAAAAAGTCAAAGCGGGGGAATACGAGGAAGCCCGCACTAAACCATGGACTTCATTAAACTTTTAATCTCCGGCTCTGTCAACGTTCGCCATTTCCCGCGCGGGAGCTGCCCCAGTTTGACCGGACCGATCTGAACTCGTTGCAGCCGCTCAATCTCAAAACCCAAAGTCTCGAACATCCGCCGCACCTCGCGATTCTTCCCCTCCGCCAGAGTGAGTTCGACCAGGCTATGCGAGCCGTTCGCCTTCAAGATGCGCCCGGACTCCGCTTTGAGCACCTCTTCCTCGCTGTAAATGCCTTTTTGGAATTCACGGATGTGCTCGGGAGTCACCTCGCCCTTGACGGTAACCAGATACTTCTTGCGGACGCCATACCGGGGATGGGTCAGGTGCAAGGCGAATTCACCGTCGTTCGTGTAGAAAATCAGCCCTTCGCTTTGGTAATCAAGGCGTCCAACCGAGTAGAGGTTCGTCCATTCGCGCGGAAGCAGGTCGTGAACCTTAGGACGGTGGCCGGGATCACTGCGGGAGCAGATGTAACCGGGAGGTTTGTTGATGGCCAGGTAAAGCTTGTGTTTTACCTTGATCGCCCGGCCATCCACCTGAATGCGGTCGTGAAGAGCGTCAACCTTCGTGCCCAGCTCCTGGACAACCTTGCCGTTGACCGAAACCCGGCCCTCCAGAATAATCTGCTCGCTCGCTCGCCGCGAGGCGATCCCCGCGTCCGCGAGGAATTTTTGCAGACGCACCTCCATAACGGCAGAAAATAAACAAAACAGGACGGCTGGCGAGCCGTCCCGACGAAAACTTTAGGGAGCGATTAACCCTCGACGCGGGTCTTGCGCAGGCCGGTCACCCGGTCGCCCTCTTTCCACTGGCCGCGCTTCTTCAGGATTTCCACGCGTTCAAAGCGCTTGAGCACGTTGCGCTTGGCACCCAGGGTGCTCGAACCTCGTAAACTGCGATGCTGTGACATAAAATTCTTAAGTTCCCCGAAAAACGGGAACCGATTCTTTAACACAATCCCGACGGAATGCAAATCCGGTTTGCCTGCTGCTTTGCAGGAAGAACAGACGGTGAGGGCCGCCGACGGAGGTGAACAAGGGAACCATAGATTCCGACGGAAGACAGCAGAGAGACTCTCTTCTTCGTTATTAGCTGCGTGGCTGAGCGTCAATGGGGCATGATCCAGGTTTGCACCCATAGGTGCCCCTAGGATGGGTCGCTAATGCCAACGAAAGGGTCAGCTCCCGTTTGCGCCCTGGCGCACATCACCCCGTGTTTAAACATGAGCCATCTTCACGGCCTGCCGCGTCCCCACGTGAGCGAGCATACCCCCCCACAGAAGCACCCGCGGCAATCGGCCTGGCGAATCACGATTCAGAGCCCGAAAAACGGAACTCGACCGCCGCCTGAGACCTTCCAGGCCGCAGAAAGGCGTGGCTCCGCGCTTTTTCCAGCGATCCAGTCCACCACTAAACCAAGAACTCAACGCACGGGCCAGGTTGAACGCGTTTCTCACCGGTCGGACGCTCAGGGCGCCACCAGAAGCCGGTAAAGACGCGCTCGTAAACTGACCGCCAGTGGATCTGTAAAACTGATCAGCCCGTTCGCAACCCTGTTCGTGCTGAGATTGCTCCAACTCGCCAGATTTGAACTCGCTTGCACAACCACGTTGGTGGCGCCGGCCACAGGGAGTTGAAAGGCGCCACCAGAGAGCATCGTTACTGGACCAATGCGCGGCCCCACAGGCGCCACGGCGCCTCCTCCTCCGTTTAGCCGCGCGATGACATATTTAGGTGTCACTCCCATGATCACCGTTGTCACCACCAGCAGCTTCCCGTCTGGCTGCGCTGTGACAGCTCCAGGCGCCGTCGAGACCGCAACCGCCGGCACGAACGACGGGTCGAGCGTGCCATCCGCATGAAACCGCGCGAGCCCAAGCAATGCCTGGCCGTCCACGCGGTCAAAAGCACCGCTCACATAGACGTTGCCATTTTCCATCGGCAGGAACTTGCCAATCAATCCACCGACGTTGACCAAGCCGAGAGCGTATCCGGCGTACGAGAGGTCTACCGTGCCGTCCGAATTCAGCCGGAAGAGGCTGCTGTTCACCTTCGCGCCATTGTAAGTTCCAGAACCGCCGCAAGCCAGGACTTGGCCGTTCTTCATGAGGCCATGACGGAACGGTCCCGCCGGGAGTATCGGCGTGCCTGCGCCCTGGGTGAACGTCCCGTCTAGGCCGCCATCAGCGCCCAGGCGATAGAGCTGCACCGTGGCCTGGAATGACGGGTTCGCATACGCGGCATCGATCAGCACCTTGCCATCGGGCTGAATCGAGATGTCAGTCACGCTCGCGCCAAAGGATATGGTGCTGTCCGCAAATGAACTGTCCAGGCTCCCGTCCGGATTCAACCGAACGATCGCGACGTTCCGCGATGCACCGTTGAATTTCTTGAACTTTCCACCCGCATAAACCCTGCCTCCCGAACCAAGCGCGAGGCTGTAGATGTTGTCTCCCTCAAAACCGGTGCCTTGATTAAACGATGAGTCCACGGTTCCGTCGGCATTCAAGCGCACCAGAAGCTTCCTTCCGACCTTGTTGAAATGACTGAAACTTCCACCGACAAGGATCTGGCCGTTTGCCAGAGGCAGAATCGCGTCGATCGTCGCTGCGTTGGTCGCACCAGGAATGTGGATCGTGCCGACGTCAATCGGTGCTGTGATGCTCTGCGGGCCATCGCCGATCTTGATCGAGTCCTCGATGCCTCCAGTCGAAGTGAGCCGGCCCACCGTCCCGCGCGCACCGTCCACGAAGAGGATTTTCCCGCTGGCCTCAACCTGTATGATCGCCACCGGAAGCGGAAATTGCGGGCTCTGAAAAGTGGCATCCAGCGAGCCGTCCTGCCCGAAAAGACCGCGGACCGAGGCAAAACAAATGATCAAGGCGGACACCGGACCCGCAATCCGTGATCTAGAAAACTTAATTGAGAGGGTCATCAACGGTTATGTAACAAGTGATTGGAGGTTTGAAAAGAGAATCTGCAGGCGCCACAGAGAAATGCTCTGTGGAGGGATAAGCGGGGAAGGATGTGCGCGTAATCCCGCGGTGTGATTTGGAGATTGCCGAGTAAAAAAAGGGGAGATCGGGTCAGGGCTTTGCCATGCCATGTTTTCCCACCGCGCGGATTCCAAATTGAAGGAGCTGACCTACCGAGAGCCTCCAATCTCCCGCACGAGCGTTCATGCTCCCGCTTGTCGGACCGCCCAAATGCACGCTAGCGGCAATCGCCGGCGCCAGCCGGCCCCTTTCTCTTCTCAGCCGGCTCAATATCGTCGCTCTCGCCGGATCGCCTCTGCCACCCAGGGCCAGTTCGCGGCAGCTTCAGCCAAACATCAACGAAGATAAGAGAGGAGGCTCAAGCTCATGACTGAGCCCGCGCTTTGCAGCGTGGCCTGATAGGCTGTTTGCTGCTGAGAGAGCTTCACAATGGCTTGGGTGAGGTCTGTGTCGGCGTTTTTGGAGAGATCGCCATCGATGCTTTGTTTCTGGTCCTGATTCATGCTCAGCATGGTGTCGAGCCGCGACTGCAAGGTGCCGTTGCCCGCGACCTGGTAGAGAATGTTCTCCTCATCTTTTTTCAGGTCGGTTTGCGCGGAGGCTTTGAGTCCGGCCCGGTCGCCGGTGAGCAACTGATTCTGGAGCGTGATCAGGTGCTGGAAGAGGTCCGCGCCGGATCGCGAGTCCGAAAAAAGGCCGACCTCGCCCGACCCGCTGTTATTCTGCGCCGGGATTCGGGAGGTGAGCGTAACGCCAGGGGCCACTTCGCTGCCCGCCGGAGTAGTGTTCCCCTGGAAGTCGACCGACTGCACGTTTCCGGCGGCGTCCAGGGTGGTTTTGACGGCTGGGACGTCGCTCTTGGAGCCTGAGAAAATGTACTCGCCGCGAAACTGGGTATTAGCGATGTCCGCTGCTTGTTTGATCAACTGGCTGATCTCCGTGCCATAGGAGGTGAGATCCCCGGTGGAGCTCAGATCATCGGCTGAGACGGCGAGTTCCTGCGCCCGATTGATAATCTTCTGCAGGCTTTGAACGGCGCTATGCGTGGCGGTGGCAAAGTCCTGATGCGCCTGAATATTTTTCTGGTACTGGGCGTTGGCCACGGAATTGTCGCGCAAAGTCAGAATGCGCTGAGCAGCGAGCGGGTCGTCACTGGCGTTCTGGACGCGCTGCCCGGAGGAAATCTGCGTTTGCAGCGCGCTCGTCCGGCGGGTCAGAACCTGGAGCTGGTTGATGAGACTTTCGGAGTAGCTGTTCGAGGTTACGCGCATACGTCAATTACATCTGAATGATGGTCGACAGCATTTCATCGGTCATGCTGATGAGTTTGGCCGAGGCTTGAAAAGCTTTCTGGAACATGACGAGGTTGGACATTTCCTCGTCCAGGCTGACGCCGCTGACCGACTCTCGCTGTCCTTTCACAAAATCCACAATCGAATTTTGGTCATCCAGGTCCTTCTGGGCGCTGGCTGCCTTCTGCCCCACCCCCGCCACCATCTGGGCCTGCCGGTCCGAGAAGCTCTGGCCGCCCAGGGCGCTCTGAGCCGCCGTGGCCAGCTGCGCGACGCCAATAATAGCCTGGTTGTTGCCGTTGTCACCCGACACCGCGCTGGCCTGAATTAACGACGGATTGCTGACCAGGTCAGGATTGACGGCGATATCGGCCGCGCTCGTGCCGTTGAAAAGGTTCGCGCCGGTGCTGCCGGTGAGGCTGAAGCCGGCCGAGTGGACCTTGTTCACCTCCGTGATAAAAGTCTGGGCCAGAGAATTCACCTGCGCGCGGAGATCGCCCACATCATTGTCGCGCGCGGTAATACTCCCCTCAATCGACCCGCCCGTGAGCGCCAGGGCATCCGTCTGCCCGGCGACCCGCACCTGAGTGGCCCCGTTCGCATCAAAAGTCTCCAGCGTGTTCGCCACATTGCTGCCATCGACCAGAGTCACACCGGAAACCATGACGTTCACAGCTCCGGAAGGCTGGGCGGCGGTGTCGATTTTCACCAGGCCCGCCAGCTCCTCGATTTTCTGTTGGCGGGAATCGCGCAGATCGTTGGCCGCGCCATCCGTGGTGGCCTCTTCCTGAACGATCGAGGCATTCAGCTTGGCGATATCGTTCACGAGCGAATTGACCTGCGCGACGTTGCCGCTGATCTGCTGGTTGACGTTGCTGGCCACGCTCGCCAGGCCGGTGTCGACCTGGTTGAACTTGCCAGCGAGCGCTTGCGCTTTCTCCAGGAACACCTGCCGTTCCGCGAGGGACGTCGGATTGGTCGAAATGCTTTGGGCCGAGGCGAAAAAGTCCGCCAAATCCTGGGAAATGCCACTGGTGGTGGTCCCGTTTGATCCGCTGCGATCGACGTTTTCCTGCAGGGCGTTCAGCGCCTGTTGCAGAGCGCTCTGCCGCGAATTGAGCGAGCCCTGCACGCTGCTCTCCACCTGCACCTGCTGATCAAAAAAGTCATTTTGCAGCCGCTCGACTCGCACCGCCTCGGCGCCCGCGCCCACCTGGCCGATTTCGGTGGAGTTGGAAACGCTCTGGATGACCAGGCGCTGCCGGGTGTAACCGGGCGTGTTGACATTGGCGAGATTATGGCCGCTGGTATCGATCGCCTTGCGGTACGTGGCGAGCGAACGCGACCCGAGGGAGAGAGTGTCAAAAAGGCCTGCCATAATTCCTTAACAGACGGCTTCGTAAATGGCAGGACGGGCGGGAGCGGAAACAAAAACATGGCCGGCGTCATTGTAAACCGGGGTCGGGCGATGAATGCCCAGGGAGTTGATGACATGCTGCATCGATTCGACCGTGCGCGTCAGCAAAATATGGTTCTGCCGGGCGCGCTGATGAATCCGCTGGAGCAGTTCGTTGTTCTCCTGGACCAAAGCCTCCACCAGCGGCCGGTAATCACTCGGCAAGCGCGGCACCAGCTCCTTGAAAGTGGCGGTTTCTGAAAAACCAATGGCCTGGCAGAGATCCCGGGTGGCCGAAAAGCGGTGCTCCCGCACTTGGGAGAGAAGGGAGGATTGGCTCTGAATCAAGGGAACGCTCTGCAGGGCGGCCTCCGCCGCGCGGCGGATGACATGCTGCTGCTGCTCATCGAGGCGGGCAAGCATCTCGCCATATTGCTGCAGCTCCTCCCGCAAAGCGGCGATGAGTTTCTGGATAGCTTCAATCATATTCGTTTGCCAGGTTGCGCGTGGAGATGACGGGACTTCGCCGCAGGAACGGATTCAACCTTCGCTGCCCGCCCGGGGTCGCTGGTTTGAAGTTGCTGGGCGGAGGCGATCGGCGCGGTTTTCGCCGGGGCCGGCTCCTTCTTGAGGCACTGCACGGAAAGCTGCTTCTCGAGGACTTTGGCGAAGCCGAACGAACTGCCATGGCTGATGCGGTCGGCCAGTTGCTGGGTGACCATGTCCTGATAAATGCCGGCCGCCGCCTGGCCGCTGCCGCTCGAGCTTTGCAGCAAAGGTTTCTGAGCCTGCGAAAGGATCTGGCGCAAGAGCACGGCTTCGAATTGGCGGCTGACCTCGGCAACCTTCTCGCGATCGCTCACCTGCGTTGAGCCCGCCAGCTTTTCCAGCGGCATGTCCGCCGCGGATATTTTTCGGTTGAGCGCGGGAATACTCATCACCGGAGAATCAATTCCGCCTGCAGGGCTCCCGCCTGCTTCATCGCCTGAAAAATGGCCATCATGTCCCGCGGCGTCACGCCAATGGCGTTCAACGCGGAAGCCACCTTTTCGATTGATGGCATGTCAGGCAGCGTGACGAGCTTGGCTTTGGCTTCCGCCGCCTTGGCATCAGTCCGGGGCAGAACGACGGTGCTGCCTTTGCTCAAGGGCGGAGGCTGGGACGCCTCGGGGGTCGAAGCCACGGTAATGGTCAAATCGCCATGGGAGACAGCGCAACTGCTGATCTTGATCTTGGAAGTGGCAACGATCGTTCCAGTCCGCTCGTTGATGATGATGCGCGCGGCGATATCCGGGGTCACTTCAATGGCCTGCAGCCGGGCGATAAAGTCCACAGCCGAGTCATCCAGCCCGTCCGGAACGCGCACCCGCACCGTCGTTGAATCCAGGGCATTCGCGCTGCTGGGAAAAAGCGCGTTGATCGCGAGGGCCATGCGCGCCGCGCTGGTGAAGTCGGGTTCGCGCAGCAGCAGATCGATCTGCCTATTATGCACGATCTCGGTCGGAATTTCTTTTTCCACCAGGGCGCCACCGGGAATCTGCGCCACTGTCGGGTGATTTTTCTGCACCGTGGCGCCGCCCGCGCCCCCCTGGCCGGCGGAAAACCCGCCCACGGCCAGCGCTCCCTGGGCCACGGCGTAGGGAGTGGCCCCATCCGCCCCAATCAATGGGGTTTGCAGCAGAACGCCGCCTTGCAGGCTCTTGGCATCACCCATGGCGGCCACCGTCACATCGATCCGGGTGCCGGACCGGACGAAAGCTGGGATATCCGCCGTCACAATCACCGCAGCCACATTCTTGGCGGTCAAGGTCGCCGCGGGCACGGTGATGCCGAATTTTTGCAGCATGTTGGCCACGGATTGAACCGTATAAACCGGGTCTTTGTCGCCGTCTCCGGCGAGGCCCACGACGAGTCCGTATCCCACCAATTGATTGTCGCGCGCGCCGGAAATCGTGACGAGATCCTTGATCCGGGCGGCCATGCCTGAGGCCGGACAGGGCGCGGCCAGCAGGAGCAGGGCAGAAACAATCGCAAAAACTCTCATATTAAAACGGAGTGACCTTTTCCCACACCTTGGTGAACCAGCCCTTCCGCTGATTGTCGCTCACGGTTCCCTTGGAAATGTAGCGAATGGTGGCATCCGCGATGTTGTAGCTGAAGACGGTGTTGTTGGCCGCGATGTCTTCGACCCGCACCACGCCCCGCAACACGGCGTCCTGGCTTTCACCGGAGAACGAGATGTTCCGGGTGCCCTCGATCACCAGGTTGCGGTTCGGCAGGACATCCACCACGCGGACAGCGATGCGAGCGGTCACTTTCTCATTATTGCTGATTTTGCCGGAACCGGAAAAGTCCTGGCTGCCGGACATCTTCATGGCGGGCATCTGCCCGTTCTTCGTCAAAAGTTTGCTGGCATCCGGCCCGTAGAGGAAAGATTGGATGGCGGCGTCAATGCTGCTCTTCTTGGCGGTCTGGGTGCTGTTGTCCTTGCTGGCGCTGTTGTCTTCCTGAATAACGATCGTCAGGATGTCGCCCACGGCGTTGGCTCGCTTGTCGGCAATCAGCGAACGGGAGCTGTTCTCCTTCCACAATGACTGAGCCCCGGCCGGAACCGGGCTCGCCAAGGCCAGAATTATGAGCCAAAACAGACTAAAACAAAACCTGGACCGTTTGCTCATCTTGAACCTTTCCTTTGAATTCTCGCCGTGATTGCAGGTTGCGGAGCCGGACGATTTGCCCGGGAATGCCATCTTCCAAAGCCTCGGCCCTGACGGAAATTGTCATGGTCGGGTCCTGAAACATGGCGTCGACCTGTCGTCCCCGCTTGAGAACAGTGCGCAGGCGCAGGTAGCGCGCCGTCACCAGGCTGCCCGCGGGCAGGTTCTCACGAAATTCCACGAACGCGTCGTCCAGGGGGAGATTGGTCAGGTATTCGCGGTTCGCGAGAACATCGCGCTTCTCCAGGATAACATCCGATTCCTTCAGCAATTCGCCGCGGCCGATGTTCGAACGGGCAACGTAAACTTCCTTCCAAACCCTTGCTTGCAATCCCGCCTGATAAACCCCGGCGCTCTCGCCGCCCGCAAACAGTTCGAAACGGCAGAGGAAATTCACGGAAACGCCGGAACCAGGCATTTCGAGGATTTTGACCGAGAGGGGATCGTCCGGCAGGACCACATTGTTCCAGGGACGATTAAAGTGGAGTTCCAGATCGCCGCGATCCTTGATCTGGTCAGCCTGGAGCGTGGCCGCCAGAAGTTCGCAAACGGCCGCCTGGTTGAGCACGCGCGTCGCCCGCACCACTTTCACGCGATCCGCGCCCAGCCAATTCGAGCAAACCAGATCCGGGGCTTTTTTCCCGAGCAAATCGCTGATTTGCGCCCGGGTTAAAAACACCGGCCGGCCGATCGCAGGCGCGGGAGCAAGGACCACGCGCGGCAAGTTGAGCTCGCCACGGTTGGAGACGAGATCTGCCACCAGGATTCCCTGCGTGCCGACGCTGGCTTGGGGCCGAAGTTCGAGCGGGCCGATGCTTTCGGCGGCGCTGGCGGCCGCGAGCGAAAACAAGGCGGCGATTGAGGCAAAAAGTGTGCGCATTATCTTCGGAGGTTGTTGCTCATTTGCATCATTTCGTCGGAAGTCTGGACGGCTTTGGAGTTCACTTCGTACGCGCGTTGCGCGAGGATCATATTCACCATTTCCTCCACCACCTTGACGTTCGACATTTCCAGAAAGCCTTGCTGCAGCTCGCCGAATCCGTTCTCCGCCGGATTGCCAATTTCGGCAGTCCCGGAAGCGCTTGTTTCCTTGTAGAGATTGTGCCCGGCCGAATCGAGGCCGGCCGGGTTGGCAAAGCGGACCAGGTTCACCCGAAAATTCTGTTTGCCGGTGGCCCCTTGTTGCGTCGTTACCTCCCCGTTCGGAGCGATGGTGATCGCGGTGGTTCCGGCGGGGATCGGCTGAAACCCGCCAACCAGTGGATATCCATCGCTCGTGGTAACGCGCCCGGTCGAGTCGGTTTTCAGCCCGCCGTCCCGGGTGTAGGCCTTGGTGCCGTCCGGCATGAGCACTTCGAAGAATCCATCCCCGTGAATGGCCACATCCAGGCGTTCGCCAGTCTGGGTGAGTTCACCGGTGGTAAAAACCTTGGAAGTGGAAATCAGGCGGGACCCATGGCCGATCTGCAGGCTGGTGGGCAACTGGTTTCCGGAGCCTTGCTCCGCTCCCGCGGACCGCGTGGTTTGATATAGAAGATCCTGAAACTCGGCTTTGGATTTCTTGTATCCGGTGGTATTGACGTTCGCGAGGTTGTTCGCAATGACGTCAAGATTCGTCTGCTGGGATTGCATCCCGGCCGAAGCTGAATAGAGCGCTCGCAACATATTCGATTAGTTCGATTTTGGCGGCTAGCTCGGGCTGCCTAACTCGGAAATGGCCCGCCCCATGCGTTCATCCTGCATCTGAATCACTTTTTGGTTAGCTTCGTAGGAGCGCATCACACTGATCATGTTCGCCATCTCCACCACCGGAGTCGTATTGGCGCCCTCGAGGCATCCCTGCCGCACGGTCGACTTTTTGTCCCCGGTGGTCTGAATCTTCGGATCTTTGGAAAGATAAACTCCGCCTCCGGCAGGAGTCAGGAGGGTTGGATCATTGAAAGACACCAAACTGAGTTTGCCTCGCAACTCCCCGGCCTGGCTGACAGTGCCGTCCGCCGCGATGCTCAGCGGCCCGGGCTTGTTGCGGTCGAGCTGAATCGCGCCGCCCTCGCCCATCACCTTGAACCCCTGCTTGGTCACCATCTCGCCCTGGGCGTTGACCTTGAATTCCCCGTCCCGAGTGTACCCCGTTCCGCCACCCGGCAACTGAACTTCAAAAAAGGCCGACCCCTCAATCGCCACGTCCGTATCGACCCCAGTCGGCTTGATCTGGCCCGGCGCGAAATTCAAACCATCCCGAATGGTCGGCAACGCTACCGGCTGCCCGGCGCCAGCGGAGGCCACGGTGGGAGAGAGATATCCCGCTTGAACGGCGGAGAAGCTCATGTCCTGCTTTTTAAAGCCCGGAATGGAGCTGGAGGCCAAGTTCTGCGAAATGACTTCCTGCCATCGCGAATTCGCGTTAAGGGCCGAAGCCGCCTGGTACAGACTCACATTCACGCCAGCAGCTAAGCACCAGATGTGCCACGGGAAGCGGAACCTCCGAATCAAGCACTTACATCGATCGTCGGAACTTTCTGCCATTCTCAACCGGCCTTGAAAGGAAAAGATTGCCGCGAAAATCTCCCTTGCCATCTGGCTCAGCCCCCGCCCTCTGCTAGACTCGCGGGCGTCGAGATGCCCGATCCAACCTCCATACTTGCGGCCGGTGTTGAACAGGGATTGCACCCGGGCGCCCAGCTTTTCGTCTCCCTCGCTGGCCGAACTGTGATCGATTTTGCCTGCGGTGAAGCCCGCCCCGGAATCGCCCTTCGGAACGACTCGCTGATGCAATGGTTCTCGGCCGGCAAACCGCTGACCGCCATCTGCCTCGCGCGGCTTTATGAAACGGGCGATTTGCTTATCGACGATAAAGTCTCCCGGTTCATTCCGGAATTCGCCGCCGGGAACAAAGACCCGATCACGGTCTGGCATCTCCTCACGCATACGGCGGGCTTCCGCGGAGCCGATGCGATCCCGCGCCACTTGGATTGGGCGGACGCCGTGCGCCAGATCTGTGAGGCGTCGATCGAGCCGGACTGGCGGCCCGGGGAGACCGCGGGCTACTCGACGCAAGCTTCCTGGTTCATCCTGGCCGAGATTATTCGCCGGATCACCGGACAGCTCTTTCCGGATTTCATCCGCAACGAGCTGCTGCTGCCGCTTGGGATGACCAACACCTGGCTCAGCCTTAGCCCGGAGCAGCACGCTCGCTACGGTGAAAAGATCGCTCTGATGTTCGATACCGCGGGCGGGACATTGCGGACAGCACCGCTCCAGGATGCCGCCGGCATGGCGATTTGCCGTCCCGGGGCCAGCGCGCGAGGCCCGATCCGTGAACTGGCGAGTTTATACCGCATGCTCCTCTGCGAAGGAGTGTTCAATGGGCGCACCCTCCTGCAAGCGGAGACCGTCAGCCTGTTTGTGAAGCGGCATCGGATCGGCCTGTATGATCGGACCTTCGCGCACACGCTCGATTACGGACTTGGCTTCATCATCAACTCGAACCGGTACGGGGCCGTTCCCTACGGATACGGGCGATGGGCTTCCGAGCCAACCTTTGGCCACAGCGGCGCTCAATCTTCCTGCGCTTTTGCCGATCCAACATATGGGCTGATTGCCGCCTGGGTGACGAACGGGATGCCGGGTGAAAGAGCTCATCAGGAACGGCAACGCGCCATCAACAATGCGATCTACGAACAACTCGGGATCGCCCAAGATTAGAAACCCATGAAACACTCCGCCACCCGGAGAAACCCCGGGCCAAAGAAGCTCGGAACACCGCTTCCGGTCCAGGAACACAACATACGCTTGACGCCTCGCCGGGGGGTCAGGTAGAGGCTACGTCGTTTTGGATCTTGGTAACCCATATAAGGCTGATCCAGGCGCCGATCTCGACGCCCGGTTGCACCGCTATTTCTTCAACGACACAAACCAACCGCCCATGGCTTACTCCACAGACGAAAAAGCTGCGGAAAAACTGAGGGCGCGGCTCAAATCCCTCTACGGCCACAAAGTGGAGACCGGCCTCACCAGCGTCCGGACGGCTCGCTACTTTGCCCGCTTGGAGAGCGGACCGAGCACCAGCACGGAAACACTCGCGGAGACTTTCCCCCTGGCCGTGAGCCGCCTGGCCCTGGTCGTGGCGATGCGCCGCGATCCGGACTTGCAGTAGCAGAACAGGTTGGGCGCGCTTCAGGCGTTCGCCCGGCGCAGGACCGCGTCGTAGGCTGCCAGAAATTTCGAGGCCATCGTTTTGGCCGAAAGATAGTCCCGCGCTTGCGCCAGCGTCGCTGCGTCCACACACCCCCGTGAGAATTGAGGATGAATCAGCGCTTCCTCGAGACGCGCGGCCAAATCAGTCATGCTGCCGTTCTCGAAGAGAAGACCATTTTTTCCGGGAAACACGTAATCGGGAATCCCCCCCACCCGCGTCGCCACCACCGGCACGCCCGCCACCACTGCCTCCTTTACTGAGTTCGGACTGTTGTCGGCGCGCGTCGCCAAGACTGACAAGACGGCGGTCGAAAGCTCGCCTGCAATCTGTTCCGGGGTGAGATTGTGCTTGAGGGTGACCCGCTGCCAGAGTTCCGGCTGGGTTTCCTTGCGCAATTGCGCTTCGAGCGCTGCATCGCCGGACCCGATCCAGATCAATTCGAACGCGTGGCGAGGCAAAATAGCGTCCAACGCCTTGATGACCAGGTCAGCGCCCTTGGAGTAAATAAAGGAGCCGACGCACACGATGCGCGCAGGCTCGGTCCGCGGCTGGCGCTGGATCTGGCTGAAGAGCGGATTGGGGGCGTGCTCAACCTGGAGCAGTTCGAGATGCGGGTAACGCTCCCGCAAGTACCCCATCGCGAAACTCGATTCACAGGTCGCCACGCTGGCCTGGGCTAAACTCCGTGGCTCCAGCCAGCGGGAAACGCGCATTTGCCGATTGAGCGGGAAATGCTCACCGCACCAGGTGAGAATGCCTTGCATTGTCACCAGAGCCGGATAAGGCGACCGGCCGGCGATGGCCACGCCGCCAAACTCAGAGCCCCAGCCATGAACCAGATCCGGCTGAAACCGCCTCAACTGACGGCGAATCAGCAGGGTATCGAGCCAGTAGAGGGAAGCCGCCCGCAATCCCGGCGGAGTGCGCAAGCAGTGGAACCGGGTATTCGCACGCTCGAAAGTGAAAGACCGGGGGAACTGGCCGCGAGGCACGAGGATCTCCAACCGCAAGCGCGGGTCGTTCTTGAATTCCTCCCACAGAACCCTCTGCCACGTGGCCGGATGCTGCCGCGGCAGGTCGCGCAGTTCCGCCGGCGGGTCCGGCAGCCACTCAACCGGGAAGTAAGGAAACCAGGCGACCTTCAGAGGACGCCCGGCTTGCGCGGCGGCCACAATTCCTTTCAGAGAGTCCGCAGGGCCGCCCGGGCAGGCGCGCCATCGCTGTTCAGGACCTTCAACGGCAGACAGCAAAGTTCGTAACGCCCCGGCTTGATCTTGGCGAGATTCAGGCCCTCGATAATCCAAATCCCAGCCCCGAGCAGCGCATGGTGCGTTTCCACGCCATCCTTGCGAAAGCCGCCGACCGAGAGGTAATCGATCCCCACCGTCATGATTTTGGCCTTGGCCAGAAACGCCGCCGCCTCGCGCGAGATATAAACAAAATCCTCGTCGAAGTTGTCCGTCTTCCAGGAACGACGGGAATTCGGCGTTTTGATCAGGATGCGCTCGCCCGGCTTGAACTTGTGATGCTGTATCTCTTCCAACTTCACCGCTTCCTTGTCCTTGATCTCAATCACGCGGCAGGGCCCGATCGTCGCTTCCAGCGGCATGCGATCCAGGCTCTTGCCGTTGCGAATGAAGTGCAACGGGCCATCCATGTGCGTGCCGGTGTGCGAACCCATGGAAAGCGTGGAAACGTTGCAAACGTCCCCCCGCTCCATATCCAGCATCTTGTCGACGCGGATTTCCGGGTTGTCCGGCCAATGCGCCATGCCGGGTTTAATCGTTACAGAAATGTCAATCCACTTGCCGGGCATATGAGAATTAATCGAGAGAGATGACGTTCTTGATGCCGGTCTTCTCACCGAGCAACAGTTCCTTGTAGCTATCCAAAGAGTAGCGGCCGGTAATCAGCGACTTCAACGCGCCGGGCCACCGCTTCATGAACACGCCCAAATCCGAAATTGAATTCTCGAACGCCGCGCGGTCCGCGTTGACCGTGCCCACGGCCACCTGATTCTTCAGCACCATGTTGCGCATGATGTTGTCCGCTTCCACCTCGATCGCCGGGCGGGGAGCAGGAATGCCGGTGAACACGAAGATGCCATTCTGGCCCAGAACTTCCATGACCTGGTAAGAGATTTTCGATAAACCGACCGCCTCGTAAACAAGATCGATATTCCCGACCCGTTCGGCCAGCTCTTTCACGCTCACCGTCTCGGACGAGAGATACGTCGCTCCAAAGGATTCCACCAGATCCGCCTTGGGATTTGGCTTGGGTGAGCGGGAGTAAACGTAGGTCTTGAAGCCATGCCGCACGAGAGTCATGGCGCCTAGAATGCCGACCGGTCCGGCTCCGAGAACGACCGCGTTCAAACCAGTGCCGCGCGCATCCGAAGGCGCATCGTGCTTGATCCAGGGGAGCCGCGCCTGCACCTGCCACACCTGGTCGAGGCCTTTCTCGGCCACCGTCAGCGGCTCCACCAGCACGCCGACATCGCGCAAGGCGGACGGAACCACGTTCAGAAATTTTTCGTCATCAACGTAGAACTCGGTCATGAACCCGTGGGTCATTTTGATCCCGCGTTCCGTAAAATCGCCGGTGGCGCAGAAATCCTGGCGGTCATCGCGGCACGACTGGCATCCCGAGTGGGTGCATGGGCGGCGGACCGAGGGAACAACCAGATCGCCCTTTTTGAACCCCGAGACTTTCGATCCCACCTCGACCACTTCCCCCAGGGATTCATGGCCGATCACCAGATAATCAAATCCGTCCGGAGGCGAACCGTAAACAAAGTGGCAGATCTCCTTGTCCGTCCCGCAAATCCCGACGTCGAGAGACCGGACCTTCACCTGATAATCGGACGAAATCTGGGGGGCAACGTGTTCCAAGAGGCGCACTTCCCGCTTGCCCGGAAGCACACCTACGGCGCGCATTTTCTGTTTGTTCATCGACATAGCCCAGCCACTCCAGTTCATCTGCGGCTCGGGTCCAACAGGTTAACCGATATTGCAGCCGAGGAAACAAGAATATTCGGCGATTCTTGGGCCAGGCGAAAGCTGCCGAAAACAAGGCCGGGAAATCGCAAACGACTTTTCTGCAACTTCCCGGTATGTTGCCGGGTAGTTCAAACGGAAGCGATCCGCCAGACGCGGATACCAAATGAATCCAACCGAGAATTTCGAGCAGTTCATGCGGAACTACCAGAACATGGTATTCAGCACTGCGCTCCGTTTAACCGCGAACGAGGCTGAGGCGCAAGATATTGCGCAAGAGGTGTTTCTAAAAGCCTACGAGCGCTATCACGAACTTCACGCCAGCCCAACGGTGGGGGGTTGGCTGAAAACGGTGGCCACCAACCTCAGTTTGAACCACGTCACACGCTACCGTCGACGTTGGACCTTTTTTTCGGAACTGCTTTCAAACGATTCCGACCGGGACGAACCGATGTTCGACGTGGCGGCGCCGGAGATGACCGGCGACCAGCTGAACGAAGCGGATCAGCGCCGCGTACTGGAGGAAGCACTCCTTAAGCTCCCCGCCGCGCAGCGAGTTCCCCTGGTCCTTTATCATTTCGAAAACAAAACCTACGACGAAATCGCCGAGACCCTCAAAATCTCCCTGAGCAAGGTGAAGACCGATATCTTCCGCGGCCGCGAGGCGCTCAAGAAGAAGCTGATGCTGCGGGGCGCGGCCGAGGAGATTCGGAATCAATACGTCTCCGGAGACTCGTCGAGCTCTTCCCACCCGTTCCAGATGCTCAGCCGACTCTCACCCGCCCTGTGATATGGAATCGCCGGACCAAAACGAACTGGAGAAATTCATCCACGCTGAGCTGCAAAAACTGCCGGAACGCCAGGCCCCCGATGCGCTGGTCAGCAATGTCATGGCCGCGATTGCGCACCGGCAGCCGCTTCCGTGGTGGAAGCAGCCGTTCACCTTTTGGCCGCGGCACATCCAGAACCTTTTGTTCGTCTCGCTCGCCGCGCTTTTCGCGTTGGTTACTTACACCCTCGGCCGAGCCTCGGAGAACGTCTCCCTGCCTGATATTTCCACCCACCTCTCTTCTTACGCTTGGATCGTTCGCACCGTGAGATCGATCGGGGAAGCTCTGCTGGCCGCGATTCCGGGCTGGCCTCTCGAGTGGTTCCTGGCGGCCGGACTGGTCCTCGCTTTGTTGTACGGAGCTTGCCTGGCCGCCGGTTTTGCCCTGTTCCGGGTCACCGCTGCGGCTGGAAACCACGCCGTCTGATATGCGCCGGCTTTCCTGCTATTTTCTTCTTTCGCTGCTGTTGCTCCGCTGCGCTTTGCTGGCCCAGCCCGCGCCGGAAGCTGTTCCTGCGCCGCCAGAACCCGCTCCCGACGTCATCAAGCTGCAAAAGACGGATATAGAACCGCCGCCCGCAGAACCGGCCGAGGCGCCGGTCAAAAAGCGGCGCCGCGCCAAACCCGCCGAGGGCCGTTTCCAGCCGAATAACCATTCCAACGCAATTTTTGGACAGAACGTCGTGGTCAACACGAACGAGTCAGTCCGCGAACTGGTCCTGATCGGAGGATCGGCCGTCATCGACGGAACGGTCGAGCGCGACCTGGTTGTCATCGGCGGCAAAGCCATAATCAAAGGCACTGTCGAAGGGCAGGTCGTGATGATCGGAAGCGCCCTGGAATGCTCCGGGGAGGTGGCGCGTCACACCAAAGCTATTCTCAGCCGGGCCACCATCGCCGATGGAGCGCGCCTGGGCGGCGGCGGATTTTTCCTCGGGGGCCCGTTCAAGATTTCTCCAGCTGCGCACATCAACGGCGAACGGGTCATCATCCCCTTCGGCGATGTCGTGCCAAAAATCGAAGGGCTGAAAGCCTGGCTGACCGAGGGATTGATCTGGGGACGGCTTCTGCCCATGGGAGTGCGCTGGGCATGGCTCGTGGCTGGATTCTTCGCCGGGTTGTACCTCTTGACTCTCATGCTCTTCCCGGCTGCGGTTAAAGCGGTCTTCCTCGCTTTGGAAGAACGCCCGGTAACTTCGGTCCTGTCCGGCTTTCTCACGCTCATCTTGTTCGCGCCGCTGGGAGCGATCCTGGTGATCGCGGTCATCGGCATTCCGGTAGTGCCGTTCCTGCAGGTCGCGCTCGTGCTCTCCATCCTCTTTGGCAAAGCCGCCGTCATGTGTTTCCTCGGGCGCAGCTTCGGGCGCAGCGCCGGGCTCGGCTTCCTGCAGACGCCGCTGGCGGGTTTTCTGGTCGGAGCGGCCCTGCTAACCCTGGCCTACATGATTCCGATCTTCGGGGTGCTGGCTTGGGCTCTGGCGACTGTTTTTGGCTTGGGCGGCTCGGTCGTCGCCCTCGCTCGCACGTTCAAGCGTGAAGAAGGGTCCGTGCCGCCCGCGCTGGTCATGGTCGGCGTGCGAGCTGCGCCGCCTGTCGTCTCTCCGGTCAACCCCGGCGGAATGCCCGAAAATACCCCGCCGCCGCTGTCCATCCCGGCCGCTGTCGTCCCGGGAGATACTCTCCTGCTGCCGCGAGCGGGATTTTGGAAGCGGCTGCTGGCTGCTCTTCTGGATTTGCTGCTCCTCAGCTTGCTCACCCCGGTCTTGCAGCGCGGTATCATCCCGGTGGCCGTGGCCTATTTTGTCCTGATGTGGACGTGGAAAGGCACCACCATCGGCAGCACCCTGCTCCGATTGAAAGTCGTGCGCACGGACGGCAGCCCGGTCTCGTTCTCCGTAGCGCTGGTGCGAAGCCTCTCCTGCTTCTTTTCCGCCATCGTCTTTTTCCTGGGGTTTCTCTGGACGGGCTGGGATCGGGAAAAGCAAGCGTGGCATGATAAGATTGCGGGGACCGTGGTCGTGAAAATGCCGAGAGGGTTCGCCCTGCTTTGACACCCCCTGCGGCTGGGAGATCTCAGAATCGAGTCCGCTGAACGGCAACAAGTTAACCAGCAAACAGATCTCCCCTTGCGGACTCGATCGGTTCTCGTAAGGTTCGTCCGTTCTCTGCCGATACTACATTGTGTGTTGCGAGGGCGCTCGTACGATCAAAGCTTGGCTCCTGGCCTTCGGCCTGCTGCTCCTGACGGCGGCTGGAGGTAAAGCGGCTGCCCTTCCTCAACCTGACCGTTATTTCACGATCTCCGAGCTGCGCTCCATCTGCACGAACTCCGCCCGCTTGATCGTGCCGACCCGGCTGGAGGGGCTCGTCCTCTGGGCCAGCCCGCAACGGGACCGCCTCTTCCTCCAGCACGACGCGGATCTGGTGTTCGTGGAGACGGATCTTCGGCAACAGGAAATCGCCGTGTCCGACATTGTGGCGGTGGAAGGCTACGCGTTGGTTCGCGATCAGGCGGCGCGCTACACTTTCGCGCAGCTTCCGGTGGTGGATAATGACGGCGTCCACGGCGCCGCGGAACGCAGCGGGCGCATTTATCTCGCCGCCGGCCGGCATCCGATCGAAGCGGCCTATTTCAACCGCCTCGGAGAATTTCTGCTGACGGTGGAGATTGCGGGGGGGGAGATTCCACGCCAGGAAATCCCGGAATCAATCTTGTTCCACGAGGAGCTGAAAGACGGCGCCAGCGCCTGGGTGCCGGGCCTTCGTTACCGATCGGTTGAACAAGGTTGGAGCCGGCTGGGCAACTTTGACGGGCTCAAGCCCGCCAAAGAAGGAGTTGTGGCCAAATTCGACTTATCGGCGCGATCGCGCGTGGAAGAAGTCGCTCTGCAATTCACCGGCGCCATCCAGATTCCACGGGAAGGCTTTTACACCTTTTTCACCACGTCGGATGACGGCAGCCGTTTGCAGATCCAACTGCCTGCGCCCACGGCGCGGGTGATCGGCCGCGGGCAAATCCCGCCTCCCACGCGCATTCCGCTGGCCAAGAGCTTCAGCGAAGAAGAGAACGGATTGTGGGCAACAGTGCAGGGAGAGGTCTACTATGCCGGCTTGGGGGCGGATGGCTGGGAGCTCGAGCTGCGCTCGGCCACGGGCCGCATGCGCGTGCAGCTTCCTTCCTTATCTCGGCAAATTCCCGACGTCCTTTTGAAAGCGCGCCTGCGCGCCACCGGCATCGCGCAAGCGGTCCGAACCGCGGACGGCGGGCGGGTGGCCGGAGAACTTCTCTTGCCCGACCTCGGTCATATCCGCCTGCTCAGCGTGCCTCCCCAGCTCTGGAACAAGCTTCCCGTCACGGGAATTGGCGCGATCGAATCGCTGGACCCGGGCACGGAATTCGTGCGCACCCGGGGGCAGGTCACCGCCATCGATTCATCCCTCGGCCGGGTGACCCTGTTTGACGGGAAGGACAGAATCTCGGTGGAGGCTTCTGAGGTTCAGAGCGAAAAGATCGGCAAGTCGGTCGAAGCGATCGGCCGGATTGATCGCAGTCATGCTCCAGCCACGTTGCACTGGGCAGTCTTCCGCGAGCTCGACCTCTCCAAAACGAACCAGCTTCAGCCGCTCCCCATCCTGACCACGATCGAGCAGGTTCACCGCCTCAAGAATGATCAAGCCGCCTTGCACTATCCGATTCGCATCCAGGCTGTCGTCACCTGGGCCAGCTCGGGCGAAGTGGACGGAATGGTGCAAGACTCGACCCGCGGCATTTTCGTCTCGGACTTGGCCCCATCCCCCTCCGACACCCCGCGGCTTGGCGATTACGTTGAGATTGTCGGGGAGAGCGAAGCCGGGGATTTCGCCCCGTATCTTGCAGCCAATCAGGTCCGCATTCTCGACCGCGGCCGCATCCCGGAGCCAGCGCATCCCGGCTGGGATCAGCTGATCAACGGGAGCCTCGACAGCCAGCTCGTCGAAGTCACCGGCACTGTCACCGCCGTCCGGGACAATAATTTAACAATGATGATCCCGGGCGGGCAATCCTTCCGGCTGGAGGTCAGAAATTTCGCGCCCGAACGGCTCAGGGAATACGAAAACGCACAAATCCGACTGCGCGGGGTCCTTACCGCGCAATGGGACCGCGAGTCCCGGCAGGTCCGGCCGGCCGAAGCCTCCCTTTTTACTCATTCCATCCAGCTGGACTTGGCCGCCCCGGCGGATCCCTTCGATCTGCCCGCGAAGACCATTCCCGAACTTCTCCAATTCGATCCCGACTCCAACAATTCTCAGCGGGTGAAAGTCGCAGGACAGGTCGTCTACGTCTCGGCCTCGCAGGTTCGCATCATCGACTCCGGAGCCGGCCTCCGGTTCAGCCCGAAAAAGCGGACCACCCTGAATTTGGGAGACCAGGTGGAAATCGCCGGATTCGCCCATCTCGTCGGAGCCTCGCCCGTGATTCTCGAAGCGGATGTCCGCAAAACCGGATCAGGCCCGCTCCCACCCGCCGTCCCGATCTCCTGGACCAATTTTTTCGACACCCGTTACGACTCGACCCTGGTCCAACTGGACTGCACGCTGGTCGACCAGCGCAGCGAGGGGAGCGAAGAGATCCTCGAAGTGCGCGCCGGACCGCACGTGATTCAAGCCCGGCGCGTCTCCACCGCGCGGACGCTGTCACCCATTCCGTCGGGCTCGCAGATCCGGCTCACCGGGGTCTATGCCACACGCGAGCGCGAAATGGCCAGCGGGATGAAGCCGGGAGAGTTTGAGATTCTGCTCAATGGGCAAAACGACGTTGCAGTTCTCTCGCGGCCTCCCTGGTGGACCTCCGAACGCTCCCTGACGGTGTTTGCCGTTCTGGCCGCCATTCTCGCGGCGTGCCTCACCTGGGTTTACACGCTCCGGCGCCGGGTGGACCGCCGCACGCGCCAGTTGCAACGGGAGGTGGAAGAGCGGAAGCAGGCGGAGGCGATCGCCCGCCGCGCCCGCGAGGAGGCAGAGCTGGCCAACCGCGCGAAGAGCCAGTTCCTGGCCAACATGAGCCACGAAATTCGCACTCCGATGAACGGCATTGTCGGCATGACCAGCCTGCTGCTGCAAACGCCCCTCCAGCATGAACAGCGCGACTATGCCGAAACCGTCCGGGAAAGCAGCGAAGCGCTGCTCACCATCATCAACGACATCCTGGACTTTTCCAAAGTCGAGGCCGGCCGGCTGCAGCTCGAAAGGTCGCCGTTTGACCTCCGTGAATTGGTCGATTCATCTCTGGAGTTGATCGCGCCGCAGGCCCATTTGAAGGGGCTGGAACTGGCCTGCATCTTCCCGGCAGACAGCCCGACCAAAGTCCTGGGCGATTGGGGCCGGCTCCGGCAGATCCTGCTGAACCTGGCGGGCAACGCCGTCAAATTCACCCGCCAGGGGGAAGTAGTCCTCAGAATCAGCACGATGGTGCAGCCCGAGGGAGACCTGGAAATCCGGTTTGATCTTCGCGACACCGGGATTGGCATCGCCCCGGAAGCCCTGCCAAAGCTTTTCCGCCCCTTCGTGCAGGCCGACAGCTCGACCACCCGTGAATTCGGAGGCACCGGCCTCGGATTGGCCATTTCCCGCCGGTTGATCGAAGCAATGAAGGGCGATATCCGCGTGGAAAGCCAGCCCGGCCGCGGTTCCTTCTTTTCATTCTCGGTGCGGCTGGAACTGTCCGGCGAGAATCCGCCCCTCGCGAGCGGACCCCGGCCGGCCGCGAATCCGCGCATCCTGCTGATCGAGCCCAACGCTTCCGCGGTCGAAGCTTTCCGGGAGAATGTCGCGGCCTGCGGCTGCGTTCTGACGGCCTCCGTCCACACTCCGGAGGAAGGGCTGGCCCGGCTGCGCGAAGCCAAAATGGCCGGACGGCCGTTCGACGTGGTGTTCGCCGCCAAGCCCGGCGCCGGGCCCGAATCTCTGGAGCGCTTCAACGCTTTCCGCAACGATCCGGCCGCCGCTTCCTCCCGCGTGGTGGCCCTCACCACTCATCAAGGGCGGCTCGAAGACCTTAAGACGCACCAGCTCTCTCATGCGATTGCCAAGCCGGTGCAGGCCGCACGGCTCAAGCGGTGCCTGACCGAACTCCTGCAGCCGGAGCCCACGGAAACGAGCGCGCCGGCATCCGCCGCTTTGCCGCCAGCGGTGGAAAGGCGCTTGCGCATCCTGCTGGCCGAAGACAATCCAGTGAACCAGAAGGTGGCTCTGAAACAACTGCAGAAGCTGGGCTACAAGGCCGAACTCGCCCAAAACGGCCTCGAAGTGCTTCATCACCTCGATCAAGCGGAGTTCGACCTCATCCTGATGGACTGCGATATGCCGGGGCTGGACGGGTACGAGGCAACCCGCCGCATCCGCACCCGGGATACGGGCCGTCACATCCAGATTGTCGCCATGACCGCCAGCGCCATGCAGGGCGACCGGGAGAAGTGCCTGGCCGTCGGCATGGACGATTACATCACCAAGCCCACCCGGCTGGCAGACTTGCAGAACGTGCTGGAAAACGCCGCGGCCGCCGCCGAAGCGCCGAAAGCCTCCTGGATTTAAAAACTCGCCCCGCTCTGCCATTTTCTGGCAGGGCGGCTGCGAAAAGTTCGCTTGCCCTCCCCCTGTCCGCTCGCCATCTTCTCGCCGATTATGGCAGGAGCCGGAATGGACATTAAATACGTTGCTCACTTGGCGCGCATCGCCCTGACGCCCGAGGAGGAAACACGCCTCGGCGCGCAGCTGGGGAATATTCTTGGCTATATCGAAAAGTTGAACCAGCTCGACGTTTCCAACGTGGAGCCCACCGCCCATGCCTTCCCCCTGGTCAACGTGGCGCGCGCGGATGAGATCAAGCCTTCACTGCCCGGCGAGGAGGCCCTGGCCAACGCCCCGGCGAAAGCGAACGGACTTTTCCTCGTGCCCAAGATTGTCGAATAAGGCCGGCCCATGCTCAATCAACTCACCATTTCCGAAGCGGCTCGCGGCTTGCGCAAAAAAGACTTTTCCGCGCGCGAACTAATGCAGGCTTGCCTGGATCGCGTCCAAAAAGTCGACGACCAGGTAAAAGCGTTTCTCAGCTATGACGCCCCGGACGCGCTTGCTCAGGCGGATGCCGCGGACCGCGCGCTCGCGGCCAACCCGGCTGACGCCCGGCCCCTTCTCGGAATCCCGCTTGGGATGAAGGACCTGCTATGCGTCAAAGGCCAGCCGTGCAACTGTTCCTCAAAAATCCTCGGACAGTTCCGCTCGCCTTATGACGCGACGGTGGTCGAAAAGCTGAAAGGCGCGGGTGCCGTCATATTTGGCCGGCTCAACATGGACGAATTCGCCATGGGCAGCTCGACCGAGAACTCCGGCTTCTTCACGACACGCAACCCTTGGGATCTCGAACGGATTCCGGGCGGATCTTCTGGCGGATCCGCGGCGGCGGTGGCTGCGGACGAATGCATTGCCACGCTCGGGTCGGACACCGGCGGGTCGATCCGCCAGCCCGCGGCGTTGTGCGGCTGCGTCGGCCTGAAACCGACCTACGGGCGCGTCTCTCGCTACGGACTGGTCGCCTTCGCGTCATCGCTCGATCAAATCGGCCCTTTCACCAAGAACGTCCAAGATTCCGCCACCCTTCTCGAGGCGATCAGCGGGTTGGACCCGCGAGACTCCACCAGCATGCCTGAGCCCGTGCCGAATTACGCGGGCAGACTCGACGGCGGCATCAAAGGTCTCAAGCTGGGCATTGCCAAAGAATACATGATTGGCGGCCTTGATCCCGAGGTCAGCAACGCGGTCAACAAAGCGGTCGAGCAACTGCAAAAGCTCGGCGCCGAAGTGGTGGACGTAAGCCTGCCGCACACGGATTATGCGGCGGCGACCTACTAC
The DNA here is from genome assembly GCA_964566945.1 of uncultured Verrucomicrobiota bacterium. Lineage (GTDB taxonomy): Bacteria > Verrucomicrobiota > Verrucomicrobiia > Limisphaerales > SXQI01 > DASVNK01. The sequence continues at coordinate 37,129 of CAZMKE010000004.1, read as the reverse complement.
ATCATCGCCCCGGCCGAGGCCAGCGCGAACCTGGCGCGATTCGACGGCATCCGCTACGGCCTGCGCGTGGACGGCGCCGACCCGATCGAGCTCTATTCCCGCACGCGCGGAGCGGGCTTCGGCCCTGAAGTGAAACGCCGCATCATCCTCGGCACTTACGTGCTCAGCAGCGGGTACTACGACGCCTACTACATCCGCGCCCAAAAGGTCCGCACCTTGATCCGGAACGACTTCATCAAAGCCTTCGAAAAAGTCGACGCGATCGTCACTCCCACCACGCCCACGGCCGCCTTTAAGATTGGCGAGAAATCCGGCGATCCGCTCCAGATGTACCTGTCGGACATTTTCACCATCTCGTGCAATCTGGCGGGGATTTGCGGGATCAGCCTGCCCTGCGGTTTTACCCACTCGCCCCGGCTGCCGATCGGCCTGCAATTGCTCGGCAAGCCTTTCGGCGAGGAAACCATCCTCAAGCTGGCCCACGCGTACGAGCAGGCCACCGGCTGGCATCGCGAGCGGGCGCCGATCAACTGAGCCGGACCAACCGCGCGCAGTAAGCTCCGTCGGTCCCATTCTGAAACGGGCTCAACTCGCGTTGCTGGTCCAAGCGGAAGGCCGGATGCGCGGCCATGAACTCCTGCACCACCGCCAGATTCTCGTCCGGTTCCAGGCTGCAGGTGCTGTAGACAAGAACTCCTCCCGGCCGAACCCGCCGCGCGGCTTCGCCCAGAATCTTCAGCTGAAGCCTCGCCAGCCGGTCGATCTCGTCCGGCTTGATTCTCCAGCGCAATTCCACCCGCCGGCGCATCACTCCCGTGTTGGAGCACGGAGCGTCAACCAACACCCGGTCGAATAAGGCGTCTTTGGAAAAAGACGCGGGATCCACCGCCACGCTGTTTGCCCCGAGGCGCGCGCAATTGGCCTGCACCAGTTTCAAACGCTCCGGGTCCAGGTCCTCCGCCAGAATGCGGCCTTCGTTGTTCATCAGTTGCGCGATATAGCCGGTCTTGCCCCCCGGCGCGGCGCAAACATCGAGCACCGCTTCCCCCGGATGCGGTTCCAGCATCGCCGGAGCCAAAAGCGTGCTCGGGTCCTGCACATAAAAAAGCCCCGCTTGAAAAGATCCAAGCTGCGCCAGGGCAGGATGCTTGGTCAGCCGGCAGAAACTGCCCGCCGGAATCCACGGATAGGCCGCAGCTTCGCCTTCCACCCCTTCGCCGGTCCAGCGCTGGGCCAATTCTTCCGGCGTCGCTTTTAATCGATTTACCCGCGCGTAAGTGGCGGGAGGCGTATTGTTCCAGTCCAGCAGCTGGCGGGTCTTCTCTCGTCCCCAACGCAATTCCCAGCGCCGGCAAAGCCACTCCGGATGGGAATATCCGAGCGCGAGCTGGGTGTTCTTCCACTCCACGAGACGCGCGCGAGTTTGCTCCATCTCCCGGCCGTAGTTGCGCAGCACCGCATTGACGAACTTCGACTGGGCGAGCAGGTCGGCGCGTTTACAGATCTCCACCGTCTCGTTGACCGCGGCGTAGGAGGGAACGCGGTCGAGCCAGAACATCTGGTAAAGCGCCAGCCGCAGCAGATTCTGCACGAGCGGCTTTTGCGGCCGGCCGCCCGATTTTTCCGCGATCAGCCGGTCCAGGGGCATTTCCCAGCGAACCACTCCGTAGACTAATTCCTGCAGAAACCGCCGGTCCTCAGGCTTCAGATCGCCCCCGGCCAAAGCCTTTTCCAGCAGTGTTTCCACAAATTCCCCGCTCCCCCGCTGGGTCAGGACCCGTGCGGCAATTTCTCTTGGTTTTTCTCCAGGCACGGAATAATAATGCCACTGGTCTACTCCAAAGCGAAGGGTTACGTTAACGTTTTATGAGAGAAGAGTTTGAAAAATTAGCCGCCGCCGGCAAGATCACCCGCCAGCAGATCGAGCCTCTGATACAGGTGGGTGTGCACGGCTACGTTTTTCATCGAAGTTGGGGGGTCGGAAAAGTAGCCACGTGGGACTGGCTTTTCTCAAAAGTCATCATCGATTTTCAAACCCGCGCCTCCCATTCCATGGATTTGGGCTTTGCGGCCGATTCCCTGAAAGCGCTGCCTCCGGAACATATCCTGGCCCGCAAGTACAACGAACTGCCGAAATTGCGGGAGATGGCCGCTCTGCATCATCTCGACCTGATCAAACTGGTGCTCCAAAGCTACAGCGGCAAAGCGACGGTCGATCAGATCCAACAGCTCCTGGTCCCGGATGTCATCACCGAGGATTGGAAAAAGTGGTGGGAGGTCGCCAAGCGGGAAATGAAGAAGGATGGGCATTTCCAGATTCCAACCAAGAAAACCGAGCCCGTCGTTTATCAGGTCCAGGAAGTTGCGCTGAAAGATCGATTGATCGCTGATTTCCGCACCGCAAAAGGCCTCAAGGCCAAGCTGGCCGTTGGCAACGAATTTGCCAAGAGCTACGCCGATCTCAGCGACAAAGGCGTGGTTACTGAAGTGATCACCGGCCTGAACACCGACATCAACAGCCATCAGCGCACTCAACCCGCCCTGGCCCTCGAAGCAATCTTCCTGCGCGACGAACTGCGCCACCTGAATGGAACCACAAGTGAGGAGGGCGAGCTGGCCCCGCCCGCCATTTGGTCCCAGGTCAACAAGCCCTGGACGATTCTCGAACAGGTCGCTGCCGCAAAGCACCGCCGGGCTCTGCAGTCATTCAAGGATGCCAACCCCGAGAACTGGTCCGAAATCTTGCTCGGCGGCATCAACAACGTCTCGACGAAGCTGGCTGGGGAAATCGCCTCGCTGCTCATCCACGAAGGGAAGCTGCAAGCCCTGAAAGACCAACTCGCCCGCTTGATCAGCCAGCACGCCGCCACCAGCGAACTGCTGCTCTGGCTGGCCAAAGAGCGGAGCGACGCCTTCGCCGACATTCTCGGGCCGGAAGTCTTTCGCGCGATGCTCTCTGCCATGGAACGGGACCAGTTCAACAACGAACTGAAGCGCTCGAACAAACTCGGCGATTACATCATGAACGACCAGAGTTTGCTGGTCGAACTCATCGGATCCGCCGACCTCGAAATCATTAAGGATCTCACCCGGGCTCTGCAGCTTTCGCCCTGCTTTGATGACATGGACAAGCGCTCCCTGCTCGCCCGCATTGTCAAAACGTACCCAGCCGTCCAATCCCTCATCTCGGGCGAACAGACCAAGCAGGACACCGCGCTTCTGGTTTCGTGGGAAAGCCTCGAACGCCGCAAGAACGAATACACCGACCTGGTGCAAAAGAAGATCCCCGCGAACAGCAAAGAAATCGCCATCGCCCGCAGCTATGGCGATTTGCGCGAGAATCACGAGTACAAAGCGGCCAAGGAAATGCAGAAAGTGCTCATGCGCCGGAAATCGGAACTCGAACAGCAGTTGGTTCGGGCGCGCGGCATGGATTTCACTAACGCGAAGACGGACCAGGTCAACCTGGGCACCCGCGTTCACGTCACGGAACTCCTCAACAATCACCACGAGGTCTTCGCCATCATGGGCGCCTGGGACGGCGATCCCGAAAAGGGATTGATCAGCTACCTGACTCCGGTCGGCCAGGCCTTGCTGAATCGCAAACCCGGTGACGAAGTGGATCTGGATCTGAACGGCACAAAACGGCGTTTCCGCATCGATTCGATCGAAGCCGCGACGCCGCCCGCCCCCGCCCCTGCTCCGAGCCCTGCCGCTGGCGAAAGCGCCGACGCTAGTCCAGCCGCCTGAGCCGCTTTGGCTCCAATCACAAATCTTTCCAAACCGCCCGCAGGCATGCCTTCGGGCGGTTTTCCTTTACGGGGCGATCGGAAGGTTCACCCGCTTTAAACGCCAGTCTTTAAAGTTCTCCGCCACTTTCAACAGGCCGAACGTGTCAAACGCATAGTTGCAGCCTTGGCCGTAAACACTGTCCGGGCTCACGTTGAAGGTCCAGACCGATCCGGTCGGAATCGCGCGCTCCTCGGCGCTTTCCAACTTCCCACGAAGTTCATCGACCGGGCGGTTCAGCAGCTCCGGACCATCCGGAGCCTGCCAATGGCGGAAAACGCCGCCGCAGGCCAGAATCCGGCGCATCATCGGGTTGATGGCCGACGACTGCTGATGAGCGCGAAACACCGCCTGCAATTTTCGCCCGGGCGACGCGGCCTGATCGAGAATGAACCGGGTGGCATCGCGGCCGAACACGAACGCACGGCCCGGGTCGATGGCAAACTGTGGCTCGCTTCCCAGGACGGAAAAATCATTCCACATGAACCCCAAGGTCGACGGCGAGATCGGGTCTTCGGGTTTGAAATCCTGCAGGACGCGCTCGGCCCACTCGCGTGAAGCCGCGTCGGCGTCTTTCAACCATTCCGGATGGCTTTGGAGAAAGGTCTTTTGGCGCAAAACGCCCAGCAGCTGAAACCGCGTCGGCTCGGTTGCGGCGAGCAGCGCCCGGGGATTGTACCCCGGCTCCATGCCGCCATGATTGCACTGGATAAAGTTCTCTCCAGACCCGAGGTAAACTACCACGGGCAAAAAATCGTAGGCGCGCAGAACCCGCGTCGCGTCGAACGATTGGCCGTACTTGGCCCGGGCTTCCTCGAGAAAGCCATAGCGCGATTGAATGGAAAGCTCCTCGTGATTGCCGCGGGAAAGAAAAACGCGATCGGGATTCTCGGTTTTCAGCCGAAACAACGTGTACAAAACTTCGATGCCGTACGAGCCGCGGTCGGTGTAGTCACCGAGAAAAATCATGTAAAAGTCCGGCCGGACAATCTTGAAGCCCTCGAGATACTTTTTCTCGTTCAGCCAGCGCACGTTCGCGAGGAGCGAATGAACGTCCCCATGCAAGTCGCCCCGAAAAAAGACTTCGCTGCCCGCCGGAACCGCTGCCTTCAGGGCGAACGGCTGAAAACCAGCGCCCTGCGAGCGCCCGCTTTTCAGAAAATAGGCGATGTTCGTATCACAAAAGGAAGGGTCGGGTGCGTCCCCCACCCAGTTCGAGCCGGCCGCAAAAGGCCCCGTCGCACTCTGTGTGAGAAAAATGGTAAGGACCGCGTCGAACTCCCGAAACGAGGAGAGTGGCAACAAATTGCGCGGAGGCAGGCGCCCCTGAAGAACGCGATTAGCGGGCAGTTTGGCGCAGCGCTCAACCCAGGTCTCGTACGAAGGGAGGCCGGCGGATCGGTCTGGCGCCGTCTCCGCGCCAAGGCTCAAGAAAGGACCAACGCCCAGCCACAACAACAGGACGGAAATAAAGATTGGGTGCACCGCCTTTAATATTTTTGACGGATCAGAAAGCGCAACTTCTTTTCTGGAAGGAAAGGCATCGCGCATTTTACTGCGCGCCCGGGAGCAAAAGCGTTTTCAACTCCGAAGCCAGCTCTTCGGCGAACTTCCGCACCAGATCACCTCTAGGCGCATATCCGGCAAGCCTGGGGATGCGCACGAGCGGGAGGGCGGGCCGCAGCAGGCGCAGATCGGCTTCGTTGCTGTCCGCAGCCTCATCCGCCACCGGCCCAGCGCCATCAACCAAAGCCAGGCGCACGGCGGACACCCCGCACCGCTGCAGATGATCGACCGTCAATAGCGTGTGGTTGATCACTCCCAGGCGGTTGGCGGCTGCGAGCACGACTTCGGCCCTCAATCGAACGATCAGGTCGGCGGCGGTGAAGCCCTCGCCCAGCGGTGAAAGAAGTCCGCCTGCCCCCTCCACCAGCAAGGTGTCACAAGCCTGCCCGCGAAGGAACGCCAGAGCCTCATCCAGAACGACCCTCCGGCCGGCCCGGCGCGCGGCGGTCCAGGGAGACAACGGCTCGGTGAAGTAAAACGGATTCACCTCGTCCATCGCGAGGCGCCCGTGCTGCAGCTCCCACAGCAAAAGCGCATCGGTTCGTTCCCCGGAACAGAACGGCTTGACCGCTCGGAAATTGGCCCTGGAATCGGCCAGGCGCGCGGCAAGCAGCGCCATCACGACGGTCTTTCCCACCCCGGTGTCGGTCCCGGTAACGAAAATGACGCGCATGGCCTACATCCAGCGGAAAAAGAGGATCGCCACATCCTGCGCGTTCCGTCGATGCACCAGCGCCTCGTAGCGGCGCACGTACTCGCCGATGCGCGCTTCAACGATCACCTGGAAAATGCTGCTTTGCAGCACCAGGTATGGCCCGAGCAATTGCATCAGCTCCGGAGTCATCCCGGGCACCGAGGCAATGTCTCCCCGTTGCTCGAACGGGATGTCGTCCTCGGTGCCGTCCGTATGATCCGGTCCGGCGCGCGTATCGACAATCGCTTGAGCCAGCGCGGCGTCCATGCCGGGAAGAATCTGCAAAACCTCTTTGGTCGCAGTATTGACGTTTACTCCGAGCCCGGCGGTCGAAATGGTTGTGAACAGGTCAACCAATCCGGCGGAGAGCATCCCGGGAATGGCCGGCGCCGCTCCCGCGGGCAGCCCCACCCGGCCTGCAGTGACGCCGGTGCGCTTCGGTCCGTAATAGATCTCGGCGCGCATGCCCTTCAACAGAAGCAGCTCGGAGACATCATCCATCAGGCCGTTCTTGGCGACATACGGCGCGGCCGGATTGAGCCGCGCATAAAAATCACTTTCAGCGCCGTGCGTGCGTTTCTGGTTATCCGGGTCCACCCAATCCAGATAAGAGTCGACGATCGTCGAAACATCCACCGGATCCACTCCGATCATCTGCAACGCGCGTTCGAGAATGATCGAGTTATGCTCGTCGCGGATCGCGGAGAGGTTGAACTTTCGCTCCATATCGACCACCCGAACGGAAAACTCGCCGACGCCCAATTGATTATGGTCCAGCTCGATCCCCATCAACAGCTCGTTGGTGCCGGCGGGGCCGTTGGCCCATTTCTGGTTTAAGGCGGTGTAAGCGCCCTGCTGCGGGACCCGCAACTGCATGGCCAGAACGTAGCGGGCCAATTCCACGCCGCTTCGGCCGAGGTTCTCCATGTCCGAATCAAAACTGGAGTTGCGCGCCAGGCGCGTCTCCACCTTCATGGAATAGGCAAAACCGCCCGCCAGCACAGCCAGCACGATGATCACCACCATCACAATGATGAGGGCAATCCCACGCGGACGGTTCTGCAGAGCAATGCGCATTTAGAACCAATCTCCAAATATCGGGTTGCGTTCCTGCAAGGTTCCGCGATTCGCGCCAAAGCTGTCGGGCAGCCGCGGCTGCCACATCGGCATATCCATCCCTCCCGCTGCCCCGGACCCGATCACGTCCAGCCCGCCATCTCCATTGCCGGTGCCTGCCCGCTGCCCTGGCCCCCGCACCGGGTTTAAAGGTTGGTTCGGCGCGCCAATCCGGCTGATCGCCATGGCGGTCAGCGGGATCGACCGGATGGTCGCTCCCTTCTTCTGGCCCTCGCCGAAATTGATGGCCACCCGAACCATGGTCGGAAGCTGGTTGGTGGCAACCCACTCGGGCAGCCACTCGTTCTTGCGGGGATTATAGAACTCCGCCGCAAAAACATTGGCATGGGGCGCAAGTTTGATCGTGTACGGCCGGTCGGCGATGTCGAGCAGCGTGCTCTGGCTTAGAATCAGGTTCTTCTCCTTGTCCACCTGGAAGGTCACGCGCCGCAGCGACTGGCCTTCAAACAGGCCGCTGCCCGGGAAAGACTGAGGCAGCCGGGCAACGAAACTCAGGTAAGCGTAGTTCCCGGCGGTATCGGCGAAGAACGAATAATAGATCGAGTTGTCGGCATACATCACCGCCGAACCAAGCGCCTCTTCCAGAGCGTGAATCGCCACGCGTGTGCGCTGAACCTCGGCTGCCGCCGTCAGGCCTACCCGCGTGCCGCGCATAATCGCGGACCAGCTCGCGTAAATGGCCAGCATGATCATTCCGAAAATCCCCATGGCAATGAGGATCTCCACCAGCGTGAACGCCTGCGAACCGCGCGATTTGGAAAGTATGGTTTTCATCAGCGCCTGAATCCGGAAATCCCGCCCGCGCGGGTCGACGCCGACATCGGGCGGAAAAGAAGAATGCTGCTGTCCGATGTGACTGCGATTTTTCTGTCCCCGCCGCTGGCGCCGCCCACCGTGAAATCAATGCGAAACAGCCCGTTCGTCGCCACTTCATAGATCTGGCCCGCGACGGTGTAACCGGGATTTTCCTTCTCGAAGGCCATCACCACTTCGGGAGGGAGCGTCCCTTCTTCCAGCCGGTTGGTCAGGGACAGGAAGGCGATGGCCGCCCGGGCATCCACCTGCAACGGCTGCAGCGCGCGCGCCGCCCGCAAACTCCGCGAGACCAGCGCCAGAATGGAAAAAATGCACATGAAGAAGATCGCCAGCGCGATCATCACCTCGAGCAGGTTGAACGCGCTGCGCAGGCGGCTTTTCGACTGATTGGAAAACGCTATTCGCATGGCATCGTCACTCGCGCACAAACTCGGAGACCTGGCCGGTCACAATATCCGCCATGGCCGTCCGCTGTCTCCCTTTCCAATTATAGACGACTGTGAACTCGTCGCACGTGCCATTCGGGAAAAAGCGCACGCGCGCTTCCGGGGCGTCCATCCGGCTGATAAAATTCACATCAACCAACTGAATCACAACGTCCTCCGCCAGGTGCCGCGGAAATCCGGCGTAGGGCCCCGCGGGAACCGGTTTGGCGGAAGAAGCGTGCGTGTCGGGGGCAAAAGCTTCACCCGGGCCGGGCGGCAGGGCATTCACATTCATCTGGCCCTCCGCCGTCAGGACAAATTCATACGGAATCCCCTGCAAAATCGCCCGATCCCGCGCGGTTTTACACCCCTCGATCGTGTCATTCATCGCCCGGGATAAATCATCGCGCGTCAGCCCCCGCACCACCGAAGGAACGCCAATGGTCATGATGATCATCATGATCGAGAGCACGATCATGATCTCGATCAACGTGAACGCCGCAGCTCTCGCCCGACCGCGCAGAGCAAATGCCGTCCGGCGGGAGTGAAACTCCCGTCCCAGCGCCCTTTGCACTGCTCCAGTCCGCCTCATTTAGAAGTTTTGTCCGATGTTCGAAGTGATCGCGAACATGGCCGAAAGCACGCTCAACAGAAGAAAGCCGACCAGGATCGCCATGAAGATGATCATCGCCGGTTCGATCAGGTTGGTCACCACGCGCAGCGCGATGTTCAGCTCGTTTTCGTAGGTCGAGGCCAGATTTTGCAGCGCTCCCGGCACATCGCCCGTTTCTTCACCGATCCGGAGCAAATCGATCATCAACTGCGGGAACACTTTGCTGCGCGCCATCGGCTGGGCGATGGTTTTCCCGTCCGTGACTTCCTCGCGCGTTTTGGCGATCGCCTCCTGCAAAATGACATTGGGGATGACCTGTTCGGTGATTTTCAGCGCGGTCAGCACGGGCACGCCGTTCTGCAGCAAGGTGCCCAAAGTCCGCGAAAACTGCCCGTAAAGGTTGATCTTGTTCACCCGCCCAAAAATCGGGGCGCGCAGCTTCCAGCTATCAATCGTGCGCCGGCCGGTGGCGGAGGACTGGAAGCGCTTGAACAAAATGAAAATGGTCACCACCACCAGCGCCATCACCCACCAATACCGGGCAAAAAACTTGCCCGAATTCATCAGCATCATGGTGGACATCGGCAGCTGCACCTTCATCCCTTCGAAAATCGACATGAATTTGGGCATCATGTACGTCATGAAGAAGATGATGATCCCCACGCCGACCGTGGCGACCACGGCCGGATAAATAAGCGCCGAGACGAACTTCGATTGCACCTCCGCGAAGCGTTCAAAATGGGCGGCCAACCGCTGGAGAACGTCCACCAGCGCGCCGCTCTGCTCCCCGGCGCGAACCATGTTGATGTAGAGATCGCTAAAGATCACGGGCTGGCGCGCCATGGCATCCGACAGGCCCTTGCCTTCGGTCACATCCTGGCGCAGCTGCTTGCTGACCTCGGAGGAAATGCCTTTCGAACCCAGATGCGTCATGCTGTTCAGCGCCACGGTCAAAGGCATGCCGGACCGCAGGAGATTCGAGAGCTGCTGCGTGAAGGTGGCCAGCTCCTGCAATTTCGGCTTCCGCTGGCGGGTAAACCATTCCCGCAACGCCGGCGGTAAGATCTCCGCCCGCGAGGTTTTGGGCTTGGCGCCTTGGGCCGGGCCTTTCTGCCCCTCCACCCGCGGCGCATCGACGGCGACAGGCAAAAGTCCAAGCCGTTCGATCTGCAGGACCGCCGCGGAGCGGTCGGCCACATCCAGAACCCCTGACACCAGCTCTCCCGAGCGCCGCCGCGCTTTGTATGTAAACTGAGGCATCGCTTAAAGCACTACAGTAGCATTTAACCGTTTGGAGGAAAAAGTTTCTGTTTCCACGGCTTTCCAGTGCGGTGGACCGGGCCGAAACGGGCTGCCGGCGAAGAGGCCCGCAAAATCGCCATTTGGAAGTCGACTCCCCTGTCCCGACAAGGTAATTGGGTTCCGGTATGTCTGGACCGTACGCCGTGGCGGCGCATTGGAATGAGCCTTTTGATGAGGAGAGCCTGAAGGCTTTCGCGGAAAAGCTGCGCCATTCCCTCGGGGGGCACAAACCCTCGCTCGCGTTGGTTTTTCTTTCACCCCGCTATTTTCCCCATTCCCAGCAGATCCTGGAAATTCTCCAGGTTCACGCCCGGGCGCCGCTGGTGGCCGGTTGTTCCAGCCAGTCGCTCATTGCCGGGGGGGATGAGATCGAGGAAAACGCCGGGTTGGCCGTCGGTCTTTATCATCTCCCGGGCGCTCAGTTGCAGGCTTTCCATTTCACTCAGGAAAATGTGGATGAAGCGAACGGCCCCGCGTACTGGCACAACGAGACGGGCATTGAACCTTCGGCCACGAACGGCTGGCTGGTGTTTGGAGATCCGTTCAACCTGGACTGTGACACCTGGCTGAGGCTCTGGAACGAAGCCTACGCTCCCCTGCCGGTCCTCGGGGGCCTGGCCAGCGGAGACTTCAGCACCCGGGCCACCCAGGTTTTCCTGAACGGCGAGGTGCATGAGGAAGGCGTGGTGGCGATCTCGGTGGGCGGCGAGGTGGGCCTGGCGGGCGTCATCTCGCAAGGCTGCACCCCGATCGGCGAGATCTGGACGATCACCAAGGCCGATCAGAACCTGATTTATGAAATTGGCAACCGGCCGGCCTATGCCGTCCTCGCCGAAACTTTCGCCAAGCTTCCCGAAGCCGAGCAGAAGAAAACCCGTGGCAATCTCTTCATTGGCCTGGTCATCAACGAATATCTGGAAGAGTTCGGGCGGGGCGATTTCCTGGTGCGCAATCTCCTCGGAGCCGACCCCAATTCGGGGATCATCGCCGTCGGCGCCTTCCCGCGCACCGGCCAGACCATTCAGTTCCAGCGCCGGGACGCCGCCGCCGCCAACGAAGACATGCTCGCGCTCCTATCCAAAACGCACGAGCAACTTCGCGAGCAGACGATTTACGGCGGGTGCCTTTGCAGTTGCAACGGACGGGGCGCCAACCTTTTCGGCTACTCCAGCCACGACGCCGGGATGATCCAGCGCCGCCTTGGACCCACGCCGCTGAGCGGCTTTTTCTGCAACGGCGAGATCGGCCCGGTGGGCGACAAAAACTTTCTACACGGCTACACCGCGTCCCTGGCGCTTTTTGTCAAAAAGGCGGGAGCCAAATGAACGAGAGCCTGATCGTCCCACTCGCTTCCATCATCGAACCCCTGCCCCTGGCGAAGTTGTTTCCAGTGGAGCGGCCTGTGGAAGTGGAACTCGGAGCCGGAGACGGCTCTTTCCTCGCCGCTTACGCCCGGGCCCATCCGGACCGCAATTTTATCGGCGTGGAGCGCCTGCTCGGCCGCCTGCGCAAGATCGATCGCAAAGGCCGCCGGGCGGGGCTCGACAACCTGCGGCTGTTCCGGATTGAAGCGGACTACATCACGCGCTATCTCCTCCCGAAAGGGTCGGTCTCGGCGATCCACATTTACTTCCCGGACCCCTGGCCAAAACGGCGCCATTGGAAAAACCGGCTCATCCAGGAAAGTTTTGTTAACGCGTTGCTGCCGGCGCTGCAGCCGGGCGGGCACGCCTATGTGCGGACCGACGACCGGCCCTACTTCGACCAGATGCTCGCCTCGTTCGCGGCGGCGCCGGGCTTCCAGCGCGTCGACACCCCTCCGGATCTTCTTGGCTTCATCACCGATTTCGAACGCGGATTTCAGGCGCGCGGGATTTCCACCTGCCATGCCAGCTATCGCAAAATCAGCTGACCGGGCGGCCGCTCCAGCCTCACACGTCGATTACCGGCCCGCTCCCGGCATCCGGCTTGTCGGCGGAGGACGATGGCCGGCGCGCCGCTGAGGCCCGAACGGCAATTTTATTTTTCCCGATCATCAGGCTCGCCACCAGGGAGACAAAACTGATGAGCAGCGACGCCTTGAACGCCGGCCAGAAGCCGATCACGTGAAAACCCTTCACCACACTGCCGACCAGATAGAGGAGCAGAGCGTTGATGACAAAAGTGAACAGGCCGAGCGTCACCAGCAGCAGCGGCAGCGCCAGCACCATCAAGATCGGGCGCAAGACCGCATTTAAAATCCCGAGCAGCAGCGAGGCCGCCAGCAGGGCGGGCGCCGAATCCGCCTGGACTCCAGCCACCACCTGGGCTGCTGCCAGCACGCCGAGCGTGGTGACAAACCAGCGCTGCAAAAAAGATTTGGCGCCCTCGGACATCAAACCTTTCCAGCGATCCGGCTGGGCATGTCCTTCTCCTTCCGGCGCAGCCACTCGCGTTGAATCGGAAACAGGGCCCCATCCATCAGATTATCGCGCGCTTTCCAGGCCCGGTCCCAGTCCTTCAGTGCGTGATAGGTTTCAAAAAGCGCCAGATAATACGGGGAAAGCTCCGTGGTGCTAAGCCTCTGCCGGTCGATGCCCTCCAGAAGGGCCCGGGCTTCTTCGGCGCGATGGTTCAAAAGCAGGCTGCAACTGTGGTTGATCATGGCGGTCGGGCTGTCCGGGTATTTCGCGTAGAGCTGGAGCGTGAGCTGGATCGCTTCTTCCGGCCGGATTCGGTTCAACAAGAGTGCGGCGGCATAACGATTGACCGCCCCGACATCGGAAGGATTAAAGCGATAACTCCGTTCCGTGGCTTTCAGCAGAACCGCCGCATCCTGCGCCGCGTACGCGGCGGCAAAAACTCCGGCCCAATAATCCCGGTTCTTTTCCTGTTTCGCTTCAATCGCGGCATAGACCCGCAACGCCTGTTTGGGAAAGTTCAGCCGCGTTAATTCTCGCGCCACCACGGCGCCCACCATGTCGTAATCGTAGGCGCTCTCGGCCGCCCGATCGAACGCTTGCGCCGCCCCGGCCGCCCGCTGCTGCGCGAGGTCCGCCCGCCCTTCCATGAAGTAACTGAGCCCCCACAAAATCTCCCGCACCGAGCCGTCCTGCCGCAGGAGGCGGGCCGCGGCCCGCATCTCATCCCAATCCTGCTTCACTTCCAAAATCCCTTCATACAACACCCACACCTCGGGCGACCGCCCGAACTGCGGCCCGGCTTTTTTCAGAAGGTCCCGCGCGTTGTCCCAAAGGCCCAGCGCCACGTAACTTTGAGCCAGCCGCAACAATTCGAAAGTTGAATTAGGCACTCCGGTGAATGATTCGGCCAGCTTCACCGCTTCGTTCGTCTGCCCCCGGGACGCGAGCAGGCTCCAGTACAAGGCGTGATCGGCCGCGCTCGCTTCATTGCGAGTGCCCAGCCGGTTCAGTTCCTCCAGATAAAGCGGCAGGTCATTCTTCTGCGCTGCGGCGCGGAGCAGCAAATGCCCCACCCGCTCGCTATTTTCCCCCGCCTCCGAAGCGCGCTTCAATTCGGCCAGAGCCGCCACCGCGTTGGTCCCCTCCGTCCAGCCCGCGTCATAAGCCAGCTGATAGAAATCCAGCTCGGGATCCTTGAGCCGCGCCCCTTGCTTCGCCAATCGTTCCCGGAACTCCGCCATCCGGTTCTGATGAAACAACCCCTTGATGACCGTCGCTTCCGTCGCCTCGGGAAGGTCCGCGCCGGCCCGGGCTCCGAGGAAATAAGCCGGCAGATCGTACCAGCCGAAATGATCACAAACCCGCCCCATCAATTCCAGGTCCGTCTGGTTGGTCTTATTGATCCGCAGCAGCCACTGCATCTGGGTCATCACCGGCAGGACAAATCGCTTCTCCGACGGCTTGAGGCGCAGGCTGTTCTCCAGAAACGCATGGAGAGAGTTCAAATCGGATGGGTTCTCCGCCACGGCGCCTTGGAAAGCCTCGGCCGCCTTCACGTAATCGCCCGCGTCCTGATACTTCCGGGCGCTCCGCTTCAACGCCCACGCCTGGGTCATGTCCAGCCCGCTCACATGAATCACCGGCTCAAATCCCGGCGGGGACGTGCGCCACATCTTCGGCAGATACAGGCCGGCGGAGATCAGCGTGAGCATCACCGCCGCGAAGCCGAGTTGGAACCAGACGTTGAAAATGATCAAACGCAGGAACGGAGAGTAGATCAGCTTTGGCTCAATGATCTCTTTCAGGCCCAGAATCATTTCGTTGAGACGCATCGGGACTCACCTTAGCAGACCGCAAGCCTCATTAAAGCGCTTTGTGCGGAGAAGCGCGCGCCGGGGGACGGTTCCCACAACCCGGAGCTTGTAGGCGGCGAACTGTTTTCCTACAATCCCTCCATACCCTTATGAAAAGCAGTGTCCTGATCTGGCGCGCGCTCGTCGCGCTTTCCTTCTTCATCGCGTCGCTCAAGGCCGAGGTTTTGGACGACTTCAACGATAACACCAAGACCGACTGGACGGACTTTACTTTCGTCCCCGGAGTCGGCCTTCCGGTCGAGCAGAACCAACAATTCAAGTTCGAAATCCCCGGCGCAGTTCTCAATCAGGTGAAACAAGGCTTGTTTTCCGCCAGCCAGAAAACCTCCAAAACGTTCGAACTCAAAGAGGGCCGGAAACTCGAATTCCGAGTCGATCTGGTGAAAGGCGGAGCCAAGGATTCTTTCGCCGTCCTTGGCTTTCTGCCCACCGGCAACTCCCCCGGCACCCTCGCTGGCTACAGTCTGGCAAAGTCAACCACTGACGTTCTGATCACCAAGGGCATCAACAAATACTTCGTGGCGGACTCCGGAGCAGCAGCCAACCTGAAAAACGAGAACGTCACCCTGGTGCTTTCGCTCTGGGCTCACAATGGCAATGTCACCATCACCGGCCGCGTGCTCGACAAGGACAACAATAACGCAGTCATCTGGGAGAAAACCGTCGTCGACACGCCCGCAGCGGATGTCCTCGTCTCGGGCAACGACAGCCCGGCCGCGCCCTACATCGCCAGTGGCTACTTCACCCTGTTCTGCTACGCGGACTACGACCCAAACGCCGTTGAAGATCCCTACACCGTCACTTACGACAACGCGGAGGTTTATGTCACCGACATGAGCGTGGTGGATGACTTCAATGACAACACCAAGACCGACTGGACCGATTTCACCTTCGTTCCCGGGGTTGGATTGCCGGTCGAACAGAACCAGCAGTTTAAATTTGAAATCCCCGGAGCGGTCCTCAACCAGGTGAAGCAAGGGTTGTTTTCCGCCAGCCAGAAAACTTCCCGCGAATTCGCCCTCACGGAAGGGCAGCGGGTCGAATTTCAGGTGGACCTCGTCAAGGGTGGCGCGAAGGACTCGTTTGCCGTGCTCGGCTTTCTCCCCACGGGCAACTCCCCCGGCACGCTCGCCGGCTACAGCCTGGCCAAATCAACCACCGATATCCTGATCACCAAAGGCATCAACAAGTACTTCGTGGCGGACTCGGGCGCAGCTGCCGACCTGAAGAATGAAAATGTCACTCTGGATCTCGCTCTGACCGTGAAGAACGGCAGCGTGATCCTCGACGCCCAGGTGCTGGACAAAGACAACAACAACGCCGTGCTCTGGCGCAAAAGCGTGGTCGACACTCCCGCGGCCGACGTCCTCGTCTCGGGAACGGACAGCCCGGCCGCCCCTTACATCGCCAGCGGCTACTTCACTCTGTTCTGCTACGCGGATTACGACCCGAACGCGGTCGAGGACCCTTATACCGTCACCTACGACAATGCGATCGCCTTCTCGCCTCCCGCGGCTGCGAATCTCCCGCCGATCATCTCCCAGATCAACCCGGCCGAATTTGCGAGCTTCCTCCCGACCTCCACCCAGGTCTCCTTCCAGGCCACCGACGACCGCGCGCTGTCCAACAATGGCTTGAGCATCAGCCTCAACGGCACGAACTACACCTCAGCCAGCGGCCTCCAAATTTCCGGCAGCGGCACCAACCGGACCGCAACGGTCAGCGGCCTGGCCGCCAACGTGAATTACACCGCGGTTTTCTCCGTCATCGACGCGGACGGAGCGACCAACAGCCGCACGATTTACTTCGACACCTTCGTCACGAACAGCTTCACGATCGAGGTGGAAGACTACAACTTCGATGGAGGCTCGTTCATCGACAACCCCATCCCGCTGGCGGAAGGGTCCGGTCCGGAATCCGATTCTTACAGCCTTCAGACCGGCGTTTCGGGCGTCGACTATTCCGACACGCGCACAGGACCGCACGGCCAGGACACTGCCTACCGGCCGAATGATCCGGTCCGGATGGCGCCGACCCGTGATACGATCCGCCCTCGCTACGTGGCGGCCGGCGGACCGGACGCTCAGGTGTTCGATTATGACGTCGGTGACATCGCGGCCGGCGAATGGCTCAACTACACCCGCACGTTCCCGGCGGGAGTGTATGAGGTCTACCTGCGGGAAGCGGTCGCGAACATGGCCAACGGCGAGAGCGTGCTCGAACTGGTCACCAGCGATCCCAAGCAGCCTCAGCAAACCACCAGCGTCCTGGGCTCGTTCCTCGGCACGCGCACCGGCTTCCAATACCGCAACTTCCCGCTGACCGACGGCAGTGGATCGAACAAAGTCGTCCTGCAGCTTTCCGGGGCGACCACCCTTCGCCTCCGCCAGGTCACGCCCGACCCCTCCGACGGCGCGCGCTACCAGAATTATCTCATCTTTATTCCGACCACCCAGGCCGGGCCGCAGCGGGCGACGATTTCCTCGCTGGCGCCCAGCGCGGGCAGCACCGTTGAATCGGTCAGCCCGGCGATCTCCGCCACCATTCGCAACCGGGACACCACGGTGAAGGTCGGCTCGATCCAGCTGTTTGTGCAGGGGCAGGCGGCCAGCGCCACCATCACTCCCACGGCGGACGGTGCGTCCATCAACTACACCTTGTCCAGCCTGCCTGCGCCCGGGGCGACCGTTCAGGCCCGCATCGTATTCACGGACTCGCAGAACGTAACGCAAACCAACGACTGGAGTTTCACCGTCTCCTATAACGGGCTCGACCCGGCCAACCGCGCCAGCGGCACCGGTGCGGATCGCGGTTTCAAAGTTCGGGTGGTGCAGGCCCCGCAGGAACTCAGCCCCCTGGATAACAGCCTCGCGCGCGCCGAGGATCAATTGTCCCCGAACTCCACCATTCCCAAATTCCTCGATACGAATGTCGTGTCGCAAGTGGTCAACTTCAACGGCAACGGAGGCGACGCCGGGGACATCCCGGGCGATCTGCCTGTGCCCGGCATTGATGCCGACGCGAATGGGACCCACGATTTCGCCGTCGAAATCCAGGCTTACCTCGACCTGTCTGCCGGCGTCCACCGGTTCGGCGTGATCAGTGACGATGGCTTCAGCGTCCGTTCCGGCACGTCTCTGAGCGACAAGACCATCGCGCCTCTCTCCTTCCGCAGCGGCGGAACGGCCAATCAAACCTTTGATTTCGTGGCGCCTCAGGCGGGTTTGTATCCATTCCGCATGGTCTGGTACGAACGCGGCGGAGATTCCTACGTCGAGTGGGTGTCCATCAACCTGGACACGGGCGCCAAGACGTTGATCAACGATCCCGCCTCGCCCGATGCCGTCAAAGCCTATGTCTCCCTGAACACCCCCGCGCTGGTGGTTGAATCCTCCGCCAAAGTGAATGGGCCTTACGCCGCGGACGCGAGCGCCGTCATCAACGCCGGAGCCGGCACGATCACCATCCCGCTCGTCAGCGCGCCCGCCCGGTTCTACCGCCTGAACGGCGCCGCCAAACAGGTTCTGTCCAACGCCCGCATCACTGGGAATAACCTGACGCTGAGCTTCGGCCCCTCAAATTAAGAGCCGGGCCAGACCCTCTCCAGAACAGCGCTTCCGCGGCTGATTGACGCCGCGGAAGCCCGCTTATAGGGTTTGACCATGATAGCAGGCAAAATCAACTCCAGCGGAACGAGCGGATCGGCCCCGCCCGCCGGATATCGCGTGGGCGATGAACGGCTGATCAAGGTCAGTCCGAACGCCGCCAAAAAGGTGGGCGCTCTGCTGTCCCGGCAGGGCCGGCCGGCTGGCGTCTTGCGCGTCGCCGTCATCGGAGGCGGCTGCTCCGGCCTGCAATACAAAATGGATCTGCAGGACGCGCCCGCGAATCGGGACATTCTGGTCGAATCCAGCGGCATTCGCGTGGTGGTCGACCCGAAAAGCGCTCTCTACGTCACCGGCTCGGAACTCGATTATGTCGACGCGCTGCAGGACGGCGGTTTCAAGGTGACCAATCCCAACGCCGCCACCACCTGCTCCTGCGGCGAGAGTTTCAGCGCCTGAGCAGCATCGTGCTCGACCACTTTGCCACCCTCGGGCTGCCCCGCACCCCCTGGATCGAGCCCGACTCGCTCAAGCAGCGTTTTCTGGAACTCTCCGCCCAGCGTCACCCGGATAAGTCCGCGTCCGAAAAAGCCGAGGCCGAAGCCGGCTTCCGCAGTCTCAACGAGGCGTTCACCACCCTCCGGACCACTCGCACCCGCCTCTTGCATCTCCTCGAACTCGAAGGCGCTGGCCGCCCCGCCCACGTCGAGAATATCCCACCGGCTGCGCTCGAGTTTTTCGGTCCCATCGCCGAGATCACCCGGCGGACCGACGCACTCCTGAAAGAAAAGGCCGCTGCGGCGTCACCCATGTTGAAAGTGCGGTTTTTCGAGAAGGCGCTCGACGCGCTCGACGCAGTGCAGGCGTTGCAACAGCGAGTTCAGGCTCGAATCTCGGAGGTGGAAGCCGGCCTGCAACAGGCCGCCGCTCCATGGAGCCAGGCCGGCCAGCGGCCCCGCCTCGTCGCGGAGTTCCAAAAAGCAGCCGCCGCGCTCGGCTTTCTGGAGCGCTGGAATGCGCAGCTCCAGGAAAAGGCCGCCGCGCTCACGTTCTAAAACCTCAAAGCGATCCAGACTCGCCGCGCTGCTGAATCTGTCGGATCGCCCACGCCGCATGCTCGGCAATCAAAGGTTCCGGATCGCCCGCCGCCCTCCGCAACGCCGGCAGCGCCGCCGGAGTCCCCACATTCCCAAGGGCGACGCACACATTCCTCAACAGGCCGCGCCGCTTGGTGCGCAGCATCGGCGTGCCGCGGAAGCGGTCGCGGAATGACGCGTCATCCAGCTCCAGCAAAGCCAGCAGATCCGGTTGCTCGAGATCCGTCCGCCGCGCCCCCCCCATCAAAGCTCCAGCCCGGGCGAAACGATTCCACGGGCACGCCTCGAGGCACGCATCACATCCGTAAATCCGATTGCCGATGGCCGGGCGAAATTCCTCCGGTATGGCCCCTTTCAATTCGATCGTGAGATAGGAAATGCAGCGCCGGGCATCCAGCACAAAGGGCGCGGTGATCGCCTCGGTGGGGCACGCCGCCAGGCAGCGGACGCATGTTCCGCAGCGATTCTTCTCCGGCTCGTCCGGCTCAAACGCCGCCGTGGTGATGATCTCGGCAAGGAAAAACCAGTTGCCCAGCGTCCGGCTGATCAGGTTGGTGTGCTTCCCCGCAAAGCCCAGGCCCGCTCGCTGCGCCAGATCCCGCTCCAGCAACGGGCCGGTATCGACATACCACAGGCTGCGCGCCGTCCCCACGGCCAGCTCATCCACATAAGCCGCCAGACTCTTCAGCCGATCGCCCAAAACATCGTGATAATCCTCGTGCCGCGCGTAGCGGGCCACCACTCCGGCGCCTTGCGGGGGTTCCGCATCGTCGGACGGTCCGGCGTATGCGGCCGCCAGCACGATGACCGACCGCGCCCCCGCCAGCACTTGTTCCGGGTCGACCCGTTTGTGCGCGTTCCGCTCCAGATACCCCATCGCCCCATGATGCCCCGCGTGAATCCAGGCATTGAAGGCCGCCGCGTGCGGAGGCGGGGCGGCCGTGGTAAAGCGACAATCTTCGAACCCGAGTTCCCGGGCGCGCTGTCGGATGATCTCTTTCAAGCCGGCAGAGTCACCGAATGGAATTGATGCACCACATGCGTCGCCACTTCCCGCGGCTTGCGAAAGTCGCTGTTCAGCAGCACATCGGCCTGGCGATACGCCGGCGACCGTTGATTGAGCAATTCGCGAATTCGCTCCAGCGGATTTTCCACCCGCAGCAGTGGTCGGTGCGATTGATGGCCGACCCGTTTGAAAATGGTTTCCGGCGAGCACCACAGGCAGACCACCAGCGCGTGTTCCTTCAAGCTGGCCAGGTTTTCCGGCCGGGTCACCAGCCCGCCCCCCGTGGAAATCACCGCCCCTTTCAGATCTTTCAACTTCCCGACCACGTCGGTTTCGTAATCCCGGAAACGTTGCTCTCCCTCGGACGCAAAAATTTCACTGATCTTTTTGCCCGCCGCCGCTTCGATCATATCATCCGTATCCACGAACCGGAACTTGAGCATGGACGCGACAAGATGCCCCACGGTGCTCTTCCCGGTTCCCATGAAACCGATCAGTGCAATGTTCGAAAACCGCCGCCCGCCTGTCATCTGTGCCCTTCGTCTACTGCAAAAGCCCCGGGCAGGCACGCCCAAACTTCGCCGGGGCCAGGATCTGGCCGGGAAATCGGGCGAATTCCCCATCGAACAGCCTCGCTGTGAATATCCTGTGAACAAAGCCCAATAACCTGTTTTTGACCTTGCCCCCTGCTTTCCCCACTGTTCGTCCCCGAACATGGATGTCGCTTCTCTGCCAAAGCTGTCGCCGCCAGATCATTCCTGGAAAGGAGTGAACGACAAGGCCCCGCCTTCGGGGAAGCTCGTCCTTTATCGCACCGCCTACTACCAGATGATGGGATACCTGAATCGGTTCGGGCGTTGGATCGGGTCCGACGGAAAAGAGGAATCCTTTCCCGTTCAATGGTGGCGCGAAGTCGGCGAAGAGCTGACTCTCTGGCCCACCAAAGTCACCCGGGACGGCAGCTTCTAAGGATTCCGCTCGATCTCCAGCCCCTGTCAGTGAATTCGGATGGGCGTATCTCGGGCTTTCAGCAGAACCTGTTTCACGGATCTTCGCGGCGTCGGCTTTACTTCGGGCGCAAATCCGAGCCGCAACAGGATTTGCGAAATTCCGCCTCGTCCGGCCAGTTCGCCCAGAGCAGTGCGCGTCTGCGGCACTTCGACCACCTGATTCAAGAAGGAACCCCACACATCTTCGACCCGGGCGCGCAGGAGAATCGCGGAAAGCGCCTGTCCGGCCTGCAGCCAGTCTCCCTGGCTGTCGGTTTCGGTCCCGAGCACCGCCAGCATGGGAGAGTACAGGGCCACGTCATGGTCGCGAGCGGCCTGCCCTTTTCCCAGATCGAAAGTCCGCACCATCAGCGGTTCCGCCTGGGAGGCCAGATCCCCTTTTCCATGCGAATAACCCGGCATGCCATCGCGCCTCTGCGTGTTGTTCGGCGTCAGCCAGCCGGCCAGTTCCCGTCGAAACTCTTTGTCGTGCCATTGCACCCGGTCGGCCTCGCTGACCAGGTCCGCCACCCGAAACCGCGATTCGTCATCCGATATCAGATGCAGCCAGCAGCCGTATTGGGCCGCCGTCGCCTGCAAAATCTCCAGCAGGCTCGCGGGAACCGGATCGGGCAGGAACGGCAATCGATTCGTCCGCCGTTTCAAAATCGCGTTGAACAGCAGGATATCTTCGGCCGTCGTTTCCGTTTGCAGGCCCAATTCCAACCGCGCCAAAATCGACGGCTCCCCGGGTTCCGGAAAGAACTCCACCCGCGTGTCACACCCAAAATGGCGGGCCGCCACCTGCAGATGCTGCAACGCCGCGCCGCAGCTCATGATCAACTCCCGATGGACCGGGTCGATAATCGGCAGGGATCGGCTGAAATCCGCCAGCACCTCCAGCTCATGCCCTTTCACCCGGAAAAGCCAGGGCTGGGTGTTGTGGCTCGAAGGGGCCAAAATGGCGAAGTTCAGCAGAAATACCAGCTTTTGGTCGGCGGCCCCATCCGCCGGGAAACCTTCCGGAGATATATCCCACGCGGTCGTATTGGCTTTCGCATTCATAGGCTTTCCACCGCTCTCCTTGATTAGACCCGCCCCGCCTCTTCCCGGGCTGCTCTTTTTTTGCTGAAACAGCAGCATCATTTGCGAACCCCGCCCAGCCGCCTCCCGCGCGGGAGGCTGACTAGCCCCTCCGCCGCGCTTGGGTCAGAACCTGAAACGCCCGTCCCAGATGTTCCGGATGCATCAGGGACATCAACTGACGCCGCCGGGCCGGAGTCCATGCGGGAAACTCCGCGGGGGTGGCGGCGATCCGCTCGAGCACCCGGGTCAGGTAAGCTCCTTGCGGCCCGAACTCCTCTTGTCTCAACCCCGCCGACTCTCCGGCCTTGATCAGCAGGGAGAAATTGACGTGCGCAGTGATGTCCTGTTCGCCCGGCCCGTCCAGCACATCCTTCTTCACCTTGTGCCTTGCGTAGGCCCGCAGCGTCCCGTCCGTCCGATGCGGGGCCACAAAATCCTCGTCCAGCAGTCCGTAATCCGCGGCCCACAGCCAGCCGCTCTTTAAACGTTCCGCGGCCTGCGACCACCACGCCACCGCCCCGGGCGACACTTCCAGCGCAAAGCCGTGGGGCAGGACCGCCAGTAATTCCTCGGGAAGACGCGGGAGGAGCGCCCGGGCGCGGGCGTTGTTGTGTTCCGCGGGCAGGCAGGCCCAGGCGAAAACGCCTCCCTCGCCGGTCACCCCCCATTCCGCCCACGCCCGGCTCTCGGCGTTCCAGCGAAAGAGATGCACCGGCATCGCATCCAGCAGCTCATTGGAAAAACAAATCCCCCGGAATTCCCGAATCTCGTCCCACGACTCTTTCCACGCGACCTTGCCGGCCTGCGCCGCCAGCGTCCGGCGCTGCCACTCCGCCCGCGCGGCGGACGGCTCAAGGATCACGTACCGCACCCGCGCGTAGGTTTCCGCCTGGTACTGCTGCCAATAACCCAACAAATCGGCCGCCAATTGGCCGTCGTGCGCTCCGGCTTCCACGATCTGGAGCTCAGAACCCTCCAGCTGGCGCAGCCGCCGGCTGAAATCGCAGCCCAGGATTTCCCCGTACAGGCTGCCCACGCTCACGCTCGTGTAGAAGTCGCCTTCCCGCCCGGTCTGCTGGCAGGACCTTTCGTAATACCCCGCGCCCGGATGGTAGAGCGCCAGTTCCATGAACCGCGCGAAGGAAATCGCTCCCGCGCCGTCAATCTCCCCCTGAATGATCTGCGCCAGTTCTCTCACCGGCGCGCAAATAGTTTGCTCCGCTTAAACACGGGTTCTACGATTCTCTTGCATCATGAGCGGAACAATCGCAAGCGTGACGGCCCCGGCTCCAGCAGTCCGGGCGGACGGCCGCGCCCCAAACCAACTCCGAAGCGTGCGCTTCGTCAACCATATCGCCCCCTACGCGGCGGGATCCACTCTGATCGAGTGGGGCAACACTCGCGTCATCTGCGGCGTGACGGTCGATGAAAGCGTCCCCCGCTGGATGAAGGAGCAAAATGTGGTTGGCGGCTGGATCACCGCAGAGTACTCGATGCTCCCCTACTCCACTCTCCAACGCAAACAACGCGACATCAGCAAGGGAAAGATCGACGGACGCTCCCAGGAAATTCAACGCCTGATCGGCCGCGCCATGCGTTCCGCGCTCGATCTTGAAAAGCTCGGGTCCCGCACCATCTGGGTCGACTGTGACGTTCTCCAGGCAGATGGCGGCACCCGCACCGCCGCCATCACCGGCAGCTTCGTCGCCCTGAGCCTCGCCATCAAACAATTGCAGGCCAGCGGCAAGCTCGCCTCGAGCCCGATCGTCAACTCCGTGGCCGCCGTCAGCGTCGGCATGATCGGCGGCGCGGCCCTCCTCGACCTGAACTACGGCGAAGATGTGGCGGCCACGGTCGACATGAACATCGTCATGACCGGCAAACAGGAATTCATCGAACTGCAAGGCACCGGCGAAGAGTCGACCTTCAGCGACACCGAGCTGGCTTCCATGCTGGCCCTCGCTCGCGGCGGCATCCGCCAGTTGCTTCAGCTTCAGGAAACCGCCATCGCCGCCGGTTGATTCCATGCAGGCTGCCACTCGTTTATATCTTCTCCGCCACGGCGAAGTCGAAGCCCGCTACCATCGCGTTTTCGGCGGCAGGATCGACATGGATCTTTCCCCGCTCGGCCACGAACAGGTCAAAGCCCTCGCCGAGTATTTCCGCCGCCACCCCCCTCACGTCATGTACGCCAGCCCGATGAAACGGGTGCGCCAGACCCTGGCCCCGCTGGCTGGCTGGACTGGTCTCGCCCCTTCGATCCTGCCCGGCCTGCGCGAGGTGGATTTTGGCGTCTGGACCGGCCTTGGCTGGGAACAGGTCTACGAAAAACACAAGGTCAGCGCTTTCGATTGGCTGGTGGAACTGGAGGCCGGAAGAATCCCGGAAGCGGAGCCCACCGCGCATTTCCGTGAGCGCGTCGAGAAAAGCATCCGCCAGATTCTCGCGGAATCACCCGGCCAGGAGGTGGCGGTCGTGGCCCACGGCGGGGTCATTCGCATGATCCTGGGCATTCTCCTCGATCTGCCCTTCAGCCGCACCGGCATGTTCGAGGTCGATTACGCCAGCATCACCAAAGTGAAAGTGGCGGCGCGCAAAACCGAGATCGAACTGCTCAATTTCTGCCCCTGGCGCGACTTGTAGGAGCCTGTTGAATTATTGGCGCATGTCGAGTTGAACGCAATTTTTGGAGTCCGGCGAGGAGCGACGATTGAGCATATTCCCATGAATACGTGATTGAGGAGTGACGCTGCCGGATCCGAAAAGGGCTTCAAGGCGGCCTGTGGCAATAGTTCAGCAGGCTCCTAGCCGCTCCTAGCCGCTTAGGGAAGGAACTGGTAGCTGACGAACGCCAGCTTTTTGCTGTCCGGCGACCAGGAAGGCACGTTGATCGTCCCCTGCCCGCCGAAAAGCTTCGCGAGCACCTCGATCTTGCCTCCGCCTGCCGGCATGATCCGCAGCATCACATCCTTGTTTTCGGGATGGCCTTTGACCTCCTTCTCGTAACTCAGGAACACCAGCCATTTGCCGTCCGGCGACGGATGCGCGAACCAGTTGTTGAATTCATCCCCAGTCACGGCGGTTTGTTCGGACCCGTCCGCGCGCATCCGCCAGATCTGCATCGAACCGCTCCGCTCCGAGTTGAAATAGAGGTACTGGCCGTCCGGAGAATAGTCCGGACCGTCATCCAGGCCGGTCGCCGTGGTCAGCCGCTTTTCTTCGCCGCCATCCACCCCGATCGTGTAAATGTCGAACTCGCCCTTCCGCTCGCCGCAAAAGGCCAGCGTTTTCCCATCCGGCGACCAGCCATGCCAATACGATGGCCCGAGCGCGGTGATGCGCTGCGGCGATCCGCCCGCCACCGGCAGCGTGTAGATGATCGACTTTCGCTCCTGCGACTGGTCGCTGATCACCAGGCGCTGACCGTCCGGCGAGAGTCCGTGGTCATTGTTGCAGCGCGTGGCAAACCCGGTGTCGATCACCTGTGTCGGTCCGCCGGCCGCCGGAATTCGCAGAATTCGCCCCTTGCTGTTGAAATAGAGAAAGCCATCCCGCGACCAGTTCGGCGCTTCGATCAAATTGGTCGTTCCGTAAACCGCCCGCCGATCTTTGGACGAGATCGTGATCGTTTCCAGCGTACTGAACAACTGCGGCTTGGCGGCGGCCGGAGCGCCGCCCTCGGCCAGTTCCACTTTGGAGAAAACCGCCGTCTCCAGCGCCGCGTCGTTGTGCGCGCACACCCCCAGTCCGATATAGAACGGCTCGTTCAGCTGCAGCCGGAACGTGCCTCCGGCGGGATGCAATTCCTCGCCCGCGGCCGCGATCGACATCGAGACATACTTTCCCCGCTTCTCAATCCGCAACCGCGCCGGCCGGGTCACCCCGGCTTGAATCTCACTGGTCCGCGCCCCCTGGCTTTCCCGATATTGCAGGGAAGTCAGGCCATCGCCGTGCAACGCCGCGTCTGCGTAGGCCGAGTCGGCCTCCAGGCTCTGCCGGATCACCAGGCACCCTTTGCGATGCGCGTCCCCTCCCGTCCCCTGGAACTGGATGTCCGCCGCCAGCGAGACATCTCCCGATACTTTCTTCCAGACATAGTGAAACGCATCGGCCGAAAACCACATGTTCGATCCCCCGCCGCTGATCGTGTATTGGCCGGTCTCGGACTTGAACTCCGCCGATCCGCTCCGGCGCGGGTGGCCGATTTCCCCCTGCCCCTCGAAAATGCCCGCGGCCTGCTGGGCCGGCGACTGGGCCGTGCAGAAAGGGAGAGAAGCCAGCGCACAGAGAAAAAGGCGGAATCGGAAACTGGGGAACAGCATGCCCGCCAGCTTAGCCGTTCGCCCCTCGGCGTCGACCCCGAAAAGCGCACCAAAAAGACACCCCAAACGACACCCAAAAAAGCAAAAAGCGTGGCCGAACGTCACTCCGGCCACGCGCGACAACTCAATGCAAGTACCCGCGTTATTCGACAGGAATAACGCGGTAAAATCGTTCCGGACAACCGGACGGCAGCTTGTCGGTGACCGTCATGAAACCACCCGTTCCGGTAATCGTGGCGCCCAACGCCTGCCAGGTGCTCCCCGTCAGATTCTCCCGATACTGAACCTGATAGGGAACGGCCGGGGCCGAAATCCAGGAAATCTCGGTTTCCGAAGTGCGAATCACCGGCCGGACACCCACCGTGTCAGCCAGGCCATCCAATTCAATGATGCGCGGGCCGTTCGCCGCCACGCCGCCCTGGCCATTATAAGTGACGAATTCCGCCGCGAACTCCTGCGCTTCCACCGGCTTCACGCTCGAGGCGATCAGCAGCTGGCTGCCGGGGTCCTGATAAACAAAGGGATGGGATGGGGAAAACTCAAAAAGGACGGTGTCAAAAGTGACCGAGCCGCTCGATTTGGCCTTCAGCCGAAACAGGCCGATCCCGTGATCGCCCGTCACCGGATCATCGTGGGCAAAAAGCCGGAACGATTTCACCGTCACCGGTTTGCGCGTCCGCCACTGGATGACCTTGGTCGTCCCTTCGGGTGAACCGCTCGCAAAAAGGATATTGCCCGCTTCCGGGGCGTACCCGGTAAAGGTCCCGCCAATCGCGTCCCGGCCATCGTACGGATTGGCCGAGCCCGGAGGCGTCGCCAGGGTGCTGGAAAGAATGACAATCGTTCCCTGGCTCACATCCCAGAGATCATCCGTCGCCGGAGCAAACTGCGCCGAGGTGCTCAGGGCGGAGAGCCCAAGAGAAGCTAATGCCAGGATAGTTCTTGTTCGCATGTTGTGTTTAGTTTTTGGGAGCGAACCCTCGCTCCCCGTCCCTCTCTCCTATCGGCAGATTGCCAAAACCCCTGAACTTTCCTTCGCCCCCCACCCCACGGCCGGCCTTTCGCGGAGTTGCCCTCCGCCCCCGCCCCGTTTAAAAAGCTGCCCGCCGCATGCTGTTTTTGATCCTATTCGCGTTCCTGGCCGGTTTCGTCGATTCCATCGTCGGCGGGGGTGGCTTGATCCAGCTGCCCGCGCTGTTCGTCTTTTTGCCGGCCAGCGCCACCGCCGCCGTGCCCGCCATCATGGGCACCAACAAGTTCTCCTCGATCTGTGGAACCGCCGTCGCCACCGCCCAATACGCCCGCCGGGTCCAACTCAACTGGCGCATCCTCCTGCCAGCCGCCGGTTGCGCTTTCGTGTTTTCCTTTCTCGGCGCTCGCGCGGTCAGCCTGCTCAATCCGAAAGTCATCAAGCCCGTCATCTTGCTGCTCCTCCTGGCCGTCGCCTTTTACACCTACACCCGCAAAAAGGGGGTCCCCTCCCACCCGTTGCGCCTCTCCGCTCCCTCCCAATTCTGGGCCGCGGTGGCCGTGGGGTGCAGCATCGGCTTCTACGATGGCTTTTTCGGGCCGGGCACCGGCAGCTTTCTCATCATCGCGTTCGTCGGCCTTTTCGCGCTCGATTTCCTCCACGCCTCCGCCAGCGCCAAAGTCGTCAACCTTTCCACCAACATCGCCGCCCTCATCTGGTTCGCGGCCACCGGGAATATCCTCTTCCGCTACGCCCTCCCCATGGCCGCCGCCAACATTGCCGGGTCCATGGTCGGCTCGCACCTTGCCATCCTCAAAGGCAGCGAATTTGTCCGGCGCTTTTTCCTCGGCATCGTCCTCGTCCTGATTCTCCGCTTCGGGTGGGAACTGGCCCACGGCCGGTAATAACGCCTTGCGCCTTATACCTTTAAACCGGTGCGGAGAATAGCCGCCCTAATCTCCGCAAGGTCTGCGGAGATTGTGGCTGCCTTTTGCGGAGAATAGGGGGTATAATCTCCGCAAGAGTTGCGGAGATTAAACATGGATATCCACAAGCGTAAAGAATGGCCGGAATTCACCTGGGCCGAGGGCAGGCTTGCCGTCCTCCTGGCCGGCGTGCGTCATTTACAGGGGCGTCTTTTGGGCCGCATGGAGGGGCTTGGCTTTGACCGGCGCGAGGACTCAATGGC
The DNA here is from genome assembly GCA_964566945.1 of uncultured Verrucomicrobiota bacterium. Taxonomy (GTDB): domain Bacteria; phylum Verrucomicrobiota; class Verrucomicrobiia; order Limisphaerales; family SXQI01; genus DASVNK01. The sequence continues at coordinate 8,247 of CAZMKE010000004.1, read as the reverse complement.
CTCGGCCATTGCCAATGGCGGCGAGAACTGGCGTGGGTCAGTCGAAACGTGGAGGAACTCGGTAATGACCAGAGAAACAACCGCCAGCTTCTCGCCGCTGTTAGTCTCTTGTTCGACGGCGGCTAGCGTCTGGGGGTGCGACGGGTGATCGGCAAAGGCAAGTTGAACCAGAATGTTGCAGTCCAGGCCGATCATCAGCGGCGGAAAATATCGTCAGCGATGTCGCTTTGGGAAATGGCCGGGGTGAGCACGCGATGGCCTTTGAGCGCGCGGAACCGAACGGGGGTTGGGGGAGCGGCAACGCGCTCCAAAGCGGGCACGAGCTTGGCCACGGGCTTGTTGCCTTGCGTGAGCAAGACCTCATTGCCCGCCTGAACCTCTTTGATCAGTTCGGGAAGCGCGGTGTTTCCGATCTCGGCCGTGAGTCTCATTAAACCAACGTAGAGGGTTTTCGCGTGCCAGTCGAGGCTTTAGCGCTCCGGCTCTCCGGAGGGGGCCACGCGAGCGCCTTTCGGTTCGCGGGCCTTAGGCTGCCGCTTTTGTTTGGCAATCCGTTCGCGTTGCCATTCATCCCGGACTGCTTGACTTAGGCAGACTTAAGCGCGGGCGATTTGCAGGTTGATCGCGGGCTGCTCGTACGCTTCGTTCTCGGCGTGCCAGAGCCGATGGCCAACCTCTCTGTCGTTTGTTTGCAGGCGCTTCTGACGCTTGGTTTTGTGTCTTCGACGTAAAGCCGGCACGCTCGAACAGGGGATGCCTCACTTTCATGTTTCCTTTTCAGTCATGGAGAGACGGCATTTTTGCCGGAGTGATGAAACTACTGGAAGTTTTACTGGAACTTTGAGTGGTTCACATTCAGAAGTGGCTGCGCGTAAACTCTTTCGAGTCGGAGGCGAGGGTCGGAATCGGTCGCCTCAAGCGTCGTTTCGAGGCTAAAAATGCCCCATTTTGCCGATGAGTCAAGCACTACACCTCCACTACCCGACCCATCACGTTTCCAACACCTTTGCTGACGTTTTTGCTGACAGTCCTTAGCGGTGGAGAGATAAATTCCCGTGGAGTTGGACCTCAGCAGAAGAAACCCACTGAGCAATACCCTTGCTGCGCAGATACGCCGCACTTGAAGGTCCGGAATGGCCAAAACGATGACGCTTGCGACGGACTTTGAATCTGAAACACCAAAGGCGAACGGAAAACCGGCTACGTTGGTCGTACCGTTTCGGAGGATACCGCCACCAAAGAACACGGGGCGCGGTATGCTCACATACCGCGCCCCGGCGCTTAACAATGGGACTGATTTTTACCAGGACACTTTGATGTGACCAGGTAATTGCTCTATCTCGGCGGGCGTGAGATTGGCGTCAGCGAACAATATCACCGAACCCCAATATTTGGTTCCGCTGCGGCTGGCCATGTAGCGGCCATGGCCGGGATTGAAGTCAACGACGTCACCATGCTTCATCACCGGGCCGATGTTCGGATCGGTCCCCCAGTCCTCGTCGTATTTCTGCTGAAAAAGCATGTCTCCCGGATTGCGCCCAGCCGGCACGTTTGCTACCAAGACACGGACTCGAACGTTGTGCCGCCAAGCGGGATCAAAGTTGATGTTGTGGGTCAGGCGAGTCCCCCCGCATCACTGCGCACAGGCACGGCGACCACGTTCTTTCCATTAATCGTGAACACCTGCTGGAATTCGCGGTGACGAGTGAACATCTTTTTCCAAGCGTCCGATGCGAACTTACCGCAATCGTTGAAAAACGCCTTGAGGTCTTCGATTTTGACCGAAACATTGACGTTCCAGCCGCCGACTTCTCCCACTTTCACGCCGTCCGCGTAAGATGCACTAGTCGCAAGTGCCCCGACGAGGGCAATTGCCTGCATCAAGTTATACCATTTTCGTTTCATAATTCTCCTGTTCTAATCTTTTTGTAACTGCTAGCGGTTAGTCACTTCCAAGCGACTGGCAGGCCAGGCTCTCTGGCCCTGCGTATCCGCTAAGGGTAATAAGCAAAGGCGTGCTGTCCCGTTACGGCCTGCCATGCACCAAAACGCAGGAGCAGACGCGGACTTATGAAAACGGCATCCATAGCAGAATCCATGGGTAGCCACTTGCACCAGAACACTGAAAAACGCCCTGTTTCAGGCCAAAAACGGGCCAAAGACGCTGACGGACTTGTGGTGACCACTTGGCCCCAGCCTCCGGGATGCACCTGCAATTCATGGCCTACTGCGAAAAACGGTTCTTCGACTATTTCAGTGGAATAATCCAGGATTTTGCAGAGAGGGAATCCTTGATGTTCATGCCGACACTGAGTGTATATTCATCGAACGCTGGTTGGCTATGGCCACGGGATCAAGACGATGGAGCAACAGCGGAATCGCATGAATAAAGGCTTCCGCGGAGCATTCCAGGGATTCTTATCCTGCGTTCGGTGGCACTTTCCACTGGGCGCGAAAGGACAAGATTCTTCCCAGGAACGTCCCGCAAGCATCCCGCCTCTACCCCTCCACCCACTGAATTAGTCGAGGAACCCGAAAAACTCGTCATCAAGCGCGCAAGCGCGGCTTTGCGTCAGGGTGTCCCACAGTGCAGCCGCATCCAAAACCTCTTGATGCGCCATTTTGGCCCACAAATTCTGCCACAGACCCTGAAAACGGGAGCTAAACTCGCCTTGACCTCATTCTGGGAGTTTTCTTTAACTAGTCGAATGAAACGCCCCAGAAACAGCCGACGCCTCAGCCCCATGTTCCGCTGGAGTGCAAACCTTAACAAAACTGCCTCCGCCACACGGGCCTTCTTGATATTGATGATGGGGTTCTTCTTGAGTCGTGGCCGGGCACTTGAAGTATCGCCTCTTAAAGTCAATCAGCGCACTCTGAATTGCTTTCTCCAAATAAAGCTGCTGAACCTAAGTTCGGATCCCGCCATCGGCTTCGAAATCGACTACAATTCTTTCGCGGGCGAGGTTTCTATGTTTGGGCGCCACTGGACTTTTGGGCCAAACGCCTACGTCAGAGAAGAAGGTCCATGTCTGCTGGTAATAGAGTCTGATGCATTCGAGGAACGATATTTCCTTGAGAGAACTAGTGAGGAAGCACGCGAGGCTGAGGTGCAGTATTTAGTGCAGGAGCGGCAACGCGTGGATGCGGCCACAGGAGGACTTGAACCGCCCAGCATCTACGAGGCTTATCGATCCCGCGTCTATTCTGACGGGGAACTGCGCAAGACAGATTTAAAGGCGCTGTACAAGGGCATCTCTCCCAAAGCCGGAACTTATCACGCCTTCGGTCGCGGCACCTCGACACTGCAAAAGCACCCGGACGGGCATTACAGCCGCGTGCGTAGCGATGGGAGCACTGAAACGTTTGACGACAAGGGTCGGCTGGTCAAACGGATGAATTCGACGGGCGATGGCCTCGAATTAACGTACGAAGCGAGTTGCCTTGCTCGGCTCGAGAATCTCCAAGGTATGCACATCTCATTCGGTTGTGATCCGAAGACGGGCCTCTGCTCATTTTTAAGGGACTCCCAGGGACGAAGGCGAGCGACGTTCACCTACACGGCGGAAGGTATGCTTGAGTTTGTGCGGGACGAAGGAGATGAGCTTCGGTTCTCCTACGATAGCGTGGGGAATTTGCTGAGCCTCACCGTTAACGGCCGTACCCAAACGCTTACCTACACGTCTGATTACGACGTTGAATCCCTAAGCTCCGGTGACTCAAAGAAGAATTACCATCGCACGTTTTTGAATCTGCCGCAGTCTACCACAGAAATCAGCCGCATTGCGACTGTAACAAACCTACTTTGCAATCTGCGCTTCAAAGATGAACAGTTGCGCGCATCCCATATAGAGGTGGTCGAAGAGGAGCGAAAGGTGTTGGACATTGAATACGGCGAAAATCAACGAGCAGCAACCTTTAAGTTTACTGAGCATGGTAAGGCTTACGACTTGGAAATAAATTACGACCTAAATGGAAATCCAACGAGTATTAAATGCGAAGGCATTGGAAAGATCGCCATTATCCGTACAGCTCAAGGCAATGTCGAAACCCTTAAGACGACCCCTTCCGATGAACAATCTTCAGAAACGGAGACGCTCACGAAAATTATGGATGTGTTCAAGCGCGCGATGGCTCTGAGGGACATTCCTGGCGAGAATGGGGAATAAATCACATAACTACAGTAAAATCGTGAATCCTGACGAAAAATCCGGTTGTGCCGTTTGTGGCAAACCTCTGACCGCCGAGGAGAATGGACCTATGTGCGTCCATTGTGCGCTCCAGCAGGCCGCTGGCTTGCTCCGCGAAGACCGGGCGAGCGAAGACATCCTGGAGCCTGGCGATAAAGTTGGGGCTTCCGGGGATTTAATCATCATCCGCAAACTCGGCAAAGGCGGTATGGGCGTCGTCTACGAGGCCCTTCAGAAGAGCTTAAACCGATCAGTCGCCTTAAAGGTAATTTCTTTTACTGGATTTGATGATGAAGACCGTGAGGCGCGGTTTCGGGAAGAAGTGCGATTGCTCGCACGTGTAAACCATCCGAATGTGCTCACCGTGTATGAGTCGGGAGAACAGAAAGGCCAACTCTACTTCACGATGAGATTAGCAAAAGGCGGTAGCCTTTCTCAAAGGTTATCCGTAATGCAACTCCCGAACCCGACGAACACCAGGCTCACACAAAAGGACATCGATAAATGCAAGGCCTCCATTGCGACGCTTGTTATGAAACTCGCCCTGGCTGTTCATCGTGTGCATCAAGCGGGAGTGCTTCATCGAGACTTGAAACCCGGAAACATCTTTTTCGATGAAAGCGAAGAGGCTCTCGTCGCGGATTTTGGTTTGGCAAAATCTATAGACGCCTTTGAGCCTCTGACCCCGTTTGGGGTAGCAGTAGGAACCCCGGCCTACATGGCTCCGGAACAATTGGTGAGTGCTAACGATATCACGACTTCTGCCGACGTATATGCGCTGGGCGTAATTCTTTATCAACTCCTTACCGGGAGACTCCCATTCATCGCAGGTTCGCAAGAAGAATTATTTCAGAAGATTCTCAGCGACCGACCCGCCAATCCCTCTGCTATCAACCCCCTAGTGGATGCGGAGCAAGAAGCAATTTGCCTTAAATGCTTGAGCAAGGAGCCTGGAAACCGTTATGCCTCGGCAAAAGAGTTGGCCGACGATCTTGAGCGGTACTTGAATAATGCTCTCGTCCATGCCCTTGACTACTCACGTGGACAAAAAATAATGAAGGTCTGTCGGCGGCATCCAAAGCTCTGTGTCATATCAGTAGGCGTAGCATCCTTTGCCGTAGTTGGTCTAGCAACTGTTCTTCTCCAATGGCAGGCTGCCCTACGCGAGCGCAAGATAGCAGATGACGTCACGACCTTTTTTGTGAAAAGCCTCAGCCCGCAAGGCTTGTCACCTAAAAATTCTCCAGTGAGAGTCGTGGACCTCCTAGACAGAGCAAGTGCGTCGATTGCGACCACCTTTAAGCAAAGCGTCAGCGGCTCCTCTCCGGATTTGTCGCGTGAACTGCAAGTCCGGCGCTCGATTGCCAGAGCTTATTGGAGTTTGGGGCGATACCTTGACGCAAAGCCCCATCTCGAACGCGCCACGAAGATTAGCGAGCGCCTTAGCGGCTCAAATAGTATCGAGGCCCTCGATTCTCTATATGAGTATGCAAGACTCCTGCGTGATTTAAATCTTTACAAGGAGTCGGCGACCGTGTTGCGTACTGTGCTGGCCGGGCGAAGAAGCCGTTTGGGAGAAAACGATCCCGAAACTCTGAATACACAGCGGCGCCTTGCTACCACGCTGATGGACTTGGCCCAGTTCTCAGAAGCGGGGGACTTACTCGAAAAGACTCTCGCACGACAGAAAATGACCCTTTCACCCCGGCATGAAGATGTTTTCGATACAAGGGACTCGTTGGTCACGCTCTTATGGAGGCGCGGCTTTCCTGAAGATGCCGTTAGAAGCCAACAAGAACTGATCAATGAGAGCCTGTCGGTTTTTGGTGCGAACAGTCAGTGGGTGCAACACGCGTCGAACTCACTCGCCCTCTATCTTATGGAGGTAAACCACTACTCCGAGGCCGAACCGCTCGTATTAGCAAAGGTTGAGAGAGCGCGCTCTTTGTTTGGTGAAGATCATCCCTCGTTTCTAAGCGCCCGCATGGAGCTTGCGGTCCTGTGGTACAGAGAAGGGAAGCAAACGAACGGTGCGCCTCAAAAAGAGCTTTGGAATCGGGCCGCGAACTCTTTTCGTGAAACCCTTGAAAAACAGGTGTCACTACTCGGTTCAAATCATGTAGATTCCATCATAACAATCGGAAATTATGCGAACTTTTTAGATGCTGTTGGCGAGCACCAAAAAGCCCAGGAAATGTACCGAACCCAACTGGATCTGGCGCGCCGAAGCCTTGGAAGTGTTCACTACCACACCCGAGACACAATATTCAATTTGGCACGATCGTTGGGGCGTGGAACGAATAATCTTCCGGAAGTTGAGGTGCTGAGACGCGAAGTCTTGAGCAGTTGCATAACAAGTTTTGGTACAAACAATCCGAAAACACTTGAGGCGATGATCGATCTTGGTCAAACGCTACTAACTCGCGGCAAATTGGACGAAGCAGAAAACACCTTTCTCCGAGCTTCTGATTTGGCAGAGGCGAATCTCCTCTTCAGTCCGAAGGAACGATTTCAAGCTCGCAATGGCTTGGCGGAAGCCTTCGAGAAAGAAGGGCGTTTTGTTGATGCCGCCAAGGAGCTAACCCAAGCGGTAACGAGAATGCGAAACGAAAATGGGAATGCTGGCGGCAAGATCACTCCAAAAGAGCTCAATCAAGCGAAAATCCGCCTTGCGAATCTCATGTTACGTGCGCAACCCTCCGGCAAATAGGCCAACGTGGGACTGTTGTCCGTCACCCGTTGAAAATGGCCATGAGTTCTCTAACTTCTGAGTTGAACTCCGTCACATTCGAAACGGTTTGACTGATTTCACTTAGCAGCAGCCGACGATAATCCTGTCGCAACCTGAACATAGCCTGTCTTAGGGCGTTTGGCTTCAAGCCCAATTTGCCAGCCATTTCCTCGTATGCAATGTCAGTCGGAGGGCTGTCGATTTCGAGTATCAGCAGGTCAAAAACCCTACCTTTCCCTCGGGCTTCGTAACCATTTCTCAGCTGGTTCTGCACAACGTTCATCAAATGCGTCAACCAAAGTCTGTCGAATGCTTTGTCTGGCTGAATGGTCGCATTGTCGGGAAGTTGGAAGGCCCCTGAATCGTCCGTCATCGCGTCGACACTGAAAACTTCCGCCTTTCCGCCCCTCTTTAAGGCTCCTTTTCGGGTCCAATATGATTTCAGGTAATGCTGGAGGCACCCAAACGTAAAGGAACGAAAGCTGCCAAGATTTCTGTCCGCTTTGCGGCAAATCTGTTGAAATTTTTGGAAAAAGTCGCTTTCGACATCCATAGCCTCAGCGTGGTCCTGAATCCGAGCGCACAAATACCCCCGGACTGCCGGTAACGCCCGCAGCCATAGCCTTTCGAGTGCGTCCACGACGCCGTCGCCGGCGGCGAGAACTATATTCCAGTCGGTTGCGCTCAACTGCCGACTCCTTTCCTTCCTTGGAATTGGTAAGGCATTCATGATCATCTATTTCGTTGTTCTTCGATGCGATGCGCCTTGCATCGCTCTACTATTGAATTGAAAATTTATCTCCTCAGCGTTACGCGATAATTTGTTTTCCGCGATGTTTTTCCAAATATGGCGCTCGGGTTTGCAGCTACGATACTAAATTGAAGACCCCTGAAGGCACTTTCGTCGGGTTTAACTGCTGGGAAGCTGAGCGTAAAGGTTCCGGCGTTCCGACAGACCTGAGTTAAAAGACTCGTCTGTCAAAGTGAAGCAGCTTGAGTCGAGTTCATCGCACCCGCAAAAAGGCGCAGTTTTACTTGCACTCATTCGTAAGTCGCTGATTATCAATGGAGCGGTGTAAGGGAATCGAACCCTCGTCTCGGATGTGCTTCACCAATGAGGCGAGGGTCGGTTTTCAACCAACGCCTTATCCGGGCGGTCTTATCGCAAGTCGCTGCAACGCAACAGCGTCCGCATGCGAGGTTCTCGGCCTGTCGGTTTCGGATACTGGAAGCAGCCGGAGTGCCATTTCAGGGCTACCCCTCCACTACACTGGAGGCGAGGGTCGGAATCGGACAGGAAATGGTGTTGGCAGTCCCAACCCCCCG